>NZ_CP116034.1:0-1363545 GCF_027945075.1 Chryseobacterium sp. CY350
ATGGATGAAAATTTAATGATGATATGGCAGAAGTGCCTTCAGTTTATGCGAGATAATTTAAACGCGGCTGAAGACAATTCTGATCTTAAAAAACTGGAAAAATCATTCGACTTGCTGTTTGATAAAGTGCAGCCAATTTCTTTGGTTGACAACAATCTTACATTGATGGTTCCGAGTGATTTTTACAAAGAATATATCGAGGATAACTATCTGTCGTTGCTTTCTGCTGCCCTGAAGAAAAACATCGGTAAAGGCGTTAAACTTTGGTATTCTGTAATGGAAAACAAGCCTAGCGGTTTGGAAAAGCCTGTTACTATGAATATGAAAGGGAAAACAGTTCCTACACCAAAAATGCAGGAAACAATGCCTCAGGGTTTTTCATCCAATATTGTTAATCCTTTCGTAGTTCCCGGAATCAAAAAAGTAAATATTGATTCTAATCTGAAAGCTGATTTTTCGTTTGATAATTATGTGGAAGGAGAAAGCAATAAATTTGCTTCTACGGTTGCGAGATCTATCGCAAAAAGACCCGGAGCAACCGCTTTCAACCCTTTGTTTTTATATGGAGGTTATGGTGTTGGTAAAACTCACCTCGGTCAGGCAGTAGGTCTGGAAGTAAAAAGTCAGTTTCCTGATAAAGTGGTTCTTTATCTTTCATCCGAAAAATTTATCCAGCAGTTTATTTCAGCTGCTAAAGCTCATAAACAGACAGAATTTGCCAACTTCTATCAGATGGTAGATGTACTGATCATCGATGATATTCAGTTTCTTTCCGGTAAATCGGCCACTCAGGATAGTTTCTTCCATATTTTCGATTATTTGCATCAGAACGGAAAGCAGATTATTCTTACGTCAGATAAAGCTCCTGTAGATATTATGGATATTCAGGACAGAATTGTTTCCCGTTTCAAATGGGGACTTTCTGCAGAGATTAAATCTCCGGATCTTGATACCCGAAAAAGAATTATCGTTGACAAACTAAGCAGAGACGGAATTGTTTTAACAGACGACATGCTCGATTTTCTTGCTGCAGAAGCAAAAACCAACGTAAGAGAACTTATTGGGGTTATCAATTCAGTGATTGCTTATTCTACAATTTATAAATCAGATTTAAGTTTAGAATTATTAAAGGAAACCATTAATAAGATTGCCGCTAACCAGAAAAAAATCATCAATATTCCTTATATTCAGGAGGTTGTATGTGAGTATTTTGGAATTAAGAGAGAGCAGCTTTTGTCTAAAACAAGAAAAAGAGAAATTGCGTTACCGAGACAACTGGCGATGTATTTTGCAAAAGAATTTACCAATGCAACTTTTACGAAAATAGGTGAAGAAATGGGCGGTAAAGACCATTCGACCGTGATGTACGCTTGTGATACGATAAAAGATGTTTCCAAAATCGATAAGGAAGTAAAGAAATATGTAAAAGAACTTACAGAAAAAATTAAACATTAATCTGTAAACGACATCATAAAGAAATGGAGACTATTTGTTCTCCATTTTTTGTTTAATTTTGTCAGCTTAAAATCTTACTATAAATTTTTCAATATTTAAATTAAGTTAATGAAAATACTGATGGTCTGTCTCGGCAATATATGCAGAAGTCCGCTTGCAGAAGGGATTTTAAGATCCAAACTTCCTGATAGTTTTGTGGTTGATTCTGCGGGTACAATCTCTATGCACGAAGGCGAAACTCCTGATAAAAGAGCCGTAAAAACTGCTGCAAATCATCATATTGATATCTCAAAGCAAAAATCGAGACCAATTCAAATGACAGATTTTGATCAATTTGATAAGATCTATTGTATGGATTTGAAAAATCTTGAAGACGTTATCTCGCTGACTAGAACTGAAGAGCAACGTCAAAAAGTTCATCTGTTCTTAGAAGAGGCCGGAAATCATCAGAATTCTGAAGTTCCAGATCCATATTGGGGAAATCTCGATGATTTTGAAAAAGTCTATCAATTGTTGGATCGTGCTAGCAACAAGATTTCGCATCAACTTCAACAACAGGTAATTACCAATAAAATAAGATAACTAAGTTATCGCTCATATTTAAATATCAAAATAACAATACAATGCTTTTCTTAATTCCGGCTTATCTTTCAGAAAATACACCAATCACGCATTTTTCTCCTGTGATAAAAGATTATATCATGCAGACAGATTTTTTCTTTGTTGAGAATGAAAAGACGGCGAGAAAAGTTATTAAATTTTTCGCTCCTGATAAAAAGCAATCAGATTTAAAATTATTTCTTTTAGATAAGTATACAGAAAATTCTGACATTAAAGAAGCTCAAGACAGAATGCTGAATGGCCAGGATTTCGGATTATTATCAGAGGCAGGACTTCCTTGTATCGCAGATCCCGGAAATTTAGTGGTAAAATGGTGTCATGAGAAAAAAATACGAGTTATTCCTATTTCCGGGCCGTCATCGATCATCCTTGCTTTGATTTCCAGTGGTTTCAACGGGCAGGAATTTAGTTTTAACGGTTATCTTCCGATCGAAAAAGGCGAAAAGAAAAAGAGAATACAATATCTGGAAAGTGAACTTCAAAAGACAGGATACACCCAAATTTTTATGGAAACACCGTATCGAAACAATGCGCTTTTCGAAGATCTTTGTAAATTTTTATCTCCGCAAACAAAACTTTGTATTGCCGCAAACATTAATGATGCAGAGCATGAATTCATCAAAACTTTAAGCATCAAAGACTGGCAAAAACAGAAACCTGAACTTCATAAAATTCCTGCGGTATTTGTTATAGGGAAATAGAATTGAACTTTTTTTTCTCTCGCAGATTTTGCTGAGTACGCAGATTATAATTTCAAATATGTATAAAGTTGTTTATAATGAATATCTTCAATTGATTTTACTGACTTTAATTCCAAATCACCTTGTCTTCCACAAGAATATCAATCCTAAAATTTATATCAAATAATTTATTACCATATTTAACGGGTAGTAATAGTTCTGATCTTACTGTAAGACCGTTTTCTTCTAATTCATAAACTAAAATTTTCTGGTAAACAGATTCAAGCAATCCTTGTCCTAAAGAATTGTATACATTAAAAATACATTTTCTTACAATGTAAGATATTTCGTTCTCATCAATTTGTGTTATTTAATTACGAACATAGTAATTTAACAGCTGTTAACAACTCTTTAGCATCATTATTGCGAATACAAAGACATAACATTAAAAAATAAATTATGTCTGACAAAAAATTAGCAGGACTTTGGATTGATAGCCAGAAAGCAGTAGTTGTGAAAAATCATGACGCGCAAAATGCATTCAAATTTTTTCTATGCAGTCCTGTAAAAGCAGTTATCCAACATGGTAATTCTAGTGAAAATGCAGGCAATAATGCCGAGCAAACCAATAAAGTTAAATTTTTCAAA
This sequence comes from Chryseobacterium sp. CY350, assembly GCF_027945075.1. NCBI lineage: Bacteria > Pseudomonadati > Bacteroidota > Flavobacteriia > Flavobacteriales > Weeksellaceae > Chryseobacterium > Chryseobacterium wangxinyae. Next base: position 3,405 of record NZ_CP116034.1, read on the forward strand.
GAAGTAGAGCATCTTTTAACGAATTCCGAGGAAGTTTTAATTACTGGTCCGGGAACAATTCAGGAAGAACTGAAACATTATCTGCATGATACAGCACAATTTAAAGATTTAAAAATTACGTTAGAAACATCTCAGCAAATGTCTGATGAGCAGGTTTTAGAAACTGTGAAAACTCATTTTAATGCTTAGATAATTATTTATTGCAATGAAACATCCGAATATCTAAAGTGTTCGGATGTTTTTTTTATGAATTTACTTTTTTTATATTGTTTTTCCTTCATATCTCCCAAACTAGACTTTTAATGCATCAATTCTAAGTATAGTAATTTATTTTTCTCCTCTATCAAATGAAGTTTCCTTTTAAAAAAGTCAGTCTCATCTTTTAGTTCCCGCATATTTTCTGAGTTTATACATGTCTTTAGTGGTTTTGCACATCAGCTTATTACGATATTTTCCAGAAAAAATTTTCTTATTATTTAAGTTTTACAGAAACATCTGTATGCTCTTCTTTAACAGCAATGTGTTAAATTTTTTAGTTGAAAGTAATTAATTGATTGTAAAAACAGGACAGTTAAATATTTATTAATATTTTTATTGAATGAAAAAATGTCTTTTTGCTTTTTTGTTTTCATCATTAATTTTCGCCCAACAATCTCCAAAACTGACCAATGAAATGGCAGTTAAGTTAGCAGAAAAACCTCTGCATTGCATCAATCAGGAATATCCGAATAAGACCGCACATATCATCAATACCGAAGGCGAAGTTTCTTTGAGTCCGAAAGATCTGCATCCTAGTTTTTATGGTTGTTTTGATTGGCATTCCTCCGTACATGGTCATTGGATGTTGTTGCGTTTGCTGAAGACCAAACCCGATTTGTCAATTGCTAAAGACATTGAGAATATCTTAGATAACTCATTTAAAAAAGAAAATTTACAGACTGAAGCAGATTACTTTTCAAAATATCAGCTCACAACAACTTTTGAAAGAACGTACGGCTGGGCTTGGTTGCTAAAGTTAGATGAAGAATTAATGACATGGAATCATCCGAAAGCTAAAATCTGGCATGATAATTTAAAACCTCTAACCGATAAAATTCTTGCTTCCTGGAAAACCTATTTGCCTAAACAGACTTATCCCAACCGAACCGGAGTTCATCCGAATACTGCATTTGCAATGGTTTTTGCATTGGATTGGGCAAGAGCTGCAAAAGATAAAGATTTCGAAAATCAATTAACTGAGAAAGCGAAATATTTTTATTTAGCCAATACGAAAACGCCTGCTTATCTAGAACCGGACGGTTCAGATTTTTTCTCGCCAAGTCTTGAAATTGCCGATTTAATGCGCAGAATTCTTCCCCAAAAAGAATTTGTAAAATGGCTAGATAATTTCTATGAAAAAAGAAGCTTAGAAAATATAAAGAAAATTCCGGTCGTCAGCGATTTGAGTGATTATCAAACGGTTCATCTCGTAGGATTGTCTTTCACAAAAGCGTGGTGTATGAAGGGAATTGCAAAATCACTTCCGGATAATCATCCTTTGAAAAAGGAATTTCAGAAAACGGCAAATGTTTTTTTGAACAACGGACTTCCATTATTATTCCAGGGAAATTACGGAGGAGATCATTGGTTGGCAAGTTTTGCGGTGTATGCTTTGGAAGATTAATATTTGTTTTTACATTTTAAAAAGTGTATTATTCAAAATCTTTGTATTTCATTATTAAGTAGAACGCCATTGTTTATCTTAAAATTATGCACAAGGCTTTTAAAAAAAATCATTGTCTATCCTTGCGTTTAATCAAATAATTTAAAATCAATATCTAATCCCTAATTTCTTCAGAACAAAACTTAACAACCAGATCGGTCCGATCAAAAGAAATTGTAGATCTTTCAGAAAAGACGGTTTTTTGCCTTCAATTTTATGTCCCACAAATTGCAAAATCCATGTAATTACGAAAACTGAGAGATAGACCACCCACGATTTATTTCCGAAATGAATATTGACAGCATATGCAAAATGTTCCATTAAAAGCATAGCAAAAATCATGATGAAACCAATCAAAAGAGATAGTCTAAGATAAAATAAGGTAACTAGAATCACTGCAATTAAACTCACCAGACTCATACATCCAAAGTAAGATGCACAGAAATGTGGAGACGGAATCAAAGAAATAAATCCTAAGATTGTCCAGAAAATCAAAGGAACACAAATCCAGTGGATCATCTTGTTGGTGGAGTTTCTGTGGCTTTCTGCGTATTCTGCGAAAAGCAAATTGATCTTTCTCATATTCTCTAATTTGGGTTTACTAAAATAATAAATTTTTGCAATCGGGAGACAGATTGTTTACATTTGCTATATGTCTGCTCTAGAAAAATTCGGGGTCGAGATTTTTACACAACATAATATCTTTGAAAGAATCTCCGCCAGCAAACCTTTCCGTCCCGATAATCCTGCTTTTATCTTTATTAAAAGTGGTTCTATCAAGTTGAGGCAACATTTTAGTGATCTCGAACTTTCTGCAAATATGTTTATGGTGACAGATCCGCAAACTGTGTACGAAATGATCTCTGTAAGCGACGATTTTCAATCGAGAATGGTTTCTTATAAAAGAGAGTTTATCTCGGCTTTGTCTTTAAAATTCAATCGGTTAATTACCTATCGCTATTTTCGCCAGCAGATGAATGTGGGTGTTCCTTTTCATCAGGATGATATGGATGTGGTGTGGAAAAGTGTGAATTTCTTAAAATATATCTTAGATTCTACTACTGAAATGACTTATAAAAAAGAAATGGTGGAGCATTTGTTCTCTGTTTTCTGTTATCAAATGGCTGGTATTATTTCAAATGAAGACAGTAATTCTATGAATCAGATGTCGAGACAGGAAGAGATTGTTTTCATTTTTCTTAATGATTTGGTTTCTCATCATCATAATGACAGAACTGTTGAATTTTATGCAGAACGACAGTCGATTACAACCAGACATCTCTCTTCTGTAGTGAAAGCTATTACAGGAAAGTCTGCAAGTCATATTATTGCTTTAATGGTAATCAATGAGGCCAAGGTATTACTAAACTCGTCTAAAAAGCCTGTTTCGGAAATTTCTACCATTCTGGGTTTTAGTGATCAGTATTCGTTTTCTCACTTTTTTAAAAAGCATCTTGATGTAAGTCCATCACAATACCGCCAGCAATTCGAGGTGTAGAATCCTACATTTGAACATCTTTTTCCAAATATCAAACATTTGTTTGATATTGCGTTCGTCGTAACTTTGTCCCGTAAAACAAGGTAAAATGACAAAAAAAATAAAAACAGCGCTATCACTCATGATAGCTTTTTTTCCTACGCTGTTTTTCTCACAGGAAATAAAACAGATGACAGCGAACGAAGTCGCACAACTGGCACTTCAAAATCACTATCAGTTAAAAGTTTCTGCACAGAACATCAATATTGCCAAACAACAAACCGATATTACCAAACTTCAGAAACTTCCTTCAATAACGGCTTCTACCACCCAGTTTTATTTGGGGAATGTAGTGGCGATAGATAAGGATTTTTCAAATTCAACGGCGATTCCGATGCCTCATTATGGAAGTACGTATGGTGTGCAGGCGACTCAACTCATTTTTAAAGGTGGGCTTTTAAATAAATCGATCGAACTTGCCGGATTGCGTGAACAGCTTTCTGAACTGGATTTGGAAAAGAATCAACAAGATGTAAAATTTTTAGTCATCTCTAATTATTTGGATGTTTATAAAATTATCAATCAACAATCTGTTTTCGACAACAACAAAAAGCTGGCTCAACAACGATTGAAGAATATCAATGATTTTTACAAACAGGGAATGGTCACCAGAAATGAAGTCATCCGAGGTGAATTGGCGATAAAAAATCTTGATCAGAGTATTTTAACTTTAGCCAATAACAGGAAAATTCTTAATTATAATTTGAACATCGCTTTGGGTTTACCTGCCGACACAGAAATTATTCCTGTTGAAAATTTGGAAAATAAAGAATCTGGAATCGGAATGGATTATTATTTAAATCTTGCTCACGAAACTAATCCACAACTGAAGTCTGCACAAACCAACATTAGTATGGCCGATAAAAATATCGAAATCATCAAAACCGACAGAATGCCTACGATTTCAGGTTTTGGCGGTTACAGTTTGCAAAGACCAATTACCACCAGAAATCCTGTTTTGGATATGTATGCGAGTGGATGGCAAGGCGGAATTTCTTTAAGCTATAACATCGATAATCTCTATAAAACTAAAGAGAAAGTGAAGCTTGGCGAATTGCAGAAAACTCAGGCAAACGATGTTTTGACTTTAACGCAACAGAATATTGACATGAATGTGAATGCTTCTTATGTGAAATATCAGGAAGCAATTCAACAAGCCGATATTTTAAATGATGCAAAGAGATTAGCCGAAGAAAATTATAAAATCACCGAAGCAAAGTACCTCAATCAATTGGCTGTGCAGGCAGAAATGATTGATGCACAAAACCAGAAACTTCAGTCGGAACTGGACTTTGCCAATGCGGAAATCAATGTCCTGTATCAATATTATAATTTGTTGAAATCTACTGGGACGCTTTAATTATTTAAAACTGAAAATCAAAAACAATGGAAAACAAGGAACAAAATACTCAAGATACACAACCGCAAACAACTGCAAAACCTGTGGTTTCAAATGCTGAAGCCAAGAAAAAACAAAATAGAAAAAATAAAATCAGAGCCATCATTTCAAATGTAATCGTATTTGCATTGATAGGTTTCGGATTGTTCTGGCTAGTTCGTCAATATTTTCATATTGGTGACAAAACTTATACGGAAGCGGCCCAGGTTGAAGAATTCATTAATCCAATCAACACCAGAGTTTCGGCTTATATTAAAGAAATAACATTCATTGAGCATCAGCAGGTGAAAAAAGGAGATACGTTGGCCATTTTGGATGACCGTGAAATTATTACCCAACTCGGACAGGCAGAAGCGGCTTATCAAAATGCATTGGCTCAGCGTTCGGCGACAACTTCATCGGTAAATACCGTTTCCAACAACGTCAGCGTAATGGAATCTAATATTGCCGGAGCAAAAGCAAGATTGTGGAATGCCGATCAAAACTTAAACAGATACAAAAATCTGTTAGCTGCTGAAGCGGTGACCAGACAACAATTTGATCAGATGAAAACCGAGTACGATGCGCAAAAAGCAGTGTATCAGACTCTGATCAATCAAAAACAATCTGCCAATCTTTCTACAACAGAAGTGAAAAGCAAATTGGGAATCAATGATGCCGAAATCAAACGAACAAAAGCTGCGTTGGATATGGCAAAAATCAATCTTTCATACACTGTAATCACTGCGCCCTACGACGGAGTGATGGGTAGGAGAACAATTTCTGAAGGACAATTAATTCAGCCGGGTCAGCAGGTTGCGACCATCGTTTTAAATAATCAAAAATGGGTAACCGCTAATTTCCTAGAAAGTCAAATGCCGAACATCAAAATTGGTGAAAAACTAATGATGACCGCAGATGCATTGGGCGGAAAACAATTTGAAGGCGTGGTAACAGCAGTGTCAGCCGCGACAGGCTCGAGATATTCAAATGTTCCGACGGATAATTCAACAGGTAATTTTGTCAAAGTGCAACAGAGAATTCCCGTAAGAATAGAGTTTACAGATTCCAATAAAAAAGAAGATGTCGCAAAACTGAGCGCAGGAATGAATATGAATGTTTCTTTAAATGCAAAAAGATAGAGAATAGACGGATAGAACATAGATTTTCTTTATTATTAAATTAACTAAGATCTTTTCTATTTAAAATCTAAAAATTGTCTTTCGTCTATCAGTCTATCAGTCTATTATCTATTAGTCTAAAAAAATATGTACAACAAAGGTCTTTTCAGCGATTGGGTGCCGAAACCCGTACAGCTTCTGATGATGGTTTTACTGCTAATCGTAGTGATGCCGTTGGGAGGAGTTTACACCGGAAACATCAGTTTCATGGTGGGTGGAACCGGCGTGATGCAGGAATATTTTCTATGGGCAAACTATGCTACCACCATAGGGATGGGAGCGTGTATGCCTGTGGTTTTAAGAATGAAAATGCGGTTTAAAGTCCGTGATAAAGTCGTGATTTTATTAATACTTCTCGGAGCATTAAGTTATATCAACGCAACTACTTTTGAGCCGATGATTATCGTGATGACGTCTTTGGTGATCGGGTTTTTAAAGATGATGATTACCATCGAATTATTTTTGCCATTAATGGCAATGCTTGGTGGACGGGGGATTTTTTACGGCGTTTTCTACACATTTGTTTTAATATTAAATCAACTTGCTGCTTATTACGCGGTAGAAGTTTCGGTGCTGTATAACTTTCAGCAGTTCTTTATTTTGGCAGCTGTTTTATGTTTTGCCTTGGCATTGTTGTGCTGGGTTTTGATGCACGATAAATATTTTGCTTTAAAAGTTCCTTTGCATTACATTGATTGGCTGAGTATCATCCTGTTTGTCTCTACATTTATGTTTTCGGCATATGTTTTTTCATTTGGGAAACAGCAGGATTGGCTGAATTCAGATAAGATAATCAACGCAGGCATTGCCGCATTTGTAAGTTTTGCCTTACTGTCCATTCGTCAGATGACTTTGAAAAGACCATATATTTCCTTTCATATTTTTACGAAAAGCAACGTGCTGAACGGTCTGTTTATGCTCTTGTGGCTGGGAATGTTTTTAGGAACGACATCTATTCAAAATATTTATGCAGTTGGAGTTTTGGGCTACGATCAATTGACGAATGCAAAGCTTAATCTCATGATGACACCCGGATTATTCTTAGCCGGAGTCGTAGCTGTATTTTGGTTTAAAAAAGAAAGACCACTCAAAATGTTTATCTTTTCGGGCTTCGCTTCAATGACGGCTTATGCGATTATTATGTACTTTTCGATGGTGCTGGAATTCAATTACGAAAACTGGTACTTACCGATGTTCCTGAAAGGCTACGGAATGTGTTCACTTTTCATCTCGGTTTGGTATTACACTTTAGATAAATTGGAACTTAATGAAATGCTGGCCGCCATCGGATTGGTTTTGGTATGGCGAACCTTCCTTGCGGTAGGATTTTTTTCAGCCTTATTTTCGTGGTTTCAATATCAGTTTCAGGTTGTCAGTTTAGGAGATTTGGCGGTGTATATGGATGGGATGACCATCACGCCACAAACCGTCGCCAGTAATATGAGAAGTATTCAGCTTAATGCCATAATTTCCGCAAACAAAAAGATCTTCGGGTACTTGATTATCGCAGGTTTCGGAGTAATGCTCTACGTCATTACCCACCATTTTGGTTTGAAACGTACCGAATATTTAAGAATCGTAAGAATTCTCAAAGGAAAATCTGTGATCGCAAGACGAAGAGCTCGCGAAAGAAAAAAATTAGAAGAAGATATAAAAGGTGCAGCCGGTCCTGCACTGTAAGAAACCTTGTTTTTCACTTGTAAAGTCTCGTTTTGTTCTCAAAGCGGGGCTTTACTTTTACTAGATATTAGAATCTGGACACCAGATATCGTATAGGTTTTTAATATCTAGCTGTTTTTTTTGTTGTACTATCTGTCATTCGTCAGTTCGAGTAGCTTTTTTTTTAAAAAAAGTGTATCGAGAACCCATGAACTGCATGCTGCCATATAACCACAGACTTCTCGATATGATCTTTTTTAAAATCTACTCGAAGCGTCGGTGTTTTGTTATTGCGAAGATTAAGCTTGTAACTATCCTTTTGGAAAGCAATCTCATTCACATTACTTATCACCCATTACTCATTACTTTTATTTTCGGGAGCTTAATCCCGCTATCCACTATATCTTTTTTGGGATCGTCTCCTCTTCGTTCCGCCAATCCCAAAAAAGGATGCCGTTTCTATCGAGGCTAGGGAAGTGGTGTTCCAATGAATGTGAGTTTTAAAATTTAAGGACTGAATATTTCATGAGAAGATGCGCATTTAGACCATTCAAAATTCTCCTATAGTTTTCGACACCCATCATAGGAGTGAATTTCTGTCTTAAGAATATTTTCCAGTATATTAAAGTTTTAGGTTCTCTTCCCGAAAGGTTCCTGCACCCGTGCGACAAGCTTTACTGATTACCACGAAAGCCTCTTGCACCCCTGCAACATACTTTCCGGAAGCTGGGAAAGTCTGTCGCACGATAGTAAAGAACTTTCCGGAAGGTAAGAAAGGTTGCTGCACCTTAGCAGCATACTTTCTCAATATGAGAAAGGTGCAATGACGTTTCTCCTCATCTTAAATAATACTTGTTTTTAAGGATAATCAATCACATAATTTGAAGTAAAAGAATAAAACAATGCAAAGTAATATTCGATGACAATCTGTACTTTTCTTCCCGAAAAACTTTCTGATATGATACAAAAATCCCCTGAAACAATTCAGGGGATGATACTTTTATATGATTTTAAAATTCTATTAATTTCTTAAATACTGTCCGATATCTGCAGAATCAAAAGTATATGCATTAGAATTTTCAGATTTATCTAATTTTTTACTGATTGTCAATGCCCACAAAACCAACTCTTTGCAGAAGTTTTTGTCGTCTTCGCTCAATTCAGAAGCATTTTCTTCAATAACAGTTGCCAGAGGCGTAATGCTGTTGAGTTTGCTGTAGAATTCTTCGTCTGTATCGGTGTAGTTTAATTCTAAATGATTTTTATTAAACCATTTGATCAAATCGGTATATGGAGTTTTAATTCCTTCTTTTTCAAGTTTAGAAATACGAGGAAAAATACTCTCAAACTGTGTCATTACCGCTTTATCAATCAATATTTTAGCTACATAATCTGCACCTTCCTGTTCACCTTCGTACACCAACTCAATTTTTCCGGTAATTGAAGGAATGATAGACATAAAGTCTAACAGACGAATTGTTGTTTTAGCAGCATCGGTTTCTATTAAACGTAATTTAGCTGCCGCAACAAGATTTTCCATGGCACTAATTGTTAATCTTGCACTTACGCCACTTTTAGCATCCACATATTCGCTGTCTCGCGCTGCAAACGCGACTTCTTCCAAAAGATTTTTTGCCAAATCCGGAATTTGAATCTGTGCTTTGTCATCTGATGAAATTGCTGCTTCCTGTTCGGTAATCTGTTTTGCCAAAGCAATAGTTTTCGGATAATGCGTGAAAATCTGCGACCCGATTCTGTCTTTCAAGGGTGTCACGATACTTCCACGATTCGTATAATCTTCAGGGTTTGCGGTAAACACAAACTGAATATCCAAAGGCATTCTCAATTGAAACCCACGAATTTGAATATCACCTTCCTGTAAAATATTAAAAAGAGAAACCTGAATTCTCGCCTGCAAATCTGGGAGCTCATTCAATACAAATATAGAACGGTTGGCTCTTGGAATCATACCGTAATGCAGAACTCTCTCGTCGGAATAAGGAAGTTTCAAGGTTGCTGCTTTTATCGGGTCGATGTCGCCAATTAAATCCGCAACATTCACATCCGGAGTCGCGAGTTTTTCAAAGAAACGGTTCGAACGGTGAACCCACGAAATTGGAGTTTCGTCGCCCAATTCTGCAATCAGATCTCTCGCAAATTTTGAAATTGGCTGAAACGGACTGTCGTTAATTTCCGAGCCTTTTACAATTGGCATATATTCATCCAAAAGATTCACCATGCTTCTTGCGATTCGGGTTTTTGCCTGCCCACGCAAACCTAATAAATTGATGTGATGACCCGCCAAAATCGCCTTTTTCAGTTGCGGAACCACAGAGTCTTCATAGCCCCAAAGTCCTTCAAAAACGGATTCTTTAGCTTTTATTTTTGCAATTAAATTTGCCTGAATTTCCTGATTGATGGTTTTATCGGTATATCCTGACTGTTTTAATTCTTTGAATGTTGTATCGTTTTTCATTTTTCTAATGATGTAAATTTTATTTTAAATAGTATGTGTAAAAAATATTTTTACGCAAAGTCCGCAAAGATTTTTTTACAACTGACTGTTTTATTTTTCGTTTGCAAAGAGTTCCACTCAGCAAAGATCGCAATGTTTCTAAAGTCAAGTAATTTTTACTTGGTAAATAAAATCCTACTTTAACCTTTTACTTTTCTCTTACCCTAAATCCTTTTTATCCTGTTCTTCTCGTAATCTTCAAAAATCATTTGTCCCAAACCTGAAAGTCCGGTCAAAAAAGCTTTTCCTTTATTTTGCGCAGTAAAAGCATTCACAAATTGTCGAAGATAAGGATCCTGAGCAATCATAAAAGTGGTAATGGGAATTTTCAGTTTTCTTGCCTGTGCTGCTTTGTTTAAACATTCGGTTACGATTCTTTGGTCAAGTCCGACACTGTTCATATAATATTCTCCGTTAGGTAATTTAAGACAACTTGGTTTTCCGTCGGTAATCATGAAAATCTGCTTGTTCGTATTTCTTTTTCTGCGGAGAATATCCATCGCCAATTCGAGTCCTGCAACCGTATTGGTGTGATAGGGTCCGACTTGTAAATAGGGAAGGTCTTTGATTTTAATCGGCCAGGCTTCGTTTCCGAAAACGATAATGTCAATGGAATCTTTTGGATATTTCCGCTTAATCAATTCCACCAAAGCCATTGCCACTTTTTTTGCAGGTGTGATACGATCTTCGCCATACAAAATCATCGAGTGACTGATGTCGATCATCAACACCGTACTCATCTGAGCTTTGTGCTTGGTTTCTTCTACGATGAGGTCGTCTTCGGTCATTCGAAGGTCTGCAATACCGTTGTTAATCTGAGCATTTTTCAGACTTTCGGTCATGTTTACCGTCGATAAATCGTCGCCATATTGAAAGTTTCGGTTTTCACCATCACGTTCGTCACCGACTCCGGATTTGTTGGTTCTGTGATTTCCGATGCCGCTTTTTTTGAGCTTTCCGAAAATCTGGTCTAAAGCATATTCTCGTAAAGCTGCTTCCAGTTTGGCAGTCAGAATATTTTTGCCTTTTCCGGTTCCTGTATTTCCGTCTTCGGAATCGTCTTCTTTTTTAATGTAACCTCGCTTGATTAAATCTTTTTCAAAATCTTCGAGAGTGTATTCATCAGTGAAAATATCATATTCTTTATCAAGCATATCGAGCCACTCGAAGGCTTCCTCAATATCGCCGGAAGTGTGGGTCAGCAAATCTTTGAATACATCAAAAACCCTGTCGAAATGCGATATTTCTTCCGGAACGTGTTTGCTGAATATAAAACCCTGTTGAAAATTAAATTGTTTATCTGTCATGAGAGTAATCTCGTTTTTTAGAAAAGACAAGTTAGGGATTTTTTGTAGGAGTGAGATGGTCTAAAAATAGAAAATGTGGATGATGGTGATAGGTTTGGAATTATTACAGTTTAATATATTGTATCATCTGATAATTGTGGATTTCCATTTAAATCAAAACTGATTGACCTGTTTAAGTTAAATTTTAAATCAAGCCATGATAAATCAGTGTTAACAAATATTTCTTTAATAACTTTTTTACACTTTCTGATCTCTTTCTGATCTTGTAGAAAATCCTTTAACCCAAGAGCATCTTTCCATTTTGGTTTATCAGAACTCAGTACTAAAATCCTTTTTAAATTTCCTTTTGGTGAAAATTCGAGATGATAAGTTTCGAAACAGTTTATTTTTTCTGATCTAATATTTGTATTTTGAATCAAGCTTTTTAAGTAATTGTCAATTGTGTCCTTTTTTAATTTTAAAGATTCACGATATGGTTTATATTTTTCCCGAATTTCATTTTGTTTCTCTGTCAATTTATATATCATCCGATATCCATCATATGAGTAACTTTTCCCGAGTGGAAGATCGCTTTCAAAATTTTTATAAATTGAATCTAATTTTAGTTTACTTTGAACAAACCGAATATTTTCGGCAATAATTTTTATTGATTGTTTTTCTTCGTCTTGATACAAAGGGCAGCTGTATTCTTGTTTTTGTAGGTTGTTTAAAATTTTAAATTGAAAATTAATTCCATTACAATGCAAATAATTTCTATTCCAATTTTCAATTTGAGAATCTGTTGGTAATTTAATCTGATCAGATTGTATTAATTTGTCGATTACTTCCTTTGTTTTATCTGGTTCAATGGATGTTTTCTGGAAATATTCAACAGTATTTTTTAATTCATTTCTATCCCATTTTGAATAATTATATTGCGTTGTTTTATTAAGGACAAATCCTAAATATTGATTGTTTTTATTTTTTCGTAGTTCAATTATTTGTTGAGGAAAAAGAATTCTTATATTAATTAAATCTTCAGATTCTTCAATCGGAAAAATATTATAAATAATTCTGTTCCTTTTTTCAAAGCTTAGCTTTTGATCAAACTTTTCGTTTTTTCTAAACTGTAAATCATCATTTAATTTTTGGCTTTGAAAAAATAAAGTATGAAATATTAAACTTAACAGTAGTATTTTGGACATGGTATTAATTTGCGTTTACTATTCAAATATAATTAAAAGATCACAGAAAAGTTAAAATCCTTATCTTTGACCCCAATAAAATTCAGCATGAAAGACTTAATGGGAAGTGCAATCTGGGATTATTTTCACAACGGAAATACAGAAGATCTGCAGACTGAAACTTCAATTTCCGAACTTGATGAGCTTCCGGTAGACTATCTTTTCAGAGACTTTGAAGAAATGAATAAAATTGAACAAAAAGCTTTGAAATTTGCTTTTGGAAAAGTTCTCGATATCGGAGCAGGAGCTGGTTCGCATTCGTTGTATCTTCAGAATGAAAAGAATTTAGATGTTACTGCTTTAGATATTTCTCCTAAATCTATTGAGGTTTGCCAATTGAGAGGAATTCAGAAAGCGGTTGCTCAGAATATGCTTGAATTTTCTGGGGAAACTTTCGATACCATTCTTCTTTTAATGAATGGAACTGGAATTTTCCAAAGTCTCAATGTGATTGATATTTATCTACAAAAACTTCATTCTCTTTTAAACAAAAACGGGCAAATCCTTATCGACAGTACAGATATTTTGTATATGTTCGATACCGATGATGATGGCGGAGTTTTGATTCCGGCAAATGGATACTATGGTGAACTAGATTATGTGGTTCATTATAAAGGCGATTCTGAAGATCCTATTAAATGGTTGTATCTTGATTTTAATACTTTGCAAAATGCTGCAGTAAATAATGGTTTTAAAATTGAAATGATTCTGAAGGATGAGGATTCTTATTTGGCAAGATTGACTAAAAATTGAAGCGCTTGTCATTGTGATGCAATCTACAATGTTTTTTTTAACCATTATGATGTTTAAGGATTGAAGAAAAGTTAAGTTTAACTTCGTTTTAAGTTCAGTTACTATTTTTGAAATTCTATTCTGAAAATCTCATTAAAAAATAGCTTGAAAACAGCCCATAATAATTGTTGAAAATCAGAAACAACATAAAAGCTGCAAAAATGATAGGGAATAGGAAAGATTGAGGTCTGTAGACTATTCTTTTCGGCATTGTAGTTACCCAAATTACAATTAAAATCAAAGGACCTGCAATAATTGGTAAATTTTCTAAGCTGTATCTTGATGTTGTTGCTAAATGATTTTCAATTAAAAAATTGTATACAAAATATTGTAACGGAACATAGATCATTCCAAACACAAAAGTGAAAACGGCGGGAACGTATTTTTTTAATTTTAAGAAATTTAAACTTAATAAAACTGCTCCAAAAAATGTTCCCAAAAAAAAGCTTGAAACCAAAATCAATGTTCTGGAATATAGTTTTACAGCGGACGGATCATTTGTAATATGATCTTTCCAGTCTTCTGTTTCCTCATCCTTTTTTGCTGCTTCAGTTTCTTTTTTATGTTGAATAATATTTTGAATATTGATTTTTTCTGCCTCAGTAAAAACCCGTCCTCTTTCTTCAAGGATTTCAGACGCCATTTGAACAGCTTCAGGAACGAAGCGGTTTTCGGGGTTTAAATAATTTTCCAGTTCCTTATTGGAAAGTTTACTTAAAACATTTCTTTTTACCATTATTCAGAAAAAATGGGCATCAGAAAATGCCCATTTGTATATTTTAAGATTTAAAAATTATCCAATCTCAATGCCATTTTCTACTGTTTCATCCGGCGTCACAAAAGACAACTTTCCGTCTGCTTTTGTCGTTAATAACAACATTCCCTGAGATTCTATCCCTCTTATTTTTCTCGGAGCCAGATTTAATAAAATCATTACTTGCTTTCCGATCACTTCTTCAGGAGTAAAACTTTCTGCGATTCCGGAAACAACAGTTCTCACATCTACACCTGTATCAACTTTAAGTTTTAATAATTTATCTGCTTTTTCTACTTTTTCAGCCTCCAAAATAGTGGCTGTTCTCAAGTCGATTTTCGTAAAATCATCGAACTGTATTTCGTTTTTCATTGGGTTGGCGTTAGGATTTGTTTTTTTATTGCTTTGTTTGGTATTTTCAAGTTTCTGGATTTGAAAATCAATCACATCGTCTTCAATTTTTGAGAAAAGAAGAGACGATTCGTTGATCTGATGTCCGGTTTTAATTAAGATTTTTTCATTTTTAATGTCGCTCCAATTTAATTGTGAAACATTAAACATCTTCTGTAATTTTTCTGCACTGAAAGGTAAAAACGGTTCACAAATTTGGGCTAAACCAACTGCAATTTGTGCAGCGATGAAAAGTGAATTTGCCGCCTTCTCAGGATTGTCTTTAATGGTTTTCCAAGGTTCTTCAATTTGTAAATATTGATTTCCGAATCTTGCCAAATTCATCATTGAAGTCAAAGCATTTCTGAATTCGTAGTTTTCTAAAAAGGTTTCAACTTCTGTTGCTGCTTTTGTAATCTCGTTGAGTTCATCAGCATTTTCATTTCCTGAAGGAATAATTCCGTCATAGTATTTATGAATTAAAACAGCAACTCGGTTGATGAAGTTTCCGAAGATTCCAACTAATTCAGAATTATTCTTTGTCTGAAAATCCTTCCATGTAAAATTATTATCTTTCGTTTCCGGAGCTGAGGAAAGTAAAGCATAACGTAAAACATCTTGCTGTCCCGGGAATTCTTCAACATATTCATGAGCCCAAACCGCCCAGTTTCTTGAAGTTGAAATTTTATCGTTTTCAAGATTTAAAAATTCAAAAGCCGGAACGTTTTTAGGCATAATGTAATCGCCGTGAGCTTTCATCATCGCAGGGAAAATAATACAGTGGAAGACGATATTATCTTTTCCGATAAAATGAACCAAATCAGATTCTTCACTTTGCCAGTAATCTTTCCAGTCTTTTCCGTTTTTCTCTGCCCATTCTTTGGTGAAAGAAATATATCCGATCGGTGCATCAAACCACACATAAAGTACTTTTCCCTCTGCGTTTGGAAGCGGAACAGGAACGCCCCAGTTGAGATCTCTGGTCATGGCACGAGGTTTTAAACCGTCTGTTAACCAAGATTTTACCTGTCCATAAACATTTGGTTTCCAATCGTCTTTATGACCTTCGATAATCCATTCGTTTAGGAAATCTTCATATTCATTTAAAGGTAAATACCAGTTTTTTGTATCTTTTTTAATAGGAATATTTCCGCTCAACATTGATTTTGGATTAATCAGTTCAGAGGGAGAAAGGGTAGAACCACATCTCTCGCACTGATCTCCGTAAGCATTTTCGTTGCCGCAATTCGGGCATGTTCCTACAATATATCGGTCGGCTAAAAATTCATTTGCCTGCTCATCAAAATACTGTTCTGAAACTTCTTCAGTAAATTTTCCTTTGTCGTGTAGCGTTCTGAAAAAATCCTGGCTCGTCTGGTAATGCTTTTTAGAAGTTGTTCTGGAATATTCGTCAAAAGAAATACCCAGATCCGAAAAAGACTTTTTGATGACCTCATGGTATTGATCGACAATATTCTGTGGTGTAACACCTTCTTTTTTTGCTCTTATGGTAATAGGAATTCCGTGTTCATCTGAACCGCAGATAAAAGCAACATCTTTTCCAGATCTTCTCTGAAATCTTGCGTAAACATCTGCAGGAATATAAACACCCGCCAAATGCCCTATATGAACCGGTCCGTTTGCGTAAGGCAAAGCTGCCGTAATCATTTTTCTGTTTGACATTTATAGTATAGTTTTAAGTTTTGCAAAGATAAAGATTATTTAGTTAAATCTTTTTTTGACTTAGATGAATCTTAAATTACAAGAAAAAACACAAAAAGCCTATAATTTGTTAAACATACGTTTAATTTAATACGGTATGTTAACTATATGTTATGTAATGAATAATTTAGCGTAAAGTTTTGATAGATAAGAAACTAACTAATAATGATCTATCAATTTACATAATATTAACTTAATATTATAAAATTTTATGATAATTGTAAATTTTTTTTAAATTGCAAGACTGCTGTGGCAGTTTATTATCAAACAAAAAGAACTATATAAAAAATAATATTTGTGAAAAACTTTACGACGGTATTAAAAATTGCTCCTGCATTTTTATTGGCTAGTACAATAATGCAAGCGCAGACACAAGATTCTACAACCAAAGAGAAAGAAATTGAAGAGGTTGTATTAATCGGGTATGGGAAGCAAAAGAAATCAGACTTAACCGGAGCAATTACCTCCGTGACAGAGAAGGAATTTAATAAAGGAGCAATTGTTTCTGCAGATCAGCTGATTAATGGAAAAGCTCCTGGAGTGAGAATTACAAATTCCGGAGGTTCACCAGATTCTGCTCCAAATATTAGAATTAGGGGAGGGTCTTCAATCTCTGCACAAAACAACCCGTTAATAGTAATCGACGGTGTTCCTTTAGATTTTGTAAGTGCTGCCGGTTCAGCAAACCCTCTCAATTTAGTAAACCCAAATGATATTGAGTCTTTCTCAATATTGAAAGATGCTTCTGCTACTGCTATTTATGGTTCCAGAGCTTCAAATGGGGTAATTATAATTACTACAAAAAAAGGAGGAGGAAAATTAAAGGTTAACTTTAATACCAATGTATCAGTTGGTGAAGTAACAAAGTTTGCAGATGTAATGAATTCTAAAGATTTTGTTGATTATGTAAGTAAATATTTCCCGGAGAGTAGATGGAAACTTGGGGTTGGAGGAGTAGTAAGTTCTCCCACAACAACTGGGACAATTTACGATACTGATTGGCAAGATGCTATTTACAGAACTTCTGTATCAACTGACAATAACGTAAGTTTATCCGGAGCACTATTTGATAAAAAGTTGCCTGTTAGATTATCATTAGGATATAATAGAACTGAAGGTGTTGTTAAAACTAGTGATTACGAAAGATTTTCCGGAGCATTGAGATTTACACCTACATTATTTGACAAGCATTTAAAAATTGATGTCAACGCAAAGGGGATTATATCAGATTTAAATGCAATTGATCAAGATGCCGCTATTGGAGGAGCTATATCTATGGATCCTACTAAGCCAATCTATGTTTCTCAAACAGGCTTAAGCGGTAATCCTTACAATAGATTCGGCGGCTTTTATCAGAACACCGCTTTAGTAAGCAATCAGTATAATGCTATCGGACAATCAAATCCGCTTGCAGTTTTATTACAAAGAACCTCTCCTCAGAATATTAAAAAATTGTTAGGTAATGTAGAACTCGATTATAAAATGCATTTCTTACCTGAGTTGAGAGCGGTTGTAAATTTAGGAATAGAAACTTCAGAATCTAATTTAGAAACTGTTTTTGGTGATAACGCAATTCAGACCTACAGATTAGTAAACAAAGCATCTACACCTAATGATTATGTTTTTAATCCAGGAGTGAATTATCGTGAGAGACAAAACATTCTAAACAAGACATTAGATTCATATTTGGTATATGAAAAAAATTATTCGGGCTTTGTATCACACTTCCTTATTCAGGGAGGATATTCTTATCAAAGCTTTAGAAATGAGGGTCATAAAGATGAATTTAGATATAATAATGACACGGGAATAAGAGAAAGTTTTGTACAGTTCCCATTATTGAATCCGAACAACAACTATTATAATTTGACCAATCTTCAGTCTTTCATTGGAAGAACGAATATTGACTTGGTGAATAAGTATTTATTTACCGCCACGCTTAGAGCAGATGCTTCTTCTCTATTTAGAAAAGATATTAGATGGGGATACTTCCCTTCAGTTGCGTTTGCATGGAAAATTAATGAAGAAAGTTTCTTGAAAGACTCTAAAAGTGTAAGAGAGTTAAAACTGAGATTAGGATGGGGTCAAACAGGTCAGCAAGATATTACGCAAATTGCAGGATACTATCCATCGAGAGCTTTATTTCAGGAAGGAAATGCAGGTTCACAATATTTTCCAGGAATCGGAACTTACAGTGCAATACCATTTAATGATGAGCTTACTTGGGAGAAAGCTACAACTATGAACGCAGGTTTGGATTTCTCATTATTTAAGAATAATTTAATTACAGGTAGTTTAGATGTTTACCGCACTGAAACGAGTGATTTATTAGCTAAGGTTCCGTATCCGGCAGGGCAGTTTTTAACGAATGAATTTGTGCGAAATGTTGGAAGTACAGAAAACAATGGTGTAGAATTAAACCTAACTTTAAATCCGGTAAAAACAGACAATGTTACATGGAGTATTTCTGGTAATATGGGATATAATAAAGGTAAAGTCAAAAATTTAGATCAGTTAGAGTTGATTCAGGGTCAAGATGGTGGATTGCCAGTAGGTACTGGAAATATTTTAGCATACAACGCAGTAGGTTCTCAGCCTTTTTCTGCAAACGTTTATGAGCAAGTTTATGATAACGTCGGTAATCCTCTAGCGGGAGTTGTAGTAGACAGAAATAATGACGGAATCATTAACACAAAAGATAAGTACTTTACAGCAATAAGACCAAACTGGACGTATGGTTTCAGTACCTCTTTTAATTATAAAAAGTTTGATTTCAGTACTAGTTTAAGAGGTCAGATTGGTGGAAAAGTTTTTAATGCCAGAAAATTATCTCAAGGATACAGACAAAGTTCTGTACCACAAAATGGATTATCAGTTAATAACGCCAATTCTTATGCAGCGGTATCACCATTCGATAATATTACAGATACTGTAATTTATTCAGATTTCTTTTTAGAAGATGCTTCTTTCTTAAGAATGGATAATGCTACGTTAGGCTACTTAATCGAAAATGCTTTTAAAAATACTAATATAAGAGTTTACGCTTCGGTAAATAATGCTTTTGTAATCACAAAATACAAAGGCATGGATCCTGAAAACTTTAACGGTGTTGACAATAATTTTTATCCAAGACCACGAGTATATACTGTTGGTTTTAATCTTAACTTTTAATATACTACAATGAAAAATATAAAATTTAAATTACTTGCTTTAAGTACAGTACTATTATTAGCTACAAGTTCTTGTATTGGTGATTTGGATACAGAACCTAAATATGATTATACGTTAGAGCAACTTATTGCACAAGATCCCAATGCCGTAGAAGGTTTACTTTCTAGGTTATACGCAAGTTATGCATTATCAAGTGTAAGAGGATCTGGTGAATCAGATGTTGCAGGTGCTGATCCTGGAGAATCGCCGTTTATTAGAGGTCTCATCAATTTGGAAGATTTTACGGCAGACGGTATGAAAAACAGATGGGGAGATAATGGTCTAGATCAATTAACAACTACCTCAAACTGGACTGATAGTAATAAGTTCTTCAGATATGTTTATGATCGACTATATTACATCATTCCTCAGGCAACTAATTTGATTCTTATTTTAAACAAGGATGACGTAAATTATTCAAAGAAAGCAGAAGCAATTGGCGAACTAAAATTTTTAAGAGCTTTATCTTATTACTACATCATCGATTTATTCGGAAAAGGTGCATTAGTGACAGATGCTAATTTTGGAACAACAACTGCTCTTCCTCAGTCTTCAAGAACAGAATTGTTTAATTACGTAGAAAGCCAACTTATTGAGGCTGAGGCAGCATTACCAGAAACAAATTCTTATGGAAGAGCTAATAAAGCTACCGTTCAGTTTCTTTTAGCAAAATTATATCTAAACGCAGAAGTATATACGGGAACGAACAGATATAGTAATGCTGTTACGTACTTAAATAAAGTAATTGCGGGAGGTTACAGTCTTGAAAGTAATTTTTCTAAAAACTTTAGAACAGATAATAATACATCAAATGAAATTATATTTCCTTTGATCGCAGATGCAATTTCAAGTCAGAGTTTTGGAAATACAACTTACATTATCCAGGGTAGCCTTAGCATAGAAACAATGACACCACAAACCTATGGTTCTGTGGGTCCAGATGCAGGTGCATGGGCAGGCCACAGAGCTACTAAAGCCTGGTATGGTTTATTTGGAAACTCTGCGGCGGCGCTTACTGCAAGTACAGATCAGAGAGCAAAATTGTTTTGGACTACAGGTCACAGCTATGAAATGACTGATTACAAAGTATGGAAAGATGGATATCCATCTGTAAAATTCCAAAACGTAAATACTGCAGGCAACGGTACTTCGTCATTGTTTGTTTCTACAGATTTTCCTTTATTCAGACTAAGTGATGCATATCTAATGTATGCTGAATGTGCGGTTAGAGGTGCTGCGGGAGCAGATATGGCATTAGCTCAGACCTATTTTAATCAAGTTAGAAACAGATCAAATGCTGGGAATCTTACATTGTCACTTCAAAATATTTTGGACGAAAGAGGGAGAGAGCTTAATTTGGAAGGAGTTAGAAGACAAGATTTAATTAGATTTGGAAAATTTACCGGAGGTTCTTACTTATGGCCATGGAAAGGAGGCTCGAAAGATGGTACATCAATTTCTGATAACTACAAGCTTTTCCCTATTCCGGCAACAGCGTTGCAGTCTAATCCTAATTTGACACAAAATCCTGGTTATTAATAACTAAAATTATTCAGAATGAAAAATATATTTAAAATATTTCTTTTGGGTGTAATAGCATCTTTTATTATTTCTTGCCAACAAGATGATGATAAAGCAATGCTTAATAATACATCTCAAAGTACTTTATCAGTAAATAAAACATCTATAGTTTTAGATGAAACCATTGCAGATCAGGCGGCACTTATATTCACATATAAAAATCCTACTTTCAGTCCGGCTGTACAGTTTACGAATGCTGTTGAGTTCGCTGTTGCAGGAACTAATTTTAATCCTAGTACAACGCGGGATGTTGCTATGGATCAAAATACATTTTCTTTAACACATCTTCAACTTAATAATATTTTGGCTGATTTAAGTATTGCGCCAAATTCATTAAAAACAATTGAAGTTAGATTAAAATCAAATGTAAACACTGTTACTCCGTTTCATTCAAATGTTTTAACAGTGAGTATGACGGGTTATACGCCTAATCCAGATCTTATTTTTCCCAAAATCAATGTTCCTGGAGGATACGCTGGAGCAGCGGGCTATGCAGACTGGACGCCTGCTAATGCACCAAACTTATTCTCACCTGGAAAAAACAGTCAATATAGAGGATTTATATATGTAAATGCTTCAAATAGTGAATACAAGTTCACCATCAATCAGGATTGGGCAGGAGATAAAGGAGATGACGGCACATTGACAGGTAAGCTTGTTGAAACCGGTGAACAAAATATTAAAGCTGCCACCGCAGGTGCATATTACGTAAAAGTAGATTGGACTGCGAATACATATTCGTCCATTCTTGCAAACTTTGGAGTAATTGGAGATGCCACTCCAACAGGATGGAATTCGGATACAGATTTTGTCTACAATCCAACGACTAAGACCTACGTAATTAATTCAATTGCACTAAACAGCACCGGAGTATTCAAATTTAGAGCAAATGATGACTGGCAACTAAAATTCCAGCCAGCGAGTGTTGATCAGACTTTATCTTCAGGAACAGGAGTGCAGTCTTTCATGAGTTCAGAAGGAACTGTAACTGGTGATCCTGCTTACAAAGTTGGTGCGGCCGGTAATTATAAAATTGAATTGGATTTACACAATGCAGCTTATTATAAGCTAACTGTCACAAAATTGTAAAATATATCTTATTTAACAACAAAAACTGTTGCTTTACAGCAGCAGTTTTTTTATTTTTAAAGTTTATAATAAATCTAACATGAAGAAACTGACAACCGGAGCATTTTTGCTCTCAATGATGTTTGGAGTTGCCAATGCACAATCTATAAAATCGCCAGACGGAAAATTCGAGATGGATTTTCAGTTGAAGAATGGCGTACCTTATTACAATCTAAAATTTAACGGCAAAACGGTAGTTGAAGATTCAAAATTGGGATTAAGAATTTTTAAAGATTCTTCTATTAAATTTGCTTCAGAAATTGCAAAACCCGAAGATGCCAAATTCGATTTGAACAGCGGATTTACTAAAACAGCAGAAAAAACAGATTCAAAAAACGAAACCTGGCAGCCAATTTTAGGAGAAAAGAAAAATTATATCAATCATTATAATGAATTGGCGGTTACGCTTAATCAGGCAAGTACTGATCGAAGCATCATCGTGAAATTCAGATTGTTTAATGACGGATTAGGATTTAGATATGAATTTCCTCAACAGAAGAATTTAAACTATTTTGTAATTCGCGAAGAAGATTCTGAGATCGATTTTCCTTCAGATATGAAAGCCTGGTGGATGGTTGCAGATTACGATTCTCAGGAATATCAATATCAGGAAACAAAAGTTTCGGAAATTCCGGGAAGATGGGCAAAAGCTGCTGATGCCAATGCATCACAAACTTTAATTAAAAATGCAGTACAGTCTCCTCTGATGTTGAAAGTCGAAGGGAAAACTCCTTTGTACATAAACGTTGCAGAAGCGGCGGTACTAGATTATCCGGCTTCTCATCTTGAAGTTGATGCTCAGAATTTTAAATTTAAAACTCATCTTACAGCCGACAGACAGGGCGCAAAAGGATATATGCAGACTCCGATGGTAACGCCGTGGAGAACGATTATCGTTGCTCCTAAAGCTGAAGACGTGATGGATTCTAAGATGATTTTCAATCTTAATGAACCTACAAAATATACTGACACTTCTTACATTCACCCTACAAAATATATGGGAGTTTGGTGGGAAATGATCATCGGAAAATCTCAATGGGCTTACGGACAGCCGGAATCTAATGTACGTCTTGGCGAAACAGATTTTTCAAAGCTCAAACCCAACGGAAATCATGGAGCCAACAATACAAAAGTAAAAGATTATATCGATTTTGCTTCAGAAAATGGTTTTCAGGGGCTTCTGATTGAAGGTTGGAATGTTGGTTGGGAAGACTGGTTCGGTCGCTCAAAAGAATATGTTTTTGATTTCATTACGCCTTACCCCGATTTTGATATCAAAATGTTAAACGAATATGCTCATTCTAAGGGAATTAAACTGATTATGCACCACGAAACTTCAGGTTCTGCAACGAACTATGAAAGATGGGCAGATAAAGCTTTTCAGTTGATGAACAAATACGGATATGATGCGGTGAAAACGGGTTACGTAGGTGACGTTATTCCTAGAGGAGAGCATCACTATTCTCAGTGGATGATCAATCATTACTATAGAATTGCCGAAAAAGCAAATGAATATAAAGTGATGGTCAATTCTCATGAATCGGTTCGTCCCACAGGTGAAAGCCGTACCTATCCGAACTATATTTCTGCCGAGGCAGCTCGTGGAACAGAGTACGAAGCTTTTGGAGGTAACAATCCCGATCATCAGACAATTCTACCTTTCACAAGATGGATGGGAGGTTCTATGGACTATACTCCCGGAATTTTTCAGACCAAATTAGATTATTATTTCCCTGGAGATAAGCGTTTTGTGAAAACTACTTTGGCAAAACAGTTGGCTCTCTACGTTACGATGTACATGCCGCTTCAGATGGCTGCCGATTTACCGGAGAATTACAAAAAGCATATGGATGCTTTCCAGTTTATCAAAGATGTAGCAGCAGATTGGGACGATACCAAAATTTTATCGGCTGAGCCTGGAGATTATGTTGTTACGGCAAGAAAAGCAAAAGGAACAGAAAACTGGTTCGTAGGAGGAATTACCGATGAAAACAAACGCGAATATACCGTAGATTTCTCTTTCCTGGATAAAGGTAAAAAGTATGAAGCGACATTTTACGAAGACGGAAAAGATGCAGATTACATAGACAATCCGCAAAGCTACAATATCTATAAAAAACAGATTACAAGCAAGTCGAAAATTCCTTTTAAAATGGTACGAAGTGGCGGTTTTGCCATCACAATCAAACCTGTGAAATAAAAAAATTCCCCTTTTTTGAAAGGGTGTATTTTGAGCGCAGCGGGAAAGACGGGATAGTTTTTACGCAATTTTTTTAAGCAGCTATTTCCCGCTCTCCGCTAAATCTTTTGTTCCGCTCCGCTACACAAAAGGATGCCGCTGCGATCGGGGCTAGGTGAGACTTCCATTATATAAAACTTTGTCAGGGCTTAAAAGCTTTGGCAAAGTTTTTTTTTGTAAATTGAAATCTTAAAATTTTCACCAATGAAGTTGATGACGACGGTATTCAACAAGCAGAATATTTTTCTTCTCTTGTTGATCTTAATGGTCTTGATGGCAAAATTAGTTCCTTTTCACGTATCTTATAATCAGTACTTTAATCTTGCAGGTTTTATCGATTGGGGAATTGCGGGTATTTTCCTTCTTTACGGGTTAAAATTAAATTTAAAAGAAGTAGTTAAAGACGTTTCCAACTGGAAACTTCATCTCCTCATCCAGTCCGGAACATTCATAATTTTTCCGTTATTGGTGTTGGTTTTCTATCCTTTCATCAAACATTCTGAGTACTACAATATCTGGCTTTCCGTATTTTTTCTGGCAAGTCTGCCCTCAACGGTTTCTTCTTCTGTGGTTATGGTTTCTATTGCAAAAGGAAACGTAACTTCAGCAATTTTCAATGCATCCATTTCAGGGATTATCGGAATTTTGATGACGCCACTTTTGATGAGCTTTTTCCTTAATTCAAACTCAGAAAATGGAGATCAGAGCGAAATTATTCAGCAATTATTACTCAAAGTTTTACTTCCGATTATTCTCGGAGTGGTTTTAAATCCGTTTCTTAAAAAATGGGTAGCAAAATACTCAAATATTATAGCAGAATTTGACAGATTGATTATTCTTTTAATTGTGTATGAGAGCTTTTCTACAGCATTTATTCAAAATATTTTTGTTTCTGTTCCTTCAGTCGTTTTCCTCATTTTGGCTTTAAGTGTTGTCTTTTTATTTTTCACAGTCTACTATATCTTAAAATTCATTTCATCCAAATTAAAATTTAAACCTAAAGATATTATTACCACAACATTTTGCGGATCAAAAAAATCTCTCGTTCACGGAAGTCTTTTCCTCTTGGTTTTAGGAATTCCTGATGATCAGAAAGTACTTTTTCTGCTTCCCGTCATGATTTATCATAGTTTTCAATTGTTCTATGTCAGTTGGCTTGCCAATAAAATTGCAAAAAGATCGAGCAATGTTGAGGTGTGAAAAATATATTTGATTATCTTTAAATTTATGAATTTTATTTCCGAAAAAAATTAGCCTTAAATTTTAATAAATGAAAAAAATATACACAATTTTTGCCTTATCTGCGGCCTCAGTTGCTTTCGCCCAGATTCAGAAAGTAGAGCCTGCGTTCTGGTGGAAAGGAATGAAAAATCCGGAACTCCAGATTTTGGTTTACGGAAAAGATATTGCCAATAATGAAATCGAGCTTTCAGACGGAATCAAACCGAAAGGTATTCAAAAGGTTGAAAACCCAAATTATGTTTTTGTTATGATAAATACAGACGAAATCACGGTTCCACAATTTAAGATCAATTTAAAAAAGGGGAAGAAAAACATTGGTTCGTACACTTACGAATTGAAACAGAGAAATCCGAATTCTGCCAGCCGCGAATCTTTTTCTTCAAAAGATCTCATGTATCTCATCATGCCCGATCGTTTTGCCAATGGTGATGAAAAAAATGATTCTACGCCAGATTTAATCGAAGAAGCAAACCGCAGTCTGCCAAACGGAAGACATGGCGGAGATTTAAAAGGAATTATCAATAATCTCGATTATATTCAAAATCTGGGTGCAACCGCAGTTTGGCTGACTCCCGTAAATCAAGACAACGAAAAAGCATATACATACCACGGTTACGCACAGACTGATTTGTATAAAATCGACAGCCGTTACGGAAGCAATGAAGATTACCGTGAACTTTCCAGAAAGCTTAATGCAAGGAAAATGATGCTCGTGATGGATTATGTGACCAATCATTGGGGAGTTTCTCATTGGATGATCAAAGATTTGCCGACGAAAGACTGGATTCATACATTTAGTGATGAAAAAAATGGGTTTAAACGTTCGAATTATAAAACCACCACTCAATTTGATACCAACGCTTCTGATGAAGATAAAAAAGTAGCATTAGATGGCTGGTTTGATACTACAATGCCCGATATTAATCAGAAAAATCCTCTGGTCTTAAAATATTTAACCCAAAATGCGATCTGGTGGATCGAATATGCAGAGTTGGGAGGTTTCCGTGTAGACACTTATCCTTACAACGATAAGGAAGCAATGGCAAAGTGGGCGAAAGCCATCACTGATGAATATCCGAAATTTAATATCGTTGGAGAAACCTGGCTCAATACGGCAGGTCACATTTCTGCCTGGCAGAAAGATTCTAAAACGGGAGAAGCGGCGAATTACAATTCGAATCTTCCCTCTGTGATGGATTTTATGCTGTATGGAGATTTACCTAAAGCTTTAAACGAAAAAGAAGGTTGGGACACAGGAATGAATAGACTATACAATACAATGTCTAGCGATTTTCTTTATCCGGATATTAATAATGTAATGGTTTTCTTTGAAAATCATGATACAGAAAGATGGAACGAGATTTTTAATTCTGATCCGAAAAGTTACAAAATGGCCATGTCGATCATCTCAACCATTCGCGGAATTCCACAAATTTATTACGGAACTGAGATCGGGATGCGTGGCAACAAAAACAAAGGTGGCGATGCAGATATCCGAAGAGATTTTCCCGGCGGCTGGAAGTCTGATAAGCAAAATGCTTTGAATCCTTCGACACAGACGCCTGAGCAGAAAGAATTTTATCAGTTTACTCAGAAATTATTAAACTGGAGAAAAGGAAAGGAGGTGATTCATAGCGGAAAAACTAAAAATTTCGTTCCTCAAAATAATGTTTTTGTGTATTTTAGATACAATGAAAAAGAAACAGTTATGGTTGTCACAAACAGCAATGATAAAGAAGAGGCTTTAGATTTAAAACGTTTTTCAGAAGCGATAAAATCTTCAATAAAAGGAAAAGATGTAATTTCAGGAAAAGAGATTTCGTTACAAAACAGTTTATCAGTTCCTGCAAAAACTACGATGATTATTGAGCTCAACTAAATCAAAAAGCGCATAAATATTTTCACAAGTTTCACAACTCATTATTTTCATTTGTGTAAAAATTATGCTATTTGTCTTAATAAATATTAGATCTACTATGA
Source organism: Chryseobacterium sp. CY350 (assembly GCF_027945075.1). NCBI lineage: Bacteria > Pseudomonadati > Bacteroidota > Flavobacteriia > Flavobacteriales > Weeksellaceae > Chryseobacterium > Chryseobacterium wangxinyae. The sequence goes on from NZ_CP116034.1 coordinate 30,945, forward strand.
AAAAGAAAACAATATTCTTTACCTTCCTGTTATTTGTATTGAGTTTTACATCATTTTCGGCTCAGTCGAAATTTGAAAATGAAAAAATTGAAATTGGAAATATGCTCGATGCTTTCAATGTCGCTGCAGCAAAAGCAGATTACAAAAATTATTTCGATTTTTTCGCCGAAGAATCCACTTTTATCGGAACAGATGCGACCGAAGTCTGGAATAAAAAAGAATTTATGATCTGGGCAAAACCACATTTCGATAAAAAGAAAACTTGGAATTTCAGTTCATTAAAAAGAAATATCTATTTCAGCGAAGATGGTAAACTGGCTTGGTTTGATGAGTTGCTTGATACTCAAATGAAAATCTGCCGCGGTTCAGGAGTTGTAGAAAAAATCAACGGAGCTTGGAAGGTGAAGCAGTATGTGCTTTCTGTGACCGTTCCCAATGATGTTGTGGATAAAGTGGTGTTGGAAAAATCGCCAATTGAAGATGCTCTCATTGAAAAATTAAAATCAAAAAAATAAACAAAAAACACAATGTCAAAAAAACTAAAACCAAATCTTTCTATGTCTCAAATCATCAATATGAGCATGGGCTTTTTGGGAATTCAGATGGCTTTCGGGCTTCAAAATGGTAACGCAAGCCGCATTCTTGGGAACTTCGGTGCAGATGTTCATGAGCTTTCCTGGTTTTGGCTGGTTGCGCCGATCACAGGTTTGATCGTTCAGCCAATCATCGGTCATATGGGCGACAACACTTGGAGTCCGCTGGGAAGAAGAAAACCTTATTTCTTAATCGGTGCAATTCTTTGCGCTATCGGATTGGTTTTACTTCCGAATGCAGCCTCTGCAACGCAAATGATGGCTGCAAATGTTTTACTTTTGGCGGTGATTTTCCTTGCAATGATGGATGCTTCTATCAACATTGCAATGGAACCTTTTCGTGCTTTGGTTGGAGATATGCTTCCGAAACATCAGGGAACATTAGGATTTTCGGTTCAGACTATTTTGATAGGAATTGGCGCTGTCATCGGATCTTATTTACCGGACTGGCTGACAAAATTAGGAGTTTCAAATGTGGCTAAAGAAGGTTTTGTCGCTGATAATGTGATTTATGCCTTTTATTGTGGCGCGGTGATCCTATTACTCACGATCATTTATACCATTGTAACTACAAAAGAATATTCACCGAAAGAGTTTGCAGAATTTGAAGGTGGAAAAGAAGTTGTAGAAGTACATTCAAAATTTTCAGATATCTTCAGTGATTTTGCTAAAATTCCAACCTTGATGAAAAAATTGGGGATTGTTCAGTTTTTCTCGTGGTTTGCTCTTTTTACGATGTGGGTTTTCACGACGAGTGCATTGGCAACACATCATTTCGGGCTTTCTCCTGAAGACACACATTCTGCTGAGTTTAACAATGCAGGTGATCTAACAAATAGATTATTTGGAATGTACAATCTTTGGGCGATTCCGTTTGCGTTTCTGCTAACGCCAATTGCAAAATGGATTGGTAAAAAGCAAACTCACGCTTTGGCACTTTTTTGTGGAGGTTTAGGCTTAATTTCGATGTATTTTATAAAAGATACTTCATTGCTTTGGATTTCAATGATCGGTTTAGGTTTCGCATGGGCAAGTATTTTGGCGATGCCTTATGCGATGTTGATTGATGCCATTCCACAACGTAAAATGGGTGTTTTTATGGGAATTTTCAACTTTTTCATCGTAATTCCTCAGATCATCAACGGACTTTTTGGTGGTCCGATTGTAAAAAGTGCTTTCGGGAATTACGCAATGGGCTACGTTGTCGTAGGTGGAATCTGTATGCTTTTAGCGTCAATTCTTACGTTGATTTTCATTAAAACCGACGATTCAGATCCAAAAGAAATTGAAGAAGAAATACAACAGGTACATTTTTAGCTTAATTAAAAATTAAAAATTAGAAATTAGAAATTATTTTTAAATTAAATTCAAAATTCTCAATAATTGAATCAATAGGAGCGGACTTTAGTCCGCTTTCTTAATATAAAGATATGTGGCTTTAGCCAAAATTATATATAACAATTAAATTAAAAACTAACGGTTTGCATTCACCTCAAAGAAAATTAACCATTTGCGATTTGACATTCCATTTCTCACCACTTCTTACCTTACATCAACATTTTCCTCTCTTGCTGTTTGTACATTTGTACCATAAATAATCAAAAAAATATCTACAATATGAAAACAGTTTATCACAAAGCAGATTCAAGAGGTCATGCAGATCACGGATGGTTAAATTCATACCATACTTTTAGTTTCGCAAATTATCAAAACAGAGAAAGATCAAATTTCGGAGTTTTACGGGTTTTAAATGACGACACCGTTTCGCAGGGCATGGGCTTTGGAACTCACCCGCACAAAAACATGGAAATCATTTCGATTCCGTTGGAAGGAAATTTAGAACATAAAGATTCTATGGGAACAACTGCCGTTATCAGAAAAGGTGAAATTCAGGTGATGAGCGCAGGGACAGGAGTGATGCACAGCGAATACAATCAAAATAAAGATGAAGCCGTAAAATTTTTGCAAATCTGGGTTTTCCCAAGGGAGGAAAATGTAGAACCAAGATACGATCAGAAAAGCATAAAAGATGGAGAGAAAATTAATGGTTTTCAACAGATTTTATCACCCGATAAAAATGATGACGGAGTTTGGATTCATCAGGACGCTTGGTTCAATCTGGCTAATTTCACCAAAGGAAATGGTAAAAATTATACACTTAATAAAAAAGAAAACGGAGTTTATGCGTTTGTTTTAAAAGGAAGTGCCAAAGTTGGTGACAGAATATTAAACGAAAAAGACGGATTAGGAATTTGGGATACTCAAAGTTTTAACATTGAAGCAGTTGAAGATACTAAAATTCTATTAATGGAAGTTCCAATGGATTTACCCGCATATTTAAAATAAACAATTAATTTTGCACCATCAAAAAACGCATTCAATTCCCCTTCGTTGGAAGGGTGGCAAAAATTTAAAGAATTTTTGACGGGTGGTGTTCAATAATCGTTATCAAAAAAATAATTACATAAATGAAAATCTTAGCAATCGCAGGAAGTAATTCCGACACATCAATCAACAGACAATTAGTAACTTATGCAGCCTCATTATTTGAAAATGCAGAAGTGGAAGTTGTAGATATGAACGATTTTGAAATGCCAATCTACAAACATCAACTCGAAACAGAAAGCGGAGTTCCTGCTCAGGCAATAGATTTTGCAGCGAAAATTGATGGTTCAGATTTATTGATTGTTTCCCTTTCAGAACATAACGGAACCTATTCCACAGCATTCAAGAACGTCTTCGACTGGACTTCAAGAATCAAAGGCAGAAAAGTTTGGAACGATATTCCAATGTTCCTGATGGCAACAGCTACAGGGCCTAGAGGAGGTTTGGGAGTTTTAGATGCAGCTTCAAAAAGATTTCCGCTGCATGCAGGAAATATTGTTGATACATTTACATTGCCACACTTCAACGACAACTTTGACAAAGAAAATCAAAAAATTTCTAACGAGGAGAAAGACAGTGAGTTAAAAGAAAAAATAACAAAGATTTCTTCTCCCGAAATAATCTTGGAAAAATAGCATTTGAATATTAACATAAAATTAATATCTTTGCAAAAAGAAAAAGTAATGAAAATTCAGACCACTTTTAAAGAATGTTTCTCCAAAAAAGGGAATGTTGTGGACTCTGAAATTCTGAGATAAGATAGCGGCCGATAATCTACCAAGATTGTCGGCTTTTTTATTTAGTAAAATTTAAAATAATTGTCCCAATTTACCTTATAACAATCTTGGTTGTTACATTGCTAAACTGATACACTGTTACATTAAAAATATGAGCAATACTTACAAATCTGCAGGTGTAGACAAAGAAGAAGGTTACAAAACCGTTGATAAAATCAAGAAAGCGGTAGGCGAAACGCACAATGCAAATGTTTTGAATCATTTGGGAAGTTTCGGAGCTTTTTACGAAATCGGAGGCTACAAAAATCCGGTTTTGGTTTCTGGAACTGATGGCGTCGGAACTAAACTTAAAGTTGCTTTAGACTCAAAAAGATATGAATCTATTGGAGTTGATTGTTTCGCAATGTGTGCAAACGATATCCTTTGTCACGGTGCAAAACCATTATTTTTTCTCGATTATTTAGCTTGCGGGAAATTAGATTCCGAGATTGCTGCAGAAATCGTTTTAGGAATGGTAGCGGCCTGTAAAGACAATAATTGTGCTTTAATTGGTGGCGAAACCGCAGAAATGCCGGGAATGTATAAGCCGGGAGATTATGATGTAGCAGGTTTCTGTGTCGGGATCGTTGAAAAAGACCAGATCATAGACGGTACAAAAATCAAAACAGGAGATAAAATTATTGCATTGCCAAGTTCAGGATTCCACTCAAACGGATTTTCTTTGGTAAGAAAAATTTTCCCGGATTTTGAAGAAGAATTTGAAGGAAAACCTTTGTACGAAACACTTTTGGTTCCTACAAGATTGTATTATAAAGACATTCACAGAGTAATTGAAGAAATCGAAGTTGCCGGAATCGCCCATATTACAGGTGGCGGTTTGTACGAAAATATTCCGAGAATCATCGGTGAAGGATTATGTGCTTCAATTGATGCCGCAAAAATCCAGATTCCGAGTGTAATGGTAGAGCTGGAGAAAAGAGGAAATATCGCACGTGAAGAAATGTTCGGAACTTTCAATATGGGTGTCGGGATGATCGTAGTTGTAGATCCTTCACACGCTGAAAAAGTGCTTCACCTTCTGGATGATGCTTACGAAATAGGAGAGATTACGGAAGGAGCAGAGAAGATCGATTTGAAATTTTAGGAGCTATTTCCCGCTGTCCACTATATCTTTTTTGAGACGGTCTCCACTTCGTTCCGCCCGCCCCAAAAAAGGATACCGTTTCCATCGGGGCTAGTAAAAACAGTAAAAGCTTTGTCAAAGTTTTAAACTTTGACAAAGCTCACAAATTAAAAATGAAAAACTTAGTTATACTCGTTTCAGGTTCAGGAACCAATCTTCAGCGAATTATTGATACCATCGTCAGCGGAGAAATCCAGAATGCAAAAGTATCTTTAGTGGTTGCTGACAGAGAATGTTACGGACTCGAAAGGGCAAAAAAACATAACATAGAAACTGCGTTGATTCCGAGAGGGAAAAACTTCAGCAGCGACTTGGTGAAAATCATTCCGGAAAATACAGACCTAATTGTATTGGCAGGTTTTTTATCTATCCTCAAACCTGAGTTTGTAGAAAGTTGGGAAGGCAAGATTATCAACATTCATCCGGCCTTACTTCCAAAATACGGAGGGAAAGGAATGTGGGGACATCACGTTCACAACGCTGTCATTGAAGCTAATGAAAAAGAAAGCGGAGCAACCGTCCATTTTGTAACGGTAGGAATCGATGAAGGAGAAGCAATCCTCCAGAAATCATTCGAAGTTACAGAAAAAGACACTCCCGAAACCTTGGCGGGAAAAGTTCATAAAATTGAGTATGAAATTTTCCCAATAGCAATAAACAAAGTATTAGGAAATAATTAAGAAGGCTAATTATTAGCGATATAAAAATTCGCCTCCTTTGGAGGGGTGGCAAAAATTCAAAGAATTTTTGCCGTGGTGGTTTAAAACATTCAAAAATTTAAGAACGTCCGTTGTAAACGGGAATTCTAAAAAATAAAAGGCTTCGACAAGCTCAGCCTGACGAAGCTACAAAATTACGATTAGTATTAGAGATGTCATGCTGAGCTTATCGAAGCATCTCTTAATAAAATATAAAGACACACTTAGATAAAAAAGAATATTTCGAAAAAATAAAAAATCTAAGTAAAAGTAAGATCGGAGGTGAAAGAACCGGTCTACAGTTTGAAATAACTGTAAAAAGTAAAAGTTGAAAAGTCCCAACGGGATGGCTTATCAAAGGATAAGATGAAATCCTATTATTTGGTAGGTGAAAAAGTAAAATGAAGGGAAAACCGCAATTGAAACTGCGGTTTCGACTTCGTAAAAAAATGAAAAATCTATGAGCAAGAGAGTTTTGATCAGTGTTTCTGACAAAAGCGGATTAACAGAATTCGCACAGTTTTTAGAATCTCAAAATTATGAATTGATCTCTACAGGAGGCACATTCAAACATTTGAAAGACGCTGGTCTGAATCCGATTCAAATTGATGAGGTTACTGATTTCCCTGAAATGCTTGACGGAAGAGTGAAAACCTTACACCCAAAAGTTCACGGCGGTTTATTGGCTGTTCGTTCAAACGAAGAGCACATGAAAACCGTTCAGGAGCATAATATCGGTTTGATCGACATGGTAATTGTAAATTTGTATCCGTTTTTTGAAAATGTAAATAAAGACATTTCATTACACGAAAAAGTAGAATTCATCGACATCGGAGGTCCGTCAATGCTTCGTTCAGCTGCTAAAAATTTCGATTCTGTAACCGTTATTACTGACGTTGAAGATTACGAAAAAGTAAAAATCGAAATGGAACAAAACGGTGATACCTTCATCGAAACCCGTAAAAGATTAGCCGGAAAAGTTTTTAACCTGACTTCAGCTTACGATGCAGCGATCTCAAGAATGCTTTTAGAAGAAGATTACCCGACTTATTTAAGTGCTTCATACAAGAAAGTTTCAGATTTAAGATACGGAGAAAACCCACACCAGACTGCAGCGTACTATGTTTCAACTTTTGAAAACGGTGCGATGAAAGATTTCGAACAATTAGGAGGTAAAGAATTATCATTCAACAACCTTCGTGATATGGATCTTTGCTGGAAAGTAGTTACAGAATTCAAAGACGAAATGGCATGTTGCGCTGTAAAACATTCTACACCTTGTGGCGTGGCGATCGGAACTTCTGCTTTGGAAACTTACAAAAAGACTTTCGAGTGCGATCCGATCTCTATTTTCGGTGGAATTGTTGCTGCCAACTTCAAAATTGATGCTGCAACAGCTGAAGAATTAAACAAAACATTCCTTGAAATCGTAATGGCTCCCGATTTTGATGATGATGCTTTGGAAGTTTTAAGAAAAAAGAAAAATTTAAGAATTATAAAAATCGTTAATCAGGTTTCAGACAAGCAAACTTGGGTAAAAGTTGACGGTGGAATCTTGGTGCAGGATAACGACAGTATTTTCTCAGATGATATTAAAGTAGTTACAGAAACTCAACCGACTGAAGAGCAGAAAAAAGCTTTATTGTTTTCTCAAAGAGTCGTAAAATATGTAAAATCAAACGCAATTGTTGTTTCAAACGGTATTCAGGCTTTCGGAATTGGCGGTGGTCAGGTAAATAGAATTTGGGCAACACAGCAGGCGATCGAAAGAGCAAAAGAGAAATTTACAGGAGAATTAGTTTTGGCTTCTGATGCATTTTTCCCTTTCCGTGATGTGGTAGATTTCTGCGCTCAGGAAGGTATTACAGCGATCATCCAACCTGGCGGAAGCGTAAAAGATCAGGAAAGTATTGATGCGGCCAACGAACACAAAATCCCAATGATGTTCACTGGTGTAAGACATTTCTTTCATTAAAATTGAATTAAAATAATAATTTGAGATTGTATATATAGCATCCAAAATTATATATTTGTAAATTAGACTAGATAATTAAATAAAGTATGAGAATATTAATCATAGGTGAGGGTGGAAGAGAGTCTGCATTGGCGGCAAAACTTCAAAAAGACGTTAGAGTCACGAAAATGTTTTTTGCAAACGGAAATGCATCTACTGATGCTATCGGGCAAAACGTTCACATGTCAGAGATCAAAGAATTAAGAGATTTTGCTATCAAAGAAAAAGTAGATCTTACAATTGTTGGTCCGGAAGCACCTTTGGTTGCTGGTCTTAAAGACGAATTTAAAAAGCATGATCTAAAGGTTTTTGGCCCGAATCAAAAAGTGGCAAGTCTGGAAGGAAGCAAGGCTTTCTCAAAGAAATTTATGCAGACCTATGATATCAAAACAGCAAAGGCAGTAGTTTTTGATTCATACAATGAGGCAAAAGATTACGTTCAGAATCACGAGTATCCTTTGGTAATAAAAGCTAGTGGTTTAGCAGGTGGAAAAGGTGTTGTTATCTGTGATACTGTTGAAGAAGCTGAAGCTACGATTCATGATTTTATGATCCGCAGACTTTATGGAGATGCGGGAATACGTTTAGTTATCGAAGAATTTTTACAGGGTTTTGAAGCGTCTATTATTGCATTCTCAAATGGTGAAAAACTATTCCCTTGTATTCCCGTAAAAGATTATAAAAAAGCCGGTAACGGTGATAAAGGTCCGAACACAGGTGGAATGGGTTCTGTGGCACCAAGTCCGGAATTTACAGCAGAACATTCTGCAGATTTTGAAAAAAATATCTTAGCGCCAACCATTACAGGTCTGAAGGCAGAAGGTTTCAGTTTCAAAGGAATTATTTTCTTCGGATTGATGGTTACCAAAAACGGAACTTATCTTTTAGAATACAACATGAGATTCGGAGATCCGGAAACTCAGGTATTGATGGCATTGATGGAAAACAATCTTCTCGATGTTATCACAGACTGTATGAACGGAAAAGATATTGATCTTAAATTTAAAGACGAAAAAGCTGTCTGCCTGGTAATGTGTTCCGGCGGATATCCTAGAAATATAGAATTAGGCTTTGAGATCGTTGGTGAAGATAAAGTAAAACATAGCCAGCTATTGTACGCAGGAGCAATCAAAAAAGGTGATAAAGTTGTTTCCAACGGAGGCAGAGTTCTTAACATTATCGCTACAGGTGCTACTTACGATGAGGCTCGAAAAAAAGTCTACGAAGATGCACTTCCTGTACAGTTTGATTACAGTTTCTACAGAGAAGACATTGGTAAATTTTAAATAAATCGTGAAAAAAGATTTGGAAATTTTCCAAGTCTTTTTTTGTAAAGAATTTCATAGCAGTAAGCTTTACGCTATAGGCGATAAGCTTTAAAATTCACAAATAGCCTACTGCCTAAAGCCTATAGCCTAAAGCATTAATAAATTTAAAAATGAACAACGGTATTATCATATTAGATTTCGGTTCTCAGTACAACCAGCTTATCGGAAGAAGAATCCGTGAGATGGGCGTGTATTCTGAAATCTTACCATTCAATACACCTTTAGAAACAATTTTAGAAAAAAAGCCAAAAGGAATCATCCTCTCTGGCGGGCCAAGTTCTGTAAATGCAGAAAATGCTCATTTAGTTGAAAAAGAATTGTACGAGCAGGGAATTCCCGTTTTAGGAATCTGCTACGGAATGCAGCTTACTGCACATCTTTTAGGCGGAACCGTGCATAAAGGTGTAAAAGGTGAATACGGTAAAGCTCATCTGGATATTGTAAAAGAATCTTCATTATTAAAAGGTGTTACGCAGAACTCGGTCGTGTGGATGAGTCACTTTGATGAGGTAGGAATGTTGCCTCCGGGTTTTGATTTAAATGCAAAATCAGGCGTAATTGCCTCAATTGGCAACGAAGAAAAGAAAATCTTTTGCGTACAGTTTCACCCGGAAGTTTCTCATACAGAAGAAGGCGGAAAAATGCTTGAAAACTTTGTGTTTGGAATCTGTAATTCTGAGAAGAACTGGAAACTGACTAATTATATCGATAAAACGGTAGAAGAGATCCGTGAGAAAGTGGGAGACAACAAGGTAATCCTCGGTCTTTCTGGCGGTGTAGATTCGTCTGTTGCTGCGGTATTAATTCATAAAGCAATCGGAGATCAACTTCACTGTATCTTTGTAGACACCGGACTTCTTAGAAAAGATGAAGACGTAAAGGTGATGAAAAATTATGGTGAAAGTTTTCATATGAACATCAAATTGGTAGATGCTAAAGAAAGATTTTTATCAAAATTAGCCGGAATTGATGATCCTGAAACTAAAAGAAAGATCATCGGGAACGAATTTATTCACGTTTTCGACGAAGAATCTCATAAAATTGAAGGTGCGAAATTTTTAGCACAGGGAACAATTTATCCTGATGTGATCGAAAGTCAGTCAGTAAACGGGCCTTCAGCGGTTATTAAATCTCACCACAACGTTGGCGGGCTTCCGGAAGAAATGGAGTTCGAATTGCTAGAGCCGTTGAGAGAATTATTCAAAGACGAAGTGAGAAAAGTAGGTGAAGAGTTGGGAATTCCGCATCATTTGGTACACAGACATCCATTCCCGGGTCCTGGTTTAGGAATTAGAATCTTAGGAGCTGTGGATGCCGAGAAAGTAAAAATTCTTCAGGAAGCTGACGATATTTTCATTGAAGAATTATACAAAAATGATCTGTACGACAAAGTTTCTCAGGCATTCGTGGTTCTTCTTCCTGTGAAATCTGTAGGTGTTATGGGTGACGAGAGAACGTACGAATACACAGCAGTTGTACGTTCTGCCAATACCATCGACTTTATGACGGCAACGTGGAGTAGACTTCCTTACGAGTTTTTAGATACCGTTTCCAGCAGAATTATCAATGAAGTGAGAGGAATCAACAGAGTAGCGTACGATATTTCAAGTAAGCCGCCAGCAACGATTGAGTGGGAATAATTTAACTTGAATTTTAATATATAAACCAGCTTTTCGAGGCTGGTTTTTTGTTTATTTTAATTTATATTATTAATAAAATTAAGGAGCTTATTTTGCGAAAAGTTAGAGTTTAACCTTGTTTTAAATTAAAATAGTTATCATTTGGTTTAAAATAATAGTGTGGATGACTTCCCGAGAACTCGGTTGGTTTCCCGCAATTTGCAGGAGACTTCCCGAGTCGTCGCGAGGTTGCAAATAACCCTGTTTTAAACCTCGCGAGTTCTCGGGAAGTCACATACACTGTTGTTTTAAACCTCCCGAATTGTTGTGCAGATTGCAAACATGCTGGTTTTAAAGTTGGCGTTTTCGTGAATACTAATCACTCATTCTCGCAATATTTTCTAAATTTGTTCAATGAAGATAGCATACCTCGGTCCGCAGGCGAGTTTCACTCAATTGGCAGCCTCACAGATTTTTCCAGATAAAGAATTGGTTCCGCAGTCGAGTATTCTCGATTGTTTCAATGCAGTGAAAAATAATGAAGTGGATAAAGCCGTAGTTCCTTTGGAAAATTCTATTGAAGGAACAGTTTCTATGACGCTCGATTATCTCTATGATTTTGATGTTTTTATAGAAACCGAATTGGTAATGCCGATCGCTCATCACCTGATGATTCATCCCGATAATGAAGTTTTTGAGAAGGTAATTTCTCATCCGCAGGCTTTAGCGCAGACTTTTCATTTCAGATATGATCATTTTAAAGATATTCCGTCTCAGGATTTCAGTTCTACAGCGGCATCTGCGAAGTTAGTTTCAGAAAACCAAAACGAAAAATGGGCTGCAATTGCCAATCGATATTCTGCCAAATTGTATGGTTTAAAAATCATTCGTGAAAATATTCAGGATTTTGAACAGAATCATACCAAGTTCATCGTCATTTCAAAACAGAAGTCAGCTTTGCAACTTCCGCTACCCAAAACTTCTGAAAAAACTTCTTTGATTATCACTCTTCCCGAAGATCACGCAGGAGGTCTTCATCAGGTACTTTCCGTCTTTGCTTGGCGAAAAATGAACCTTTCAAAAATCGAAAGCCGAACGTTGAAAACCGGTTTGGGAAATTACTTTTTCTTTATCAATGTCGAGAGTGAGTGGCACAATGTTCTTTCTCAAAATGCTATCGATGAGATTGTTTCTTTAGGCTCTCAGGTGAAATTTTTGGGACATTATGATGAATATGTTTTTGTGGAATAATTCTGTTTGATGTAAAATATTTAGATCACGACTTTTATTTGCAACTTTTACCTTTACATAAATTTGTTCTTGAAGCTACAATATCTTTCAATAGGAATAATTTTTGAACGTACTTTGCATTTCAATTCATCCTTAAAATTATGTTTGATAAACAGCAGCGAAAGCTGAAAAGATCTGCCAGATTAATATCCGTTTTAAGCAAATACGGCTTCAAAGATATGATTGCCAGAATGGGCAAAAAACCGGAAGAAAATACTGTACAGTCCGACGAAATTGTTTCAAAAGGAACGGTATACGAAAGAATACGACTGGTTTTAGAAGAATTGGGACCTACTTTTGTGAAACTCGGACAGACATTCAGCAACCGAGAAGACTTGCTTCCACCGGAACTCATTCAGGAACTTCAGAAGCTTCAGGATCGGGTAGAAGTGGTCGACATGAATGTTGAGGAAATCTTGGAAAACGAATTTAATATCGTTGTTAAAGAACATTTTTCTGAAATTATTCTAAGACCTTTGGCGACAGCTTCCATTGCTCAGGTTTACAAAGCAACTTTAATAACGGGCGAAGAAGTTATTTTAAAGATCAAAAAACCGGATGTTCTCAGTGTTATTGAAGATGATTTATTGATTATAAAAGATTTGGTTAAATTAATTTCAACCTATTCTGAAATTGGTTCCAAGTTAAATTTAAAACAGGCGATCGCAACTTTTGAAAAGTCTTTATTGGAAGAAGTTTCGTTGGTAAATGAGAGAAATAATATTAACCAGTTTGCTTTAAATTTTAAAAACAATAAAGAGACGTACGTTCCTGTTGTTTACGACGAATTTTCCAACAATAACGTCCTTTGTATGGAATTTATTGACGGAATAAAAGTCACCTACAAAGCCGAGCTTTTAAATAATAATATTGATCCTGTAACGGTTTCTGAAACAGGTTTGCGTTTATTTGTTTCTCAGATTTTAGATTATGGTTTTTTTCATGCCGATCCGCATGCCGGAAATATCTTAGTGAAAAAAGATGGTAAAGTAGTATTCATAGATTTTGGGGCAGTAGGGAAAATTCAGCCCAACGACAAAGAAATCCTTGAAAGTCTGATTGTTGCTTTCGTTGCAAAAAATTCAGGCAAAATTGTTCGTTACCTAAAGAAAATGGCAGTCAGCTACGAAATCCCCGATGAAAGAAGATTTGAAAATGACGTCGAAGAAGTGTTGAATTTTGTTCACAGTACTTCCTTAAAGAATATTGATCCTCATGTGATCATCAATAAAATGAAGGACGTTTTGAAAGATAATAAGTTGTATATGCCGGCTTATTTTTATCTTTTGTTTAAAGGAATTGGTCTGATAGAAGGTGTAGGACGAACGATAAATCCTGATCTTGATGTGGTGAAAAGTCTTCATCCTTATACAAAGAAAATTCTTTCACGAAAGATAAGTCCGAAAAAGCTTCTCAAAACCGGGATGGAGAAAATGATGAATTTCACTGACAATGTAGATGAAATTCCGAAAGAGTTGCGTTCTGTACTGCAAAAACTCGATGACAATAAATTCACTATTTCAAGTGAAATCAAGAATATTGAAAAGACCAACAATCTTATCAAATCAAGTATCATCAATCTCATTTTGGCGATGGTTTTGGCCGCCAATATTATTGCGACGGCTATCGTTTTTGTTTCAGAATCCGAACCTAGAATCGGTGAAATGTCTTTAATTGCTGTGTTGGGATTTGCATTTTCTATTATCCTTGTTATTATTCTTTTACTAAGGATTTTGAGGAAATAATTTAACTGAAGATTACTCTGATGAGCACAGATACTAATATATTTAGTTTGTCATTCAGTAGGAATCTAAGCAATTACTTTTTCTACCCTGAGATTCTTACGGAATGACAAATATTATGTAAATTTTTAGACAAAAATTAGAGATATAACTCAACATAATTCATCTTAAATCTTACAAAATTGTACAGTAATACACAACCAAATTAATTGCCTATCTTTGCAAAATGGAAAAACTCACTTTTGCAGACTTTGATCTCCCGGTTAAAGTTCTTGATGTTTTAGCAGATTTAAATTTATTTGAGCCTACTCCAATTCAGGAGAAGAGTATAGGGCCGATCCTGTCCGGAAGAGATGTGATGGGAATTGCACAGACGGGAACAGGGAAGACGTTGGCTTATCTTTTACCTGTTTTAAAGACATGGAAATACAACAAAAACGGAAATCCTACAGTTGTTGTTTTGGTGCCTACAAGAGAATTGGTTGTTCAGGTGACAGAAATCGTAGAAAAACTGACAGAAAATATCACTGCAAGAGTAATCGGTATCTATGGAGGGAAAAACATCAATACGCAAAAGCTTTTATTCAATGACGGATGTGATATTTTGGTAGGAACTCCCGGAAGAATTATGGATTTGGCGATTGATAATGCAATCTCTTTAAAAGAAGTTCAGAAGTTGATTATTGATGAGTTTGATGAAATGTTGAATTTAGGTTTCAGGCCTCAGCTGACACACATTTTTGAAATGATGAGAGATAAAAGACAAAATATTCTCTTCTCTGCAACAATGACAGAAGCTGTTGACGAAATGCTGGATCAGTATTTTGCAGGTCCGATAGAAATTTCATTGGCGAAATCCGGAACTCCGCTTGAGAAGATCGAGCAGACTGCTTATAAAGTTGAAAACTTCAACACAAAGATCAATTTGCTTGAGCATTTGCTGAAGAACAATGAAGATATGTCGAAGGTTTTGATTTTTGCCAATAACAAAAAGCATTCAGACTTACTTTTTACCCAAATTAATGAGCTTTTTCCCGATGAGTTTGATGTAATTCACTCAAACAAATCTCAAAACTACAGATTGAAAGCGATGAAACGCTTTGAAAAGGAAGAAATCAGAGGTTTGATCACTACAGATGTCATGGCGAGAGGTCTTGATATTTCTAATATTACCCACGTTATCAACTTTGAAACTCCTGAAGTTCCGGAACAGTATATTCACAGAATTGGTAGAACGGGTAGGGCAGATAAAGACGGAAAAGCGATTACATTTGTTGCTAAAAGAGAGGAAACTTTGGTTCTTGACATCGAATTGTTGATGGATAAAGAACTGACATACATTGATTTCCCGGAAGAAGTGAAGATTAATCCTAAAAAGATCGCGTCAGAAGAAGATCTGATTGTTATGAAAAATCCTGCTCAGGTAAAACTTTACGAAGGTGGCGGTGCTTTTCACGAGAAAAAGGATAAAAATAAAAAAGAAAACTGGGGAGGCCCATCAAAAAGAAAAACTCCAAAAAAATTCGGAGCCAACCGAGCCCAGCAAAAATCAATCTCGAAATCTAAGAGAAAGAAATAAAAAAACGATTCCAAATTTGGAATCGTTTTTTGTTTTTATCGTGTCAAATGCATTTCATAAATATCTTCAAATCCATCATCGTTGTAATCGTCATCAGCTTCAGGATCATTCATTACCAATTCGTGCTCTGTAAGGCTTTTTATAGAAAATGTCTCACCGTCTATAAATAATTTTTGAGCATTTTTATCATATGAATAGCCGTATTCTTCATAATAATGATTACAAGAACTGTTGTAGAATTCATAATAGTTACTTTTGAGAGTGCCGTTTTCTGTTAATTCAGTGGTGGTTTTTTGATCACAAGCATCTAAGTCGTTGTTGCTAAGAACGCTTCCATCTTTTCCTGAAATTACTTTCATTTGAGTGTGTCTCCAAGTTCCAACTATCGATATGTCTTCCTGATCATCATTTTTGCAAGAAGTGATAGAAAAGCCGGCAATAACTGCAAGCACTAAAATTTTTTTCATGATTGTTTTTTTTAAGTTCACAAAGAAATGAAAAATCTTTATACAATCAAAATAATTAATAAAATTTTGTATAAATTTAATTTCAATTAATTTTATAATACAAATGGCTGAGAATTCTCAGCCATTTGTATTATAAATTATATAAGTTAAAATTTTTATTTCATATAAGGATTCATCACTTCAGTCCACAGCCTATAACCTTCAGGCGTTATGTGAAGCATGTCTTCTACGAAAAGATCTTTTCTTACATTTCCGTTTGCGTCATTCATCGTTTTTGTAATGTCAATATAATCTGCATTTTTCTCTTTCTTCATGAATTTTGCAATTTTCTTGTTGGCTTCTTTCATTTGAGGCCATAGTTTTTCGCGGCTCGGAGAATATTTAATGGAAATAAAATCTACCTCAATATGAGGGAATTTTTCTCGAATTTTCGTGTAAAAGATCTTAAACCGATCGACTACAACATCTGATTTCAGATTAGCGTCATCAGCAAAATCATTTTCGCCACAGTAGACGATTATCTGCTTGGGTTGATAAGGATTTAGCAAGTCGTGGGCATAGTAATTTAAATCTGTAAGCCTGGAACCTCCAAAACCTCTGTTAATGATTGTTTTGCCGGGAAAATATTCTGAGACGTTCTTCCATTTTGTGAAAGATGAGCTTCCTACTAATAAAATGGCATTTTTTGGTGGAGGAGTTTTTTGATCCAGAGCTTTAAATTCCTGGATGTCGTTCCAGAACATTGGTTTTTTTTCCTGTGAAAAAATCAGGACAAAAGTCAGCAGTAAAAATGCTGAGAAAATCTTCTTCATTGTTTCTAAATTTTAATAAAGATAAATATAATGAAAAACTCCCGAAATGATCGGGAGTTAGTTGATTTATCTTTTATAACTTCTATAAACGAAGTCAATTTTCTGATCTCCGTTATAATCTATACTGTTAAACATTTCCATAAGGCGCAGTTCTGTGCTGCTTAAAATGTCTACTTTGTAAGGTCTTTCATTATCATTATTGTACTTTATGACCAAAATTTTCTTTTCAGCATCATATGTATAAGTACCTTCTGTTTTTGCGCTTGTACACGTAGCGCCAATTCCCGTAACTGCTGTATACGCTGCGTAATAATCTATTCTAAACTCTGTAGTGCTTTTCGCGCTGCAGCCTGTAGGTGTAATAGTGTTAAGAACAGTCTTATTGTCTGCGCCGGAAATTACTTCTTCTTTTGTTTCTTTCCATTCACCTTTCAGCATATCCATTTCAAAACCTTCAACATCATCATCTTCGCATGAACTAAGCGCTAAAGCTGAAAAAGCAAATAAAAGTAGGTATTTTTTCATTTTCACATATTTAAGGTGCTAAAATATAAATAAATTTCAAATATCTATAATGAAATCTAGGTTTTTTAAACTAATGTTTATAAAAAAGATAATTTCACGTTTCATTTTACTTGCAATATTAAATAATCACTTCAAAATAGTTTGAAAAAAAAGTTCACGTGACTTTCGGTTTTTTATTGCAAGAGCTTTAATAACTCATTTCCAGAATTTTATAAGCATCTTGTGGAGTAAGGTTTTTATTTTCTCCCAAACCGACCCAGTTTCTTTCTATAAATGCTTTCTCGACACGTTCCGCAGTGTTCTGAAAATCATTTGTGTAATCAGAAAGCTTTGTCTTAATTTCTAAACTGTGAAAGAAATCTTCAAGCTTTTTTATTGCCATTTCAGCCTTTTCTTCTGTGCTTCCTTCTGTAATATTCCACACTCTTTCTGCATATTGTGCCAATTTTTCTTTTTTGGTTTCAAAATTATACCGATAGTGCGAAGGCGCAATTACGGCAAGTGTTCGTGCATGATCGATTCCGAAATACGCAGTCAGTTCATGTCCCATCGCGTGTACTGCCCAATCTGTAATTACACCTTTCTGGATGAGACCATTCAGAGCCATTGTACAACACCACATGAAATTCCCTGCTGCATCGTAATCAAACTCTTCGGTCATCACTTTCGGCGCCGTTTCCTGGAGGCTAATCAAAATGCTTTCGGCAATTCGTTCCTGAAGATCAGCAGATGATGGTGCTGTCATATATTGTTCTAAAACGTGAGTGTAAGCATCGGCGATTCCGTTTGCAATCTGCTTTTTCGGAATAGATCTTACAACCTCAGGATCTAATACCGAAAATAGTGGAAACAATCCTGGTCCGCCCGACGATAATTTCTCCTTTGTTTCCCTTCTGGATATGACGTAGCCGGAATTCATCTCAGAACCGGTTGCCGGTAGAGTTAGAATGGTTCCGAAAGGCATTCCCTCACCTTCCAAAGTTCTGACAGGTTTTTTAAGGATTTCCCACGGTTCACCATCATAAGAAGCCGCAGCAGATAGAAATTTCACACCGTCAATCACGGAGCCGCCACCTACAGCGAGAAGATAAGTGATATTATTTTCTTTAATAATGTGCAAAGCTTCCAGTAAAACTTCATATTCCGGATTAGCAGGAACGCCTCCAAACTCCAAAAGATCGTGATCTTTCAAAGCATCTTTCACCTGATCATAAACACCGTTATTTTTAATACTACCGCCACCGAAAATCATTAAAATTTTTGCGTTATGTATAATCTCTTTCGAAATTTTTGCAATTTCACCTTTACCGAAAATTATTTTTGTTGGATTTTTTAATTCAAAGTTGAGCATTGTTCTAAATTTATTTTAGATCAAATTTACGGATTGGAATATAAAAATTCGACTAATAACTCTTCAAACTTTGGATGAAAGAGTTTGACATTAACTATCAGAAACGTGATTAATTTATAATAAAAGATAAGAATTAATCAGAGAAACTGTTCTTATTTATTCTCCTGCATTTTTTTTTGCATAGATATATAAGATGTTCTGGACTTGATTTCTTTCTTTACTTTTTTTAAATTGATGAGCGTATAGATGTATATTGGTATAAAAAAAAGAGGTAAAACAGTGAAAATGTTGAGATCATTCTCCAGCGTCATATAAACTGCGATACCGAGAAGAATAAGAAATGAAAGGAAGTGGAAAAGTACAATTTTATGGTATCTTTTTTCAGTAATTCGTAATTCTTCTAGAGTTTGATCCGAAAGTATTTTTTTTTGCATTAATGTGATTTAGAAGAAACAAATATAAAAAAAATTTCACCTTTGTCAAGTGAAATTCCCATTTTATTGAGTAAAAAGTATGCATAACATTTATAATTATCTGTTTTTGAATAATTTAAATTGTTATTTTTCTTCTAACATAATCGTATTAATTCAATGATTGTGGAGTTTTTTCAGCATTATTTTTTTATATCTTTAATTATATAGCAAATAAAATGCGATTTTACCTAAGTTAAATTTCAGTAAAAATATATATCGAAAAGGTTAAAAATCATTCCTTCAAATGAAGCAGTCTAGACTTTATTTCTTCTCTGATATTTTTTAATCTTACATAACATAATAAAATAGAATAGCAACAAAATAAAGGTAAAAAAGTAAATATTCCGAAGCCTTTTTCAGCTGTCACAAAAATAGAGATAGCGATAATGAAAATCATCAACACAGAATTTTTTATAAAATCATTCTTTGTTTTGTGCTCGTTATAATACAATTCGTCGATGCTCTGCTCTCTTAATGTTTTCTCTCTCATAGTTTAGCGATTGTACACTTAATGATATAAAAATAAGGCTAATAATTTAAAATAACGTATTTAAGGACAAAATGTTATGTTAAAGAAAATATAAATTTTACGGATTTTTAAAGTCAATTACTCGCGATTAAATTTAAAATCTATTACATTTGTTAGATGATACACGACCAACGCGCAGAAAAATTCAGGCAGATTGTAGAAAATAAGTTTCAAATCTACAATTCTTTATTCATGAGTCTGCCTTATGACAAAATGACGAATATCGGGATGCTTCTTCCTTTTCTTTATGAAGAAAGCAAAGACGGTTATCAGGAAGGTAAAACACCGGAGCAGATTGTTGAAGAATTCTTTACAAACCATACCGACTTGCAAACTGAAGAGCAAAAACTTGAGTTACTTTTTAAGATTATACAGTATATAGAAAGACAGGTTGTTCTTTTTGACAGTATCGAAGATGCAGCCTTTCCTAATTTGCATTCTGATAGCGACAGCGGCACGGTTACTAATCTTTTCGAGCGTTCGTTGCAGGATCATAAGCTGGAAAAAGTGCGTGAGAAATTGAGAGATTTTCAGGTAAAAGTAGTTTTTACGGCACACCCGACGCAGTTTTATCCAAGCTCGGTACAGCGGATTTTACATGATCTCAGAAAATCAATTACCGATGATTCTATCACCAATATAGATATGCTTTTGCAGCAATTAGGAAAAACTCCTTTTGTTAATAAAGAAAAACCGACTCCTATTGATGAGGCTTTGAGCATCATTCATTATCTGAGATATGTGTATTATGATACAATTGGTGAACTTTTTACAACAATCAAAAAAACTTTCGGAAACGGAAATTTTCATTTGCATGAAGATTTGATTCAGCTTGGTTTCTGGCCGGGTGGTGACAGAGACGGAAACCCTTTTGTGACGGCAGATGTCACGAAAAGAGTCTCGGAAGAACTTCGTTCGGCAATTTTAAAATCCTATTACGGAAATTTAAAAGACGTAAGACGCAGACTGAGTTTCAGAGGCGTTTCAGAGGTTTTGGGACAATTGAGCACAGAATTATATTCAGCTATTTTCCGAAATGAAAGAATTACTGCCGAAGATATTCTTAAAAGATTAAACGAAGCCGAAAAGATATTGATAGAACAGCACAATTCTTTGTTTCTGGATCATCTACAGAACTTCAAAGACCGCGTAATGATCTTCGGAACTCATTTTGCAACTTTGGATATTCGGCAGGACAGCAGAATTCACCAGCAGGTAATTGATGATGTTTACGATGCAAAATTTGGTAAAAATACTGATGTTGGCAACGAAGAAAAATTTAATCAACTGATAATGCTATCGGAAACGATTGATGCTGATCAGTTTGAAGATATCATCAAAGATACGCTATTGAATGTAGCTCAGGTAAAAGATATTCAGTTTGCTAACGGAAATCGCGGGATGAATCGATATATTATTTCAAATTCTGACGCCGTGAAAGATGTGATGAATGTTTATGCTTTTTTCAAAATTTCAGGATATAATGATGAAGAAATCAATATGGATATTGTTCCTCTTTTTGAAACGATGGAAGGCCTTGATAATGCCGAAAGCGTGATGAAAGAACTATATAAAAATCCGATTTATCAAAAACATTTGGAGAGAAGAGGAAGTCAGCAGACGATCATGCTTGGTTTTTCAGACGGAACAAAAGACGGTGGTTATCTGAAAGCTAACTGGGAAATTTATAAAGCGAAAGAAGTATTGACCAAACTTTCGGAAGAAAACGGAATCAAAGTTGTCTTTTTTGATGGTCGCGGCGGTCCGCCAGCGCGAGGTGGTGGCAAAACACACGATTTCTACGCTTCGCAGGGAAAAACAATTGCCAACAATAAAATCGAACTTACAATTCAAGGTCAAACTATAACCAGTATTTTTGGAAATAAGGAACAGGCAAAATTCAATTTTGAACAGCTTCTTACGGCTGGAGTTGAAAATGACGTGTTTAAAAACTCTAAAAAAGACCTAACGGAAGAAGAACGTGCATTAATTATTGAACTGGCAGATATCAGTTATAAAAAATATTCTGACCTAAAGGCTCATCCTATGTTTGTACCTTATCTTCAGGAGATGAGTACGCTTGAATATTACGGAAAAACCAATATCGGAAGCCGTCCGTCAAAACGAGGTGGTGGAAATGAGTTGAAATTTGAAGATCTGAGAGCGATTCCTTTTGTTGGATCTTGGTCGCAGCTAAAGCAGAATGTTCCTGGATTTTTCGGTTTTGGTTTTGCCATGCAGCAGCTGAAAGAAGAAGGAAGGTTCGATGAGCTGCGAAAACTGTACAAAGGTTCAGATTTCTTTAAAACATTGGTTTTAAACTCAATGATGAGTATGAATAAATCTTATTTTCCGCTTACCTATTATATTAAAGACAATCCGAAGTTCGGCGAATTCTGGAATGTGCTTTATAGCGAATATAATCTTTCAAAAGATATTATGCTTGAGCTTACCGGTTTCAAAATGCTGCAGGAAGAAGATCCTTTATCAAGAAAATCGGTTAAAATTCGTGAGAAAATTGTACTTCCACTGTTGAGTATTCAGCAATATGCTTTAATGAAAATTCAAAAAGGTGAAGGTAACAAGGAAGCTTACGAAAAACTGGTGACGAGATCTCTTTTTGGAAATATTAATGCGAGTAGAAATTCGGCTTAATCGTAATTAAATAAACAAATTATTTTTCAGTGTAGAAAACGGCGAGAAATTTTATCGAAAAAGTCTCGCCGTTTTTTTTATAATTAATTTTTTAGAAATTTTTCATAATAGACATGGTCTTTTACCTGAACTTTTAGATAATAAGTTCCGCTAGCAAAATCCTGAACATTAATTGATTTCTGATTTTTAGATTTTAATACCGATCTTCCCAAATTGTCAAAAACTTCGAGAGATGAAACTTCGCCTTCGGTGGCTATGCTCAAAATTGATTGTACCGGATTTGGAAATACTGAAATTTGATTTCGTTTTACCAATTCAGAAGTATTCAGAACAGAATTGTATAAGCTTCCGAAATTGAGAATTCCGTAGCCGGTCTGATTATTTGTGTTGGGATATAATGAAGCAGTCTGTCTAAGTTTAGTTTTCATCAAATCCCGGCTCATTGTAGGAAATGCCTGAATGAGACAAGCGACACCTCCCGCTGCGATGGGTGTTGCAATTGAGGTTCCGGAGACCGTCGTTACTGTACTATTATCTACCGTTGCCGATGCAGTTCCTCTTACGGCAGCATCGGGTTTTACAATTCCCGCAGAATTGGGTCCGAAAGAAGAAAATCCCGAAGGAATACCTGTAGAATCTACAGATCCTATTGTGAAAACCTGCGCATTATCGGCAGGAGTTGTAATAAAATGCCATGCTTGCTCTCCAGAATTTCCTGCGGCAATTAGTACAAAAATTCCTTTGCTGACGGCAATTTGGCTAGCTCTGGCAATAAAAGAGGTTGTACCGTTCATATTGGCATAGGTATAACTGTATTTCGGATCATCAAAGTTGTTATAGCCTAAAGAAGTAGTGATAATGTCGACACCTTTTCTGTCTGCTTCTTCAGCAGCCTCGATCCAATATAATTCTTCCTGAGGAACTTCTACCATCGCATTTTCGCTTCTGTAAAGGTAAAAATCTGCATCTGGGGCTGAACCTACAAAAGTATTTTGAATGTATCCTCCAATTGCTCCCAGAACCACAGTTCCGTGGTTATTAAGAGTTGGGTCATAGATATTTGTCGTCTTGGTCACAAAATCATAGCCGCCTTTTATTTTATTATTGGTTATCAGTCTTAAGAAGGCAGAACCTGTATTGACAGTAGGGAATCCGGTATCAATTACAGCAATGGTAACGCCAGTTCCGGTAAATCCTGCAAGATGAAGTGGTCTGAGATTAATCTGGTCAATCTGATCTGATCCCGAACCATAATTAAATACAGTCATATTCTTCTGAGCCAAGTCAAAGCTTTCCCACTTATTGATATTTTGAGTTTTCAGTACAAGTGAAGAATTTTTAGCAAAACTTTCTACAGATTGCACAAAAGGTTGGGCTTTTATGAGATTTACCTGAGTTTGATTCACGACCAAAGCAACTCCATTTAACCATTTGGAAGAGTCGGTAATGGTAAAGCCAAGGTTCTGCAAATTTTGAATGTAAGTCTGTTCGATAGGCGCATCCTGATCATTCAACGGAATTCCCAAAGTTGTTCTTCTGGTGAGTGCTTTTTGAGTTAACTCAGATAAAGGATTGGCGTAGAAAGCAGCTTTGTTGGGTTTGTCGTTAAAGTACACAAAAACCAGTTCGCTTTGAGCATTTGCACGGCCATAACCTGCTATAAGACAAAATAATAAAATTTTCTTCATCTAATTATTTTTCATAAAGATAAAACAATTTCAATAAAATTTTTGAAAGGATTTTAATTTCCTTATTTTTACGAAAATATTTGTTTTTGAAACCGTGTTTTAAACTTACAGAGAAAAGTAGGGTATCGCGGTTACATTTAACTTAGAAAAATAAAATTGACGTATGAAAAAAATACAGATGGTTGACTTGCAAAGTCAGTATTACAAAATAAAAAATGATGTAGATAATGCGGTTTTAAATGTGATGGATTCTGCGGCTTTCATTAATGGTCCCGAAGTAAAATCATTTCAGAACGAGCTGGAAACTTACCTTGATGTGAAGCATGTGATCCCATGTGCAAACGGAACAGATGCGCTGCAAATTGCATTAATGGCGTTGGATCTACAGGAAGGAGATGAGGTTGTCACTGCTGATTTTACTTTTGCGGCAACGGTAGAGGTTATTCATTTGCTTAAATTAAAATCTGTTTTGGTAGATGTAGATTACGATACTTTTACAATTTCTACTGAGCAGATAAGAAAAGCGATTACTCCAAAAACTAAGGCGATTATTCCTGTTCATATTTTCGGACAATGTGCGAATATGGAAGAGATTTTGAAGATCGCCGAAGAGCATAATTTATTTGTAATTGAAGATGATGCGCAGGCAATCGGCTCTCAGTTTACATTTTCAGATGGAACTGTAAGACATGCCGGTACAATGTCTACCGTTGGAACAACTTCTTTTTTTCCATCTAAAAATTTAGGCTGCTACGGAGACGGTGGAGCTATTTTTACGAATAATGATAATTTAGCATATAAGATCAGAGGAATCGTAAATCATGGAATGTACGAAAGATATTATCATGATGAAGTAGGTGTTAATTCCCGTTTAGACAGTATTCAGGCGGCGATTTTGAGAAAGAAACTTCCTAATCTGGATTCGTATAACGATGCAAGAAGAAAGGCTGCAGATTATTATGACGAAGCTTTTGCCGGAAATGAAAACATATTAACACCAAAAAGAGCTGAATATTCTACACATGTTTTCCATCAATATACTCTCAGAATTTTGAATGGAAAGCGTAACGAATTACAAAAATTCTTAACGGAAAAAGAGATTCCTGCAATGATTTATTATCCTGTTGCTTTGAGAAAACAAAAAGCTTATTTTCAGGAAAGTAATGATGCAGATTTTGTGAATACAGACAAACTTTTGGATCAGGTTATTTCTCTACCGATGCATACAGAATTAGACGAAGAGCAGTTGAAGTATATTACGGATGCTGTGTTGGAGTTTATGGGATAAGCTATGCTTCACGATGAAAGAATATTAAAAAATAAGTTTGCTTATTTTTTTACAATAATATTTGTTCTTGGTTGGATGATATTTTTTGCTTACAATATTTTTAAAATTTTTATAATGGCTTATGGATTTAATGAGGAATATAGTATGATTAAAGTCCCGATTTATGTATTGTATTTTATCATATTTCCATTGTTAATATTTTCATTTATAAGCATATTTAAGGAATCTAAAATGATGTTCAAGTATCTAAATACTTCTGTGGTACTAATAATCATTTTTCATCTCTTGTTTTTTTATATTAAGTGTCAAAAAATCAGCGATCCTAGTCATTTTATATATACTTTCATAATTATGAATGTTTTATTTATTTTAATACCGGTTGTATTTATAAATTATTCAAGACATTCACCTATAAATAACGAAATAGAAGAGATTGGGAAATCCTAAGATTAAAAAATATACAAAAACAAATGGCAATACTTGTAACAGGCGGACTTGGATACATTGGTTCTCACACGGTTGTGGAACTGATCAATAATAACTTTGAAGTGGTTATTGTGGATGATTTATCCAATTCGGAAAAATTTATTTTAAATAATATTGAGGAAATCACAGGTAAGCGACCTATTTTTTATCCTTTTGATTTAAAACGTAAAGAACTTCTCAATCAGGTTTTTGACGCTCACAATATTGAAGGTTGCATCAATTTTGCTGCTTTTAAAGCTGTAGGTGAAAGTCAGGAAAAGCCGATTGATTATTATGAAAACAATTTGTTTTCACTAATCAATATTTTACAGGAATTTAAAGCGAGAAAAATTTCCAACTTTATCTTCAGCTCATCTTGCACGGTTTACGGACAGGCAGATAAAATGCCAATCGATGAAAATACTCCGCTGAAAATGCCGGAAAGTGTATACGGGAAAACAAAACAGATGGGAGAAGAAATTCTTAAAGATTTTGCTCAGTCTTACAAAAGTAAAATCTGTCTGTTGAGATATTTTAATCCTATTGGTGCTCATCCTTCATCATTGTTGGGAGAATTGCCGATCGGAGTTCCCAATAATCTTGTTCCGTATGTGATGCAGACTGCAGCAGGAATCCGTGAGAAATTAAGTATTTGGGGGAATGATTATCCTACAGAAGACGGTACAGCAGTTCGTGATTATATTTATGTAGTAGATTTGGCCAAAGCTCACGTGGCCGCTTTAAAAAGTTTGATTAATAAAAATTCCGAAGAAACTGTAATTGATATTTACAATTTGGGAACAGGAAAAGGTTCTTCGGTTTTAGAAGTCGTGCAGGCTTTTGAAGCTGCGAATAATGTTGCGGTTCCTTATCAGATTTGCGACAGGAGAGAAGGTGATATTACGGTGGCATTTGCAAATGCAGACAAGGCTGAAAGAGAACTCAACTGGAAATCTGAAACATCACTTGTAGAAGCATTAAAAACGGTATGGAATTGGCAGCAATATCTAGAGTCACGAAAAAATTAGTACAATAGAACACATTTATATTTTATATGAAAACAGATAGAATTGGAATAACATTTTCCTCATTTGATTTACTTCACGCAGGTCATATCAAAATGCTTGAAGAAGCTAAAACTGTATGCGATTACCTTATTGTAGGATTACAAATCGATCCTTCGCATGATCGTCCTACGAAAAACAGACCTACGCAGACTATTGTCGAAAGATATATTCAGTTGAAAGCGGTAAACGCTGTGGACGAGATTATCCCTTACTACACAGAAGAAGATCTTGAGGATATTCTTAAATCTTTTGTAATTGATGTAAGAATCATTGGAGATGATTATATGGACAGAGATTTCACCGGAAAAAAATACTGCGAAGAAAAAGGCATTGAGATTTTTTATAATAAAAGAGATCACAGATTTTCATCAAGCGATTTACGGAAAAGAATTTATGAAGCCGAAATGGCAAAACTGAAATAACAAAATCCCGAAAGTTTACTTTCGGGATTTTTTGTGGTTTATAATGTAATTGATTACTACATAGGACCTTGCTGATCGTCTCCTGTAGCGTTCGCATTAACGTCTTTTTTTCTCTTTGGCTGCTCAATTTTTTCACCTTGCTTAAATCTGTAGGTAAGCGAAACCGCAAACTGTCTCGGCTGCCATTGCATATATGATTCTCTGCTGAAATCTGCAGTTGTAGTGGTGCTTCGCATTGCTCGGGTATTAAAAATATCCTGAATATTAAAACTCACCGTTCCATTACCATCCCAAATTGTTTTCGATGCACCAAAATTTAAAGCATACATATCGTTTCGGGTTTGGTTTTCACTTTTCTGCGCTCCTCTGTAAAATCCTTGCAACTGAAAACTAAATGTTTTGTCAATTTTAAAAGTAGAAGTCAGTCTTGCTCTTGTCGAAAAACCTGAACCTTCAAAAGACAATGGTCTGCCTGATAATTCTGGAGCATCAGATATTCCTGTAGTTTTGTAGCCGAATAAATCAACATTTCCTAAGAATTTTAACCATTTGGTAGCATCCCAATTGAAATTTAAATCTAAACCATAACGGTCATCTGAGCCCAAATTAATAGGTTTTGTATGGAAAGCACCCACCAAATCAGAATATACCAGCATCTTCACATCATCACTAGAATGTCTGTAGTATAATGTAGGATTTACCGTAAATTTCCCTTTAGAAATACTGTATCCAAATTCGTAAGAATCTACATAAGAAGGATTTAGATCAATATTTCCGTCAAAAATATTCTGGTTATCAGTATAGCTGGGATTTGGAATCAAAAACCAAGATCTAGGTCTGTCTATTCTTCTTGAATAATTCACTAAAAACTGGTTGTCTTTTGCAATTTCGTAGCTTAAAAATACAGATGGAAATATGTTATTATAAGTCTTTTTATTGTTGATATTTGGCGTATAATAATCTAAATTTGAATATTTAATGTCAACCTGAGAATATTCATTTCTAAGTCCTAACTGATATCCTAATTTTCCTATTTTGCTTTTAAATTGTAGATATCCTGCATTGAAAATTTCTCTGTAATAAGCATTGTAAGTAAATAAGTTTTTGTAGAAAAAATCGGGAGATGACGGATTTTTTTCTAAAACATCATTATCATATACGTTTTGATTTACGTCTAATCTGTAACCCGCTTCAATTCTTGAGTTTTCACCGATAGGAAGTTCGTAATCAGCTTTACCTACCAAAGTTTTGTTTTTTGTTGTCTGGTTGATAGCGTTGTCAAGTTGAAAAACATTGTCTTCAGTTTGATTAACAAAAGTATCATTATATGATCTGTTACTTTGTAGACTCACAGACAATGATAAATTCTGGCCTTTATCGTCAAACTTATGATCTAAACCAAAATCACCCTGAAACGCGAGATTGTCATTAGAACCATTATTCATTCTTGTGACAAATGAATTCGGATCTTTCAAAAATTGATAGTCGTAATTTATACTCCCGATATTTTCGCTTTCGTAAGTTCTTACGGTAGCAGAAGCATTTACCGACGTTTTGTCTGAAATATCGTACACAATACCAGATGATGCATTGTAGTTGCTGTTATTGCTGTTTGTGATCGATTCCTGACCTGTGAAAGTTCTGTCGCTATCTAACGTAGCATTGAAAAATTTTGCATTATTTCTGTTGGTGTTTTTAGACTCACGATATCCGCCACCACCGTTCAGAAACCATGTGAGATTCCCCTTTCTCCAGCTCAAATTGGTATTTAAGTTGGTCTGTGGTAAATATCCTAAAGTTCCGATTACACTACCGTTGAAACCAGTTTTTTTAGATTTCTTTAAAATAATATTTAAAATACCCGCGGTTCCGCTCGCTTCATATTTTGAGGAAGGATTGGTGATTACCTCGATTCTTTCGATCTGATCTGCGGGAATACTCTGTAATGCATTGGCGCCATCGTCAATCCCAAGAAGGGCAGAAGGTTTTCCGTTGATAAGAAATCTCACATTAGAACTTCCTCTCATTGAAACCGTTCCGTCTGTATCTACAGAAACTGATGGTACATTTGAAAGCACATCCTGAAGATTTCCACCTTTACTTACAATATCCTGAGAAGGGTCGTAGGTTCTTTTATCAAGCTCAACTTTATAAGGTTTGGTCGCAACGGTGATCGTTACACCCTGAATGTCCTGAGTTTTCAGATTGGTAGCTGAAGCTTCTGCCTCAATTGATAAAGCACCAATATTTCCGGCTGCAGTAATTTGCTTATTGGTAACGCTCTTTTTGTAATCGATTGCCTCAAGCGTAATATCGTAGTTTCCGGGAGTCAGCTCAAGTTGATATTGACCTTTTTCGTCAGTAAGGGTAGCATCACTATACAGCTTGTTGGTCTTGTTGCTAAAGGTTACAGATGCGTATGGTACAGGCTGATTGCTTTTATCAACAATAGTTCCTGTAACGCCTACTTTTTCCTGTCCGAATGCAAAAGCTGCCGCAGATAATACAAAAGTCAACCCAAGAGTTTTCTTCGTAATGATGCTCATTATTTCCGTCTGATTCATAAAATATTCTTTAAATGAAATTTTAAAATATTCAATTATAGTTACTAAATTAATAATACTGAATTTTCTAAATTTTCAATAGTTGTTTATTACTTTTAATAGATTGGTCGCGTTTGTGTGCAGAATGTTAATTATTTAATTGTTAAAAAAAGTTAAATATTTTTATTATTTAATATTTTTAGAATTTAGCCAGTCCTGATACGCTTTTGCATTAATTACATGTTGCTCGGCACTTGCTGTAAATTTGTGATATCCCATTCTTGCAGGATCTGCACACATAAAAATATATGAATTGTTTTCTGCATCCAGAACTGCATTCACAGAATTCTTATCAACCACACAAATCGGTCCCGGAGGAATTCCTGCATTCGCGTAAGTGTTGTAAGGTGAAGGAGTTGTGAGATGCTTGTACAAAACTCTTTTAATTGATTCTTTAAAATTGTTCTGTTTATTCATTGCATAAATTACAGTGGGATCAGATTGTAATTTCATACCTTTTCGGTAACGGTTTAGATATAATCCGGCAATGGTTTTCATCTCATCCGGTTTACCACCAGATTCTTTGTATACAATCGATGCTAAAGCATAAATTTGCTCTCTCGTTAAACCAGATTTTTGTTCTTTCTCTTTTCTTTCGACCGTCCAGAAATCGTTATACTGATCTTCAAATTTCTTGAAAAACTCTTTCGGAGTCACCGTCCAAAAGAAATTGTACGTATCGATGAAAAAATATTTTTTAAGATCTTCAGCATTATTGTAACCTTTTTCTCCTGCAATTTTATTTAAATCATTGACAAATTTTAAAGAATCTAGCTCTGTTTTTTTTGAAACTCTACCAACCATCTGATAAATGTCACCAAAATCACCAATTCTGAACGAATTTTCACTTTGATTGCCAGCTTTTATCATATTTACTAAGCTTGTGTTACTTGCACCTTTAGAAAAATGGTAACGTCCCGGCTTAAAATGCTGATCCATTCCCTTATCTTTTGCTACTTCCGTAAAAGATTCTTTATTGTTGACGTAAGGTGAAATAGAATCTAAGATCTGTCGAAATTCTGCACCGTGAGGAATGAGAACATATCCATCTTTCCGGATATTATTGCCGTAATATTTTTTATAAAATTTAAAACCAAAAAATCCTGCCACGGCAAGAATTATAAGGACAATAATGAGAATAGCTTTTTTCATTACAATTTAATAGGGTTAAAAGTTTTTTCTAAAAATTAAAGAATATCGATATTTCCTTTAAAAACCTGCATTGCCGGGCCTTCAAGCCAAATATTCTGAAAAGAATCTCCTTTCTTTTCGGCATAAACTTTAAGATCGCCCCCAAGCGTTTTAACTTTTATCGAAGTTAGATTGCTTTTTTCCAGAAAAGTTAAAGCAGACGCTGTAACTCCTGTTCCGCAGCTGTAAGTTTCGTCTTCAACACCTCGTTCATAGGTTCTTACGAAGATCTCATCATCAGAAATATTTTCAACAAAATTTACATTGATGCCTTTTTCTTTATAAATATCTGAATTTCTAATGCTGTTTCCTTCTGCGAAAACATTAAAATCTGAAATATCTTCTACGTATTTTACATAATGTGGCGATCCCGTATCGAGTATAGAATCATCGCCATCTCGATGTATTGTTTCTACATCACCCATCTTCAATTTAACAATGTCATCGTTGATTTCTGCTTCGTGTAAACCATCAATTGCTACAAAAACTGTCTTATTTTCTTTAAAAATTGAAAGAAAATGTGCGAATGCCACCGAACAGCGGGCTCCGTTTCCACAAAAACTTTTCGATCCGTCAGAATTATAATAGTCGACCTCAAAATCTGCTTTTTCTGCTGTATTTATTTTAATTAAACCATCAGCTCCGATTCCGAAACGTCTGTCGCAAAGTTTCTGAATATTTTCTGTTGAGATATTATTCCATTCTCCGGAACGATTGTCGATCATTACAAAATCGTTTCCTGTTCCCTGATATTTATAAAATTCCATAGTGTATCTATCTTAAAAACAACTTGCAAAATTACTACAATAAATAAGAAAAACGAACAGCCGTCGCTGTCCGTTTACATATTTAGAATGATTACTATCTGAAACCGCCGTTGGATCTCGTTGTGTTATTCTGTGGTGCAGTTTGCGGAGTTGAAGGAGTTGAAGGCGTCGTGCTTCTTGTAGAATTTGTATTATTTCTAAAACCGCTGTTGCCGTTGGATCTTGGTGCAGTCTGCTGCTGCTGTCTTTGGCTGTTGCTGTTTCCCGAATTCCTAAAACCGCTGTTACCACTGTTGCTTCTAGTGCTGTTGTTCCTGTTGGTATTTGTATTATTTCTTGGGTTCGTGTAATTTCCGTTGTTATTGTTAGGAGTATCTCTGAAGCTAGGTGCAGGCCTGTTTGATGTGCTTCTTTTTTCTACATAAACTTTAGTTCGGTTGTTACCATAGTAATATGGTACGCCGTTATCATAATAGTAGCGCATATCATCTCTGTAATAATATCCGTCGTTTCCATAGTAACCTCCGGAATTATAATATCCCTGTGGTGCGTAATATGATCCATCATTATAGTAAGGATCTCCGTAAGAATCTGCGTATCCGTTATTGTATGACATACAAGACGTTAAGCTTGCTGCAACAAATACTGAGAATGCTATTTTTATTAAATTTTTCATGACTTTACTGTATTGTTATCGTTAAAACTTTTTTTCCAGTTGACGTATCCTATGACCGCCATAATGGTAAATACCAAATATTGAACCGAAGTGATTCCTAGTTCTTTGTAAATTAACATGGGTATACAAACTAAATCTCCTAAGATCCAAAAAATCCAGTTTTCAATCCGGCGTTTCGCCATTAGCCACATTCCTACCAAAAATGTTGATGTTACCACTACATCAAGCCAGTTTGCCCAGTCCAGATGATTTAAGCCCAGGTCTGCACCGTCAAACGAAAATTGATTATCAATGAATGGTTTAAAATAATAAATGACAGTCACCATAATGGCACTTAATATAAAAAGTAGTACAGCAAACATCCATTCTCTTTTAGTTGCCCAATTGACCTCCACGTGAATATTGTCATTTGAATTTTTCGACCATAGAATCCAGCCGTATATACTCATCGACGTGTAATAAACATTGATGATGCAGTCTCCGAGCAACCCGAAATTAAAAAGTATATACACGTAAATTAAGGTAGAGATGATTCCCGTGGGGTACACCCAAATGTTTTTTTTGATCGAAAAGTAAACGCTGAGGATTCCAAAAGCAGTTCCGGTTGCTTCCAGCAAAATTTGTAAAAAGGTATATGATTCATACGGTTTTACAAAAAGGTCATATAGATTCATGTCATCAAAAATAATGAAAAAATCAGTTGTTTTGAAATGTTTTAAAACGAGTGTAAATCAGTTTTTTATATTTCGAAATATAAATTAAATGACAAAAGTTTATTAATAAATGTTAAGATCTATAAATTTTTTATATTTTCGTAAATCTTTAAATTAAAAAATATGTCTAAAATTTGGGTTAAGAAACCTATGAGCGCCTATGAAGCAGATATCCAAAAGAGTCAGCTGAAGCGCGTTCTGGGAAAATGGAGCCTTACCGCTATCGGAATCGGAGCAATCATCGGAGGAGGAATCTTTGTATTAACAGGGACTGGAGCATATTACAATGCCGGCCCCGCGTTGGCACTTTCATTTGTTATCGCGGGTATCGCCTGCGTATTTGCAGCTCTTTGTTACGCTGAATTTGCTTCAATATTACCCGTTGAAGGTTCTGCATATGCATACGCTTATGGAACAGTAGGAGAAATTTTTGCATGGATTATCGGTTGGGGACTGATTTTGGAATATGCTATGGGATCAATGACGGTTGCCGTCTCCTGGTCCGGTTACTTTGCCAAACTTCTGAAGATGTTTGGTCTTCACCTCCCGTATTGGATGACCACAGATCCAGGAACTGCAAATAAAGCATTTGGTGAAGCCACAAAACAGCTTGCAGAAGGTACACTTCCGGCAGACAAATTATTAGGTTTTCAGGAAACCATCAATAACTTTAATGCCGCGCCAGAACTTTTTGATTTCAAACTTTTCTTAAATCTTCCGGCATTGGTAATTGTTTTATTTGTGATTTGGATTTTATTGAGAGGAACAAAAGGCGCTGCAAAAGCAAATAATTTTATTGTAATTCTAAAAGTCTCTGCAATTATTTTCGTGATCATTGCAGGATTGTTTTTTATAGATACAGCAAACTGGACGCCCTTTATCCCTGAAGCCACAACGATAACAGAAAACGGAGTTTCGCACAAAGCGTACGGTATTGCCGGCGTTGTTGCAGGAGCATCTGCAATTTTCTTTGCTTATGTAGGATTTGATGCCGTGTCTACGCAGGCTGGTGAAGCGATCAATCCAAAGAAAGATGTGCCATTTGCGATTATAACATCATTGATTATCTGTACAGTTTTATACATTTTGGTATCTCTCGTACTTACAGGAATGATGCATTATACAGACTTTAATCCTTTAGGTAAGTATCCTGATGCCATTAAAGCACCTGTGGCTTATGCATTTGATATTGCAGGTCAGGCTTGGGCTGGTTACATTATTACCATTGCCGCTACGATAGGTTTAATCTCTGTATTAATGGTAATGATCATGGGACAGTCTAGAATTTTCTTAGGAATGTCTAAAGATGGTTTAATACCTTCAACATTCGCAAAAGTAGACCCAACATCTGGTGTTCCTAGAAAAAACCTAATGATATTAGGAAGCGTAATTGCAATCATAGCTTCGCTAACTCCAATTAACGATTTGGCGCATATGACAAGTTTCGGAACTTTATTCGCATTCACAATGGTTTGTGTAGCAGTTTGGGTTTTAAGAGTGAAAGAGCCAAATTTGGTAAGAAGTTTCAGAGTTCCTGCGTTACCATTGATTGCCTGTTTAGGAATCACAATTAACGTTTATCTGATTTTTAACTTAAGCAAAGAAGCACAGATGTATTCATTTGGATGGTTGATTATTGGGTTTATTATCTATTTCCTTTACAGTAAAAAACATTCGAAATTACAGAATGGTGGATACGGTGAAACTTTCAAAGCCGAGCAAGAGCCTTTGCAAGATGTAGATATAGATATCGATAATAAAAAATAATTTTTAAATTCCGCATTTTGCGGAATTTTTTTTGAGATAAAACAGTTGCTATGAAGAAATTAATTACCGGTATAATATTGTTTTTCGGAACTTTTGTATGGGCACAAAATATCATTTTTGAAACGCTCCTAAATGATAAAATAAGCATCCGTGCTTTAGAAATTTACAATCATAAAGTGTGGTACAGCGGAACCGATTCTAAATTCGGATATGTTGATTTAAAAGATTCAAAAAATCGGAAACAGATCAAATTGTCAGACGAAAAACTACAGTTCCGAACTTTAGCTCAGGATAAAAATTCATTTTATGCGATCAATATAGAAAGTCCTGCTTATTTCTTTAAAATTGATAAAGAAAAAATGATTTCTCAAATAGTTTTCACAGATCTAAGTAAGGCTGCATTTTATGATACATTTCATTTTGTAAATGAAGAATTGGCTTTTGCGTTTAGTGATACTGATGACAATAGGCTCAAACTCACAATGTATAAGCATGGAGAATGGAGTTTTTTTAAAAATAATATTAAACTAAACCCGGGTGAAGCAGCATTTGCGGCAAGTAACACCAATATTGCTTCAGGCAAAAATTATGTTTGGATTGCAACAGGTGGAAAATCATCAAGAATTTTAAAATTAAATTTGAATAATCAGCAGATTGAAGTTTTCAACACACCATTCGTTCAGGGAGAGTCTTCACAGGGAATGTATTCTATAGATTTTGCAAACGAAAAATTCGGAATTGCCGTTGGTGGTGATTATACTAAACAGGAAGCTAATATCAATAATATCGCAACGACAAATGATGGTGGACAAACGTGGCAAATTCAGGCTTCCGGAAAAAATGCAGGTTACATGACTTGTGTTAAAATAAAACCGGGTTCAAAAGGCAGAGAAATTATTGCAGTTGGAGATCAACATATCAGTTATTCTTCCGATTTTGGAAAAACCTGGAAGAAGATATCTGATGAAAAAGGGCTTTTTGTCTGTAAATGGATCGATAAAAAAACGGTAGTTTTTGCAGGCAAAGACAGAATTTTAAAAATGAATATTAATTGATCAATTTAAAAATGATTTAAATGAAAAATCTGAAAATATTTTTTTTAATTCTAATGTCGACTTTGTTTTATACACAGAAGTTTAGAGTTTTTATACTTGCAGGACAGTCAAACATGAATGGTTTTGGATATAACAAAGATCTTCCTAACGATTTAAAAACTGTGAAAGATGTTTATATTTTCCAGGGAAATTCTGTTCCCGATGGAGATTTGAATGGCGGAGCAGGAAAATGGGACGTTTTAAAACCAGGAAACGGAACCGGTTTTCAATCAAACGGACAAACAAATACGCTTTCTGACAGATTTGGTTTAGAACTTTCCTTTGCTAAAAGAATGAAAGAACTTTTTCCGAATGATAAGATCGCTTTGATAAAATATGCAAGAGAAGGAACATCAATAGATAGTCTTGCAGCGGCGAATTTTGGTTGTTGGGATGCAGATTTTACCGGAAAAAACGGTATCAATCAATATGATAATTTCCTGATAACTGTAAAGAATGCTCTGGAGGAAAATGATATTGACGGAAATGGAAAAAGAGATGAGATCGTTCCTTCAGGAATTATCTGGATGCAGGGCGAAGGTGATGCAAGTTATGGTGAAGATATTGCCAATCGATATTATGCGCATTTAAAAATATTAATGAATCAAATGCGTGCAGCTTTGCTTACCGATGATCTTCCGGTGGTGATTGGTAAAATATCAGATTCCGGAAAGAACGAAAAAAGGAGAGTGTGGCCAACAGGAGAGCTGGTGCAATATGCTCAGGAAAAATTTGTAAAAGATGATAAAAATGCGGCTATCGTACGATCTACCAAAAAGTATAATTATGGAAATGACCCTTGGCATTATGACAGCGCAGGGTATATTGACTTAGGTAAAAATTGTGCAGAAGAAGTATTTAGATTGATTATAAAATAAAACCTAACATAATTCATGGTCAAAAAGTCGTCTGTAATGGTTATTTTTGTATGATGAAAATCCTTAGAGGATTTAACTTTATATTAAATTTCAGAATGAATTCGTTAATCGACAAATATAATATTCCCGGACCTCGTTACACTTCTTATCCCACCGTTCCTTATTGGGACGAAAGTACTTTCTCACCGGAAAGATGGAGAGAAACTGTGGTGAGATCATTTAATGAAAGTAACGCAAAAGAAGGTATTTCCATTTACATCCACCTGCCATTTTGCGAGGCTTTATGTACATTTTGTGCCTGTCACAAACGTATTACCAAACAACACAGCGTAGAGATACCTTATCTTGAAAGTGTTTTGAAAGAGTGGAAATTATATCTTGAACTATTTAGCGAAAAACCAAAATTAAAAGAGCTTCATTTGGGCGGTGGAACGCCTACTTTTTTCTCGCCTCAAAATCTGAAAACATTATTAGAAGGTATTTTTTCGACGGTGGAAATTGCTGAACATCCGGAGTTTTCTTTTGAAGGTCATCCTAATAATACAACGAGACAGCATTTGCAGACTTTGTATGATTTAGGATTCAGAAGAGCTAGTTTTGGGGTTCAGGATTATGATCCGAAAGTACAAAAAGCGATCAACAGAATTCAGCCTTTCGAAAAAGTAAAAGAAGTGACTGAGATCGCCCGTGAAATTGGCTATACAGGAATCAGCCACGATTTGGTTTTCGGTCTTCCACATCAAAGCTGGGAAGCAATGGAGCATACGATCCGTAAAACAATGGAACTGAAGCCAGATCGACTTGCTTTTTATTCTTATGCGCACGTTCCATGGGTGAAAGGGGTCGGACAAAGAGGATTTGATGAAAATGATCTTCCGAGCGGTGAAGAGAAGAGACGTCTGTACGAAGACGGCAAAAGGCTTTTGGAAAGTCTGGGCTACATAGAGGTGGGAATGGATCATTTTTCTCTCGAACACGATGATCTTTATCAGTCTTTAATTCAAAAAAAACTTCACCGAAATTTCATGGGATATACTTCGAGCAATACCCAATTAATGGTAGGTTTGGGGATGTCTGCGATTTCAGATTCTTGGTATGCATTTGCTCAGAATGTAAAAACGGTAGAAGAATATCAGAAAATAGTTGAAGAAGGGGTGATTCCTGTAGTAAAAGGTCATATTTTAAATGATGAAGATTTACTTGTGCGAAGACATATTTTAAATTTAATGTGTCAGCTGGAAACTACCTTCGATGTTCATAATTCTTTCCCGGAGCTTGAAAATGCTTTTGAAATGTTGAAAGAAATGGAAAGAGACGAGTTGGTAGAAATTCACAATAATCAGATTAAAATTACCGAAAAAGGAAGAGCTTTTACAAGAAATGTCGCAATGGTTTTTGATCTTAGAATGATGAGAAATAAACCTGAGACAAGAATTTTCTCAATGACGATATAGTTTATGAAGAGTCGGTATCTTCTGGTTTTTACTTATCTGTATGCTATTGTTTTCAGTATTTTAAAAACGCTGAGGTTACCAAACGACTGGGCCGAAGCTCATTGGATGCTCGATTACCGATTCGGGTTTATAAAAAGAGGACTTGCAGGCGAGATTTTCGGATTCCTTTCTGAAAAAACAGAATTCAGTATCTTGGTGCTTTCCGGAGGTATTCTGTTAATTTTGTATTTATTTCTGATTTTTACGGCAATCAGAAACTCAATCAAAAACGGATCTGTTCAACAAGTTGATTTCTTTTTTTATACATTGTTTTTTCTATCCCAGTATATTATTTTTTCCGCGCATTTAATTGGTTATATGGATCATTTGATTTTTTTACTGACCATTGCTACTATTTATTTGATCAAAAAAAAGCTGTTTGTATTGTCTTCGGCGATAATGGCTATTGCGGTATTTATTCATGAGCTTTCTTTTTTTCTAATGATTCCGCTTTGTTTTTTTACATTTATTTATACGAATATTTCAGATCAGACACTGTCGATGAAGGATATTTTTAAAAAGATATTTACCATAAAAACAATTGGATTTTTAATTTTACCATGTGCCTCACTTATTGTTCTGTCAATATTTCAGGAATCAAACATAAATGATTTATATTCAAAAATTTACAATTATCTTGAAAATATAAAGTTCATCAGCAGAAACTCGGCAGATTCTGTGGCATCAGCGTACACAGCGAAATTTAGTTACTATTTTTGGCAAGAAAGCAAGCACTTATTTCAGCGCCTTTTCATTTCAAAATGTTCTATTTTATACGGAATTCCGATCCTTTTTATGATGTTTTTGATCTACAAAAAATTTCATAATGTGAATATTTATTTGATGATGATTTTAGGAATCTGTGTGCTTTTTCCATTATTGCTGCATTCAATTGCATATGATACTTTCAGAATATGGTCTTATCCATTTATGACATTGTTTTTAGCATTTTGGATATTAAATTCCAGCAAGAACAACATCGATTCGTCTATTAATCTTTCAAAATTCCATGTCATAATTTTTATTTTTTCTATAGCGTTAGTTTCCCTAAGTTCTAATGTTTTGTTTGACGGCGAAAAGGAGCATTTCACGTTTTTACAAAGAATTCTGCTATTTATTCCTGTTCTTGCCGCCGTATTATTTTATTTAAAAAACCCCAAAAAAATATTTTGAGGTTTATAGTTTACTTGATGATTAATTTCTGACTAAATTCTTTCTGATCATCTGATTTTATGTTGATATAATAAACTCCGGGTTCTATTCCGGTAATATCGAAGCTGTAATCGCTATCAAGCTTAACATCTTTAAGAACAATTTTTCCTTCTGTACTGATGAGATCAATTGTATGAGGCAAGTTGGTCATTCCTTCAATAAAAACTCTTTCTGATGCAGGGTTTGGATAAATTCTCATTGGTTTAAAAGTTGTTTCATCCAGTCCTAAATTAGCTGTCGTAATTTTATAAATTTTACCGTTATTTACAGCGGCAACATACAATTCTTTCATATTATCTTCGCCAAACGTCGAAAAATTGTTACCGGTAAATGCTGTCGACCACGTAATCACGTTATTAGAATCCAGACTTCCGATTTGCTGCGAACAATAATCTGCGAAAAAATAACGTCCCTGTAGGCTAGGAGACGCTGTTCCACGATAAACATATCCGCCTGTGATGGAACATTTTCCACCGGAATGATCATATACTGCAACAGGAAATGTCATCGTTGTTGAAGCCGCACAACCAGCTGTATTATATGCATCATTTCCCTCGTAGCATCTCCAGCCATAATTTAGAGCTGGTGTTGCAATAGGCATTTTGTTGATTTCTTCGATAGCACCCTGTCCCACATCTGCGATCATTGCATTGTTGGTTGTAAGATCGAATGAAAATTTCCATGCATTTCGTAATCCGTACGACCATACTTCATCGGCACCGTCAATCCCTACAAAAGGATTTCCGGATGGAATGTTATAAGCACCTGTGGAATTAATGTCAATTCTCAGTATTTTCCCCAGAAGAGAATTTTTATTTTGTGCGTTATTATTAGGATCGCCGCCACTTCCTCCGTCACCTGTTACGATCCATAGATTGCCATCCGGAGCAAAGTGAATGCTTCCACCGTTATGATTATCAAATGGTTTAGGAATATTGAGAATAATTTTTTCAGTTGTACTGTCGGCAATATTCGGGTTTCCTGTACTTACAGAATAGCGGGCAACTACGATGTTTCCGGCTGTATTGTTGTAAAATACAAAAAAATAACCGTTTGTTGCATATTGAGGATGAAAAGCCAATCCCAAAAGTCCTCTTTCTCCGCTAAAAGTTATTTTCGAACTGATATTCAGAAAATCTGTACTGTTGACAGTCCCGTTAGGTTGAATTATTTTAATTATTCCGTTTTGCTGTACGACAAACAGACGGTTATCGTTAGCGTGAGTGATCTCAACCGGATTTGAAAGTCCGGTCGCAAATTCTTGCAATACAAAACTTTGTGAGTAGAAAAGTAATGATGAGAGTAGTGTGATTGATAGTAATGATTTTTTCATAATAATTTGATATTTAGTGTTTTAAGTAATATGAAAATTTCATACCAATTCGTATTTTAAATATTCATTAAAATAGAGACTAAATTTTACTAAATCTATAATTGAAAAAGGAAGACCGAAATCTCTGAAAATAAACCATTTCTGTTCTTAAAAATTCATAAAATATCAATAAAATCATTATATTTGCCGACTTAATTTAACGTAGTTATAACAAAATGCAAGGAAAAGGACTTATTACAATTGTTGCTATTGTACTAGGGTTAATTTGCTTAAATGAGCTATTACCAACATGGTACGCCAGCAAGATTGAAAAGCAGGCAACTGCTATTGCAGGAGACAATCCGGAAAAGTATCAGAAAGAGATCGCAAGACTTTCTAAAGATACACTGAATCTAGGTTTTACAGAACTTTATTACACCAAAGCGAAAGACAAGGAAATGAAACTTGGTCTTGACCTTAAAGGTGGGATTAACGTTCTATTGGAGATCAATCAGAGAGATCTTGTGAATGATTTAACCAATTATTCTACAAATCCTATTCTGATAGAAGCTTTAAATAAAACTGACGAAGTTCAGAAAAATTCAACAAGATCTTACATCGATAATTTCTTTGTAGAATTTGATAATGTAAACAAAGCTAAAGGTGCCAATTTGAAACTTGCAGATCCTGAGATTTTTGGTAATACCAATCTTTCAGAGATCAAGTTTAATACTACTGATGCACAGGTACAGAGTATTATCAAAAAAAGAATTGACCTTTCTGTAGGTACTGCTTTTGAGGTAATCAGAACCAGAATTGATAAGATGGGAGCTGTGCAGCCAAATGTTCAGAGAGTTCCGGGTACGGCGAGAATATCTGTCGAAATGCCTGGTATGAAAGATATCGACAAGGTGAAGAAAATGCTTCAGACCTCTGCGAAACTTCAGTTTTGGGAAGTACAGCAATTCCCTGAAGTTGCACCTTATTTTCAGTCTTTAACGACTGCAATTTCAACAAAAGGAGATTCTATAGGAGTTCCTAGAAACACCAATTTCATCAATTTAATGCAAAGTGGGAAATCTGGAAATCCGAGTGCTGTCGGAAGCGTAAAGTTATCTGATACTGCTAAAATCAATAAAGTTTTAGGTAGCAAAATAGCTAAGGCTTTACGTCCGGGGAATCTTAAGTACACTCAATTTATGTGGGGATACAAACCGGAAGATTCTGATAAAGAAAGTCTGGTTTTATATGCAATTAAAGGATCTGCAAACCAGAAAGCTCCTGTAGATGGTGCCGTAGAAACTGCAAGTATCGGTTACGACGAACTGAGCAGGGTAGTAGTTGATATGCAGATGGATTCTAAAGGAGCAAAAGACTGGAAAACTTTGACGGAGAAAAACGTTGGAAGACCGGTTGCCGTTACTTTAGATAATAGAGTATATACAGCACCAAATGTTGTAGGTGCAATTCCAAATGGTAGAACTCAGATCTCTGGTAACTTCTCTCAGGAAGAAGCTAAAGAATTGGTTGATGTTTTGGGAGCGGGTAAATTACCTGCAGGTGCAAAAGTAGTTCAGGCTACTCAGGTAGGGCCTTCATTAGGACAGGAGTCTATTGATGCGGGGATGCTTTCATTTGGTATCGCATTCTTAATTATTATCGCATATATCATTTTCTATTACGGTGGAGCTGGTGTTTATGCTGTAATCGCAATGATTATCAACTTATTCTACATCTTCGGAATTATGGATTCTGCAGATGCTACCCTTACACTTCCTGGTATTGCAGGTATTGTTCTAACAATGGCAATGGCGGTAGATACCAACGTAATTATCTATGAGAGAACAAAAGAAGAACTTTTCGCAGGAAAAAGTATTCTTGAAGCATACAAAGACGGTTTTAAACATGCACTAAGCGCGATTGTTGATGGTCACTTAACGACATTATTGACTGCAGGTGTACTATTTTTATTCGGAACTGGTCCTATTAAAGGATTTGCTTTGACTTTAGGAATTGGTATCTTAATGACATTCTTTACTTCTGTATTGCTTTCAAGAGTAATGATTTTCAGTAGATTGAATAAAGGAAAACACCTTTCTGTTTGGACGGCTCCAACGAAAAATTTAT
Organism: Chryseobacterium sp. CY350; assembly: GCF_027945075.1. NCBI lineage: Bacteria > Pseudomonadati > Bacteroidota > Flavobacteriia > Flavobacteriales > Weeksellaceae > Chryseobacterium > Chryseobacterium wangxinyae. The sequence continues at coordinate 73,688 of NZ_CP116034.1, forward strand.
TCAGAAACACCTGGATTGATTTTATTGGTAAAAGAAAATATGCATATATCGTTTCTGCTATTTTAACAGTTGTTTGTATAGCTTCAATTGCTGTTAACGGATTTAAATACGGAATTGATTTCACTGGTGGTAGAAACTATGTAGTGAGATTTGATAAAAGTGTAAATGCAGAAGATATAGAGCAGAATTTGATAAAGATTTTCAAGACTGATGATGGAAAAAACTCTTCTGTTGAGGCTAAAAGTTTCGGTAGCGAAAATCAGTTGAAAATCTCTACAGATTATTTAATCGATGATGAATCTTTGAAAGCTGACCAGACTGTTGAGCAAAAATTATATCAAGGTCTGAAAGCAGATCTACCGGCGAACATAACTTTACAGGATTTCAAAGCTGCTGATAAAGGCGATACGGGGATAATTTCATCTGAAAAAGTAGGACCTACAGTTGCTGATGATATTCAGACCCACGGTATTCTTGCTGTTGTTGCTGCTTTAGCAGGTATTTTTATCTATATTTTGGTTAGATTTAGAAAATGGCAATTCTCATTAGGTGCTGTCGCGGCATTGTTCCATGATGCAATTGTTATTTTAGGAGCTTATTCATTGCTTCACCAGATAATGCCTTTCAACATGGAAATCAATCAGGATTTCGTTGCTGCAATCTTGACGGTGTTAGGATATTCAATCAATGATACCGTAATTATCTTCGACAGAATTAGAGAGTATTTGAGAGAGAAAAAATCTCTTACTTTGGCAGGATTGTTTGATGATTCTATCTCAAGTACATTGGGTAGAACGTTCAACACTTCATTCACAACAATTCTTGTAATTTTGGCTATTTTCATCTTCGGTGGAGATAACCTGAGAGGATTTATGTTTGCTATGTTAATCGGTATCGCGTTCGGTACGTACTCATCCATATTTATTGCTTCGGCAATTGCTTATGATTTCCTGAAAGCTGGAAAAGAAGAAGATGTACACGGCAGAACTTCAACTAATAAAGAAGTTCTCGCTTCAAAATAAATTTAAACTACATTAAATAAAAAAGAGTCTTTCAGTTGAAAGACTCTTTTTTTTGACTTGATTATTAATAATTTGTCTCAAAGCGGATTTGACAATATTTCTTTTACCAATATTCCTTACTTTTGCATAATTATGGAAAAGTCGAAAAAGAAAGCAGCCATGAGCTTTATTTTCATCACCTTGCTGATAGATATTACAGGGTGGGGAATTATCATTCCCGTGGTTCCCGCATTGATCAAAGAACTGATTCATGCAGATATAAGCGAAGCGGCAAAATATGGTGGCTGGCTTGGTTTTGCTTATGCTTTTACGCAATTTCTTTTTTCACCTATCGTAGGAAATTTAAGTGATAAATTTGGACGAAGACCTATTATTTTGATCTCGTTATTCGGTTTTGCAGTTGATTATATTCTCTTAGCATTATCTCCCACAATCATCTGGCTTTTTGCCGGGAGAATAATTGCAGGAATCACTGGTGCAAGTGTAACGACAGCAAGTGCATACATTGCAGACATTTCCACAGATGAAGACCGTGCAAAAAATTTCGGTTTAATAGGTGCAGCTTTTGGTCTTGGTTTTATAATAGGTCCCGTAATTGGTGGTATCTTAGGACATTACGGAGCTAGGGTTCCGTTCTATGCGGCGGCGGTCTTATGCTTGTTAAATTTTATTTACGGATATTTCATTCTTCCGGAGAGTTTAGATAAAGACAAAAGGAGAGAATTTAGCTGGAAACGTGCGAATCCTGTAGGATCTTTTAAATTTCTAGGCAAACATCCCGAAATTTCAGGTTTAATTGTTGCTTTAATTTTAATATATATCGCAGGTCACGCAGTTCAAAGTAACTGGAGTTTTTTCACCATGTATGAATTTAACTGGACGGAAAGAATGGTCGGAATCTCACTTGGAGTTGTTGGTCTATTGGTTGGGTTAGTGCAAGGTGTCTTAATCAGGTGGACGACTCCAAAGCTGGGCGAACAGAAAAGTATTTATTACGGATTGGCTCTTTATGCATTAGGAATGTTGCTTTTTTCATTTGCCACCGAAGGTTGGATGATGTTTGTCTTTTTGATACCTTATTGTTTAGGTGGAATATGTGGTCCTGCGCTTCAGTCGGTCATCACAAAAAGTGTTCCTGCAAACGAACAAGGCGAACTTCAGGGTGCTTTGACGAGCTTAATGAGTGCTACTGCGATAATCGGGCCTCCAATGATGACACAGCTTTTTTTCTATTTTACGCACAAAGATGCGCCATTTAGGTTTTCTGGTGCGCCGTTTTTTTTAGCATTTATCTTAATGACGCTCAGTGTAATTGTAGCGTATTACGCATTTAAAAAAACGAATGCGAGTAAGAAAAATATTTAAAATAAGATAAGTTTTTTAGTTTGTTATTGCGAATTTTTCATATTTTTGATTAAAATAACATAAATATGAAAATCAATAACAAGGTGATTGTTATGCTTTGCTCTGTAATCCTTATAAGCTGCGGAAATAGTGGTGATGTCGGGAATACAGAAAGCAATAGTAACTCATCAACTGTTCCTGCGATCTACAGCAAAATTTACGCTGCTTCAAGCATTACTTCAGATGGAACCTATGTTTACATCAAGACCACAGGAGCTCCGGATCATAAAAGCGCATACTATTCTTCAAGTAACAGCTTATACGAAAATTTTTCCGGAACAACTTTTGGGGGTTATGTGTTTGCGAAAAATCCAAACTCAATATCTTCGAAAAATTATACATTTAAAATCCCATTAAATCCTGTAATGGCTTCTTTGCATGCAGCAACGCCTTTAGGTCCGATAGGGGTTTCATTAAATGGTGTTCCTTTTTTTAATCAATATGCGGGTCCCAATCAGCCGCTGAGTGGTGAGATTGTTTCGTTTGATCAATATTGGGGACATCCCGCGCAGGGAGGAGATTATCATTATCATGTTGAACCTAAATATCTTACAACTGTTAAAGCTTCAAAATCTGCTTTATTAGGTTTTCTATTGGATGGTTTTCCTGTTTACGGTCCTGAAGAAAACGGTGTTGCAGTTGCCAATGCTTCCTTAGATGCCTATCACGGCCATACTGGTGTGACCGCAGATTATCCTGGAGGAATTTATCATTACCACATCACAAATACAGATCCTTATATTAACGGAAACGGATTTTATGGCACAGCGGGTACTGTCAGCAATTAGTTTTTTATCGCTTCTGCTATCTTGTCATTCACCTGAGAAAGAAAAATTCAGATATTACAATTTCACTGAACTTCATTTAGAAAATAAAAATGGTTTCGCCGTAAATAATGGTCAGTTGTTTTCAGGAATTGTGTATTCATTGTATCCCAATACAAAAGATACAGCAGAGGTAATGGGCTTTAATAAAGGAAGAGAGCATTCTGAGTGGAGAAGATTTTTTCCAAATGGTAAGTTGATGCAGCAGCGCTACTTTCATAACGGAATTAAAGTAAAGACTTTAAAAGAATGGTGGGAAAATGGAAAGCCAAAATTATCAGCATCTTTTCTGAAAGGAGAGCAGCACGGTGAATTCAAAGAATGGAACAGAAAAGGAAGACTTGTAAAACAGATGCATTATAATTTGGGATATGAAGATGGAAGTCAGAAACAGTTCTATGATAACGGAAAAATAAGATCAAACTATGTTATGAAAGATGGTAAAAGATATGGTTTACTCGGAACTAAAAATTGTGTGAATGTTAAAGACAGTATATTTCAGAAGTAGTATTTTTTGGCTCTTAGTATTGCTTTCGTGCAAGCAGGAAAGTTCTGTTCCTTATTACAATTCTCCGGATTTTGAACCGCATTTTTTGTCACAGAAAGATGCTTCAAGACAAATTCCGCATACGATCGCTCCGTTTTCATTTACAGACCAAAATAAGAAGACAATTACCGATCAATCTGTAAATCAGAAGATACATATAGCGAGTTTTATTTTTACATCATGCGGAAGTATTTGTCCGGTAATGATCAAAAATTTAAAAATTGTAAGTTCAAAATATCAAAAAAGCGAAGATGTTGTTTTGTTATCTTTTTCGGTAACTCCATGGATTGATACCCCTCAAAAGCTTAAAGATTTTAAGGTTAAAAATAACATTACAAACCCAAATTGGCATTTTTTGACGGGCAATAAAACTGAGATTTACAAATTGGCAAGGCAGTCTTACTTTGCGGAAGAAGATCTTGGGTTTACGAGCGACAGCACAAAATTTCTTCATACAGAACATATCATTCTCGCGGACCGTGATAAAAAAATAAGAGGAATTTATAACGGAACTTTACAGACTGATATAGAACAGCTTATAAAAGATACTGAAGTTCTCAGAAAAGAATAATTTTAAAATTTAAAATTTTATTAAATCTTAAATTAGAACATTCAGATTCACATATCTTTTGTAATTTAGCATCATGGAATTAAGCATTGGAGAAATGGCATTGATCGCCATTGCGATTGTAGTTTTATTCGGACCCGATAAACTTCCACAGATTGCGCGTGATCTAGGATCAGGAGTGAGAAAAATGCGTGGCGCGGTAGAAGACATCAAAACCGAAATCATGAAGGAAACAGACAACCCTGTTTCTGAAATAAAACGTGAGATCGAAAAAGTGAAAGATGCTGCCAAAGATTTTGATCCTGCTAAAAATATCCAGAAAGACATTGTTGGTGAACCATTAGCTGATACAACGCCAAAATTGAAACCTTCAGAAGATGATACCTATGAAGGACCTGTAAGCAGATCGTAATGGAAGAAATCATTCTTGAAGATAAAAAAGCGTTTCTTTACCTTAATAATTTGGGAGATACCCCTTTTGATCAATTTTGGATGATGATTTCCGGAACGTGGGTCTGGGTTCCGCTTTATATTATTTTCTGTTATTTTCTGTACAAAAATTTTAAGCTTAAATCTTTACTTTACATTTTGCTTTTCGTAGCAATTGGTGTGACGGTTTCTGATCAATTGGCAGGTGTTTTCAAATACGGAGTTGCCAGATTAAGACCTTGTCACGACCCAAGTTTACAGTCATATATGCGTATTGTAAAATGTGGCGGGCAGTTTGGTTTTTATTCTGCTCACGCATCAAATACTTTTTTTTTAGCGAGCTATCTAAGTTTTTTGTTAAAAGATAAACTCAGATGGTTTCCTCACGTTATATTTTTATGGGCTGCAATTGTAGCATACAGCCGTATTTACTTAGGAGTTCATTTTCCAATAGATATTTTGGTAGGGGCGTTTGTCGGGATTTTATTGGGAGCTGTATTTTCTATGCTTGCGAAAAAGGTCATCAACAAACAAACTCTATAAAATGAAAAAACATCTATTCATTATCATCTTAGCAATTTCTTCTTGTCAGTCTTTTAAAGCTCAAGACAAAAAGATTGCCGAGGAATGTATGCAAAAAGCCGATTTCAAATGTGCTGAAGAGCAATATACAAAACTGGCTGAAAAAGAGCACATTCAGAAATTTCAATCAGATTATTACAATAATTTAGGAACAGCTCAGCGACGTTTGGGGAAAGTTCCTGCGGCTTTTAAATCTTACGAGGCGGCATTGCGTTCAAACCCAATGTCTCCGTCAGTTTACGCAAACTTAGGTTCTTTACACAATCAAAAAGGAAGCAAAACCAAAGCTTTAGAATATCTAAACAGCGGTCTGAAAATTGATGAACAAAATGCTGAAATGTATCTTACCCGATCAAAGGTTTATGAAAATTTAGGTAAAAAAGATCTTGCAGAAAAAGATCTCAATCAAATTCTCACATTTGCTCCCGATAATATCTTTGCACGCACCGGACTAGCGAACTTTAAGAAAAGAAACGGTGATCTCGAAGGGTCATTAAAAGACTATAATCAGCTATTGTCTGAAAAGCCAGAATCTCTTTTGTACAATGGTCGCGCCGATGTTTACATCAAACTAAAAAAGTATAAGGAAGCTCTTGTCGATGTGAATAAAGCAATTTCCATTGATCCGAAATTTTCCCAATCTTATGTTACCAAGGCTTTGATTTTATTTGATACTGCTAAAGAAAAAGAAGCTTGTGCAAGTCTGGATAAAGCCGTTGCCACAGGTTACGAAAAAGGAGCATTGGCAGATCAGTACGCTAAGTGTGTAAAAAAATAAATATTCGTTTTCTTTAAATATTCAAAGTATTCATGCTAAATATTGTTCTTGTAGAACCAGAAATTCCCAATAACACAGGAAACATCGGAAGATTGTGTGTAGGCACCGAAAGTAAACTGCATTTAATTCATCCATTCGGATTTGTGATCGACGATAAAAATCTAAAACGTTCCGGATTAGATTATTGGGTTCATCTTGATGTCACCGAATACGCAAATGTTGATGAGTGGATAAAAGTTATTCCTGACTTATCTCGTGTTTTCCTGATGAGTTCTCATGCTGAAAAATCTTACCTTGAAATTGATTTTCAGGATGGTGACTGGTTGGTTTTCGGGAAAGAAAGTGTGGGCTTAAGCAAAAATGTTTTAGATCGATTTGAAAATCATTTAACGATCCCGATGTCTAAACTTATCAGAAGTTTTAATATTGCCAATTCTGTTGCATTTGTGGTGGGAGAGGCAAAAAGACAGATAGGGTTGTAATAAATTAAAATAGCTTTTTGATTTTTTATTGCAATGGCATTGTAAATTCGCTAGACGCGGAAATTACGAAAAGACAAAATTTTTCAAATGGCTTAGTTGAAAAAATAATACGATGAAAATTTTTATTCTTACATTTTTGTTATCTCCTTTTTTTGCGTTTACACAAATAAACAAAGAACTAGAATTTGAAATAAAAAAATACGATTCTTTATCTTTGATAGATGATCACGCAATAATAGATAATTTTGATGAATTTGCATTGTTAAAAGATAAAGTAGAAAAATCAATTTTTTCAAAAACGAATAAATCGGATTTAATAAGTCTCTATGGACAGGAAATTCCTTTGACTTTCAGAAAATTAATTATTCAAAAATTATTTGCAGACAATGATACAGCTACTGTTGTTCAACTTTTTAAAGCAACCATTGGTAGAAAAGATATAATAGCACAAAGCCATACTATTAGAAGTTTTGATCCAGAAATTGGATCTATTGTTTATAACGGAGACTTGTTTGAACGCTTAACAATGGATCCCAAAACGTATGAGAGTAGAGAAAGTGCTTTAAAAGACGAACTATTAAATTTTATTTTTGCATCAGAACCATTAAATGAAAATTTGTTGTCGAATATTGAATATGCCATTCCTTTGAAGAAAGAATATTATGATGCAATTAAAAAGTTGGTCAAAGAGAAAAATTTCCCATACTTGCTAAAATATGTAGCTAAATTTAAGAAACAGGAGGATATAGAATTTATTAAAAGTTTTGGTGATCAATCTTTCTATGCGATACAGGAGTTTCCTGATGAGAAATTTATTCTATTTTTAGAGCAGTTTATTGAAAAATTTGCAGGTGATGACGATTTTTTTGTGTACCAAAACTATTTGATAACTGTTGCAGAATTTTGTAGCCCAAAAGCAAAGTTACTTGTTGAAAAAATATTTAATTCTAGTAATCCAAGAAGAAGTTTATTGATTTCACCTTTGAGTAGGAGTACTTATGATTCTAAAAACGAAGTATTTGTTGATCATTATTGCGAACTATATTATCCTTACATAAAAGAAGCCTGGATAAATGATGGAGTACTAGATAATTATGTATTTGAAAATTATACAAAAAAAATTCTCAATAAAGATGACCTTGCAAAATATCTTTATGATGGTTTTAAAAAAATTAAAATAAATGAATTTTCTACACGTGATATTGATAATGAAGAAGTTGAATTGCCTAATCTTTCTCAAACGAATATCAAGTTTTTGAAAACCCTAAATAGTACAATGTATAAAGAGATTGTAAACAAATATATTTTTGAATTAGATTTTTTGCAACATTTAGATTTTTTCATAACATTTCTTGATGATAGACAAGCAATTTTAAATGCTGAAGATGCTATAAAACTGAGGATTGATAGAGAAGAAAATTCTAATTATTTAATATATGTTGCAAAGACTTTAAAACAATTTGATTACAAAGAGTTATTTGACTATACAGTTAAAGCACTCAAAAAAATAAAATCTAAAGTAATGCAAGGAGATCACGATTACAGCAAAGAACAAATAAAAATTTTTGAAAAGCAATTTGATCTTTCTTTATAATTTTTGAATACACACAAATATTTTAGATAAAAATATATCTCAGTCATTATGATACGGTTTTCCCTGCAAAATCTGGTCAGCGCGATATAATTGTTCAACGATAAATAACCGGATCATCTGGTGTGTAAATGTCATTTTTGAGAGTGACATTTTTTCATTGGCTCTGTTGTAGATTTCCTCCGAAAAGCCATAAGCTCCACCAATGAGAATATGAATTTTTTTTACTGAAGAATTCATCCAATTATCAATCTTCTTAGAAAATTCTCTGCTGGTAAACTGTTTTCCTTTTTCATCTAAAATTGAAACCCAGTCATTTTTATCGATGTAGTTTTGAAATAATTTTGCTTCTTCCTTTTTTAAAAGTTCAGAAGAAAGGTTTTTTGCATTTTTGATATCAGGAATTTCTATAATTTCAAAATTCCAGTGCTTTGGAAGTCTTGTGAGATAATAGTTGATAAGAGAAGTGATTTCTTTATCGTCTGTTTTCCCGATGCAAAGTAGATTGATGCGCATTTTTTAGCTTTAAAATAAAGTTCAAAGATACTTATAATTAAAAAATCAAAGAATTATTTTAAATTCTGTATTTTTACAAAAACCAACACAATCACGATGAAGTTTTCTTTTTACTCATTATTGTTTTTTTGCTTTGCGGGGCTTGCTTTTTCACAGGAAGTTAGTGATTCTACAGAGATAAAATATCTTGAGGAAGACCTTAATAAAATATCTCTGGTTGCAGGAGTGAGCTACCTCAATAATTCTTTTGGATTATATTACGAAGGCCAGACATTTCTGCTAAAACCAAATGATTCTTTTTATACAGAGTTTTTTCTGCGCTATAGATGGCTTGATGCAAGTATCTCTTTTGCACCAAAATTGGTGAGAATCAATAATGATGATGATATAAAAGGTAAAACTAAATATTTTAATTTAGGTTTTTCATTTTTTTTAAATCCCAAACTTCGGCAATATGTTAATTACAGTCAGGTAAAAGGCCTTTATTTAGAAAACACAAAAAGATTTTTTGAAGCTGTTTTTGATAACGAGATCGCAGATGAATTCGGTAACGATAATATGCAGTTTCCTGAAGCAAAATATCAGTCGTTTCAGGGAGAAACAAGCTATCTCTGGGTGGGTAACAAAGATAACTACAAAAGTTACACGAATATGACTTACAAACCACTGAAAAGTGATTTTGTGATGATCACCGGATTATTTTATCAATATAATATGATGAAAGATACAGATCGTGTTATCTATCGCGGTATGGAAATTGGTGATTCCTCAAGTGGGAATTCTGTTACAAAACATATCAGAATCACTTTGCGAACGGGAGGAGGAATACAGAAAGTGATAGACAAAAACTGGTATGCAATTGTAGAATTATATCCGCAGGTTTATTACTCACATCTTCTTAACGAAAACTATAATGAGTTTAATATCGGTCTTAATTCTAATACCAGAATAGGATTTGATAATGGAAAGTGGTTTTTTGGTGGCGGCGCTCAACTCAACTGGATCAACAGTAATAATGAAAATTTTTATTCGACCACCAATTGGTTATTTAGGTTTGGATTGGGTTTTAGAATAAATTCCCCTAAATTTGTCAACCGACAGTTTGACAGGGCAGATCAAATTTTAAAATAAAAAATGGGTATTAAGGTTCCGGGTTTTCTTTTGAAAGTTCAAGATTTTTTTGATAATATACATCTTCCGGTATTGGGAATATCGCTGTGGCAATTGTTTCAAATCTATTTCGCAGGCGTTTTCAAGGGTAAAATAGGAAAGAAAGCTGCTGCAATTTCATGGAGCTTCACGCTGAGCCTTTTTCCATTTCTTCTTTTTTTATTGTCCGTTTTGCCGTACATGCCACATTACGACAAGCTTCAGTTTTATATATTTGAAGTTTTGATGCATAATATTTTCCCCTCCAATATTGAAGGCGATGTAAGAGGTTACATTGAGGATAATATAATTCCCAATATGAAGGGAATCAGTAATTTAACCATTCTTATTGCGCTTGTTTTTGCTACTAACGGTACATTTTCTATAATTAATGGCTTTAATGAAAATTCGAAAGAAAAACTTCCTGATGTTAAAGAGTTTATTCTGTCGTTTTTTATTACAATCGGGTTTGTAACGATCGTATTTTTGGCACTTTTCGGAGTTTATTATTCTGAAGTTGTTCTTAAACTTTTTACACCGACGTATAATATTTCCTGGCTCACCAATAATCTCTCGAAAATCATTGGTTTCGTCTCATTTCCTGTTTTTTTCTTCTTACTTTTAGCATTATTTTATTGGCTTGGAACTGTGAAAATTATCAGGTTCAGACAGGCAATTCCCGGAGCAATTCTTACAACGGTTTTATTTATCCTTACCACTTATCTTTTTACACTTTACGTTAAAAATGTGGCAAGATACAACGTTCTATACGGATCTATCGGCAGCATGATATTATTGATGATCTGGGTAAATGTGAATGTCTATCTACTTCTTTTCGGGAACGAACTGAATATGGCACTGAGAAAACTGCGGGTTGAAAAGCTTTTGTCAGATGAAATTAAAAAAGAAGCTGCAAACTACCGATCTACGAACGAGGAGCCAAATTTAGAGAGTGATGAAGATCATATCCGTAGTATTATAGAGGAAATAAAAAATGATAAACATGAAAACTAAATTAATAATAATTTTGGTAATGATGAGTTTACAGTCATGCGATCAGATTATGGATCAGGCTGAAGAAAAGCGCGCTCAGGAAAATTTCACCTCAGAATATATGGGTTATTATAGTGGAAGTTACACAGGCGACTACAAAGGATCGCTTAAAGTAATCGTTCGGAAAGATGCCAGTGTTCAGGTTATCAGAGGAACAGCGGGTAATCCTGATAGTTATATTACGAGTTTAATCATGTCATCCTTCAATACTACCTCAAGATCACCAGACGATTTTATGCTTATCGGAAATATGCAGACAAAAAATGGAACCTGGGAAATGGGTAATTTTAAAGGAACTTGGAGTATTATCAAAGATTAACCTTTCTGTATTTCTCTGCGATTCTCTTTATTAGCTAATGTCTACCCATTTCTACTGAATTAATTTGCTTATTTACATTAAATTTTTCGATAATATATAGAGCATTCTCTTCAAATTTCATAAAAAGTATTTTAAATCCTGATAACTTTAGAAACGCCATCAATATCTTTTAGCTTTTTAAAAGTCTCGTCTAGCTGACTTCTGTTTTTGACTTCCAGATTAATGTTCCCTACAAAAACGCCGTCGTTTGATTCGATCGACATACTTTTCATATCCATTCCCATTGCGCCACTTATCACGGTAGTAATATCGTTGATCATCCCCATCCTGTCGAGACCTTCAATTTCGATCTTAATACGGTTTTTAAAACTTTCCTCATTCACCCATTTTGCCGGAATTACTCGGTAATCGTATTGCGCTCTCAGGTTGATCGCATTCGGACAATTATCGCTGTGCACTTTTATTCCCTCAGAAATTGTTATAAAGCCAAATATTTTATCTCCCGGAATTACTGTACAGCATTTTGCGTAGCTGTAATTTAATTTTTCTTCATCCTTACCAAAAACAATCATATCAAGATTGATCTCTTTCGGCTCAATATAGTGCTGGTTTTTTGAAGGAGATTTGCGGAATCTTGAAAGCAGATTATTAAACACATTTTTACTTTCAATGTATTTTCTTAAACTGCTCGCATCCAATTCATTCGTTTGGAATTTTAAAAATAATTCCTGGGATGTCTTTAAATTAAAAAATTTCTGAAGTTTATTGATTTCTTCATCATTAAAATTAATTTTTGCGTGTCTCAGTTTTCGCTGAAGAATCTCTTTTCCTTCGTCTACCAAAGAATTTTTTTCTGAGTTGAGATACCCTTTAATCTTTGATTTTGCTTTGGAAGTAACAACAAAATCCAGCCAGTCAAACTTTGGCTTCTGGTTCTGAGAAGAAAGGATGTCAACCTGATCACCATTTTGCAAAACATACGAAATAGGTACTAGTTTACCGTTAATTTTAGCTCCAAGACATTTCATTCCTAAATCTGAATGTACTGAAAATGCAAAATCAAGAGCAGTTGCATTGGTTGGTAAAATTTTTATCTCACCTTTAGGCGTAAAAACAAAAACTTCTTTCGAATACAGGTTGAGTTTAATGTTATCTAAAAGCTCAGAAGTTGTAAGATTCTGCTGCTGTTCAAGTACTTCACGAATTTCTGTTACCCAGTTTTCAAAATTTCTGTCATCATTGGTCTGTTTATAACCTTCTTTGTATTTGTAATGAGCTGCAACACCTTTTTCGGCAATATCATCCATTCTTTCTGAACGAATCTGAACTTCTATCCATTTTTTATCCGGACCCAGAACCGTTAGGTGTAAACTTTCGTAACCAGTTGAACGTGGCTGAGTAATCCAGTCTCGCATTCTGGACGGGTTACTGTGATAGACATCTGTAACAATTGAATAGATCTTCCAGGCAAGAAATTTTTCGTTTTTTGCATCAGATTTATAAATGATTCTTATGGCGTAATTATCAAAAACTTCTTCAAAAGAAACACCTTGCTTCAGCATTTTTCTGTAAATTGATGAAATTGCCTTGGCGCGTCCTTTGATTGTCACATTCAGACCTTCATCATTTAATCGTTCGGAAACCTCTTTTTTAAATTCTTCAATATAACGCTCTCTGCTTTCTTTCGCAAGCTCGAGTTTCTGAGTAATTTCGGTAAAGACATCAGGATTATTATATTTTAAAGAAAGATCTTCAAGCTCAGATTTAATATTATATAAACCTAGTCTGTGAGCCAAAGGAGCGTAAATGTATACAGTTTCCGAAGCGATTTTTTTCTGCTTATCGGGAGCCATACTTTCCAGCGTTCTCATATTGTGAAGGCGGTCAGCAATTTTAATCAAGATCACACGAAAATCTTCAGAAAGCGTAAGAAGTAGCTTTCTGTAATTTTCAGACTGTACCGAGATATTCTGATGATTCATAATAGAGATCTTCGTCAAACCATTGACGATACTCGCAATTCTTTCACCGAAGATCTTCTTTAAATCTTCGTAGGTGTAATCAGAATCCTCAATTACATCATGCAATAAAGCGCAGGCTATTGATGTTGCTCCCAGACCGATTTCTTTAGCAACGATTTTTGCAACAGCTATCGGATGATAGATGTACGGTTCGCCAGATTTTCTTCTCTGATCTTTGTGGGCGTCTAATGCAATATCAAAAGCCTTCCGAATGAGTTTATTATTGTCCTCATCCAAAGTTCTGTATGTGTTAGAAATCAGGTCTTTATACCTCGCTAAGATTTCTTTGTTCTCTTGCTCCAAGTCGTAACTCATTTGTGTAAAAGGCTTTGTTTAGACGAAAATACGAAAAATAAAAGGATTTGTCAATCTCTAGGACTAAAAAATCCGCAGAAAAAATTCTGCGGATCTAGGTTATTAGTTTTAGTTTAATTTTTAGAATTTAACTTCAGAGTCCATTCCTGTATGTTGAGATTTCTTCTTCACATCCGGGCTGTTATGAATCTCTGCTTTACTACGAGCATCAATATATTTTTTAACGGTGCTGTAAGATGCTTCACTTATCTTCATGTTTTCAAAAACATAAGTCTTTAAGACAGAATTTCCCTGAAAAACATCATGAGCCTTTTGAGACTGTTCGTTATCCTTAATTTCTACACTCGCCAGAAATTGCGCATGATGGTGATCTTCAGTGAGGTAAACAATATAATCAGAGTTTCCAAACCCAGAATTTTCCAGTTCGTTTTCCAACCGCTTATAATCACCGTTGTGATCAAATAATCCTGCTAAAATGCTTGACATAGTAATCTTTTTTGATACTTAAAGGTAAAATTAATTTTTGAAATATCTACTATATTTTTAATGAATTTTTAATAAAAAACAATATTTATTGTTTTATCTATAAATAATAATAAAAAATTAAGAGGTTGTCTATTTTAAATTAAATATTGTCTTTCTAAACTGTATAATTATTTAGTAACCAATTTTGATTATTTAAATGTCATTATGCGAAACCTGCAAGTGATTATTCACGAATAAAAAATAATATATTTCATTTTTGAGTTTTTTGAATAAAATAAAAGCCTGTCTAAAAATTAAACAGGCTCTAAATTATTTAAATTAATCTAAATTCTTTCATTTTTAATCTCATCCACAATTTCAGGATTCAAAAGGGTAGAAGTGTCTCCGAAATTGCTGAAATCTCCTTCAGCAATCTTTCTTAAGATTCTACGCATAATTTTTCCTGAGCGTGTTTTCGGAAGTCCGGAAACAAACTGAATTTTATCAAGCTTAGCAATCGGACCGATCTGATCTGAAATCAATTGATTAATCTCTTTAACAAGATTTTCATGCTTTCTGTCTGAACCTGAATCTTTTAAAATAACAAATCCGTACAATGCACTTCCTTTGATGTCGTGCGGAAATCCCACGATCGCAGATTCTGCAACTGCCGGATGTTCGTTAATACTGTCTTCAATCGGAGCGGTTCCCAAATTGTGTCCGGAAACAATCACAACGTCATCAACTCGACCTGTAATTCTGTAATATCCAACCTCGTCTCTCAAAGCACCGTCGCCAGTGAAGTATTTTCCGGGGAAGGCGGTAAAATAAGTTTCTTTATATCGTTGATGATCTTCCCAGATCGTTCTGGCAATCCCAGGCCACGGAAAACGGATGCATAGATTCCCGGTTACCTGATTTCCGGTAATTTCGTTGCGTTTGTCATCCATTAAAACAGGCTGAATTCCCGGTAACGGTAGTGTTGCGTAAGTAGGTTTTGTTGGTGTCACAAAAGGAATCGGTGAGATCATAATTCCGCCTGTCTCGGTTTGCCACCAAGTATCAACAATCGGACATTTTTTTCTTCCGACATGATCATTAAACCAATGCCACGCTTCATCATTGATAGGTTCACCAACAGATCCGATCACTCTTAATGAACTCAAATCGTGTTTGTCTACCCATTCTGCACTTTCCTTTGCTAAAGAACGGATTGCGGTTGGCGCCGTATAAAACTGAGTAACTTTATGTTTTTCAATGACTTCCCAGAATCTGTCTGGTTCAGGGTAGGTGGGAACTCCTTCAAAAATAACGGTTGTTGCGCCATTTAAAAGTGGCCCGTAGAGAATATACGAATGACCGGTAATCCAACCAATATCTGCAGTACACCAATAGACATCATTTTCCTGATAATTAAAAACATTTTTGAATGTGTAAGCTGAGTAAACCATATATCCAGCGGAAGTATGCAGCATTCCTTTGGGTTTCCCTGTAGATCCTGATGTGTACAAAATAAAAAGTGGGTCTTCGGCATCCATAATTATAGTGACAAAATCTGATGAAGCTTTTTCGTACAGATCGGCCATCCAGAAGTCTCTCCCTTCCTTCATGCGGACTTCGTTATTAGTTCTTTTAATGACTAAAGTTGTTTCAACAGTGGGGCATTTTTCCAAAGCTTCATCAATGATCGATTTTAAATCTAAAACTTTGTTGCCTCGGTAGCTACCGTCTGAAGTGATAAGCATTTGGGCACCACAATCATTCACTCTGGAAACAACAGCAGAGGCCGAGAATCCCGCAAAAATCACCGAATGTACAGCGCCAATCTTAGCGCATGCCAACATTGTCACTGCCAGTTCAGGAATCATCGGGAGGTAAATGCATACTCGGTCACCTTTTTTAATGCCCATGTTTTTTAAAACATTAGCAGTTTTATTTACTTTTTCGTATAATTGGTTGTAAGAAATATGTTGAGCTTCTTCGTTGGGATCGTTGGGTTCCCAGATGATGGCAGTTTTTTCTCCTCTTGTAGAAAGATGTCTGTCTAGGCAGTTTTTGGTGATATTTAATTTAGCATCTTTAAACCATGTGATTTTTGCTTCATTCATATCATATTTTACCACTTTACTCCATCTTTGATACCAGACAAAATTTTGATCTGCAACCTTATCCCAGAATTTTTTTGGGTTTTTGATTGATTTTTTATACTCTTCAAAATAATGCGGTAAATCTTCAATTACATAATTTCTCATACTTTTCTTTTTAGAATTGCTTTTTTAAATAAATTCAGTTATAATTTCATTTCCATAATGGGTAAAAATCGATCTTTAATTGATGTTTCAATTTGTCCGATTTTGACGAATCCTAGGCTTTTGTAGAATCTTTCTGCATTTGGATCAGCGTCTAAGATTACTCTTTCTCTACCGATCTTCTGTACTTTTAGGATAAAATCATTCATTAATAAAGAGCCGTATCCCTTTCTGATGCTTTCAGGTGATACAAAAAAATTATCAAGCCGTACACTGTTATTTTCTATTAAATAATATGAATAATAACCTGATACAGAACCTTCTACGACTAATTTAAACACATTATTCGTCAGGATATATTCTGAACTTATCGTCAGCAGACCCGACCATTCCTCCATTTGCTTTTCACAATATCCCCAATATGCCTTCGATTTTTTTGTGATCTCAGATAAAATCTCACTATCATCAGCATTAGCTCGAATTATTTCTAACATTAAAATCTCTTTTGATAAAATTTGTCCGCAGCGTGTTCTCTGAAACTTTGCATGGTCTGTTTTTCTACTAAATTATTAAATAAGTTTTATTTAAGATCTATTTAATTAAAATTCTTTTTACAATACACAAGTAAAGAATTCTTAAGAGCTGTTTATTTTAAGTGTAGGCTTAAATCTTTTTTGCTTAAACCGTTAAAAATTACACTTTACTCCTTCCCCAAAAACTGCTAATCGGGATGATTTTCCACAACGAATTTAAATTAAAGTTTGAAATTGAAGCTTATAATAAATAGAGAACGAAAGATTTAATTTCACAATTTAAAGAATGATCGTGAAGAGTATGTATACTGGTAAACTTCTTGTGAGCATCTACGATTTTAATTCTAAAAGAAATCCTTTAAAAAAGTAATAATCATTTATGGTTAAAGTTTTTCAAATTTTTTAATTTTGACTTTGTCATGTTATGCAAATGTTATATCTTTGCACCTAATGAATAACACAGTATTTATATCATTAGAATTACCGGGCGTAGACGCCCTTTACGATATTTATTTATTTTAAGCGAAGATATTTTCTTCGCTTTTTTTATGTTCAAAAATTAAAATATTATGTTTACAATTACCGAACTAAGTACAGACAAAATCAATAAGATACTGACCGAAGCATTGGCTTTTGCTAACGGAAAAAATGTAAAAGTGGAGGGCGAAGTTTTTTGTTCAAATCTTTTTTTTGAAGACAGTACAAGAACTAAAACAAGCTTCGATATTGCTGAAAGGAAACTCGGTTTGCAGGTTGTTCCATTTGATGCCTCAAACAGTTCTGTCAATAAAGGTGAAAGTTTGTATGATACGGTAAAAACCATTGAAAGTATAGGGGTTAATCTCGTTGTAATCAGAGATAAAAAAGACCGATATTTTGACGAATTGACAAACATCAATATTCCAATTATTAATGGAGGTGACGGCACGGGAAATCACCCTTCGCAATGTATGCTCGATTTGCTTACGATTTATCAGGAGTTCGGAACTTTTGAAGGTTTAAAAATTGGGATTGTTGGAGATGTAAAACACAGCCGTGTTGCCAATTCAAATGCAGAAGCTTTAAGGCGATTAGGTGCTAAAGTATATTTCTCAGGACCTGAACAGTGGTTTGATGAAGGAGCTTTAATTAACGGAACTTATCTTTCTGTAGATGAGATGATTCACGATGTAGATGTTTTGATGTTATTGAGAATTCAACACGAAAGACACGACTCGAAGATGAGTTTCTCTGCTTCGGAATACCACAGAAAATATGGTTTGACGAAAGCCAGAGAAGAAACTATGAAGAAAGAAGCGATCATCATGCATCCCGCACCCATCAACAGGGGTGTAGAAATCGATACCGATTTGGTAGAATGTGAACGCTCAAGAATTTTCAAGCAAATGCAGAACGGTGTCTTCGCAAGAATGGCGATTCTAAAAAATGCTTTGGAAGAGAAAGGTTTTACATTTAAGTAAAAAAGCAAAGTGATAGCTATAAAATAGACGCTCACAAAATTCCCCTTTTCTGGAGGGGTGGCAAAAATTTAAAGAATTTTTGACGGGGTGGTTTAATGAGAAAGAATAAATAGAAATAAAGATAAAAAGTTAAAATGAAGAAAAAATTAATACTGGAATCCGGTGAAGTTTTTCATGGAGAAGGTTTCGGATCAGATTGGGAAACAGCAGGAGAGGTGGTTTTCAATACCGGAATGACGGGATATCAGGAATTGATTTCTGATCCATCGTATTGTGGTCAGATTGTTTGCATGACGTATCCGCTCATTGGAAATTACGGGATCAACCGTGATGATTATGAAAGTATTGAACCTGCAATCAAAGGTCTTATTGTAAAAGAAATATGCGATTTACCTTCCAATTTCAGAACACAGATTACTTTAGACGAGTTATTTAAAAAGAAGAATTTATCAGGAATTTCAGGAATTGACACCAGAAGACTGACAAGAATTCTTCGTAACTCAGGGGTTGTAAAAGGAAAAATCGTGAATGCAGATGCCGACGATAATATGACTGTTGAAGAACTGAAATCCACAACATTTCCAACTAATCAGGTGGAACAGGTATCAACGAAAACTTCTTACGCCAATCCGGGAAGAGGTCTTAAAGTAGTACTTGTCGATTTTGGATCTAAATTAGGAATAATCAGGGAATTATCTCAAAGAAACTGTGATATCATTGTCGTTTCACAAGATACAACTGCAGAGGAAATTTTATTAATGGATCCAGATGGAATCATGTTATCCAACGGTCCCGGAGATCCTGAAGATAATCAACAAGCTTTAGAAATGATCCGTGGATTATTAGGAAAAGTTCCAATTTTCGGAATTTGCCTTGGACATCAGTTGATTGGCCTTGCTTGTGGCGCAAAAACGTTTAAATTGAAATTCGGACACAGAGGAGGAAATCACCCTGTTTTGGATTTGGAAAAAAACAAAGTGGCTATTACTTCTCAAAATCACGGTTACGCTGTTGATCAGGAGAGCCTTAAAGAAACAGATTTAATAGAGACTCATATCGCATTGAATGACAGAACAAATGAAGGTTTGAAACACAAGATTCATCCTTGCTTCTCAGTTCAGTATCACCCGGAAGCGAGCCCGGGTCCTGAGGATGCGAATTATTTGTTTGATGATTTCATCACGTTGATGGAGGATTTTAAAAAGTAAATATACGAATGAACCACGAAGTGGTTCAACAGTCACAGCCCTGGATCTAATCCGTGGAAAAATAAGAAAAAAATGTCAACATTTCGTCAAATATATTATCAGATTGTCTTTAGTACGAAGCATAGAAAACCTGTGTTGAATATTGAACATGAAGATCAATTATATAAATACATTTGGGGAATTGTTAAGAATAAAAATTGCAGACTTTATCGGATCAATGGAATGCCGGATCATATTCATTTATTAACAGATCTTCATCCATCAGTTTCCTTAAGCAGTTTTGTAAAAGATATTAAGGTTTCAAGCAACTTATGGATAAAGCAAAGCGGATTATTTCCTGATTTTGAAGAATGGCAAACTGGTTATGGCGCATTCACTTATTCAGAAAGAGAAAAAGATATGATCATGAATTATATTAAAAATCAAAAAGAACATCATAAGAATGAATCTTTTGAGGTTGAATATAAGAATTTGCTAAAATCTCATGGAGTTAAATTTGATGAAAAATATCTTTGGTAAATAATATTCAACCCATTTCATGGGTTGTTGGAATGTGACAATCATCCAATCCATAGGTTTCACCTACGGCTATTAAAATTCAGCCACTTCGTGGCTGTACAAAGAGAAAGCAGAACCATGAAATGGTTCAACAATAATAGCCATGGATGCGATCCATGGAATAATAAAAAAGAAAAAAATGAAAAGAAACGACATAAAAACAATTTTAGTAATCGGTTCCGGCCCAATTATCATTGGTCAGGCAGCGGAATTTGATTACGCAGGAACGCAGGCTTGTCTTTCCTTGAGAGAGGAAGGCTACAAGGTGATTTTGATCAACTCAAACCCTGCAACGATTATGACGGATGTTGAAATCGCTGACAAGGTTTACATCGAGCCGATTTCACTTCAGTTTGTAAGTCACATCATCAGAAAAGAGCGTCCGGATGCACTTTTACCGACTCTTGGTGGACAAACTGGTCTGAACATGGCGGTCGAATTGGAAAATTCAGGAATTCTTGAAGAATGTAAAGTTGAGGTTCTGGGAACTAAGCTATCTGCGATCAACAGAGCGGAAGACAGAGATTTGTTCCGTGAACTGATGAGAGAGTTGAACGAACCCGTTCCTGAATCAGATATAGTAAACACGGTTGAAGGAGCAATAAATTTCGCTAACGAAATTGGTTATCCGGTCATCGTTCGTCCAGCATTCACAATGGGAGGAACAGGTGGTGGAATCGCTGCTACCGAAGCTGAACTGAGAGAAATTGCTGAATTGGGATTAAAATACAGCCCGGTTACGCAATGTCTGATCGAAAGATCAATCGCAGGTTTCAAAGAAATTGAATACGAAGTAATGCGGGATGCAAACGACAATGCGATTGTGGTTTGTAACATGGAAAATATAGATCCTGTTGGAGTTCATACCGGAGACTCAATCGTTGTAGCGCCATCTCAGACACTTTCTGACAGAGAATATCAGATGTTGAGAAATGCTTCCCTGAAAATCATCAGAGCTTTAGGAATTGAGGGCGGATGTAACGTACAGTTGGCTTTAGACCCGCATTCATTTGAATATTACATCATCGAGGTAAACCCAAGAGTTTCTCGTTCATCAGCTCTAGCAAGTAAGGCAACTGGTTATCCGATTGCTAAAATTGCTGCTAAAATTGCCGTAGGACTGACTTTAGATGAAATCATGAATCCGGTTACAGGTAAAACTTACGCTTGTTTCGAGCCGGCTTTGGATTATGTGGTAACTAAATTCCCAAGATTCCCTTTCGATAAATTTGAGACTGCGGACAGAAGATTGTCTACTCAAATGAAAGCGACTGGAGAAGTAATGGCAATCGGAAGAAACTTCGAAGAATCTTTACAGAAAGCGGTTCGTTCACTGGAAACAGGTTTGAGACATTTAGGTTTAAAAACAAAACAGGCTGCCGCTTTAACTGACGAAGATATCGAAAGAAGAATCAGAGTGTGTGATGACGAAAGACTGTTTATCATCTGTGATGCTTTAAGAAGAGGTTACGACTGGGAACAGATTGTAGAATGGAGTAAAATTGATAAGTTCTTCATCTGGAAATTAAAAAAATTAGTTGATTTCGAAAAAGTAATTGCTGATAATAAATTCGACAAAGAAATTTTAATTCAGTCTAAAAAATTAGGTTTCTCAGATCAGAATATCGCTCATTTGTGGGAATCTTCGCAAAGAGAGGTTTACAATTTCAGAAAAGAAAACGGAATTGTGCCGGTTTACAAAATGGTAGACACCTGTGCTGCTGAATTTGAAAGCGAAACACCATATTTCTACGGAACTTACGAGGAGGAAAACGAATCTGTAGTAACCGATAAAGAAAAAATCATAGTTCTTGGTTCTGGCCCGATCAGAATCGGACAGGGAGTTGAGTTTGACTACGCAACCGTTCACTCGGTTTGGGCTATCAAAGAAATGGGTTACGAAGCAATTATCATCAACAATAACCCTGAAACTGTTTCTACAGACTTCTCGATTTCAGACAAATTATATTTCGAACCTTTGACGGAAGAAGATGTGATGAGCATCATCGACCTTGAAAAACCAAAAGGAGTTGTTGTACAGTTCGGTGGACAAACAGCCATCAATTTAGCAGATAAATTGGCAGCTTACGGCGTTCAGATTTTGGGAACTTCACTGGAAGATTTAGACAGAGCTGAAAACAGAGACAAGTTTGAAAAAGCCCTTCAGGAAATGGGAATTCCGCAACCTTTAGGAAAAACTTCAACTTCAAAAGAAGAAGCGATTGTGATTGCAAATGAGATCGGTTATCCGGTTTTGGTTCGTCCAAGCTACGTTTTGGGAGGTAGAGCCATGGAAATTGTCTACACGGAAGCAGAACTGGCGCATTACATGGAATTCGCGGTAGATGCAAGTCCGGATCAGCCAGTTTTAGTTGACCGATATATCACGGGAAGAGAAGTGGAAGTCGATGCGATTTGCGACGGCGAAACGGTGATCATTCCAGGAATCATGGAGCACATCGAAAGAGCGGGAGTTCACTCCGGTGACTCGATTGCAGTGTATCCGCCACAGAATGTTTCTCAGGCAGAAATCGATACTTTGGTAGATTACACTGAAAGATTGGCTAAAGGGTTGAATTTGGTTGGTTTAATGAATATTCAGTACGTGCTTTTTGAAGGAAACGTGTATGTGATTGAAGTAAACCCAAGATCGTCAAGAACAGTTCCTTTCTTATCTAAAATTACGGAAGTTCCAATGGCAAATCTTGCTACAAAAGCGATTTTAGGTCAGAAACTGAAAGATTTAGGATATAAAAACGGATTGGTTCCAAAGAAAGAAGGTGTTTTCGTGAAAGTTCCTGTGTTTTCTTTCTCAAAATTAACGAAAGTTGACATCTCTTTAGGCCCGGAAATGAAGTCTACAGGAGAAGTGATGGGGAAAGACACGACTTTGGAAAAAGCATTGTACAAAGGATTGGTTGCAGCAGGAAGAAAAGTTCCGATGCACGGCTCAATTTTGTTCACGGTAGCTGATAAGCACAAGCAGGAAGCAGCTGACTTAGCATCAAGATTCCATGAAGTTGGTTTCAGAATCTGGGCAACAGAAGGAACTGCAAAATTCTTTGCAGAAAAAGGAATTCCTTGCAAAATCGGATATAAAATAGGAGAGGAGAGTGTCAACCTGATTGATTTGATTCAGAAAGGAAAAGTTCAGTATGTTGTCAACACGATGACGAAAGGAAAGCAGTCTGAACGAGACGGTTTCCAGATCAGAAGAATGAGCGTTGAAAATGGTGTTCCTTGTTTAACATCAATGGATACAGTGGAAGCAATTCTGAAAGTTATCGAAAGCATGAGTTTCAAAATGGAGACGATGTAATTTTCGGATTTAAAATATTTTTTAAAACGCATCTTTTTTGAGGTGCGTTTTTTTGTTTTAAAAATTTTCCTATTTATAATTGATAAAAGATTAAATTTAATAAACAATTACAGAAAGCTTATATGTTAAAACAAATTTTATTTTTTTTATTTTCTTTTTTACTGATTTCTTGTGTTGGAGATTTTGAAGAAAAAAAATTATTGGGCTATTCTGATAAGAATGGCAAATTGCATTTTGAAATAATTGAGAAAGATTTTAACAAAAATGATTCTTTAAATTTTAGCGAAAAAAGATTTGTAGTATTGGATTCTCAAAACCGAATAATAAACAAAAATAATTCACAATTTCTTTTTTATGGTAATCAAAATAGACTTCAGGAAATTAGATCTGTATATCGTAGAGGAGGAAAAACAAATATTGTAGTTTATAAATATTTATATGATGAAAAACAAAATCTCAGATTAATTACTTTTCAATTTAAAAAGGTAGATACAATTCAAACTTTTAAATATAATAATCTTAATCAATTGATTCAGGAAGACTATCCATTTAGAAAATTCTCTGTAAATTATAAATATAAAATGGTGAAATTTCTGAAACTAAGGAATTAGAAAATGGAATTTCTTGATGAATATTATTATGATAAAAATGACTCTTTAATAGAAAAACGGCAATATGATCGGGTTTTAAGTGAAACAGATTTTAATTATCGAGGAAAGACAACTTATGAATATAAAAAACTATAATATCAAAAAAAATATATCTTGTTATATAAAATATATGACAATAATTAATGTTATTTTCTGTGTAACATCTTGTAGTCAAACAAAAATGGAAAAAGCACACAATAATGAAACTTCAAAACCAAAAAATATTTCTAATTCTACAAATACATTAACCGGAAAAAAAGAAAATTTAGAAATTGAAACCTTAATTTTAAGCTATAATGCAATTTCCTGTTCTTGTGCACAGTGGAGTGATTCAAGATTTGATAAAAAAGAAAATCCAGATAAAAAAGATTATTATTGGCTGGAACCCGCAAATGAAAAATTAATAAATGCAGATCATATATTTAATGGTGAAAATTTGCCACTACAGATAAAAGTGACGGGGCAAATTGTAAGTGAAAATGGATTTCCTAAAGGGAAAAATCTATCAAAAATATCTGAAGATCAAGCCGGAAAAGTATTTCAGTATACTAAAATTGAGATATTAAAAAGCTGAAAAATCGATTAATAATTATTTATATCAAAGTAAATAAAATATGTCAACACAAAACTTCTCCTACAACTTTACAACTTCAAAATCTCCCGAAGAAATTTTCAATTTTTTAATGGATCCTAAAAGTTGGTGGATCGGCTTGCACAATGAAATAATAATTGGGAATTCAGGAAAATTGAATGATGAATTTACTTTCAGTGCAGCAAATGGAGTACACAATTCTGTGCAAAAATTAGTAGAATTAATTCCGAACGAAAAGATAACTTGGGAAGTTGTTGACAGCAATCTTACATTTCTAAAAACACGAAATGAGTGGACGGGAACTAAAATAAGTTTTGAGATCTTAAAAGAAGAACAGGAAATAAAAATTCTTTTCAGGCATGAAGGTTTAACACCAGAATTTGAATGTTATAATGGCTGCTCAAGTGCTTGGACGCAATATTTGGAAAATTTAGATCGAAAATTAAATTCACAGAGATTATTTTAGCAAACAGTTTTTTACGTACAATTCAATAAAAACATAAAAGATGAAATATCATGCAATAGCAGAAAAATACACCAAATTTGTACTGACGCAGAACGGAAAACAGATCGCACAACTGAATTATAAAAGCTGGTTTAAATTCAGTGCGGAAATTCAGGTTTTAAATACTAGATATCTCGTTGAGCCAAAAGGTTTTTGGGGAAATAATGTTGAAGTTCTACACGGGAACAAAGTTATACTGGAATTTACCATGAATTGGGATGGAAGCATTGTTATGAAGAGTCATTTTAACGACATGGATAAAAATTATACTTTCACTCACAAAGGTTTTTTCAGAGAATTATTTTCGCTGACCGACGAAAAAGGAAATGAACTTCTGATAATGAAGCCCAGTATTCAGTGGCGAAGTCTTAATTATGAATATCAGATAAACACTTCGGAAATTTTGGAATCATTTGATGAGAAAAATCTTCTCCTGTTGATTTCGTTGCATTGTGCTAACTACTATATGTCGATGATGATGGGAATGGGAACTTGATTGAAATATTAGTGAAATTGTACCTGAAGCCACAAATTCTATTGATAGATCAATCTTTAATTCTTCAATTATTTTGTTGAATAATATTTAACAAAATTTATAAAAGTCAAAAACTAAATTCTGACAACCGTTTTGTAATTTTATCAAAATTTAAAAAAGTGAAAAAATTATTATTCGCCGTTTGCATATCGGCTTCGGCTTTCAGTTTTGCACAGGATTATTCGGTACCGGCAGCGAGCCCGCGTCAAAAAGTAGAACAACAGTTTTCAATGTCCAAAATCAGTATCGATTACGGAAGACCTGGCGTGAAAGGAAGAAAAATATTCGGAGAATTGGTTCCTTACGGACAGGTGTGGAGAGCAGGTGCGAACTCATCTACAAAAGTGACGTTCGGGCAATCTGTGAATTTTGGTGGAAAAACAGTTCCTGCGGGTACTTATGGGTTATTTATCGTGCCGACAGAAAAAGAATGGAAAGTAATTTTAAATAAAGATTTTCAGCAATGGGGCGCTTATACATACGATCCAAAACAGGATGTAGTAGATGTCACAGTGCCTGTCAATAAATTAGCAGACAAGCAGGAATGGTTTGAAATTACTCTAAATCCTACAGACGAAAATTCCGGAAATTTGGTGATCAAATGGGACATGGCTCAAGCTGAGGTTGCTCTGAAACCTGCAAAACCTGAGGCAGTTACTAAAATCGCAGAGAAACTCAAAGAAATTAAAAAGATAGAATCAGACGCTGCAAAAGCAAAAAGCTAAGACTTATAAAGATGAATTTTTCTATTCAAACCGTTTTAGAAAACGAAAAATATCAACTGATCCCCTTACAGCAAGGGGATTTTGAGTTGTTGTATGATGTCGCATCCAACCCGAAAGTATGGGAACAGCATCCAAATAAAGACCGCTACAAAAGAGAAGTTTTTGAGAATTTTTTTAAAGGTGCAATTGAAAGCCAGGGTGCTTTTAAAATTGTAGAAAAATCCACAGGAAATATTCTAGGAAGTACGCGTTTTTATGATTTTGATGAATCTAAAAACAGCATTTTCATTGGCTACACTTTCTACGGAACTAATTCTTGGGGAAAGGGTATCAATCCGCAGATCAAAAAACTGATGATGGATTATGTTTTTCAGTTTGTGGGTAAAGTGTATTTCCATATCGGAAAAGAAAATGTGCGTTCGCAGATTGCTTTAGAAAGATTGGGCGGACAAAAGATTGCTGAAGAAGAGGTGGCTTATTTTGGTGAACCAACGAGAACTAATTTTGTGTACGAAATCAAAAAAGAAAATCATTTTTAAGTAAGTTTCATTCAGATTTTGCTGATTGAGCAGATTTTGAATGCTGAAAATATATCAGCAAAATTGCGAGAGATTTAAATTATAGCTTGTCAACAATTTATTTTATATAAAAATTTTGTGAGCTTATATAAGTGGAACGGCTTTGTTTAACTTAAAATATTTAGTAGTTAAAAAATTTTTGCGGCCTTTACGTTAAAAACTAATTAGTAATAAAATGAAAAAATATAAAATTCAGAAATCACCTTTTGTAGTTCCTACAAACGATGAAAAACTGATAGAAGAACATTGGGGAAACTCAACCAAAAACCCCAATATTTCAATTGCACACATGGTTGCGCCACCCAATTGGAGCGAACCGCATCAAACTCCTGAATTTGATGAATTTACCATTATTATTTCAGGTAAAAAGCAATTCGAAATTGACGACGAAATTGTAGTTTTAGAGAAAGGACAAAGTATTATGATTGAAAAAGGAGCAAGGGTTCGTTACAGTAATCCATTTCCAGAGATTTGTGAATATATTGCAATTTGTCTTCCTGCCTTTTCTATGGACCTAGTAAATAGAGAACAATAAATATTAAAATATGGCGATGAAAACCTGTCCTCAATGCAAGGAAAATTCATTCACTTGGTTCATTAATGAAAAGTCTGGTCTCACAAGCTGGAGTTGTTTCAGCTGTGATTATGAAGCAAAACAAACTAAAGATGAGTTGATATGTGAAAATTGTAATGAAGCATCAAAAAAGATCTTGAAAGATAAAGAAACCGAATATTTCTGGTGTTCAAACTGCAATACAATCAGTGATATATAACTAAAACAACCTCAAAAATTGAGGTTGTTTTAGTTATATTGAACAAATTATTTTAAAATTTCCTTCAAAAACATTAGTGTATGGTTCCATGCTCTTTTTGCCATCACGGGATTGTAATCTGCAGATTTCGGATCAGTAAACGTATGTTTTGAATTGGCGTAAATGATGATTTGCCAATCAGCTTTCCCATCGTTCATCTCTTTTACCAGATTATTGTAATCCTCCGGCGTCACACCTTTATCGTCTGCAGGATTTTCCACTAAAATTTTAGTTGAAATCGCTTCATTTGGTCGTGATTGATCTTTTCCAATGCTTCCGTGAATGGAAACTACACCCACAACAGGCAATTTTCCTCTTGCAGATTCTAAAGCTCCCGTTCCGCCAAAGCAATATCCAATTACTGCAATTTTATCAGCAATAGCACCGTTCTTCTTCAATTCTTCCAAAGCCAGAGAAATTCTTTTTTGGTAAGCTGCGTAATCTTTCTTGTAAAATCCTGCTGTTTTTGCTGCCGAAGCATTATCGGTCGGAATATTTCCTTCACCATAAATATCAGCGACAAATGCAATATAACCTTGTTTTTCTAAGTCTGCGGCTGCAGTTTTTGCTTCATCGTCAATTCCTTTCCAAGCAGGAAGAATAAGAACTCCGGGAAGTTTTTTTCCTGAGTTTGACGTTACCAAACCGTTCAGTTTTTGCGAACCATCCTGATAGGAAACCTTTTTTAAATTTTGACTGAAAACTGTTGCTGAAGTGAGTAGAAGTACTGACGAAAATAATAAACGTTTCATATATAACTTTTTTAGATGAATAAATATACATTGCGTATGCAAATGTTAAGCTAAAAAAAATTCCTATTTACTTAAATTTTCACTGGTAATTAATTTGTCAATCATTTCATTGAAATCCGCTTTTGTAATTCCCGAAACTCTTTTTAAGGTTTTAAAGTAATTATCCTGATCTTCCTCATTAAATTTCCCACAATTTAAAAGTTCTAAAACACCGCTAAAACTTTTTTCTTTTTTAATTTTTTTTATGATGACTGCATTAATAAAATTTTCAATGTAAAGTGGTGTTGAAGGGAGGCTGAAATTTTCTCTAGTACCGTACAGTGACAGCCAATCTGTTTTTTGAGAAACTGAATAGGCATTTTTAAAGTGAATGCATATTTGTTCCCATTTATAAACAGGATGTCCATCGTTTAGATATGAATATCCTTCCAAAACAGGTAAATACAGATTCTTTTGTGGATATTTCTTAGTTACCCTCGCTTTCCAAAGGCTGCCAAAAGAAAAATCATCCAGTATTCCTTTTTGTGTAGCGACAATCAGGATACTTTGATTATTATCTGTTGCTGAGTCAATTCCCAGAAAAAAATTATTTGGGGAGTCATCCCTTTTGTAATCAATTCCCAACAGCTTGTAAGCTTTAAAAACTCCATCTACACAATATACTTTAGTGGGAATTTTTTGTTCTTTTAGATTTAAACTCAGTTGATTGTTTTTTGTAATAAAATCTCTCAGTTTTTTTTCGTCAATATCTTTTTCAAAATAGAAACTATAATTTTCAATGGTTTTAGATTTCCAGCTAGTTAAATTGTTTTCGATTGCTGATGATACAAGATATTTGTTGTTTATTTCCTGTACCGTGATTTCAATTTTTGCTACTGAATTTTTTATTTCTTTGCCCTCGTAATAGCAATTCAGTTGAATTATAAAATTATTTTTGTTACTCACTTCAGCCGATGTAATCTCATACATCAGAGTGTATCTTGTGTTGAATATTTTACTGTTCTGCAGGTTTCGCAGCTCATCCAAAAAAAGCCACGTTTCTAATTTATTGTCAGGATTAACAATCGTTAAATCTTCATTTTGAATACCTTTCTCTAAAATAAAATGATTTAATACATCAATCATTTTATTTCTTTTCAAAGTATCTTTTACAACGTTCAGATTTTTATTAATTAAAACTTTTGACTGCGAAAAAGTAAAAATAGAGATCAGTAAGAATGAAAAAATAAATAAACTTTTAGTCATCAATTAATTAGAATTTAAGATTTATAAAATATATAGTTTCCATGTTCAAATTTTGCATTAATATGCTGCAAACCATTGGTTAAAACAATTTCTTTTGCCCCGATGATCGAGTTATATCTTGCAGTTTGTTCAAAAGTTTTTTCAGTCAGTTTTATTTGTGGAGCTTTACATTCGATCAATATAATTGGTTGTGTTTTCTCAGTAATCAGAAGATCAATTCTTTTAGTTAAACCATTGAGAACTATCTTTTTTTCTGTAATTAAAGCGGATACAGAATAAGATTTTACCGTGAGATAATAATGTATCCAATGTTGTCGAACCCACTCTTCAGGTGTGAGCAAAAGGTAAGTTTTGCGCACCAAGTCATAGATAAAAAACTTATCTTTGTCTTTCTTGAATTTAAAATCAAAAGTTTCCTGAAAATTCAGTTTGGGAAGTTCCATTTATTAAGATGAAAGAATTAGATTTAATCCTCAAAAATATTAAAAATAAAGAAGTTTTACCGATTTATTTTTTCCACGGAGAAGAACCTTACTTTATTGACGTTGCTGTAAAAGCCCTTGAACACGATTTTTTGGAGGAAGATGAAAAAGCCTTCAACCAAACTGTAACTTACGGAAAAGACACAACTTATCAGGAAATACTTTCTTTAGCAAGACAGTTTCCGATGATGGGTGACAAGCAGGTAATCATCGTAAAAGAGGCGCAGGATTTAAAATTTAATGATGAAGAAAGCAGAGCTTTAGAAGCATATGTAGAAAATCCCGTTCCGTCTACTGTTTTGGTTTTTGCCCACAAGCACAAGAAGTTAGACAGTCGGAAAAAAGTCACGAAAACTTTAGCAAAAATTAATTCTTTATTTCTGAGTGAATCTTTCAAAGATCATAATTTGCCAAAATGGATTGCCGATGAATGCCTTAGACTTAAGATAAAAACAGCCCCGAATATTTCTCATCTTCTTGCAGAATATCTTGGAAACGATCTTTCCAGAATTTCTAATGAATTGAGTAAACTGAAAATAATTCTAAAAGAAGGACAGATTTTAGACGGAACAATTGTAGAAAATCACATCGGAATCAGCAAAGAATTTAATGTTTTTGAACTTCAAAAAGCTTTAGGAACCAAAAACACAAATGCTGCATATAAGATCGCTCATTTTATGGGTAAAAATCCGAAGAATAATCCTTTTGTAATGTTACTTTCAAGTCTTTACAATTATTTTTCTAACGTGATTGTTTACAGTACAATGATTGGTCAGTCACCTCAGTTAATTGCTTCTCAAATGGGTGTAAATCCTTATTTTCTAAAAGATTACGCGGAGGCAGCAAGATTGTATCCGTTAAAACATTCTACGAGAGTAATCTCAATTCTACGAGAGTTTGATATGAAGGGAAAAGGTTTGGGAGCAGTAAATATGAGTGAAGCTGAATTGATTAAAGAATTGGTCTACAAAATTATCAATGTTGATAAAATTAAGATGAAAGTATGATTTTATGCCTTAAAACTAAAAGGATAAGACAATAACTATTGACATTTCACATATTAAATATCGAAAACTATCATTAATTTTTCTTTAATTAAATATTAAAAATAACGAACTTTGTCGTCTTAAAATTTAAATCTTTTGAATAGCTAATTATGGAGCAAAATATTTTAGATTGTATCATTGTAGGATCTGGGCCTTCTGGCTTCACAGCAGCAATTTATGCAGCAAGAGCAGACTTAAAACCTGAATTGTACACAGGTCTTGAGCCGGGCGGACAATTGACTACAACAACCGAAGTTGATAATTTTCCTGGTTATCCTGCAGGAATTACCGGACCTGAAATGATGATGGATTTGCAGAAGCAGGCAGAAAGATTTGATACAAAAGTGCATTATGAAATGATCACTAAAGCCGAGTTTTCTACAGAAGTTGGCGGTGTCCATAAATTATATGCAGGTAATAAAGAACTTTTTGCAAGAACGGTCATAATTTCTACTGGTGCTACTGCAAAATATCTTGGTCTAGACGACGAAAAAAAATATAATGGTGGTGGAGTTTCTGCCTGTGCAACCTGCGACGGATTTTTCTACAGAGGAAAAGATGTGGTCGTAGTAGGAGCAGGCGATACAGCGGCCGAAGAAGCTACTTATCTTGCAAAATTGGTAAATAAGGTAACTATGTTGGTAAGAAAAGATGAGTTCAGAGCATCAAAAGCGATGATTCACAGAGTTGCCAATACACCAAACATTGAAGTGAAATTTCATCACGAATTAATAGGCATTGAAGGTGAAAATAATTTGGTTGAAAGAGCAGTGGTGATCAATAATCAGACACAGGAAAAATCGACAGTAGACGTTCACGGAATTTTCATCGCAATTGGTCACAAACCCAACACAGATATTTTCGTCGGGCAGATTGATCTAGATGAAAACGGATACATTGCTACTGAAAAGGGTTCTACACGAACTAATCTTCCAGGAGTTTTCGCGGCAGGTGATGTTCAGGATCATATTTACAGACAGGCAATTACTGCTGCCGGAAGTGGTTGTATGGCCGCAATGGATGCTGAAAAATACTTGGCTGAATTACATTAATTATCAAATTAAAAATTTAAAAACGCACCAATTTTTGGTGCGTTTCTTATATCATAAAATCGCTGTAGATTTAAAATTAAAACTGATAAAGCTATAATTATTGCGATTTTAAAATAATAAACACCTGTATATGAAAAACATATTGCTTATTTTTCTTGGTGGCGGATTTGGGAGTATTTTACGATATTTAATCTCAACTCAAACACAAAAACTCTGGACTATCAATTCTTTTCCTGTAGGAACATTAGTGGTGAATATATTGGGCTGCTTCATAATAGGGTTTCTTACGTCATACTTTTTTAAGAATGATAACTATTTGAAATATCTTTTGATCACAGGATTTTGTGGAGGTTTTACTACATTTTCCACTTTTTCTGTTGAGAATTATTCACTTTGGCAAAATCAGCAATACGGAATATTACTTTTATATGTTCTTATAAGTGTTGTATTGGGTTTAGTAGCAGTAGTTATTGGGATGAAATCAAACATTTTGTTGTCGTAGCATTTCTTAAAAAATAATCTGCCTGATTTTTAATAGATTATTAGTCGCCAACAAAATTTAATTCAAAATTATTTTGCTGATATTGAAAAGTGTTTTATATTTGCACCACTGAAAAACAACGATATCATCGGAGTTCTTTGGAGAGATGGCAGAGTGGTC
This sequence comes from Chryseobacterium sp. CY350, assembly GCF_027945075.1. Taxonomy (NCBI): domain Bacteria; kingdom Pseudomonadati; phylum Bacteroidota; class Flavobacteriia; order Flavobacteriales; family Weeksellaceae; genus Chryseobacterium; species Chryseobacterium wangxinyae. Next base: position 106,715 of record NZ_CP116034.1, read on the forward strand.
GATTGCGATAGTCTTGAAAACTATTGACTGTAATAGGTCCGGGGGTTCGAATCCCTCTCTCTCCGCTGGTTGAGATACTAAATTTAAACAAACCCTTGTTAATTAAATGATTAGCAAGGGTTTTTTGTGTTCAGTATGATCACTACATGTTAGTACATTACGATATTCATTGTTTAAGTAGCAGAAAAAGAATGATTATCAACATTGCACGAAATTTGTAGCTTACGTTCTTCATATTCTATACTAACATTATTATATCGAAATGAAAGAAATTACTGATATTTTAGAATCCTATCGCACCGCACTTCTTGAAGGGAAAAAAACAGCACTTGCAACGGTTGTTAAAGTAGAAGGTTCTTCATACAGACAGCCAGGCGCAAGAATGTTGGTTACTGAAGACGGAATTTTAACGGGAGCTATCAGCGGAGGTTGTCTGGAGGGTGACGCCTTACGAAAAGCACTTCTTGCAATACATCAAAAACAGAATAAACTCGTCACATATGATACGAGCGAAGAAGGATTGTTAGAATTTAATGTACAATTAGGTTGCAATGGCATTGTTAATATTTTATTTGAATTTATTGATTCTCAAGACCCACAAAATCCTTTAGAAATAATTCGAAAAGTTCTGGAGAAAAGGTGTGATTCTGTTATTACAACTATTTTTTCATTAAAGAGAAATGCCGTTCAGATCGGAACGGTCAATGTATTTCAGGGAGATAAAAGTTGTTATAATGACATTCATTCTTTGGAAAGTGAAATGTTAAACATTCTGGAAAAAAAATCTACACATATTAAAAATTTTGAAATTAATAGTGAGGAGCAAAATGTATTATTTCAATATATCGCCCCGCCTGTTTCTTTACTGATTGCAGGAGCGGGAAATGACGTGCAGCCGGTTGTGAAAATGGCAGACCTGTTAGGTTGGGAAGTCACGGTAGGCGAAGGCAGAGCTGCCCATTGTACTAGCAAAAGATTTCCGCTAGCTAAAAATATTGTAGTTGGAAAGCCTGATGATCTCATTCAGATTGAAATTGATCATAGAACCTATTGTATTCTGATGACTCACAATTACAAGTACGATCTTGAGGTGTTAAAATTGGTTTTAAAAACAGACTGTCCTTACATTGGAATTCTTGGTCCAAAAACAAAGCTTCACAGAATGTTTGATGATTTAAAGTTGGACGGTTTTATACTTACAGATAAAGATTATCAACGGATCTATGGCCCGATTGGTCTGGATATTGGTGCAGAAACATCTGAAGAAATTGCGTTATCTGTTATTTCCGAGATAAAAGCCGTTGTTGAAGACCGAAAAGGAACTTCTCTACGCCACAAAACCGAAAAAATTCATTCGTAAAAAAGCTTTCCAAAAATTAATTACATGATTAAAGATACTTTCGGCAGAATACACAACTATCTGAGAATTTCACTCACAGATAACTGCAACCTGCGATGTTTTTATTGTATGCCGGAAGAAAAATATGCTTTTGCACCTGCCGCAAAACTTATGCAAGTCCAAGAGATTGAGACGATTGTAAAGCTGTTTGTAGATCACGGTGTCAAAAAAATTAGATTGACAGGCGGTGAACCTCTGGTACGAAAAGACGCTCCAAAGATTTTAAAATCTCTAGGAAAGTTAAATGTAGAATTGGCAATTACGACCAACGGCATCCGCGTGAATGAGATGCTGATAGAGTTATTAGAAGCCAACATTAAAACGGTCAACGTAAGTCTTGATACACTTCAACGGGAAAAATTTTTAAAGATCACAAGAAGAGATTTATTTGATCGTGTAAGAAAAAATATTGATCTTTTATTGGAAAATAATGTTCGGGTAAAGATCAACGTAGTTATCATGAAAGGTTTAAATGATGATGAAATTTTATCTTTTATCCAATTGACAAAAAATCATAATCTGGAGGTTAGGTTTATAGAATTTATGCCTTTCACCGGAAATTTGTGGACCAGTAATCAGGTTTATACTTTGCACGAAATTTTATTGAAAGTCAGTTCGAGGTATGATATTATTCCTGTAGAACCTCTGCCAAATGATACTTCCAGCAAATACCGAATTGATGGGCACAGCGGGGCATTTGCGGTCATCAGTACAATGAGCCAGCCTTTTTGTGATACCTGTAACAGAATGAGACTCACTGCTGACGGCAAACTAAAAAACTGTCTTTTTAGTAAGGATGAAACTGATCTACTTGGAGCCTTGCGTAACGGTGAAGATATTTTGCCGCTCATAACGCAGACAATGATGTCAAAAGCAAAAGCTTTGGGCGGCCAATTTAGCGGTGTTTTTGAGGATATCGATGTCTCGAAACTTGAAAACAGAAGTATGATTACAATAGGCGGCTAATGGATACAGGAATATTGATTTTAGCAGCGGGAAATTCTTCGCGACTAGGAGAGCCAAAGCAATTATTAAAATTTAATGGTACATCGCTCCTCCGGAATGTTACTGAAGAAGCCTTAAAAACAACGCAGAATATTGTGATGGTAACAGGTTTTAATCATACTTTACTTGTTAAAGAAGTAGAAAATCTGAACGTTATTGCAGTTGAAAACCTAAATTGGAAGGATGGAATGGGGTCATCAATTAGGGTGGGAATTAATAAGCTTTTAAAAGCATTTCCAGATATTGAGAACTGTATCATTGCAGTTTGTGATCAGCCTTACATCACTTCATCGGTTTTTAATGAATTAATTCAGAAGCATAAAGAAACTTTAAAAGGAATTGTGGCATCGAAATATTCTGGAATATTGGGAACGCCAGTTTTATTTGAACAAAAATATTTCAAACACCTTCTGAATCTCACGGGAAATGAAGGTGCCAGACGAATGATTCAGAAATTTAAAGAAGACATTGCTGAAGTCAGTTTTGAAAAAGGAGCTATTGATATTGATACTCCGCAGGATTATAAAAATTTAACTTCATGAAAATGATTTCTGTAGAGGAAGCAAAAAAAATTATTTCCCAATCTGCTTTATCAAAAAGGAGTGAAGTTATTGAGCTTTCGAAAGCTTTCGGGCTGGTAACTTCTGAAGATATAATTGCATCGGTAGATATTCCAAACTTTGCACAGTCATCAATGGATGGATATGCTTTCAAATTTAAAGATAAAGATCTTTTGCTGAATGTTGTAGGAGAAATGGCGGCCGGAACTTCTCAGCAACTAACACTATATGATGGTGAAGCGGCAAGAATTTTCACTGGTGCGCCTCTGCCAAACAATTCTGATACAGTGGTGATGCAGGAAAAGATTCGCTTTGAAAATAATTTTCTTATTGTTGACGATCAGGATATTTTGCAGGGAAATAACGTCCGTCCGAAAGGCGCCGAAGTGAAAAAAGGTGAGCTGGCAATGCACAAAGGTACTCATCTTTCTGCCGCTGCGATCGGATTTCTCGCCGGAATCGGATGTTCCCACGTTAAGGTCTATGCCCCACCAAAAGTTGCGATCATTCTTACGGGGAGTGAACTGCAGGATCCCGGAAATCCTTTGGAATTTGGTCAGGTTTATGAAGCCAATTCTTATCAGTTAAAAGCAGTTTTAAAGCAAATAGGAATTAATGATATTGAGACTTTTAAAGCCAATGACGATCCAAAGGTGTTGCATAAAGTTCTTGAAAAAGCAATTGACAATTATGACGTTATTTTACTCAATGGAGGCGTAAGCGTGGGAGATTATGATTTCGTTACCCAGGTTGCGAATACTTGTGGTGTGGAAGAAAAATTTCACAAAATAAGTCAAAAACCTGGCAAACCGCTTTTTTTTGGAACGAAAGATGAGAAATTGATTTTTGGACTGCCTGGTAATCCGTCATCATCACTCACTTGTTTTTATGAATATGTATTACCTGCGCTTGAAAACATCATGGGATTGCCATCTCAATTAAAGGAAATCAAAGCCAAAGCGACTCACGACTACCATAAAAATCCGGGGCTCACCCATTTTTTGAAAGCATTTTACAACAATGGGAATGTAACACCTCTTCATGCTCAGGAATCGTTCAGACTTCATTCTTTCGCACAGGCCAATTGCCTGCTTGTTTTGCCTGAAGAATCTCTAGGCTGCAAAGTAGATGATGAGGTGACGGTTCATCTTTTGCCAATTTAAAATCAGATAAAAAGTCAAATACGATGTCTTTAGAAATATTTTATGGAATTCTTTTCTTTGTTGCCTTTCTGTACGCTGCCGTCGGACATGGCGGTGCGAGCGGATATTTAGCCTTAATGGCGTTATATGGCGTCGCCCCGGAAGAGATGAAACCCACCGCGTTGATGCTTAACCTTTTTGTTTCTCTCACCTCGTTTATTCAGTATTACCGAGGTGGATATTTTTCTAAAAAGCTATTTATTCCTATAGCGGCAGCATCTGTTCCTATGGCATTTCTAGGTGGAATGATCACTGTTGAAGAGAACATCTATAAACGAATTCTAGGGTTGTTGCTCCTGTTTCCTGTTATCCGTTTTTTCTTTTTTAAAAATGTGAATGATGATGACCTTAAATCTCACAATACAACGGTCGCTGCTGTTACCGGCGGAGTAGTAGGATTACTTTCAGGGATGATCGGCATTGGAGGCGGAATTATTCTTTCTCCCATTTTGCTCCTTCTGCAATGGACGAACCAAAAGCAGACTGCGGCAATAAGCGCAGCATTTATCTTCGTAAATTCTGTGGCAGGATTAGGAGGAATGTTGACGCAGGGAATATCTTTTACCGCAAATATGATGATGTACATTATTGTCGCTTTCTGCGGTGGAATGTTAGGAGCTTATTTCGGCTCAAAAAAATTCAATCAGAATATTTTAAAATACGTTTTGGCTACCGTTCTGTTGATGGCTTCCTATAAATTGTTGTTGACAAAAGCATGATAATTAAGTTTTTAAGTATTTTTAATTAAAGTGACATTGTTATGAAAATAAAAATATTAGCATTTGGACAGATTGCAGAAATTACAGGAAAAGAATTTGCAATAGAAGCTGAAAATCTGGCTTCTTTAGAAAGACTTTTAATTCAAAAATTTCCCAATCTTACAGATAAGAAATTTGCATTCGCCGTTAATAAAAAACTGGTGAAAGATCATGCAACTGTTTTGAATGAAAATGATGTTGTGGCTTTAATGCCGCCTTATTCAGGAGGATAGTATGGAAAAATATAATGAAAGATATGCCCGACATTATGCGCTGTCTGACTTTGGTTTTGAAGGTCAGCAAAAAATGATGGAGGCAAAAGTTTTGGTAATTGGTGCGGGCGGTCTGGGTTGTCCGGTTTTGCAGTATTTGTCCGCAGCAGGAATTGGAGTGATCGGGATTGTAGATCATGACCATGTTTCTCTCAGTAACCTTCAAAGGCAGACCCTTTATACCACTGATGATATTGGCAAGCAAAAATCTGAAGTTGCTGCTTCCAGACTGGCTCTTATGAATCCTGAAAATGAGATAGTTAATTATTCAATCGAACTAACGTCAAATAATGCATGGAAAATTATCTCAGAATATGATATCGTTGTAGATTGTACTGATAATTTTGCATCGAGATACCTGATCAATGATGCTTGTGTTTTGTTAAATAAACCTTTAATATTTGGCGCGATTTATAAGTACGAAGGTCAGGTTGCCGTATTCAATTTATCCTCAGAAAAGAAAGACAGAGTCCACTATCGACATCTTTTTCCTGAGTCCCCGAAGCCTGATGATGTTCAGAATTGTAACGACGTGGGAGTCCTCGGTGTACTTCCGGGAATGATCGGGATGATGCAGGCCAATGAGGTTATCAAAATAATTACAGGTTTAGGCGAAGTTTTAGATGGAAAACTTTTGACTTTTAATATGCTCACTTACGAAACTTATATCCTTGATATTTCGATTGAGCAGTCAGCCGAAAATTTGATTCCCAACAATAGAAAAACTTTTGAAGCAACAGATTACAGCATCCTTTGCGGAATTTCTAAAACAAATATCAATGATTTAAGTCCAGATCATTTCACTGCAATGATTTCTTTTGATGATACTTTAACGATCGACGTCAGGGAACTTAATGAGCTTCCGGCAGTTGATTTTAAGCATATTCAAATTCCTCTTTCGCAGCTGAATGAGAGATTATCTGAATTAAAAACCTTCAATATTGTACTCTTCTGTCAGAGTGGGAAAAGAAGTTTGAAAGCGGCGGAGATTTTGATGAATCATTTCGGGGATACCAAAAAAATCAGCCATCTCAAAGGTGGCATTACAGCATTTAAGCAAGAAAAAAATGAACAGAAAGATTAAAAATATTTTTACAAACGGTGCGATAAGTCCGGCTTTTATTGCTGAAAGCATCGCTAAGCACTCATCAAAAAAAGATATAGGCGCACACAGTATTTTTCTTGGTCAGATCAGAGAAGATATTATCGAAGGCAAAACCGTACAGGCCATCGATTATACAGCTTACGAGGATATGGTTTTAGAAAAAATGCATGAAATAAGAGAAGAGATATTCCTTAAATATGATCTTACCTGTATGCACATTTACCACAGTCTTGGTATTGTAAAGTCGGGTGAAATCTGTCTTTTTGTTTTTACATCTTCAAAGCACAGAATTGCGGCAACAGAAGCTTGTAACGAAATTGTAGAACGCATAAAATCTGAACTTCAAATTTGGGGAAGAGAAATTTTTAATGATGAATCACACCAGTGGAAAGTAAATAAATAATATGGTAGACATTACACACAAATCCTTCACGCTAAGAAAAGCCATTGCGACGGCAACGGTAAAAACCTCTTCAGAGAAAACCATTTCTGCGATTGAAAACCGAACGGTTCCAAAAGGAGATATTTTTGAATTTTCGCGTGCTTCTGCTTTATTTGCTGTGAAAAAAACCAGCGATGTCATCCCGGATTGTCATCCTTTACCGGTTGAGTATACATCAGTTACTTTTAAAATTAAAAATCTGTCGGTGATAATTTCTGTGGAAGTTCACACCATCTATAAAACCGGAGTTGAAGTAGAGGCGATGCACGGCGCTTCTGTTGCAGCATTGGTAATGTACGATATGCTGAAACCTATTGATAAAAAAGTAGAAATAGAGAATATCCGTTTAGTAGAGAAACAGGGAGGCAAAACCGATCTTAATAAATTTCTAAACAATGAATTGAAAGTTGCTGTTGTAGTATGTTCCGATTCTGTGTCTAAAGGTTTAAAAGAAGATTCATCTGGTAAAGCGATCTGTGACGCTTTAGAAAAATATCAGATTAGCAATGTTGATTATCAAGTCATTCCAGATGATTTTGACACTATTCAAAAAACTTTAAAAAAGCTCAAAGACAATGATCACGATCTTGTTATCTTCACGGGCGGAACAGGACTTTCATCACGAGATCAGACTCCCGATGCAGTTTCGCCAATGATTGACCGACCTATTCCCGGAATAATGGAGACCGCCAGAAATTACGGACAGCAGAGAATTAAAACAGCGATGTTGTCGCGAGGCGTTGCAGGTTTTTCGGGACATACACTCGTAATTACCTTGCCGGGTTCCAAAAAAGCGGTGGAGGAATCAATGGAGGCTCTTTTTCCTCAGATCCTGCATGTTTTTCAACTTAATGACAATAAGATTCATTAGAAAAAATCAAAATTTACGTTCTATTTACTCTTAAATGGTTTGATTATAAATTAGGTCTAAATGATACCACAATATCCGTTATGTCAGCATAACGGCTTTTTTTTTGTAATAGAAGACTCAGACCAAATCTGAACATTATGAATACCACCGAAAAAAAATCCATCACACTTAACGTGAATGGTCAGGATTATAATCTTGAAATATTGCCCTGGGTCTCGCTCTTAGATGCTTTAAGGGAAAAAATACATCTCACAGGTACCAAAAAAGGCTGTGATCACGGGCAATGTGGTGCATGCACGGTTTTGATTGATGGTAAAAGAGTACTTAGTTGTCTCAGCCTTGCGGTAATGAAGGAACACACCGAAATAAAAACTATTGAAGGTATTGCAGATAACGGGAATTTGCATCCTATCCAGCAGGCATTTATTGATCACGACGCTTTTCAGTGCGGCTACTGTACACCCGGACAGATTTGTAGTGCAATCGGACTTCTAAATGAAAATAAAGCTACTACACGAGAAGAAGTTCAGGATCTCATGAGCGGTAATCTCTGCCGTTGCGGTGCCAACAGAGGAATTATTAACGCTGTAATGGCAGTAAAAGAAAACGCATCACATGAATAATTTTGATTTTACAAAAGCTGCAGACGTTGAAACAGCCATTGCTTTAACAAAAGAGAACAAAGGAAATAAAATTATTGCCGGCGGTACAAATATCATTGATCTGTTAAAATATTTTATCACCGAAGCAGACACTTTGGTTGATATCAACTCATTGTCAGGAATCAATGATTTAACTGAAATTCCCGGAGGCGGAATACGACTTGGAGCATTAATGACTAATGCCGACACAGCTTATCATCCGACGATAGAGCAGAAATATCCTCTGCTATCGAAAGCAATTTTAGCAGGAGCGTCGGCACAGATAAGAAATATGGCCACAAATGGTGGGAATTTACTACAGCGTACAAGATGCTATTATTTTTATGATATCCACACTCCGTGCAACAAACGTGAGCCGGGTTCCGGCTGTTCAGCGATTAAAGGATACAACAGGATTCACGCAATTTTAGGTCAAGATGAAAACTGCATTGCGGTTTTTCCGTCTGATATGTGTGTTGCTCTCGCCGCTTTAGATGCAGTTGTGAATGTTTCCGGACCGGAAGGAGAGAGAAAAATAAGCTTTACAGAATTTCACAGATTGCCGGGAGATCATCCAGAGATCGATAATACCCTTAAAATGGGTGAAATTATTACGGGTATTGATCTTCCAGAGAAAGGATTTACAAAAAATTATTCTTACTTAAAACTTCGGGACAGAGCGTCATATTCTTTTGCTCTGGTATCTGTAGCTACAGGCTTGGAACTGCAAGATAACAGAATTAAAGAGGCGAGAATTGCTTTAGGAGGCGTCGCTCACAAACCTTGGCGCGTTCAGGAAGCAGAAGAATTTTTAGTAGGAAAAGAAGCGAACAAAGAAAATTTCTCGAATGCTGCCGAAATGATTTTAAAAGGTGCCATAGGTTTTGAGCACAACAGTTTTAAAATAGATTTAGCTAAAAAAGCAATTGTAAGAAACTGTATGATGGCACTAGATCCTTCTACACAGCGTCCCGGAGCAAAACCATCACTATAAATCACGATCAATCACAAGAATATGGAAAATACACCATCAATAGGAAAGCCGATCAGCCGTCTTGAAGGTCAACTGAAAGTAACCGGAAGTGCAAAATACGCAGGAGAATATTATGCAGAAGATTTACTTTACGGATATGTAGTAAACAGTACCATTACGAAAGGAAAAATTAAATCAATTGATACGTCTGAGGTGAAAAAAATGAGTGGAGTGATTGAAGTTTTCACACACGAAAATAAACCGTCCACTGCTTGGTTTGATTTCAGATATGCAGATATGGATGCGCCACCGGGTACTGTTTTTAAACCCTTAAAGGATAATGATATCAGGTACAACGGTCAGCCAATAGCATTAGTAGTTGCAGATACATTCGAAATGGCGAGGTATGCGGCCACCAAAATCAGCATTGTTTATGAAGAAGAAAGTTTCGAAACAGATTTAAAAACTAATGTTGAAAAACAAAGAGATCCCAAAAAAGGTCTCGCATCGATGTTGAAACCTCCTCCACCTCCTCCAAACGGTGATTTTGAAAAAGAATACCAAAATTCATATGTAAAAACTGACAGCAAATTCACTCACGGTACAGAACACCATAATCCGATGGAAATGTATGCCTCGACTGTAATTTATGAGGGAAAAGGAAAACTTAAAATATACGATAAAACACAGGGAACTATCAATTCTCAAATGTATGTAGCCAATGTTTTTGGCTTGAAAATGAAGAATGTGCAGGTGATCTCGCCTTTTGTAGGTGGTGGTTTTGGATCTGGTCTTCGTCCTCAGCATCAGCTTTTTATGGCAGTTATGGCTTCTTTAGCTTTAAAAAGAAATGTGAGAGTAACTTTGGATCGCGCACAGATGTATATGATCGGGCATCGTCCGCCCACATTGCAGCACACAAAGTTTGGAGCAGACCAAAATGGAAAAGTAAATGCTATTTACCATAAAGCAACGGGAGAAACCTCAAGATTCGAAGATTATGTAGAAATTGTTGTGAATTGGGCAAATATGCTTTATCCTGCGGAAAATACTTTGTTGCAACACCAGATCGTTCCTTTGGATGTTTACACGCCTTTGGATATGAGAGCTCCTGGTGGAAGTACAGGAATGCATCCTATCGAAGTAACGATGGATGAAATTGCCTATCAACTGAATATGGATCCTGTGGAGCTGAGGCTAAATAATTATTCAATGATTGACAAAAGCAGTGACAAAGAGTATTCTAGCAAGGAACTGAAAGAATGTTTTTTGCAGGGTGCCGAAAAATTCGGATGGGATAAGCGAAATCCCGTACCAAGAAGTATGAAACGGGGAAATAAGTTGATAGGATACGGAATGGCTACCGGAATGTGGGACGCCAACAGAATCTTTGGGCGTGCGGAAGCTATCATGACAGCAGACGGAAAAGTGGAAATAAAAAGTGCTGTGACGGACATTGGTACAGGAACTTTTACGATTATGACACAGATTGCTGCTGATGAGCTGGGTTTACCAATTGAAGATGTGACGTTTTCTTACGCAGACAGTAAATTACCTTTTGCGCCCATTCAGGGTGGATCATTTACTACGGCAACAGTTGGCCCAGCCGTACAAAATGCTTGTCAGGCTTTAAATAAAAAATTATTTAAACTAGCTAAAAATTTAAAAGATTCAGTTTTAAAAGATGCCAAATTCAAAGATGTAAACTTTAAAAACGGTTTAATAACACTTCGTAGTAATCCCGAAATTAGCATGAGTGTAAAAGATATAATAGATGCTAATGAAGGAAAAGCAATAAAAACGACAAACTCTGCAATGCCTAATCCTCTCACCTATGGAAAAAAGGCTAGAGCTGTTCACAGTGCAGTATTTGTAGAAGTTGAGGTAGACGAAGAGCTTGGAATGATCGAAGTTAAACGAGCAGTGACAGCTGTAGCGGCGGGCAAAATCATCAATCCGAAGACTGCAGAAAGCCAGGTTTTAGGCGGAATGGTTTGGGGCATCAGTAAGGCACTTCACGAAGAGACAATTTTGGATCATCAATTTGGGAAATATATGAACGCGAACTTAGGTGAATACCATATTCCTGTTCACGCAGATATTCAGGATCTTGAGGTGATATTTGTGGAAGAAAATGATCAGTTTGTAAATGATCTTGGTGTGAAAGGTGTAGGAGAGATCGGTGGAGTAGGAATTCCGCCGGCGATCACAAATGCTGTTTTCCATGCCACAGGAAAGAGAATTTATGATCTGCCAATTCATTTTGATAAACTTTTATAATAAATTCAAACGACAATCCCACTCAATATCGGTGGGATTTTTTATGCTTTAAATTGACGAATCAATTCTTTTACCCTCGTAATTGTATAATTAATTTCATCTTCGGTAGTAAATCTTCCTAAACTAAATCTTATAGAACATAATGCATCATCGTCTGACATGCCTAAAGCTTTCAGAACGTGTGATGGTTCTGAAGTTACCGCTGAACAGGCAGATCCGCTCGACACCAAAATTTTAGCGAGCGATAAAATAAGCTGCTCAGACCATACTCCGGGAAAACAGATGTTTGAGGTATTATAAATTCTGTTTTCGACAGATCCATTGACAAAACTTCCATCAATTTTCAGTAGTTCCATTTCGAGAAAATCGCGAATCTTACGGATTCTTATCTCGTCTTTTTTCATCTCAGCTTTGGCAATTTCGCAGGCCTTTGCCATTCCGATTACTCCTGGGACATTTAAAGTTCCGCTACGGAGATTTTTTTGCTGACCGCCTCCGTGCATTTGAGTATTTAGTTCGGAAATTACGTTTCGAGACACATACAGAGCACCAATTCCCTTCGGTCCGTAGAATTTATGGGCAGAAATAGTCATCATATCAATTCCTAAGTCTGAGACATCAATAGGAATTTTGCCGACCGCTTGCGTAGTATCACAAAGTAATAATGCGCCTTTTTGGTGAGCAAATTCAGAAATTTTTTTTACATCATGAAGCGTTCCAGTCTCATTATTGCACATCATTGCAATTACAAGATATGTATCTTCCGTAATAGAATTTTTCAGGAGATCATCATCGATTGTACCGTCGGATTGTACGGGAAGATATTCCACATTTAATCCTTTACTCTCCATATATTTACAGGTTTCTAAAACTGCCTTATGTTCTGTTGTAAAGGTGATAATTTTATTTCTGTTTACATTCGCTAAACCTTTGATAGCCAGATTGATGGCTTCCGTTGCTCCGGATGTAAAAATAATTTCTTTTTCATTTGCGCCAATTAAATCTGCGATCTGCCATGTAGCATCTTCTACAGCTTCAGTTAAAGAAATTCCTGAGATATGAGAACTGTTCGCATTGGCATAGTAATCAGTGAAGTAAGGCATCATACTCGCCAAAACTCTGGAATCTATTTTAGTCGTTGCATTGTTATCAAGATATATGTAATCATCTGCCATTACTGAAATTTGTCTTTAATTTAATCATTAAAATTACACATAATTTTTCTGCAGAATGATATTCCAAATCATATCACCAAACTTTTAACAATTTTCAAGATGCAATAAAACCCCAATCTCAATAGGGACTGGGGTCTTAAATAATATGATGTTAATATGGTGTCGATTTTTTAGACTGATCTTAAATTATTTTGTGAAACAACAGATAACAGTGATGAAGATATCTTCTCTCTCTGCTGATAACTGAATCCCAAAAGTTGAATCTTAATCGCAAATTTCCTGTTGCTTTTAGATCTCATCTTAAGTATTAAAGATTCCTGTAACATATTGTGTCTAAAGTTGTAATCTCTGATACTATTTTGAGGGAACTCAATTTCGGGAGCGATAAATCTTTTAAAAGTAAAAGGATGAGTTTTCCTAATTGTGATACAGCCGCCTGAAAGTTCATAAATTACTACTTTTAACTTAAAAAAGATGACCGCTAAAAGTGCAATCATTAACAGAAGCAGCGCGTTGATTAACGCCTGATGGATGAACGCAGTGCTGAAGAGCAAAATGACTCCAAGAAAGACCAGCACAATTGCTGCAGCCTTGATTGTGTTGTAATTTGAAATTTTCATTTTGGATAGTGAATGATTTGAATAGTTTATTTATAGTTTAGTATTCCGACCAATAGAAATCATTAGCCTTCTATTCAAAGCTACGTGACTTTTTGCATATTTCACTAAATAGGTTTAACTAATTTTCAATTATGTTGTAAGTATTTGTAAATTTTTACAAATATGAAGGATGTAAGTGTAATGGTATTCAATTATTTGTATGTAATTAATAAAATTGTCAGTAATCTTCTTAATTATATTTTTATTACTTATTTCTTCTTCTAAAGAGTGACCACATGCTTTAAGTAAGTATTATTCTGCTCAAATTATACAAAATAATTACTACAATATCTATTATGATGCTTCGTGACATACCCAAAAAATACCTTCGTTCTTAAGAAGAATAAAAAAAATAGATCCTGATTTTCGGTCAGGATCTATTTTTTAGTTTGTTTAAATTAATCACCTTTCTTATGTTTATGCTCCTTTAATGAAGGTTCATTTTGAGGTGTCTTTTTATTGTCTCTTTGTCGCTTGTCTGGTTCACCGGTAGACTCTGCGGTTTTTTTTGGTCCTGGCTTAATTCCCATAATCGATAAATTTTTGGTTAACAATATTGTAGCATAATTACTACAAAATTGATTCCGAACTATAGATTTGAAGCATAAAAAAAGGTTTTCCAAGACAGGAAAACCTTTTTTGTTATTGAATTTCAATAAGCCTTGCAGACTGTTTTGTCGTACTCTCTTTTTTAGGAATGATGATTCTCAAAACACCATTCTCATACCTCGCCTCAATTTTTTCATCATCTACCACGTCTTTAGTAAGCTCGAAACTGCGTTGAAAAGATTGATAATTAAATTCTCTGCGGTGATAACTACCATTGTTGTCCTCATGCTGATTTTCTTTTTCAGATGAAATGGTCAGTGTGCCGCCATCCAAAGTGATGTTAAAATCTTCTTTCTGTAATCCCGCTGCTGCTACTTCCACCTCAAAAGCTTCATCAGCTTCTCTGATATTCACGGAAGGGAGAGTAGTGCGGGAAGCAGAAAAGTTATTATTACCCCAATTAAAAAGTTCGCGATTAAAAAAATCGTCAAACAGAGAACGTTGATTGACAGGGAGTAAACTGCCATTTGTTCTTTTTACGATAGTTGTCATAACAAACAAATTTTAAAAAGTTAAACAATAAATTAAATGATCACTTTTTCATAAACAAATAAAATACCTGTGCTATTTGTAAGAAAAATTGTCTTATTGTGGAATAATAATATTTCAAAATGTCATAATAGTTTGCTAATGTTGAAAAATTGTCATATTAAAGTATTGAATAACATGTGTTTAAGAAAAGAATTTTCAGGCTGTTTTTTGAGTTTTTTATACTCTTGAAATCATTCTTGTATCAAAAAACTCCCGAAATAAATTTCGGGAGCCATCATTTGTGTTTTTAGAATCTTTAATAACTGACAATAATTTTTTTAGAAATAGTTTTGCCTTCTATTTTTATCTTTACGATATACACGCCTTTTTGTAATTCTCTTGTGTTAACCGTCACATTTCCCTTTTCTAACTTTTCTGAAGATCGTATCAGTTTTCCTGAAAGGTCATAGATTTCATACGTTCCATTTCCTTTCGAATCTGTTTGGATAGTAAATTGTCCGCTGGTAACAGGATTCGGATAAATTTTAATATTATCTGAATCAGACTTCACGGTATCCGATACTGAAAGCAGGCTAGCACAATTGCCAATTCCTACTGCACACCACGCATTTTCAACCTGTTGCAGCTCGCTTGACCCGGCTCCGTATAAATCGACTGTCGCTTGTTTGGATGCAGTATAGGCGTTGGTATACTGACTGT
This sequence comes from Chryseobacterium sp. CY350, assembly GCF_027945075.1. NCBI lineage: Bacteria > Pseudomonadati > Bacteroidota > Flavobacteriia > Flavobacteriales > Weeksellaceae > Chryseobacterium > Chryseobacterium wangxinyae. Next base: position 121,857 of record NZ_CP116034.1, read on the forward strand.
TTGCGGTGAGATAAGTTGCCAAAGTTCTGTAAGCAATTTTTTCAGCTTTCTGAATGGTAATTCCTGTTACGTTATAATTGGTTCCCGAATCATTGGTTCCTGTTCCTCCCACAGATAACAAATAAAACCAGAAATTTCCTACACCGCTATTGGTATGTATACCGCCATTATCCGCAGATCCTGTTGCTGTAGCTGCCCAATATGTCCCTAGATAAGTGTCAGGCTGCTGTGAACCCAGCGCTGCCGGACCCGAATTGGGATTCGACATGCTTCTTAAAAACGTAAAACCCATGGCAGAGTTGGGAATTCCTTCGCCAATATTCCAATTGGGTGAAATCCCTGAATAAAATTCAATAGAAGCTCCGAACATATCTGCAAACGCTTCATTCAAGGCTCCAGATTCCCCCTGATAGGCAAGATTGGCTGTTCTGCTCACCATAATATGAGAATATTCATGACCGGCAACATCGATTCCTACAAAAGGACCGAAAAAGCCTGCCTGGCCTTGATACATACCGTTTCCGTAAAGCATGCCTACTACAGAGAAACCTTGCTGTGTAACGTCAAATGCAGCGGCATTGGCACCGTTTTTTGGCTGAAGTGGCGCTCCCGTAGTGGCATCAACATTAAAATTGATATCATAATAGTTCTTGATGATAGATCCATTACCGTCGTAGCTGTTTCTATTATGTCTTGCAATGTAATAATCTTTAGCTTTTTCCATCGCCCAATGCGCTTCTACGGGTGCTTTTGTCGTTGCAGATGTAAAATTTGCTGCGGTGCTTGTAATTTCTGTAATATTTCCTGTTAATTCATTAGTTGCAAGATTTGCACTTCCGTCCCATCCTGATCCATTTCTTGTATGGATGTTTTTATTATTGTCTTTTAATCTAAAGCTATTATTGTTAGAATCTACTGTCACGTTTTGATTTCCTTTATAGTAAGTTGCACTCGTAGAAGGTGTATCAACAAAGAAAGGACTGTAGTCAAAACTATTTATAATTTTTCGTGCAGGCAAATTCAGTTTCAATTGAAAATCTGGACTATAATCATAAATTTTAGAAATCTTATTTACGATTTTTCCTGTTTTATCATCGATATAATAATCAAAAGCTTTCAAAGCACCTAAAGCAGCAGCCTGAACTTTCGTTGCCGTGTAAAGATGAATTCCTTCTCTGTTGCTTACTTTAGCGATCACATGTTCAAATTCGCCAAAGGTTGTTTTCTTGTTTTTGATATCTGCGAATATGATTTCTTTTATTTCGTTTTCAGGTAAAGGTTGAGAAATGTTTATCGTAATATTGCTAATGATTTCTCCATTTACGTAAGTCACTTTTCCATCTTTTTCGTGGATGTAGATTATATCATCGTTGACTTTGATTCCTTTGTATAAATGCTGATAAATATTTCTTTTAAAGCCAAGTTCGTCAACAGAACTTTTTAAAAATTGATAGCTGTGATCTGAGTTTGTCTGCAACCATTTTCCAAATTGGTTTACAAGGGCTTCAGCAGAAATATTTTTTCCTTCAAAACTTACCTGAAAATTTCCCATTGCAGAGGTTGTTGTTATTCGTGGCAGATCTTGCAATGAAATTTCTGTCCGATGACTCTGTGCTGTCAAATTCTGAGAAGTGATTCCCATAGTCAACACAAAAGCTAAAGTTTTTACAATTGTAACTGTCTTTTTCATATTATTTTATTTGATGAATACGACAGTTAGTATAAAAAACAGGAAAATGTTACAGTATTTGTTATTTTTTTTCTTTTACTGCAAATTAATGAAAGGTAGCGAGTGTCTGTTTTAAGGTCTCAAGATCGATTAAATTCATTTTAACTCCAATAAAGATAATAAGCAAAATGCTGATCAGGAAAAAAAGAAATATAAAGCAGTAACCGAGAATGAACCATATGATTGTATTAATTACATTTCCGATAATTCCTAACTTTTTTATCAGGAATTTCTGACTGTTCTCAAACCATGATTTTCGCCTTGGTTTCCGTGGCTGCATTTCTCTGTCATTAAGTTCATCGATTATGTGTACCACATCGTCTATGTATTTTCCGTACATATAAAACAACCAGTACTTTAAGATAAATGAGATGACTAGAATAGTGATTACAAAAGAGGAAATGAATACTGCGAGATTATATTTAATATCGAATTGAAAATTTATGTGAATTAGTGATAACAGAAAAGCTAAAGGAATATACGATATATAATACGATATGTAGATCTGCTTTGAAACCAGCAATTGTGTTTTGAGATTAAAGAGATCATAATTTGTATTGGTATTTTCACTTTTCAGAAGCTTGTACAGCTTTCGAAATCTGGAGTAATAATATATGATGATCATCAACGTTAATATCGAAACCAGAATAGAAATGATTCTGATATTCTGATCGTCTGTTACAGAAGGAAGTCCGGTGAAAATCATTGGTGTCGAAATGATCATAAGCCAAAATTCCGTCTGCATATTTATTTTCAGCATCTGTAGCGGCGAGTGAATTTCATTTTGCCTTTCCAGAGATATTTCGGGTGGATTCTGGCTGTTTTCTTTTTTCCAGAGGTCTTTAAAGTTATCTAACTCCATGATTGCAAATTAACTTTTTAAATAATCTTCTTTTTATCAATAATATCCTTCAGCTTCGATTTTGCCCGGTTGAGCTTTACTCTCGCATTGACCTCTGTGATACCGAGTTGTACTGCAATTTCCTTTCCCGAAAAGTCTTCCAGAAAGAAGAAAATTAAAGCCTTGTCTATAGCACTGAGTTCATGAATGGCTTCATACATTATTTTCATATTTCTGTCATCATCTTCATTATAGGCTTCATGGTTAACTGGCAAATGCTCAATACGTTGATTCTGTATAAAGCTACGTTTTTTTTCACTTTTTAAAAATACAATTGCAGTATTAAGGGCAGTTCGGTAAAGCCAGGTTGAGAAATCACTGTTGCCTTTAAAATCTTTGTAGGATTTCCATGCCTGATAGATGATCTCCTGATAGAGGTCATTCTGATCGTCGAAATTATCCATGTACATTTTTGAAATCTTGAAAATCACACCTTTATGTTTTTCAATTTTTTCCAAAAAATCTTTTTCCTGTGACATTGTGTGCTAGGCTCTGACGGTTAGTATCGTTTTTTACTAAATGTTACAGAATATCGAAAATTTTTCTCTTGGATAATCTTGATTTTACTACTTTAATTTAAATAAATACTTAAATGAATGTTCAAAATCTGACAGAATCTATTATACGGGACAAAAATCTTGTTAAATCAAATTAGTAATCAATAGGAATAAAGAATAAAGAATAAAGAATAAAGAATAAAGAATCAAGAATAAAGAATAAAGAATAAAGAATAAAGAATAAAGAATATTAAGCCAAACCACAATAATATTTTAATTAAATACAGCTGAGTAGAAGACAAGATCAAATAATGATTTTAAGCATAAAAGTGATTCAGGAAAAGGTAATTTCCAGATTACTTAATTTGTTTTTTCCCGTCAATGGGTAAGATTACTGAGAACATAGTTCCTTCGTTTTTAGTACTTTTTACATTAATTTTTCCGCTGTGAAGATCAATGATTTCCTTGCAAAGATAGAGGCCGATCCCGAAGCCGGCTATGGATCTGCTGTTTTGATCTTTCACGCGGTAATATCGGTCAAATATCTGCTGTTGATCATCCTCAGGGATTCCAATACCATAATCCTGAACAGAAATTTTTAAGTCGTTCCCATCGGTTGCATATTCCACAGTAATCACTGTATCAAATGGAGAATACTTGATGGCATTACCGATAAGATTATGCAGTACCTGCGATATTTTATCGCGATCCGCCGTTAAAGAAATGTCGTCTGATTTTCTAAAAATAAAATTCCGCGAATGGTTGGTGGAGAGTATTTCGTCTTCAATCTCCGAGAATAACAACTTGAAATCGAAAACTGTTTTTTCAATATGCATTTGTCCGGAATCCAGTCTGGAAACGTTGAGAAAACCATTGATCATACTGTTCATATAATCTACCTGCTTTACAGATTTTTCAATGATAGTATGATGCATCGTACTTTCTGTTTGTACGCCTTTTCGTTGCAATAGCTGTAGATATGCCTTTAGAGAAGTTAATGGTGTTTTAAGCTCATGGCTTACCATTCCCATAAAATCATCTTTTCTTTCTTCTTCTCTTTTTTGTTGCGTAATATCTCTTAAAGTTCCATTAAGGCTTAAGGCATTTCCATCCTGATCATAAAAAACTCTTCCGTTAGCCTGTAGGAGCCGTATTTTATGATCTGCTTTATTTTGAATTTTATATTCAATGAAATAATTTCCATCAGAATTTGTTGCGAGTGAATTTGCAATTGCTGTTGAAACACGATCCCTGTCTTCCGGTAAAATGGCAGAGATGGCAACAGAAAGGTCTAAATTCTCATCAGAAGCTAATCCGAACCAAGATTTGAGAAGATTATTTCCTGAAAAAAGATTGGTCGCAGGTTGGTAATAGAAAGTAGCAAGTTCACCAGCGTCGATTGCCAAAGCCAGCATAGATTGGTCATTTTCATTTTTTCTCCGTGCTAAAACCTGCTCAGTGATCTCTTCGATAATCATCAATACACCAGAGATTTCGCCATTAGAAGAGAAGAAAGGCTGATATATAGAGTTGACGATCGCCTCTCGTAAACCATCATTATGTCGAAGTTTTACTGTAAACTCAGTATTAATTTTTGGTTTGCCACTTTGATAGACATCTCTCAACCAGTTGTTGACGGGCTGATCTCTTAATTCCGGCCGTGCAGTTTCATGCGGATATCCAATGACTTCCGACTCAGTGCGACCCCAGATGGAAAGTATAGCAGGATTGGCGATCTCAATAATATGCTCTGGTCCTTTCAACATTGCAATTCCGACAGGTGCCTGTTCAATAATCGTGCGAATGTACTCTTTACTTTCAGCAAGCTGTCGAAGGGAACTGCTAAGTTCTTCGTTGGTTGCCGTCAGTTCTTCAAGTGTCGCGGCCATTTCTTCATTCAGTGAATGCTCTCTTTCTTCCTTCTCCTTTATCTGCTGCAAAAATTCACGACGAGCGGTTACCTCAAGTGCTGTATTGAGAATACACCATGTTTTATTGTTTTCGTCTGTGATCGCTTTATATTCGTAATCAAAAAAATCCAGCGTTTCAATTCCATTTTTGATAAGTTTTGCCGGAGCCTCATGTACTGAGTAATCTTTACCGGTTCGCCAGACTTCCCGGAGTAAAGCTAAAAATGGTTGTCCTTCAAGCTCTGGAAGTGCTTCCATCAAAGTTTTTCCTATCACAGACGAATCTTTGCCCCAAAGTGCCAACATGCCTTCATTTGCAAAATGGATGAGCATATTTTCATCTGAATAAATGGCAGCGGGAGATGGTGATAAAGCTAATGCCTTGATCAGTAAATCTGCGCTAAAGCTTTTGTCGGACAAAGTTTCTTGGGTGCTCATAGATAAAACAAAGATAGTAAAACTCTTGTAGTTGCCGTCAAATCGTGGTATCTGAATTAAAGAAAATTTATAAACCGTATCGCGACGGAAATATACTTCTTTAATTTAAAAAGTACAAATATGATATTTAGAATATAATTTTTTTGCTATTATCGCTTTTATCAGATTCAATTTCCAGATGTAGCATGAACCTGATGAATAGTATTTAAATATATCAATAAACACGAGAGTTAATCTTAAATCATTTTGAAACTAAAAATCTTGATATTTATAAATTACATTTTGCTGTTAAACTATTCTTTTCGATTTAAATTATGACATTTAGTATTTAAATTCTTTTTATAAATTGGGAAAGTCCGCTAATGGTTTTCATGAAAGATTTTTATCAAACATAATAATTATAAAAGGTTTAGAAAAATTATCAATAGAAAAGCCACTCGAAAGAATGGCCTTGTGATCAATATTATTATGATTAATTGTTGAGCATTTTATATTATTTAACCGTAATCGACATATTCGGGACAACAATATCTCCTGTAGATCCGGAGTAACGTTGCGCAAATATTTCTACATAATCATTATTTGTGAGTTCTGTAGTACCGTTGATTGGGATGACGACAATATCGTTAATCGCCGATCCTCTGCCGTATACCTTAGACGTACCCAACACAGTTCCGTTTTTAGCAATATATATAATGTAAGTACCTGCTGCAGGAACCTGAAAAGATACCGAACCCGTGATCTGAAATATCCTTCTGTTTTTTCCCAAGTATTTTAACCGGTTAGGAACTCCGTCGGTTGAAAATCTAAATAAGTTAGTGGAAGTAGAGATTGATGTGGTGGTACCGATTTTTACAATATTACTTGGGTTACTGTTGTTGAAGCTAACTCCAATGCCATTTCCCACAGCATAATCCACAGTGAAATCTCCTACAGCCACGTTGTCGGATTCTGTAGGGATGCCAGAAGATCTTACGATCCAGTTGTTGTTAAAATTATAGCCGGGAAATGTTCCCGAAGTATATGGTTTAATGTAACCTGCGGTATTTGTGCCTGTAAAAACTACCGATTCCAGAATTCCGCTTCCTACTGCTAAACCGGCTGTCGAAACATCAAATCCGGTTGCTGACGCACTTTCTACATGAGTAAATCCTCCTTGTTTTTCAATAAGGCTGAAAGTACCGGAAAATTTTTCATAAGTACCCGAATTATTAGCAAACCAACCTAGGTTGCTGAGCAGCAACTGAGAGATATTGTTGTAAGTAATTCCGGCCGTGTTTCCGGTAAATTGTACAATGCTTAAGAATACAAGTCCAAAACCGGAAATAGTTCCTACTGAATTGGAACCAGCGACCACACAGTCTCTAAAGATAAGATTTTGCGCTGCGGTGCCACTAAGGTTGAAAACATTTCCTCCTGAAGCAGTCAGTGTAACATTTTTGATGCTTCCACCCGTTGCGCCGTCGAAAATATTTCCTGTCGGCCTTCTAATGATGTCATTATTGGTGTCAATTCCTTGAATATAAGAATTATTGATGTCAATCGGAAAGTCAAACTGCACAGAACCATTAATTTCATACAAGGTGTCTGCATTCATGACATATTTCGATCCTCCGCCTGCTGCTAATTCGGCAGCTAAAACTGTAGCCAAAACGTCAGTTGACTTAATACGTTTAAAATTTGATCGTGCTGTAAGACCGCTGTTTACTGCAGACCATGCTGAGGTTGAAGTTGAGTAATAATGGAAAAGTTTCAATGTGGTATCGTAAACGAGAAGTCCGTCAGCGGGAGCCGTTATAGCATTTCTCTGCGCTGTCGTCATTCTGGGAGCCAACATTCCTTTTGTTGTAGAGCTGAGATCCAATATAGAACTGGCATCCGGAGTTGCGGTACCAATTCCTACCTGAGATTTTACTGAAGTAAAGCAAATAACGAATATCAGCAGTAAAATAGTCTGGAAAGTCCGGAATTTTAGAGTTTTGGTCATAATAGATGTAATTTAATTATTAAATATCACGGCAATTTTAGTCCGATATGGTCTTGACTATTCTTTAAAATCTAATTATTGAATATCTACTATCGGTGTAAAGAAATTTACTTTTCCTACTTATGTGATATTTTCAAAGTTACTACAATTTTTTAATTATAACTATTTATAGTAATGAAATAATTATTTATAAATTTTTATTATTGAATTATTAATAATTATGATTACTAAATTTTGATAATTTAGCAAATTCAATGTTACTAATGAAAGATGAAAAGATGGTTTATTTACTTAGAATTTCAAGCGTGGTAAAGCTTATGTTTTAAACTGTATAAGAAGAATTATGGAAATTCTTCTCGGTCATAGCTGGTAATTCCCTGCAATCTTGAAGGTACGTTTGTAACATTTTCTTAAAAATACATTAATGATTAAAATAGAAATAGATCATTTTTTGTGCTGATTACATGAACATGTATTTATAAATTGCGGAAGAATCGCTAAAATCTTTTTGTGATTATGCGGTTTTTTACAATAAGTAAATTGATAGTAAAGCGATAATTTAGATAGAAAAGGTAATTATATTTCGGATCATGTGATTACAAATGTCCTTCAGGCAACGGAAGATTATTTTTTTTGATAAAGTCTAGTAACTCATGATATTTTTTGGCGAGATCGCCTTCTGCGCATTGGTCTGAAATACTGCAGACTTCAGAAGGTTTTATCTTTAGAATAGAAGATACTTTAGTCAGAATTTCGAGATTGATTTTTACTTTAGAATTTTCGATATCCGAATATGCTTTTTGTGAAATTCCCATTTCGAAAGCCATATATTCCTGAGTAAGATCTCTTTCTCTTCTTATTTTTCTGATGCTTTGTCCACAAACTTTCATCGGCTTTTCTTTAGTAGTTTTTGGTATATTTTAGAAGCTTTGCTAATAGTTCCAGACAAAGTTACACATTACCTTTGACAAATCATTGAAGGGTTCAGATGACATTTTTCTCAGCCTCTTTAACGAATTTATTTTTTAATATTTCTGGGAAACAGACATTCTTACAACAAACTGGAATTATGAACACGCAACAATTTCACTATGACAATAATATTGTCAGGGCATTTATCTATGCCACGCTCGCATTCGGAATTATTGGTTTTATTTTAGGACTTACAGCAGCCTTAATGCTGTTTTATCCTGAATTACCCGAATTTTTATTCGGAACCGACGACACAACGATACAGAGTCTACGAAGCGGAAATATTCAGGGACTGATCAATTCGCAGGGAGCCTTCGGATTTGGTAGAATCAGAATGCTTCATACGAGCGCGGTTATTTTTGCATTTGTCTGTAATTCATTCTTTTGCGGAGCTTATTACAGTATGCAAAGATTACTGAAGACCAGAATGTACAGCGATACATTATCGTGGGTTCATTTCTGGACCTGGCAAATCATGATCATTGCCGTTGTTATCACTTTTCTTATGGGAATCAATACCTCAAAAGAATACTCTGAACACGAATGGCCGATTGATATTCTGATTACTTTTTCGTGGGTAATCTTCGGAATTAATATGTTTGGAACTATTGTCAAAAGAAGAGTGCGACATCTTTATGTTGCGATTTGGTTCTACATCGCAACTTGGATCGCGGTAGCGATGCTTCATATTTTTAATAATCTGGAAGTTCCATTATCATTTACAGGCTGGAAATCTTACTCAGCATACGCAGGCGTAAAAGATGCTATGGTTCAATGGTGGTACGGTCACAACGCAGTCGCCTTCGTTCTTACAACACCTGTTTTGGGATTAATGTATTACTTCATGCCCAAAGCTGCGGATCGACCTGTATTTTCGTATAAATTATCTATCATCCACTTTTGGTCTCTCATCTTCGTTTATCTTTGGGCAGGACCTCATCACCTTCAATATACCGCTTTACCTGCTTGGGCTCAGGCAGTTGGAACAGGATTTTCTATCATGCTGATTGCGCCCTCATGGGGCGGAATGCTCAATGGACTTTTGACTTTAAGAGGAGCATGGGATAAGGTAAGAGAGAACCCTATCCTCAAATTTTTTGTTGTTGCCGTTACCTGCTACGGAATGGCTACTTTCGAAGGACCTTTATTAGCAACGAAATCTTTAAATAAAATTGGTCACTATACCGATTGGGTCATTGGTCATGTACATTTAGGAGCTTTAGGATGGAACGGTTTTATGGCATTCGGGGTGGTATATTATCTGGTTCCGGTGATGTGGAAAACAGAAATTTGGTCAAAGAAACTGGCGAACTGGCATTTCTGGCTGGGGACATTAGGAATTATTTTCTATGCGGTTCCGATGTACATTGCAGGATTTACACAGGGATTGATGTGGAAACAATTTAATCCGGACGGTACTTTACTCTGGAAAAACTGGCTCGATACCGTGACGGCAATCATTCCTTATTTTAAATTAAGATTTTTAGGAGGTCTTTTCTATCTGGCTGGAGCTATACTAATGGTTATCAACGTTGTGAAAACAATAAAAGCAGGTTCGTTCCAAAAAAACGTTGCCGCAGAAGCGCCCGCATTGGCAAACATAGGTACCGCAAGGAAACAGGGCGAAGGCGTACATCTTTGGTTAGAAAGAACACCGCATCTGTTATCAATTTTAGCTTTTTTAGCGATAGCAATTGGTGGATTGGTAGAAATAGTTCCTACTTTGACGGTGAAGAGTAATTTACCTCAAATCTCAGCAGTAAAACCCTACACGCCTCTTGAATTGGAGGGAAGAGACCTGTATATCCGCGAAGGTTGTAATTCCTGTCATTCACAAATGATACGGCCTTTCAGAGACGAGGTTATGCGATTCGACGGTAAAAACGGACAGTATTCTAAAGCGGGAGAGTTTGTCTACGACAGACCTTTTCTCTGGGGATCGAAAAGAACAGGACCGGATTTGCAGAGAGAAGGCGGCAGAAATCCGGATTCCTGGCACTTCAAACACATGTACAATCCAAGAATTACTTCAGCAGGATCAATTATGCCCCGTTTTCCGTGGCTGATTACCAATCAACTGAACCGTGATCAGATGGTTGATAAAATTAAAATGATGAAAAATACTTTCGATATGCCTTATACAAAAGCACAGATCGATTCTGCAGATCGGTGGGCAGATAATCAGTCGAGTGCGATTGTGAGAAGAATCTATGCAGAAGCTGCCGACGTAAAAGAGCAGATGGAAAAAGAAAAAAGCGTAAAAAGAGATGCCTTTATTCCCCTCGAAAAAAGAGAAATCATTGCTATCATCGCTTATCTGCAAAGATTGGGTACAGACATCAGAACAAGTGATATTAAAACTGCGAGCACGCAATAATCGATCGTAAAATTTAATTAAAATGAAAAAAAGAGCACCAGTTTCAATACACATTTTTGTAACATTCGGTTTGTTAATCATGGCTTTCGAAATGTTTGCAGGTGATTCAGATTATTTGTCATCACCGCTTTTCTGGACATTGATTCTCATAGTAACCATTCTTTTGTTGATTATGAATTCAATTGAAGATTTGGTAGAAAATGAAAATTTTAAAAAACTCTCAGAAGAGGAGAAGCAGCTGTTTTTAAAAGATAAATCAACGGTATATTTTGAGAAGCTCTGGAATTCGGCCTTCAAAAAACAATCTCAGTCCGAAGAAAAAGATATTTTGATTGATCATGGTTTTGACGGCATTACCGAACTTGATAACGCTTTGCCCAGATGGTGGATCGGTCTATTTTATTTTGGAATTATTTTCTGCGCCGTTTATATGACCGCATTTGCTTTTACTGATTACGCTCACCCCGATGCTGAATTAAATGAAGAAACAAAGATACAGCTCGCCTCAATCAACGAATATGAGAAAAATACACCGGCTATTGATCTTCAAACTGCAAAGTACAATGCAGATTATATTACGGAAGGTGAGCAACTATTTAAAGCCAACTGCGTGAGTTGTCATTCCGAAGGTGGAAAAGGTGGTATTGGTCCCAATCTGACAGATAAATACTGGATCAATATTAAAGAAAAAACAGTATTCAGAAATGTTTTCTGGATGCTTGAAAACGGCTCGCCCAATAATCCTGCCATGAGACCATTCATCAAAGAAGGAACCATTACAGGGAAAAATGCGGAAAAAATAGCTGCATATATTCATCATATTAATCAGGAAAAAGCTCCGATTTCGGAGGCTTTGGGCGGCGCCGCTCCTCAGGGTGAACCCGCAAAGTGGGAGCAGATTAGTTCTGCAGAATGACAAATCAACTTTAAAAAAAATTGCCCTTATCGATTATAACTTTTTTCTATTCACTTTTTATCTCCATGAGTTAAGTGATAAGGGCATTTTAAATTCAAATAAAATTTATTAAAGACGACTAATGAATACTAAATCAGTACACACTTTTCATATTCCGGTAATGGGATTAGCTTATACTATAGATACGCCCATTCGCCTTGCCCACTACGGAATTTCTTCTGTAATTTCTATTGTAGACGACGAGATCATTGAGAAAATGAGAATTTTTTACAGTGAAAAATTTAAGTTAAAATGGAAACCTATTTCTACGAAAAATTCGGATTACCGCGCTGAAAGAATAACTGCATATCTTAATCTGGTGGATGATATTGTGAATGAGAAATTTACTGCATTTAAAAAAGATCTTGTCAGGAACAACGAAGTTTTGCAAAAGTTTATCGGGATGCTTCCGGATTTTACACCTGTAAAAACAAGATTACTGCAATTTATTTCTCAAAATAGTACGGATACACAAACATTAAACGAATATGTGAATACCAATCTCTCACCCGGAAGTATTGATGTAAATATTATGACTAAAATTGATAAAGAAAATTTTAGAAATGGCGAACAATTAAAAATTGATTATAACGACGCACATGCTTCTTTGCGCGGTTTTGCAAAAAGTAAATTATCTTCGTCAGTGGTGCTTTCTGCAGGTTTTAATCCTAAATTATTAAGCTACATAGAACAATTTGAAGATTTTTACCAAGATCGTAATAATGAATGTAAGAAAAAGATTATTATCAAAGTCAGCGATTTCAGATCTGCAATGGTTCAGGGAAATTTTTTAGCAAAAAAAGGTTTGTGGGTTAGTGAATACAGAATTGAATCAGGATTAAATTGCGGCGGACATGCATTTGCCACAGACGGTTTTTTACTGGGGCCAATTCTTGAAGAATTTAAACAGAGAAAAAGCGAGTTGATTGCATCGGCTTTTGCGTTGATGGTTAATGCATTACAGCATAAAAACAAATCTATTCCCGTAGAACCTCCACTGATGAAAATTACCGTACAGGGTGGAATTGGCACTGCGGAAGAACATCGTTTCCTCTTAGAAAACTATGATGTAGACAGTGTCGGCTGGGGTTCACCATTTTTACTCGTTCCTGAAGCAACTTCCGTAGACTCCGAGACCAGAAAATTATTGGCACAGTCACAGGAAAATGATTTTTACCTCAGTAATATCTCTCCGTTAGGTGTTCCTTTTAACACCATCAGGAATTCTTCCAACGAAACTATTATGAGATCAAAAATCCTTAAAAAGAAATACGGCAGCTCGTGTCCTAAAAAATTTCTGGCTTTAAACAAAGAATATTCTCAGCTAGGTCTTTGTACGGCTTCTAAAAAGTATCAGGATCTGAAACTTGAGGAGCTGCTCACGACGGAAAATCATGTAAATCCGGAAGAAAGCGCAAAAGATCAAGAGAAAATTACTGAGAAATCTTGTCTGTGTGTAGGTCTTGTAAATTCGGCTTATATAGAACAGGGGATCGAAATAAAGGGTGAAAAACAGGGGGTTATAATTTGTCCGGGACCCAATTTAGCTTATTTCGACAAAGAAATACCTATGTCAAAAATGATACATCATATTTACGGCCACACTAATATTCTTTCTGATTTTTACCGACCTCATTTTCTCATTAAAGAACTGAATTTATATGTAGATTACTTTTTAAAAAGCGTTGCTGGTTTATCGGGTTTAAATTTGCCGGAACAAAAAAAATGGAACCGCTTCAGGCAAAATATCCTAGACGGAATTGCGTATTATGAAGATTTGTTTAAACATTCTCCATTTTTTAAGCTTCAGTCAAAAATTATTTCTGGCGAACTTCAAAAATATAAACTAATAGTAGAGGAAAACTGCAGTACAAAAATCAATTAGTACAGCTTTATCATTACCAATTTAAAGATTTCATAGAATCCTGTTTTAAATTTTATTTAAAAGATAGATCATTTCATTAGAAAGATCTATCTTTTTACAAACGGTAATGTTTCTTAATCTGGATAGGTCGCTTTAGGATACGTGGTGTATCCGTTTTCTCCTCCGGAATAAAAGGTTTCCCGATCGCTTAATGATAAAGGCAAATTATATCTGAACCGTTCAGCAAGATCAGGATTGGCAATAAACGGCTCTCCAAAAGAAACAAGAACTGCGTCGCCTTCTTCAAGAATTGCATTGGCGCTGTCTTTTGAAAAACCTAAATTAGCTAAGATTCTTCCGCTGTAATTCTTCCGGAAATGAGAGAAATAATTTTCTTGTAATTCTCTAACCGGAGTATCTGATAAGTCTTCTGATGGCCCCACAACGTGCACAAAAGCTAAATTGTACAGGCTAAGTTTGTTTAAAATATATTTAAATAAAGCGATCGTTTCAACATCAGGCTTTACAATTCCCACACTGCTAAGCATCACTGGACTGAATTTTATCGCAACTCGTTCAGAATCCCAAACTTCCGTGACGGCATCCAGAATTTCAAAGATAATACGGGAGCGGTTTTCAATACTACCGCCATATTCATCAGTACGTATATTGCTAGCGATACTCAGAAATTGTGGAATAAGCATTCCGGCAATTGCGTGAATCTCAACGCCATCAAAACCAGCATCTTTTGCATTTTGAGCAGCTGTTTTATAGTCCTGAATAGTTTTTTTTATTTCGTCAACAGTAAGTTCGCGTGGCGTAACGGTACTTTTGAAACCCTCCGGAGTAAAAGATTGCGATTGTATATTGATGGCCGACGGTGCGACAGGAATTTCTCCGTTTTGCAGATCCGGGTGTGCTCCGGCGCCAATATGTCCCAATTGAGAAAAGATCAATCCACCGTTAGCATGCACAGCTTTTGTTACTGTTTTCCAACCTTCAACTTGCTCCCGAGTATAAATTCCGGGAACATTTATAAAACCTATAGATTGAGGATTTACCCAGGTTCCTTCCGATAATATCAATCCTGCGGTAGCTCGCTGGGCATAATATTCTGCCATTATTGCCGTGGGAACCAAACCGGAATTTGTAGCTCGCGCGCGGGTGAGTGATGCCATCACAATTCGGTTTTTTAATGTTAAATCTCCTAACTGATATTCTTCTAAGAGCAGCTGTACTATATTGTTCATTGTTATTTATTTAAAATTGATTTTGCAAAGTTCATTCAATAACAACAAAATAACAATATGGGTAAAATTAAGACCATGGGGATAAATTTCTCCCTATGATTCTCAAAAAATATAATGTATTTTTGTTTAAATATCAAGTTATGTACGAAAGAAAAATCCCTCTTACTATTGATTGTGGTCTGCATCTTACGAGAGAAATCCTCAACGGAAAATGGAAACCTGCGTTACTCAATGCGATCTCTATGAACGTAAAGCGGCCAAGCGAAATGCTGAGAGTTCTACCAGAGGCCACGCGCAGGGTGATCAATGTACAATTAAAAGAACTCGAAGAGCACGGAATAATTGAGAAAAAGGTTTACCATCAGTTGCCTCCCAAAGTAGAGTACTCGCTTACTGAATTAGGATGGTCATTGATGCCGATTATTGATGCAATGAATATTTGGGGTGATAAAAACAGGAATTTTCTTGAAAAAGTAATTGCTCAGGATCCCAAAACCAAAGAGGTTTCAAAATCTCCTTGTGAACTCATTCAGCCAAAAAAAATCAACGAACATTCAAAATAGATTATATCTTTTTCAGCGTCAATGTTCACGATTAGTTTTTTCTTAGCTGACGAATATTTTGTTTAATTCTTAAAGCAAAAATAGAAGGTATTTTTTGGTTCTTCTGATATAGAAAACCAATGATGAATGTAAGTAATGCGGGTATAAAAAGTAGTAAACCCTGTCTGCCAATAAATTGATTCAAAAATAATGCGGCTGAAATGAAGATCCATCCAGACAGAAAATAATAATTTGCTACCCTGTGATTTTGATGTTCTAAATTATTTTTTCGGTAAGGAATAGCGATAAAGCTAATGTGCGCAAGTATTGATCCGTTTAAAATATCAATAAAGTGATGTTGATATGTAGTTAAAGTTGAAATTCCCAAAAGTATAAGCCAAACCAATAAGAAAATACGCCACTTGGGAAGGTCTTTGAAAACCGTCCAAAATACAAAAGCAAAAGCGATATGCAGTGACGGCGATTGATTGAATGGAGAATCAAAAACTTTCAGAAAAAGGAAGGGTAGATTTAGAATATTATCCGACACTTCAGGTTTTGTAAATGAAAATCGCAGCGGAATGGTAATGAAAAATAGTCCTGCTAAAAAAATCACAAAAAGCATTCGCCATGTTAATATTTTAAGTTGATATTTATCTTTGCAAGCAAAAAAAACTAAGCAGAAGAAAACTCCGCTTGCCATGTAAGGAATGATCGACAGTGGCAAAAAAGGGATTGCTTCTTCAAAATCAAAAGTAAATGATGGCACTTCACTTAAAGAAGAGGCATACCACGTTGAAAAATTGTAAACAGCCATGAATACAATCGTACAAAGTGATAAAGCAAATGCCTGCTGCCGGATTTTCAATTTCTTCTCAGTCATTTATTTTTTATTTAACATAATAATTAACACTGCAAACAAAAGACCTGTTGTTGAATTCACAGTATTTAGAATTAAAAATCTCTGTTATTTGTTGTGTAGTAAGCTTTGAAAATGATTTCTATGCAAGTTTAAAGCCATTTTATAAAAAACAAAAAAGGATTGTAGCACCAAAGATTTTAATAAATATCTAAATATATCCAGATGATCTGAATGAAGTTCATCTTCAGTTTATGTGATAATTTAATTATTTACTTTAATTTTAATAAAATAAGCAGCCATAAAATCTTTTTATCGATACTGGCTGCTTTATTTTAAATGTCGTTCAGAAAAAAGACTAATTATCTGGCCGTAAGATTAAGTGACACAGTCTGCATATCACCACTTCCGGAAAAACGTTCTGCCCATATTTCAATATAATCGTCTTTCTTTAATTGTATGGTTCCTACGACCGGCAAAGCGATGATTCCCGACTGTACAAGAAAACCGGTTGTTCCTTTTCCGTACACTTTTGTCTGTGTGATCACAGATCCGTTTCTGGCAATATAAAGAATGATTGTCAAATCGTTGGCTCCCTGATATGAAAGAGAGGCTGCAACCTGAAAATATCTGGTTTTGTTTCCTCTGTAGGTAATTCTATTGTTTAAATTGTCGGTCGAGAATCTAAAAAGGTTGTTGGAACTCGTTGTTCCGCTCACTTTTGTCCGGCTTGCGGTACCTGTTCCGCTAAATGTGGTTGCGATACCTGCGGCAACTTCAGCGTTAAGGTTAATGTCGCCGGTTGCCTCACTGTCACTTTCTCTCGGAATACCGGGAGAATCTATGGTCCAAACATTATTAAAGTTGTAACCAGGATACGTTCCTGTTGTATAGCCTTTGATATATCCGGAAGGCGCCGTTGTAACGCCTGAAAAAACAGTCCCCTCGATAACACCAGTGCCGACGTTTAGAGTATTGCTGCTTACATCCACCGCTATGTCTGAGCTATTCACCGTACTGAAGCCACTGGCTTTCTGAACAGAACCGATATTGCCGGAAAAAGTTTCAAATGTACCGTTGTTAGAATCTAACCATGCCTGGGTATTCAGAAGTAAATTTCCTATGTTTGAATAAGTGATTCCGTTTGCATTGTTGATAAAATTAATCACATTTCCAAAGTACAGACCAAGTCCGGAAATACTTCCTACACCTATCGTTGTATTTTGTATGATGGTGTTTTGTATTAATAAGCTGGAATTAGTTGCAATTCCGGGTCCGGTAATCTCAAAAGCTTTTCCACCTGTTAGCGTGATGTTTCTGATGCTTCCTCCGGTATTGCCTTTAAATAAAACTCCACCCGGAAAAGAAAGAATATCCTCATTTGCATCCAGACCAGATAAATAGGCATTATTTAAATTAATAGAATACGCAAGTGTTATGTTTCCGTTGATTTCATAGTAGGTGTTGGAAGTCAGAAGGTAAGAATTTCCGCCACCTGCATTGAGTTCTGCCGAAAGATCAGCTGCTGATTTAATCAGCTTATAATTGTTACGGTTCAGACCAGTATCATTAGCAAGTTTTACCCAGGAAGTGCTGGCTGTATTGTAAAAGAAAAATGCTTTTTCTGTCGTATCAAACACTAAAAGACTTTCTGCAGGGCTAGCAATCCCAAGTCTCTCTGCGGATGTCATTCTTGGGGCTAAAAAACCTTTCGGCGAATTACCAGATTGTATATCTAATGATGAAGACGGATGAGGCTGACTGGTGTTAATTCCCACCTGTGCTGTCGTTGATATTGAAAGAATAACGCATAAGAAAATAATAATTTTGTTCATACTATACATATTAAATTACAACCAAAATCCAAGTACTGTTGGGTTGGATTTGGAAGTGCAAAATTAATATGTCTTGCTTGTTTTTTATATGACCTGAATCATGTAAGTATTTATAAATCAATATTTTGATTACAAGTTGAAAAAGGCTGCTGTAACCTATTTTCAGCAATTTTTATGATTTTATTAGCATTTTGCGGAATTTTATTCAGAATTGAATATGACTAATTCACCTTTAATCAATACTGATTTTATTTATTTGTGTAAGTAATAAAAAACTATCTTTTACTGCTTTTACGCTGTGAAAAATATCTTTTTGTACGGCAATCATTTGGTTTGTTTTGACAGTACATTCCTTTTGTTCGCTTATAAATTCTATACTTCCTTCGACGACCGTTATGGTAAGTAAGCCATCTGCTTTATGTGGTTTTAATTCTGCCTGAGCCCGCAATCCGATAAGTACGATCGTCATAATTTCAGATTTAAAAATGGTAACAGAATTGCGGTCACTATCCTGCCATGCAGATTCGCTTTTAATCTGTTCTTTAAATTCATTGAGATTCATTTCTACAACCGGCGCATTCAATATCCGATCGCCTTCCGTACGTAATGGCGTTGCGTCATTTGATTTAATTTCCATAATAATATCTTTTTAACTATAAAATGCTGTGCGATGTTCCTAACACTTATTCAAACATAATAAAGGCGGAATTATTTTCTTATGATTCCGATCATTACAATATTATTGATGTTTCTAAAAATATAAAAATCGCTAATTCTATACTATTAAACGCTATTTCATTTCTTTTTTAGATCATTTTATTAAGACTTAGAAAACAGCTTTGGTGGAATCATTTTTAAAAAAATACTAAAATTTTTAGTGATTATTTAGCGATGATGACCATAATCATAACATTGAATTTTTATTGTTATTATTTTTGAAATACACCAAATAAACGAATATAATGCGCGACAATCATCCCGGAGGCAAGAAAGCTGTCCTTTCATTTCATTATAAGAAATCAGATCGATTCCTCTTATTTCATCATTATTTCTCCATTTCAATCTCTGAGTTTAAAATTTAAATTCAAAAAAGCTTAGGTCATAAACAGTTTTTTTTAATGATACATTTTGAAAAGAGGATTCCAAATTAGGCACAGTTTCAATAAACACTCAGGAAACAATCGCCTCACAATATAAGAAATCAACCAAATTATAAATAAATATGAAAAACGAAAAATCAGGATCAACATCGAAGAATGATCAACTTCAGGAACATACCACTGATAACAGAAATGAAAAGCTCACAACCAACCAGGGACTTTTGATTAACAATAATCAGGACTCGCTTAAAGATGGCGAGCGTGGAGCTACTTTGCTGGAAGATTTTATTTTCAGGGAGAAAATGACTCATTTTGACCACGAGAGAATTCCAGAAAGAGTGGTACATGCAAGAGGTTCCGGTGCTCACGGTATTTTTAAACTCAATAAGAGCCTGGAAAAATATACCAAAGCAAAATTTCTAAACGATGTAGATACAGAAACTCCTGTTTTTGTGAGATTTTCTACGGTGGCAGGAAGCCGCGGAAGTACCGATCTTGCAAGAGATGTGCGTGGTTTTGCCGTGAAGTTCTATACTCAGGAAGGTATTTATGACTTGGTAGCCAACAATATACCTGTCTTTTTTATTCAGGATGGTATCAAATTTCCTGATCTCGTACATGCGCTAAAACCAGAGCCTGACCACGAAATTCCTCAGGCATCTTCTGCCCATAATACTTTTTGGGACTTTATTTCTTTGATGCCGGAAAGTACGCATATGATTATGTGGCTGATGAGTGATCGTGCGATCCCACGTAGTTACAGGATGATGGAAGGTTTTGGGGTTCATTCTTTTAAATTCATTAATGAGGAAGGAAAAGTGCATTTTGTTAAGTTTCATTTTAAACCAAAACTTGGAGTGCATTCTGTTGCCTGGCCAGAGGCACAGAAAATTTCAGGAAATGATCCGGATTTTCATCGGAGAGATTTATATGAGGCAATCGAAAATATGGCTTTTCCGGAATGGGATTTCGGAGTGCAGGTGGTTCCGGAAGAAGATGAACATAAATTTGACTTTGACCTGCTGGATCCTACCAAGATTATTCCGGAAGAGCTTGTTCCCGTAGAAATCGTTGGTACGCTTACTTTAAATAGAAATCCGGATAATTTTTTTGCCGAAACCGAGCAGATTGCTTTTCATCCCGGACATATCGTTCCCGGAATCGACTTCAGCAATGATCCGCTTCTGCAAGGCAGACTGTTTTCGTATACAGATACGCAGCTAATTCGTCTTGGTTCCCCAAATTTTCATGAAATTCCGATCAACAGATCTTTAAATACTGTTCATAACAACCAGCGAGACGGCCATATGAGACAGCAGATTGTGAAGGGAAAAGTAAGTTATGAGCCGAACTCTATTGGTGGTGGATGTCCTTATCAGGCGATGATAAAAGAAGGTGGTTTCTCTAGCCATCAGGAAAGAGTTTCCGGTCAGAAAGTGAGAGCAAGAAGTGAAAGTTTTGTAGAGCATTATTCTCAGGCTAAACTTTTTTATAACAGCCAGGCGCCCCATGAAAAACTACATATTCAGAACGCCTTTATTTTTGAACTGTCGAAAGTTACCATTCCTGCAATCAGGGAGAGAATGGTGGGTCAGCTTGCATTTGTTGATATGCTTCTCGCAAAAGCTGTTGCAGATAAAATAGGTGTTGAGGTGAAACCTTTATCTCAACCCAATCACAGCATACCTGCAGATGCAGATCCTGCTGCATTGCAGAGTGAAGAGAGAGAAGGGAAAATATTAATTTCTGAAGCTTTGAGTATGGCAAACACCATTAAGAATACTATCGACAGCAGAGTTATCGGTTTCATGATGACTCACGGTGTGAATGCTGCAGCAACTGATTTGCTTAAAGAAAGACTGATCAGCAACGGCGCAGTTGTTCAGATCATTTCAGAAAGTACAGCACCTGTTCTAGCTTCCGATGGACAGACGTATATTCCTGATCATTCGCTTTCCAGTACATCCAGCGTGTGTTTTGATGCATTATTTGTCTGCCCAGGAGACGAATCTGTCTTAGGATTACTAAAACCTGAAAACCTCAATATGACTGTTGATTTTATAAATGAAGCGTACAGACATTGCAAGAGTATTTATTTCGGGCAGGGAAGTGAGCCCATTATGTCGATTTCTGATGTTGGAAGAAAGAAGCATCCTGATCCGGGCATCATTGTCTCAGATGATTTAGATGCTGACGAGTTGTTTGTCAATGCAATAGCAAAACACAGAGTTTGGGAATTTGAAAAAGAAAGAAATGGAATACGATAAATAACAGCGGATAATATAACTGAATTTAGAAATGCAGTATGGATATCAATCAATAATAATATAAGTATGAATAAAAATTTTAAAATAGTTCCTTTGTTAATAACGCTTGTATTTTCCGGTATTTCTGCACAAAGGGGAATACCTCCGGGAGATATTACCAAAGTTAAACATGTAACAAACTATCCTGAACATCTGGATTTTTTGCCAGAAATGGTTAATCTTCTTAAAGTTCCCGCAGGATGGGAAGTTGAAATTGCGGCTTCAGGATTGGGAAAACCACGAATGCTATATCATACAGCAAACGGAATGTATGTCACCAGAAGAGATACAGGAGATGTGCTGCTTTTGCAAGATAAAAACAGAGATGGGAAGTTTGAAGATGCGAAAACGGTAGTTGCAGAATTTAAAGGAGTTCACGGCATCACTACGAAAGACGGCTGGCTCTACCTCTGTAACAACAACGAACTTCGCCGATATAAAGTGAATACTGATGGAACTCTTACGGATAAGCAAATGCTTTTTAATGACATGCCGAGCGCAGGGCAACACCCAAACAGAACCATGGATTTTGGCCCAGACGGAAAACTGTATATTTCTATAGGAACCATGTGTAATGACTGCAAAGAGTCTGACCGCGAAGCAGCTACGATCGTTCAGGTAGATCCATCTACGTGGTCGCGAACTATTTTCGCTTCCGGTCTCAGAAATAATATTGGTTTTGACTGGCATCCGCAAACAGGCGAAATGTGGGGGGTGGATAATGGTGGTGATGCAAAAGGTGACGACTGGCCGCCTGAAGAACTAAACACCATCAAGCAGGGTAAAAATTATGGTTATCCTTTCGCCTACGGTAAAAGGGAGGTAGACAGAAGTCGTGAAGATCCTGCGGGAAACAGCAAAGACAAATGGGTAGAAAATACCGAACCTTCTGTGATGGAATTTCAGGCACATATGGCTCCTATAGCTTTTCAGTTTTTTCCGGAAAACTCTATGTTTAGCGGAGATGGAATCATCTGCTGGCACGGATCATGGAACAGAACCAAGCCGGTAGGATTTAAAGTGCAGCGAATAAAGTTTGTGAACGGAAAACCTGTAGGCGCAGAAGATTTTTTGACCGGTTTTCTTAAAGGAAAAACCAGATTCGGAAGACCGGCGGGCGTGGCAATTACACCCGCAGGAACGGTATTTATTTCTGATGATGCCAATGGTGTTATTTACAGTGTTAAACAAAAATAAAATGTATGAAAAAATTAATCTTATGTTTTTTAATGGCAGGTTGTGCGTCTGCGATACCAGATCAGCCGACTGCGAGAATAGAGTTTCTCGCGCCCGAAACGTACCCGGAAGGTATTGCTTATGACAGTATTTCAAACAATTATTTTGTTTCTTCAGCACGACTCGGGAGCGTGGGGAAGGTAAATCCTGCCGGAATTTACACATCAGTTTTGAGCGATCCGTCATTGAAATCAACGTACGGAGTAAAAGTACATCCTGACGGAAAACGATTATTTGTCTGCGTAGGCGATGCCAATTATAGCAAATATACCTCGCCTGAGACACGGAAAAAAATGGCAAGATTGATCGGTATCAGTTTGACAACAAATAAGATCACAGATGATATTGACCTCTCAAAATTAGTTGAAGGCAAGCATTTTGCGAACGATCTTACATTCGACATTGAGCAGAATGCTTATGTAACAGACAGTTTTTCGAATGTTATTTATAAAGTTTCTCCTAAAGGTGTTGCATCAGTTTTTGCGGACAGCCCACTATTTAAAACCGAAGGAATAGGACTGAACGGTATTGTTTATCATCCCTCAGGATATCTTTTGACGGTGAGCAGCGGGACCGGTGCGATTTATAAAATTGATCTTAAAAATCCCAAAAATGTAACGAAGGTAGCAACTGAACAATTCTTCATCAACGGAGACGGACTTCTTTTATCGGGAAATCAAAAACTTGTGGTGGTACAGAATGGCGGAAGTGATAAAATTTATGAGCTTACGTCAGAGGACAATTGGTCTTCTGCAAAATTATCTGCATCCACTTTAGTAGCAGATCGTTTTACTTATCCTGCAACTGCCACGATGGCTAAAGATAAGATCTGGATCATGAATGCAAAATTTTCAGAACTTACAGACAGTACTTCAGTTCCTTCTGCGAAATTTGCCATCCAACATGCACGGTTGATGCCGCTGCCGAAATAGAACTCAAATTTAATTTAAGAAAATATCAAACCTAAAATTTTATTATGAAAAAAACAATTGTAATGCTTTTAGCAATCACCTGCGCAGTCGCCTGTAGCAAAAATAAAGCGAACGAACCCACCAATCATCCGGCAGATCATACCGAAATGTCGTCATCTTCAAACCCAGCAGCATCCACTGCTGATTCTGTAGAACCATCCCAAACATCGCCGGGAGATTCTTTACTTAGTGATCAGGATAAAAGATTTGCTGATGCTGCCGCAAAGGGCGGAATGATGGAAGTAATGACTGGTGAACTTGCCATAAAAAAAGGGAACAGCCAGACCGTGAAATCGCTAGGACAAATGATGGTAAAAGATCATACGAAAGCTAATAATGAATTAAAACAGTGGGCTTCAGCCCATTCATATACGCTGCCAGCAAGTCTGGATGCTTCTCAACAGAAAAAATACGACGAGCTACAAGCTGCAAAAGGTGCAGAATTTGATCGCTTGTACACCAACCAAATGGTAATTGATCATCAGAAGACAATTGCAGATTTCAGACAAGAGGTTGCTCAAGGTTCTGAAAAATCGCTTAAAGAATTCGCTGGAAAAAAAATTCCGGCATTAGAACATCATCTGATGGAATCTGAAAAAGCAAAAGAAGCAGTGAAGTAGAAATTTGCTTAGTAACTTGATTGAAATTATTTTTCAGCAAAAACACTATGAAAGTTTTAGATGTCAACTTTGGTAAGCCTGCTCAAAAGGCAGGTTTACTATTTATCTGAAACTAAGGTTGCAATTTTTAAAGATGCTTGTTGTGTATGTTATCTGTATGGTCAAATAATACGATTCTTCGACATGCAGCATTTAGTAAAATAAATATTTTAATTATGAAACCGAATAAAAAAAATAAGAACAGACCACCCGTTTTGATCATCGTTTTATTTGCGCTGATACCACTTACTGTACTGATTTACTTTATCTTGCATATGATGTTTCCTTCATTGTTCCAAAGTCTTCCCACTGGAGAAATACAGCCTGTACGTCCGGATAACTAGCCTCAAGATCATTTTTAGTTGAGGTTTAACAGTTTAAATGGTCCTTCAAAGTACGTTTCAACTGAACTGAGAAGAATACCGCGGTCATCAAAAATACCAATCCGGATATTCTGCTTTGAAAGGGTGATGTTTTTTCTTGGAAAACGAATATTGATCGTCCCTTTTGTAATATCATCCTTATTGAGGATGATATTTTTGCTTCCGCTGGATGTTACTTCACCATAGGAAGGATCTAAAACTTTTAAGGTTATTTTTTTCGCATCGCTTTTATTAATGATGGTATAATGGTAAGAATTGATTATTTTATCATCTCTGAAAAAGAACGAGGTGCCGTCAGGCTTTACGAGCCTTGCTTCGACACTATTATCATTACTTACTATAAATAATAGTAGAAACTGGAGAGCAATGAGAAGAGTTACAGATGTTTTTTTTGTTTTGATGAACGGAATATGCTGTTGAGTTTCAATTTCTTTTTCTGATGAATATCGTATAAGACCTTTTGGTAAACCGGCTTTATCCATCACCTCATCACATGCATCTATACACGCTGTACAGTGTATACATTCAAGTTGTTGGCCATTTCGAATGTCGATTCCCATTGGGCAAACCGTAACACATTGTTTGCAATCGATACAATTTCCTTTTCCGGCAGCTTTGCGGTCTTCACTTTTATTCCACGGCGATCGGTTTTCTCCTATTTTATAGTCATAGAATACGTTCATCGTGTCACGGTTGATCACAATTCCCTGAAGAATTCCGTACGGACAGACTAAGGTACACACCTTTTCTCTTAAAAAAGAAAAAACATAATAAATAACTCCTGCTAACAGAAAAATTGTTGCAAAATATGTAGGGTGGTCAAATGGCGCGTCATTAATAATTGTAAAAACTTTTCTGAAATCTAAAAAATACAATGATGTAAAGATAGAAAGGGTAAGCGAAACCATAAAAAAAACCGTCCATTTCAGACCTTTTTTCGAAATTTTTTCTAAATCCCAATTTTGCTGATTGAGCTTAATTTGCTGTAACCTGTCTCCTTCGATACTATATTCAATTTTTCGAAATACATTCTCCATCATAATGGTCTGAGGACACATCCACCCACAAAAAACTCTACCAAATGCAATTGTGAAAATAATAATACTCATTAAAAAAATGATCGCAGCTAGAGTAAGAATAAAAAAATCCTGTGGATAAAAATGTTTCCCTGCGATAAATAATTGCCGATCTTCAACATCAAATAATAACACCGGATTTCCATTTATTGCTAAAAACGGAATAGCAAAAAATAAGATTAGAAAAAAATATGCGACGAGACTTCTGTATTTCGTAAAACTTCCTCTCGGTTTTCTGGGAAAAAGCCGATTTTGGCTGTTTGGTTTGCTGGTATTTTTCGCATCTTCCTCATTCACCTGTTGTTTGCAGATGTGTTTTATTCGTAATCTGTTATGATCTGACTTTGCATCTGGATTTTGCATACCGGTTATTTTTAGAATTAAAAATTTCTCTTTTAGAATGATTATATTACTCCTAATCATTTAAAATAATGATCTTCAATGTTTTTTTAAAGGAGACTACTAAGTTGGATATATGAGGTTCAGTCTTTATTCCAAAGCTAAAAAATTGGAACATCGGAGAAAATGACTATAGTCACAGCTGACAATTTTTTTTTATTTGAATTTTAATTGAAACTTAATCTCTAAGCATTTTCAAAGAGCTTAACGAATGGAAAATTGTTGCTTTTCAAAATCATTGGTTGACTTGAAATTTAAGTAGATTTTTTAAATGAGGATTTCTTAAAAATAATCAGATACATTTTAAAATTACTTATTCTTATGAAAATTTTGTTATGAATCTTATTGAAATTTTGATCATTATGCTCTAAGTCATATTGTACTTCAAGTGATAGCAATAACTTTGAAGATACCATAAACAATTATTTATATGAAACTTAATATCATAACTGTCATCGTACTTTTTTGTATTCTTTCAGGCTGTAAGAAAAATGGATCTGCTGATCAGTCAAATAACACAGATTCTGTAACTGTGAACGACAATCAAGATGTGCCTACCAGTAATTCTTCATCAATGTCAACAGACAGCATCCATACGGAATCACAGAATGCGGCCATACAGAAGGCACCAGCACAGCAATCGTCACAAAATAATCAGGGAGATTCTACGGCAACAGGTAAAATAGATCAGGATTAAACTGAATATTTTCTGTTCAGGATAAGCTGTACGGTCAACTCATCATTTTACTTCAACGACTAATTGTCATTAGATCAATTTCTTCTGACGCAAAATTCTTACGGCAATGATAACAACGGATCCTTTTTTTAATAAGAGGGAGCTTACATGTGTTCAAGCCATTGAAAATTTAATCTTATTTTAACAACCTTCATTGATATGATTACAAGTGAAATCAGAATCATGCGAGGGCCAAATATGTGGTCACGCAATCAACATCGTCTTATTGTCATTAAGTACGATTCTGCTGCAATATCAAAGATAGATTCTGAGAAGCAAAGGTTCATCAGCGATTATTTTTGGTCAGAGTATCAAATTACGTCTTTGTATAGTGATTTTTTATATTGTCTGGCAGATTATAGCTTAAAATTAGCCTCCATTTTACAGGGATCGTCTCTTGATTATCATATCATTTCGCCTGCGCCCGATATTTTATACGGAATCTTACATTATGAAACTGAAGAGGTCGCCTCAGAAGCAATTAAAATTGCTACAGAAATCATACAGTCACTCATTAATAATGAAAATCCGGTAAATTTTAGCGAAGCTCAGCAACTCGTAAAAATTGTTAGCCGTAAGTACAGTGAAGGTCCTACAACTGCAATGATTATTCAGGCAGCAAGAGATCGAAAAATCCCAATAAGTAAAGGACCTGCAGGATTTACTGTTTTAGGATACGGCAAAAAGCAGAAAAAAATAAGCGCAGCAATTACTCAACAGACATCTTGTATTGCGGTAGAAATTGCCTGTGATAAAGATGATACCAAAAAATTCTTGAAAAGCGCCAATCTGCCGATTGCAGATGGAAAATTAGCAAGCGATGAAAGTGAACTTTTAAATATTGCAGAACAGGTAGGATATCCTTTAGTTACAAAGCCTTACAACGGAAATCAGGGAAAAAGGGTGACTTGCGGTATAAAAAATATGGAAGACCTCATCTCGGGATTTCGGTATGCATCAGAAATTTCGAAGCCTGTCATTGTAGAGAAACAAATTATAGGATCAGATTATAGAATTCTTGTGGTTGGTCATCGATTTATTGCAGCTTCACTAAGACAGCCTGCTTCAGTTTTCGGTGATGGAATATCCACAATTTCTGAACTTGTAGAAACCGAAAATTTTAATCCTTTACGAGGTGAAGGTCACGAAAATGTCCTCACGAAAATTAGTCTTGATGCTTGCACGCAGGCCCATCTTGAAAAGCAGGGATTGCAATTGAATTCGGTTCCTGCAAAAGGACAGCAGATATTTTTGAGATCTACAGCAAATTTAAGTACCGGTGGAACAGCTGAAGACGTTACGGACATTGTGCATCCTTCCAATATTTTAATTGCTGAAAGAGTTTCCAGAGTGATTGGGCTCGACGTTTGCGGAATTGATATCATCAGTCAGGATATTACCAAGCCTCTTTCAGAAAATGGAGGAGCAATCATTGAAGTTAATGCAGCTCCAGGATTACGAATGCATAAATTTCCCACCAAAGGAAAACCCCGTGAAGTTGGCGAGCCTATAGTAGAACTCATGTTTCCAAAAGGAGATAACGGTAGAATTCCAATTGTAGCAATCACCGGAACAAATGGTAAAACTACAACTACCAGACTCATGGCACATGTGGCTAGTCATTCAGGTTACAGGGTCGGTTTCAGCTCGACGGATGGTATTTATGTAGGTAATGAGATGATCAATTCTGGAGACTGTTCCGGTCCGCAAAGTGCGCTCACTATATTGCATGACAATGCCGTGGATTTCGCCGTGCTCGAGTGCGCGAGGGGTGGAATTATTAGATCAGGACTGGGATTCGATCAGTGTGATATTGCTATCGTTACAAATGTTGCTGCGGATCATTTGGGATTAAAAGATATTTTTACGGTTCAAGATCTTGCTAAAGTAAAAGCTGTAGTTCCCTGTGCAGTAAAGTCAGAAGGCTGGGCAATTTTAAATGCTGCAAATGAACACGCCTACAAAATGAAAGATTTTGTGAAATGCAATGTTGCCCTTTTTTGTTCTGATGAAAAAAATACTTACCTGCAGGAACATATGAGCAAAGGAGGAACTGCTGTTTTTGCTGACATCGAAGGCAATATTTTCATCTGCAATGATCTCTGTAAAACTTATGTTTTTAATCTTACTGAAGCACCTGTTACCCGTAATGGCAAAGCGAAATTTATGGTCGAAAATTTACTTCCTGTTGTCTTAGCAGCTTACTTTTCAGGAATTCAGATAGAGGAGATCAAGCGTGCCTTGACGGGCTTTAATCCTACCGCAGAGCAAACGCCTGGGAGAATCAATGAGTTTGAAATCAATGGAATCAATCTCATTGTAGACTATGCCCATAATCCTCACGGTCTCAAAGCGCTGGCAGAATACCTCAAGCATTATTCAGGAAAAAAAACAGGTATTATTGCTGTTCCGGGAGATCGCAGGGATAGTGATATCATTGAGTTTGGCGAGATTGCAGCAACAATGTATGACGAAATTATTATAAGACTTGATCGTGATACAAGAGGACGAAGTGAAGAATCAATTGTGAAATTTTTAAAAGAAGGGATTCAAAATGTAAAGCCAGGTTTCGACTGTAAGGTGATTGCAGACAGCACATCTGCAATACATTATGCGATTGATCGCGGACAAAAGGGTAGTACTGTTGTTATTTGTGCAGAAAATGCTCTGGAAACTTTAGAAATTACAAAAAATATTGCTCAGCTTTATCAGGTTTAAATTTGAACTTATAAAAAGAACTTTAATAAAAATTTCAAATTAAAATTGTTTTCATTAACAAAAAATATGATGTTATGATTAGTCTCATATAGTTTTGCGCTTTTCCTCTTTAATTTTAAGGTAACATATTTAAAAAAAAATTTTTATGAGTCCAAAGGGGAAATTATTGATTATTGGTGGTAATGAAGATCGAGCTGATAATGAAGTTGAAATGAAGGAGAGCAACCAAGCTTTTTTAAACGATGAAATTCTTAAATTACTCGTCAATTCTAAAGATGACAGAATAGAAGTGATTACCATTGCAAGTTCAGAACCGGCGAGCATGCGTGATACCTATCAGAAAACTTTTGACGATATTGGGTATACAAATTTTGGCTTTCTCCATGACACGGAAGAAACGCCCATTGCTGACTATCTGAAGCGGATAGCAGACTCAAAAACAGTGTTTTTTACGGGTGGCGACCAGTCAAAAATTTGTCAGCATTTTGAAAATTCAGATATTCAACGCGCTCTACAAGAAAAATATCAGAATGATGGAGACTTTATCATTGCAGGAACAAGTGCCGGAGCCATGAGCATTCCTCAAATCGTAATATGTGAGGCAGAGAACGGCGAGGCAATTTTAGCAAATGATATTAAACTGGAATCTGGGTTGGGTTTGATTACCAACCTCATTGCAGATACCCATTTTGTAAGCCGTGGCAGATTCGGAAGGCTCACACACGCTGTTCTTCTTCATCAGGATCTGTATGGCGTTGGGCTCGGGGAAGATACAGCTCTATTAATAAAAGATGGAAATAAAGCAATCTGTAAAGGATCAGGTATGGTAATCATGATCAGCGCAAAAAACGTTGAAAATACAAACATAAGTGCAGCAAAAGATGGATGTCCTGTTTACGCTGAAAATCTTACAGTTCATATATTAACTGAAAATTGCACCGTAGATCTGGAGACTGGAAATATAGAAAAGACTGATTAATTTTAATTGATTTTTATTTAAAAGGTAAGAAACGTTAAATATTATTTTGAAGATTAAAAAAAACATTATATATTTGCACCACTGAAAAACAACGATACGATCGGAGTTTTTTGGAGAGATGGCAGAGTGGTCGATTGCGATAGTCTTGAAAACTAT
The DNA here is from genome assembly GCF_027945075.1 of Chryseobacterium sp. CY350. Classification (NCBI taxonomy): domain Bacteria; kingdom Pseudomonadati; phylum Bacteroidota; class Flavobacteriia; order Flavobacteriales; family Weeksellaceae; genus Chryseobacterium; species Chryseobacterium wangxinyae. The sequence goes on from NZ_CP116034.1 coordinate 152,692, forward strand.
TGACTGTAACAGGTCCGGGGGTTCGAATCCCTCTCTCTCCGCCAGTTGGGAAACCAAAATAAGCTAAAACGCTGTAAACATCAATGTTTACAGCGTTTTTTGTTTTAGCGATAGTATCAAAAAAAATCAAAATAGGTCACGATTTTTATGACCTATTCCGTGACCCATCCTGAAAATTTGAAAATAGGTCACGAAAAACTCAGGGAAACCCGACCAATAGGCAGTCTAACGATTGTACATCTTGCAGAAAGTGGTAACAAAAAGTAAATTATTAACAATTAAAGTTACCACACTATGAACAAAACATTCAACCTGTTATTCTTTATAAAAAAGAATAAAATCCGAACAAATGGAACTGCTCCCATTTACTTACGAATCACGATAGATGGCAAGGCAGCGGACATTGCCGCTAAAAGGTACATCGACCCACAGAAATGGGATGTTAAAGCACATAAAGCAGTTGGCAACTCTCAGGAGGCGAAAACGCTTAATGTCTATCTTAAAACTTTGGAACAACAAGTTTACGATTCTCATTACCTGATGCTGAAAGAAGAAGACTTTGTAACATCAGAGAGTTTAAAATCTAAACTACTTGGAACCGATGTTTCCACAAGAATGCTCATTCCTATTTTTCAGGATCACAATGATAAAGTAGAAGCACTGGTTGGTCAGGATTTTGCGCCCGGAACATTGGAGCGTTATAAAACATCGTTAAAGCATACGCAGGAATTCCTGATCTGGAAATATAAAACTTCTGATATTGACATTACAAAGATCGACCACGCTTTTATTATGGATTATGACTTCTGGCTTCGTAGCGTACGTAAATGCGCTAATAATACCGCGGTAAAGTATATCAAGAATTTCAAAAAGATCATTCGGTTATGTATAGCAAATGGGTGGCTCACCAAAGATCCCTTTTTGGGCTACAAAGCAAAACTAAAGGTAGTGGAACGTCCATATCTTACCAAAGAGGAAATTCAGACGATCTATGAAAAGGAGTTTGCCTCAGACAGACTAAACCAAGTACGTGATATTTTTCTTTTTAGTTGCTATACAGGTTTAGCGTATATTGATGTAAAGAAATTGTCCAAATCTCACGTCAATATTGGAATAGATGGCGACCAATGGATATTCACACATCGTCAGAAAACGGATACCTCAACTAGAGTTCCGTTACTGCCTTTAGCCCAAGAACTGATCTTGAAGTATGAAGACCATCCGGAATGTGTAAATTCAAATGTCTTGTTTCCCGTACTCAGTAATCAAAAAATGAATTCATATCTCAAAGAAATTGTGAACGTCTGTGGAATCAATAAAGAATTGACATTTCATATTGCAAGGCATACATTCGCCACAACGATTACACTCTCCAATGGCGTACCTATTGAAAGCGTAAGTAAAATGCTCGGTCATACGAATATCAAAACCACTCAGCATTATGCGAAAATTTTGGACAAAAAGGTGAGTGATGATATGTCGAATTTGAGAAGTAAACTACAGAATATAAATAACTAGAATATTATTGAATTTTTTTATAACATAATAAATATAAGAATCAGGATATAAGAGATTGCTATAAAATCTAATTCTCGCATCAAAATACTTTAAAAAGATTAAATTAAATAGAGTCCTGTCTTGTGAACATGACAGGACTCTATTCAAACCATTTATTAGCAGATATAGATAATATTTTGAAGGTCTTAAGTAGTATATAAGTTACACTATTCAATATTATTTAAACTTGAGATATTGTTAAAGATGGTTCTTTGGTAGGTTTATACAATCTAAAAATAATCAAATATTTATTTTAAACTGACCAGTTTATTATTTACCTTTGCAACATTATGGGAAGGAACAAAGAATTTGATTACGAGCAGAAATTGGACGTTGCACTAGAACTTTTCTGGAAGCAGGGATTTCATTCCACATCTATCACAGACCTTGAGAATGGTATGGAAATAAACCGAAGCAGTATTTATCCAACTTATGGTGATAAGAAAGCGCTGCTCATTAAATGCCTGACCAAGTACATGAAGTCTAAAGTTTCAGAGTATGAAAGTGTATCAGATGATCCTAAATCCCATACTATTGAAACATTAAGAAAGACCTTACGGCTGGCAATTGACCAGAGCATCAACGAAGAACGAACGTGCTTGGCTGTTAAGATAGCATTTGAAGTAGCCTTGACAGATGAAGATATCAGAACGTTGTTGGCTGGCAATGAGAAGAAAATCGAAAAGATTTATTTTGAAATTGTAGAGAAAGGGCAGGAGCAAGGTTGTATAAAAGGTGATCTCGATCCAAAATTAACTGCTGCTTTCCTTGCTGGTTCTTCCAGCGCACTTTTCAAAAATTATGCTTTGAATAAAAACCGAAAAACCATCTATGATATGATTGAAAATTTAATCCAAATGATCAAAGTCTAATTATTACAGCATCTTCATGTAACTAATAACAAACAATATTTTTTTAACCTTTTTTAAACCGTTCAGTTTAATATGAATTTAAATCTCAACAAAAAGATAGCGTATATGGGATGTCTCGGCGTTATCGGAATTATCAGTACAGAATTTGGTGTGATCGGCATCTTGCCTCAGATCGCTGACTATTATAAAATCAATATTGCAACAGCAGGCTATTTACTGAGCGCATTTGCCTTAACGATTGCGCTTACAGGACCTTTTATGGTTTTGTATCTGTCAAAATTTGACAAAAAGAAAGTGATGATCTGTGCTCTTGGATTGTTCTTGATCTCGAATGTGTTCTCAAGCTTTAGCCCCCCGTTCTGGTTGCTGATGATACTGCGGATACTGCCGACATTTCTGCATCCTGCATTTTTTTCTATGGTGATCGCTGCTGCGACTAAAGATGCTTCTCCTCAAATGCAGATGCGATTGACCAGTATTATTATCGGTGGAATTGCACTTGCTCAGGTAACATTAATTCCTTTCACCACATTTGTTGCAAGTATCTATTCTTGGCAGTGGAGCTATGTTATTCAAGGGTTATTAATTTTGATAACACTGATCACCATCTATAAATATTTGCCTTCAATGCCTACCAACGAAGTGAAGTCTTTTAAAAATCAATTGAGCATCCTTATGAGACCCAAGTTTATCGCTGGAACAGCTGTAAATCTATTTCTCATCACTGCGTGGTTCTGCTCCTACAGTTATTTTGCAGACTATCTTTCGAAAGAGAAAGGATTAAGTACACAGGAAATCAGTTACATGCTTTTACTATTTGGTGTGATGGGTGTAATCTCCAACTTTTTGGCAGGTCGCTTATTAGGGAAGTATATGATCTGGACTACTTTGTTTTTCCTTGCCGGTACGTTTCTTCTTCCATTTGCATTTCAATATACCGATGGCTCAATTCTCAGCATAGCAGTCGTGGTCGGATTTTGGGGAATTATGTACGGACCTTGTTTCCTGATAGGTGTCGGGCATATGGTCTCGGCAGCGTCAGATGCAAAGGAATTTGCTAATAGTTTGCAGACCTCATTTGGAAATCTAGGTGTTTCATTAGGTACTGCTACCGGAGGTTGGTTTATTAGTCAATATGGAATATCCGTTACACCTTGGGTGGGTGTTGGATTTGGTCTACTGGCGCTTATTGTAATTTTTTGGAGAGCCTGGCTTGATAGATACGTAAGTGAGAAATAGGTGTCATTTACTAAAAATTATTCTTTTTGTGTTTCGAACAAAAATGTATTAAAGTAATAAAAATGCTAATTCGGCTTATTCTGGAATCAAAAACAAAAAAAATGGCTCAATTTGGATTAAATTGGAGCCATTTGGATGGTTGTGAACTTAACAGGACTCTATTCAAACCATTTACTACAAGACATAGATAATATTTTGAAGGTTCTAGATGGTATTTAAGTTATACTTTGATATATTAAAAATCATAAGAATACCAAATTGTATTCAGGATTTGTCTCATTTAGTGATAGGAGCGATGGCTGGATGTTTTTACCTTGGCTGCATTTTTATCCGTTTCATATTGAAAAACTTCCTAATCCAGTTATCTAATCAATCAACAACTGGTATATGCGGCATGGAATTAACTGGCTGATTATTAGTTAGATTGTGCCGTTCGTTTGGATTAGTGTAGTAGATTGCCAGTAGTTTACGGACAAATCGATTATATTGTATAGGTAAAATCCTTATTTTTATAAAAAACTAAAAACTCTCAACTATGAAACTACAAATTACCCAGATGTTCAATCGGGGCAAGCATGATTATGAGAAGGTACTGATCAATACCTTAGATAATACGAGTCTCCTTCTTTCTATACATCAGGATCATAAAAACGATTCCAGAAAATCACTTTGCACATCTAAGATTAAAACAAACCTTTAATTTAAATCGACACAAATACGCCAACTATAAAATGAGTTTATTGATAAGGATTTTACAGACAAAATGTGGTGATTCCATACTTATAAAATTAGGTAAGGCACCTGTTCAAAATATATTGGTTGATTCGGGTTATGTGGATACCTATAAAACCGCGCTAAAACCACAGATGAATGAATTTGACAAACCAAGTGAAAATTTTAAACTATGGATTCTAACCCATCTTGATGCGGACCATATCAATGGATCTGTTGCTTTTTTTCGTGACAAAAAATTCGCACCCTCCCGAATGCCGGAAGAAATTTGGTTCAACTGTTTCAACCGCTTCAACATCATTGAGAAATCGTCTGCAAAAAGTGTAGAAAAAGGTATCGAAATCAGAGACTTTCTAAAGGGTACCAAAACGCTATTGAACAATGAAGTCCTTGCAGAAAAACAATGGGAGATTAATGGACTAGCAATAGAGGTAATTGCGCCAGGAAAACCCCAATACGATTTGCTGGGGGAAAAATGGGAAAAAGAGGAAGCAGCATTTCATAAAAAAAACTCCAACAAGCTTAAAGCTGTAGAAGAGAGTGACTACAAATATCCGATAGAAGAACTAGTTAAAAAATCCGATAGGAAAGAGAGCAAGAAGGATATTAATAACTTGAGCAGCATAGCGTTTATATTAACCTACGATGGTAAAAGGATCTTGTTTCTAGGTGATGCAACCCCAACAACAATAAAGCAGGGATTACAGGAATATCTGAACAAAAGCGGTGAGCAGAGGATCAAGTGTGAATACGTAAAGTTGCCGCATCATGGAAGCATCTATAATTATAGCGAATCGCTCTTTGACCTGATCGACTGCAACCAGTTTGTTATCTGTGCCAATGGGGATAACTCGCATAAACTTCCAAACAAGGAGACGCTCTCGAAGATTTTATGCCACCCTAAAAGGAATATAGAAGAGAAAATAAATTTCATATTCAATTACAGTAATCCGACGTTAAAATCGATATTCAAGGTTGATAAAAGCGCAAGTAAAAAATACAATTTTGACTGTTCGTTCCCTAAAGGATCTGAAAAATACTATGAAATAAAACTTTAGCGCTCATGGGAAATGGGAATTTAATTTCAAAAGTTGCGGTTAGGATAAATTCTAAAGATAAATATACCGGCAGTGGTTACGTTTATCTACCCAACGTGGAATCTGAATGGATTTACATTATTACAGCTAAACACTGTATTTACGGTAAAGCATTTAGGGCCTTGCCTGACGAGAATAGGATTAAAATATCAAGAAAGATAGGGGATTCGGATGGACTTGTCTCTTATCAGTTAACAGACTCCGATTCAATTATTGTAAAGAAACAAAATAAACCGGATATTGTTGTGCTCCGAGTGTGGCGTAAAAGTATAGAAGCCGTTTTAGGAAAATTCCCGGTTACTTATCTTTCAAATTTTGAGCAGGAAGAGCTTAGCGGTGTTTTCAAAGGTTTTCCTTCGCTGACCAACAACGAGATTCCTTGGACTGCCAATGTTAATATTATCGCTCCAGATAGTGAAGGGGCGAATATCCATGGGCAATGCAGTATAGATTTCAACGATGAAAATACTTCTGGGGACTACAATGTAGAAGGCTTTTCCGGAAGTGGTTTATGTATTGAAGTCAATGGGAAATTATTTTTAATAGGTATAGTATCTGAGTACCACGAAGCAGGGCGCCGTTTCGTAGCCGGTAAAGTGGCTCCTTGGATAACAGATCAAATTAAGGATATGGCCATAGTTAGTGCTAGGGCTGAACGTGTTCTTCCATCAGAAAATGTGCTACAGCATAACAAAAAGGCTATTCGCTCCCTTGGACCGCGATATTCACCCGATATAAATGTAGAAGTTCCGATCCTTCGAAATTTTGAGTCACTTGCAGCAACCAAAGTAAAAAGTGAAGAACTACAGCAGGCCTTAAAAACGGTGACTAATGCCTATACAAGACTACTGGATCCCTATTCAAAATTGATAAAGACTGAACGGACTCATTTTAATAGGAAACGGGTGACTCTATCCTTCTCTGATGACCCATCTGTTTCGGTAAGCGGTAAAGGAATTATCATTGCCATCGGTGAATTTATATCATATTTTTCAAAAGCATTTAAATCCGAAAGACTGCTTGAGCTTGACTGGTTAGAGCTCGCTAAGAAGCGACGTAGAATGTATGATTTCAGTTCGAGACTTTATAGCATGATCTACTCAAATCGTAGCTCTAATATATTTACGGCCACGGTTGTATATGAGGATTTTGAAAAAGCTTCTTCAAATCTGTATCAGGAGTCAGAAATGTTTCTTGGAGCGGGGTATGGGTACGGCGAGCAGGTCATCGTCCTAGATGGTGAGCCGGGATCCGGAAAGTCACATCTTCTGGCAGACATCGTGACGAAAAGAGCGATAGAAAATAAATTTACCCTGTTTTTCCTCGGGCAGAATTTTGATGGAAAAAACGAGCCTTGGAATCAGATACTGACGCAGCTCAACTTCAGTTGTGATCTGCAAACCTTTTTTAACATTGTTAATGAAAAAGGTAAAATTATAAATGAGCGGGTCTTAGTAATGGTTGATGCCATTAATGAAGGTGAAGGAGTTGTTGCCTGGAAAAGTGGTTTTCGGGAGTTTATCGAACATATAAAACCATATCCATACATGGGACTCGTTATCAGTTACAGGACAACGTATAGGACATTTATGTTTGGGGATGATAATTTTTTAGGCATCCGTACAATCCATCATTCTGGCTTTTCTGGCTTTGAGCGTGAAGCATTTGCCTCTTTCGCAAAACACTATGGTGTGCCTGTTGATAGTATTCCGGTTCTTACCAAGGAATTTGGTAATCCATTATTCTTGAAACTATTATGTATTGGGCTGAAAAGGGATACAAGCAATATCAGAAATTTGAAGAAAATTGGTATTGACAGGATATTTAGATACTACATTGAACATGTTAACCGTGAAATAGGACAAGGAAAACACTTTAAGTATGCGTGGCATAAAATAAACCATGTCAGCCGTGTTCTTAAGCGTTTTACTTCTACTGTTGTGGTTGATGGTGAGCGTGACATCGAATATGAGAAAGCCTTTTTGCTTACTGAGGATGTTGTGCACCGTTTTTTGGGAAAACCCCAGTTTTTGGATAAACTTATAGAAGAAAATATTTTTATCGACAGCATCAGATATACATCACCAAAAGAACTAGGTTATTGCGTTACCTATGGCTACGAAAGGATGGGAGATCACCTGATAGCGACAGAACTTATAGCCGGTCTTCAATTTCCACTGGCATCGGATTGGCACAAGGTAGGAATGTTTGGTAAAATTCTTTTAGATCGTAATTCAAGAATAGAGAATCAGGGATTAATCGAAGCCTTAAGTATCCAGTTTCCAGAACAAAAGCAGACTGAATTTTTTGAAGTCCTACCTGACAACTTACGATATGATCTATCAATCGTAAAGGGTTTTTATACTAGTTTTTCTTGGCGTGTTGTACAGGTCGACACCAACAAACTCGAAACGTTTACCGAAGGTTATATAGAAAACCAAGGTCTATCGAATACTTCATTCTATGACGAGATCGTTGGCATGTGTTTAGAGACGGATCAGCCTTTCAATGCCCATTTTCTGCATAGAATGCTGCTTGGTTTCTCATTGGCTGACCGTGATGCATCATGGACAATTTATTTAAGTGACAAACATACTAATGGTTCAGAAGATAATGAGATAAATGCGGTATCAAGGCTTTTGAAATGGGGCTGGGGGATTAATGATGGATCTGTTTATGACGATGAAACAATAACACTTGCGGTGACAACGATTGGTTGGTTTCTGACCAGTACCAATAGAAGCCTGCGGGATATATCGACCAAAGTCCTGATTTATATTTTCCTGACCTACCAGGATCACCTGCTTGATTGGATTGAAAAGTTCAGGTCTGTCAACGATCCATATGTAACCCAGCGTGTTTTTGCAGTTGCATATGGATGTGCCATAAAATCCTCCGGGGAACGTCTAAAATCAATAGCAGATTTAGTTTACAATAAATTCTTTAAAACTACAGAGGTTAATCCGGATATACTCGCCCGCGACTACGCAAGAAGTATAATTGAATACGCTGTCTTCCGCAAAGTAGGTGTTTATGAACGTGATAAAATGCGTCCCCCATACAAGAGTTATATTGAAACCACACTTCCATCCAATAAAGAAATCTCTGCCTTGGAAGAAGAAGTGAAAAATGGTACTGGAAGTGAATTTAATGGCGCTACCTTAATTTTCAATTCGATGGTGACAGAGAAAGGTAGAAGCGGTAGAATGTATGGAGATTTTGGGCGTTATGTTTTCCAGAGTGGTCTACGGTCATGGCGTAATATAGATTTTCAGGGACTAAGCAATCTTGCGGTAAAGTATATTTTTGGAAAGCTAGGCTACGACGTTGAGAAACACGGTTCCTTTGACCGATCAGTCGGATATAACAATCCCCGGATGGGCAAAAAAAATAACGAAAGAATCGGTAAAAAGTATCAGTGGATTGCATTTTATGAAATTCTAGCACGTGTTGCGGACAATGAATTGTCCTTCAACTATAATGGCCCGTGGGAACCGTATGTCAGAGATATTGATCCCACTTTTTTAGAAAACCACGAGAAAAGCAAGAATCGCACTTTCATTGATTTCCCAGACTATACGCTTTGGAAGGAAGTGCCTGATGATGAATGGATGACTTCGCCAGCCCACGCATTCGACCCCTTGTCCGTTATCTTATTTAAAGAAAAAGGCAATGCATTTCGGGAATGGTTGGTCCTTGAAGCAGGTGATAGTTATACAACATCTACCGACTCCAAAGGCTTTGACTTTTCGGCTCCCTATCAGGATTTTTACTATCAGCTCAGAAGCTATTTGGTCAAAGAGGATTCTTACGATTCTATTGTAAATAATTTACAGCAAACTAATTTTTTAGGACGCTGGATGCCGGAAGCTCATACCATTCATGAATTGTTTAATAGGGAATTCTACTGGTCACCAGCATTTAAGGATTTTTTAAAAGAAAATCCGGAGTGGGAAGAAATTAAGGTCAATGGCAAAAATATAGGTAAAGTGGCACCGACCGCTCTTGATTTTCTTTGGGAAGAAGAATTTGACAATAGCCAGAACAATGTGCCCCAATTCTTTAAACCCTCAAAATTAATGTTCGATGCGCTCGAACTGGAGTATGGTAAAAAAGAGGGTGAACTTGTAAACAGCAAAGGGGACGTTGTCTGTTTTGATGCGAATGTTAATTACAATAGTGAAAATCGTTTGATTGTAGAACGGAAAACTTTGGAACGGCAGCTAAAAAAAAAGGGACTCAAGGTGTTTTGGACAATTATGGGAGAAAGGAAAATTGTAAACGGTTCAATTGAGCCTCACCAGTATTCTGGCTTAATTATTTTTGATGGGGATATGTTGAAATTTTTGCCAACTCTACCACAGGTTCCTGAGCAAAAAGAAAATCATCCAATAGCCAACAACAAAGATTTAGAAGATTCAGATGATTTTTTAAGACAACTTCTGAATAGTATCTCTAAGGAGCAGGATAAAAAAAGAAAATAAGAAAATTGAAATCATTTTGCCTTTCAAAGTTAGTTTAGTGAGTCCAGAACCTGAAATAGTTAGAATTAATTCTAAAGATAATTGAGACTTCGATAATGAAATTCGTTGATTACAAATACTTAAAATTATCTTCAAAAACAGAGATATTTCTTTTAATATCAGACACATTATTCCTATGATAAGAAATCTAATTTAATTTCTTAAATTTATTGAAATAACCAGTAATCTGTATAAATGATTTGGAGTAAGTTTTTAACGTACGGATATGATTCAAATGCCGCATTTGAAACACTATGTAATCATCTTTTTGAAAATTATCTTATCCGCACTGAAAAGGAGAATCTTTTGAAGTTCCGCGTTGTAAATGGAGCGGCGGGAGACGGTGGGGTGGAAGCTTATGGTTTGCTTGGTGACGGAAAAATACTAGCAGTTCAAGCAAAGTGGTTTAGAGATTCATTGGGAAAAGACCAGTTTAAGCAAATAAAAAAGTCCATCGATACAGCATTAACACTCCGTCCCCAAATTGTTAATTATATAATTTGTATTCCACGAGACATTGCATCTGTTAAATTTGGAAGGGGAGCGAAAGGGGAGCAAAAAAAACCAATTGCAAACCATGAAGATAGTTTTGTCGATGATTTTAATAATGAAATTAAATCTCTTTATCCAACACTAAGTCTTACATGGTGGTTTGATCACGATATAAATTCACAGCTTTTACAACCAGGTAATGAAGGGATTCGGAAGTTTTGGTTCGATAGAGAATTAATTTCTTTACAAGAACTGAGAAAATTATTTGAAATGGCTAAGATTGGTTGGCTGCATCAACGATATATTCCAGAGCTACACGCACAAGGTGTTATACATGATGCAGTCGAAGAGATAAAATTTTCGCAAAGTTTTCGTAATCCTCTGCAATCACAATTGTTGTTACAAAAACAACAGTTGCAAAATAATACAAAAATAATCGAAGAATTTATAAACAGTGGGCTTTCAAATGATACAACTGAACACCATCTTAATCTTTTTTTAAACAACATTGAGCTTGAGTGTGACAATCTTAAAAATGTTATTGATGCCTTGAAAATTGGAAATGATCAATTTGTTCCGGAAATAATTCCAGACTTCGATCGTACTATTTTACTGGCAGAATTAGAAAATATGAAGCCAAGAAATGGTCAATACAACACACTGTTAAATTTAGAAAACTCTTTAGATTATTACGCTCAATTTAAGAAGCAAAAACTTTGTGCTATGTTTCCAGGGGCAGTGCGTTTGATATTGGGAGATCCGGGAACTGGAAAAACCCACGGATTGGCCAATGCCGTTGATCAACATATTGAACAATCAACCCCCGCAATAATTATACAGGCAAAAAATGCAAATAATAAGGGATGGACAGAATTACTTTCAAGCACCCTCTCTCTTCCAGGATGGTCAAGCAACGAGATTTTAGGAGCACTGCAAGCCCTTACTATCGCATCAGATCATCAAAAAGCAAAAGAATTAAAAAAAGGTGAAGAACTGTCAATGGAAAACTCAAAAGTTTTAATTTGCATTGATGGAGTAGAAGAGGATATTGGAAAAGAACAAATATGGTACACCCGAATTCGTGAATCCGTATTACTATCTAAAGAATTTCCAAGGATTAGGTTTGTATTTTCTGGCAGAAATTATTTTCATAAAAGTAATCAAGATCCTACCGATTATTCCTTTGCAGCAGTTCTTCTTCCTCAAGAAGGTGATGTTCCTGTATGGAGTGTTGCACAGAAGTATTTTAGTGAAAACAACTTCAACATTAAAATTGGAAATCTTAACAGGATTCGAGGAATTGATTCCCTTTTTGCCTTACGTCTTTTCTGTGATAAGTACGAGGGGCAAACTTTGAATGATGACGAATTAGTACTTACAACAACATATGACTTGCTACAGTCCAAGATCAATATGATGGAAGAAGTTTTTGTTGAAACCTCAACATCAAGAATAAACGGCGGTGTAACTCCGATCTTTGATACTCTTCTCTCGTTATCAGACTGTTTTTTTATTGATAAAGAGATTTCTCATGAAAGAGCTAGTGCTATTGTCAAAGAAACGGTTGGAAATTATATACCGACCCATAACGAAATATTAGATTTTCTTGTTAATAATGGGCTTCTGATTCGTCAACAATATATTCAAAAGATTCATGGCTTGGAAAAGAGAGTATTTTCTTATACAATGATCAACAATTCAGCCATTGAACTAATCATTGCCAGCAGACTTGCTAACGAAATTTCATCAGGAAAAATTGAAGATATTCCAAATATTTATCTTATTGAAGACTCTAAAGGAAATACTTCTGCAAATCTCGTATTGCAGACCGCAATTGACCGTATTTTTCTACTTTACAATAAACTTGCAGGAGATGAGGGATTTGTTTTGAAGGGCGTTGATGAAGATAGTGTTTTGGAAATGAGATTAAAGGCCTTGACTCATTCCAGTAGAGAGCAATTTAATAAATATGCAGATGAAATAAAAACGATGGTGCTGTCAGGAGGCCGTAGTCAAGCTTATGCACTTCAATATCTCATTTTACCATCAAGTCGTTATAATCAAAACTTTTTTGGAGGAATTTTTATGCATGAAATATTATATGAATTGGACAATGTTTTTTCAAGGGATCAAATTTGGTCCGGGCTAGACGAAAATGAAAAGCGTTCATCTGCAAAAAATCAAAAAATTGTTAATCCAATAAAATTTGCGCTGCTTAATTTCTTGGGTTCTGATCTAACACTTTCTCCTTATGCTCTGTTTGACGAAACACCTTTGATTTTGGCATGGTCTCTTTCTAATCTAGATCAGGAATTTAGAGAAAAAGCTAGAAATTCTTTGGCTGTGTGGGCATTACAACAACCAACAGAATTTAAAAAGTTGCTAGATCTAATATTTAAAAATAATGACCCCCAAATTCAAGCGGATTTGTCATCTGTTATGATTGCACTTGCTGCTAATCTAAAGGATCCAGATGCTATCCAAGAATTGGCTAAATCGTCTCTACAAAATGTTTTTTCCCAAAAGCAACAATATAGAAATGTGCTTATAAGGCAAGGAATGAGAGCAATTGTAGAAAGAGGCTATCAATTCAGACTAATTACATCCGGAGAAGTTGAAATATGCAGACCTAAGTTAATTGAAGAAAAAGAGTTATTGCTGCTTGATAGAGATGCTATGGATGGTGGCGAAGAATTTTACCCTATCGTTCATGATCTTGCATGGTATGTGCTGAAGAAATCTTTTGAAAACTTTTTGGAGTATCCAAGTTCCCGTGGAGAGGATGAGTTAATAGATAATGATAGCAAATCAGCTAAAGCATTGATGGAATTATATCGCCAACGTGAAAATGATAAAGAAATATTTGCATATACTTGGGCAATGGGTGCAGCCATTTCATATATCAAAAGTTTAGGATTCAATAGAACAAAAGGTAATGGCTTTACTGAATCCTCGCATGGTAGTAAAAGCAGGTTATTTACCTGCGAAGAAAAATATACCTGGCTTGCTGTATATTATCTCCAAGGATATTTAGCAGATTATGTTTCTTTCAATGACTATGGAGCTGAACGATTAGTTACGGACTATTCTATTTTAACAGCTATACCAAATCCTGCTGAATCTAAAATCTTTCAAAAAGCTATAGTTCAGGAGGACTATTTTCCTAATTGGATCATCAAAGGTAAGCTCGTCGGTGAAATTGAAAATGACAAAGATGTTGGATCATTTATAAAGTCGACCGTTAATAATGAACCTAATTTAGATTTTAACGAATGGATTAACTTTAAACTTTCAGATTTCTATAATTCAGCTGATGAGTCTGACTTTGTTGCGCTATATAACTCAACAACTGTCCATGACTCCAATGAGTACGTTTTAGGTAAGATTTCTGTTACTGCAGGGATAATAAAGAAGGATGTTAATAATAGCATTTCAGATCCTCGAAAACAAATTTCGTGTGCTGATAATTTAAAAGATTTGCATGCTCGACCGGATACAGACATATATAGCAACCCTTCCAGCTTAATGTGGATGGACTGGATAGAAGAAACAGAAAGTGACCAAGAATTTATATCTGCTAATGATTATCAATGTCAAATACTATCTTGTGTTACAAGTGTTACAAGTGAGACAGTAGATGGTGAAGAATATAATGAAATACCTTCAAAAGAGGTTAGAAAAAGATTAGGTATAACTAACTTTATCGGTCAAAAATTTTTAAACACCGAAGGGCGAACTGTCGGATTCCTACATAAGAAAAGAGATGAACGTTACAATTCACAGGAAATTCTCGTTGTAGAAAAAGAAACTTTGTTTGAAACTCTCGAACGTGATAATCTTGAATTAGTCTGGTTTATTGAATATTTTCAAAGAACAAATAACAGCAACCCTCGGGCAAATCAAACTGCATTTACACAAAAGACAAGAAAGTACTTTATAAAACAAAGAGATGGGCTTTTTCATTCTGTAAAGTTTTGGGATGCTATTTTTTCTAACAGAGATAATTAACAGGTATTTAATTTACTGAGTTAATAGCCAAGTTTTCCCAATTATTACATTAAATAATATTTCAGTAAAATTATTAGCTACTTCATCCTTTTTAAAATCTCGAATAGTTCAGTAAATACTAAAGATGAGGAATTTCTATCCACACTAGAAAAGAAAATAGTATAGGAGGTCAATGAATCTAATTTTTAGTCAAAATATATTTGCAATATGTATTTTTGTTTTAACAAGTAATCCATGATGAATAAACCTATTTTCCCCGAATTCTTTATAAATAAGTTTTTGTATGATTTTAAATTATCTGCTGTGCCCAATATTCGGAGAATAAAAAATCTCGTTGAATCACTTATTAGAGAGTTGGAGTCTGGAAAGTTCGGTAGTTTAAAAGAAGAGGAGATAAAATCAAGATTTGTTACTACTTTTTTTGGAGATATCTTAAACTTCAATTACGGAAATGCTCACACGTGGATGTTGCGGGAAGAGAAAAAATCGTTAACAGACGGTACCAAGCCCGATGCGGTTCTAGGTTATTTTTATGCTGATAAAGAGAAAGATGAAGTTAGAGTTGTCATAGAGGTAAAGGATGCAAATACTAATCTGGACGAAAAACAAAAACGGGAAAAGAGTATTTCGGCAGTTGAACAGGGATTTAATTATGCACATAAGACCGGTGGGGACTGTAAATGGGTTGTTGTTACCAATATTAATGAAATCAGGTTCTACAGATCACAAGATAGTTCGAAATATCAGGTTTACCTTTTAAAAGAATTAAACAATGAAGATAAACTGAAGGAACTTTTATTTCTATTTCATAACGATAGATTTATAAAATATGACCTTACTAAGAGATCTAATACAGATACGCTGTTCGAACTTTCAAAAGATCAATCAAAAACTGAAAGTGAGAACCTTAATATTATTGATAAAATTTACTATTCACTTAAAAGGTTTGAAGAGTTTGGTTTTGTAAGTCCAGATTATCTTGCTTCTATAAAGCCTTTTAATATTTTGGATGAATATGTATGGCATTACCATGATGATAAGCTTTTTACGATCAATCCAGATATTTATACACTATTGACCAAAATTTCTGTGGATGGAAGAGAGATTAGTTTCTCGGATTCTTTAATAACAGAATTGGAAGGAATAGATATTAATGAAGCGATGGAAAGATTAAGATGGTCGTTCAAATTTCTGAATAAATGTATGATAACTGAAATTCACGCAGTTCGTGACTATCAGTTAGAATTAAGACGGAAAAAAGGTGTTATTGGGGTTTCAAAGACTCATATTTTCAGCTGTGAGGATGACAATATAGTAGAAGTAGGTATTGATTTAAGTGTTGATGACACTGTCTGTGACTGCATGATTTGTAATTACAGAAATTTTGATTTTGACAAACTTATTAGAAAACTAAAGCAGGCCGATGGAAACTTGGATTACCTTACAATGGAGTATGCCTTTGGAAATTTTTTGGTATCTTCGAATAACTACAGAACATCCTATTTTATTTTAAATGAAATAAGGAATTTGACAAAAATTAGTCCTGAAAAGGGAGTGACATATTTTCTAGCTGCGCTGAATACCACTTTTTTATATCACCTGATTCAGATGTCATCATTGGAAGATACGAAAGAAATCCGAAGCAACATGAGAGCAATCGATATGGATAAGTTGCTTTATAATGAGTTGGAATTTTATATCGAAAGGGATGTGCTAGATTACTTAAAGAAAGTGAAGGATGACGATCTTATTGATAAAAGTCTGGATACTGTAAATAAGCTCCTCGAGCAAGTTATTGCATTAAAGAAACTGATTGATGACGGAGGGTCTCAAACAGGTCCAGACTATGCGTACAATCTGCTTTTAAATTATGAGAAATGCTTCAGGCATCACTATGGCAATTCCATTTTTTATGTGAAATTTGATAAATACAAGAAGATCACTGCGCTCACTCTGCAGGCTTTAATGATCAGCTATAATACTGCGGGGTATGGACTTCAATATTTCAATGATTTTATCCTGACAGAAAGTATATTACATATCCCTTCTGCTAAACTACGGGAAATACTTTCTAAACAGGATATGATAGAAGTTGATCAGAAAAGCATAGATAAGCTGCTATTAAAACTGAACAATCTTTTGAGCAGTTTTATAAAAGATGGTTTCTTTAGTGATTTTGCTAAAAATGAAATTGTAGCGATTCAACTTGAAAATTGGAATTTTGGGCAACAATACAATACTATTTTTACAAATATTTTCACCGTTCTTTCAAGATTAGATCTGAAGAAAGAACAATTTGCACCACTGATCAAAACTTTAACAGGTTTCTTGGATGTAGAGGACAATCTGGCTCATTATAATATAAAAGAGCTCGAAAATTTTATAATCAAGCGTGGAGATTTATTTGAAGAAAAAGATCTGGAATCTATTTTAAATATTGCGATCAGAAGGGATAAAATTCATAATCACAAGTATGAAGGTCTAATAAGAAATATACCGAAAGCCTTTTTAAGGCATAAGCCACAATACAAATACTCCAACATAAATTTAATTAACAGACTGCTTTTGAATTGTCAACGAGAGGATGGAACATTTAAGAATTTCAGAAAAGCTATTAATTTGGCTCAAATCGTAGATGATTCTTGTAAGAAAATTTTATACGGTGCATTCACGGATTTTCTTGACATGCAATTTGATGACGAATTCTATAAATTATTGCTACATGCTGGAGTAATTAAATTTGATGAAGGAGATTATTTTGAGATGTATCTTAATTATGTCAATAATAGAATAGGTTACAGAGATTTTAAGTTAGAGTCCGTAGAATCAATCAATTTGTCTTTTCTGAATTTTATTCTTCTTATATCCAAACTTGAAATTGACGTTGAGTTAGTATATTTTGAAAAATTAATAGGTTTAAGCATTTTTGAAAAGTGGCTTTTGAATCCGAAGAAATTTGATTATCAATTTTTTGACTCCAATTGGCTAATATTGGTTGTTGAATATCCGAATTTTCTTAAACGTTTATCAGATATTCCTGATATTGCTATTGCTATTGAACAACGACTAGAAAGAGATTTTCATTCATCTTTGGCGGAAATTAAGTACAAATTTTTAAAAAAATGAGAGAAACCGTAAATTAATGTATTTTGGTTTTCGTTATATTTGTATGAATAGTGGTATATTAAATACTATTCCTTTATATTCAAATGAAAATCCACGGTATATTTATAGGCATTGATAGGTTTCAATCCCCTTCAATAAATTGGCTTTCTTGCGCAAGACGAGATGCAGTTGCATTATATTCTTTATTTTCTGATAACCTTCAGGGAAATTTTCATTTGATGTTCGATGAAAATGCAACAAAAGATTCGATAGAATACCAAGTTAAAGAGCTATCCAATTGTGCAGAGGACGATATTGTAATATTTTCTTTTTCAGGACATGGTACAAATACCCATGAATTAGTAACCTATGATACAAATATTAACGATATCGGCTCAACGACAATTGCTCTGGATACTTTAGCAGAATGGTTTAAAAATATTCCCGCAAGACAATTAATATGTATTATTGACTGCTGTTTTTCAGGAGGAATGGGAGCAAAAGCATTAGAGGTGAATTTTGCTTCAAGAGAATTTAAATCTGGAGAAGAACTAATAAAACAGTTTTCAGGTAGTGGCAGAGTTATTTTAACTGCCTCAAAGGCTACCGAACCTGCATGGGAAAATGGAAAGTTAGGCCATGGTTTATTGACTTACCATCTGCTAGAGGCACTTCAAGGAGCAAATGAAGTAAGAAAAGATCAAAAAATCGGCATATACCGTTTATTGGAGTATGTTACATCCAGTGTTAAGAACTCTGCTGGTGAATTAGGAGTTGAGCAAAATCCCATGTTGTTAGGACAAATAACAGAAGAGATTAGTTTCCCTGTCTTTAAACCAGGTAAACTTTACAAAGAAGCCTTTCCAGAAAGAAACCTTTCATTGGTGGATGCAAGTATCGAATCCTTGCTGGAGTTTGGATTCCCTAGTGGCATTATAGAAGCATGGAAGTCTAAGATACCATCACTAAATCAATTGCAGGTAGATGCAATTAATGATTATGGTATTCTTACGGGTAACCATCTTGTAGTTTCCGCACCTACATCTTCTGGTAAAACAATGATAGGAGAGCTTGCTGCTATATATGGAGTTTTACAAAGAAAAAGAGCTGTATTTCTTCTTCCTCTAAAAGCATTGGTAAATGATAAGTTAAGGCATTTTGACGAGACATATGCATCTTTTGATATTAAAACAATCAAAGCTACAGGAGAAAGTGTCACTGATGATATTATACCATTGATGAGAGGACAGTATGATATATGTCTAATGACTTATGAAAAGTTTGCAGCCATTATATTAGCTAATCCTTATGTCCTTAATCAAATTGGAACTGTCATAGTAGATGAAGCTCAAATGATAGCTGATAAAAACAGAGGTTTAAATTTAGAGTTTATATTAACATTATTAAAACTCAAGCGTAGAGAAGGTACTGAACCTCAGATTATAGCTTTGTCAGCAGTAATTGGTGACTTAAATGGATTAGAAAGGTGGTTAGGTGGTCGTCTTTTATTACATACTGAAAGACCAATTCCTCTAAATGAAGGAATTATAAAACTTAATGGCGATTTTCGATATATTGAATCTGATACAAGGAATGAAGGTACAACAAACCTGATAAGACCCAGTTTTAGGAAAGGATCTAGTCAGGATATTATAATCCCTTTGGTTCAGAAGTTGGTTAACGAAGGTAAAAACGTTATTGTTTTCCGAGAGACAAAATCAGAAGCACAAGCTTGTGCGATGTACTTGGCTAATAATTTAGATTTACGGCCAGCTTCTGATGCAATCGATTCATTACCACAAAATGACCCTTCTGTTTCCACTCAGAAATTAATACAAACATTAAATAATGGAGTTGCTTTTCATATTTCGGATCTTGACGCTGAGGAAAGATCTGTTATAGAAGATCAATTCAGAAGCAAAGAATCAGGGTTAAAAGTAATAGTAGCTACTACAACTTTAGCTATGGGAGTTAATACTCCAGCTGAAGCGGTTATCATTTCTGGTCTAACTCATCCGGGTAATATTTCTTATTCAGTTTCTGAATATAAAAATATTATAGGTCGAGCAGGTCGATTAGGATTTGCTGATAGAGGATACTCTTTTTTGATTGCAACAACTTCAATAGCAGAACATACTTACTGGCAAGACTTTGTTTTGGGAAATCCAGAAGATATGCAATCTAATTTTGTTTCAAAAAAGACAGATAGTCGCTCGTTGGTATTAAGAGTACTGGCTGCATCCAAGTCCAAAAGAGGAATGAGCAGGTCTGAAATTATTGGATTTTTAACAGAAAGTTTTGGGGCTTATCAAGAGAAAATAAAATATAACACATGGGACTGGAGCTCAAGAGATATTGATGACGCCTTAAATGAACTTACCTATCATCAGCTAATCGAAATGGACGATGAAAGCTATTTTCATACCACTGCAATAGGAAAAATAGCCGGAGATTCAGGAATTGAAGTTGAATCTATTATCCGTATTATTAGTACTTTGCAACAAATCCCTTCAGAGCTTATTTCTGATCCTGTATTATTGGGTATCACTCAACTTACTATAGAGTTACAGCAGGTGTATATGCCTATAAACAAAAAAAGCATTTATAAAGAGCCACATACATGGAGTGACGCCATACAAAGACAGCGAATTCCTTCTCAGTTGATAAATGCATTTTCAAGATATTCAAAGGATAATATTGAGACTACATCGAAATCAAAGAAAACGATGGCTTGCCTACTTTGGGTAACAGATATGCAATTGGTGGAAATGGAGGCTCTTCTTATGCAGCACAGTCGAGATAACTCTGCTGCAGGTGCAATACGAGCAATAGTTTCAAGAGTTTGTGATGTACTTCCTATTGTTGCTGGCATAACTGAAATACTAAAACCGGAGATTAAGCTAACAGAAAGAATTCCCAAATTACTTTTAAGATTAGAACTAGGTGTTCCGTCGTCTATTATAGAACTAGCAAAAGTTTTAGGAAGAACTTTAAATCGCGGTGAATATCTTGAATTATTGAAAAGAAAAATAATGACTACTGATCAGTTTAATGCTACTGATGAGCGAATTTTATTAGAGATATTTCCTAGTGATAAGGTCGAAGAAATAAGATGTAAGATTGAACAAAATATTCAAGAACAATCAACTAAAATAGAGCTTCCCGAGATTCCACTTTATGAATAGTAAAATTATTCTCAATCAGTATAATAATGCTTGATTTTGTTTTAATTGCTTGTCTAGTCCTGAAAATAAATATAAATTAAGAATGTCATCTAGGTTTTAAGACACTGCTATGATAAAGAACAGGCTTCTTTTTAAATTGCTACAGTAATTAAAAATTGTCTTTTGTAAGAAAGGATTGTTCTAAACTCGGTTTTTACTTTGATACGGAATAGACTGATTTGTTTATCATTTCATATACTTAAAAATATTAATTTGTAAATCAAATAAATACATTAATTATATGAAGTCAGCCTATTTATACGTCCGTGTAAGTACGGACGAACAAAAAAGAAAAGGATACTCCTTACCTGAACAAGAGGATAGATTATTGAAGTATTGTAAATATAACGATATTGAAGTTAAAGGGATCTATCGAGTAGATTTTTCAGCAAAAAATTTTAATCGACCTGAGTGGAAAGAATTATTCTCCGAAGTTAAAAAGAAATCAGCAGGAGAGGACAAAAACATCTTATTCATCAAATGGGACCGATTCAGTCGTAATATCGAATATGCTTACGAAATGATTGGAAAACTTCGAAAGTACAAAACAACAGCAATGGCTATTGATCAACCAATAGATTTCTCTGTGCCAGAAAGCACAGTTATGCTGGCTGTATATTTGGCTGTCCCCGAAGCAGAGAATACTCGGAGAGCTCAAAATACTTCGAATGGTATTCGTCGAGCGAAACTGATGGGCAGATATCCTAATAAAGCACCAATAGGATATATAAATGTAACATTGATGGATGGTAAAAAAGCTATCGTACCTAAAGAACCTGAAGCCGGGATTATAAAATGGGTTTTCAATCAAATTGTCCAAAGTGACCAAAAAATATCCGAGATTAGAAAAATAGCTAATGATAAAGGATTGATTTGTTCAAGGTCACATTTTTTCAGGGTCATACGCAATCCAATTTATTGTGGACTTATTTCAATCAAACTTAATTCTAATGAAGAACAAATGATAAAAGGTTTACACGAACCTTTGATATCGGAATCATTATTTTATCAGGTTCAATCTTTAATTAGTACAAAAATAAAAACTACAGGTAGAAAAGAAGACTTAAGAGGAGTATTTTTTCTGAGAGGTTTCTTGATATGTCCTATTTGTAATCAAAAACTGACTGGATGTTTTGTACAAGGCAGATCAAAACAATATCCCTATTATTTTTGTCATCATGGCTGCGGGATAAGAATCAATGCTATTTTTCTTAATGATTGCTATCAAAATAGGCTTCAAGAATTAGTCCTATCAAATAGTTCAATTGAATTATTTAAGAATGTTTTAGAAGATCAGAATATAAAGACTCAGAAAGCAAGTTATTTATACTCTCAAAAATTAATAGAGAGAAAGATAAAAGAGGAGTGTTTGACTCTTTCTCGAGGTAGAAAATTATTTATTGCGGGAGTATTGAAGATTGACGATTATAATGAATTAAAAAAGGAAAATCAGGTCAACATTAGAAATCTTAAGAAGGAGGCGCGTGATACTATTCTTAAATTAAGTGCTATTGATAGAAAGAATAAAATAGAGGATAAAGCATTAGTTGAAGTTTTTCAGAAATTTTCCGAGTTTGATACCCAGGATAAAAAATATCTTGTGAATCTTATTCCTCCGATTGATATTGATTATAAAACAGGAAATCTTTCTTTAGATTTAAATCCAGCATTTTCAAAAATATTATCAGCAAAAACTCATCAAAAAAACAATAAGAAAAATGAATTTCATTGATAGGAATGTTTCAGTAGAGCAAGCAATTATTATTCTGGCCAAGAATGGAGTTCAGGTAAATGAGAAAGAAGCTAAAATTATATTAGAATTATTATATTTAGTATCAAAAAGTTATAATAAGCCAAACGAGAAAAAATACTAGTACCTTAATGAGATTTCAAACCATACTTAAATGCCGATGAAATCTCTGATGTAGCATTTTTAGGCTGTATATTTTAGATAGGCTAAAGTTTTCAAGTGAAAAAATTCAAACCATAAAATGTCAAGCTGTAAAAGTTTGATAAATAATTTGTTATGTCTATAAAAAAAGAGACAACTATCAAATAGTTGTCTCATTAAGTGACTTAACAGGACTTTATTCAAACCATTTATTAGCAGATATAGATAATATTTTGAAAGTGCTAAATGATATATAAATCGTAATTTGATATCTATAGAAATCAATTTGTATTTGAAATTTTTCAAATACATTGTGGAGCTAGGCTATCGATTTCGTACACTTATCTATTCTAAAAAAATGCTATTAAAAATAGATAGGTATATTAGAGTATATCGTTGGTTCATTTAAATATCTAAAAATGATTAAAAATAAGGAAGTACATTTTACAATATTATAATCAAAACAGTTACTTTTATGTTATATTAGATTTGTAAACATTATGTCCTATTAAAAACAAACCTTACTATATGACAACAGCTACTGAGCAGTTCCGTGTTTTCATTGAAACAGCTATTTCCCTTTATTTTCAGAGTGAAACTGTTTACAAATCACTTCGTGAAGTACCTTTAGAGATCAACGAATGGATAACAGCCTTAGGAAACGATCTAACTTGGGAGGAAAAAGTGGTATTTATTTTAGCCATTATGCCTCACGAAGACCCCAATGGATTGGATTCCTTTCTCGTAATGAATAACAGTTTGAACCGTCCTTATACTGAATTTGGAGGATGGAAAGGGATTTCACATCAGGGGTTTCTCCCCACTGGCGAGACGGCTGCATTTTTGCTTGGCATTGACAATCCAAAAAGCCGAAATTCTGTTGTCCAAATGTTTCGTAAAGAACATTGGTTTTATCAAAACAATATACTTTCATTAGAAGGGCAGGGAGAAGCGGAACCTTTTTTAAGCGGTAAATTGTGCATTTCCGATGAATTCCTGAATAGGTTATACGGAATCAAAAAAGATGATCTTCCTGCTAAACGCTTAATCACACCGCTCCAATGGGAAGATCTTGTTGTTCCATTTCCATTGTGGTCTGAGTTACAAATCATCTCACAGTGGATTGTCAACGAACACGATATTCGTCAGCGCTATGATTTGGACAGGTACATTCCCAAAGGTTATCGCTGCTTTTTCTATGGTCCTCCCGGGACAGGAAAAACGCTTGCGGCATCATTACTGGGAAAGCAAAATGGAGTAAACGTTTACAGGATCAATCTTTCGATGATGTTCTCCAAATACATTGGAGAAACTGAAAAAAATATTGCTAAAGTATTTGACAGCGCAAACTCTCAGAATTGGATTTTGTTTATTGATGAAGCCGACCCTTTTTTGGGAAAGCCTACACTGCCCCAATTGTACAATAACATCCACATTAATCGTGAAGTGGCCTACTTAAAACAAAGGATCGAAGAATTTCCAGGTATTGTCATAATATCTGCCAACTTTAGAGAAAACCTTGACGGGGAATTTCTCCGGAAATTTCAGTCTGTTTTATATTTTCCGATACCTGATCAGCTTTCCCGCCTGAAAATTTGGCATAAAATTTTGCCCAAAGAATGGCTTCAGTCAGAAACGGATGAACTTTTGCAAATTGCTTCACAATCAGAATTATCAGGAGGAAGTATTAGCAATGTGTTACGGTCTTGTGCCTTAGAAGTCTGGCGGTCAGAAAATCATTTGCTTACCGAAGAGATTTTGTCACTATCATTAGAAAGGGAGCATAAAAGGTTGGGAAATTTAAACTAATGATGTATTTTTATATACCAAATTTTATATGGAAATTTTATCAATTATTATAAAATTAAACTAGACCAATTATAAAAATACTAGAACCTTAATGAGATTTCAAACCATACTTAAATGCCGATGAAATCTCTGATGTGGCACTTTTAGGCTGTATATTTTAGATAGTCTAAAGATTTCAACTGAAAAAATTCAAACCATAAAATATCGAGCTATAATAGTTTGATAAATAATTTGTTATGTCTATAAAAAAAGAGACAACTAATAAATAGTTGTCTCATTAAGTGACACGACAGGACTCTATTCAAACCATTTATTAGCGGATATAGACAATGTTTTGAAAGTATTAAACGATGTGGAGTATAGAAATGAATTAGAAAATCTGTAATTTATTTGAAATTTTTCAAATAAATTAAGCAGTGACAAAATTGAGTTTGTACACGCCCTATATCTATTCAAAAAAAATTATTAAATTAGTATTATACATGAAATTATTACACACGTATTCGCTGAGACTTTAGAAACTAATCCGACATCATTATGCTTGCAACAACAATTTGCGGCAGTAGTTCCAGTTATTGTGGAAGATAAACATATCAGTGAGGTCAAAGTAGGGGAATTAGCCGGCTCAAGCACGAGCACTATTGGTTTTAATGATAAAATCAAAGATTTGGCAGCAGAATAGGCTGTACCAAGACATAATTATATTGTTCCTTTTATCAATGGAGTAAGCCATAAAAAATTTTTGTTTTACACAGTTATTTTATGAACCACTTACTAAAAGAAATCTTTTATTTTTAATACGGCATTTTGCTGATAATTTTCGGTAAGATTAAATATCTTACCCAATTTTTGAGAAGCGTTAATAAAGCTGATGAATGTGCAAAGTTCCGAAATCTCTTTTTCGGTAAAGAATTCTTTAAGCATTTTGAAATGTTCTTGAGAAATTGACTGATGATCTTTACTGAATAGCTCAGCAAAACCGATTGCTGTTGATATTTTTAATTGAGAATTGTCAAATTCAGGTTTTCCTGCTTTGACCATACAATATTCGCATCCGTTTTCAAATGCCATCGCGCGTCTTACCTGCTCCAATAAATTTTTATCCAGATTCGTGGAATTCCAAAATATTTCTTCAAGCTGATTCCATGCAGAGCGTATTTTGTCGTTGTGGCCGATAAGTTTTTCAAAAGGGGTGTCTCCGTTATCGGAAAAATTGATGTTTGTCATCTTAAATTATTATATCGTAAAATTGATCTAAATAAATCAAATCTAAAAGTGGAAATAATTGAAATAATGTATAATTTTGCCTAAATCAATTTTATAATGACAGTTTTACAATGGAAATGAGTTTAGATCACTTTGATCGGCAGATTTTAAAAATTTTAAGCGATAATTCCCGACTGGCTTATGCCGAAATCGGTCGCAAGATATCTCTTTCGCAGTCTGCCACGAAGGAGAGAATTCAAAATTTAATTGATGAAGGTATCATTAAAAAATTCAGTATAGATGTTGATTATCAAAAGCTGGGATTCGGTCTTCGCGTGATTATTAATCTGAAGTTCATCAATGATGATTTCAAAAGATTCATCAGCAATATCTCTAAATTTCCGGAAATAGTTCGTTGTCAAAGAATTACTGGAGAATATTGTATTACTGCAGATTGTGTCTTGCGGGACAGTAGCCATCTGACTGATATGATCGACCGTCTGATCAATTATGGAATACCAAGCAGTGCGATTCAATTATCAGAAATTGAAACAGGAAATTTTTTCAGTTAAAGATATTTGTGAGTTGAGATCTGTTTTCATTATTAAAGGCATTCATTATCAGATCGGCTTCATAAACAAACGTATTTTTCATGATGTACGCTGCTGTTTTCATTCCGGCTGATTTTGCCGCAAGGATTCCAGAATAAGAATCTTCGATGGCAATACATAATTTGGGATCGACCTGAAGTTTGTTCGCTGTTAGTTCATAAACCGCTGGATCCGGTTTTCCTCTGGGCACTTCCTCTGCAGATGTCACAGCATTAAAGTAATGGGCAATTCCCAATTTATTTAGAACTACCGGAATTATTATGGACGGAGAATTAGTAGCCAGACCTATCTTAAATCCTAATCCATGTAAAGATTCTATGAATGTTTTAATGCCTTTCATCTCACAATTTTCAGTTTTTATCAGTTCCATGACCCTGCGAACAACTTTTTCCTCTACAGCGTTAAGAGTGAGACCTAACCACGGAAATCTTTTATACCAAAACCTAGTTACTTCTTTAGTTGTCATTGACTTAGTCAATGCCGTAAATTCGTCTAAAACATTTACACCAAGCGAACTGAAAACTTCAGATTCTGCCTGTTTCCAGAATTTTTCAGAATCGATCAGTACACCATCCATATCAAATATAACCGCTTTTACCTGATCCATTAAGCCCATTTTTTAAGATCATATGCAGCTTCCCAGAAATGATATTCCATTCGTGAGGAGGTGATAAATACTTCTGTCATTTTTTCTCTGACAGCAGGAGTAGTTTCTGATGCAACCTCATCACAGAGATTGATCGCCTGTTCTACGGCGTCTGCAAATTCTTCACCACCGTACGTATCAATCCACCTTTGATAGGGATTTTTTTCAGATTGAAGATGATTGTAAATATGGTCTCCCACTTTTTTATAGATCCAAAAGCAGGGCAGAACCGCAGCCATTGCAATCTCTACAGAATCCAGTGCAGCTGTGCTCTTAAGAAAGTGAATATAATGATGACACGCAGGCTGTATTTCTCCTTTTTCAGTTAAGCCGAAGTCTTTAAAATAAGATTCGTGCAGTATATTTTCTACTACTATGGCCGTTTCTGCATATTTAAGATACTTTAATGTTTGACTGATGTCGTTTGCTCTCGCTGCAATCAATGCCAGCGCTCTTCCAAAATGTTCGAGATACAAAGAGTCCTGAGCCATATAGAACTGAAATTTTTCTTTAGGCAAAGTACCATTCGCTAATTCAACGACAAAAGGCATTTCTAGGATAGATTGATATCGATCTTCGATTTGTTTCCAGGTTAATTCAGACCAGGTCATTTTTTAATTAATTTATTTGGGTTAAAAAAGTGATTCAAGGGGCCATTTCCCTTGCCTGTTATTACGTCCTTTCCTTGTTTGATGGCTTCAAAAACATAGTTTTGTGCGAGTTCTACCGCCTTCAATAATTCTTCACCTCGCGCAATGTAAGCGGCAATTGCCGAGGAAAGACTACAGCCGGAACCGTGGGTATTATTAGTGATAAACTTTTCGGTTTCAAAAGAATATTGTTGACCATTTTCATCAAAAAACAATGAGGTTACGGTGGGAGATTCCTGATGTCCGCCTTTCAGCAATATATTTTTACAGCCCGACCTTAAAATCTTTTTTCCTGCAGCCTGCATATCTTCTAAAGTTTTCACATCCATTCCTGCAAGTATCGAAGCCTCATCCATATTGGGTGTGATAACATCTGCCATCGGGAATAGTTTTTTAACAATCGTATCAATGGTTTCTTCTTCGATCAATCGATGTCCGCTTGTGGCCACCATTACAGGATCAAATACGATCGGAATTTTCGGATATTTATTTAAAGTGTTTGCGATCGTTTCTACCAACAGTGAGGTATGAACCATTCCAATCTTAATCGCTTGGGGAACGATGTCATCAAGCACCGCTTCGATCTGATCGGCAACTGCTTCCATTGGAATAGGGTATATCTTTCTCACACCCATTGTATTTTGGACGGGAAGCGCAGTAAGCACGGAGGTAGCGTAACATCCTAAAGCTGAAATTGTCTTGATATCTGCCTGGATTCCGGCACCGCCGCTGCTGTCAAAACCTGCAATTGTCAGCACAGAAGGATACGTATATTTCTTCATTTCAATATTTCATTTTTAAGTTCGAAAGCCGCTTTTTCTGGATTATCAGCAGCACAAATAGCGGATACCACTGCTATTGAATCTGCGCCAGCTTTTATAATTTCGTTTGCATTGGATAAATTGATATTTCCAATGGCAACCAGTGGTTTTGTGGTGAGATATCTTATTTTTGATAAGCCTTCCAATCCCCATTCGGTTACTGTATCTTTTTTAGTATTCGTGCTGAAGATTGGACTGATGCCCAGATAATCTGATAGTTCCGTATGCTCATTTTCCAGCTGGCTAAGGTATTCAATTGAGTAACCGATCATCTTATCCTTAAAGAAATGTTGATTTCTGAGAATTGACGGCGAAATGTCATTATTACCAACGTGAATGCCTGCAGAATCAACTTTTTCGGCAACTTCAAAATGATCATTGATGATGAGTGGGATATTGTACGTATCAGTGATCTCCTTTAGTTTTAAAGCTTTAAAAAGAAAATCTTCCCTTGTCGCATCCTTTTCACGAAGTTGAATGATATCGACGCCGCCTAAGATCGATTGTTCTGCAACTTTAAGAAAATCTTTACCCAAGCAGTCCTCTTCGGAAATGACCAAATATAATTGATAAGGAAATGAAGAATGTGCGGTCATTATTCAACAAGTTTCAAATGAGTGAGAAATTCCTTTTCAGTCAAATTATACAATTTGTCGATAAGGTTGAGCTGTAAGCTTCCGGGACCTGAACTTTTTTCAGAGGCAATTTCTCCTGCAATGCCGATCAGGCTCATCGCTGAAACCACGGCTTCCGTTTTATCTTCAATGACTCCGATGAATGCACCGATCATTGCGGAAGCAGTACAGCCAAGACCTGTAACTTTTGTCATCATTGGATGTCCGTTTTTTAAATAAATAATTTTATTGCCGTTAATGATGATATCAGTTTCACCGGAAATACAGACCACTGAATTGTAATTTTGAACCAGGGTCTTTGCTGCTTCCAAGGCTTCTGTGCTTTGAGCTGTACTGTCTACTCCTTTTGTAATACTGGCATTTGCATTTGCAAGGGCGATGATCTCCGAAGCATTTCCACGAATCGCTGTTGGATGGTATTTTAAAAGCGTACTCAGAACTGTATCACGATAAGCAGTAGCGCCAGCTCCTACAGGATCTAATATCCAGGGCTTTGCTAATTGATCAGCTTTGTTGGCGGCCAGCAGCATTGATTCTTCCCAATATTCATCAAGTGTACCTATATTGACCACTAAAGAATTTGAGATCTTGACCATGTCTAGCACCTCTGGTTTTCCATGAGCCATTATGGGCGATGCGCCAACGGCCAAAAGAGCGTTGGCTGTATTGTTCATCACAACATAATTGGTGATATTATGAACTAGGGGAGAAGTATTTCTTACGTGAAGGATGTGTTGCCAGAGATTATTTTCCATTCTAATATTTGTTTGTAAATAGAAGCTTTAGGATAAAATCCGGAACAACAGTCATTATCAGAATAATGACTTATTGCTTTTCCCTACGTCGGTGTAAGCCGTATCAGGTTCAAAGGGACTGTCTCAATTCTATTTAGAATACCCCTAAAGCGTGAAGCAAAAGTATTGAAAAATTATCAAAATGCTATAATAATTTCGCCTGATATTAAAGGATTAATTTTTATCATTTTTTCTAATAAATTTATTGTTATAGGAGCCCGTAGAAAAATGATCTCACTGGCTTTTTTTTAAATTGCAATCTTACAAATGAATATTTGCAGTACATAATGGCTTCATTTTCATAAGGGTTTCCTTACTTCTTATAAAAATAGAAGCCAAATATATTGATCATCTCTACTATATTTAACTTTCAGATATAAATATGAGAGTTAAAATTAGCTATAAGGTTACCAGATGATTTACCAAATAAATTCATAAAATTCAATATATCCGAAATAACTCAAACTTAAAAATACTGTATCGATCAATCCATGGACGATTATATTGATCCAAATATTTTGATACTTAATATACAACAGTGCAAATGCAATCCCAATTACAAAAGTCATTATTAATCCAGCTATTCCTTGATACATGTGTGGTAAACAAAAGAGTAATGCTGAGAGAACGACTACGATGACCTTTTTATCTCCGAAAACATTTCTCAGCTGAGCAAAAGCAAATGCCCTGAACAACAATTCCTCTCCTATTGCAGCACTGATCCACATTCTGTACAACCATTTAAAATACTGGGACGCATCGCCTTCAATGTGCTTAAATGCAGAATAATCAGCCTGTTCATTACATAGCCAAGTGACAAATGGCTGTACAATAAAATCCAAACCCAGTTCTAAAATCACATAGGAGGCTATAATTACTTTTAGATCATGAAAATTGAGATTCTTAAAATTTAGCATTTTTAGATTTCCATTCTGAAGATATATGATAATCAAAACAAGTATAATGATAACACAGAACGTGTACGGAAATCTAGTCAGTGGATTGTAGATCACCAGAAAAACTACTGCAAGCAAAACGAGGGACATCCACTTATTCTGAAGTACTGATTTCATCGTAAAAATAATTTATTCAAATATATTAATTGGCTGTTTTTTCTAAAAACATCTAAATCATAGCAAAATGTTTTCAAAAAACGATACAATGTTTTTTTTGAGTTTTTCGAAACTAGCGGAATTTCCGAATTCTTTATTGTCGTAGCCAATTGGAAATCCTTTTTCAACATACGTATTGTTTTTAGCTGCTGTAAGAATTTGGAATTTGTCGTTAACGGTTCCCGTGTCATCAGTGTGGATATCTAAATATTTTATTGATGCGTTTTTAGAAAAATCCAACTTGCTGATGTCAATTGTCTTCACCTCTTTTTTCAAGTCAGACCTAAAATAAAGATTCATCTTTTTCGTGTCAATGACCGTCTGCCATTCACCTGGATGTATGGCGTTCAAGATACTCCAGGCATAGTCTACAGGTTTAGCATCGTACTTATAATTCTTCAGCATATAATATGCACGGTTATACCGGTCTTCCCAGTTCTTATTTTGATCAAAATCAAACTTTTCATTTCCACCCAGAAAATCAAACTTTTTAGCAGCAGCCAGATCCTTATGATATTGATTGTTGCAAAGTAAGGGCATCGGCATTTCCTTGTTGGTAAGGACTGTATACTTACCATTCAATAGAGCAATCGTGGCAGAGTTTCCTTTGGCATCGGTCAGAAAAAAATGACTTCCGGCTGCATTAGGCCACCAGTCGATGTTTGGTCCATCATTCAGATGGGCCACAACTTCATTGACCGATTTGTAATTGTCCAGTTGATACTGGATCCATTGTGCCCAGAACATATTGGGCTGCTTTGGATTGTAAACTTTGGTTGTTTCTTCCAGATATAATTCGACCAAAAAAAGACCTTTTTCATTAACCCCGTAGCAAGGAAAATCATATCCCAAAAGATTGAAGGTGACAGATCCGAATTTTGATGTCCATTGTTTATGAGGCTGAAGTTGATCAGTTGTCAAGTTCTGCCAGCTAATGTTCCTTTTAAGAACATCACGTTTGTTGATGACGATCATTCCCGGCATTGTTTTCCAGTTTTCATTGAAACCAACAACATTATGATTTTTACCTGCGAGTAAAAAAGCGGAGCAGGCTCTACTTTGGACTGAATAGACCATCGAAAAAAATACGATAAAACGCAAAAACAAAAATTTCATAAAGAATAATTTAAAGATTTATTATCAGCAGATGTAGAGAGATTCATCTATTGTAGCTTGTGTGATGAACTTACCTTGCTTGAATTTTTCCAGAAAGCAAAATTGGTGTAGAGTAGTGTAGCTACTAAAATGAAGTATACCACTATAGCAATGGTTTCTGAGATCAGATCTTTTTTCGGACCTGCATAGCATAGAATGAGAAGACTTATAATATAAATGATACCGGCATTGATCCAGAGTTTTGATACTGCAGGTGCGTATTTCTTTTTTTGTAAATGGTTATCAGAATATAATTCAGCGATTCTGTTCTTATCCCAATAAAGTAAAATAAAACCGGCGAACATCATCAAGCTTGTGATGATCCATGTTCCTTTGAAGTGAAGAGAAATGGTGATCATCCAGATATTAGTTGTGATCGCTAGAAATAATAATGTACCTATTAATGCAAATCGCTGAGTCATCAGAAGTATTGCTGTAATAATCTGGGCTAACCCCAAAAAATTATAATACATACCTGATTGATAAATGACTTCAAAAAACTGACCTACCGCTTCAGATTTTGGAAGCTGAGTGAATCTTTCACCAATTAATTTTGTAAATCCAGAAGGTACAAATGCCAATGCAATAAGATATCTGATATGGATAATGATCCACTGGATCAATTTAGATTGTTGAACTTTATAAAACATAGATTGGAGAATAGTAGTTGAATATTTTAGACATTAGATGCATTCTTAGTTCTAGAGGTTATATCTTCATAGTGTATCTATCTAGTCCTTCATTAAAACCATCCGCTAAAACATCCACAATCTTAAAACCGTTCTTTTCATAAAATGCCACTGTATGTTGTGAGGTCTCTATTTTGATAATTTTATCGGGATACAATCTTTTTAAAATATCTAGACGAAAACTTGTGAGCAGCTTACCTATTCCCTGTCCGTGGTAATTGGCATCCACCATACCCCAAGATAACCCTGCCTGATCACTCATTTCGTTGAAAAAAATTCCGCCACAGCCCACCGGACCACCGCTAATTTCAACTACGTAATAATGATCGTCAATTTGATCCAAAAACTGTTCAAATTGTTGTAATTCCTCATTTGCAAAAAAATTAGGGAGATTTGTTTTGAAGATTTGGATACAGTTTTCTCTGTAAGCTGTCCTATATTTTGTGATTTGCACGATTGCTTTATATTTATTAGCGAATTTACCATAATCGACCAGATATAGTCAATGGTTAGTTTTAACCAAAAAATGACCAAGTCTCACATTTATCAGAAGTCTGATGTTCATTATGTGATAGCAACTTTCATCGGCTTTAATAGTAATATCTTAAATTTGCAATAGACTTTTATGGAGAATACTTATTAAGAGAATTAGATTAAAAATTAAATATCAATGAAGATCATTTCAGTAAGACAGAATCCGGAATATAAAGATAGAGCAATAAAGTATTTTCAGGAAAGTTGGTCGGAGATTTCGCCGGTTATTTATGAAGATTGTATTTCTAAAAGTATAGATGCACCACAGTCCTTACCTCAGTGGTATCTATTGGAAAATAATGAAAATATAATCGGGTGTGCCGGACTGATAACCAATGATTTTATAAGTAGAATGGACCTCTATCCCTGGATCTGTGCAATTTTTATAGATGAAGAGCATAGAGGAAATGGCTACGGTTCCTTATTGATTGACAAAGCCAAAGAAGATACAAGATTACACGGATTTAAATATTTGAATTTATGTACAGATCATATAGGTTATTATGAGAAATACGGATTTGAATATATAGGCCAAGGGTATCATCCGTGGGAAGAAGAATCGAGAATTTATCAAATTGAAGTATAAAGTGATTTTATAATTTTTTTTAATGGAAAGTATTATATTAAAAATGAAAATAAATAAACTGGATAATCCGGCGTGGTATTCCTTAAATGAAAGCCATAAAGATTTCGTGATCGATTATAATAATATGAAATTTTATGATCCTGATCATTGTCCTTTCGGTGGTGCAGTGAATGATAATGAGACAGAATCAGGAATTGCAGCATATGCTTCTCTTACAGACAATTTTTTTGTAATAGGAAATAGACCTGATATCAATGACAAAGTTCAGATAGAAGGTGAATTGGTCTGCAATCAAATGTTTCTTGATCAACGCATTGACATTGACATTCACGAAAATATTATTGAACTTCATACAGATGATCAAAGAAATGATTTATTTAAGCTTGTTAATTTGGTTCAACCTGGCTATTTCAAAAACAAGACAGCTGATCTGGGAAGTTATTACGGTATCTATAAGAATGATCAACTAATTGCAGTTACGGGAGAGAGAATGAAAATGCATGGCTACACTGAAATGAATGCAATCATTACCCACCCTGAACAAACAGGAAAAGGTTACGCAAAACAGCTGATTGTCCACGCTAGCAATAGGATATTCAACGAATCTAAAATTCCTTATCTGCACGGCGCCGATACCAATTTTAATGCTATTAAACTGTATGAGAAATTAGGGTTTTTAATAAGAAAGAAAATTAGTTTCTGGAAATTACTTACTAAAAAGGGTTAGTAAATAATGACCAAATCTCACTAGGCAATTTTTTTAAATATTGGAATTAAAAACATTTAGTTAAAAAGATGGAAGCATTGATTGAAAAATTAAAAAGCATTGAAGACGGCTTCAAATATATCTTTTAAGCAGGAGATATTATTTTAAAAGATACTTCCATCGGTCATTTGGAATTTGCAACAAAACTGCTGGATGATAATGCTTATCAGATTCGAATGTTAGCCACTTATCTCCTGGTACAAATAGCAGTTGAAAATGCAAAGGCACTTGAAATATTGGAGATTAGAGTTGCGACGGATGACAACTGGAGGGTACAGGAAATGTTGGCCAAGGCATTTGACCATTACTGCGAATCTATCGGATATGAAAGGTCAATGCACGATTGGAGCATGTAAAAACGCGGGTAAAATACTTGAACATTTCAGAAATAAAAATTTACCATTGGTACACGTTCAGCATTTATCGTCCGTAGGATCGGAAGGCGTAAAAATTCATGATACCGTAAAATCTTTGGAAAGTGAAAAAATTGGTTCAAAAATACTACCCGAACAGTTTCAGAGAAACAGATCTTTTACAATATTAAAGTAGATTTACTAGGATGATAAAAAATGCTGATCTGGATTAATCTGGAAGATAAAGCAAAAAAAATGGCTCCATTTAGATTAAATTGGAGCCATTTGGATGTTTGTGAACTTGACAGGACTCTATTCAAACCATTTATTGGCAGATATAGATAATATCTTGAAGGTGTTAAATGATATTTAAATCGTGCTTTGATGTCTCAAAATTAAATGAAAAAAAATGATGTATTTGAGTACTTTCTCATAAATGAAGGATACTATAATTTAATACGTAATTTTACGTCTTCTCTAGTAATCAATATATTTTTCTTTTATCAAAATTAATTGAGTACTTGTAAAAAAGTATATTTAATAAATATAAGTGCTCAATTTAATAGAAAATAATTTTTGTCATCTTCAAAAAAACGTAGTGAAAAATCTCCTTTAGGTATATCTTTTATATATAATTCTACAAAGTTCATTATCGAGTCAATTGCGTTAGGTAATTTCGCACTTAAATATTCAAACAGTAGATCAATATAATTTTCATTGTGATATTGATAAGCTAATCTTATAACATGATATACATTTAAATATGCTTCTCCTTCCTCTAAAAGGCCTGCTACAGTTGCGAAAACCCATAACATAGGATCTTCTTTATGTAGAAGAGCAGCCATAATGTATGAAATAAATGTTTCCAGCATATTTTGGATTTTATTAGCTCTAATTCCATTTTCCACCCAAGCCTCAGAATATAATAAATCGAAGTCAAGAGAGCCATCAATGTTTTTAGTCTGCAATTCTTTACATGCTTTATCTGGTTCTCTATTCTGATATTTCGGATAGTTATTAAGGAGTAAAGAATTAAAGCAAAAAAACTTTAAGTACCATTCATCTTTTTGTACATCATTTTTATCAAATTCTTCAGTTAAAAATTCATCTAATAATTTAATTCCTTTTTCGTATTGCCCTTGATGTATATAAGAGTCAGCCAGAAGGGCTTTTGATAATCTATATTCTGTTTTCAATTCGATTGCCTTTTCATAAAATCTTGCTGCAAAATTAAATTTCTTTAATTCAAATAATAACCCTGCTATTTCAAAATAATAATAGCCTTGCTTTAAATACTCTTTATTAAACTTTCTTGCTTCAAGATAATATGCAAGCGATAATTTTGTCTTGCCAATATTTTTATGAAAACCAGCTAAATTGTAATTCGTTATTGCTATTCCTAATTTGTAGTTTTTTGCTTTGGAATATTTAAGCTGTTTCTGCAAAAATTTCTCAAAAAGATCTTGCCTTAAGGGATTTTGATGCTTTGCAAGCGCCAATATTGCTAACGAAGTATTTTGAATGGAATTGTCTTTTTCTAAATCAAACATAAAATCTAATTGATCTAGAACTTCTTCGGATTTATCTGACAAAAGAAGGTGTGGTAAAAAATTAATTAAAAATTCGTGATTATTCTGGAGAATTTCTATTAACGAATTTTCAAAGAAAATTTTTTCAGCATATTCAGATTTACCCGAATTATAAAGTAATATGCAATAACAAGACAATAAAATATTTGTAAAGTATTCTAAACCTTTGTCATTTAAGCTATTTATGTCGTAACCAACTGAAGAAAATTGACTGTCTGATAATGATAAATATGTTTTGTCATTACCAACTATAATTTGGAGATTCGAATCAACTTCGTTCCTAACTAATTTAAAATAATTATTGTTTTTCTGAATTATTCCTTTAAAAAACTGAACTGTGGAACTGGAAACAAGACTTGAATCAACTAAATTTTTTTTTATGTAAGTCGAAATAGGAAAACTGAAAATTCCTCGTTTTATATTACTAAATCTTGACAGATATTCGACAATTATATCATAACTAAGTGAATTTAAAGTTTTTTCTTCTGAAAATTTAACTTTTATTTTTTCTTCATTTCTTATTTGTGAGGTTAAATCGTTAGCCCAATTATAGTATAATAAATCTTCTTTCATAGAATATCTTATTATCATAACAGGTATTTGATAACTTTGAAACTGTATAATTTTCTCTAGAGTAAAATGAAGATTTTTGACATGATAACTATTTGAATTTTCAGTTGCCTTTAGTTGCACCCAAAATACTAATCCAGTGGAATCTCCATCGTCATTAAAAATTTCTACTTCACAATCAATTCCATAGTCTTTGTCCTTATCCCTGATTACCCATTTTTCAGGTAAAATACTTGATAATGCTTGTCTTGATTTATCTTCTAAGATATG
Source organism: Chryseobacterium sp. CY350 (assembly GCF_027945075.1). Taxonomy (NCBI): domain Bacteria; kingdom Pseudomonadati; phylum Bacteroidota; class Flavobacteriia; order Flavobacteriales; family Weeksellaceae; genus Chryseobacterium; species Chryseobacterium wangxinyae. The sequence continues at coordinate 190,228 of NZ_CP116034.1, forward strand.
ATTTCTAGTTCTTTTGGCCATTCTGTAAAATTCGTTAATAATGTCAATATCAATGTCAAAATGGATGATAAAATTATGATTTTTTTAATTCTTTATGATAATTATACTTCAAAAAAATGGCTGTTTAATGAAAAGAGCCTTTAAGTATTTCCCAGTCGAAGAAAGTAGAATCAGCTTTCATTTCTGCTTCGAACTTTTTATCAGGTTGTATTCCAAAGTCTGCAAATGAAAGTGGTAAATTGGTCAATAAGTGATATTTTTCAATGTACCCATCTGAAATCCAAGAATTACCTAGAATACATATTGAATTGTAGTACAATATAACTTGTTCAAAGTTTGACAATTGTGCTCGTAATATTTTCACATAAGAATATTTAATTTCATTATTCTCATGTTGGAAAACATCGTGTTTTTGGGAATCAACATATTTAACAGTTTGAAACAAATGTCTGTAGTAGTGACCAATTTTTGTCCCGTGCCCGGTGAATGGTTCGTAGAGAAGAATAAAAACTGCTTTTTTGCCATTATGAACTATTTCCAAATCTTTTAATCTGGTATTTTTCACTTTTTTTTCAGATTCATATCTAGCTTTTTCTCTAAGGAAATCTGAATACATTTTTTTTTCTTTTTCCAGCTTTTCAATTGTGTTCTTAAAAAATTGCTGAGAATTTATTTGGGGTAAGATGTGCGAAAATACACTGTCACTAGCATGACCAATCCCATAAAAGAAAATTAAATAAGCCAAATTTGTTAACTGTTCTTTATTTAATCTTGTATCCGTAGGAAATTTGTCGTGCATAGATTCTAAAACGAAGTAAATATACCTTAGCTCAAAATAATATGTGGTAAATGCCTTACGACCAAAGATTTTATTTTGAATGTTTTGTTCGTTTACATTTTCCCTGTGTAATCTTACAAGTTCAAAAAACCTATTTTCAAACCTTTCTATGACGATATCATTTGCCTGCTTGTCAAATTGATCTCTTTGATCTTTGTTAGCATCGTACTGAATATAGAATGCTAAGAACGTTAGAATAGAAGCAAACCAAGCTATTACTGGACCTGCAGTTCCTCCAAAGGCATCGCCGATTGCACCTCCTCTGTCTCCTTCGTAGAAATATCTTGACTGCACATACTCAGGTCCTTCGTAGTATAGGAATAATGCACCAAGAATCCCTACAACCGCAGCAATAAAAAAAATAATTATATTTTTTGTTTTCAAAGCTATATATTTACTTCATTACTCAACATTATTGTAAAACGCTTCTTCAGCTTTTATTAATGGTAGGTGCCATTCCCAAAGTTCCTCAAGTGTATTAAAATTATCGGGTATCTTATTTCCCTCCAGAAACATTTCTCCTGGACTAAGTGGCATTGCCCAATGGCGATAGCTTTCGACCGTTCTTCTAGGATGAAGCGCTAAAGAACTTTTAAAGTAATCTGTACAATAGTGATAATGATGCGTATGTATGAATCTATTCCATGCATTTCTTACATCATCTTCGGGTCTGATATCTATTAATTCAAATTCTTCCATTGCTCGATCTTCAACATCGCCCCAAGCCTCACTTAATAAATCTATAGCTTCAACATCACTAATAGGTGCTGAATAACCAAAAACTGTTACTCTTTCTGCAATTTCCAATCGATCAGAAAGAGAATCCCACTGACCTTTTATGTAAGGATCAGTATTATAATCTTTCTTATCAACCGGATATAATAACTGAGTTGGTTCAAAAAGTTGCTCTGTTTTTTTTGAGTACATTCCAGCAGGTCCAACCGTGCCATTTGATTTGTCAAACCCTAAAGAGACGCATCCATGTAAAAACAATATACCTGGGCTTTTTGTGAATTTTCCATTCCTGACATATGCCTTATAAAGAAAGGGATCCCAATTAAAAGTTGCTATTACGTCTTTTCTAGATCTTAGAGCCAATATCATATAATCATAAATTGTTGGTTCATCGGGTAGATCAAGCTGTTCAAAGTACTTATAAACCTCAAGCTCGATAACCTCTTTTTCATCTGGAAACCTACCTTCATTAGAGATCTTACTGTATAGCTTTTCAAAATCATGCTTCAATGCTCTATAATCATCTGGTAAATGATCAACGATACCGTTTAGCCCAACAATATCTACAATATTCCACATTAAGGGAAGTTTTTTTTCGTTCTTTTCAGGGTTTTTTAGCGTTGATGCAAATGAGGCACCAGCCCCTAGTATTAGTACGTGCGTGCCACTGCCGTGTACTTTTTCGATTTCATCTTGCGTGGTCATGTGTTAATGTTTTTATTTTAGTAAAAATAACCTTAAATAAGTTTCTAAAAAAATATTAAAGTTTTAAACTTTTAGGATATGTTAGAATTAGAAAAAGATATGATAAAGAAATAGATGCTAGCATAACAATGTGGGACATTTTTAAGCACGGAAATCGGATTGTATGTTGCATTTGAGATCATACTAAAACTCCAAGTATTTAAGATTGGAGTTAAGAGCTTTCTTATGTATAAAATATATTTAGAAATTGAAGCTTTTACAAATTACTAATTTCAAATAGATGCTCTATCTTTTTGAGTTTTTCAGCACCTAAGGATGGTACGGAAATAAATAATCTTTCCTTCGCACGACTTAATGCCACATAGAATAATCTGTGAACTTCCAAGCGTAAACTCTGATTTATTAAAAAATCAAATTGCGCCTCAGTTTTCATCACAACTAAAACATTGTCGAATTCATCACCTTTGGACTTATGAATAGTTTTGCAAGATGACCTCTCATCATCTACTTTAAGGCATACAGCTATCTGCTGATAAGTGTAGCGGTCGTAGAAATCTTTTGCTTTACCTCTTGTAGCAGCAGGAAAATTATTCCTGATATCCGAACGGACATGATTGTAGAATTCAAAAAAAGACAGATTTTTATACTGATCATATTTTGACAAAAGATTGGCAAGTCCCTGAAGAGCCATAGCTTTACGGTCATTTTTATTCCCAATATGGAGGTAGTTGAACTGGATCTCCTTCATTGCATCCTTAAACCTTTTTTCTTTTGCAAATTCTACTGCTCTTACACAAGACATGATGGCATTACGTCTATCAGAATTATCTATGTTTGTTAACTCTTCAATTAAGTTCGTTTCAGGTCTGTCTGATGTCATCTGAGTCCCAAGTTCCCGAGCTGTAAGATTATCCCATGATAATATTGTGAGATTTTCACCACAAATCTCTCTAGCATATTCACTAGCAACTCTGTGATTTCCAATTAAAAGTGTACATCGCTCGCCGACTACATTTCTAAAAGGCCGCTGATTCATGTCTCTTCTAACATGATTAAGAATATCGATGATTTCATTTGTACTCCTTCGATTGTCAATAATTTTATAATCTTGCAATCCCTGCAGTTGATAATCTATGAAATGAGCGGGATCTGCTCCTTGAAAGCTGAATATTGATTGTGCCTCATCACCGATAATTCCTGTAATCGTACCCCTTGCAGCAATCATCTGTAGTATTTTCGCTTGAATAGGGGTGGTGTCTTGAAATTCATCAATAAAGAAGTAGGGATATTTTGTTTTAAGAACCTCGACAATGAAAGGATATTGTCTAAGTAAATTATAAGCAAAGAAGAGAACATCTTCATGATGCAATATACCTTTTGCCCAGAATAATTTTTTGTAAGATAATAGTTCTGGAGCCAGTATATTCAGGCAAGTTGCTGCTCCAAAATTCCTTCTTTCACCGTTATCCATAGTATAGAATGCTTTGCTATTGTCTACAGATATTAAGATCTCATCACCATCCAATTTATAGTCTATTGTTGATAGCCAGTTTGCAATACCTGGCATATAGTGTGGTAAAGTTTTTAATTGATTTAATGTGTATGGGTTTCTTAGTCTTGATGAACTATCATTTTCGTCCAGCCACTGTGTAATTTTTTTGCGACTAGCTCGATGTTCTTCATGACCATCCATTTTAATGGTATTGAATCCAAATTGTTCCGCAATGTTACCTATGAACGGTTTGACTACATTGTTGTAGAGAAAACTATGTATCGTGGATACTTCAATTCTATCCGCTCCGAACTGTAATCTTTTTGCTATCGTCTCAACAGCTACATTGGTATAAGTGATACAGGCAATTTTTTTTGTTACACCTAATCTATTGGAGTTTTGAAGCAGATGTCTCATATGATTTACGAGCCAGTGTGTTTTGCCCGCACCAGGTCCCGCAAATATTCTAAAATGCTCTTCAGTGTTTATAATGCTTTCTGATGTGATAGTTGTTACTGGCATATCCATTGAATTGCTTGTTGAATGTATATGGGGACATTGAAATCCTTTTTTGTTTGATCTTCAGGATTTGCAGCTATATTTGGAAGAACAAAATTATCTTCAAGTAGTGTTGCAAGTTCTAATGCATTGGCACCTTTACCTACAGAAGAAAGATATCTTTCCGCTACTATAACATTCTTCAGTTCCTGTTCTGTCCAAGCAGGATCATCTATTGATTCAATGGAAATTCGGAAGTCCCTGGCAGCGGGGCTGTCATGTATTCTATCTAGCAACTCTGCTTTTAAGCGACCAGCATTGTTCAAATTAAGCAGATCACTCAATTCCTCTTTGTTTGAAATTGAGTTTGTTAAAAGGATGTCGTTTCCGAGATTTGACAACATAAGCTCAAATTCAAATGTTTTCCCGTTTTTGTGATTTTGGCCAAAGAATCGAATATTAGGATGTGCCTGGTATTTTTCCAATTTATCATCAATGTGATTTTTGTATTCATAAACTGTATCGTTTTGCCCTGTTTCAAACGTATAACATTTGATAAATGTTCCTTGAACTTTTATTTTTTTTTCAGGATCTTTGTCTTTCAGGCAGACTATTCTTTTAGGTATTGTAAAAGGTTGTATTGAATCGAAAATACGTAGAAAGTGATCAAAATATCTTCCTCCTACTGGAACAATTGCGATGTGGTGATCTTCGATATCAACGCCAATATATTTCGAAAGTGTTGGAAGAAGAACCTGTTCTGCCAAACCTTCTACAAAGATAACTTTTTGTGCAAATAACATATCTGACCTTGTAGCATCTAAAAAACGTTGCACGTAGGCTTTCGATTCCTGACCTGCAGAATCGTTTGCAAAACATTTTCCTGGATATCCAGCTGTAATAATATTGTTTTCATTATGTAGGCATATTATATCATCAAGTGATACTGCAGATGTTATCTGTGTGGAATGAGTCGTTACGAAAATCTGTCTTACCTTCCGTTCCAATCTGTTTTCCTTCAGAAATTTTAAAAATTTATACTGCATCGAAGGGTGTAGATGTGCTTCGGGTTCTTCGATGGCTAATAACGGGAAAACCTTCGCATTGCTTCCAAGATACTTACCATCAGAATTTACCTGCATTTTGGCTAGTAATAATGACATATATATCAAATTATTGTAGCCAAGTCCATTGTGAGTAGCGGGAATCTTTATATCCAGTCCTGCGTAGCCAATAATGAGTTTTAATGCAGAAAACAGCTCTACTTCTGAAATTCCTCCATCGAAGTCAGGTGTAGCATTATTGAATGTGGCACCGGTCTGTCGCGCGTAATTTAAAATTTGATCCTTTCCTGCCAGCATCCTATTCTGTAATTGTGTGATCAATGCCCTTGCCTGTTCTGAAAATACCTGTTTGGCCGCTTTGATTTCAGTTAGTTTTGTTGCTTCAGGCTTTATAGCTTCATCAGCTGATTTTATATCATAATCCAAAAAGAAATCAAGTACGTCTTTGAGCATCGTATTTTTTCCTGTAAACATGTCTCTTTCGACATCTCTAATAGCATTTAAAAATTGAAAGTCAAATTTTCGAAGTGAATCTGAATCAGCTGTCTGCAAAAGGGTAGGGTCACCACCGTATATTTTATACGTGTAAAATCTGAGATAATCCTGTTTGATGACATTCCACGCTTTATCGCGTGTATCACATTCTTCCAATGATGACAAATATTGTTCGTGCTTATCAATGGGTAGGAAAAATTTATAAGTCAATCTTGCTTCATAATCAACATCTAAAATTGTTAACCAATTTGATACCGTGACAAGATCTTCACTATTGGCAGGTTCATCATTACTTTTTGTAAAGGTTAGTGAGATAGTAATGGAAGGAGGTAGTCGTTTAAGATTTTCTAAAGACGTATTTTTCGAAAAATCGTCGAGTTCAAGACGTCTTGAACTTTCGCCATTTATGACAAGGCTAATAGCTTTGATGAGGCTTGTTTTTCCTGAATTGTTATGGCCAATGATAACATTGATACCATCATTAAATAAGATCTCATTTCGAGGGAAATTCCTGAATCCCTCAATTGATATTTTTGAAATATACATGATTTAATAGCTTTTCGATAAATCTACTTAAAATAATTTAATAAGACTTCATCTCGCACCGGATTTAAAAATAGCTTTTCATCCATCATATATTTTTTAATTCCAAAAATCTTCATTAAGTATTTCCGAGTCAATTTTTTTGTCAAAAGAAAGAATATCCGAAAAAAGGTTCAGCTTTGAATCAATGTTTCTGAAAAATATTGATTCTTGAACGCTTGGTACAGATACCAGCATGTAATCAATTTTGAAACAATCAATGACTGTCTAAAGCCAAATCAGGCTTTAACTGAAAAATTAGTTAAAGCCTGATGGTATTTTAGATCGTAAGTGTAGCCTAATTTTTTATTAGCTTTTCTATAAACTGAGTTTTGTTATTTAAGTTTATTTCTATATAATAAACACCATTTTTTAATTCTGAGATATTTATTCTATTCCCTTGTAATTTAATAGATTTTAACTTTCTTCCTGTCGATTCATAAATTTCAACAGACTCTATTTTTTCAGGATTTTTGAAAGTAACTATATCTTTTGCAGGATTTGGATAAAAAATAATTTTGGCACTTTCTAAATCAATATCTTGTGTTCCTAATGTAGCTGTCATATTTAAGGATGCGTATCCTCTATTGGTACCACTATGTTGCGAGATTGTTGTAGAGCCACCTCTGGCAAAGAAAATATTTTTTACACCAGCAGTATTTGTGATCATTATATCACCTGTTCCTCCAGACAAAGACCTTGTTGCAATCACAGTTCTTATGCCGGAAGACGTGGTATTGCTTACCTCAGTCCAATCCTGTGAAGAGTCTGCAGACGGGAAGGCACCAATTCCGTTGAAAGAATAATCTCTGTTGGCAGTCGAGTTATAGATAAAACCGTCTGAGCCGGATGCCATACCAGCATTTCCGAAGCCAATTCCCAAGTAAGAATTGTCGGCACCTGTTAGTGTAAGTGTGACTAAGGAAGGTGTGGTGTCTAATTTTACGGTCATTCCCGTTGTTCCTAAATTGACGATGCCTGAACTGAATTGTGCCTGAGCAATTGTTGCTAAAGCTAAGCTTGCAGTTAGTAATATTTTTTTCATAAACTAATTTTTTAAAAGATTAATAATTTCTTTGTTATCCGTTTTTAATGCATATTCGAAAGGGGATAGTCCCATTGAATCTTTGTGTTTTTTATCTGCTTTGTATTTTAGCAGCAGTTCGACCAATTCTTTATTTCCAGATTTTACTGCCCAAAACAGAGGCGTTGTACCGGTACTATCAGAAATATTTGGGTCTGCATTTTTATTCAGCAGATGTTCTACCAGAGCTTTGTTGTAGCGGATAGAAAGTCCGGCTAAAGCAGTTCATTCCTGGCTTTTGTAATTGAGGTCTTTCACATTATCTATCAAAAAGTTCGCGACCTCTGTGTTCCCTCTGTAACAAGCTAAAATCAAAGGAGAAAATCCGTTTTCATTGATTTGGTTGATGATATCAGGATTTTGTATCATTAATTCTTTTATTTCTGAAACCGTCCCGCTTCTTGCAACATCAAATACTGATTTTCCTCTTTCCTGGGCAGATATGAAAGAAAAACTACAAGTGAACAATACAAACAAAATTAATTTTCTCATTATTTGATAAGTATATAATTGTATTCTACATTCACATTTTCAGCCACCTTTTTCATAACCATTTTAGGTATAGTGACTTTGAAATCTCCTGTTTTGGCAATAAAAGCACCCTTCATATATATCTTTCCGTCCTTAGATGAGATCGTTGCTGTTGAAGAAATATTTCTATCGACACCGTGAAAATTCAATACGCCTTGAAGGGTAAATTTTTGTGGGTTTTCACTTAGTTTTGTTTTATCAAAATTCAAGATCTTACCTTTGAAGGTTGTTTTCGGGTATTTTGTTGTTTCTGCATAGTTTTCATTGAAATGTTTTTCCATCAATTTTACTTTGAATTTAAAGTTTTTCACTAATGACAGTGAGGCTAAATCTCCTGTGTCAGCATTTAGGATCACCGTATTGTTGTTATCTTGTGCAAAAACGTCTTCGACCATAGGCAACGACGCTTCAAAACTTACTTTACCAATTTTAGAACTGTATTTTTGAGCTATGATCTGATTGCTGCATAAGAAGAAGACCATGATTAGAGTAAGATTTTTCATATAATTTATTTTTCAATTAGACCGTCATTTTTCCACTTGACGATAAGATTAATCTGATTTGATGACATTGAGCCACCCTGTGGCATTCTTAATGGATCGCCATTGGGCCTTTGAATTCTGTTGATAATAATGTCAATATTATCTTTTACTTCGTTATAATTACTTAATGGTTTAAAACTGGAAGAAGAGTGGCAGCTTATGCAGCTGTTTTCAATAATGGGCTTCACGTTAGTTTCATATCTTACCAAATCTGCAATTGGTGTATTGTCTGAGATTTCCTCGTATGTATTGCTTTCACAAGCTATAGCAAAAAGAAGGAATCCTGTTAAATAAATAGTTTTTCTCATTTTAAAATACTCTATAAAGGTTAAAACCAAAGAAAATCTGTCCTTTTTCCCACTTTCCAGTTGCGTTAGTCAGATAACCAATATCCGAATTCAGTTGAGAATTACTGAATAAAAGCTGAAAAACATGTCCACCTGTTTCTATATCCATACCCAGAGACAAAGGGTTTTTATAGAAACTGTGACTGTCAAAATTCACGAAATACTCTGCGTTGATGGATACCCTTTTTGAAATTTTGTACCGTCCGCCTAATCCTGTTAAGAATTGATTTTGGTTTTCTATTGATGGATCGTACACATTTTTATGGACATAAGACGGCGTCAGTTGTAAGGAAAAATTCTCATTGAATCTCCTGGATATAAGTGCTTGCGTTAGATAAGAAAGCCTGTTGCCAAACTCTAAATAGGGATAAGTCTCAGTATCCAGATCCGTATTTAGTGCCATAACATTGTATCCGACAAGATCTACCGGTACATTGTCATTTTGTTTTAGAAGTTTGTATTTTGCTCCAAACTCAAAAGTTTTCATGTTGGTTTCTCGGGATAAACTAAGCGAGACCGCATCGGTCAATCCGTAAATAACGCCGAGTTTTGTGGAAGCATCATCCAAACCAAAAAAGTTTTTGAATCCGGTACTCACATCTCCAAAGCGGTGTGCGATAACTACATACCATTCATTTTTTGCAGTAAGCTTGGTTGACTGGCCAGTGACAATTTGCAATGCCTTAAATGCCGGAGGATGGGAAGTTTCTGTTGTTGAGATCGTATCGATATCTTTCAGCAAATCTTCCTGAGAGTAACACAGGAGCGAAGAGATCATCGACACCAATATCAGTGTTTTTGTCATATCTTTAAAAATTATTTCTAGGTGGCAAACTTACTTCTAGTCAAAAAAAAAACGCGGTGATATTTGTCACTGCGCTCTTTTTATATCAATATTCACTATATTGATAATATCTATTTATTTTTCTTTTACAAATCCAATGCATTGATTTGATTGTGTTATGACACCTTCATTCTCAAACTTTTTCAATATTCTACTGACAACTTCTCTGGCAGTGCCAAGAATATTTGCAATTTCCTTATGTGATATCTTCACCGGATCACCACCGTTTTCCTCAATTTTTGTATCAAGTAAATCGATAATCCGTTTGTCCAACTTATGAAAAACTGCCTGAGTGACCATTCTCATAATATCAGAGTATCGTTTATCATATTCTTTGAAGAAAAATTGATTAAGAGCAGGGTAATCTGAAAGCCATTGCAGGACTTTAGCAGTTGGCAGCAATAGTACTTCTGAAGACTGTTCGGCGCAAGCGTATATACGACTCTTCGCATCTGTGAAAATAGATGAGAAGGTCATTGTGCATGTTTCAAAAGGCTTGATATAATAATATAAAAGTTCTCTGTCATCATACAGCGAGTAAACTTTAACCGAACCTTTTAATAAGATAGGGATATAGGCGATTTTTTCTCCTTCAGCGATGATTTCTTGTCGTGCTGCTATGTTGGAATGTATCGAATACTCTTCCAGTTCCTGAAAAAAATCGTTCCCAACATATTCAAGCATTTTTCTAACATGTTCTTTATTTTTCATAGATAGTATGGTAATTTATAACAAGTGTGAATTAATGGGATTTTAGTGGTCGTTGTGGAAAGTGTATTTTAATGACGTTAAATAACAACCCCATTTATTCAAAAAAAAATTTACTTTAATGGTAGTTTTGTTTGTATAATCTATAAAAGTATTTTACATTTTTGGCAAATATAAAATTACTTTGTTTGATATATCTGTGATATTAGTCACAAATCCCTTCGAAACTGAAGTCTAATAATCCTGTCGATTTTGAATAAAAAGGTTAAAAATGAAATCAAAATCAGAGTTTATAGAATTGTCAAGACAGTATTTAAAAGATTTATTAAAATTTTTCATACTGATATTCAATAATTTTAACCTTTTGGTAAGTGGTTTACTTTTAGGTGGGTACTTGTTTAAAGGTGGGTGTGTGCATAGCTTTGTAAAAGTATTAATGTTATAAAACAATCTGAATATGAATATTTTAGTATTTGGAGCTACAGGCTCACAACAGTTTAATGTAATTGAAGAAGCAAAGAAAAAAGGTGCAGAGGTAATTGCTGCAACAAGCTCTGAAAAAAGTTTTGAAAAACTAGCCAAAGCAGGTGCAACACCGGTTGTGGCAAATTTAAGCGATGTTGAAAAAATAAATGAAATTACAAAAGGTGTAGATGCCATCGCGTTTTTAATTCCTGTTTCGTTACCCAATCCTTTTGACGGTCTGCAATATGCAAAAAATGTGATTGATGCGGCAAAAACAAATGGCGTAAAAAAAATAGTTTGGAATACAAGCGGCTGGTTGGAGTCTCAGAAAGTTGGGTCGCCTGTTGATGATGTGAAATTGGATGTGCAGGAATATTTAAAAAATAGTGGAGTAGATTATGTGATCATCGAACCAACTATCTATATGGAAAATATGATGGGTCCGTTCTGCGCACCTTTTATCAGCAGTGAGAAAAAACTGGCTTATCCTACACCGGAGGCAATGCCAATCGGATGGATTGCTTCGAGAGATGTAAGTGCATTTGTAGTTGAAGCTATCTACAATGAGAGTTTAAAAGCCGATAATTTCAAAATCAGCGGTTTACAAAACTTAAAAGGTAATGAATTAGCTTCAGAGTTTTCTTACGGGGTAGGAGAAACTATTAGTTATTATCCGCAGAAGCCACAAGAGTTTGGTGAAATAATGAAACCAATGGTTGGAGAAGCAGGAGCGTCAAGTGTTGCTGCTTATTATGAAAACCTTCAGAATTCAAAAGAGTTCCCTTCAAAATTCAACCCTGAAATGAACGGTATTTTGGAAAAGCTTCCTGTTGAAATGACTTCGTTATCACAGTGGGCAAGCGATAATAAAGATTTTTTTATTAAATAAATTAAATTGTATGGAAGCAAAACAAGTTGTAGCAGCATATTTTGATGCATTGGCAATAGGTGATTTAGAAAAAGCATTTTCAAATTTCACACCTGAAACGAAATGGTATCAGCCAGGAGACAATAAATTTTCCGGTTTAAAAAATAACCTGGGCGAGATTTTTCAAATGCTTGAAAGCATTATGAATGACACATCAGGAAATATGGTTGTGAAACCAGCAGGACCAATGCTTCAAAGCGGAGATTTGATATCCGTTCCGGTTTGGTTTACGGCCAAAAAAGAAACGAAAGTGATGGATTTGGGCGGAATGGACTTATTTCAAGTCAAAGATGGAAAGATTGTTCACGTATGGACATTCTCAGATGACCAATCTCTAGATGATGATTTTTTTGGAAATTAAAATGTGTAGATTAGTAATTGTATTTTAAAACCAGATATTATGACAGCAATAGAAGTAGTTACAGCTTATTCGCTAGCACTTTCCCAAGGAGATATCCCTACCGCATTTGCACATTTCAGTCCAGACGCAAAATGGCACCAACCAGGAAACCATAAATTTGCTGGTACTAAAAAAGGGCTTGAAGAGATTGGCAAAATGCTCGGTGATATGATGGGCGAGACACAAGGCACATTGGTTATAAATCCTACTGGAGCTTTGATGGCTAACGGCGATTTAGTTTCATTTCCAGTACATTTTACTGGTACGATTGGCGACAGAAAAGTTGATATGAATGGCGTTGATTTGTTTGAAGTTGTCAATGAGAAAATTGTTCAGGTTTGGTTGTTTTCAGAAAACCAAGTTGCTGAAGACGAATTTTGGGGACAATAATTCCCAAAAAATGATGAAAAAAAAGGACGGTTAGTTTTAAAAACTATACCGTCTTTTTTTATTGCAAATTTTGTTTGACCTAAATTTTAAATTATCTTATTCATTTTTAATAGTATTGATGTTCCTCAGTGGAATCTTGAATGATCCATCGAAAATAAAAACTTAATTTGACACACCTACCAGTTACTTCTACAACTTGCACGCTCTGGTTAAATTAACTTACTTTGCTTTTCATACCAATTAGTATTTTTATGTCAAAAGCATCCACAACACGCCATCTTATTCTTGAAAAAGCATTTGAAATCATTTACACAAAAGGGTATCAGACCACAAGTATTGATGAAATTATTGCGACGACCAATGTCACGAAAGGTGCATTTTATTATCACTTTAAAACAAAAGATGAAATGGGTCTGGCAATAATCAATGAAATTTTAAAACCAACGATGCAGAATGATTTTGTGAAACCACTTCAAGATGCCGAAGAGCCAATCGCGGAAATTTATAATATGACGAAGGCGTTGCTACTTGAAAATCCATTTTTAAAACTGGAATTTGGATGTCCGGCCGGAAATCTGACCCAAGAAATGACTCCTTGGAATGTAGAATTTGGGAAAGCACTGGCTGAACTGACTTTAGAATGGCAGCAAGCACTCCAAAATAGTATCTCGAAAGCGCAAGAAAATGGAACCGTACGAGAAGACATCAATCCGATCCAAGTCGCCTATTTCATTATGTCCGGATATTGGGGTATTAGAAATTTCGGCAAAGTTTATAACAGTATTGATTGCTATCATTCTTACTTAAATGAGTTGAAAATCTATCTCAACAATTTAAGATAAAATAATATTAAGTAAAAACATACTAATTAGTATGTTTTAAATATCTTTGCATCGTTAAATAAAAAATTGCGATGTTGGAAACACTGACATTTTACCACTCCACCATGCGATGGCTTGTTTTAGCAAGCTTAGTTTACTCCATTTATCGGGCTTACAAAGGATATTTTTCCAATGCACCATTTTCCAAAACTGATAATTACGTTCGGCATTGGACTGCAACTATTGCTCACATTCAGCTTATCTTTGGGATTGTAATTTATATGCAAAGTCCGATCATCAAATATTTTTGGAACAATTTTGATGAAGCCATTACCAATTTAGACCTTGCATTTTTTGGCTTACTGCATATTATTTTAATGCTCACTGCAATTGTAATGATTACTGTTGGTTCTGCATTGTCAAAGAGAAGAACAACGGATAGAGAAAAATTCAAAACAATCTTGTTTTGGTTTTCGGTTTCACTTATCATCATTTTAATCGCCATTCCTTGGCCGTTTTCACCCTTCGCAAACAGACCTTATTTTAGATAAAATGATCAATTTATTAAAAACAAAAATCGGAAGACTACGCGTTATTGGTTTTCTTGAAGGTGTTTCACTACTGGTACTCGTATTCGTTGCGGTACCGATGAAATATTATTTTGACAATCCCAGTTTAAGCAAAGCATTAGGACCTATTCACGGCTCGATATTTTTACTGTTTCTCTTTAATACAATAAGCGTTGGTGTGGAACATAATTGGAAATTTCAAACCACTACTTGGAAAGTTATTTTGTCTTGCTTTATACCATTCGGAACGTTTTATATTGACCACAAAATTTTAAGTAAATTATGAAAACGATTTATATTATCGTAGGTGTAATTCTCTTCACTTACTTTTCTTACCGTACCTATCGATTTGAAAAACTAGACGACGGACTTGCCGAAAAAATACAAAATGGAGCCATAATATTAGATGTGAGAACCAAAAAGGAGTATGACATGGGACATATTGAAGGTTCTACAAATATCTCATTAGGAACTATTCGCGAAAGATATACTGAGCTTGACTCCAATAGAACCTATATCACCACTTGTTCTCATGGTTTAAGAAGTGTGAAAGCAGAGAATATTTTAAAGGAAAAAGGATTTATAAATGTTTTCAATGGTGGTGCTTGGTCTGATCTTGAAACAATTATTATTGACAAATGAAATGTGCCCTTTTTCTTCATAAAATATAAGGAATCTCAGGTTAGTTATCAAATTGGTACTTAATCACTCACAATTGGTAGAATATGAAATTTTGCCTTGGCGTAAATTTGTATCATAATAAAATTACAACATTATGAACATACAATTGATAAGAAACGCTACGATGGTTATCGATTATGCTGGAAAAAAAATGTTGGTTGATCCTATGTTTTCTGAGAAGGGTGAATTAGCTTCCGGACCAATGCCCGCAAAGGACTGGAATTGGAAAAGAAACCCGCTTTACGACCTCCCTATTTCTGTTGAAGAAATCATAAAAGATATTGATTTTGTTTTTCTAACACATCTTCATTTTGATCATTGGGACAAAGCTGCAGAAAATGCATTGCCAAAAAATATTAAAATTTTTGTTCAGGATGAAAACGACAAAAAAGCAATCAGTAAATTAGGATTTACCAATCTTGAGATTCTAGGTGAAGATTCAAACTTTGAAGGTGTCAAATTGAGCAGAACTAAAGCTCAACACGGCAAGGGGTTCATTCTTAAGCTTGCCGGGCAAGTGTGTGGAATGGTTTTACAACATCCAACTGAAGAAACACTTTATATTGCTGCAGATACCGTTTGGTACGAGGAAGTTGAAAAAACAATAAATGCATATAAACCGGAAGTAATTATCGTAAACGGTGGTGATAATCGATTCATTATTGGTGATCAGTTGATTATGAATAAAGAAGACATCTATCGCACCCACCAAGCTGCACCAAAATCAAAAATTGTGGTAATACATATGGAAGGTGTTTACCATAACACGCTATCAAGAAAAGAACTCAAAGAATTTGTTGATCATAAATCAATCAGCAATAGTATAATCATTCCCGAAGATGGAGAAAAAATAATTTTGTAGTGGAAAATTTTATAGAACAAAACAAGCAATTGGCACGTGACTTTTATGCTGCTGTAAATAACGAAGATTACGACGCTGCAAGTAAATATTTGCATAAGGATTTTACTTTCTACGTTCAGGTTGATCATCCAATCCAAGGAGCTGAAGGATTTGTAGGATCAGAGAAGAAAAATTTTGATGCTTTTGGGGAGTTTTCTTTCCAAATTTTAGATCTTATTGCAGAAGGCAACAAAGTAGCAGTCTACATGTTGCACGAAGGAAAGCATAATAAAAATGCAATCATGGGACTTGAGCCAAAAGGAAATGATATTCGTTTTTCGCTCATGATGTGGCTGACTATTGAAGACGGTAAAATTATTGAAAAGCGTGCTCATTTCGACCGAACTGATATTAAAGAACAAGCAATTCGCTAATAAAATAAAAAAACTATTAAAATCAATTTTTAAAATTCTTAACAATTTAGTAAAAATATGCAATCAACTATCAAAGCCGTTTGGCAAGGAAGTTTTAAACAAGGAAACGGACAATTCGCAACCGAAAACTCAAAATTGAGCAACTCAGCATTCAGACCATCTTATGTGAAAAATGATGGCACTTTTACCAACCCGGAGGAGTTGCTGGCTGCTGCTCACGCATCGTGTTTTACAATGACGTTGAGTTATATTTTGGGAGAAAACGGATTTTCTGCCGACCAACTTGAAACGAGTGTTTCACTAATCATCAGCAACAATGTGATCACGAATTCCAACTTATCATTACAAGCAAAAATCGCTGGTATTACGGAAGAAGAATTTCGCAATCTTGCATCGAAAGCCAAAGAAATGTGCCCTGTTGGAAATGTATTAAAAGCTGAGAGTAGTTTAGAGGCAACTTTAATACTATAACAAACTAAGTCTTCAGAATAGTCTTGGTCGTAGAAATTGAAATACAGTTAAAACTTTGTATTGACTATGGACTAAAATCATTTATAATTTCTTTATATATTAAATAGAAATCTAAAGTGATGTAATTTGTACATTTTGTTAGATCGAAAAAGAATTTTCGCATTCTCCCTTTGAAGCTATTTCTGGTAAGAAAATTCTCAATATGAAATACCCTTTGACTACAATGCAGGTATAGCATAATTGGAAATCCCTAAGGTACAAGCTAAGAAATAATTCCATCTCGAAACTTTCGAAATGGAATGTAGTTTAAATGGCTTGTACTCTAAATACCTCTGGTTATTTTCGAAGCTTATTCGACGAAAGAACAGGGACTATTTTTAGATCTTCAAAAATGCCAGATTTCCAACATTACCGATCTCAGATTTTTCCATGATGGCATCCACGTCTTCTTTGGTTTCGAACAAATCAGAAGATAATTATTTATATACACCACAATGAAAAAGTATAATTAAAAGAATCAAAAGTGTAATTTTTGAAAAGGATTGCAGAATTAAATTTGCACTGGCGAAAAGATAGCTTATCCGGCATAATCTATCTCGCCTAAAATTTAATTTTAACCTTTAAAAAAATCAGATGAGGCTCATGCAAATTTCACTGTTTTCACTATTTTTTCTATTATCACTCAATGTGAAAGCACAAAACAAATCAAAAGAAAATTTTAATTTCCCTAAAGACCGAAAGACCAACATCGCGGTATTGGTTTACGATGGTGTCGAGATCGTAGATACGGGCGGACCAATGGATGTCTTTATTAAAGCCAATAACTGGAATGGCAATTACAATATTTATACAGTCTCGGCCTCGGCAGATAAGAGTACGCTGATGGATGGCGGTACCTTTAATATGCTATCTAAATACAGTATAAACGACGCTCCACAAGCAGATATTTTGATTATTCCGGGAACTTCACCGGAGATTGTACACAAGGTTTCAGCAGACCAGAAAATGATGAACTGGATTGTAAAACAGAATGAAAAGACAATTATGACAATGTCTGTCTGCACCGGGGGATTGATTTTAGCAAATACCGGACTTTTGGATGGTCGCTCAGCTACCACTCATCATTGGTCACTCGATGAGTTAAGGTCGCATCCTAAAATCAAAGTTCAGGAAACAACACGTTTTGTTGTCGATGGTAAATTTTTGACAGGTGCAGGTGTCACTTCAGGAATAGACGTTGCTCTTCAAGCTATTGAAATTATTCACGGCAAAGATGTAGCAGACGATTTAGCATTGGGCATGGTCTATGATCGCTACAATACAATGGAATTTTTACCTAAAAAGTAAATATTGAAAAAATGAAACTGCTGAACAAAATAACTTGTTCAGCAGTTTTTTGTTATTCAACAGATTGTTTTCTTTGAAATCCCTTCGGAGTTTTGCCGGTATGTTTTTTGAAGAAATGGTTAAAATAGCTGTCAGTTTCAAAACCAAGTGCATAAGCAATTTCTTTTACCGAGATTTTAGACCAATACAAAAGTCTTTTAGCTTCAAGCAATAGATGCTGATCAATAAGTTGTTTAGGCGTTTTAAATGTGGATTTTTTAATAATCTGATTAAGCGTTGCTGTTGTAACATTGAGTTCGTTCGCATAAAAGTTGACCTGATGTTGCTTGTGGTAATTTCTATTAAGCAATTTTTTGAAATCACGATAAATTCCATAATCATCGTCATTTGCTGATAAATTACTATCTGAGATCGCTAAGCATTGAATGATCAAAACATTTAATAAAGCTTTGATAAGTTCCTCATTAGGAAATTCTTTCTTAATTTCTTTTGACTCCATCTCTATGATTTCATCCAATTCGGTAAGTTGTGTAGTAGAAATGGTGAGAAATGATCTGGAAAATAGGTAAGTCACTTTTTCCAAAAAATAATCCGTTTCACTCGAGATAAAATCTGTTGAAAATGCAATTGATATCATTTTGCAGGAACCGATCTGCGGATGCGTATGCACTTGATCAATATCAAGCATCAAAATTGCCGGAGCGGAGACCGATTTGTTATCGAAGTCAGAATAATGATCGATTGTCCCCTCGTACAAAAAGCTGAGTATATAAAAATTATGACTGTGCGCATCAGCATTGAAATCCATAAATTCCTCCAGTTCCTTTTTCTCAAGAAACCTAAAGCTGTTTTCAATGTTGATATTATATTTTTGTATGATATTGTCCATTAATTAACTGAGATTTTATTTTAATTATAAAAAAAGAGAGTGCCTCCGATTCATTAATCTTTAAAATTATTTTTATTCAGTTTGTATGTTATTCGGTCGATTTCAAGCAGTGAATTTTCAAAATGCTCTTTGTTGATTCCTATTGTTCCCTCCTTTAGCTTTGTGATTGCAATTCTTAATTTTACAAGATGTTGTTTTGCGTATAATGCAACATCACTTCGTTGTGCAGTGGTTAATGCTTTACCTTCTTGTACATCTTTAGGTATAAGAAGTCTGCTTAATTTTTCAATATAACTACGCTGTAAACCTCTTCTGTAAAAATCGAGTTTTTCGTTTCCACTAAAGTCTACCCAAACTGTTTTTTGTACATCATTTAAAAATTCCGTTACCGTGTAAGCTCCTTCAAACTCCATGGCTTTCAGACTTATATTATAGAGCATCCCAGAACTCAAAAGTATATTTAACATCTGATTTTGCTGATCTGAAATTTCTTCTTCCGTTTTCAATGGAATTAACTCGCCAATTTCTTGCGGATACATCCAGAGTGGGGCGGTGAACAATTGTCTGCCGATATAGTCTATCGCAGCTTTTACCTTTACTTTGGGAACAGGTTGGTAGACCGAACCTTTTTCATCTGCCGTTCTTTTGGTGATGTAGTTGCTGCCAATGTATTTCAGCACGTGATATAGATACAAACCATACTGTTTTACAACCGCTTTATGCATATCGGACAAATTATCATATGTGTCATTGGGTTCATATGTCCATTTAATTAAGTTAGGAATTACACGCTTTAAATTCTTAATTCCGTAATCGCTTGCCAATACGGCATCATCGCCCAAATCTTCTCTCTGGCTCCGCGGATCTTCGTCTTTTCCTTCGCCTCCAAACCATAGTTTAGGATTGGCGGTTAAACTATCAGTAGTCATTTTACTGAGGATATCTTCTTCCTCAAACTCATTATTCGCTTTTGGGAAATAACGATAACCCCAATTTACAGCCCATTGGTCATAGATTCCAATACGTGGATAAATTCCTTCCGGACTAATATGATCTTCTGGCTGTGCCACATAGTTAAGTCGGGCATAATCCATTATAGAAACGGTGTGGCCATTGGCCTCGACCCATTTTTTATCCCTGAGTTTTTCAACCGGAGTAGCGCTGCTGGCTCCCATATTGTGACGCAAACCAATGGTATGGCCAATTTCATGAGAAGAAACAAAACGGATCAGTTGTCCCATTACCTCATCATCCAAATGCATTTTTCTGGCCTTGGGATCTAAAGGTCCAACCTGGATCATATACCATTTTTGAACTAATTTCATCACATTATGATACCATCCTACATGACTTTCTATAATTTCGCCGCTTCTGGGATCGCTTACCCGAGGTCCGTACGAATTAGGTGTTTCTGATGCGTAATATCGGACCACAGAATATCTTGCATCTTCCAGGCTCATCGATTTATCATCTTCAGGCCATTCTTTACCTACAATGGCATTTTTAAAACCCGCAGCCTCAAAGGCTTTCTCCCAGTCGTTGATTCCCGCAATTAAATACGGTCTCCATTTTTTTGGCGTTGCCGGGTCGATGTAATAAATTATCTGTTTTTTTGGTTCAACCAACTGGCCCTTTAGATACTTCTTAAGGTCTTCATCTTTGGGTTCCAGTCGGTATCGCTGGATAATATGTTTTGTCTGTGCACGTTGCTGATCATCATCATACAAGACGTATTTATTAGCAAAAAATCCCACCCTTTCATCGGCAAACCGCTTACGCATCGGTATTTTTGGAAGCAGGACAATTGAGGTGTTCAATCGTAAAGTGGTACTTCCGCTGCTTGATGTAGAATTGGTGTACGTTTTTGTTGTTTTGATTTCAACGTTAATAGGATAGACATCCACTGTTTCAATAAAAGATTTATCATCTGCAAGAGAGGTTAGTTTTCGTTCCGTTTTCACTTTATTCTCAAGGGAGAACATCGCATTGTCTTTTTTGAAGGCATCTGTTACTTCAATGACAATGTCTCCTGTCTCAGGATTGATCGTTTTGATCGGAAAAGCTGTTACAATCGGATTTTCATTGCTGCCTGCTAATGCTTTTGCCAACATCGACTCCGGATCTCGGACATCTTGCTTGTACTGCAACGATCTTAAATAAACGGTGTTATTACCTCCTTTTTCAAAATAGATTGTCTGTTCATTGGCTTTTTCGCCACCAAAAATTCCCATTCCTTCAGGAGTTGAAAGATATCGGGTAACCACAATCATATAGCGATTAAATAAACTGTCCGGAACCTGAAAATAATATTTATTATCCACCTCATCAACTGTAAATAAACCTGATTTACTTACGGCATTTTTCTTAATGATCTTATCATAGGGCTGTAAACCTTTCTGCGGCGTGGTGGCGCTATCTGGTTTTTTTTCCGGTCGGGTTTGAGCAAAACCATGTTGAATAATAAACAACAAGATTATTAATTTCAATAATTTCTTCATTAGAATTAAAAGGGAACTGTTTCGTTGGTATTTAAGGTAAGCTTTGGATTTTTTGTCAGTGCAGACAGCGGAAAAGGGACAATGTACAATCTTGAATCAGGCTGTAACGTGTACGTTTTTTGAGGAACGGTTTGGTTCACCAATGGAAATACTCTCGTGACAGTTTTTGCATAATCGGGTTCATTATTCAATCTTTTAAGGTCAAAAAATCGATTAAACCCTAAAAGCAATTCTTTTCTGCGTTCGTTGATGACCAACTGCATCGTTGCGGTTCTGGTGGACGGAACTGTTAAATTTACAGTACCTGATAAGATTCTCTTTGCTCGTAAAGTATTTAAAATAGCTACAGCATCATTGAACCTGTTTTGTCTGGCATAGCATTCGGCAAGCATCAGATGAACCTCAGTGGTTTTCATCCCGACAGTCGGATAGAAAAATTTAGTGTATTGAGTTGCCCAATAGGCGGTATTGGAACCCTGATCCAGATTGGTAGTACTGGTAGAATTGAAAAACAGATTAAAACGGGCATCATTAATGCCAAACAGTGTTCGCAGCTCAGGACTGATGATATTACTTTGAGCAAAATTCATTTCATTATGACCTGTCATGTACATATAGCTCAATACTTCGACATTACTGGCTGCAGGAACAGCAATTACGTTTGGTCCGCCATGTGTGCTGTAAGCTACAAGGTCAAATATCTGATTGTTGTAGTTTAGCGATTTTTCAGATGCTGCCTGAGCTTCGGCAATTTCACGTTTGAACAAATGAACCTTAGCTTTGAAAGCATAAGCAAATGCCAATGAAGGATGGTAAAAATCAAGTGGTTTGATCTGAATGTAGGGCAGTGCTTCTTCTATATCCTTTTGTATAAATTCATAAACTTGTGCTACCGTTGACTTTGATGGCTGAGCTTCCAGATCGAATTTATCCATAAGGCAAATTCCTCCATCAATAGCAGCAGTTTGCGGATCATAGGCTTTTGCATAAGTGTTGACCAGCAAAAAATGATCGTACGCTCTGTAAATTTTGGCTTCTGCTTTTGCTAATTGTTTGGTGCCTTCATCTCCTTTGCTGTTGTCAACCAATGAAATAATAGTATTCCATCGGTTAATGTAAGCATAAGCCTGATTGTAAAAGCTGGAAGTTTTCATCAGTGAAACCCGATCTACACTTTCATCAAAGGTAAAATTGAGAATATCGATGTTTGGCGTCTTTCCTATCACATTGGCTTCCCTCATCCATTGATCGTCTGACAGGTATTGAAAATTGTTGATGGGATACCCTCTGTTTGGAAGTGATACCATTTCGTGAAACTGGTCTGCCGTCTCTATGACCAATGCTCCTTTTGGAGTAATATCTGTGTAATCTTCGCAAGATGCTGCAGTTAACATCATTAGCGACAGCAATATAATTTTTATATGTTTCATTTTTTTTAAAGTGTAAGATTAAAACCGAATAGGAATGTTTTTGGCAATGGCAGATTTCGGGTACCGCTGTTGACCGAATATACTTCCGGATCAATCCGATTTCCTGCCGCACTCCGGTACCAGAGATTGTTGACCTGTAAAGTAAATTTAGCCGACACCACTTTACTTTCATCAGTAAAAGATTTCGGCAGATTATAACTTAATGAAATGTTTCTAAGCTTGATGTAATCGCCGTCTACGACATTGGCAGTTGAATTTCGCCATTGACTGCTGATCGTTCCTGCATAATTTCTCACACTTTCATCAAAATCTACAAACAATCGTACATTGCCATTTTGGTTGGCATCTGTATACCGATCAGCAATACCCGAAAGATTGACTTCATCTGAACTCATATCAAGAGTTTCCTTACGCATCACATTTCCTCCTGAGAACACAAACAGGAAATTCAAATCGAATCCTTTATATGAAAATCTTTGTGACATAGAACCTGTATAGGTGGGTGTCAAACTTCCCATATTGACCAAGGCGGCAGAATTTGTAACTGTTTTTATTGCAGTTGAAACCGGGTTTCCATTGGCGTCAAAAGTAATGGATGGATTTCCATTTTCATCTAAAACATAAGGATATCCATTGATAGTTCCTCCATACTTATAAGCGTACAAACTATTGTAGGTCTCATTTTCCAAAAAGAAGTCTAGCGGAGAACTCACATACACCGACGCATTGGATTGTGCTCTTGTTATTTTTCTAACCGTTGTATTGTTAAAACCTACAACCAGGGTAGAACCTATTCGAAATTCTCCTTTATTCAACCAATCAGAACCTATGCTGAATTCAACGCCTTTGTTGAGCAATGCTCCGGCGTTAATTCTTCTGGTGAGTGCGCCAACCGTAGGATCCAGATCTGTGGTCGCTAATAGATCGGTACTGTATTTACGATAAACGTCTACGCTTCCTCTTAATTTATTTTTAAACAAGCTGTAATCCAATCCCAGATTCCTCGTTTCTGATTTTTCCCACCTTAACAAAGGATTGGGCTGAGCTATAATATCGATATACTGTACGGATTGGTACAAGTTATCATTTCTTCTTCTCGCTGTAATGTAGGGTGTTGTGGTCTGGTCTACATTTCCGTTGACGCCATAAGTAGCTCTCAGTTTAAGTCCGTTTACCCATTGGATTTCTTTCATGAAACTTTCGTTGCTCACATTCCATCCTAAACCTACAGACCACAACGGACGGTTTTTGTACCTGGGATCTACTCCAAAGAGATCGGCTCTGTCTAACCTGTAACTTCCAGTCACATTGTATTTTGATAAAAAAGTATAACCGACACTGCTAAATACCGAAAAATAAAGATGCAAAATTTCTGTCTGCACTCTTGATCCGGCTGATAAGGTTCTGTTATTTCCGTAGATGTAACTCGGAACGCCGGTCTGGCTCAATGCAAGACTATTGATTATTGAAGAAGTGAGGGTAACAGGATCATAACCGTATCGTAACTGTTCAACTGTTCTGGGGACGAAAGTTTCACGCATTTCGGTACCTAATAAAGCTGTAATAGCATGCTTGCCTCCATCAAGATTCTGACTGAAATCCAGTTGGTTTCTAAAAGAATAATTGTTTACCTCACTGCTCAATTGCCTGTATCGTCCTCCTGTTGAAAAACCTTCTACGTAGGTGTAGGCATTTGTTGTGGGATTATATCCGGTTAAAGAATTGATCGCATAACGCATCTTATAAGAATTAATATCATAATACTGCTCGTTATCGTTTCTTCTTGTTTCGTACTGAAATTGTGTACTGAAACTTAAACCTCTCCAGATCTTGGCTTTTAGGTTGGCAAAGGCTCTCAAATTGAGCGAGTTTTGTTTTGTAATACCTTGTTGAAGCTCGTCTAAAATATTAAAAGTGACAGGTTTAAAACCACTTAGTCCATTTATTTTTGCAGCCACTCCCGGATTGATAATCCCTCCGGAGGTAAAACCGTCACTGATACCCACAAATGGTGATATTACTCGATTTCCATTCTCATCAGTAATACGTTCGTACCTTTTTTGAATATCATAATTTCCGTAACTGCCATCCGTAACATCTTCATTACTGTAAGTTCCGTTTAAACCAATGGTCGCATTTAGCCAGTTACTGACCTGAAAACTGCTCTTTGCATAAAGATTTAATGCACGGCTATCGTTGTTCACAATACGCCTGTTTGCCTGATCATAATTCAATGATACATACGTATTGTACTTGTTGTTTCCAGCCGAAAATGCAATATTGTAACGTTGTCTTAATTCGTTTTGCCAAACATTGTCCCGATAATCTTTATTGTAGTCATTTTTTCTCCATTGGCTAAGCGTTTTATTGTAATCAGAATTGTTAATTTTACCCTCTTCCAGATCTCTGTTAAGCTGATAAAGAGGGCTGTAATACTTGATACTGCTGTTTCCGATATCTCCATAACTATTGAACATCGTGGCAACATTGGCAAATTTCGATCGCTCTCTATTATAAACATCCTGTTCAAAATCAATTAACTCACTTGTAGAGGCATAATTCATATCCATCAAATTGGGTCTTTCAGCAAGAAATAGATCAGAATTGAAAGTCACTTTTAAGTTCCCGCTTCCTTTTTTGGTTGTTAAAACAATAATCCCATTTGCAGCTCTTGAACCATAAATAGAGGCTGCAGCTGCATCTTTAAGTACATCTATGCTTTCAATATCATAAGGGTTGATCTCATCCAATGTCAACTCAGTGGGTAAACCATCAATGACCAACAGCGGACTGTAGCCAACCTGAAGGGAAGAAAAGGTTCCGATTCCTCTTAGAATAGGTTTGTCTCCGCCAATTCCTGCCGGATTTTTTTGAAACATCAAACCTGCAACACGTCCTTCCAGAGCACTTGCCAAATTGGTGTTGAGGTTTTCGTTTAAGGTTTTTTGAGAAATTTTTGTTATTGCAGCAGTGGAGGAGCTTCTGTTAAGCGTCTGATATCCTGTGACGACGACTTCTTCCAGTAATGACACTGCTGGAGTCATTGGAATGACCATCACGGAACCTGCATTGTTTTTCGTGTATTTTTCTTCCTTTCGGTCAAAACCGAAATGTAAGAATTCTAAAGTGACTTCACTAAAGTTTGTTTCAAAGGTAAAATGACCGTACCGATCTGTTTTTAAGCTATTGGGAGTGCCTTTCTGCACTACGGTGACGCCTGATAATCCACCGCCGTCCACATCTGTTACCATACCCTGCAGCGTATAATTGGTTTGCGCAAAAGAGGAAGTGACAGTGAAAATAGAAATCAAAAAAAGGAATTTAACAAAGTGTTGATGTGATGGTAAGCTCCTTTTTTTTATATTTAATTTATACATTACGAATTAAATTATTTGATTTGTTGGATTTTGTTGATCTTGAAATTTCGTGTACTGATACCAAAAACTTAAAATTGACTATGTGATTGTTAAGTTATATTGATTCAGTTCTCAGCAATTAAATTAAAACAGAAGAAAACCTATGAAAATGCCATAACTATTTTCATTGAATTTTTCCGGTCCGTAATAATCGATATTGGTTCCTAAACCAAATGTTACTTCTTTGTAGCTTACACCTGCACGAGCCATCAGATAGCTTCGGGTCTGCATATCGATAATGCTGCTATATTCATATAAGGCTTGAATTCGCGTGTACAAACGCCAGTTATTACTGATTTTCGGCTTGTATTCAACTAAGAACATTCCTTCTATATTGGTGTCGCTGGAGAAATCTATTCGGGAATTTGCGACGAATAACCAATCGGGGGTGGCTTTGCTGTAAATCAGTCCGGCAATCGGACGCATCCCTTTTACCGGCGTCACGTGAAAACCGGCGGCGAATTTCAGACCTTTTACAATCTCATAAGTAAGACTGGCTTGCGTCATATAATCATTCACTTTATCTTCACCCCATTCTCCTACCAAAGAAGTAACACTGAAAAAACCGAGTTTGGGGACGCTTTTTATTTTTTTATCAATAATCATTTGAAAAGCCAGACTGCGGTTGCTCCCTAAAACTTCTGTATTGATGGGAACACTTGATACAACGGCACTTGATTGATTCTGAGCTTTAAAACAATTAGATATTGTCATAAAACAGAGTAGGGGAAAGCTTTTTATAAAACTTTTTTTTAGTAGAGTATTTGAAATGGATTTCATTAAATTGTTTTGGTTGATTAAGTTTCTTTGTGATTTCAATCGGAATTATACCGTCTTGCGTAGGTTTTGCGCACGGATGATAATGGCAGACATTAATAATGTTGCTACTAGGTTTAATCTAATTGCTTAACAGTTCTCTTTTTTTAAGAATGAGAGTCAATTAAACTGAAGGTGGACGAAATATCTTTGAATGGTATTCGGAATGATAAGGATCCGTACAGAAAGTACTGATAGAGTCTTGATGAACACTATCGATGTCCGAGTGGGTAAATTTGAAATCTTCGGCAACCAAAAAAACATCAGTCGAAGGAACAGAGATTTTATGACCATTTTGAGTCGTCTGTTCCTGATTTGTTTTGGTCAATTCTTTGGATACATAGCATTTACCATTACACATCAGTTCAGGTTTTGCTTTGTTTTCACAAAGGTTTTCTACAATATAATCATAGTTTACTGCATAGTTTATCAGTGGCAATACAGGTCGCATTGTCATCATGAAAATGATTAATATGGAAACTAAATATTTCAGAAGCTTAATTCAAAAAGTGACTGTTAAAAGCTGAAAACCAGACTCAAATAGAATTTGAAATTATTTTAGAAGCTTTCTGATATCTTCAATCAGAAGTTCTCGGTCGGGATGGTATTGTCCTTTAAGATCCGTATTGAGTCCTTCGGGATCTTCATAATTCAGTCCTGAATAATAGAGGATAGGAACATTATTTTTACCGAAACGACATCTTATGTTTCCCTCCTGATCTACCAATGCAATCATACCACTGTGGTTCAGGCTTTCAGAATCGTCATCTTTATCACCGACATAAATATTGAACTGATCGGCAATTTTTCCGATATAGTCTCTGTCGCCTGTTAAAAGATGCCAGTTGGGAGATTTGATACCAATTTTACTTTTATGAGCCTTCAAAATCTCAGGGGTATCGTTTTCAGGATCGATGCTGATAGAGATCACTCCAAGTTCAGGACTGTCGATTTCCTCCATTATGTGCTTCAGATTGCTATTCATAATCGGGCATATCGTAGGGCAGGTACTGTAGAAAAACTCTACCAGATACACTTTGCCCAGCATATCTTTATTAGAAGTTTTTTTATTGTTTTGGTCGGTCAGTTCAAAATCGGGAACTTTCATGACCGAGTACAATTCTTTTTTGAAGTATCCGGTTCCAAAAGAAATAACTGCAAACAGACCTGCAAAGACCAACGTAGGAACAACAAATTTTCGAATTGCTGAGTTCCTCTTTTCTGAACGATTATTTGGCTGCATATTTCTCTGGAGTTTTTTTGAATGTTTCTTTACAGCCAGATGAACAGAATCCGTAGATTTTATTTTTGTAAACTGCAGTATCTTTTAGATATTGAGCTGTTTTCATTTTACAGATGGGATCCTCTTCATTGATCACCTTCACATTTTTTATGTCGACGCCAGCGGTCATCGATTTTTTGTGGTTAATTTTAAATTCTTCTTCTTTTTTACAAGACGTAAGGGATAATGACAGCACTGCTATCAAAATTACTGTTGATTTCATTAGGTAAGATTTGTTAAATTTTGTTGAATAGTATTTTGAAAAAAATCAAAATACAAGTAATGCAATAATTTAACTGAAGAGGGGCGGATGAAAAATGGTGAAAATGTATCTTGAATGATACAAATTAATATATTCTGTAATGTATTGTACAGAATCAATGTATTCTGTTCCACTATCGAATGAAAAAATATCATTGGGAACAAAAATATCCAAACTAATCACTTTTGCGAATGTTTGTGTGGACTGTTTTTCAGTATTTGAAAGTTCTTTTGCTAAAAAGCACTTTCCGTTACATGATAATTCGGGTTTATCTCTGTTTTCACATAAGTTCTCAACGATATAATCATAGTTGACTACATAGTTGTAGACCGGCATGATCGGCCGTACAGCAATGGTAAAAACAATAAATAAAGATAGTAGAAGTCTCATTAGATTCTGCGATGATAAAATTACTACTCTTTGGTCATATAGTAAGTATGAATATTATCAGTTGAAGTCGATTTATTTTTGATTTTGTGTTATATTATAAATTAAGCAAGATGATTAAGTCCAAATGTGGCTAACTGCTCAATAATTGGTAATGTGCTTAAGCCTTTTTCAGACAATGTATATTCCACTTTCGGCGGAATTTGAGGAAAAGATTTTTTTTGAACCAGTTCGTGCTCTATCAATCTATTCAATTCCTGAATAAGCATTTTTTCACTGATTCCCGGGATTTTCCGCTTTAATTCCCCGTACCTTACTTTCTCATCATTGATCTGGTATAAAATCAATAAAGTCCATTTTCCGCTTAAAAGCTGAAGAGATTTTCGGACAGGACAGTTTTCGTCACAAATATTAATATCGCTTAAATTCATTGATATAACGTATTTCTTACCTTTTGGTATGTACCTGATTATGTGTAATGTACAGTTGCAAAGGTAAGCTAAAATATGCTATAGTCAAATTTCAGCATGAATTGAATGGAATCTTGTAAGTCGAAGAGACAATTCATGTCCTTTATCAATGCTTCCCAATTGGTTAAATACGCAGCTTAAGAATTGTTATAAATCTGTTTGTAATAAGTTTACACCGTGCTTAGACTTTCCAGATATTCGGAGGTAGTCATTCCTGTCTGCATTTTAAAAAATCTCATCATATGCCCCGGTTCAGCGTAGTTCAAATCAAAAGATATTTCCGAAACTGTTTTATTAGAGTAAACCAATCTATCTTTTATTTCGGCCAATAAACGCTGTTTTAGAAGTTCTGTAGCAGTCACATTATATTGTTCCTTGACTGCCTTATTAAGGGTAATTCTGCTGATATTTAATAAAACGGTGTAATCTTCAATATTTTTTTTCTGACAGATGTGTTTCTCGAGAAGAGATTTATATTGTACTGCATAATTTTTATCGTCCTTCTCAATCATTAGATCATTAGCAGAGGCATACCGTCGATTTATGGTTTGTAAAAGATAGTACAGGATCGACCTGATAATGTGAACGCTGTCTTTTTTTGTGTGCACAAGTTCAGTTTTGATTTCTACCAGAAATTCATTGAACCTTTTCATTTCAGAATCACTCACATTGAGAAGTAACTCATGGTTGAGCTGATAAAAAAACAGCATTTTGTGAGTGAAAAATTTATCAGCAAAGAATTCATTGAGAAAGTCTTCCCTGAATATTAAAGTTTTGAACTCAAGTCCATCTTGCTTAATTTTCCAGGCTCTCTTTTGAAAAGCTGAGATAAATACGATTGAGTTATCGTGAATATTAATTTTGGTATCATTAATATGTACTGTACCCTCAGCTTTCGAAAAAAAAACAACCTCAAAATAGTCAGTATTATGTACATCGGTCTGCAGATAATTGATGGTGTCCTGATTCAGAATATTGATGAAAAAATCTACACCGCATTCTGTTTTGTGAAAATTGATTGTTTTCATAATAACTTTAAAGAATCAAAGATACAATGAAATAGTTATGATTAGAATGAAATGCGACTTAAACCGGATATTTCACTTTCCGATATATCATAATTTCCCTTATCAAAATGACATTTTTTCGTAATCATTTGATATAGACACACATTCAATCAGGTGGTAATTTTGCGTTATAATAAATATCTAATTATGAGCAAACAAGCATTAATTATCATCGATATCCAGAATGAATATTTTGAAAACGGAAATCTCACATTGGTCAATCCTGTTGAGGCAAGTCTGAATGCTGGTAAAGTTCTTGAGCATTTTCGTGCAAAAAAGTTGCCTATTGCACACATTCAGCATCTATCGGCTGATCCCGAAGCATTGCCGATTTTTGTAGAGGGAACGCCTGGAGCTGAAATCCACGAAAATGTAAAACCCTTAAATGGAGAGCAAATCTTTCAAAAGTATTATCCAAACAGTTTTAGAGAAACTGGGCTAGGTGAATATTTGAAAGAAAACGGCGTGACAGAAGTAATTATCACAGGGATGATGACCCATATGTGTGTTGATGCTACTACTAGAGCAGCATTTGACTTTGGTTACAAGTGTACCGTTATCGGTGATGCCTGCGCATCAAAAGATTTGGAAATCAACGGAAAGACGGTAAAGGCCGATGATGTACATCACGCTTTTTTAGCAGCATTGGAATTTTTCTACGGCGAAATAAAAACTACGGACGAGTTTTTAAATGCTGTTTCTTAATCAGTAGAAAACATTTTCTAACAATAGAAGAATATCCTTGACAATTAATTTGTTAAGGATATTTTTAATTATACACGAAGGTCAATCCAAACAGCAGAGAACAACATGAAGCATAAAGTGTGACTCAATCAAGTAATAGATTTCCGGAAAAATCATTTCTCTGTTGGTTTATCAAAATGGTATTTCTTATCTGTTTTTTGATATCTAACTAGTTTAAGAACCGGGGTAATTTTGCACTATAATTTAAAATCAAGAGGTTATGAAAAATACAACAGCTGATAAAAATAAAAAAACTGCTTTTTCTCCACTGTTAAAACAAGGAAATGCACCTGTACCCCTATCAATTCTTGACGTGTCTACTACAGGAAAAGGTCATTCTGCTATAGAAGCCATAGAAACGAGTATTAAGTTGGCAAAATATGCAGACCAGCGTGGATTTGGTCGTTATTGGGTAGCAGAGCATCATGGAATGCCAGCCGTTTCTACTTCGTCGCCCGCTGTATTGCTGTCCAGACTTATCGGAGAAACTCAGAATATACGGTTGGGATCTGGCGGGATGATGTTACCTAACTTTCCTCCATTGGTCGTTGCTGAACAATTCGGGATGCTTCAGGCGATGGCTCCCGGACGTATAGATCTTGGAATTGGACGTGCTCCCGGAACCAATGGGCTTACAGCGTCAGCACTTCGCCGTGGTCATATAGGTGCTGAAGATTTTCCTGAGCAATTAGAGGAATTACTGCATTTTCTTGAAGACGATTTTCCGGCAGGAAATAAGTACAAAGAAAAAGTTTTTGCTGTTCCGGGACCCGGACAGGATAAAGAAAACGGTATTGAAAGATCTTTTGACGCGCCATCTGTATGGCTTTTGGGATCATCGGGATACTCAGCTCAGTTGGCGGGTAAATTAGGTTTGCCTTTTGCATTTGCGGCACAGCTGGCTCCGGAGAATTTATCAATTGCTTTTGATCTATACAGGAAGAATTTCAGACCTTCAGAAATTCTGGATCATCCTTATACTATCGCATCATTTTCAGTATTTGCGGCGGACAGTGAAGAAGAAGCAAGAATCCAGACGCATTCTTTTTCGCATAGTATGCTTCGGATGATGAAAGGTGAATCGTACGTCATCCCTTCACCTGAAGAATTAAAAAATTACAACTATTCTGAATATGAAAGCTATGTGTTGGACAGCTGGAATCAAAAAATGATTCAGGGAACTGCCGATCAGGTCGTCGCCGGACTTAATGAGTTTCAAAAGATATCGGGAGCTGATGAACTGATGATCGCTAATTTGGGATATTCGCCGGAAGGTATTTTACATTCTGCTGCATTGATAGCAGATGCTTACAATATGCCTAATATTTATTAGGAGAATATTTACATATAAAAGTTAAATTGATTCAAAGAGATTAAAAAAGCATCATCTCGAATCTCATTCATTCAACATAATTAAAAGCGGTGAAATTTGGAAATATAAGCAGGTTATCAAAATGGCAGTAAATCGCATCATTTAGATACTGTAAGGATATGTTCTTAGTAAGACCTTTGCAGTGTAATCATTTCTGTAAAATCGTCGCTGAAAGAATTGAGATTATTAATAAAATATAAAAAAAGAATATTATGAAAAAAGTAATTGTAGCATTTGCACTGACACTGTCATCTGTCTTTTCATTCGGACAGACAAAATCTGATACAAAACCCACTGTCCAGTTAGTTAGAAATGCGACCCTGGTCATTGACTACGCAGGAAAAAAAATATTGGTTGATCCTATGCTGTCTCCTAAAGGAGCCATTGATTCATGGGCGGGTATTCAAAAAAATCCTACGGTTGAACTGACAATGCCTGTAGAAGAAATTGTGAAGGACATTGATCTCGTTATTGTAACCCATACTCACGAAGATCATTTTGACAAGCCTGCAAGCAGCACCCTAAATAAATCTGTAGAACTGATCATGCAACCTGCCGATAAAGAATTTTTCAAAAAAGAAGGCTTTATCAATGCTACTGTTGTAGAAGGTCAAAAAGTATGGAACGGCATCACTATAAACCGTGTGGAAGGAAAACATGGTTCCGGTAAGGTGTTAGAAATGATGGGTAAAACATCAGGATTTGTTTTACAAGCTAAAAACCAACCTACGGTTTACATTGTAGGAGATACGATCTGGAATGAAGATATTAAAAAAGATATTGAAACATTCAAACCCGATTATATTATTGTTAATTCTGGGGGAGCGCTGATGAAAGACTTTAGTGATACACCGATCATTATGAATGAAGTGCAGACGATGGCTTTGATAGCTGCCAGTGGAAAAGCAAAAGTAATAGCAGTTCACATGGATGCATTGGATCATTGCTTTACGACCAGAGCCATTCTGAAAAAGAAAGCTTCAGAATTGAAAATCGGACAAGATAAATTGATCATTCCCGAAGACGGAGAAAAACTGATTCTATCTCTTTAGTCGTACAGCATAAAATTGATGAATACAAGAGACAAAACCTACTTTAATTGAGTAGGTTTTGTCTTTTAATATTTTGGTTATTTTACGACTTTGATCAAGCTGATATATTTCAATCCACATTCAGCAAACTTTTCATAATCATTCATTGCGTTGCCATAGTTTTGAATCATAATTCCATTTTTATCCAATGATCCCTGAATCTCGTCAGGAAGAGAAAGATTCTTGTCAATGGCATTGCCCTCTGAATCTACCGCACCAATGTTTTTACTCCATTTTAAATTTTTTAGCGTAACAAAATAGCCCTCTTTTTTCTCATCCAATGTTAAAGTAGCGAAGTCTGTACGTGTCTGATTATCTGTTATTAAATCATATTTTAATTTTCCTTCCGAATAATATAATTTCAGATCCATTTTACAACTGGCATTGTCTTTAGATTGATACAGTCCTTCGACAGCAAAAAGCAGATCATTATTTTCAGTAATATTTTTTTGAGAAGAATCACGTTGTAAGCTACCATTTTGTTTTGTAAGCGAATCAGGTAAGTTTGCATTAGCCCTTGCTGTATTTTCAACTTGTTTATCGCCTTTTTTAATGCAAGATTGTATTGCGAGTGCAAAAATGAGCGTAAAGATAATCGTGGTTTTTTTCATTTATAAAAGATGTATTGTGAAGATTTGTTTTATTTAATGGACATTTACGAACTAAGGTTAATGTATTGAAAGTAATGCGGAAATTTTTATCAGATAAATAGTTACGGAGATTCAATGATGAAAGATACAGCCAAAAAGCGAGAAATAAATTTTAATATTAAAAGATTCTCAACTATTTTGATATTTAGAAAAGAAGGCCTTTTTAAAGTTCATTATAATAATAAAATAGGATCGAAAGAGTGTAGAAAAGATGATACTTATCAAAATGATATTTAAATAAGCGATTTTGGTATATCATAATCAATCCGTGAATTCTATTTTTGACTTAGATACACGTTTTACCAGAAATGGATATAAATTTTAGTAGATACTCAAAGTGATGAATTTTGAAAAATAGGTGAAGAATTGATAAAAATATGAAAAACAGTAAATTAGATCTCAAGGCGATCATTTTTGATATGGATGGGGTTTTGATCAATACAGAACCGCAATATGAAAATTTTTGGAGAACCGCTGCCAAGAAATATAATGTTTACTTCGAAGGCTTTGAAAAACAGATCCGCGGAATGACAGTAAAAAAATTATTTGAAGGACAATTCAGAGATATTGGCGAGGTCGAGAAAAAGAATCTTTTAAAAGAATTTAAAGCATTTGAAGATCAGATGTCTTTTCCTGAAATTCCGGGAATTGCTACATTGTTACCGCATTTAAAAGAATCAAAAATAAAATTAGGATTGGTTACAAGCTCGGATCTGGAAAAATTAACCAGAGTCATCACACAAAAGAACTTAGATCTGTATTTTGATGTGATGATTACAGCCAACGATTTTGTTGACGGTAAACCATCGCCTGAATGCTATTTAAAGGCTGCAGATAAGTTAGGCGTTGAGCCCGTAAATTGTATTGTATTTGAAGATTCTTTCGCGGGTATTTCCGCAGCGAGATCCGCAGGAATGGTCGTGGTGGGAGTTTCTTCTTCACATTCAAAAAGTGAATTAATGAGTGAATGTAATAATGTGGTCGGAGATTTCCAGAGAATAGGATTAAAGGAAATAATTGATTTTCATGAATCTGCAGAACTAGAATCTAAAGTCTAAAGAGTTTTCTTATAAAATTAAAAGAGAATTTGACTTAAGTTTACAATTTAATAATTATGGAAAACTCGGTATTGGCTTCGGAATTTAAATCATCAAGTGATTTGGTGGAAAAATTATATCAAAACGGCTTTATCAAAAAGTATCAGCAAGGTGATGTTATTTTAGACGAAAATGCATCAATCCGTGCAATACCCATCGTGATGAAAGGAATGATGAAGGTCATCCGGACTGAGCAAGACGGTAGGGAAATTCTACTGTACTACATCAAGGCCGGCGAAAGCTGTATTATGTCTTTCCTTGGCGGGATGCACCATGAGAAAAGCATCCTGAAAGCAGAAATTGAAGAGGAATCCGAGATCTTGTTTTTGCCTGTAGAAAAAGCATCTCTTTTTATGAAGGACTATCCGGAATGGGTAGATTATATTTTCCGGCTCTATCACAAGCGTTTTGAAGAATTACTGGACATCATCAATGCCATCGCTTTCAAAAAAGTGGATGAAAGATTACTACAACTGCTTGAGAAAAAGTCTGAAATTTCTCATTCTAAAACTGTTGTCACCACACACGAGCAACTTGCCAATGAGCTTGGTACAGCTAGAGTAGTGGTTTCAAGACTCCTTAAACAACTCGAAGATGCCGGTAAATTAAAACTGGGAAGAAATAAAATAGTTCTTTCAGATTCCTAATAACTTTCCTTATGTAACAAAAGTAGCGGTGCAGCAATTCTAATATTTCCATTTTTGCGTTATTAAAGTTAAAGTATGGAAATTTTTGGATATATCGCATCTGTTTTTATCGGGATTTCATTGGGATTGCTGGGTGGCGGAGGAAGTATTCTTACTGTTCCGGTTTTGGTTTATCTTTTTGGGATTGATGTTTTTCTTGCGACAGAATATTCCCTTTTTATTGTCGGAGTCAGTAGTTTGGTTGGCTCTTTTTCTTATTTTAAAAATGGTTTGGTCAACGTAAGAACAGCGTTGGTTTTTGGAATCCCATCAGTTATTTCTATTTTCCTTACAAGAAATTTTCTCTTGCCTCTCATTCCTGATCAGGTATTTTCTTTGGGTGGTTTTCTGCTAACCAGGAATCTGCTTTTATTATTAATTTTTGCTGCTTTAATGATTATCGCCTCCTATAAAATGATTCAAAAAAATAGGGACTCGAAAGTGAAAAATATCGCATCCAAAAACAAGACAGTTCTCGCAGCAGGACAAGGTTCAGCTGTTGGAATCATTACAGGTTTACTTGGAGCAGGCGGTGGATTTTTAATTATTCCTGCTTTGGTCAATTTGTTGAAAACGCCAATGAAAGTCGCCATTGGAACTTCATTGGTCATTGTCTCGTTCAATTCTCTGATTGGATTTTTTTCTTCGATGAACAGTGTTGATATTGATTGGAATTTTTTAGCGACTATTTCAGCAATTTCCATAATAGGAATTGTTATAGGTACTGAATTATCAAAGATAATTAACGGTAAAAAACTTAAGCCGATCTTTGGATATTTCATTCTCATAATGGGAATTTACATTATCATTAAAGAAGTTTTATTTTAAATTAATAAAACAGAAGATAAAATTCTTATGTAACAAAAGTAGCTGTAGAAAAGGATGAGAGCATCGAAATTTGTACTTCATAAAGAATCGGTTAAGAATCGTCAATACATACTTTCAAAAAAAGTTTCAAAAATAAATTAAAAAAATAAGTAATGATAGAAATTATAAAAGAACCCTGGCCTTGGTATGTTGCAGGTCCTTTGGTAGGTCTCACTGTCCCAATTTTACTGATCTTAGGTAACAAATCTTTCGGAATCAGCTCGTCTTTACGGCATATCTGTGCAGCCTGCGTTCCAGCCAATATCAATTTTTTCCAATACGACTGGAAAAAGGAATTATGGAATTTGTTTTTTGTCTTCGGAATTTTATTAGGTGGATTGCTGGCTACTCAATTTCTTATGAATCCTGAAGAAATTACCGTAAACCCAAATCTTAAAGCTGAATTGAGCGGTTATGGAATTACCGATTACGGCAATCTTATTCCTCTTCAGCTGATGAATTTTGCAAATCTATTGAATTTGAAAGGTTTTATCATTATGGTTATGGGTGGTTTTTTGGTAGGTTTCGGAACCCGTTATGCAGGCGGCTGTACAAGTGGTCACGCTATAATGGGGCTGTCCAATCTTCAATGGCCATCTCTGGTTGCGACGATTTGTTTTATGACAGGTGGCTTTTTAATGGCGAATGTTATTTTACCCCTTATTCTTTCACTTTAAAATTTAATTATTATGGAAAAAGACAATAATGCACTTCAGCAGAATAGTGTTTGTGTCAATGAAAATCCTTCGCAGATTCATTGGTATCATCATATCAGATATCTCATTGTAGGAATTTTATTCGGAATTGTTTTCGTCAAGTCTGAAGTGATCAGCTGGTTCAGAATTCAGGAAATGTTCCGCCTGCAGTCATTTCATATGTTTGGCATTATCGCAAGTGCAATAGTTACAGGAATGATCTCAATTTGGGTGATCAAGAAATTCAATATCAAAACCCTCGATGGAGAACCTATTTCTATTGCGCCAAAAAAATTCAATAAAGGTCAAATCTATGGCGGGCTCATTTTTGGTTTTGGTTGGGCAATTACCGGCGCTTGTCCTGGACCGTTGTTCGCGCAGATCGGGACAGGCTCATTGGTTGTGATTGTTACGCTGATAAGCGCTGTTTTCGGAACGTGGGTCTATGGATATTTTAGAGAAAAATTGCCGCATTAAAGGCTATCGACAGAATTTTTGGCGAGATAAAAGTTTCGGTTTAAAAAAAGATTATTCTGGAATTTGGTTTAAATAAATTAAGTTTAATAAAAATAAAAGTTATGTTTTTTCAGCATATTTATGATAAAAGCCTTGCGCAGGCAAGTTACCTGATCGGTTGTCAGGCAAAAGGAGAAGCGATTGTTATCGATGCAAAAAGAGATATTGATACCTACCTTCAGATAGCAAAAGAAAATAATCTTAAAATAACACATATCACAGAAACCCATATTCACGCAGATTTTCTGTCCGGCTCACGTGAACTGGCCGCAGTGACTGGTGCTGATCTTTATCTTTCTGATGAAGGCGGTGATGATTGGCAATATCAGTTTCCACATATCGGTTTAAGGAACGGCGATGAAATAAAAGTTGGAAACCTGACTTTAAAAGTAATTCATACACCCGGACATACACCTGAAAGTATCAGTTTTTTGCTGACCGATCATCCGGCTACAGATGAGCCTGTTATGATATTCACCGGAGATTTTGTTTTTGTAGGCGATGTCGGAAGACCGGATCTTTTGGAAAAAGCAGCCGGAATTGAAGGAACTCAGGAAAAGGGAGCGAAAGAAATGTATCAGTCGGTACAGGATTTTAGTATACTTCCTTCATATATTCAGGTTTGGCCGGGACACGGTGCCGGTTCTGCTTGCGGGAAATCTCTTGGAGCAGTACCGAGTTCTACCATTGGCTATGAAAAGATCCGTAATTGGGCATTTCAATATAAAGATGATGAAGATGGTTTCATTGATTATCTTTTGGAAGGACAGCCTGAGCCTCCAAAATATTTTTCAATGATGAAAAAACTCAATAAAATGGATAGACCTTTACTGACAGAAGTTCCTCAGCAGAGAAAACTTTCCAAAGAAGAATTTCTCAAAGCATATTCTGAAGATGTGACCGTCATTGATACAAGAGATAAAGTGGATTTTGCAAACGGTTTTATTCCTAAAAGTATCAATATTCAGGGTAATAATTCTTTTTCGACGTGGATGGGATGGATTTTAGATTACTCTCAACCATTTATTCTGATTGCAGAACAAGATAAGATGGATGTTCTTACAAGAAAACTCATGCGAATCGGAATGGATCAGATGATGGGTTTTGTGGAAGATGTAAATGATTTTGGTTTAGATTTGCTGACCTCTGATATTATTGATATTAATGAGTTCAAAACGTATCTGAAACGAGACGATATACAGATTGTAGATGTGAGGAACAAAACAGAGTATGAAGATGCGCACATAGAAAACGCAGACAATGTTTTTGTCGGTACTTTGGAGGACCATCTTTATGAAATTTCTAAAGATAAAACGGTGATCATTCATTGTCAGAGTGGTGATAGGGCAGCGATCGCATATTCACTTCTAAGAAAAAACGGTTTTGAAAGAGTGAAAAATTTTTCTGGCGGAATGAGAGAATGGTTGGCTACAAATGGTGCAACTTCTATCTGTAAGATTTGAAATCACTAAATTGAAACAAAATAAAAAACATTAATATGGAAGATCATAAAGTAAACGATCTGTGGACTTCGAGATGGGATGACAGATATAGCAAGGAAGAGTTTGCTTATGGTGAAGAACCCAATAATTATTTAAAAGAACAATTGTCAAAACTAACGGTTGGTTCCATTCTTTTCCCTGCAGAAGGGGAAGGACGAAATGCCGTTTATGCTGCCAAAAGAGGTTGGAATGTTTCTGCGTTCGACATTAGTGTTGAAGGTAAAAACAAAGCGGTTAAACTTGCTAACAAAAATGATGTGACAATCAATTACAAAGTTGGTGAATTGGAAACTTTGGATTTTGAAAATGAACAATTTGATGCAATCGCTTTGATCTACGCACATTTTCCTCCAACTATCAAATCGCTTTACCATCAAACATTTGACAGATTACTGAAAAAAAATGGAACCATCATCTTTGAAGCATTTAGTAAAAAACATATCGATTATGTTACGGCAGACGATAAAGTAGGTGGACCAAAAGATATTGAAAGTTTATTTTCAATAGAAGAGATCAGATCAGACTTCCCAAACTATGAAATTATTGAATTATCTGAACTGGAAATTGAACTAAGTGAAGGACTTTATCACAATGGAGTAGGCTCGGTAATACGGTTCGTTGGGAGAAAAAAGTAACACGATGCAGGGAATAGTTTTGTATGAGGAGGAATAAAATATTACGTGACCCAATTCAAGACTACAAATGATGGTATTTAGAAATGGTAATGAAGTAAAATAGTTGAAAATGTATAAAAAATTGATCACAGTATTTCTGGTACTTGTTGTACCAGGAGTTCTCATAGCACAGAATAAAACTGAACAAAAAAGTCTACCGGCTAAAGAGTTCTACAATAAAATAGAAACTGCTAAAGATGCTCAACTCGTCGATGTAAGAACTCTAGATGAATTCCTGAACGGACATCTTATCAACGCAATGAATATCGATTGGAAAGCAGATGATTTCGAAGAGAAATCTAAAGCTTTGGATAAAAACAAACCGGTATATGTTTATTGTATGAGCGGACCGAGAAGCACTGCTGCTAGTACAAAACTGCAGGCAATGGGTTTTAATAAAGTCTATGTAATGGAAGGTGGAATGATGAAATGGAGAAACGCAGATCTCCCGGAGATAAAAAAGTCCAACACTGTAGGAATGAGTCTTGCACACTACAATGAATTATTGGATAGTAAAACTCTTGTTCTGGTTGATTTCTACGCAGAATGGTGTGCCCCTTGCAAAAAAATGGAGCCATACCTCAAAAAAATAGGATCTGAATTGTCGGACAAAGTAAAAGTCGTAAGAATCGATGCTGATGAAAACACTCAACTATGTAAAGAACTGAATGTTTCTGCACTTCCTGTTTTAAAATTATACAAAAATAAAAATGTGATCTGGGAAAATCTGGGATTTGTGGAGGAAGCAGAAGTAAGAAAACAAATTTTGCAATAAGCACCATACGATAACAATGGAAAAATCCAAAATGTGGCTCAAAAAAAACTGGAGTACTGTACTTTTCGTAGGAATATTTATTCTCCTCTTGGTCAGTCCGGATGCGAAAGCCTGGCTGATGCGACAAATCATTTCTACAGGTCTATTGAATTCAAAAATTGAGAAAAAAAGTGTTGGAAAACCCTTAGAGGAAATGAATCCATCCATCTCTGAAAGCTTTACTGTAAAAGATGAAAACGGAAAGATCATCAATGTTTCTGGACTAAAGGGTAAAGTGGTCTTTATTAATTTCTGGGCATCTTGGTGTCCTCCTTGCAGAGCTGAATTTCCTTCAATTCAGAAGTTTTTTGAAAAATACAGAAGCAGAGATGAACTCGTTTTCCTCACTGTAAATCTAGATGAAGATCTGGATGCTGGAAAAATGTATCTTGAAAAAGAAAAATTCACAGTGCCGTTTTTATTTCCCAATGGAAATATCCCAAAGGTATATTTCAATGGCTCACTTCCTACAACCGTAATTTTGGATAAGACAGGCAAAATAAGATTGCACCACGCAGGAATGGCAGATTACAGCAAAGATTCTTTCTATGAAGAAATTGATAAACTTTTGAAAGAGTAGAGATCTTGTATTAGTAATACATTTTTAAAAATGCAGTTTAACATGTTTTTAAAACAAAAAGTGTTGTATGTGTGATATTATTCCTTCAAAATAATCCAGATATCTATCCAATTTATCCCTGTTTTTCCGGTAGACGCTTTTGTTACTATTGTTTTACAGGCATTATTTGAATACTGCTGTGAGAAATATCGTTATCAGCATTATATTTAGATGGCTCTATTCCCAAATTAGTACAGCATTAGAAATAGAAATTTAATTCGGTATCATCTGTTAAATTTGATCATTTTTCAGATTTTGTTTAGATTGCAATAAAAATATAATGTACTTTTGTGCCCTCGGTTATGCAAAAATCTTTCAGAAACTTTTTTGTGTTTTCATTATTGCTGTTGTTTTTTTATAACGTCAGTGGTGTAGGTATTTGCATAGAACATGCCCAACACAGCAAAAACATTTCTGCAAAATCAAAAAATTCCAAGACCGAAAAACACTCGTCTATTTCTCAGGATGACGAATGTCAGTGTGAGCTTCACATGCAGATGAATCACGTTATTATAACGGATTCTTTCTCGCTCGAATTTCCTATAAACAATCTTATTAATCAAGAGATCCCTCATACGAAGGCGATTACCTATCGTTGTTTGCTCGACTATTTCAGTTCCAGAGCACCGCCATCATTGTCTTAATTCTGCAGTATAATATTCTGTATTTACTCCAACCAACCCATGCAGGTTTTCTGATCTGTAAGACAATATCTGTGGACTTTTTGTATTAAACCACTACAATAGCTCCTTTTACTAATAGTTGACATAATAACGATGTCAGTCTCATTCATTTATTCAATGACAACCAAAAATTGCATTAATTTGGGAATAATTTATTTTATTTCCACAAAAAAAATAAGGCTACCTGCTGCCGCTTTTATCTTCATATCTCCTTTTTTTAATGCGCAGAAATCTAAAATTGATTCGGTTTCTGCAACCATCCAAACCGTAGAGATCATCGGTCGAAAATCCAAAGGATATACTTCCGATTATTCATTCGTCGCCACCAAAATAGCGATCAAAAACAAAGATCTCCCATTAACTCTGAATACGGTCACCAAAGAATTGATGAATGACCGACAGGCTTTCCAGCTTGGTGATGTGATGAAAAATGTAAGCGGTGTTTCCCCCTCGAGTTATTACAATCAATATAATATTCGGGGAATCAGTCAGAACGAAGAAGGGCAGATCATCAACGGCTTGCGGACGAGACAGTTTTATTTTCTTCAACCGATGACCTCCAATATTGAAAGGGTTGAGGTCTTCAA
The DNA here is from genome assembly GCF_027945075.1 of Chryseobacterium sp. CY350. Lineage (NCBI taxonomy): Bacteria > Pseudomonadati > Bacteroidota > Flavobacteriia > Flavobacteriales > Weeksellaceae > Chryseobacterium > Chryseobacterium wangxinyae. The sequence continues at coordinate 233,154 of NZ_CP116034.1, forward strand.
AGGTCCCGCAAGTATTACGATGTCCAGCGTAGATCCCGGAGGCACGATCAATATGGTGACCAAAAAGCCATTGCTCAATTCTCTCCATGAGGTCAGTTTTTCTGGCGGAAGTTTTGATACCTACCGTGTGACTACAGATCTTACAGGTCCTATTAATAAGAGTAAGACCTTGTTCTACCGTCTCAACGGCGCTTATCAGGACGCAGGGTCATTTCGGGACAATGTAAATAATAATGGCATTTTAATTTCTCCATCCATAAGTTACGTTCCGAACGAAAAAACATCCTTAAATGTAGAATTGATCTTCAATAACCTGCACGGAAATCTTGACCGTGGCCAGCCCATTTTTGGAGCTGTGGCTGGAAAGACCGATTTGAAAAGTACTCCGAAAAGCTTAAATCTGGGTGCTCACGCTGATTATTTTAAAACAAAAGAACTGATCATTATGGGGTTTTTTGCGCATCATTTCAACAAAAACATAAGTTTCAATGCTTCCTACATGAAACAGTTTTGGAGTGAAGATCTGCAAGAGCATCGTACAACTAATGCTTTCGCTCCCGACATTGACAATCAACCAATTCCCAGTCTGGCAATGATGCAGTTTATCCAAAGAAGGCAAAGTTGGGAAGTTGACAATGTAAATTCCTACTTCAATTTTGATTTTAAGACAGGAAAAGTCGATCACCAGACCTTGATAGGTTATGACACACAGATCTGGGAAAAAAGGGATGGCGGACAACAGAATGCCGCAAGAGGTTTCCTTTTGAAGGATGGTTCTGTAGCCTCTTCTTATGATCCTACTAAGGCAGACAATTATCAACTGGTTAATTACAATGGATTACTGATGCCAAAACCCAATGTTTCACCATTTGACCTGACGCCGGGAGCACAGAATCATCAGGGTATTGATTTTTATCATATGAACGTGATGACAGCATTATCGTCTGCACTTACAACCACGCATGCAGCGTATGTCCAGCATCTTTTGACTTGGAAACGATTCAAAATACTATCCGGAGTTCGGCAGGAATGGTTTCAGGATATTACCAACTTCAAAAAGTCCGATGAAACATCTTTTGATAATGCTAAATTACTCTACAGATTAGGGATCACCTATAGCATCACAGATGAGATCAATCTTTACGGAACCTATCTTACAGGCTATCAGCCGCAGTCTAATACGGTGACACTGATGCCAAATACGGGAAGTTTTACTGGTTCGAATTCGGCTGCAAGATTCAAGCCTCTAACTTCTGACCTGAAGGAATTTGGTATGAAAGCACAATTATTTGGAAGGATCGCGGTGAATCTGGCTTTGTATGAGATCAATCAAAGGAATATTCTGATCAATGCCAACAATCCCGCAGAGCCAGACGAACTGATACAGCGTGGTGCCGACCGAAGCCGAGGTTTCGAAGCTGAATTCACAGGATACATTGTACCGCAATGGCATATCTACGGTGGATACAGCTACATTGATGCCAAGGTTTTAAATGATTCTAATGCTGACCTGAACGGGAAACGGAAAGAAAACACTTCCAAAAACTCGGTCAATATCTGGACAAGATATAATTTTTCCAATATCAAAGCTTTGAGAAATTTCGGAGTTGGATTGGGAATGTTGTATCAAAGTTCAAAGGTCCCTTGGTTCACCAGAAGTTTTGAGCTTCCTTCCTATGCAACCGTAGACGCCGCTTTATATTACTCACCTTTTAGATCAAAAGTTCAATTCTCAATCAACGTGAATAACATAACCAACACCTCCTATTGGATAGGCGCCCAAAATTATTTGAGGTTATTCCCCGGCGCTCCAAGAAATTATTTAATAACGGCTACTTATAAATTTTAAACGATGGCAAGATCCACTTTACAACTCATCATCAGAAAAACCCGGCAGGACCTGATGAAAGGACAACAAAACCTGCTGATCACCGCCACCATACTTCTGTTTTGCTTCTTGAGTATCGGAGTTGGTTTCATAAAATATAATGACACAAGTGCTCAGATTGGAAAATATAGGAAAGAAGTGCGGGAACAGTGGGAACACAGACCTGCAAAACATCCGCATAGAATGGCGCATTACGGCTATCTTGTTTTCAGACTGGGACATCCGCTGAGTATTTTTGATAACGGACTGGATGATTATTTAGGAAATGTCATATTTCTTGAAGCCCATAAACAAAATTCGGCCAATCTTTCGGAAGCAGGAAGCTCTGGAACCTTGGTGCGTTTCGGCACGTTTAGCAGTGCATTTATCCTTCAGTGTCTCGTACCGCTGATCATTTTATTTTTAGGTTTTGGGCTTGTAGCAAAGGAGAGGGAAGATGCAACACTTAAGATTCTTAGTACCCAGGGCGCATCTGGAAGAGAAATTATCTGGGGTAAGGTATTGGGACTTTGGCAATTCTCATTATTGTTCTTAGTACCGGTACTACCTGTTGTCTTTTTTGTTGCTGTCTTTTCAGAAGCCGTTGTTTGGACTGATGTTGTATTTAGGCTTCTGACCATTCTCCCAGCATATATGGTGTATTATTTTTTTATTTCCAGTTTGACTATTTTCATTTCTGCAAACAGTAGAACAGCGTCATCTGCATTGGTAGGTCTAATAGGTTTTTGGCTGATCCTGATTATTTTTTTACCGAAAGGAATTCAGTTTGCTGCACAAAATCTGTATCCAATACCTTCCAGGATCGCGTTTGAGACTGTCCTGGAAAAAGATATTCTGAAGGCCGGAGACAGTCATAATCCGGATGATCCTCATTTTAAAAATATAAAAGATTCTCTTTTGGCTCATTACAAAGTAAGCTCGACAAATGAATTGCCTTTCAATTACAGTGGTTTTGTGATGAAGGAAGGTGAGCGCATAAGTTCGCAGATCTACATCTCGCATCAAAAAGAATTGGAAAAAACCTATGGTGATCAGCAAAGGTTTTCTGATATCAGTGCGTTTGTTGATCCGATGGTTGCCATCCGGAATTTCTCGATGATTGCATCCGGAACAGATTATTATTCATATACCCAATTTCAGAAGCAGGCAGAGGACTACCGTTACAAAATGGCACAGAAGCTAAATGACCTTCAGATTAAAAAGATCAGCAATATAAAGCCTGAGAAAGGTGGTCCGCCAGCCATCATCGAAGGTGATAACTGGAAGAAATTTCCGGATTTCGAATACCGTTTTACTTCATTTTCAAAAAGTATTCAGCAACAATGGATGCCGGCTGCAGCCCTTATTTTTTGGTTGACAATCTGTATCCTGATGATCGAAATATCTGTTCGAAACTTAAAATTAATTTAAATGAAAAGTTATTTATACAAACAGTTTTATCGAAATAAAGCGTATATCATCGCTTTGATATTTTTGTTAATTGCTGGTTTAATGGCCATCTACACGGGAAAGAAGTTCCTGGACAAAAATCAGGAGATCATCTCGAAAACTGAGCAGTATCAGAAAGAAAGTATTGATAAAAATGTAAAATATCACAAAGACGATCTGGGATTGATCTTATATTACATTAAATTCAACTTCATCAATGAAACACCGAAACTAGCTGCACTTAACATCGGGATGCGTGATATCAAGCCATCAATTCAGGGCGTCACAATCAGAAATCTGGAAGAACAGCGCTATAATGCTGATTTTTATAATCCCGCAAATGCAGCAGTCGGTAATTTTGATTTTAGTTTCGTATTGGTCTTTCTATTTCCGCTCATCATTGTTGCATTCTGTTACAATTTGATCTCTGAAGAAGAGGAGAGTGGCAGATGGAAATTGCTTTCTGTCCAAAGCATTCATTTGGGAAAATTACTGGATGCGAAACTGCTGATTCGGTTTTTGGCTGTCAGTACGATCTATCTGGTATTGATAGCAATAGCAATCGTTTGGATTTCAATTCCTTTAAATTTACCATTGATAGTTTTCATTCTTTCAGGTTGGTTGTATATCTTGTTTTGGTTTGTTCTTTGTCGCTGGGTCATCTCATTCAGGAGATCATCAGCTCAAAATGCATTGATCTTATTGATTGTCTGGGTAGGAATGAATTTCATTATTCCAATGGGAAGCAACATCCTGATCCAAAAATATTATCCCGTTCAGGAATCTTTAAAAGCCGTGATGCAGCAGAGAGAAGGTTATCATAACAAATGGGACGAGGAAAAACTACCAACTATGGAAAAGTTCTACACTGCATATCCTCAATTTAATGGTTTTAAAGTAGAGGAAAATGATGAGTTTACATGGACCTGGTATTATGCCATGCAACATATGGGAGACCTGGAAGCTTCATTGTCCTCCAGGCAGTATACAGAGAAAATGCAGAAGCGAAATAAAACTGCGGAAATTTTGGGATACTTTCTACCAAATATCCATACTCAACTTACCGAAGCTCAATTGGCGGAAACCGGTATGAGTAATCAATTGGAGTATGGTATGGCTTTGCAGAAATTTCACGAGGAAAAAAGACTGTCATTTTATCCACTGATATTTTCCGGTCAAAATGCAGATGCTGTCAACTGGAGTTTACAAACCGCGAAATCCTTTGAAGAGCGTAAAAATATTGATTTTTTAAAGATCTTCTTACCGTATCTTATTCTTATTATTTTACTCATCATTCTTTCACAATTAAAATTTAGAAAACTATGCTAAAGACAATTAATCTACATAAAAAATACAATGATTTCACAGCGCTAAGATCACTTGATCTTGAAGTGGGAAAAGGGGAAATATTCGCTTTGCTGGGTCAAAACGGAGCGGGGAAAAGCACCACAATCAATATTCTGCTGGGACTTATCAAAGCAACTTCCGGAGATGCTTTTATCAACGGGATCTCTGTGAACGAAAATCCTCAGGAGATCAAAAAACATTTAGCGTACATCCCGGAAACAGTATTGCTTTATCCCAAACTCAGCGGGATAGAAAATCTGGATTTCTTTTCGAAGATTGCGGGTTTCAATTACAGTAAAGATGAACTGTCATCCTTCTTGATACGAACAGGACTTCAGGAGATTGCGCATCACAAAGATCTTGGAGGATATTCCAAAGGGATGCGCCAAAAAGTTGGAATTGCCATCGCGTTGGCCAAGGATGCAAAAGTGCTATTGCTGGATGAGCCGACCAGCGGACTGGATCCCATTGCTACGGCAGAATTTACAGAAATTGTTCGTCAGTTCGGGAAAGAAGGCAGAACGGTCTTTATGGCAACCCACGATATTTTTAATGCAGTGAGTGTAGCGACCAATATTGGTATTATGAAGCAGGGAGAATTGGTTCAGAATTTACCTTCCAGGAATTTTAATGCCGAAGATGTGCAGGAACTTTATCTTAAAACCATTTAAATAAGGGTAAAGCAGATCTTTGATATTAATACTGAGGATAGCAAGTTATAATGAAATGTGGATTAACTACATAAAAAAAAGGGATTGGAGAAATAAAGTAATCATCATTTTTCAAATAAGTCAGCATATTCTTATTAAAGATAAATAAAAATACCCACGCAGCGGCTGAATTAGAGAGGTATTTAGTTTAGATATTTAATAACCATACCTGTTGATAAAACTCTGTTCATCTAGAAATTGGTACTTTCAATCAATCTGAAATCGTTGACAAAGATGCTTTTATTATTGGTGTAACTCAGAGCAATATTCAAACAAATTAATCATAAGCGTGGTATACTTTCATTATGCGAGAATGCTACAATATTGATTTTCAGGGTAACAAAATGACTTTGTAAAACTTCGTAAAGATTGAATATTGAACAAAGTAAAATCAAAATTATATGATCGTCTACAGAGAAAGTATTTGATGTTTGATAATGGAATAATTAATCTTTACATACTGATAAAAAAAGCTAATCCTTCTTTCCGTATGGCGAATTAATCTCTGCAGCCTTATCACAAAGCAGGTAGGTGAAATACGATTTTTCACCGGTCTTCTCATCTTTATAAACTTCACTGTCCCATGTGATCTCCAGTTGCCAGCTGTCCCATTTTCTCATTTTATGGACATAGGGATTGAAGGAACATTTGATCTCAAAATGCCTTTTGTTTTTGTCACCTTCGAAACTGACGATGACGGAATTATGATCTGGACTTGTTTCATCAACGATGGTCGCTTTGAGTTTCATGTAAGAGATTGTTATTTTTTGTGTAAATATTTATTTTATATCATTTTCTGCCTTGGCAGTCCGATTTCATGTTCCTGTGGATAAGGTTTTCTCTGTGTCATGCTGACATCTTCGTTAAGTGTTCTTGCTGCTTCCAACGATTTTTCTTTATCCATAGAATACCTGGGATCCGGAATGAAAGGCATCTTGGCCATTTTATGAATGGTAATCGTAGGAAAGTGAAAATCGACTTCGACCGTTCCTAATAATAAATAGCAGCCTCCGCCCTGAAAAGGATAATCTTCAAGGCAGTTCGGAAAATGTGCAGTATCAAAATATTCGCCTTCAGCATCGATCCACGTTCCGAAAAACATGGCTCCTCTTTTCGTAGGAACATGTTTTCTTGAAATAAGGTAAGCCAGCATTTTGATCTGCTTTTTATGATGCTTTACTAAGTCTTTAGCCATTACACTGCCGCGGTATTTGGTCTGCAGCAGATCAAAAGGACTGTATGATACAGAAAATCCTAAGATCTCGATTTCATCAAAAGCATCTTCAAAAGGATTTCTGATAATGGTCGGAAGTTGATATTCTTTTTGTGGTTCATCAAGTAGAGTAGGATGTCTGAATGCTGACTGATCATTCCCAAACAGAAATCTTGCCTGAATCAGAAGCTCGTGTTTCTGTTTTCCGGTAAACCTGAACGCCCCGATAAATATAAGGATCTGCAGGGTTTCAATTCCAATAGGTATTCTTTTGACAAAGTTCTCCAGCGATGTATACTCACCGTTATTCCTTCTTTCTTCGGGAATCATCAGTGCAATTTTTCCTTCTACTTTCTCAATATGCATTATACCCAAATATACATCTGTTCCATAGACCGTAGTCTGATATTCGCTGAGATTGACGCAAGGATTCTTGATGGTTGCTCCCGACATTTTCGCTTCATGGACATAGACCTCAGTCCTGTAAAATCCGCCACCATTGTTGATGGCACATACCATAAACTCGATAGGGTAGTATACTTTCAGGTATAAACTCTGATAACTTTCTACAGCATAAGAAGCTGAATGGGCCTTGCAGAAGGAATAACCGGCAAAGGATTCAATCTGGCGGTAGACTTCTTTCGACAGCTGCTCAGGATGTCCCAATTCTTTGCACGATTCAAAAAAATGGTCTTTTACTTTCTGCAATGCAGACAGTGACCTGCCTTTACCGCTCATGGCTCTTCTTAAAACATCGCCGTCTGCTGCTGACAACCCTCCGAAATGTAGGGCAATTTTGATAACGTCTTCCTGGTACACCATGATCCCATACGTTTCACCGAGTTCTTCTTTAAATACATCGTGAAAGTATTCAAACTTTGTAGGATTATTATGTCGGAAAATATATTCCTTCATCATTCCGCTCTGTGCAACTCCGGGACGGATAATGGAGGAAGCAGCAACCAGTGTCTTATAGTCTTCACATTTTAATCGTCGGAGCAATCCCCGCATCGCAGGACTCTCAATATAAAAACAGCCGATGGTTTTTCCAATGCTCAAGTATTCATTACACTTCTCTTCATTTTTTGAAATCGTTGTGTCTTTAATGTTCACCGTAATCCCTCTTTTTTCTTTGATGAGTTCTACGGTATCTTTAATGGTTCCGAGACCTCTTTGGGATAGAATATCGAACTTTTCAAATCCGATGTCCTCAGCCGTATTCATGTCGAACTGGACAATCGGAAAACCTTTGGGCGGCATTTCCAATGCTGTAAAATTGGTAATGGGCTCCTCTGAAATTAAAATTCCGCAGGAGTGCATGCTTCTCTGATTCGGAAACTTTTCCAAGAGCTTACCGTATTTGTGCACCAATTTAAACACTGAATTGTAATCGTGCTCATTCATTGGTTTGGTCGCCAACACATCCAATTCCTCCTTCGGTAAGCCGAAAGCTTTTCCAACTTCCCTGAAAATGGATCGGTACTTAAATTCTACATTGGTTCCGCAAAATGCGACGTGCTCTTTACCGTATTTAGTAAAAATATATTCAAGAATGGTATCTCTGGTTTGCCAGCTCCAGTCGATATCAAAGTCAGGAGGGGTTTTCCTATTGAGGTTAAGGAATCTTTCAAAATAGAGATCCAGTTCCAAAGGACAGATATCGGTAATTCCCAAACAGTAACTGACAATGGAATTGGCACCGCTTCCTCTTCCCACATGCATAAAACCCATACGGTTGCTGTATTGAATAACATCCCAGGTAATTAGAAAATAACCGCTGAATTTTAACTGGTCGATGACTCCCAGTTCTTTTTCAACTCTGGTTTTTGCTTCGGGATGATCCTTTCCATATCTCGTTTCCAAACCTTCATATGCGAGTTGGGTCAACAGCTTAAAATCATTTTCCCGGCTGTCTGTGAAATGTTGCTTGTTTTTAGGAGTTGAAAAATCATAATCAAAACTACACTGATCAATAATATTTGCTGTATTGTGTATGATCTGAGGATAATGACGGTATTGATCCAGCAGTTCCTTTTTATTGACAAATGTTTCCGTGTCTCTGCAACAATCATCATCAGTCAATTTGCTGATGAGCGTATTGTAATCAATGGCTCGTAAGATTTTGTGGAGATTATAATCCAGTTTGGTTTTGAAGGTAACAGGCTGTAGGATGACCATCTTATCAATCAGCTTTTTGAAATCAGGCTTTATGAGATGGTTCAATTCCTCAGGTCTGATACCAATATATTCATGATCCTGTAAAACTTCAGGAATGTTATGCAAAGGATAAATGACAATAGCATCTTTAAGCATTGGATTGTGTTTTGGAATTTCGATTCCATTACAATTGTAACCGGTCAACAATCGGTTAATCTCCCCGACACTTTTTTGGTTTTGAGCGAGACATATATAATAGAATTCACTTTCGACTCTGATCTCAACTCCAACAATTGGTTTAATGTCATGGTCATTACAAAGTTTGAAGAAATCATAGATTCCTGTAATGGTATTGATATCCGTTAGCGCCAAGGTTCTGACTTGATGATCTACGGCTTGCTGAACCAGATCCTGAATAGAAATGGTTCCATACCGTAGGCTATGATAGGAATGACAGTTGAGAAACATAATTTTGTTTTTTTATCTTAAAAGTCCGGACGCTCTGCCCACACTTGCGGTTCCAAACCTGTTTTTGATTTTATCCATGGTCTGATACAATGAAATCAATTCCTCGGTATCTTCGAAAAGGTCCATCTGGTGACATCCATGTACCAGTCCCGTAAACTTGACTCCGATCAGACGGATTCGCATTCTTCTGGTATAGACTTTTTTAAAGAGTTCCAATACATACTTGAGCAGAGTATGGTCTGCTGAAGTGTAAGGAATTCTGCACTGTTTGGTCTCTGTATCGAAATTGGAATACCTGATTTTTACTGAGATGGTTGACGTCAGCCACTTTTCCTGACGCAATTGGAAAGCCAACTGCTCAACCATTCCTGACAAAATGCTTCTCAGGTTCTCAACATCAATCGTATCCTGAGAAAAGGTATTTTCAGTTGAAATTGATTTTCTTTCTGAATACGGAACAATCGGTGTATCATCAATTCCATTGGCTTTTTTCCAAAGTTCGCTTCCGTTCTTACCGATGAGTTGATGTAAAACTTCAATGGGGGTTTCAGATAAAGTCTGAATGGTTCTTACCCCAAGTCTTGATAAAAGCTGAAAGGTTACGTTGCCAACCATCGGAATCTTTTTAACGGAAAGAGGATTTAAAAAAGGTTTGATATTCTGTTCCTGAATTTCAAATCTACCCGTAGGCTTGGATTCTCCTGTTCCTATTTTCGCTACCGTTTTATTGGTGGATAAAGCGAAGCTTATCGGTAAGCCTGTATTCTTTGTAACCGCATCCACAATTTCATTGGTCCACTGATAACAACCGAAAAATTTGTCCATTCCTGAAAGATCGAGATAAAATTCATCGATGCTCGCTTTTTCCAAGACAGGTACTTTTTCCTGAATCACATCGGTGACCAGATGCGACATTTTGGAGTATAGATCCATGTCACCTTTGATGACTCTGGCTTCGGGACATAATCTTAATGCCATTTTGATCGGCATTGCACTTCGTACGCCAAAAAATCTTGTTTCATAAGAGCAGGATGCTACCACACCACGGTCTCCACCTCCTATGATGACAGGTTTTTTCTCCAGTTCAGAGTTTTTCAACCGTTCACAGGAGACAAAAAACGTATCCAGATCCATATGCACTATCGCTCTTTCCATGGTGTAAAATTATTACGTTTTATTGCAAAATATTGTATATTTGCTGCTATAATTTATAGCAATGTCAATTTTTTCAGAAAACATCAGGTTTTTAAGAGATAAAATGAAAGCATCCCAACAGAAGGTTGGCGATGAAATTTCGATCACGCGCGGAAGGTATGCGACTTATGAAGACGGAAGGTCAGAACCACCTATCGAGATTCTTATCAAACTTTCGAAATACTATAAAGTGAGTATTGATTTACTTCTGACCGTTGATCTCAGGAAGTATCCTTTGGAGAATATTGTCAATCTTCCTAATAACAGAATGTTGTTGCCGATGAAGGTAGATCATACTGGAGAAAACCGAATTGAAATTGTCCCTCAAAAAGCAAGCATGGGATATCTCAGCGGATATAATGATCCTGAATTTGTGGAAGGATTACAACATCTTTCACTTCCATTTTTAAGAAATGGAAAGTTTCGTGCTTTTCCTGCGGATGGTGACTCTATGCCGCCTTACAACGACGGAACTTATATTGTGGGAAAATATCTGGAAGATAAAAAGGATCTGAAAAAAGGAAAAACATACATCTTTATTACGAAAGACGGTATTGTATATAAAAGATATTCAAAGCAAAATGATTCCGGGAGTTTCGTGAGTTCTGATAATTCTTTCTATGAGCCTTATGAAATCAAATGGTCTGAAGTTTTTGAAATCTGGGAATTTGCATGCAGCATCAATACGAAGGAACTCAGAATTGAAAACTTAGAATACCAGGAAATCAAAAGCATGTTTGAGAAACTGCGACTAGAGATTAGAAGTTCTAACAAAAATATTCATTAGGATATATTTATAATTAATAGTAAAAAAGCTTTCCTGTTGGGAAAGCTTAAAAACACAAATGATGAAAAAAATCCCATTGTGGGATAGGGGTAAAATTAATAAAAATAGTTAATAAAACAATGGGTCAACTCAGTTTATTTAGCGCAGAAGAATTCTATACATTTCCAAAAGATCTTTTAGAGTTCAGAGAACATTTTCTAACGACGGAAGAATCAGATCGGCTTTTTTCTCAACTTTTGGAAAATACTCCTTGGAAACAGAGAACCCAGACCATGTATGACAAGAAGGTTCTGACTCCTCGTTTGACTGCTTGGTATGGTGATGGTGAAAAGTCGTATAAGTTAGGAGGAAGCGAATTTGAAGTGAATGCCTGGATCCCTGAATTGCTATCTTTAAAGAATAGAATTGAAGAAGCTTTTGGACATCAGTTTAATTCAGTTTTGTTGAATTTGTATCGTGATAATAATGATTCTGTAGCATGGCACCGGGACAAGGAAAGTGGGTACGGTGATAGACCGGTCATCGCATCTTTAAGTCTTGGACAAACCAGAAAATTCGATTTTAGAAAACTCAATCATCACCAGAGCAGACACAGTATACCGCTTCCGCATGGTTCTTTGCTTTTGATGAAAGGAGATCTTCAGGAACACTGGGAGCATCGTATCGCTAAGTCTGCTTTGCAAATGAAAGAACGTATTAACCTTACGTTTCGGTTGGTGAGTGAACTGTAGTAAACATCATAAATAATAAAATAATAGTTATATGTCAATCTCGTACTACGATTTTAAAAATCTATCCATGCAATCTCAATATGAATTGGCTTTTGCCGAAGGAAAGGTCATCAGTGAAACCTCTAAGGATGGACTAAGGTTTGTATTGTATGAGCTGTCAAGTTTTACCGTTGAGATCGTATATAAGACCATCAATAACAAGATAGAAGGCCTTAGTGTATTCCAGAATAAAGGTACTCGCTGACATGTAACTAATTTTTTATATATGTCAGCGTATTAAAATAGTGTGATCCGGATCAAATGAAAAAGTGATTGAGATCCTGTTTTTAAAACCAGATAAATTCCAACGTCGTATTAATAAATTAAAAGAGGTATAAAAATGAGTGAAAAAGTTTTACTTGTGCTTTTAAGCAAAGCGATATTACGTTAAAGTCAATTAACAATATCTTTGTAGATGAACTGGTCAGTAAGTTGTTTTATGGAAGATCAAGCAGTCACATATCCGGTCTATTCACCATCTTCAATTATTGGGATTTTCAGCAACGCCCTGAAAATCAATGCTACCGTCAATCTGATCTATCTTAGAGGCAGGTATGCTTTTGGAGGTGGTAAATCTTACGGAAACTATTATTATGACCTTTTGTTCTCAGAAGCTGATAACACTTCGATCGGCATTCGTATTTCTTCGTTGCTAAGAAGCAAGATCACCAATAATGAGATCTATACGCTCAGAGGGTTTATTGAGAAGAGTATTAAAAATTCTTCGATTGAACTGCGTTTTGTGGTTGATGAGATCGTACAGCAGGAAGAAAGGTCAATTTCTGAAGAAGAACTGCAAAGGTATGGGCTGATTCAGAAAAAACTGGAGACAGGATCAAAAGATCTTGAGACCCTGATCAGGGACAAAATGCTTAAAGATGAAAAGATCAGGATCGCCAATATTTACGGCAATAATGCAATTGTTCAAAAAGATTTTTTCGAAGGACTGGATGTTTCAAGAAAGTATTTTGATATTTCAGATTACAGCTGCAACATCAATTCCTCCACGGCAATCATTTCCAAACTAAATGAAATCTCCGCTTTGGATTACGATATCGTTGCTTTGGTCAGGGGAGGAGGTGTCAGGCCAGTGATCAAATCGATATAGCTTCCGCAAGAATCTTATTTTTCCCTCCAGCTTTGTTTTTATCAAGGGCTATTTATTAGAAAAGGGAGGGGAGTTAACCTCTTAATTGAAATTTTCGCTGCTCCTCTTCTTTCAGTCCTTGAATGTCCAGCGTAGGGTTTATCCACCTCGTGATATCATCGTCCTCATTAATATGTGACAATGCTATGTTGAGATGCCACGTATACTTACTTTCACAGTTTTTCTAACGTAACTCACTAATACGTTGTCTGCGACTAGCAGCAGGTTCAGCGAAACTTTTCCGAAACTATTCTTCTGAAGAGTTAGTAAGGTCTCGTTATAGAGTGCTTACGAAGATGATAATTATTTAGATTCATTTGACATTGATAAGCATTTACAACGCAAGCTGCCATAGTAGGTGCATAATCCATAAGTGTAAATCTTTAGCAAAAAGTAAGAAATTAGATATTGAAAAGTTTAGGAGTGTTTAGAAAAAAGAGTAATTTAATTTGTCTGCATATCCGAAAAAGCATGATCCGGATCACATGAAAATAGTGATAACAAAATACATTGATTGAAGAAGTCTGCAATTGGTTAAGCTTCTTTTGTAATACTTATGGAAAATATGTCTTATTACCTTTAATCCTTACGCTAATTCAGATTATTCATATTTCCGGAATTTAAGTTCAGCGTTGATATTGAACTATTTAGAAAAATCATTTTAGTCTTTGATCGGTTTTAATTGTTTTAAGTTCAAAATTTTCCTTTTTTTTAAATTAATTTTGAAATGGTCAACAGGATCTCCCGAAGAGAGTTTCATCAAAACGCTGAAAAACGTTTTTAGCTGATTTAGAAATTTATCAGCTGTATTTAATTTTTCAAAATTTTCGTGCAAAATTTTAAATTGTAAAAGTCTTCTTTCAGGAATATCCTTTTTGGCTAATTCGTCCGCAGACTGCAATTGATAAAGATTAAATAAAGCATCTTCAAAATTCCATGTTTTAAATTTGCCTGTATTTATTTTACTTGAATTTGTCGTGTCAATACTTAAGTAGAATAAATCTTCTCCTGAAAGTTTACTGGCTTTTTCAATAAAATTTTTTGGCCAATCTGAAGGAACTAGTCTAAGACGTACCAATTCTTTTAAGTGAAATAATGTAAAATCGTGATAATTTTTTGTTTTTAAAATATCAATATTCCAACTGTCTTTCGCGCCCTGGCTTTTTAAGGCGTCAAATTCTTTCTGATACAACGGAAACAGCTCGTCAAAACGTGGAACGTCAGTAATAGAAACAGTTTCTACATCAAAATCAGTGGGAGAATTTACTGTAAGAATTTTATATCCAGGAAGATAGGCTGCCAAAGAAGGTACCTGAACATTGACAAGCATTTTTCCGTTTTCAAACGTTTTGATTCCGGTGTCGTTGATGTGTAAATGTCCGGCAAAATGAAGTTTAAGTCCTGCATCAGCAAAAACTTTGGCAATGCTATCATGTGGCATTCTGTCAAGCTGCCATTTACTTTCACCTAATAAATTTTTAATATTTTCAGAAGCTCCGTCATTGTAATCAACCATCGGATAATGTGTAAATGCAATGAGAATTTTGTTATTTTTTTCTGCTTCTTTTGAGATTTTTTTCACCCAATCAATCAAGTGTCTTTTATTTGAAAGTATATTATTGTATCCAATGGAAGCACTATTAAAATTATCAGGATCTGTTGGATCGTTACTGAGATTTTTTGGTAAATAGGTATTTCCATCAAGTGCTAAAAGCCAAATTCCGTTCACAGGTTCTACTACGTAACTCAAATCAGGAATAATAAATCCCGGACTGACTTCATACATTCTTTTCGAGTATTCTGAACTTTTTAAGGCCTTTTTAAAGCTGTAATTTTCGTAAGAACTATGTTCATACGGCGATTCCCAAAACAAATCTTTTTCAGAAGGGTAGAATCCAAATTCTTCTAGCATATCCATAATTTCAAAATAACCGCACATCGCAATATCTTTAGTAATGAAGGTTTCCTGACCATTGTCTTTAACCGAATTTTTAGTGCTGAAAATATTAATCGGGCTTCCATCTTCGCCTAAAAAATCAGATTTTCCACCATTCTTCCGAAATGGGCTTACCGGATCATGATTTCCTGTAGTTATAAAAAACCTTATGCCATATTTTTTTTGATATTCATCCAAAATCTGCTTCAGTCCCCTAAGATTGTAGGCTTGTCCATCATCAGTAAAATCACCAGGAAGAGCAACGATTTTAATCCCCCGTTTTGCCACATCATCCAAAGCTGATAAAAAAGCAAAATAATTTTCATTAAAAATTCTGGTCGAATGGAGTTGAGAATTCATTGTTCTTAACAGGCTTTTCTTTTTAGTCTTTGGATTTTCTACTCCCTTGAATGCATTGTCTGAAAAATCTCCGTAAAGATCCTGAAAATGAACATCTGCCAAAAATGCTATTTGAATGCCTTTGTTTTGCGAAAATAGGTTGTTACAAAGTAGCAGAGCGACCAATAAAAAAATAGGAAAATGTTTTTTCAAAGCTGTATGTATTTTAGGCAAATAATAGAAAATTACTTTATTTTTAAAACTTTTAATATTTTATCGAAAATTTCATTATTCTCGTATACTCCAATAAAATTTTCAGATTTTGGTCCGTAAGAAAAAACAGGAATCAATGTTGCTGAATGATCATCTGTCGTGAAGTCCCCTTCGATAGTAGAGGTCTGCAAACTTCCATGAGGAATACTGAATCCCCCTGTTTCGTGATCTGCGGTGATTACGATCAAAGTTCCTGGATTTTGGTCAGCAAACTGTACTGCTTTTGTGATGGCTTTGTCAAAATCTATTCCTTCTGTCACTATGGTTCCGGTGTTATTGCTATGACCTCCGCTGTCGATGTGTGCAGCTTCAATCATCATAAAGAAAGGTTTCTTTTTTGAATTTAAATATTGTAGCCCATTTTCAACCAAGTCGGAAAGTATGTTTCCGCGACCTTTTAAAACCGAAGGCACACTTTTGTCGGAAATGTAATAGGCTACACGTTCTGCTTTATTCGTTCCTATTTCTTCAGGTTTTGGAACGACCGTAAATTGTGATAGGTTTGAAATTTTCGATTTTCCTCCTGCTGCGAAAAAAGTGAGTTTACTTTTTGTTAGATCTTCTGCAATTTCTTTTTCCATTCCGCGGTCTTTTTGATGGGCGTAGAAAGCAGAAGGTGTTGCGCCTACAATTTCGTCTGTTGTGATAATTCCTGTATTAAATCCTTTTTTTGATAGAATTTCGGTCAAATTTTCAACAGCTTTTCCGTTAGCATCTACCCCGATAAATCGGTTTTTTGTTTTCGTTCCTGTGGCAAAAGCGGAAGCTCCGGCAGCCGAATCTGTTGAAAAATTATCGGTGGAGGAGGTTTTAATTAAACCTATGTTTTTAAGTTGCGTTAAAGTCAGTTGTCCTTTATTTGCTAAAACCGATGATGAAATTTGTGAAAGTCCGTTTCCGTCGCCAATTAACAAGATAACATTTTCGACTGGAATATTTTTATTTTCATAAAGAAATTGCGGAGTGTAAACTTTTGAAAAAAGATTATTTTCAAAAGTTCTTGACTTTAAAGTTGAAATATATTCAACGCAATCTTTCGGTTTGTCAGTATTTATATAGTCAACTCCTGCGTTAACAAAAAATTCCCATGAAGTTTTTGAATCAGGGATTGCCCAAAAACGAATGGGTTTTTTAAAAGTTTTTGCTTCTTTAATAACATTTGTAACTTTTATAAGATCTTCTTCCGTCAATCCTCCTTTTCCGTTCCAGTTTGAATATTGTTTTATGTTTAAACTTACTAAAGCAACCTTTTCCCATTGCTGAGCCGTAAGGTTCGTTAGTTTTTGATAATCAAATTTAATAAAATCAGGATAAGAGGTAAATTCTTCTGGTTTTGGTTGATTTCCGGAAATTACAAAACTGAATATTTTTTGATTGACAATTTTAGGATGTTTCTGAATTTGTGAAACGATTAATTGAAGTGTTGCTTTTGCATCAGTTTTAATATCGATCAAAATCTGAATTGGTTTTTCCTCACTTAAATTAAGTTCAATCGCTTGTTCTGTTGTTTTTAAGTAAAGATTTTCAAAGGTTCTTGATTTTGAAATGTCTTTTTTATTGTGAGCGACAAATAATTCATTATTTTCAAGGAAAACATCTGCTTCTATAGATTGTGCTCCAGATCCCAAAGCATACCAAAACGGAATTTTCTGTTCATAATCATTATGTGAATGGGCTTTTGGACTTTGTGCGGAAATTTTTATTCCACATAGAAGAACGAAAAGTAAACTGATCTTGTAGTATTTAAATAACATAATGTTGAAATTTACAATTAAATATTATTTGAGCTGAATTCCTGATTTTTTCAACGCTTCTACCAGTTTGTGGTAAATTGTATTGTTAGCATAGACTCCTGAGAATAATTCTTCACCTTGTCCCATTGCAAAAACAGGAACCAGAGAAGCAGTATGTTGATTGTCAATAAAATTAATCTGCACTTTGTTTTTAATATTCTTCTCTTTTCCGATTGAATCTTTTTCAATGAATTTTCCGATACTCGCACCTCCTGTTTCGTGATCTGCAGTGACAACTAATAACGTATTTGGATTTTTTTTAATGAATTTCATGACCACACCGATGGTTTTATCAAAATCAAGAACTTCTTTCACCATCATATCACCGTCTTTTGCATGACCACCCCAATCGATAAATGAGCCTTCAACCATCAGAAAGAAAGGTTTTTTGTTGTTAGAAAAGTAATCTAACGCTCTTTGAGTAGCTTCAGGAAGAAAGTCTCCTCTTCCCTGAACTTTATTCGGAAGTTCGTCCTGTGCTAATAAGTAAAAATTGTTTTTATTCTGAATAGGCTTTGAAAGTTTCAGAGTATCTATATTATAGTTAAGTTTTCTAAATTCATTTAAAAGATTTTTTCCATCTTTTCTTTTGTTGAAAAATTTTAAACCACCACCTGCTAAGAAATTAACGTTGGATTTAACCAAATCCAGTGCAATATCCTCGTGAAGATCTCTGTCTTTTACGTGTGCATAATAAGAAGCAGGAGTTGCGTGAGTGATGCTCGTTAAACATACCAATCCGGTCTGATAATTTTTTTTCTGAAGTTGTTCTAATATAGTGGGTAATGCAATTGAATCTTTATTAACACCAATCGCACGTTTGTAAGTTTTCTCGCCGGTTGACAGAGCAGTTGCTCCGGCTGCTGAATCCGTAACCCAATCGCTGGTTGAAGAAGTTTCTGAAAGACCGACAATTTTAAATCTCTGAAAATTAGGTTCTGAATTTCCAAAATAGAATGCTGAAGTTACTTGAGAAACACCCATCCCATCACCAATCATGAAAATAATATTAAGAGGTTTTCTGGTTTGTGCTTCAATTAACGATGTAAAAAGAATCAAAGAGAACAATATTACTTTATTAACTTTGGTTATTGTGTAAATAAATCTCATGATAATTGGATTTTTGATAATTTTAAATAATGAAGAATCAGTGCGCAAAATTACTCACAAATCATGTTTGTAAAAACATCATGATAAGCTATAAATTCTATGTTAACAAGTATTTTACTGATTAAAAGTTTCTTATGAAATATGGCGGTTGAAAAGTTTATTTAAATTTAATTTTCGGCAATAAAATTCACATAGTATTAACTTTTTAATATTCATTTATTAAAGCTTAATTAACATATTCTGACATTCGGCAAACCTAATTTTGCACAAAAAAAGAATGAAACGTATTTATCTCGTGCCTACTGTTTTGATGAGTTGTGTCAGTGTAACATTTGCGCAAAAAAAAGAATCCGATACCATCAACAATGAAGCCAAATTGAAAGATATTGAAGAAGTGGTAATGGTAGGATACGGAAGTCAGAAAAGATCTGATGTTACAGGATCTGTAGGATCTGTAAAAAGTGAAGATTTTAATAAAGGACTGGTTGCAAATGTTGGTCAGTTACTTCAGGGAAAAATTGCCGGAGTAAATGTTACCAATATAAGCGGTGAACCTGGAGCTAATCAAAATATTATCATCAGAGGAGTTGGGAGTTTACGTTCAGGTACTACACCGCTTTACGTAATCGACGGTTTTGTAATCGATAACAGTACTACCGGGCCCGCTAATAACCCGATGAACTTCATTAATCCTGACGATATAGAATCTATGGATATTTTAAAAGATGCTTCTGCAGCTGCAATCTATGGAGCAAGGGGTGCCAATGGAGTTATTATCATCACCACCAAAAAAGGGAAAAAAGGGAGGACTCAGATGAATCTATCTTCCAACCTTACGATTTCCAATCTTGCCAACAAAATGAATGTTTTCAGTGCAGACGAATTCAGAAGACAGGTTATTGCTGCTGGCGGAAAGTTGGATGATATGGGAGGAAGTACTGATTGGCAGGATGAATTAACAAGAACAGCTGTTTCTAAAAATGTGAATTTTTCAACATCAGGAGCAACAGATACTTCAAATTACTATGCAACTTTAGGATATGAAGATCAGGAAGGAATTCTGTATAACAGTAATCTGAAAAGATATTCCGGACGTGTAAATGTTTCACAAAAAGCATTTGACGGTAGAGTTAATATTGATTTTAACTTAAACGGCACAAGAACTGAAAACAACAGACCCAATGCAACAGATGTAGTTTCTACAATGCTTACTTGGAATCCTACATATCCGGCTTATACCAATGATTCGCCAACGACGGTGTTCAATAATGGTGCTTTCAATCCGCTGATTCGTCGTGAAATTTATAAAGATTTTACTACAAACAACAGAATTTTAGCCAACATTTCTCCTTCAGTAGAAATTATAAAAGGTTTAACGTATAAATTAAATTTAGGAATTGATTATTCTACAGCAGAGAGAGTTATTCAAAATATTCCGCATGCTATTCCTTTAGAAGCCGGAAATTTAAATCTAAGCAATTATTCCAACAACAACACCCTTGTAGAAAATACATTAGCCTACAAGTTTGAAATCAACAGTCATGGTTTTAATATAATGGCAGGACATTCATATCAGAAATTACTGCTTACTTCAAGAGGATCATATTATCAAAATTTTCCAAACAATGGAATAGAACCGCAATATCAAATTCCCTCATTACTTCCAGCAGATTTAACGAAGGTAACATCGACAGTTGCTGCTAATAAAAATGAGCTGCAGTCTTTGTTTGGTAGAGTTAACTATAGCTATCAAGATAAATATCTCTTAACTGCAACCTTAAGAGCAGACGGATCTTCTAAATTTGGAGCGAATAACACGTATGGCTTTTTCCCTTCCGTTGCGGCAGGATGGAATATTTCTAAAGAAAGCTTTATGGAAAACATCAGCTCAATCAATAATTTAAAATTGAGAGCAAGTTGGGGTAAAACAGGAAATCAGGAAATTCCGGGTAAAGTAACAAAAAGAAGTTATCAGGCTGATTCCAACGGAACCGCACAAGCAACTTACCCTCTGAATGACAGTGGAAATTATCCTGTTGGAGTTTATTTGGTAAGAGCCGATAACCCAGATCTTCAATGGGAGGTAACAACACAAACCAATGTTGGATTAGACTTTGGAATTTTAAATAACAGATTAACGGGTACTTTTGATTTCTTCAACAAAATTTCTGATAATGTTATTTCAGTAATAAATACCGTAGATCCTGTAGAACCGGCTGCGACGATGTGGAAGAATATCTCAAATATGAAAATCAAAAATACAGGTTTAGAACTTACGCTGAATTACAATAGTGATACAAGTAAAGCTTTCACTTACAGCGTCGGCGGAAACATGTCTTTCATTAAAAACAAAGTAACAGATTCTCCATACAAAGTAATTTCTACGGGTGAAGCTCAAGGTCCGGGAACTACTAATGCCGTAATCAATGGATATGTCAATAATGAGCCAATCGGGACATTCTATGTCAGAGAATTTTTAGGAATCAATGCCAATGGGACAAATATTTTCAGAGATGTAGACGGAGACGGAATCATCACAGATAACGACAGGGTAGCGGCTGGAAGCGCATTGCCGGATTTCACGTACAACATCAATCTGAAAGCAGCTTACAAAAATTTTGACTTAGGGCTAAATTTCAATGGAGTAGCAGGGAATATGATTTATAACAACACAGCATCTACTTTATTTTCAAGAGGTAGACTGGGGATTTCTCAAAACACTACAGATGCTGCAACTCAGTTTCCTAATGAAAGCTTGAACAATACCAATGCAATCTCTACACGATATCTGGAAAAAGGAGATTTCTTAAGATTAAACAACGCTACTTTAGGGTATAATTTAAATCCTCGATTTCTGAGAATTGGTGAGCATATCAGAAACATCAGATTCTCGGTTACAGCTCAGAATCTGTTTATCATCACCAAATATTCAGGTTTTGATCCTGAAATCAATACTGGTCTTTCTCAGGGAGGAATTCAGTCATTCGGGATTGATTACGCAACGTATCCTAAAGCGAGAAGTTTTGTTTTTGGTGTAAACGTAGCATTTTAATTATTTAAAAAAATAAAAAATGAAAAATAAATTTTTAATCTCAATACTTAGTTTAAGTACTCTTGTTGCAGTAGGATGTACAAACCTTGACGAACAGGTCATCGATGAATCATTGGAGGCAATAACTGCCACGCCTGTAGAATCTTTTATTGCTGCTGCTTACGGCCCGCTTCCAGATGCATTTACCCATACCAAAAATTACGGTCTTCAGTTGATCAGTTCAGATCAGGCGATTCTTCCACCAAGAGGAAGTGGAAATGATTGGTATGACGGAGGTAAATATATCGAGCTTCACCAACATACAACCACAACTACAAATGTTGTGGTATCACAAACTTGGGATGCCATGAGATTGATGGTTTCGAGAACGGTGACGGCCATTGAAAAACTTCAGCCTTTAGCGGCAACAGATGCGAACGCGGCACGAGGAGTTGCTGAAATGCGTGCTTTGAGAGCTTATTATAATATGTTGATGCTTGATTATTGGGGGATTGCATTTAAAAAAGATAACAGCGGTCAAAATTCGGAGATATTAAGAAGGCAGGAAGCCGTTGCTTATATCGAAAGCGAATTTCTTGCAGCAGTAAATGTGCTTGACAATTCTAAAGGTCCGGGAAGAATGTCTCAGGCTTCAGTAAATGGTTTCTTAGCACAGCTTTACCTGAATGCAGGAGTCTATAGAAATCCTTACGGAACGCCGGTTTTCTCTGCAACGGAGATGGATAAGGTAATAGAATATACGAATAAGGTAATTAATTCAGGTTTATTTACATTATCTCCGGAATACTTTGCGATTTTTGATGATAACAACCATTCAAATAAAGAATTGATTTTTGCGATTGATCAGCGTCAGGACCTTAATACTTCACACAACAGATTGGGGTATTGGTCTTTGTCAGGAAGTCAATATCCACTGGCCGCTTTCCCCAAAGCAAACGGAACAGATGGTCCTGCAATTACATCTGATTTTTACCAAACCTGGGTTCAGGCATACGGAAGTACAGATCCTGCACAGGCTGACGCAAGATTTTATAAAGAAAACTTTACGGTTCCTGCAGATAAACAGAATTTAACAGGAGTAACGCCTGCAAATGATGCTAATCATTATTTCCTGGTAAATGGTACAACTTATGAAATCAATAGAGGAATTCAGAGAGGAATTCAGTGGGGATTGAGAAATGCTTCGAACGGACAGCCTTTTCAAACGGTAAACGGACAGTATAAAATCTATCCGATCATAGAACAGAGAAATGGTTTTGTAAGTTACGTGAATCATACCTTGGATATTGATCTGGAAAATCCGAATAATAAAGATTATACAGATGGGTACAGGGTTTCAAAATATCAGTTCAGCAGGACTTCTGATACAGGAAGAAACAGAGGAAATGCAGATATTGTACTTTTACGTTTGGCAGATATCTATCTGTTGAGAGCTGAAGCTCAACTCAGAAAAGGAAATGCGGCAGCAGCTCTGTTGGATGTTAATTTCGTAAGAGCAGCAAGAACGGCAAGACCTGCAGTAACTCCGCAACCTTTAACTTCTATTACTTTAAATACGTTGTACAGAGAAAGAGGTTTTGAGTTTTACTGGGAATATTCCAGAAGAACAGATATGATCAGATTTAGTCATTATGAAGATGCTTATACATCTAAAACGAATGCTGATGTAAGAAAAAGACTGTTCCCAATTCCTCAGTCTGCCATAGATGGAGCGTCAAGCGTACCGGGCTATCTGGTTCAGAACGAAGGATATTAATTTACTTTTTACTTTCAAAAAACTGTCAGCAGAATTTCTGCTGGCAGTTTTGTTATGAACCAATTTAATCTATTTCAGAATTAAAAATCAGTGAAAAATATAGTGCTTTAACTTTTTCTTAAAAATCTTGACAGGCATACAGTTAGGCGCTGATGAGAGGTCAATTGTTTTGAAAAAGATTACATATAAATAAACGAAAATTACATACATGATGATCCATAGTGATTATATTTTTTTCACCCTGTTTTTTGTTTTTACTTCAAGTTGCAAGTAGGAAAAAAGACTTTCAAAAGAATAAAAACTAAAAATTTCCTTATAGAAGGATATACCTATTTTAATTACATCAATAAGATATTTTCAAATGAGCTTGTTTTAATCGATAAGAATAATGGTGATACCATTTACGATTTTGTAAGTTGCTGAAGTTAAATTAGCTCGTAATTCTTAATTCACCTTCAAGTTGTATGTTGATAGTGAATTCTATCAAAAATAACAGGCTTCATATAACTAAATTATAATATACTTAGTTCCAAGAATTAAAGTAGTAATCCTGAAATCATTGTTTCATGATAATAAATTAAGCCCCGGTTAAGAGGCTTTATTCAAGCTTCAACTTGAAGTTGTTCAGTAGAAAACAGTCCCTGCTTCATTTTATCACCAACAAACCAAGTGCAGACCCAGAGTCCATTTTCAGGCTCTCTAACCGTCATTTTTGGTCCGCCAGATTTTAATTTAACGATATCGTCTTTTTTAATCATGATAATAAGTTTTTATGGTAGTTTAGTATATCAAAGATACTTATTTTCATGTAGGATTGAATAAATTGAAAGTATATATTGCATAGTATCTGTAAATTTGTAAAAACTAATACTGATTTAATAATCACCTATCAATCGAAAGCTCGTGTTTTTTTACTACACAAAGCTTCGTTTTATATTCATCACCGGAATTAAGACTTTGCTGGTCTGGCTGCTCCAACTTGTTCAGCGGTGAAAGTATTGTAAATAGCCGTAATCGAGCTGAAAAAGAAATTAGCTTTACCTTCCAACGGCTCATGGAATTTTAAGTGGTAAATTATTTTGTTTCGGTTCATTACTTCAATGAATATTTAGTTTTAATCCAATCATTGAAAACATTGCTTTGAATTATGGCAACAAAATTTCGAGCAGAAACTTTTTTATCATTAACAATTTTTCGAATCTCCAAAACTGTCTCAACATCTTTTAATTTTTTTAATTCCAAATCTATTGGAAAACCTAATTTTAAAAGATTTTCGAAATCCTCCATATCCATGAAGTTCTTTTTATTTATTTCGTCCTGAACTTTAACGAAATCCGTTTTATTAATTTGACCGTTTTCGCAAGTCAATGTAATGTGTTGATCTAAATTCATAGTATTAGTTTTATATGTAAAGGTAACTAAACTAATAGTACAAAATTACATTCCGGACTGTGTTACTGAATTTAATCAAAGGCTTGTAAGTAGTGCTCCTTTCCCTTGCCAAATTATAATTAGCCAATATTTGAGCTTTAGTTATAGCTTCACGTTTACTCCAGTTTCTTGCCTTTATGTCGGAATTTGATTATTTTCTTTTTAGAAAGTAAGATGTAAGCTTAAATTTCCTCGATTGATTTAAGCAGTTCATCTTTTCTTTTATGTAGATTTTTAAACTTTTCTTTTCTAACAGCTTCGAAAATATCAGTGCCGTTTTTAAAATTTTTATTTTCCCCAATTGCACTTTCGGAAGAAAGGCTCCATGTTTTTCGCTGTATTGTAATACTGATGATAGACTCGGTAATTTTTTTTAAAAAGCTGAAAATACTTTCTGCTTTTAAGTTTGCAGAAAAGATTTTATAATTTGAATTTTCCTATGATGATATGAATAACATTTACAGTTATTATTCTAGACCACTACACACTTACCGCCCTCAATTGAAGAAGATTTTATTTCATCAGTTCTGTATTGGCCGGCGATGTAATGGCTTGAGATTTTGTTTGTGGAGTTTTTTTTGTTCATTGATCATTAGTTCATTACAAATATAAGAATCCGTCTGAAAAATAAAACTCCAAAATATAAACGGTGTACTAAATTTATTTCTTTTGATCAATAAGTTCAAAAGCTTTCAGCAAAAGCAGATCGTGATTATTTCTGATGCTCTCAACGGTGAGGTGCACGACAATGTCTGGTTGAATACCGATTCGCTGGGTTTCATCGCCATTTGGATAATAAATGCCCAGTCCTGAAAAAATAATTTCATTTCCATCGGTCATTTTAATTGAGGTCTTATTCCCGTCAGCCCCTGCAGTCTGACTTCCTACAAAGATGACGTTGGGAACCTTTTTAAATATCATTGCCCAAAGTTCAGCTGCACTCTGTGTGTACTCGTTGATTAAAACAACAACCTGACCTTTGTAGGCATTGGGATTATTCCTGCCCGCAAATTTGTAGGATTTGTCAATGATATTATCAACAAAGCAGAATTTGCCCGGCTGGCTGAAATCTGCTTGCGTCATAATCCCGAAATGCTCTGGTTTACTCAGAAGATAGTCGAAGATCTTTATTAATGAGCCGTCATTATTATAGCCGCGGAGGTCGAAAACCATTCCTCTGGTATCTTGATACTTTTCCATTAATGAAGGAATTTCTGTTGCTTTTAAAGAGGCAAACTCAAAATACACTTTGTCATCAAGAGGATAAGTTGGATTTAGACGGCTCTCTTTCTCATTATAAGTGAGGTAGGTGTAGGTTTTGTTTTTGTAAAACAACTGATAATTGGGTATGCCGTCTTTGTCCCATTCGTTTTGAAAGATTCGCTCAGTCCTTTCCATCACCGTTTTGAAAGCCTTTCCATTCTTTTTAACACCTTCTATTACTGAATTCGGGTCATTGCTGCTGAAAAGATAGCTATAAGCCTCACGTAATTTTACTGCTTCATTGGAATATGCAAAATATTTGGAATTAATATTAAGCGATTCTAACACAGATTTTCCATTGATCTTGGTAATGAGATCACCAACTTCAAGGTTGGCGTTCATCATCTTTGCCTCATCTTTAATTCCGGTGATGACAACTTTGCCGTCGGCGATCTGAAAAATAAACGGAGCAGAGAATTTTCCGACTACATCGTACTGTAAAGTTTTCTTTATTTCAACATGGCTGTCCTGAATTTCAGCAGCAAGCTGCATCACCGCAGATTTGTAGTCTGTTTCTGTCTTTATTTTTTTGAATAGAGGAATGTACTTTTGTAGAACATGATCCCATTTTTCATCCAGAAGATATTTGTAGGGATAAAAATATTCGATCGCATTCCAGATTCTGAAGAGTTCCAGCATTTTAATATCTGCCGAAAACTGGGTGTATGTTTTTTCATTGGTACTGTTGAAACGAATGCTGTTTTCAACAGGATTGGAGTAGAATGATCCTACATTTTTGGGTTGAGCTGTCAGATCCAGCAAGCGTTTTCTGTTAGCAGGATTTAATTTATTGATCCACGAATCATCATAGTTACGGAGGGTAATGCTGTCACATTCCGATTTTCTCATAGCAATCTGATCAGATAAGCTTTGGTCTGCCTGATCAAGCCAGCTGGTGATTATTTCATCGGTGGAAGATTTATTTGGATTGCACAAAGATTTAAGAAGAGCGTCATCCCAATCTATTTTTCCCTGTGAAGCTGCCGGATGATAATATTTGATAAACCCCCAAACTTTAGCTAAGTCAAATAAATCACGGTCAGAGAATCTGTTGCTCTGAGCGTATAGGGTAGATGTTATAAATAACGAAAGAAAAATAAGAAATTTCATGCGATTATATTATTGTTTTTATTGTAATGAGTTTATTCTTCAAAAAAGTAAATTAAGTATAACATTCTGAATTGATGTGTAATCTTTATAATGACAGTTGCAAACGTACTAAAAGTTACAGGATTTTAGTTTTAAACTCAAAAAAAAATTCCATCGATTTATTTTAAGGCTGAGAAATTAGAAATTGATGATTTTTTTTCTGCCGTTTCAGCTGATAATTCATTGTCTGAAGTTATCGTTAGCTGTATTTTTCTGTCCACGGCCGAAAGTTCGGTTTTTAAGTCAGTTCTTTGAAAGATCATTATTTTTGAGATAATTAGGGATGATTTCTTAAAAACCAATGTTCCATCCCCTGTCAATAGATCTATTTTTTACCCAAGTTCCTAATGTAATTTCATCTACATTTTCAATTTCTTTCGAAAGTTCAGTCCAAACTGTTTGAATTATATGTTGCAGAGATTCGAAAACAAAATTATACTTTTGTATAGCTTAAGAACAAAAGATTTTATCACTCCAGGAAATAATAAATTGAAAAAGTGTTACCATTAATAACGTTTCGAACAATATAGTCAAATTTTATGATAAAAATAAAGTACGCTCACACCAACATAATAACGAAGGATTGGAAGAAACTTGCAAAGTTTTATGAAATTGTATTTAATTGCATACCAGTTCCACCTATACGAACTTATCAAGGAGAGTGGCTTGACAAAGGCACCGGTGTTGTAAATGCTGATATACAAGGGATGCAATTACGTTTACCCGGCTATGGCGATAATGGACCAACACTCGAGATCTATCAGTATTCAGAAATGATAAATGCTGAAAGACGCATAGCTAATCAAAAAGGATTTGGACATATTGCATTCCAGGTAGAGGACATTGCCGGACTTTTAGCATTAGCATTAGCGAATGGAGCTTCGAAGATTGGAGAGCTAAGCGAACATCATTTTGATAATATGGCTGTGTTTAAGTTTATTTATATTTCGGATCCTGACGGAAATATAATAGAACTCCTAAACTGGAGTTGATATTGATTTAGCAAGCGTGGAGATTGATGCCGAACGCTTTTCGGTTTAAATTCTTCAGTCATCATCCAGTTTAAATCGCATCACTATACGAGAGATTTCGAGCTATAATTCCAATAAAATGGTTTAAGGAAAGCATAAAGTAGAGGTAAGAGCTACCGATATGTATGGAAATCAATTTATAGCAGAACAGGAATTTGAGGTACAAAATCCGATAATGATTCCGTAATTTTAATGTTGATGTAAATTTAAGAAGCCGGTTTTCAAATCGGCTTCTTAAAAATTTTAAACGATATAAGGTAACTTTTCAAAGACTTTCTTTGTATAATTTTGTCAGTTGAGGCTCCCATTTGGAAGACCACTCAAGAAGAGCCATTAGAGGATCTGCTGTGCTTTTACCAAATTCAGTCAATTGGTATTCTACTTTTGGCGGAACTACTGGAAATGCTTTTCGTGTGACCATCCCATAGCCGATCAAAATTTTCAGAGTCTGGGTGAGCATCTTAGGAGATATCCCATCAATTTGCTTTTGCAGTTCACTGTTGCGCTTGGTTCCCTGCATCAATGCCATTAAAACAAGCAAAGTCCATTTATTCGCAATCAAGGTTAATGACTGATTAAGAATACAACTTTCATCCAAGTTGGATTTTAAATGCAATGCCTGCTGCAATTTAAAATAATTATCATCTTTTTTTGTTTGACTGATGTTGATTGGGTCCATTTCTAACTTTTAGGTGCTTACAGCACTTTAAGGTGCCTTCTTGCAAATATATATAATTGATCATAGCTTTGTTATTAATAAAGAGATTTAAATGGAAAAAACAGAAGGTTATAAAATTCTGAATGATTTGCTGCGCGCATTTAATCAGGATACAGAGACGGTATTGAAATTATTCAATTTAGAATCAACAATTGAGTATCCATACGCAAAGGAAATGGGTCTTCCTTATCAACTGACGAAAGATGACTATCGAAAACATCTCGATAATATGCTGGGACAAATGCCCGATATCTTGTTCACCGGTATTAAAGTGGATGCCTTACACGAAGCGGATTGGTATTGGGGAGAATTTCATGGTGAAACTACAGTGCCACACTCAGGCGCAGTCTACAAGCAAAATTACGTCGTCAATTTTAAACTGGAAAATGGAAAGTTCAGTTTTTACAAAGAGTATTGGAATGTCCTGCCGGTTTTGCAATCATTGATGGCAAAAGAAGAAGCGCATCGTATCATAGATCAACCAATAAAATGAGATTATGAAGAAAATAGCAGTTGCCGCCGCAACAGGAAATCTAGGCAAAAGAGTAGCACAGCAGATATCACTACAAGGCGCAGAAACGGTTTTGCTTGGCCAAAATCTTGAAAGATTGACACAATTAAATATCAGCAATTCAACTCCGGCAGTTGCAGATCTCAGCAACAGGGAGCAGATGATTGAAGCCACAAAAGGTGTAGATGCATTATTCATTCTTGTTCCACCGGTTTTAAACACAACAAGTCTGGAAGAATGGTACCATCAAGTTACCGATGCCGGTATTGCAGCGGTGAATGCAAATAAAATTAAGAAAGTAGTTCTCATCTCATCTCTCGGGGCGTCGACGACTCCCAATCTTGCAACCGTGAGCTACTGTGGAGCTATGGAAGTCGCTTTTGACAAACTCAGCACCAACATACTAGCATTAAGGCCGGGATATTTTATGGAAAATTTTGTACAACAGGCAAAAAGCATAATGAAAGATGGCAAATTCAGCTTCCCTTTCGACGGTGATCACGACATTCCATTTATCAGTACAGATGATATCGGTGATGCAGCGGCTCATTACTTGCTGGATGAAACCTGGGCAGGTCATTGGAAACTGAATCTGATGGGTCCTGAGAATATTACATTGAAGGATGCGGCGGCGCGACTGACAACGCTGACAAATAAACCTATAGAGTATGTACAGCAGTCTTTTGATGAACTAAAAGCTCAACTTAAGACTTTGGGTATTACAGATAAAGTACTACAGGAATTAGTCGATCTTCACAATGCTTTGGGAGATCCAAATGGCGCTTATGCTACTCCACGCACGCCGGAAGTTTCAACGTCCACAAGCTTTGAACAGTTTGCAAAACAGAAACTGTTACCTCTACTGTAAAGTTGTAGAATCTTTTACAATTAATAATAAATCATTGATCAAGATCATTAGAAGTTGTCACGTAAAGCTTGAATTTAAGATTGATTGAATATTAGATCATAAAATAAATACTTATATTTGATAATGAAAAATAGTACCGCACTTATCCTATGTCTAGCATGCGCTGTAGTGGCTTTTCTAGTCTTGGGATTTAATTATTTTGCCTTATATCATTTGCTACCAATCGCTGTGTTTTACATTTTTCAACTGACAGTTTTTAAGAAAATAAATGGTTCTAATACAGCAGCTTTTATCTGTTATATTTTGGCCGTATTGACACTGTTGGTATTTCCACTAACAGCACAAATTATGTGGTATTTTGACATCAATAATCTTGCTTCAAAATCATCTACGAGCGGCTTGCTTTTCGTTTGGTTACCAATTTACGCAGTAGTTCCCGGCATTGTAATATGTTTTGTTACCGGGATAATTAGCAGAAAAATCAGAAAGTAAAAATAGTATTTGCAATGAGCTAGCATTCTTATAAATAGCTATGAGATCATATTCCTTACAATATCATAAAGTTAATAGTAACAACTTTAATAATAAAGACTATCATCATTAGAAGGTGTTATAAAGGATTTGCTGGAGGATGCTGTAAATCGTCGGCAAAAAGTCTGCTATGTCAGGATGTTATTAAAGGGGGGTATTCACAAGAAAATAAGTTCTGAATTACTCGCTTCTGTATTGAATTGATGAATGTGGATTTGTATATCGCAGGTAAAATCAAATTGATTTAATGCAGTTTTAATTTTTTTAGAATTTGAAGTTTGTCAATACTTTGATACCAGTCATGATAGACAAAATCAAATTCTGCAACCTCAAAGGATCCAAAATAATGATCTCTGTATTTCTCTATGATTTCATAATATGATTGCGGATTCGTAAGAGGTTGCATAAACCTGGCTACCGTAAAATGTGCTGTTTTTAATGGGTATCTCGAATCTAAAGAATCTTTGATCTTAAAGTTTTTAAAAGCCTGTTGGATATTTTCCCTCATGGCTTGCAAGTTCCCACTCTCATCAAATCCTTGTATCATGACAGCACCTGTGGAACAGGTAACGCCCTGTAATGATATCGAAAATTTTTTTTGGTTTTTTAAAGCGTCGCTGATGATATTTGAATAATGGTCGATATCAATTTGTTCCGATTTGAAACCATCATATGCTGTAATGATCGATAGTAAAGTAATATGCAGGTCTGTTTTGGGCTGATAGTATTGTCTACTGTCGAGCTTTTGCATTTCGTCTTGAAATTTTTCCATTTGATTTGCCGTATTGCGATCAGGACGAAGAATAATACTTAGACCACGCCGATGATCATTTTTTTGATCAGACAAATTTTGGTCAATATCAATTTCTCCAGCCCGTACAAGGTGTTTTGAACTGTGATATAATTGATTGTAGATTTGTTGAGCTTCAGTTGTACTGTCCATATTATGATTTTATGATAAATTCAACTGTTGAATTTATTTCTCGATTATATCAAACTTTTGAAAAAATTTTTAATGTCATAGGCTAATAATTTTGGTTGTTCCATTGCTGCAAAATGTCCTCCCGACGGCATTTCCGTCCAATGAGTAATATTAAAACTTTCCTCAATATAGGAACGTGGCGGAGTAGGCAGTTCTTTTGGAAATTTTGCGAAACCGACAGGAACTTTTATAAAGTCGTTTTCTCCAAATTGTAATGGATGTTTGCTGTTTTCACTGTATATCCGCATCGATGAATGGATACTTTTCGTAATCCAATACAAGGTTACGTTCGCCAGTAGTTCGTCTTTTGAAAAAACATTATAAATATTACAATCATTATCGCTCCAGGCATTGAATTTTTCCATAATCCAGGCACACAATCCCACAGGCGAATCGTTTAATCCGTAAGCCAAAGTTTGAGGTTTCGTACTTTGAATATTGGAATAGGCACCTTCTCTGGAAGACCAAATCTTAACAAATTTTTGAAATTCCAACACTTCAGAAGTAATTTGTTTCCCTTCTTTCATATAAGGTTTGTAAGAACTTGAAATGTAATTCACATGCAGGCCGATTATGTTTTCGGGAAACTTCAAAGCCAGCCACGTGCTAATCCCTGATCCAATATCACCTCCTTGAGCTCCAAATCTTTTGTATCCCAATTCCAGCATTAATTTCCGCCAAAGATCAGCAATAAACTCAGAGTTGCATCCGTCAACAGTACTTGCGCCGGAATATCCAAAACCAATTATGGAGGGAATGACCAGATCAAAAGAGAGATCTTTATCTTCGGTTAACATAGGAATCAGTTTTATCATTTCAATAAATGAGCCTGGCCAACCATGCGTAACAATTAGTGGAATACAATTTTCACCTTTTCCCTTTACAAGTATAAAATGAATTTCGTGATCATCAATGGTACCGATAAAATTTGGAAAAGAATTTATTTCTGCCTCCACTTTCCTCCAGTCAAAATTGTTAAGCCAGTAATGGCATAAATCTTTTAAAAAGGATTGACTCGTCCCATAATGCCAATCAGAATTCCTTATCTCATCTGTCCAACGGGTGTTTCTGATTCTTGTCTTCAAATCGTCAAGAATTTCTTCAGAAATATGTGCCGAAAATGGTTCTATCATTGCAATTTTTTATCAAATTTACGGAATGCTCAAATCCCAGTGCACTTGTTTAAAATTCCATTACACTGTCAAGTCCTCTTCTTAATCCGTTGAAGGTTCCCACTTTTTCAATTGCCAAAAGTCCGCCTTTTACATAAGGTTCTGCACTTGATCCTGAATCGTGACGAATGGACAACTTTTCATCTTTTAATCCGAAGATTGTTTCGATGGAAATTACGTGACCCGGAAGCCTGACGGAATGCACCTGAACTTCATTAAGTTTTGCACCGCGACTGGCCTTCTCGCCAATCAGATCTTCTTCAGTAACATATTGATTGGGTTTCTGAACTTTTGAAAGTCGGTAAGCCAATTCTCTTGCGGTTCCACTTGGTGCATCTGTTTTGTCTTCGTGGGCGTAATCTATAATCTCAAAGTTTGGGATATATTTTGCTGCAATTTCGGAAAACTTTTGTAGCAAAACGACCGTTATAGCAAAGTTTCCAACAGCCAAAACAGAAGTGTTGTTTTCGTCTGCTGTTTTTTCAATTTCTGAATAGTCTTCATCGGTAAGCCCGGAGGTTCCGATAACCACATTTTTACCTCTTTTAAGAGAAGAGATCACGTTCTTCATTGCAATGTCTGGCTTTGTATATTCTACCAGTACGTCAAAATCTACT
This sequence comes from Chryseobacterium sp. CY350, assembly GCF_027945075.1. Lineage (NCBI taxonomy): Bacteria > Pseudomonadati > Bacteroidota > Flavobacteriia > Flavobacteriales > Weeksellaceae > Chryseobacterium > Chryseobacterium wangxinyae. The sequence continues at coordinate 266,795 of NZ_CP116034.1, forward strand.
TCTTTTAATGCCGTTTCGATATCACCAAAAATTGGAATGTCTGCTGAAGCTAAATTAAGAACAGTACCTAAATTTTCTCCTTTATGTTTTCTTGAAATTGCACTAACCAATTCCATATTAGGGTGCATAAAAACGCCTTTGCTCAATTCAGAACCTGCCCAGCCGGTGCCGCCTGCAATACATACTTTTATCATATTCGCCGTGTTTTTTATATTTATCCTCTTTTGATTTCTTAAATGATGATAAGTGAACAGAACAGAATTTCTGCAATAATTAAAATTTAATATTTAAAACTGTCGTCTGTCGGTTCTCAAAAATAGATAAAATATTCAAAAGAGGATAAATGAAAAGTTAAGTTATCAATGCCATTTGCAGTTTTCTTTTGTATTCAGCCTTACTTTATTTTATCAACTACATTTTCTCTCATCCACTCTTTAATTGTTGTTGATGTGTAATTTGTTCGTGGCTCAGTATCGTAAAGGCCATTACCAATTGCCGTCAGCATTTCAGTTAAAGAGACTGCAAATGCTTCCGAAGTATGGTGTTGTCGCAACAGTGTTTTAATATAGTCCTCATTTGAAACCTGCTGAAAACGTATCGGTTTGCCTATCAATTCACTGAGTTGATAGGCAATGTCGTTATAGCTGATATTTTCAGGACCCTGAATAGCGTATCCTTCTACACCTGTCCAGGTTTTATCAATAAGAAATTCCACAGCTTTCTTGGAAATGTCTTTTACCGCGACTTGTGGCATTTTGTAATTTCCGTCAATGGGCAAAAAGAACATTCCAGTTTCTTTTAATGAAGCGGTTTGATACAAAATACTTTCGTAAAATATAGGACAGCGCAATGCTCTCACTGATGCACCTGACTGATTGATTATATCTTCCGCTTTGTGCAGTGCTGTGATAAGTCCTGCCTGCAAATTGCTTTCTTTTCCACCGCTTGACAAATAGACAACTCTTCGTGTACCTGCATTTATAATTGCATTTAAAGCCACGTTGGCGAAGTTTTCATAGTAGGCATTTACGTTTTCTTGTGTGTTGCTCTGAGGCACACAGAAATAAAGCGTGTCGCATCCTTGTAATGCTTCTGTAAATTCAGATTCATTCAAGAGTGATCCCGCGGCAACTTCTACTTTCTCTAAAACGGCAGCTGATATTTTTTCAGGATCTCTGACAAAAATTCTGACCTGCTGTTCTTGCTCTACTAATTGTTGCAAAATCATTGAGCCTGTGTTGCCTGTCGGCGTCGTTACTAAAATCATGTTTGAAAATTTTTATTGTTTGTTAAAGCGCAAAGATGACCAGAGTATTTTTTGTAAACATTGTCCTATGTTCACATTTTTACAGCTTTGATTTTAATCTGCTTAATGTCTGAGGTGTGAGCCCCAAATACGAGGCAACCATTTTGTTTGATAGTCTTGTCAACCATTTTGATTGATTTGTCATAACCCAACGAACTTTTTCTATGGCTTCTAAACTTTGAAAACAGTATATACGTTCCTGAGACTTAAGATATGCTGATTCCAGAATTTGTCTGTAAACGAAAGCGAACTGCGGAACCGTATCGACCAAATGAAAGTAGTCGTCGCGGTTGATGACCAGCAACTCCGAAGGTTCAATAGTCTGCATACATTCATACGATGGTTTTTGATTGATAAGACTTGGTAAAGCGGTTCCAAAAGCATCCTCAAAATGAAAATATCTTGTGCCTTCTTCTCCGTCCTTATTAATATTGAAAAGCCTTATACAGCCTTTATTGACAAAATAGAAATGTTTGCAAATTTCACCTTCTCTCAACAGGAATTCATTCCGTTTGGTTTTTTTTGTTTTGAAATAGGACGAGATATATGAAACTGTCTCACCGTCAATTTCAGTACTAGTTGTAAGATATTTTTCTAATTGTGTGTACACTTAAATATTTTTATAGTTACATCAGGATTGTGCTGATGAAGTTTCAATAGCAAATGCTGTGTCAATTCAATTAATATAACTTGAATTTTTCATGATGAAATATAGAAGTATAAAAATAGACTTGTGGTATAGACCTTTACGAATATATAAAAGAAAACGATTTAAAGCTCACCTGTTAAGAATTGTGCTTTACAAGCCCAAATGACCAATTTTCTTTTGTGTTTGCTGTAAGGGAAATAATAAGGTCTGTTGATGGAATGCCAATTTTCTCGAGCTTTTGACTCATCAATGAGTATATTTTTATCTTTTGTACCCTGTTATGTCCCTGGTGTGTAATCTGAATAATTGTTATTTTTTGAGTACGTGTATAGCCAACATCTATGTCAAAAGCTTTTATCAAACCTCTCTTGTTCTCGTGGATAATCTGGTAGCAGTCAAGTTCTGGAGCGGCAAAGGTTTCGATCAATACTCCCTGAATTACATCTGCAAGTTGGTCAAGTTCTTATCAGATCTTCTTTAATAATATCAAGGCTTACGAATGGCATAAATGTTTAATTTTTTTATTTTGATAAACTTTCAGCTTCATTGATTAAAATCTGTAAAATATTTTGAGTAGACAACTCACTTAAATTTTTTGCAGTTTTACCTGTCCAAATATTAACAAACTCTATATTATTATGAGCTTTTGCCACTTTTTTCAATTCGGCAGTTATCTTATTTTGAATAGGGAACGGAAGAATATTCGGCGTTTCATCAAGAGATTGAGTAAAAGTATTTTTAATTCCGTTGCATATCTTCCTGAAAAGCTTTTAGTGAGAACAATATCATCATCACTTAAAGTTTTGAGCCTGTTTTTTTCGGATTTGGTTAAAGCACTTTCCCGGGAGCATATTATGAGACTTCCTACCTGCTAACCTTGAACACCATGGTTTTTCAACCTTATCATATCTTGTCCTGAATAAATACCACCAGCATAAATAATGGGAACCGAAACTGCGGATGCCACCTCTGACAGGAGTGAAATACCCAAATCGTCAGTTGGTATTTCAGATAAGAAGTTTTCCCTGTGTCCACCTGTTTCTGAGCCTTGAAAACAAATAATATCAATACCGGATTTCTCGTGCAAAATCGCTTCCTCCAAAGTTGTGCATGTACCGATAAGAATGACGTTATTCTCTTTCAATTACTGTATGCTTACTTTGTCGGGCAGTCCGAAAGTAAAGCTTAAGATCTTACACCCTTTAGAAATAACAACATCAATTAGATCATGATATCCATTGAAGGTAAGTTCTTCTATCTCTGGAAGTTTAACTTCTAACTGATGATGATTTGCAAGATTCTCTACGATGTTTTTAACTCTCGTATAATTTTCTTTTAATTTTCGATCAATTTCAGGTAATTCATACACAAAAATATTTACAGCGAAAGTTTGGTCAGTATCGTTTTTAACTTTATCTATTAGTTTCAACGGCTTTATCTGAACTGATATCAGCTAAAGACAATGGTCCAAGGCACCCCATATTAGAAGCAGATATTACCATATCAGCTGTGGTAACACCAAACACCGGAGCTTGTATTAGCGGGTATTTAATTTTAAGAATCTCCGTTATTTCATTGTTCCAGTTCATTTTTTAATTTTATAAAGTTATCAACGAATTGTGTATACAAATATTTCGCTGTACGATCTCCAATAATTAACGACCAAATTTCGTCATAAATATTCTAATTTTTTTTATAATTTCATCTCCATCTTCTTCTAATGCAAAATGTCCTGTATCATAAATATTATAGTCAATTTCCTTTACATCTTTTTTGAAAGCAGCTGCTCCGCTCTCAGGAAAAAACGCATCGTTTTTACCCCAAACTATCAATAAAGGCGGCTGATTGTCTCTTAGGTACCGTTGCCATTTTGGGTAAAGTTTTAAGTTGTTTTGATAATCATAAAACAGATCCATATTCACTTGATGTGCATTTGGTCTTGAAAGTCTTAAATAATCTAAATGCCAAGTGTCTGGATTTATTGTTTCAATATTTCTTGTTCCGTGTGTGTATTGCCATTTCAAACCGTCTAATGAAAAGGATGGCAGTATGGCTTTTTCGGTTTCAGGGTTTCGGTCTTTCCAAAGTGCTCTGATTCCAGCCCAAGCGTCACCCAGACCTTCTAAATAGGCGTTGCCGTTTTGATTAATTATTGCCGTAACCCTTTCCGGATGAGCTGTAGCTATCCTGAAACCAATAGGTGCTCCATAATCTTGTATCATTAATGCATAAGAGTCAACTTTTTTCTTTTCTAAAAAGGCGTCTATTGTTTTTGCAATATTATCAAAAGTGTATTTATATTCACTTGCCAATGGAAAATCGCTGTCTCCAAATGAGGGATAGTCCGGTGCGATCAAGTGAAAGTCATCAGATAATTGCGACAAAACTTTCCGGTATTGATGTGAAGATGAGGGAAAGCCATGTAACAGCACTATTGTGGGGTTTTTCGGATTTCCAGCCTCTCTGTAAGCAATGTTGATTCCGTCAACATTAATGGTTTTAAATAATGTGGAGTGGTTGTGTGTCATATTTTTTGATTTATCGTTAGTTTTATTAACTGTCTGGCTTTTACATCCAAATAATGTGAATAAGATAATTAGTAGTAGCATTGTTTTTTTCATATTCCGTTTTTTTATAACCTACGTTCTGTCTCTTCAATTTTTAAATCATTAATGCTTGCGAACCTTTTTTTCATGAATCCATTTTCATCAAATTCCCAGTTTTCGTTTCCGTAAGCTCTATACCATTGACCATTTTTGTCACGATATTCGTACTCAAATCGTACAGCGATACGATTGTCGTTAAATGTCCATAGCTGTTTTTTAAGTTTATAATCCAATTCATTTTTCCATTTGTCAGCAAGAAAATCCTGTACTTCTTTTCTTCCGTTGATAAATTGATCTCGATTGCGCCATTCTGTATCAAGAGTATATGCTTTTGAAATTTGAATTGGGTCTTTGCTGTTCCAGGCATCTTCTGCCTTTTGAATTTTTTGTATCGCTGTCTCTTCGTTAAAAGGTGGGAGTGGATGTAATTGTGTCATAATTTACCGAACGTTTGTTAATTTAATAATTAAAATTTTTTTATTCTGTTGAATATCGATTTTCAATATTTTTTAAAGTATTTTTAAAAATACTGGTATCAGCTAAACCTTTTGTCACAATGAGACTGCCTTGCAATTCTATTAAGGTCTGAATAGCATTTTGTTGAGATTGCGTGGAAGATAATTTTATGGCAACACCGAAGATGCTAAAAGCAGCAATCCATTTATCCATACCGGATTTGACCTGTTGCGCAAATAATGACAATCCGCTGTGCATAGAAAAAGCTCTTAGAACGCAAGTTTCTTTTCCACTATCATAAAGAATTTCAATATTTTTCAGAGCTTCTCTTAATCTTAGTTCTGTTGATTTGCTTTCGTCCAATAGAGGAAAAAAAATATGATCATCAACCCACTCATCTATATTGGTCAATACACATTCTGCCATCTCCTGTTTTCCATTTGGAAATCGATGGTACAGACTTGCTTTTTTTAATCCGGTTACTTCCGCTAACTCATTTAAACTCGCTCCTTCATAGCCTTTATCTCTAAAAACTTTGGTAAGTCCGGCTATCATATCTACATCTAAAATTTTCTGTGGTCTCATACTGCAAATATACAAAAAGATTATTAATTACCTAACGTTTGGTAAAATATCTTTTTTCTTGATTATCCGCTGTCTTTCTTGATGTAAATAACTGAAATTAATATGTATTTTCTAAAAGTTAATCTCACGTGTTGAACCCATAACCGAAGAACTATCAAATTTTGATTGAAGATTTAGAATGAATATTAATATTAAACAAATAAATAATCCTGCATCAGGAGCGTTACAGCATATATTCAAATCATTTACCCGTAGTGCTCTTCCATAAGTATGCTTTTCTGTAGCTATCGAGTATATGAAAACCTGCAAAAGTTATTTTAAAAACAAAGTCCAAGCTTTTTCCTCTTAATGCTGATATATAATTACTAATAAAGTCAGCGTAAATTTTTATTTCTTCAATGTGCAGATTATATAGTTCTTTAGGAAACAACTCTTCGTCTACTTTCCAATCTACATTTGAGGTGCAATTCAATGAAAATTCACAGCTAATATACTGTTTATAATACTGCAGTTCGTAAATAGTGAGTTCAATAAACCCGTATTTCTAATGCCCTCGCCATTTCTGCATTCAATGACGTGGTTTTAAGTCCCAATCTATTATTTCAATATTAATCTCAAATAATCTTCTTGAATCATAGATTTTTTTACGGATAGTTTCCATTATTATTGAATTTTGATCGTTTTTTGAGACTGAATTTATCTTTTATGAACCAAAAAGTATTGACAAGGTGCAGTGTGTTTTCCGTTAAAAATGGAATAAAGATTGAGCGTAGCCAAATTATTTTACCTATTCGAATTTGCAATCTCCGTCTTTTTAAGAAGCCCATAACTAACAAATACGTAACTGGAGCTTCCCTTTAAAATGAGGCTTCATTTGGCTATACAAGCCCAAATAAAACTTGATTACTATCAGAAGTGTTTGTGGAATACCATGTTGCTTTACATTTTATAATTTTCCACTTTTCATTTTCTTTTCTAATCCATATATCAAACCCTTGTCCACAATGTTAACGGTATTGGTGTTAGTTGAATGATCTTTCCAAAAGAATGCAGAATATCTTAATACTGATGTTGAGTATAAAATTCTGTTTACCTCGTCTCTTGAAAGATTACTTCTTTGTAATTCTGTTTCAAAACCCATAACTAGCTTTCTCAAATCCTCTTTTGAAGGTTCATTTTCTAATTGAGACATTTTGTAAACATTTGAAATTAAGCCGGAAAAGCTTTCCTTCGCAGCAGGTGTCAGCGTAGAATTATTGATGACAGTTTTAAACTCTTCATTGATATCCGTTTCTGTAAAATTGAGTAATTGATAATCTACTTGAGTATAGCCATACGTTTGTATTAATGTTTGAAAATCTCTGTCATTTTTCAAAATGTTGCTTACATCTCCATAAATTGTCTTTATATCTTTGGCTGGATTAGCTGCAAGATATCTACCCAAAAACTCATTATGGTTTTGTCCTACAAAGTCGAATGAATTATTCGGATTTTCTTGAGCGTTGATAAAATTAGCAGAAAGACCTGCTGCAATTACAAATAGTTTTAAGTGTTTATTCATGGTTTAATTTTTTAATTAGTTTTTTATTTGAATATTTAGTTTTTCCCAATCTTCTGTTTTATTGAGGAGATTTTGCATTTCACAGAGATTTTGCGGGGTTATTATTTGGTTGTTTATCGAGGCGATTTCATCCCCTATTTTATAATGTTTTTGATTTTCAGATTTATTTATAAATATGATTTTTAATTTTTTTTGGTAAGCCGCGACGTAAAGTGAATTTCTACTAATAATTTGTGAATGAATTTTTTTTCCTGAAATAGGTTTAAAATAAATTTTCCCGTTTTTTTTATCTATTATCCAATTGAAGTTTTTTATAAAAGACAATCCCATCAAGTTATTTGGTAATTCTTTCAAATAGATAATATCTGTTTTTATATCTGTGAATTTTCCTATAGTCACAGTGTTCTCTTTAATAATATTCATCTCACTCGATTCTATACCACTAGCAGAAAAAACCAAAGTTTCAAAAGTGTAGTCGGCCTGTATTTTTTCATCTGGAACTTTCATATATAAAGATCCATCTGTAGCTCCTGTATCAAATAAAAATTTTTCTTTTCTACCATTTACAAATATTTCTATGAAAATATTTTTCACTAATAACCCTTTAAACTTCACATCTGCTTCAAAATAATCAGAGTAGTCTTTTTTAGTAAAATTGTCTAGAAGTTTTATTGTATTAGATTTATAATCCAGAAATACAGGTTTTTTAGAATCAAAGTAGAAATCCATTCCTAATATACCGTCGATCGTTTTTTCTGAACATGTGTAATTTTCGTATTGATCGGGAATAGAGAAAAATGTTTTATATTTTGTATTTACAATTGAAGATGAAAACTCATCACTTCTTACAATTTTCATGTTTACTTTTTCTCCAACTGCGGACTTTGTAGAACCATTTCCAAAAATATTTTCCAATTCATTTGACTTATTGAATATTACTGATTTAGGTGCACCAGTATCAAATAGTAAAAGTTTATTCATTCCATTTATATTCACATTTATATAGCTACCCTTCATAAGGGAATCTGTATTTTTTATATTGAATGAATATTCTGGTGGAATATAATTTTTGAAAATATTTTGTGCAGAGAATAAACTTGAACAAAAAAATAAAGTAAGAATTGTTTTCATTTTTCATTTATTTTAATGCAAGAGGAATTTGTTTCCTCTTGCATTATTTATATATTATGATGGATAATTAGGAATGTTTGCGTTTGGAAAAGCAACATTTATAACGTTAATAAACCAATTTACTGTTTTTGGGTGTCCCTCTATCCAAGCAATCACAGCATTAAATAAACATCCTACTTGATACCACTTACAGCCCCCCGCTTTAGCAGTTAAAGTCTGTTGAGTATTTTGATCATATCCGAAAACCTTATATGTTAAATCAGCTCTAGGATCATCATATTTAATTCTTTCACTAAGTGCAAAAACAGCTGCTATTTCTTGCCCATAAGTATCATCTTTTTTTGCTTTTCCTGACAAATAATCATATGCTTTGTCAATCATAACTTTCCCCTCTTTACTAGTATTACTGCTCACTTTTACAGCTTTTTCAAAGTCTCCGAGAGACATTCCCTCTTTGTAATTTGGCGAAATTGACTCTACAAAATTATCAGTGGCTTCACTAAGTAGTCTTTTGGTTTGAGCAACATCTTCTTGTGTTGCACCTTCTGGCAATTCTTGTCCGAAAGAAAAGCTTCCAATCAGTATCATTAGTACGCCAAATAGTTTAAATAAATTTTTCATGGTTAGTTTTTGTCTTCTCTGAAATTAGTTATTGTTTTATTGTAAGCTTTTTGGGAGTGAGAAGCTCTTGTTTTTCTCCCATTTTCCGCAAATGATTTCGATTTGTAAGAAACCTTCGGATTTATTTTTTTTAAGGATAATTCTTCTCAAATCTAATGCAACATATAAATTTTTTAGTTCTTCGTAATTTTGCCAAGCTTTTTCTTCTCTATTAAATTGATACAATGCAGGTAATTCACTTGCTTTTAAAAGGGTAATATTCGGTTTAATTTTATATCCTGTTAAGTCAACGAGTTGTTTTTTGCGATCAGAATCATTCCATTTAGTGTTAGATTTACTGTTTTTATGTAATTTTTTAAATTGCGTTCTATCATAAGATTGTATGGTATCATACACAGCGATAACAAGTTTTCTATTGAAAACTTCTTTTAATTGTTTTTTATATTCTATTTTAGCAACAGTGCTATTAAATGGCGGCGGAGGGGGAACGATAGTACAACTGTCAATAATTTCTTGAACGATTTGTGAATAAATTTCATTATAAGTAGCGTTTCTTTTTTTATGGCAACATATCACTAAAGATAAAATTATGAGAATATTTGCTATTCGTAGTTGTTTCTTCATAACATTCTTGATAACTTTCCAATTTACGCATTGCGTCAATCTGATCTCTCTAACTTTCTTAAAGCTATTATATTACTAAATATAACAACGTTTTTTGAGACTTAGCTTTATTTATTATTACACATTGAAGTTGAATTGGGGAAATTTAAACATATCTGATACCCTTGTTAGCAGAAGTTGTTTTTCTTACTCTTTAATATTATTTTTACGAACATATTCCTTATAAGATTTTTGCCAAATTGGGTATTTTGAAAACTCATTTTTTCGCTGAACTAATATTTTAGCACCTTGATCAAATAAATTTTTATCACCTAAAATTTTAATTCCGTCCATTATTGAAATTAGTCCATAAGCACTTTCGTTAGTTTTTACTTTTTCTAATAATATTTCTTTATTTTTCAAAATAATAATATTTTCGTTAAGAGATTCAATGAAATTATCTGTGTCCAAATCATCTACATTTTTCAAACTACTTCTAATTGCATTTTCATAACTTTCTTCAGATAATTTTTTTACTCTTTTCAATAATTTAATCAAACGTAAATCATCATTGTAAGTTAAATCATTTGTAACATTGTCAAATAAATCTGACATATCATACATATTATTTGCAATAATTTCAGGTTCTCCATTTTTTTCAAAACCTTTCATAAGAAAATTTATTGTTTCTTCTTTAGAATGATTTTTTTCATAATTGTCAAGAATATCAAAAGAAATTATTTTATCCGAAACCCACAAATTTTCAAGCATTGGATAATATAATTCACATTTGTTTTTATAAACTTGCTGATATATTACTGATAAGCAAATGTTCCCACATTGATCATTAATAAGTTCTGCCTTTTTTCGGTCAATAGCCTTTTGCATAATTTTTTTTGCTTCATCATTGCAAAAACTTGAAAGAGCAAACATAAAAGGAAATTTAGAAGAATATTGAACATTTTCATCTAAAAATGGTAGAAATGAATTGTCAGGAAATTCTTCGATAGCTAAAAATGATTTTTCTCCAAAACTTTTTATTAACTCAATGTCATTAGGATTTTTATATTTAGCCAATGCAATTAATAATTCTTCGGAGTTGCTTTTTAAAACTTGTTTACGAAGTTTTAGATAAGCGTCATTATCTGTTGGAATTTGATATTTGAGTTCTTCTAAAAGCCTTGTATTTATTTGTTTGGAGTTAAAAACTGATTCAATCATTTCTTTTTTTAAAATTTCCTTTTTCTCTATTGAAAAATGACTTTCAGTAACTATAGTTTCAAAAAAATAACTTGATAATAGTTGTTCACTCGATAAACACTCTGTTGTATATCGAAGTTCTTCAGTTGAATTAATAGCATTTTTAAAAATTTCGATTAATCTTTCATCATTTTTTTGAGCAAGTATTTTGAATGAAGTTGCTTTTACATAAGGATTTTTTCCGTGTTCAGAAAGATAGAAAAGTTCATCATTAGAACTTATTTCTAATAATTTTTTTTCAATTTTTTTTGGTTCATCATTGAGAGCGTAGAAATATATATACTTTTCTAAAGGTTTGATAATTCTTTCCGTTTTACTCGAAATTTGAGCATTTGTAATTAATGAAAATAGAAAAATTAAAGTGAATTGGATTTTTTTCATTTGTTTGTTGCGTATTTTTGAATACACTTTCTGCTAACTTCCAAATTTACGCATTGCGTCAATTCAAACTATATGATATTCGCAAGGCCATTTGTGCTACTAATATAAAATATTATTTTGATTAATTGATTATTAGTTTCATAGAGTTTTATTTCGGTCAAATCTATCTTTGGATTGGCGAACTTTTACTTTTTAATACCGTTTAATATAAAAGTTTATATCAACTGACAAACCACACTTAGTTATCATATTAAAACCTTCGGACTTTTATTACACATTCTCTTCTTTACCTGACTCATCAGTAACAAATTTATGGTAGCAGTTGCCTTTATGGTCATCCGATTTTCTATAGCAAATATATTCCGTGGTCACTGCGGAAAAAAATCTTTTTGGGTATCCGTAATCGGAGATTACAAACCCTCCGCAAAAAGATTTCAAGCATTATCAATGTTCTTTCTTATTGCTTTCAAGGTATTGATTGGAGTTTTCTTTGTGCCTGCCTGAATGGTAATCTGCATAGAAAAGTCAGAACCTCACAAGATGCAAATGCAGTTCATTGAAATTTTGATCCTTATTATTCTCTTGGTATAAATCATCTCATCAGATGTTGGTAAAAATCAATTGATCAGATTCTTTTATAAATCGATTAATCAGATTCTTATATAAACCACTTCGTCAGATGTTAGTATAAATCAATTTATCAGATAATATGACCAAGTAAAAGATAAAAAAGTCAAAGTTTCCTACAAGCTGCAAATGATAGAATCTACAGGTTTTTGTAATGTAAGTGCAGGAAAAACAGGTCTCCGCTGTATTTCTTCAACGTTGGTAGATGTTCGGATTGTGATGCACGCGGCACTTCTTTGTAATGCTTCGGGGATTATTGTTGCTCATAATCATCCCGGGAAATCTGAATCCTTCTACTTGTGATATTAAAATGACGACACAGATAAAAGAGGCTGCAAAAATTCTGAGTATGAATTTGTTGGATCATGTGATTTTGACATCGGATTCGCAATTTTCATTTGCTGATGATGGGATGATATGATGCGATACTGTAGTAGAATTTGACTCAAAATTTTTATGCAGTTAAAGAATTCTAAAAATATGCCTATAAATCAATGACAGGTAGTAAACTTGGTTAAAAGATTTTTATTTATGAAAAAATGCAAACTAACGAATGTCTATTGATTAAGAAAAAATAAAATAAAGAATTAGTAAATAAAATTATGAATATTAAAATTGTTTTTATCTTGACTCGATTGTATGAAATTATCGATTACTTTTGGATTGTCGCCATTCATAGATCTATTCTTTAAAAACTTACGCAAAGTAATATTTTACAATGAATAAATTCATTTTGTCTTGTGATTGTTATATAATGTTTACAATTTTTTTCATCTTAATTTTTCTTTATATTGTCAATGTCCAGTTTTTTTGCTTAGTTACAAACAAGTAAACTAATTGTAAATGTTATATATGCTAATCCATTATTTTATATTTATAAATCTATTCAGGAAAAACAGGAGATCAACTTCAACTGATTAAAAATCTACATAAAAAATCCCCGACAACTACCGAGGATAAAAACTAATAACCATGAAAACTCAATTAAACATGAGAATATCTTACAAATTTAAAGTATTCATTCAACAAACTTAGTATGCAAATCTTGCTTTATAATTTATTTAACACAATTGAGACAATAGGTTTTCAATTCATTGCGATATAGTAACTTTGAATCATGCATTATCGGAGGAAGAACTGCAGCGATATGAGCTGATACAGAAAAAACTTTAGATTGCTTCAAAAGACCTTTAGACTATGATCAGGGACAAGATGCTGAATGATGAAAAGATCAGTATCACGAACATCTACGAAAGCAATGCCATTTTCCAAAAGGATTGCTTTGAAGTTTCATGGCAGTATTTTGAGATCGATGACGACAGCTGTAATATTGCGTCTTCAACAGCCATCATCGCCAAGCTGAATGAAATTTCAGCTTTAGAGTATAACATTGTAACCTTGGTCAGGGGAGGTGGTGGCCGCCAAAGTATGGTAAAGTTCAATGACTTGGGTTTATCAGAATTATTTATTTCGATAAAAGCGGTTACCGTGACTGCCATAGGTCATACGGACGACGAGACCTTTTTGAATAAGTTGGCTGTCAAACGTTTTCATTTACCGCACGATTATGGATGTTTAGCTTGATATGTGATTTTAGGTATTCCAAAAATTATTTCTACCATATATCAACATACACTTTTCCACTATATTATTTCCACACTGAGTTCCTACAAGTCCGGTATGTTGTACTCTCAGCTGCCTCAGCCCTGTTTTTCTGTCATCAATGTATCTACAGTTTTCCAAATGGTTATACAAAAAATCAGTAATGTTAAAGCTGGTATAAAAATAACTAAAATTAGACTGACAAGCTAGTCCTGAAACTGGTATTGGAGTTACACTTTTTAAATCATGTTCTTTGCTGTTGGTTAGACTTTTTTGTTAGATATCTTTGTACTACTTTCGTTAAAGCTGGTATAAAAATAACTAAAATTAGACTGACAAGCTAGTCCTGAAACTGGTATTGGAGTTACACTTTTTAAATCATGTTCTTTGCTGTTGGTTAGACTTTTTTGTTAGATATCTTTGTACTACTTTCGACTGCTAATGCTTGGTTATTATGTTATTTTACAAGACTTTAGATAGAGCTTCAACTGCAATTTCAAGATCTTCTTGAGACAAAGAGCCAAAACCAATTCTTAACCCATTAACTTTATTTACATTACTGTAATTGTCAGGAGTAATGATTTTAATTCCATTTTTTTTCAATATCTTATCAATGGAAGACCAGTTAATTTCTTTCTTCGGTTCAATCCAAAATGCCAGACCGCCATCTGGAGTTGAGTAATTAATTTGATCATCTAAATATCTCTTTAACAGTTCGTCAAAGAAATTTCTTTTTACTTTATAGTGGGTTGTAGCTTTCCGGATATGTCTTTTTATCGTTCCATCGTTGATTAATTGCAGCACTGCTTTCTCCATAATCCCATCACCTTGCACATCGATGATTGTACGGAGCTCTCCTATTTTTTTTATGACTTCTGGATTACTGCTGGCAAGATATCCAATTCTCAAAGCCGGTGCCACAACTTTACTCATCGTGCCGATATAGATATAGTTTTTAAGTTCAGTGTTGCTGGAAAGTGGTAGAATAGGACGATACCCGTAATGAAATTCGTTGTCATAATCATCTTCAATAATGGTGAATCCATGCTCATTGGACAATCGAACCAGTTCATGTCTTCTTTGAAGGCTCATTGTGACAGTTGTAGGATACTGATGATGAGGTGTCGTGTAAATTGCCTTTATTCTTTTGTTCTTAGCTATATGATGGATAATATCTTCGGTTACCAATCCCTCTTTATCAATACGCACAGGAAGTAATTTTGCGCCGGCTTTTTCAAAAGCTTTCCATGCAGGTTGATAGCCGGGATCTTCAACCAATACAATATCGTCTTTTTCAAATAAACTTTGAGCAGTAAGATACATCGCCATCTGGCTTCCCCTTGTAATACAAATTGAGTTTTTGTTAATGGTCATCCCTCTCTGATGATTAAGCATATCTACGATTGCCTGTATAAAATCAGGATCCCCGAATGGGTTACTGTATCCCATCATTTTCCAGCGGGCACTCCTGCTGAATGTTTGTCTATAAGCTTTTGCCAATTCGTCAACCGGAGCAATCTTACTGTCCGGATAACCATCGTCGAAGGTGATTCGGTAGATTGTTTTCTGTTCTTCTTTGGATCCTTCACCAACAATAGTTTTGTTTTCCAATTCTGATGGGATAATGTCCGCTACAAAAGTGCCTTTCCTCTGTTTGCTGATGAGCCATTCTTCGCTCAGCAGGACATTAAGTGCCTGTATGATTGTATTTCTGTTGACACCTAAAGTTTCCGCTAAACTTCTGCTTCCGGGCAATGCATTGCCTCTAGCCAATCTGCCTGACTTTATATCTGCGATGATAGCATCAGCAATCTGAATATATATTGCTTTGTTACTCTGATGATTCAAACGTATTTCGATTTTCCATGGTCTTAACATGTGGACTATCTTTTATGTATTAATGGTCGTTGTTCTTATCCTCCAAATATACAATATATCAGAATCGGTCAATGCAACTTGTGATTGATAAAACAAATAACAGTGGTATCATACGAAATTTCTGGACCATGTGTTAATAAAAAATCTGTACCATTCATGTCATCCAAAATCATTTTACATTTGTTCAGAAATAAGGCAAATAATTAAATATTACAATTATGTCAAAATTAGAAAAACAAGAAAAGGTACAACAAGAGACTACCACGGAAAAAAAACAGTTCAGTTCTAAAGATTTTCATCAGACTTTCGCAAGACCGTCGTATGTTAAACCTTCACATCTGCTGCATAAAAATGTTGAAAATGCAGGAGTTCACAATCAATTTTCTACAGAAAGAAAACACCCTGTATTTTTTGTGGATCTACCGAGTAAAAATGTGAGCATGACCATCGGCGGATTGCTACCGGGACAAAAAACACATGTACATCGCCATACTTACGAAACAGTATTATACGTACTTGAAGGTAAAGGCTGGACCATGGTAGAAGATGAGAAGATAGAGTGGGAGGCGGGTGACGCTATTTATATACCTTCATGGGCATGGCATCAGCACCAGAATACAAGTAACAGCGAACCAGCAAAGTATATCGCGTGTGAAAATGCTCCTCAGTTGCAAAATTTAGGTGTTGCCCTGCGTGAGGAAGAAGGCAGAGATTTTTAGTGATATAACAATAGGTTTTATGATGTTTTAAAGATTTAGAAATAAAATTATATGAATAATATTCCATTTAAAGGTATAATAGCCTATCCGATCACCCCATTTGACAACAGTGAGAACGTTGACATTCCATTATTTAGGAAACAAGTGGAACGTTTGGTATCTTCAGGTTCACATGGTATAGCACCACTGGGAAGTACGGGTGTTCTTCCTTACCTTAACGATGAAGAGAAGGAAGCGGTTACCGAAGCAGCGGTACAGCAAGTTAACAGACGAATTCCTGTTCTGGTGGGTGTCTCTAACCTCACGACGGAAAAAACTATTTATCACGCACAATTTGCCGAAAAAACGGGTGCTGATGCGGTGATGATCATTCCTATGAGTTACTGGAAATTGACTGATGATGAAATTGTGACGCACTACGACAAAGTTTCATCTAAAATCTCAATTCCAATCATGGCGTATAATAATCCTTCAACCAGTGGTGTTGATATGTCACCTCCTCTGCTGAAGCGCTTGTTGGAAATTCCCAATGTCACGATGATTAAGGAAAGTAGCGGAGACATTCAAAGGATGCATTATTTACGTAAAGAATTGGGAGAGGAGGTTGCTTTTTACAACGGATCCAATCCATTGGCTTTAGCTGCATTCGCCGCAGGCGCTGCAGGCTGGTGTACTGCCGCCCCTAATCTTATACCACAACAAAACTTAGCACTATATGATGCGATACAGAATAATGATTTGATGTTGGCAAAGGAGATTTTTTACGGGCAGGTGGATCTGTTAAAGTTCATTGTTGCTAAAGGTCTGCCTAGAGCTATAAAGGCAGGATTGAATATTTTAGGCGAAGAAGGTGGTTATTTAAAAAGTCCTTTACAGCCAATGACAGAATCTGAGATCTTAGAGCTAAAGATTTTGCTGGAAAAAATTCCCACTACAGTTTCCGTGTAAAAACTCTGTAAAATGACAGCCTGATCAATGGATCAGGCTGTCACTTTTTATTATTTAATCTAATTTAAATGTGCTAAAAATGGAAATTGAGAAGGAACCGACGGACGGCAGCGATTTGACAATAAAAGACCAGATGAATAAAACAACTGTACAAGTTACAATCAATGGTACCACGTCTACGATTACATGGGAACAGAATATCTATCTCCTGGATGCCTTACTGGATGCCGGAATCACCGCGCCTTATTCATGTGGTCGAGGCAACTGCGGAACATGTGTTTGTAAAGTTGAGGATGGAGAGATTAGATTAAGACGCAATTTTATATTGACTGAAACCCATCTTGAAGAAGGATTGATTTTGACTTGTGTTGCAACTCCTGTATCTAAAAGGCTTACTATAAATTATGATCAATTTTAATGGCCACACCAAAATAAGTATTAAATTTTTTTAAAGATATTTTAATAAATTAAAAAACCTATATATATTTATACAGGTTTTGTTAAATGGAAAATAAGCCATTCCTTAACTCATATCTAACATTGGTCTCATTTCGTATCCTTCGTAATCTCTAACAATATCCATAGAGAGACCCAGTGCTTTGGCAATACCTCTTCCGTAATCGGGGTCGGCGTGATAACAATTTCTGATATGTCTGATCTGAATAAATTGCTGAGCAGCGCCTACAGCCGCCGCGGTATTACTGAATAATAGATCCTTCTGTTCTTCATCCATTATTCTGAAAAGATTCCCGGGCTGACTGAAATAATCTTCATCTTGCCTGTGATCCCAATGAGCAGCATCTCCAGTGATTTTTAATGAAGGTTCGTCATAAGATTTTTGTTCTAGCCACTGATCGAAACTGTTGGGCTGGTAAGAAGTTGTCCCTCCGTAATTTCCGTCAGTTCTCATAGCTCCGTCTCGGTGAAATGAATGATATGGGCATTTAGGAGCATTTACGGGAATTTGATGGTGATTCACGCCTAGTCGGTACCTTTGTGCATCTCCGTAAGAGAATAATCTGCCTTGCAACATTTTGTCTGGAGAAAAACCTATCCCGGGAACGATGTTACCAGGATTGAAAGCGACCTGTTCAACCTCAGCAAAATAATTTTCCGGATTTCTGTTGAGAATCAGTTCTCCGACTGGTATAAGAGGATAATCAGCATGTGACCATACTTTTGTGAGATCAAATGGATTGATGGTGTAATCATATGCTTCCTCTTCAGGCATCACTTGTACGTACATGTTCCATTTCGGAAAATTTTCTGTATTGATACTTTCGAAAAGATCTTTTTGATGACTTTCTCGGTCTGAGCCAATAATACTGTTGGCCTCTTCATTGGTCAGGTTCTGAATTCCCTGCTGGGTTTTAAAATGAAATTTTACCCAATACCGCTTTTGATCGTTGCTGATCAAGCTGAAAGTATGACTTCCAAATCCGTCCATGTGACGATAGGTTTTAGGAATTCCGCGATCGCTCATTACAATAGTAACCTGGTGCAGTGCTTCAGGCAGCAATGTCCAGAAATCCCAATTATTATCAGCACTCCGCATATTGGTTCTTGGATCTCTTTTCACTGCATGGTTCAGATCCGGAAATTTCAGAGGATCCCTTAGAAAAAACACCGGTGTATTGTTACCCACCATATCCCAAATGCCTTCATCAGTATAGAATTTTATTGCAAACCCTCTGATATCTCTTTCTGCATCGGCAGCACCTCTTTCACCTGCTACGGTAGAAAAACGTACAAATACCGAAGTTTCTTTACCAATCTCTGAAAAGATATTGGCTTTTGTATATTGAGAAATGTCATGCGTCACTTTGAAGATCCCAAAAGCTCCGGAACCTTTCGCATGCATTCTGCGTTCCGGGATTACTTCGCGATCAAAATGAGCCATTTTTTCTAAAAACCAGACATCTTGCAGTAGCACCGGACCATTTTTACCTGCAGTCATGATATTCTGATTATCCACGACCGGCGATCCGGTTCGTGTCGTTAATTTTTTATCAGACATATTTTTAATTATTTATTACTATTTGGTGGAATACTTTCATCATTGTCTTTCCAGTAATTATTTGCAGCGGCTATCGTTGCAAATTCCATTGCTACAGTCTGACCGATCTGTATCAGCATCAGGGAACTATCAGCATATTCGTTGCGCATCTTCTTCCTTTTGTTTTCATCCGGCTGCGTTAACCTAATGACCAGCCTTGCCATCTTTACTGCAAGATGACGTCCCTCTTCAGGAGTTTTAGTAAAAAGGGTATTGTCGGGTACCAATTGAATCTCTTCCATTTGAATTTATTTTTAAGCAGTTGATTAATCACAGTTTTGTATTTCAATAATGTGATAGCCCTGCAACTCAACATCAGCTTTCATTGTGGATGTTGCTTCCTCGACATGGCACAGGTTACATTCTTTGGAGCTTAATGGTTGCCCTGATTGATTCTGTTTTTCAAGGTATTCTCTTCCATAAGAATATATTTTCTCGGTATCTGTGATCTCGGTTGGTACAAGGATGTCAAAATGCATGATGGTACCATCATTTTTAGTCACATAAGTATCCCAAACAGCTATTTTCATTGTTCTTTTTTTATATAATTAAAAATGATTGTCAAAATACTTGTGCTTATAAGATGACAATCATCGTTGGCTATTTTTTATTTAACTTTATAGGGCAGAGTCAGTTTTTTAGACAATACACTGTACACATTGTAAACCCCCAACATGGGCTTGTCCATAGACATTCCGCCATCAGGAGCAGATACTTCCATGTAGCAGCTTACGGCATCATAATTAAAAGAAACTTTATTGTTGACACGGTAGGTTGGAACCGAAACACGGATTGCATTGTTTTGTGTCACCACAGGGAAACCCGGTGAATCCATATACATCGGCATATCGGGTGCCGTGGCCGGTTTCCTGATCTTGTCTGCTTTCTTATATTCTTTTACGGAAAGTCCACCTTTAACTCTTTTATCTTCAACCAGGACAACCCAGTGAGGATGCCAGATAATTCCATCATTATCAAACTTTCCATCTGCATTTTCATCCCAGATCGGACTGTCGTCGAAATCCGGATGTGACGTCAGTGCAAGGGCCACAATTCCTTCAGTTGCGCTAAAACCTATGTCCTCAGGCTTAAGTGTTGTTGGAAATACATATCCTAACACAGGAGCCATGTCTAATTTTCCTACCGGAGTTGGTACGGTCTTTCCTGCCTGACCTTCAACGATAATTTCAAATTCTAAGGTTCCGTATTTTTTATTGTGAATGACCTGGGCAGATTTTATTTTGAAATCCTTAGAGTCAGCAAATTTTTTACAATGATCACAAGCATATGCTTGTCCAAATGTTAATAGAGTGGTTATTATAATTAAAGCGATTTTCATTTTATGATTATTTTTACGTTAATGAATAACCAGCACATTTTAATGTGCTGGTAAATTATTTTTTAAGATTTTACTTCTTCCAACGAAGCTCCGAAGTTGATATGCAGAACATTCCCGTTTGGAGTGACCAATGCCGGAACTGATTTTACACCTGCTTTCTCAGCCTCAGCGATACTCTCGCTGTTTTCACCAAGGTGAATAATGTCTACGTTGTCAGCACCTACCAGAGTAACGATGTCATGTTCTGCACTTACACATACCGGACAGCCGGCGTGATAAAAAATTGATTTTTTCATTTTGATTTCTTTAAATTTTGACTTTATTGTCATGACAAAGGTGAAGAGAAATCTTAAAATTTTACTGATCCAGATTTGTGATTTGTAGCGGGTAATTGGATGGCATATGTAGTTATTTTAGAGACCAAGCTTTTGAGCAGCGTGCAGTCTATCGTTATAAAATTATTAGAGCTGTTGAGAAACTGATAAGGGGACTATGTATATAGTTAGTTGGTATTTTAAAGGATAATGACGATGTATCATTAGCTATTTTACACAAGATCTTTGAATCTGTGAGAACTACATTCTAATCAAAAACTTTATCAATATCCTATTTTCATTTGTGTTACATTAAACTCATAACTTTAAAAAGAGTTATCATATTAAAATTCTGGATATTATCACACATTCGTTTCTTTACCTGACTCATTTGTGGTGAATTTTAATGATGCCGGTTGCCTTTGAGGTCGCCCGATTTTCTATAGCAAATATATTCCGTTGTCACTGCTGAAAAAAATATTTTAGGGTATCCGGGATCGGAGATCCCAGAACCTCCGCAAAAATATTTCAAGCTTTCATCACTGTTCTTTCTTATTGTTTTCAAGGAAATTGATTGCAGTTTTCCTTGTGCCTGCCTGAATGGTAATCCGCATAGAAAAAGTCAGAAACCTCACAAGATGCAATTGCAGTTCATTGAAATTTTGATCCTTATTATTCTCTTGGTATAAATCATCTCATTAGATGTTATTATACATCAATTGATCACATTCTATCAAATCGATTTATAAAATTCTTTTATAAACTACTTCGTCAGATGCTATTATAAATCAATTTATCAAATGATACCACCAAGTAAAAGATAGAAAAAGTCAAAGTTTCCTTCAAGCTGCAATCTACAGGTTTTTTTAATGTAAGTGCGGGAAAAACAGGTCTCCGCCGTACTCGGAGCAGGAAATTATGAAATTCAATATTGTCAACGAAATTAAATTGAGCTACTCAAGAAAGGGGAATTGTGAAAGGTCTATATCGTCATCACGGGATGCGGTGGATGTTTTCAGGACGCATTTTGATGCGGAGGAAATGGATTACAGGGAGTCTTTCTTTGCGCTGTACCTGAATCAGGCGAACAAGGTGTTGGGAATTAAGAAAATATCCGAATGCGGAATCTCTTCGACATTGGTGGATGTGAGAATTATTATGCAGGCGGCACTTCTTTGCAATGCTTCGGGGATCATTGTTTCCCATAATCATCCTTCGGGAAATTTAAAACCTTCTGGTTGTGATATTAAAATGACGGCACAGATTAAAGAGGCTGCGAAAATTCTGAGTATGACGTTGCTGGATCATGTAATCCTGACATCGGATTCTCATTATTCATTTGCGGATGATGGGATGATCTGAGAAATAAAATAATAAGCAATCAAAAAAATAATAGTATCAGATAATATATTAAATCATAATCATGAACAAAATAGGAAATTATACGGCAGTTTCAGAGATCAGTACTTTATTGGTAATTCGTCACAGTAACAATTCTGTGGGAATTGTACAGGGAATCGAAAACAACGGAAATCTCATAGAAGTTCAGCCTGACAGGAACAAAGTTGATACGTTAATGCGGATAGATTCGTCGGAAGGTTCTTTTACGGACTTCTATTCAGATTTTTACCATCAGCTCAAAGATCCTTCTGAATATTCATTTTTTAAAGTGCGGGAATTCGAGGCACACGATACAGCTTTAGATTTACAAGAATACATTGATTGTTTATCGGAGGTTGAGAGACAAGATCTGAAAGCGGTTGAGGTTTCTATTGAAGCGGTCAATGCGATCAGAAATAAGAGAACCATTGAAAAGGAGACTTCTGTTTTGAAGAAGGGTTTTAGTAACGGGTCAGTTACTAGTAATAGTAGTTCTCAATACCGCTATCAGATCGAGGATGTTCCGTGGGATAAGATGGCTGCATTGGGTCTTGACAGGGAAACGTTCGAAGAAATCGGTGCGTTGGATTCTCTGTTGAAAGGCTATAAAACACAAATGTTGATTCCGATACTTTTTAATAATGGGGAAGCGGTTAGTCAGATTGATGCACGTTTGCAGTTGCGGATTGATGATGATGGAGAATTGGTTGTTAAGGTGCATCAGGTTTGTAAGAAAGTGGATTTCAGAAAGAAGTTTAAGGGTCATAAGTTTACAAAAGAGGATAGGGTCAATCTGTTGACTTCGGGGAATATGGGCAGAGTGGTGGATCTTGTTGATACGGCTACGGGCGAGATAATTCCTTCACTGATTAGTTTGGACAGGCTGACCAATGAGCTGATCTCTTTAAGGATAGAATTTGTACGGATTCCAGATGTGATTTGTGGGGTGAGATTGGATTCGGAACAGAAACAAACGCTTCGTGATGGTAAACCTTTGTTTGTAGAAAATATGTTGTCGAAGAAAGGAAGGCTGTTTTCTGCTGCGGTGCAGTTTAATACGGATAGGCAATGGGTGGAGTTTATGTTTGAGAATAAGTTTAGAAGTTCTGGTTTTAGCGGAGTGAATCATTCTGAAAGAGTAGTTCCTTCAGCTTTTAGGGGGATTAAACTTCGAAGATGGCAGATTGAGAAGTTGAAATCAGGGGAGACTGCTTATATCAAGGGGTTGGAGAGCAGAAAAGGGAAGGAGTATCAGGGATATATTCGTATGGATAAGGTGATAGGTAGAATTGTGTTTTCTTTTAAGAATCCGAAGAAGAAATAGGTGAGTCGTGAAATTGTTTTGAGGAACTGAAAAGAGGCAATAAGTAAATTAGAAATTATTTTTATAACCTGCAAGGTCGATTGACTTTGCAGGTTGCTTTGTTTGGGTTTTAAAAAGTAGATGGCTGATGAAAATCTGGCGGCAAAAATGCAATTCCTCCCTGTGGTCGGAAACGCATTTTTGCGGAAAATGGAGCAACCCATTTCAAAAACATGCCGGGTAGGGCTTTTTTATGTTTTTGAAAAAAGGTTGCGAGAAGTTTTAATACTACTATGTGTAATTAAATATAAACTAAGAGGTAGTAATTTTTATACTTTATTTAAATACAATAGCTGGAAAAATAGCAAATAAATAGCTTTATAATTAAGTAAAGCCTTAATAGATTTTTGAGAAATTTCAGTTGAAGAAATATATTTAAGGATTGTCATAAAATTTAAATCCTGTTTTAAATAACAGGATTTTGTTTAGTCATTGTATTGTTTCTTTATGTGAAAAAGCAAACTTAAAAATAATTAACTTTTAAGCTGTACTCTCACAGATTCTTTCAACCTTACATTTTGATGTATAAAATTATAACTGTCTAAAAGTTGGGTTACTTCGTTGTAAATATGCCCTTCGTTTTTAGTGTCCTTTATAGTTATAATCAGGCAAAATTCTTGACTGGGCGTGATTCTTTGTAGTTCAGCCTTTGTCTCTGTAAATTCTCTAAAAAGACCGTCGATTTTCAAATACCAATTCTTAGGGTTTTTCAGAAATTTTTCTTTATTTGAAGGTGTGAATTCATCAAGATTAACAGCCCATTTCTTAACTGGTTGAAATTTGTCACCATATGCTACCAATAGCCTTTCTTTAGTGTAAGGATTGTCGAAGTCTTTACTTGCAGGTTTACTGTAGAGGCTATGGGAAAGAAGATTTTTAGCTCCATCTTTTCCAATAGGATTTATAATTGTTGGTTTAGCTGTATCTCTATCAATTTTCTGATCATAGGTTCCTAATAAAACGTCTATATTTGACTGGCAATATTCTGCACCGTTTGAAGAGTCAAGAACAGGGGCTGTAACTAATGTAAGTGTAATTTCGCCGTGAAAGTAGCCGTCCTCATCAACCATCGATTGTGGGTAAGGGAAATCAAGAATTTCTATAAAATTTCCTTTCTCTAAATTATCTTGTAAAATTAAAGTGATTTCGTTTGGTTGATTAAATAAAATGTCTTGCGTATTTGATGGAATCCCAAATCCAACATGCTTCAATTTTTCAGCAATTGTCATTTTCATCTCCTGCGGATATTTAGCGGAATGAATTGTCAAAGCTTTTAGTAGTAGGGGATTAAATTCTTCACTTAACAGATTATTCAGTTGAGATAAAATTGCTGAAATTCTGGGTGTAGAAAAGCTTGTTCCTACAACACCTTTCCTTTCACCTGTTTTTGAAAAAGTAAAAACAGGGTTTAGAATTAGTCGGTTGTACGCATCCATTCCTGCATTTCCTCCAACATGCGAAATTTCAGGTTTAATTGTAAAAGAAGGACCAGGTCCTATTCTTGAAAAGGGAGAAGAATGGTTTTTTTCAGATTGATCTGTTGTATTTTTATTTTTTGATATCGATCCTACGACTAATCCTCTAATGGTATCCGCAGATTGAGAAATTCTACTCCTGGGGATACCGCTCTTAAAATTAGAACAATTTCCAGCGGATTTGCAAATGAGAACGTTGTGCTGTTCTTGGATTTCATCCAAAGCTTTTCCGAAATCTGAAAATTCCGTTGCATCTGCCTCCTTATTTGTTCCTAGGGATAAGTTCCATATCTTAATATGATCGTTTTCACTGATAGCCTCTCTGATATTTTCTATTAATTCATCTTCGGATAAGCCTTGTGTCGTATTATTTGGGAATACAATAGCTTCAAACAATTTCGCACCTTGAAATCCGGTGTAATTTTCCTTTTCCAACTCATCGCCGTATATAATTATTCCCGATACAGCAGTCCCGTGACCTTTATCAACATCATCGTCATGATATTTGGTAAAATTGTCCTCTAGTAACCACGGTGCTAAATGTGGAATTCCTGCAATTCCACTATCTAAAACTCCGATAATTGGATATTCTTTGTCTTGTTCTGGTATTTTAATATCAATCGCCTCGTCCCCTTTTATCTCATCTAAAGTTACGTGGTAAATTGGCATTTCGGAGATTAATTGTATACCATCAAAATCTTTTAATTCATTTAAATCATCGAGTGTTAAATGCTGAATTTTAAAAATATTTAAATCCGCAGAGTATAAGGTTCTGCTGTATTCAATTTCTCTTTCTGTGCAAAATATTTCAAATAGCCTGATTGCTAGGATATTAAGTTCTGGATCTCCATAATTGCATAATTTGACCTTGATGATGTCATTATCTAAGTTTTCGGAATCGATATCTATTTCCGGGTCATATTCTTCTATATCATCAATTGCTCCAATTCCAAGTTTAAGTGCTTGGCTGCCAAAAGTCTTTTGACCTACTGCAATTTTTTTTGAAATTTTGTCTACTTCATCCTCGTTTTCAATTTTAACTAAAACCTCGTCATTATGGCTTAAGCCGATAACATTCATTTTTTGAGTGTTAAAAATTTTGCCAATCTCTTTGCGGTAAGTTTTTGCTAATGCCTCCTCATTAATCTTTAATTTAATAACGCTAGGTAAATAATTGCCTTTCTTCCTTTTCTCTATAATTTTCTCAGAGACCGTATTTAAGGTCTGTATAAAATATTGTGCTTTCTGTGGGATGATTTCCTCATTGTACCATTTTGGGGGCGTTGAGTTTCCCCCTCCTTCAGTATTTCTTTCATCATTAGTTCTTTTCTGAAAGAACTTGATTGGTAAATTCCTTTCCATATCTATTTTGTTTTTAAGTTATTTCTTACCTGTCTAATAGAAATATTCATTATTTGGGTAATACGTTCTTGTGAGATACCACTCTCGTTTAGGAAAACTATTAATTCCTCGTTGCTGAAATCTTTGTGATTTGATTCAAATATTTCTATTAGGACATCTTCATATGACAGTGTTTCTTTTTTTCGAATAATCTTTTGCGCAAGTATATTGTTAAATAGTGTTTTTATGAAGGAAGGGGTTTTCCCTTCCAAATTATGAATAATCCTATTTAATTTTTTTTCATCACCTAAAAAGTCATTGTCCAGTCCCCGAATAAAGTTAACGACTAAACGTTCGGTTTCGTTTTGATTAGGTAATCCAACTTCAATAACAGTATTGAATCTTCTCCAGATTGCTTTGTCCAATAATTCCGGATGGTTGGTAGCGGCTATTAATAGATTAGATTTTGAAAAAGTATCAATATTTTGCAGCAAGCTATTTATAACTCGCTTTAGTTCTCCCAATTCATATTGATCATCTCTTGCTTTTGCAATGGCGTCAAACTCATCTAAAAAAAGAATACAAGGTTTTTCGTCAGCAAACTCAAATATCTTTCGGATATTTTTAGAAGTATTACCTAGCAAGGAAGATACAATAGCGTCAAACCTTGCTGTAATCAATGGTAGTCCTGTTTTATACGCAATATATTTTGCTATGGTTGTCTTTCCGCCTCCTGGTATTCCATAAAGCAATAATGAGTTAGAAATTTCAAGCCCATTTTTAATAAGTTCATTTTGATGGCTGTAAAGATTGATATAATCGTTAACTTTATTTGCAATATTTGGAGGTAAAACAACCTCGCCATCATTTTTGATTGGCATTGTAATATCAACAATGCTCATCCGACTTTCTTGATCCACAGGACTTGAAAGTAAAGAATCCATTGATACCATTGATGATGGTTTGTTATCTAATGCATTAATTATCAATTTCGCTAATTTTCCATCCCCATCCTTTTCTAATTTGTCTGCTAAAATTCTAGCGTAATTGTTTATTTTTTTAATATCCTTATTTAACCCCCCTTCAATAATTCTTAAAATTTCCGTGTACATTTTGATTGATTTCTGTTACAAATTTAATAATTATTGTAATATAAAAACCGATTAATGTAATTTTTTTTACAAAAAACGATATTATTTTAATTTAACTAGTTATATTTGTTCTAAACTTTGTAAGATGAATGGTAGATTAAAATTGATAGAACAACAGTTAATAGGTATTGATAGCGCAGCGTTTCAAAACCTATGCGATGTATACCTAAATTTTAAAGAAAACGACTTACAAAGTATTAGTAGAGCAGGAAGTCAGTTTGGTAAACAAAAGCCCATAAAAGGAACTCCTGATACTTTTTTCAGAAACGGTGAAGGGAAATTAATATTTGTTGAATTTACAACAACAAATATTGGTATAGTAAAAAAATTAAAAGGAGATATCAGCAAATGTATTGATTCAAGTTTTACAAAGATCGATTCTCGGGAAATTGAAAAAATTATTTTATTTTTTAACTCACGCTTGGCAGTAAAGCAAGAGCAAGAGATATTTAGATTTGCAAAAGATAAAAATGTATTCATTGAGCTGATAGGTCTTGATAAATTAGCTTTAGATATTTATATCAACTATCCCATTTTATCCAGAGACATCCTAGGAATAGCTTTGGAGACAGGTCAAATCCTCCCATTGTCATCTTTTATAAAAGAATATAATAATAAGGGAGGTAATCTCTCGACACCACTAGATAATCCTTTTTTAAATCGAGGTAAAGAATTATTGCGGATAAAAAATAGCCTGGCTAATAAAGATATCATTGTATTATCTGGATCTGCCGGAGTCGGAAAAACCAAACTAAGCTTAAAATCAATTGAGGAGTTTAAAGAAGAAAATATAGATTTCACGTCTTATGTTATTGTGAACAAGGATGCAGATATATGGGAAGATGTCAGGATGCAATTACAGAAAAATAAAAATTATATATTGTTAATTGATGATGCAAATAGACAACTTAATAATTTTAATCAAATTTTAGGGATTCTAAACGAGGAGAGAAGAGGTAAAGTTAAGATAATTATTACGGCACGAGATTATGCTATAGATCACTTATTCAATGCAAGTGATAATATTGATTATGATTTAATTGAAATTGAAAAATTTTCGGATGAAGAGATTAGAGAGCTTATAAGTAATGATTTCTTTAATATAAAGAATTCAAAATACCAAGATAAGATTATTGCCCTTGCCGATGGCAATAGTCGTTTAGCTATTATGGCTGCAAAGCTTGCAATGGAAAAACAATTGAATTTTTTACAAGGAGGAGTTTACAATCTGTACGATCATTATTTTCAGACATTTATTAAAGACTTTGATTTGTTCAATAACCCAATCCTTTTAAAGACAATTGGTATAGTTTCTTTCTTTTTTACCATCCAGAGAGATGACAAAGAATTTATAGAAAAATTAATTAATGATTTTGATATTAATCATATTGATTTTCACGAAGCCATAGATGAACTCCATCGGCGAGAACTCGTTGAGATAAAAGGTTCGTACGTCAGAATCTCTGAACAGGTCATGTCAACGTATTTTTTTTACAAAGTTTTTATTAAGGATAAGGTTTTGCCTTTTAAAAAATTACTTTTTGAGTACTTTGAAAAATATAATTCCCGTTTTAAAGAAACTGTTATTTTATGCAACAATACGTTTGGCTACCATGAAGTTTTGGAAAAGATCCAACTTGATATTGATTTATACTTCCAAACTCATATTAGCAATGAAGAGAAAATAATTCAGTTTATCAAATTATTTTGGTTTTATAAACGTGAAGAGACATTATATTATATTTACAATAAAGTTGTAAATACAAAGCAATTAGATGATCCTTATTATATTTCTACATATGGTACCAATGAATTTGTTTATGAAGAGGATATAATCATCTCCTTACTTAATCCTTTTTTTACACATTACACGGAAGACAGTTTTATTAGTTCCGTAGAGCTTGCATTTGAATATGTAAAGAGAAATCATGAAGCATTTCCAGAACTTATAAGAAGGCTTAAGGAAAATATTAGCTTCGATGATGATGACGAGTTCAATAATAACTTTGAAAAGCAAAAGGAGTTTTGTAATTTATTGATCTCCAGATCAAATGAAGGACAAATCCATTATAAAGAGGCTTTTTTAGGACTTGCTTCTAATTTTTTGAAACACAGCAACAGAGTCTTCAAGACAGCCCGTAATGAAAATGCCTTTACGCATTACAATTACAGTATCCCTCTAAATGAAACAGTTAAGTACATCAGGACAAATGCTTGGAAACACCTTTTTCTATTATATGATAAATATCCAGAACGAGTATTAAAAATTATCAATGACTGGAAACCCTTTTTTGGTGATATGAATAAAAAAATGTTGACTTACGATCTTTCACTTATCTTACCGTTTATCGAAGAGAAATTAGATTCAAAAAGTTTTACTGATATTAATTTTGTGCAAAATTTTGTCAGTTGGCTTCGATATAATAAGATCACAAATATAAAATATCTTCATTTAAATAAATTGTTCAGCAATAGTGAGTACGACGATTTTAAAGTGTTTGACTGGACTGGGGGAAGCCGGAAGAAAAATATTGAAAATCTGAGTCACGCTGATTACAAGAAGATGAGGACTACAGAAATATCAAAACATTTTATTTTTAAGAATACTTCAGATTTTAAAAGATTTGGCACCCTACTTAAAAATAACTTTTTAGCTTTCCAAGATAGTGGAAGAAACCTGGATTCTGTTAATGTGATCATAGAAAGTACATTTAAAAGAAATAAAAAAATTGGATTTGAACTCTTAAAATATTTTTTAAAGAATCATGCAAAAACTCGAATTTCCATTCCTTACAAAGCCGTTTCTTTGGTTACAAATGATGAAGAGTTCAGTTCTTTATTTTATAAATTTTTAAAAAGTTGGAAACACCTTGATTGCTATCGCTTAAAATTTGTATTTTTTGAAGTTTTGGAAGAACATCTTGTAACACAACTATACGTTAAGGAGCTGTACAGCCTTGTGAAAAATATCGACGATCGTATTCACTTCGGTTTCAGCTGGCTATCCAAATTCTCCAAATATCAAGAATCCATATTTACAGATTTTCTCCATATCATTTATAAAAAGAAGGTTGAGGGACTACCTATTTCTATTGACGATGAAATTTTTGAGAATTTTACCTTCCAGCTTAAAGATGATATTACTATTCTTCAGAAACTATACCTTTTAGAAATAATTGCGAATCCTAATCATTTTGATTATGAAAGGGATGGTTTGAAATCATTATTAGAGATTGATAAAGATTTTATTTTTCGCTATGTAGAATTGCATTATTACACTGCGGGCAGAAAGAAAATCAGTAGTAGCGATAACCTAGGCTTTGTCTGGGAGATGTATAATGACGATTATTTAGAAGAATTATTCAAAAGTATCATTAAAAACACTTTAAGCATTGGTTTTGGAGAAGAAGAAATAGATATGTTTTTTAAAAATATCTCAGAAACTGGCAAAGCAAAAGCCTTAGTTTTTCTACGCAAAATGATTGTGAAAAAGGCAAAAAATGTTCCTTTTGTCAATTGTGTGATCAGATTAATAAGACGTTATTATTCACATGAATTCGAAAATTTTCTATTGCTTTATGTCGAGCATAATGCTAATACAGAAGATTTTTCAAGAATTTGGTGGAGGGGGAATGGCGGAACTTATTCAGGAGATGTCAATATAGGCGAGGTTCATAGAAATGATTGGCAGAGAATTTACAAAATTATAGAAAAGGGGAAAAATCAGCTGAATCTTATTCCGATTAAAAACTCGATTAAAGAAGAAATTAACTCATCTATAGAACAAGCAGAGAGAGAAAGATTGAGGAAATTTATACGGTCAAGGTAGTACTAGAGTGTAGGTGTTTTAATATTAGCCCAAGAACTCATTTAAATGTTGTCAATTTCGTTGCAGACATTAATAATGTGATCCAATCCATAAAGCAATTCAGACTCGTTAATGTTCATCCATCTAAAAAATTGAACAATTAGATTATAGCTTTGCCTAGTATAATTAGTGTTAATTACAGCATTATTAGGAACAAAGCATATGGGTTCATGATGTGCAATCCTATTTCTAAGGTCATTTATCTTCGCTAATTCATTGAAAATAAAGGTGTGATTATACTGTATGGTTGGAGTACTTGTAGGTTTTGAAGGAAAAATCTGCAATAAATTTTGTCCTCCAGCTAAAAACTGTGGCTTAGCAAATAAATACCTCCATAATCCAAAGTCTAGTTCAGCAACCAACTTTGGATGGGTATATGAGACTCCAAGTTTTTGTTTCGTGTTGGAAATTATGTTTTTGGTTGTTCTGGATTGAACAGTGTCGAGCTGTCCACCGGCTAAGACAAAATCTTTCAACCACTCCGGTCCAAAAAGGTTCGTGTAATGACGATCGATGGCGTTTCTCAAAGCTACTTCGAAACAACTAACTATAGTGAACATTTCCTGAGATAGTTTTAAATTTTTTCTATATAATGTCATAGCTTTTCTTGTATCAAGACTAACGGCATTTAGATATCTATTGATCCGTGGTTCCGACATTATATTTTTAAAATCTTCAAATCTCATTTATAAACTTTTTTAGGAATAGTTGCTAATATAAAAAAATATTACTATATTTGCTACATATTATTCCCGATATGCCCCTGAGTTTTACTCAAGCTATCGGGTTCTGTTTTTATATACCCTTGCTTGTTCGCAGTAAATTGTGAAAGTTCAGTATTTTAACTAATACAATTTGCCAGATTTTGTGGCAAATATTTCTTTAGTGATTTCACAAATTTAAATTCTTTTCCAATTATCATCTATATTTTTTGACCAACGCTTTAAAACTAACTTCATCACCGATTGAAATTTTATTTGTTTCAGTAATATTTTCAAGTTTTTCATCATCAAAAATATTATTCATTTCACTGAAAAAATGTTGAGTAATAAAATTATTGATAACGACAGTTAAATACTCAAATGTCAATAATTTTTTTGCACAATTCGTTTTATTAAAACTATTTACATCTACTCCATGCAATATCAAGTTTCTTTCATTGTATAATTCGTTACAGAAATACGAAATGAAATGTTCATCGAAAAAATCTTTAATTGCTGTTTTATTCATTAAATCACCAATAGTAAAATTCATCATTTCTTTTCCGTTCGATTGAAGTAAAACTCTTTTACTGTTTACTGTTTTAAACAGAGGTTTCTCAAACTTATCATATAAATCTGCAAAGTCCCATAAAATTCCTTCTATCGTTGGTAGTATAGAGTACATAACACTTGAGAAAAGTCCCTGGGAATATGTCAGAATACAGTTTTGGATTATTATTGACCGTTCTGAAAAACTATTTAAGATATGATTATCAAATCGTTTTTCGATTACGTTCTTGTTGCTTTCGATGTATTGTTCGATAAAATCTGTTAAGGAGTCACCATCTTTAAATTTGTAATATAGATTGCGATATTCACCAATCGTGAGTTTATCAATAAACCATTTGAATGGAAATGTCAACCATTCACTTTCGATTTCAATATTACAAATCGATAATCGTTCAGGCTTTTCTATAATGGATGCGAGCGACTCTAATATTAGTTCAGGATTGCCATCAATGTTAATGTTCAGAAGCTTCTCATTAATCTCAAATTGGTTGATTTTTATTTGCAAGATGATCTGTTTAGTAACATCGTATTGCCTGACAAATTCTTTGTTTTCGGATTTATTAAAACAAGAAGTAATTATATTAGCTGCTTCAGCATTTTTTGATTGTTCTTTTAGATAATTTATCTGATCAACTTTACTGCTCGTAATGTTTTGATATAAGCTTTTTTTTGTTTGATAAAATTTTTTAAGCGTTTTTGTTTTGCGATCTTCAAATAAATTTTCGATTTTATCAATTCTCTTTGATGTTTTATAATTACTTATTGCTAAATAAATCTCTTTAAGTTCAGGTGTGTGAGTATACTGTCTATCATATTCTGATAGAGAAAGAATGGTAATGCCGTTAGCTAACAAAATTTTATTTGTATCTGATATTTTAGATACTGATCTTAATCTTACTTTTTCTTTAAAGTAATGCTCAACTAAATATTCTGGAGTCAACCTTTGATAATTTAAAGTTTTTAATTAGTTTGACACTTTTTCAAAGCGATATTTTTTTTCCCTTAAAATAAAAGCATCTTTACCTCCTTCAACAATATCTGCAATATGTTCTCTGATTCCCATTGATTTTAACAAATCTTTCTCTTCAGCATTTAACGATGATGTATTTTCAATAGCACCGTTTACATAATCAAATAAAAATTTACTTGAAGAATCAATGTCATTTTGACCTTTTTGGTTTGCAACGATAATGTTTTCCGAGTCTGCATTCACAACTATATTTGCGTTATGTGTTACTACAATAATTTGTCTTTCAAGCTTCTTATTTTTCAAATAAAAAACTAAATCTTGGGTTATAGATCTATTATCAAGATTGTCCTCGGGTTGGTCGATTAGAATTGGGGACTTAGATTTACTTAGTCCAATAATCAGCATTAAAATAACAAAACTTGCCTTACCAGTTGACATCTCTCCAAGTTTATCATTTTTATAGGTAATTTTCCAATAGTCAAAGAAATAATCCTCTAATAATGTTTTAATTGCTTGCTTTTTGTCAACTCTCGGAAGAATTGCATAATTTTCGTTACAAATCTCATTGAAAACTTTTTCAATTTCTACCTTAATTACATCATATTCAAAATCTGATGTTGCTTTTTTATTCTCATTAAATATTTCAGGATAATTATTATAATGCGCTTTTCTTCCATCACTAATTGCATAAATGTTTTTGTATAATTTCGCAAAATTAAATTGAGAAATACCATCTATTTTTAATCCGTCTTTTTCAAGCTCTGTTGTTCTATCTTTCAGGTCATTAATGATTTGTTGGTATTCCACAAAAACACTATCATACATTTTAAAGATGTCATCCCTACATTTAGTGATTGATTCAATTTTTTCTGTTTTGCTTTTATTTAGCTGATCAATTTCTGTGAGAAGCTTTTTATCTGACGCTATTGAATCATTAAGTATTTTAACTTGTTGTTGAATTTCTTCATTTTTTTGAAAAGGTTTTAATTCTTCGTCAGTGATTTTGATATCATTTTCAATTGAGGTAGCAAGTTCTTTATATTTATTATCGTGGACAAATATTCTAATACCCTCCTCATTAGTTTCAGTTTTAATTTCTTTAGCCAGAGAATCAATCTCATTTTTAACAGTTGTAATTATATCTAATTTTTGACGATAATATTCTCTAATATCTTTATTTTTAATTCCATCAAGAAAAGTTTGATTAGAAGCTGCTAAGTTGTCAGTGTGTTGCCCAAGTTCTTTTAATGAGTCAACAGTATGCCTATAATCATTTCTAAATTCTTCTTTTTTCTGTGTATTGAGTTCATGTTTTTCCTGAATTTCTTTATATTTTTCCAACTCTTCATCAGATAAGCCAGCTTCTTTATTTAACTCAACAACTTTTTCATCATTAGTCTTGATATTTGTCTCCAAAACCTCTTTGTTAGACTTTGTTTTAAGGTCAGTTTCTATTTTATTAATATCATCATTTAATTCAAAATACTGATTTATCAAATCTTCTCTTTCTTTATCAAAATCTCTAACATTTTTAATAAATATATCATATTTTGACCTTGAGTCAGGGTCTTCATTAATTAGTTCTCTAACTAATTTATTAAGTGGACGTCCTTTTTTATTAAGTTCAGGCTCCGCTAGTTTGACCAAATAGTTCTGAGGAATATATTTTAAGTCAGGAATAATAGAGTTTTCGTCTTCATCTCTGAACATGGACTGTGAAATGCTTGATTGTGAAGTAACTTCAAAATTAAAATGTACGTCCATTGATTTTAAATTATATTTTTCTTCATCATTTTCGTTTAACAATATTTCTTGATCAGGAAGAAGTGTCTTTGCAATTGAATACAATAAAATTGATTTGCCTGAAGATTTACCACCAATAATAACATTTAGGTTTGGATGAAGGTAAATATATTGATCTGAAAAAGTCTTTTTTGGTGAAAAAAACTTAACCCTATCAATGATGACC
Organism: Chryseobacterium sp. CY350; assembly: GCF_027945075.1. Classification (NCBI taxonomy): domain Bacteria; kingdom Pseudomonadati; phylum Bacteroidota; class Flavobacteriia; order Flavobacteriales; family Weeksellaceae; genus Chryseobacterium; species Chryseobacterium wangxinyae. The sequence goes on from NZ_CP116034.1 coordinate 302,225, forward strand.
TTGTCTTCTTTGAAGTCTGGCCTAGATGGTTGTATTTTAACTCTTTGTTCAGGCTCAAAACATATCTGACGTAGTCCTTCAAAAGTAAGATCTGCTTTAACCCAAGTAAATTTGCTAAATAGAGTAGTCTCTGAATGAGAGTCACATCCTACAAGACAAGCTTTTAAGGACCCCCTCTGACTTATTACATCTTCTACTTCTTTTTTATAAATTTCTTCAGTGTAACCTTCAGTTCCTTCAAGTCTTTTTCCTAAAAAATAGTTTACATCCTTTGTATTGTTTGAAAAGATACATTGTGAAATTTTATATATTGAAGTTCTTAAGCCGTCTAATGAACCTTCTTCATTATCAAACAAGTCATAATGCTTTTGAATTCCTGAAGCTCCATCATTGTTAGAATTACTCACGACAAATATGCAGTTTTCGTTAAACCTGTTATTGTTTCCGATAAGTTCTTTCAAAGATTTTAAATCGATCACAAAATTATCAACTCCCTTTTTGTATCGAAGGTCATCGGTTTGTAAATTTCCATCTAACTCTCTGCCGTAGTCTGTCAAACCATGTCTGTTCATTTTTTTTCCTTCTTGGTTTTCGAGATGACCAAAGAAATCATTTTCAAGATGTACAACATAATCCGGATTAAATATACAATGTATATTGATTAAACGGGCTCTATCCGTTGCAGGAAGCATTCTCAATTCGACGTTTGGAAATAAATATATTTCTTTCAGAAAATTAATTTCATCTTCTGAAAATAATTTATTTCCCGTAGTAGGATTAATCTTAAAATCTATCTCTGCTAAGTAATTTACAGCGTCCTTATATCTGTCAATTGAAAAATAATCAGTTATTCCAATCGCCTGAACATTATTTTCAAATGCTTTTTTAAAAAATCTGTAAAAGAAATCCTCCAAAGTTGCAGAAGTAAATTGATCATTTTTATTTGTTCCTTTCGTATGAACATGAAAATTCCATTTTCTCCATTCCGAGCCTCTTTTTATCATAGTTTTTTAGTTTTAATGGTTATGACAATTGATCAATTTTTGATCAAAGAAAGTTTTTAAATGTACGGATTTGATGATAGTCGGATTTACGGAAAACCGTAAATATCAATTTCTATTACAATTTTTTACGTAACGTCGTTACTGAAATATTTACTACATATAATATTTCTAGCTATTATAAATAAATTTATCCATTTAGATGTTAAATGGTTTAAAATTTTTGGTACTAAAGTCTAAATAAACGTAGCTATGAAGATCGCTTTCAATTAAAAATCGATTTATTTTTTCGTCAAATTCTTGATTATTTGTACTAGGAAGGGGAATGTCTAATTGTACTGATTCATTATTGTCATTGACAATTCTAACATTTATATCAAGTTCATCAATAGAATACACTTTCCCTTGTTTGCAACTTATTATATCAAAAATTATTGAATAGAAATTTTGAGAACTTGTTATAGACAGATCGGAAAGATTTTTAGTTTTCCAAGGAGTAAATATTAAAGTGTTAGAATTCATATGATTATATGAATTTAAGTGCCAAATACATGTGCTTCCAAAAAATTCAAATGGTGATGATAAATAACCATCATTTGTTTCATTAAAGAACATTTCCCAGATGGCGAACTGATCTAACCAGATATGCTGTTTGCTAATTTGTTCAGAAAAATGAGACATGTTTCTCTTCGATAGATAGTCCCATGGATAATTATCCTGGGTTATTTGAGGTCTTTTGCCTTCAAATATTCCAACCTTAATGGAATTGTTGTGTCTAAAAACAAAAATTCCGTCAACACCGATTTTTTGCTCATCTTCACCCCTGATAGATTGAGAATGGCTCCTCATTCCGTGTCTTGTAAAAGCATCTCTAATAAGAGTAGTTAGGCTCGAAACATAATCTCTTTCAGAAGTAATTATATTATTTCTTAGCTCTTCTCTACAACGGCAATCTATATTATAGCAAATAATTGCGATGTAGTCAGCAGTATTGAAGTCTCCAAACATTTATTAATTTGATATGGTTATTAGTTATAACAAAAGTAATCATAAAAACATTATTTTTAGAAGTAGAAAGTAAAATCATTCTAATAATCAATGTTTAAGAAAATATTTTTGACTAATTATTTTTTCTGAATAGAATTAAAAATATAAAATATTTCTATTTTTTGTCTACAAAAAGATTATAAATAAATTCCAGGTTTGTAACTATTGCTCCTAAAACAAATGCTATAATTGAGTAGATAATATACCGCGTAAATTGTTTGTTTTGAAGCTTAAGATTTTCAACTGTTAAATCATCAATTTCTTTCTGCTTTGTTATTGCAGAATTTTGATATTCTAAATTCTCATTTTGTAATATTAGATTTTGTGTTGTTAATTCATGTAAATTTATCTGTTTGTCCTCGTGCTGTTTGAGATACGAGAATGATATAAAATTCCATCCTTTCTGTGTTAGCTTTATGGATTCTGAAGGTTTATATTCAGCATATTCTAATTGCTGAAGACGGTCTGCAAGAAATCCAGCTTCAAAATAAAAAAGATTAGCTTTGGTAAGCATTCTTTGCAATCCATAATAGTCTGAATATCCACTTCTCTCTTTTAAGAATTTTATTATTAATTCTAATGTAAATTCCTGTTTTTGAATATTATCCATAATATTTAATTTTCTCTGCTATAATTTGAATGAATCTGATTTTTCCGCGGTTGATCTTTTGAGTATGATTACTCGCTTACGCCCCATAAAAGGAAATCAAAAAAATAGAATCTCTGTTTTTATATAGATATGTAATTTAAAATAGCTTTAATATTAATATTTTCAATTCTTATATATACAACAAAAATAAAAAGCTTTCTCAAATGATGACTCAGTATTATCACTGAATCCTTATAATTTGAACAATTATTTGCAGTTATGTTAAAAAAATCTACTTTCATTTTCAATTCACAACTATTACATAACTATATTTGCTCTTTTTTATAACTTTATAATTTTTTCAATTTCATTTGACTTTATTACCAATGTTTTTAATATTCAGTTTTCCAAATGTTTTTTCGGCTTTATATTGACATCTATCATCATTGGTGAAGAAAACGTCACAATGTGAAGCATAGATTTTATTAGACTGTCATCAAACATATTATTAAAATTTGCATCACCTTTACATTGATAGTATATTTAATCACTATAATATCGAAGATAAGTCTACTTTGCTACTATTGATACATAGATAGCGCAAATAGCAACAACTAATGAAGCGATAGCAATGATAATCATTAAGATATTCATTTTCTCAGATCTTTTACTCAGATTATAAGTATGATAATTAAAGAATGATGCAGATGCTAAATTTTGTAGGGTTTGTTGTCTGAAATGGTCTATTCCGATATCAGTAATTTTGAAAATAGGATTGTGAGTATCTTCTTCAATAATTTTAACTTCAACATATCCTAGTGTTATTAATCTCTTGATAGAATACTTTATATCAGACACTGTTAAATTGAAGTACAGATTATTTGAGATGTTATTATAAAGTGATTGTGTCAAATATCTATAATCAAACTCATTTTTTTCAATAAAACATTCTATAATTGACGTCATTATGGAATATTCTCTGTAGTATTTTAACGAAATGTCTTTACTTTTAATTATTACTGATTTATCTATTACATAAGGTTCAACACTCTTCTTTAATAGATTCACTGATTGAATTAGTTGATTAACATCATTTAAATCCTCCTTGTTCCAATCATCTGGATTGTTTGTTAAATCTCGTAAACTTTTTTGTGAATTCATCATTATATATTTTAAGATTAGTAGCTAAATATACAAACTATAAATCATCGCCATAATAAATAATTTATCGGTTAATAAAAGTATAGATAACTGTGTTTGATATCAAATAATTACGGTCTTCCGTAAAACAAAAAATCCCGACTTTTCGTTGGGATGAATTTAAATTTAAGTGAAAAATCTTTAGTCTTTTTTTACTTTGTGATTCTTTACGATCACAGCCTCTGGTTGCTTTATTACTTTTGGCGCAACAACGGGTTTTGTCTCACTTTTAGGTTTTGATTTTTTGCTCATATTATTGAAAAAATATAAATTACACAGCTAGTTAATGATAATATAACACACAAAAATAAGAAATTTTTTGCATTTGCTAATTGTTCTGTTCTTTCTTTATTAATTTCAAAATTGTGTCCGGATATTTCGCATAATATCTTTTTTATGTAAGGTTCGAACTCGCTTGATCTCTTTTCAGATTTCAATTCTTTTTCATAATCATATATTTCATTTGGGTTAGCAAGTTCTTTATAATTATGATTTTTAAAAAGATTATTAAACGATTTTAGCAAAAAAAACAAACATAATATGAAACCAATTAGGTTTAGAAAAAGTACAATTTGCAAAATTTTAAACAGGCAGTCATTATAATTTTGTTTTGCAATATAAATATTCACAGTAACTAATGTCGTAAGAATGAGTATTGGAAGTTGAAATGAATTATTTAAAGTGTGTTTTCTTTCAATTTCTTTGAAGTGAATCTCTTTATAAAAATTTGTTGTATCCATAGATAGTAGTTTATATCATATTAGAATTTTAAAAATCTTTATTACAAGAACAATCAACAATATAGTCTACTTTATAAAAATTAATTAATTTTTTAACAGCTTCAAAAGAATCGTCATATTTGAATTTTAATAAATCTCTAAAGATTTCAATCTGTAATTCGCCTGTACTATCAGATTTCGTATGTATTATTTTATCACGAAGTTCCTTTAACTTATAAATATGTTGATTTGTTAATGTCTGATGCAAGAAGAAATTTTTATTATAGAATTGAGGTAAAACTTTTTTTAGCTTGTCAAAAAATGAAATATTTAATTGTATCTGTTCTCGGTTATAAATTTCAGTTTTATTATTCAGAACGTTTTTATATTCTTGATCTACAGGTAGCATAGAATTAATAAAAGATTCTATCGAAGTAAACAAATTTATAATGCAAGATGATGAATAACCATAAAAATTATATAATAAGTCACTATTTACTTCTGAAAATTTCGAATAGTCATTTAATTTCTCGAAAATATCTTTTGAAAGTTGCTTTCTTTGAGCATTCAATTTATAAGCAAAATCATAATAGACTAAGGTGAAATCAGGTATAGGGATTGTGATATGCTTTCCATTATTGTCGTAGATGAAAGCGAAGATTTTCTCATCTAAAGATGTTTCGATAATTACATTGCGACTTTTTCTCGCTTTTTTGAAATATTCGTTATTGAGATCTTTAATTTCAACTACGTCATAATCTGGGTGATCTTCCAAATTATGTTTCTTTAAATTATCTTCAAACAGGTATTTCTTTTGGATATGTTTCATAATTGGGAAACGAGATTTTGATTGTGTTCAGATTTACTCTTAGTGGTTTTTTTAGTTTTCTAGTAGAAAGTATCGGTAATTTTACTTATAAGTAGAACTGTTAACTTTCATTTAATAAAATTTTCATCGAAAATTTATCCATTTCTATTTTATGTAAATTAATCTCATTTACTATGGAATTAATTTTTTCGTTATCAAAAATTAAAGTTTGATCTAATAAAAACTGTTGTAGCTCCTTTTGTTTTTCAAAACAGAACAATAATTCTTTATGAATATCCTTTTTATGTACAGGAACAGTGATGGATTTTAACTTTCTAATTGTATCATCTAAATATGAAATTAGAGAAGTTAAATTTTCTGTAACCTTTAATAACTTTTTCCCGAGATCTAACTCATTTATAATTTCGAGCTCGCTATAAATTGATCTATATCGTCTTTCATTCATAATCTTTTTAATTTTTATTCTCCAATTTTCTGTTAAATAAACAGATTGAAAGGATTTTAAATCAATTAAGACCTTTGACAGTAAATCTTCGTGCAATTCCCGAAGATTTACCAAGTCGAAATCTGAAATAGGTCTGTTATGTGCTTCCTCTCGTCTCAATTTATTTAGCTGATCCATTGAATTTTCAAATTGAGTAGGACTCTTAAAATAAGATTTAAATAAATTAAAATGGGTTAAAATGATTTTTTTGAGTTGTAATGTAAATGTATATGCAATTAAAATATCACCGTCGGTACAATCCATCCCAAATTGATTAAAATAAATTTCCTTGACATCTTTTCCTAGTTTGCTGTTCAGTCCTATATCCCACCAATTTTCTCCATACTTATCTCTGAGTTTATCTTTTACAATTTCTCTTAATCCGTTTTCAATTTCAAATATTATTTGCTTTGCTTGAGAAAGTCGATAATCTTCTGTGTTTTCTTGAAAAAGGGTTAATTTGAGCCACTCAATTGATTTTTCTGTTCCTATGTTTTCTGCAGCTGATTTAGTTGATAGAGCGTTCAATATTTCCATATTGTTTATATCGAATGCTCGAACTGCATAATAATTGAGATTAATGTTTTCATAAGAAGTGTCTCTAAAAAAGCCGTTAAAAAATCCCATAATTGTAGCAATCTCCAATTTGATATCATTAGATCTTTGCGAAACAGGATAAAAACTACAGCAAAGAGTATCCTCATTTAACAAACTAACATCTTTGACATTTAGTTCATCACAATTAGTATTCAAAATATGAATCATTTTAAGCCCACCAGAAACAGTATTAATTAAGTTTTCAATTGTCATCATTGTCAATAAAATTTTGAAATATTCATTTAAATAGTTTAGTAATAATTTAAGTTATTAATTGCTAAATCTATTTTAAAAGTTGTATTTAAAATGTAGGCTACTTATTCTCAATTTTAGATTTTGCTACAACTGCAATAAGCCTATCTAAATCTGATAAAAATATATTCGTTAAATCTTCTGTGCCTTTAATTCTGTATTCTGCAATTGTTTTAATCTGATCTATGTCTTCAGATTCAATTATTTGGGAAGGGTTATAACTGCTGCCATTGTGTATAAATGAGTATAAACTAAGGTTTTTTAGATTATTTAATTTGTCAATTTGTTCTTTAGAGTATGTTGCATTTTCGAGTATCTCATTACTTAAAGCTCCATCTTTGGCCCAAAGTGCAAAAACGTCGATATTTGTTGATAAATCAAGTTTAATTTTGTGTTGCCTAAATTCAATATCAAATTTTTTCAGTTTTTCATCTGAATAATCGTTGGCTAATAAATATTTAAATATCACAAATACTTTTCCAACTTCCTCAATTGCCAGATGGAATAGTGTATAGGATCTAGCGTATTTTTTTTCACGTTTAAGTATTTCAGCTTCCTCATAAAGTTCCTTTGCATTAATCAATGCATTTGAAATCGCTTGTTCTAAAGTCTCTCTACCGACAGTCATCTTTTACACTTTTAAAAATTAGTATTAAAATCTACGTTTCTTTTCTAATTCAATTAGATAATCCCAATAATCTTGTCCCATTTCTTCTGGGGTAGTCAACATTATGGAAGGAACTTGTAATTCTACGGAAGCAATAAGGCCGTCGAATTCTTGCCTCAAATCTTCTAAAAAACTATAATTTGATCTAAACTCTTTACTGTAATCAAGAAGAGCGTCAAGAGCATTGTCGATAATTAACATCTTGATATATATTTTTAAATCTTTGTCCTGTAGACTATCATTTGATTTAAGCTTAAACAACTTTATATCCGAGCTATAATCAGGTCGATATATATAGGAGATAGTATATGGGTTTCCATGCTTAATACTACTTAAAACAGTATATTGCATATAAAAATTCTTTTCTTCAAAAGGACGTTTGGTTGTAATGTTTTTAATTCTACGTTCATTCTCTAAAACATCACAGACCATGTCGTAAACTCTCCAAGGTGTTTTCTTAGTTAATGCATGATCTGTATGAAGTTGAGCATTTGGAATAGGCTCAATTAAAATTTTCCTTAGGGTTAAAATACGCTCCCAACATGCAGTAGCAATTGAACCAGCACTTTCGATATAACCTTTATCCATTAAATCACGCAGTGTATGTAATAGTTCCACAATCGAACTCAAATAAATTCCACAGGTTCCTAATACCTTTTGTCTTTCTTCATTAAGATTGTCAACGTCAATGTAACGTAAGGCATCCTCGAACTGGTCTAGAATTATATCATACATTGAATTGTAAACTGTTTTGTTTTTATCGTTTACTAATAGCTCTAAGTCTCTAACTGTTATATTCATAATGCAAAGTAATTACTGATGTGCGCATTCTTTTTGCGCACTAAAAAATATTTACTAATTGTTAATTATTTTTTAAACCCTTTTGATTTGTTTTTAATTATAACCTTATTTTCTAATTAGCAACAACAAAAAGTAAGTTTTTATATTGAATAAAATTTTTTATTTAAATGTTGAAATATATCGATCGTAATTAATAACTCTTTGCGGATTTAGAGAATTCAAAATGATATTTTTCAGGTCGTCTTCAATACCATCGTAATATTTATCCAGCAATCCCAAAAATATAAATTGAAAATCTGTGTACATATAGCTGTAATGCTTGTCTGGATACACTTCCTTTCCAAAATATTTATCATTATTTTCTTCCAGAAACCTTACAGAGCTTCGCATCTCATCGTCAAAAATTTTATTTAATTCTTTTGCAGAATTTATTTCCATCTTATTTTCATATAACCTTTCAAATAACTTCCATCGTAAATCAGCAAATTGTCTCTTAAAAAAATTATTGTTTTTTTCGACTTCAATAATTCGTATATCTAATAAATTTTTCCACTCATTAAATCTGTCCTGTTTTACCTTTTCTCTGTTGGCAACCTCGGCGGCAGTTAATCTTAGTATCCCAAAGTAAGCGACGATTAGTGTTATTGTTGCAGCAAATAATTCTTTGAATTCACTAAATTCTTTAATGTAATTATTTAATCCTAGGATACTAGGATCAAAATAGTCATTACAGAGATTTGTTTGAACAATAAATAAGGCACTCGCTGATACTCCTACTAGTATTAATGATGTTGTTATAATTATTATGTTGAAAAATGACTTTATAATAGTGAATATTTTAGTTGACATTTGCTGATTAAAAGTTTTTATTATTCTCAAATGTACATTTTTTTAGAGCTATTAATTGTATAGTATTTTAATATATTTGTCAAAAACGCGTTTGTGAAAACATTTAAAAATTACAGCATTATTTCAACGATTGCAATATTTGTATTATCGATTAGTCTTTACAATAAAACTAATGATTACAACAAAACTTAAAGCAATATCAGGAGACAGAGGACGTTCTTAAACAATGTTCTGATAGATATTACAAAGAAATTGATAAATAAAACGAAATCCTAACTAAGAGCTAGGATTTCGTTTATCTATTCATCAATTTTATATTTCTCAATATCAAAATCAAAGTCAAAAAGTTCTTTAGGAGAAATACCAAAAGCAGATGACATTTTTAACATTGTTTCAATGGTAGGATTGCCTTTTCCATTTTCAAATTTATTGTAATTACTTGAATCGAAAGTTGAATTCTGCGCAACTTCGTCCATTGAGTTATATTTTTTAGCTCGAATCTTTTTCAAATTTTCCGAGAATTCTAGCATAAATAATCTTAAGACTTCTTTGCTATCCATAAATAAAATATTTACAAGCAATTTTGGATTTTCGATTTAAAAATTCGTGGTAATATATTACCAGGTAATAAATAAAATTATTATATTTGTAAAATAAGTTACAGAAAATGTAATTTTGCGATACTTCAAAGAAAAATAGAAGCTATTGCTTAGAATCTCATTCTGAAAACTGGTAATTTAAAGTATACGAGAGGATAAGTACAATAGCTCACGACCGCGGCGTGAGCTCTCTTATCTGTATACAAGGTATACCAGTACCTCAGAATGGATATGTAGAGTCTCACGCTGTTTTTATTCCAGCATTCTCATATTCTACATCCTAAGCCGCTTCCTCAAAATACAGTATCAGACTGAACGATACAATGGGGTGTACAACTCATTGCGGCTTTTGAAGCTTTTATAGGACACAATTTTCATTCATATTAATTTTTTAAGATGTGTTGGGGCAGGAGGTTTTGCTATGTTCTTACTGAGGCTTCCTCCCAAGCATCATCGCAGTAAACTATGTCTATGCTAAAAATAAAACTGAATTTTAAGAAACAGAAAGTGTAAAGAATAACTAACCATAGAAACAAGAAAGCCCTCTTAGCACTATAAGTATTGTGGAATTTACGCAGTGCAGAAGAGAGCCTAAAATTTAACGAATTAAATCTTTTCAAAAGTATGAAAAAAAACTTTTGCAGCCTGAGTCATATTCAATTGGCTTTTGGCTTCACCTTGCTCGCCTCCGGCGTAGCAATAGGACAGATGCGTGTGATTACAGGCACTGTTACAGATAATACTAATAATAAACCGATTTCAGGGGTAAGTATATTTCAGGAGGGTAGTGATGCGGTTGCTACTACCAATAGTTCAGGTATTTATAGAGTTCAGGTATCAGGTGAGAATCCTGTCCTTGTCTTTAAGCACCCTGATTATCCTGACCGAAAAGTTTCTTTAAGCGATAAAGTAGCTGTTAATGTCTCATTGGGTAAAGAGAACGACAAAGAGAAATCAATAGAGGAGGTCGTTCTCAATGCAGGATATTATAAGGTTCGGGATAAGGAGAGAACGGGGAGTATTGCGAAGATTTCTGCAAAGGATATTGAGAACCAGCCTGTGACGAATGTTCTTTCGTCTGCCCAAGGAAGAATGTCTGGGGTGTCGATTACTCAGAACTCGGGTGTTCCGGGTGGTGGGTTTGATATTCAGATTAGGGGAAAGAACAGTATTCGTAGGGAGGGGAATGAACCTTTGTATATTATTGATGGGGTGCCTCAGGCTTCTGAAACGCCTTCTCTTTATTCTGCGACGATTCTTCCGTTTTCTTCTATTAATCCTTTGAACTCGATTAATCCTAATGATATTGAAAGCTTTGAGATCTTGAAGGATGCGGATGCTACTGCTATTTATGGGAGCCGCGGTGCGAATGGGGTGATCATTGTGACGACTAAGAAAGGGAAGAAAGGCAGGACTGAGGTGAAATTGAATACAAGTTATTCTTTAAGCAGTGCTGCCAGGCGGATGAAGTTGTTGAGTACAGAGGAGTATCTGGATATGCGTAGACAGGCTTTTCAGAATGATAATATTTCTGTTGTTCCTGCTGCTAATTATGATATTAACGGGATTTGGGATCAGAGCAGATTTACGGATTGGCAGAAGGAGTTGATTGGGAATACCGCTACGGCTTCTGTGGTTCAGTTGTCATTGAGCGGTGGTTCTGAAAATATGTCTTATCTGATCAGCTATAATCATAATGAGCAGTCGACGGTCTTTCCTGCGGATTTCAGGTACAGGACGAATAATTTCAGTGGGAGTTTCAGTTACAGGACACCGGATAAGAAGTTGGAATTGAATATGACGAATTCCATTTCCTTTCAGAATAATAATGTGCAGAATGATGACCTGACCCGTAGAAGTTTGACTTTGAGTCCTAATGCACCGGCTTTGTATACTTCGTCAGGGGAGATCAATTGGGAGAATTCTACTTTTTCGAATCCGATTGCAGGGTTGAAAAGCGAGTATCTGAACAAGACCGCTTATTTTAACAATGGGCTTAATGTTTCCTATAAGCTGTTTCCTTTTCTGTCTTTAAAGATGAATGGGGGAATCAGCTATCAGAATTTTGAAGAGCAGTCTCTGAAACCGCATACGATGTATAATCCTTCATCGGGGCTTACGAGTGCCAATTCGATCTCGTCTAAAAACAAGCAGACCAACTTTTCTTATATCATCGAACCGCAGGTGGTAGGAACCTACGGGTGGAAAGAGCACCAGTTTGAGCTTCTGTTAGGAACAACCCTGCAGCAGACGGTCTCTGATCAGGGTGCAATACAGGGATTGGGTTTTGAAAGCAATGCACTGATTGGGAATATCGGAGCTGCTAAGACGAAGGTAATTCCTGACCAGGTCGTTACCCAGTACTATTATACTGCTGCTTTTACAAGGTTCAATTATCAGCTGAAGAAGAAATACATTGTGAACCTAACGGGTAGAAGGGACGGTTCAAGCCGCTTCGGTGCCAATAACCGTTTTGGGAATTTCGGAGCAGTAGGAGCAGCGTGGTTGTTTTCTGAGGAAGGATTTTTGAAAGAGAGTCAATGGCTGAGTCTTGGTAAGATCCGGGGAAGTATCGGAACGACAGGGAATGATAAGATCGGGGACTATCAGTATCTGAATACCTATATCGTCTCTGCGAATATCTATAACGGAATTACGGGGCTGAATCCTGCTAGGCTTTATAATCCTTATTTCAGTTGGGAGAAAACGGTGAAGAAGGAGATTGCCCTTGAATTGGGAATGTTTAGGAACAGGCTGGGTTTTTCTGCGGCGTATTATGAAAATACCTCATCGAATCAATTAGTGGGAATTCCACTTCCTGCAACAACAGGGTTTTCTTCGATACAGTCGAACCTTCCTGCTAAGATTCAGAATACGGGATGGGAATTTGATGCGTCTTTCCAGGTACTTCGAAGTGGTGAGTTTAAGTACAATACATCGCTGAATGTAAGTATTCCCAGAAATAAGCTGTTAGAGTTTCCGAACCTTGAAGGTTCTACGTATGCGAACCAGTATATGATCGGGCAGCCGGTAGGGATTGTGAAGTTGTATCAGTATGATAGGATCGATCCGGTGACCGGATTATATAGGTTCAGGGACTTTAACGGTGACGGGAAGATCACCAGTCCTGATGACAATAAGCTGGCTGAGCGAGTAGGTGTTGAACTGCATGGGGGCTGGAACAATAGTTTCAGGTTTAAACAGTGGTCTGCATCTTTCTTATGGCATTTTGTCAAACAACGGAATTTTAATTACAACCGTCAGATATCGCTTCCGGGTACGATGAACAATCAGCCTGTAGAGGTGTTGAATGCATGGTCGCCCTCTAATCCTGATGCGGATTATATGTCTTATACTGCTGGAACGAATGCACAGAAAAATGCTTTGAATTTATTCTTTCAGAATTCTACGGCTGCTGTGGGTGATGCTTCTTTTATCAGGCTGAAGAATGTTCAGCTGAACTACAGCATCCCGGTGCAGAAGTTTGGGTTCAGGGAAGCGATGATTTATGTGCAGGGGCAAAACCTGCTGACGCTGTCGAATTATTTCGGGCTCGATCCTGAATTCAACATTGTCGGTTACCTTCCGCCGTTGAAGACGTATTCTATGGGATTCCAGCTGACTTTTTAATGGATTTACTTGTATTCTACTTAGTAATAAATAAAATAATTAAAAGAATAAAAAAATGATCAAATATATTAAACTACCGTTCTATATCGCGTTATTGGTGGCACTGCTGCTTGCTGTGAACTCGTGCGAAAAATGGATAGAGACTGATTTTCCGAATAACCAGCTTCCTACGGAGCGGGTATTCGAAGATGAGCAGACGGCCGAAGCTGCTTTGGCGGGATTGTACGGAGCTTTATGGAATAACAGTATGCTGGCGGGTTCTTCTGACGGGACGGGGTATTTTCTGGGAAATTATACTGATGATATTACGTGTATTTTGACGACAGCCAACAACGGGATTGTTGATATTTTTAATAATCAGCAGGTTCCTACCAATACCGTTGTTAATTCGGTTTGGACGAATGCTTACCAGCAGATTTATATTGCCAACAGCATTATTTATGGGGTGGAGCATTCAAAAATTCTTCCTGTTGCGGTGAAAGACCGTATTCGGGGTGAGGCTGTATTTGTCCGCTCGTTGCTGTATTTTTATCTGTATCAGATTTATGGTGAGGTTCCTTATACGGATACGATTGACTATACTGTTAACATGAATTTGAAAAGAATGCCTAAAGAGCAGTTTTTGGTGAGGCTTGAAACGGATATGTCAGAGGCGGTGAATCTGATGCCGTCCAATTACCGCAGTGCTGAAAGAATTTATGCGAATAAGGCAGTGGGAACGGTACTGTTGGCCAGGATGAAAATGCTGATCGGAAAATGGAGTGAGGCAGAAGTCTTGTGTCAGTCCGTGCTTCAGACTTCAGGGTATGCATTTCAGAATGATATTGCGAAGGTTTTTCAGAAGAATGGTTCTCACATTATTTGGCAGTTGAAGCCAAGGAATAACAATGATCCGACGAAGGAAGCTACGCTGTATAGTTTTACAACAGCTCCTACATCTTACGTTCTGAATGTCAATCTGGTGAATTCTTTTTCATCAGGGGATTTGAGAAGGCTGCATTATTTTACGGGTGTAACTTTTAATGGGCAGACGAATTACCGTTCGACGAAATACAAGAATATCTCGGCAGGAAACAATACCACCGAATATTCTGTTGTTTTCAGACTGGAGGAGGTGCATCTGATGTTGGCTGAGGTTCTGATTCAGCAGGGGAAAGTGGCTGAGGCGGTTCCGCATCTTAACAAAACAAGACAAAGGGCGGGTTTGACCGCGTTAAGTACCGGGATTGCGGCTCCGGTGGCAATGAATGAACTGAAAGCGGAAAAAAGAAGGGAGTTCTTTGCTGAACATGGTCAGCGGTTCTTTGATCTTAAACGCTGGGGGGATCTTTCTTTATTGGTATTGATAAAACCCAACTGGAAAGCTTTCCATCAATTTTGGCCGCTGCCTCAGAAGGAACTTTTGGTCAATCCTAATCTAAATCCTCAGAATGATGGGTATCAATAGGGAGTGTGTGGAAGTTGTTTTCAGATCCGCTTTCTGTATGAGAAAGTTTATAAATATTGCATTTTCGACTATTGCTGTATTGATGGTTATGATGCCCTTTGTTACTTTGCAGGGGCAGAAATATCCGGAGCTTGATGAGTTGGTACAAAAAACGGAGAATCTCATGAGTCCGAAAATATCTGATAATGGTAAGTGGGTCGCCTGGTATTCTTCGAAAAATGACTTGCGGGAGATGGTGGTTTATGTGCGCAGTATAGATGATCCAAAAAAACAATTCATGCGGAAATCTGTTAAGAAATGGATTTTTGCGAAGGATAAAATAAGCCTTTTGACAGGCAGCAGACTTGAAGTTCTCAACTTACTTACGGGTAAATCAAGGTATTTCGATCATGTTAAATCCATGGAATATCTCAAAGGTGAGGACTTACTGGTTGTACATTATAATGAAAAAGGGGAAGGGAGGTTGGAATTGTACAATGATAAGATGAGATTGCAAGACATATTGGAGAAGGTTAGTTTTTATCTTAAAAAGGAGAATCATCTTTTTGTGATGAGAAAAGATAAAATTGTGAATGAGGCGTTTGTTTTACAAAACGAAAAATTGCAAAAGATATATTCGACATCTCATGCAATCCAGGATATTTGGTTGTCGGGAATTGCAGCTGGCGGATATATTCTCAGCGAAGTTAGGGAAGAAGGGATTGCAGCGGTCTATGTTTCTAAAGATTATGAAGCTGTTCGTATGGAGGACGACCTTGCAGGATTTCAGAATATGACTTTGGAAACCTCACAAGATGATGAAAATGTGTTCCTTGTTTTTTCGAAGATTGCGTATCCTGAAAAAGAAAATGTGCAAATATGGTATGGCGAGGAAAAGCAGCTCGGTAAATACATTAGAGGCCACTTGGAAAAACATAAATTGATATGGAATCCTGTAAATAGGACTAAAACTCCTGTTAGCAATGAGATGTATAGCAGCGAAACTCGGATCGGGAAGAAAGGTTTTTTCTTAAAATTATTTGAAGACGACTGGTTGACTGACAAAGCAGACCGTAAATCGGGAAAAGGTTACGACCAGTTGGTCTTGTGGAACAGTAGAAATGATAGTCACTCTTTACTTACAGAGTTTAACGGAAAAATGGTAATTGATCCCAAAGGTAATTCTGTATTAGTAGTCAAAGAAAATAGATGGTGGCTGTTTGATCTTGATTCAGGGATGATTCGTGATAAGAAGATGCCTGCGAGTGCTGCTCCGTATTACACATCGAAGGATCAGATACTATGGATATTTAATGGGAAGTTGATTTTAGAAAATATCCTTTATTGTAGTACAAGAATTTTGGCTGAATTTGATCAGTTCGAAGTACAGATAATCAATGCTGATGTTGAACAGACTCCATTTGGTTACGGAAAACATTTTGGTTCGGTAAATCTGGATCAATTACTGATTATAAAACTCTCCGATGTTGAAAACGCTAGATTTAAGTATGTATCTGTTGATAAGAAGGGGAGAGTAGATTTGATCGTTGCCGAGACGTCTGATCATCTATCTGAATTTAAGAAGGCTGAAAATGCAGAGGCTTATGTTTGGCTATCTGAAAACTTTAATAAAGCACCTGTACTTATGGCAAAAAGAAAATCAAAGGCTGCAATGGAGATTTACCGATCCAATAAAGAAATGCAAGGTGTGGAAAATTTAAAAAGAGTGGTAGTTCGCTATAAAGGTTCTGGTGGTGTTGATCTTTCTGGTGCATTGTATTTGCCGCAGAATTTCAATTCTTCTTTGAAATATCCTGTGGTAACCCATATTTATGAATCGCAGCATCACTTGACCAACCGTTATTTTAAAGCAAGCTATCTGAATGGATTGGGAATGAATGAAGCTCTTTTATTACATTCCGGGATTGGTATTTTTCTTCCTGATATTTCATACTCAGAAAAAGGACCAGCATTGTCAGCTTTGGAAAGTGTGAATAGTGCAATAGATGAACTGGTTAAAATCAAGGAGGTTGATAGTACAAGATTAGGATTGGTAGGACAGTCTTTTGGTGGATATGAGACTTCATTTATTGCCGGACATTCGAAAAGATTTGCTGCATATATTGCTGGGGCTGCAGTTACAGATCCGCTGCGAATGTTTTATTCACTTAATAAAGGTTTTGATGCGCCGGAATACTGGCGTGTGGAAGGAAGGCAGTATGAGTTCAAAACTCCGCTGGCTGACAATCCTGAAAAATATATCAAAAACAGTCCCATCATGTTTGCGCAGGATGTCTCATCACCAATGCTGTTGTGGGTGGGAACCGGTGACACCAATGTGGATTTTGAACATACAAGATCTCTTTTTATTGCTTTACGTAAGTATAGAAAGCCTGTTATTGCTTTACTTTATAAAGATGAGCAGCATGCGTTAATGCAGCAAGATAACCAAAAGGATCTTACTTTAAAAATGATGGATTGGTGGAGTTTTTATTTGAAGGATGAAAAGGATTTCCCATGGATTAAACATTTTGTGAAAACTAATCAAGGCGAGCTGTATCGTATTTGCGCAGATTGATGATCTTAAATTATATGCTTTTATACATTTTGAAAAGTAAGTTGATAATCTTCAATGCAGGTGTATACTAAAATATTGTTGTCATTAAACTTTACAGGAATGTGGATATCTCTAAAAAAAGCCATAATCTGTTTAATAGAAAAAGCAGGCAAAATCTGCCTGCTTCATTAGATTATTGATTAATAATTACTTTACCATCACTTGATGATTTTCAATTCCTTCGCCATAATTTATCTTCAATGTATAGATACCAGGTAATAAGCCGGTGACGTTAATGGTACCCTTGTTATTATTAAGAACTGTATTTCCTTGTCTGGCTCCAATATTATTATAGAGCTCTGCAGTGATTTTTGATGTTTTATTGGCTTGATTATTTGCAGTGATTGTAATGATATCACTTGCAGGATTTGGAGAAACAGTAAATAGTTTTTCTTCAACAACTGCAATTCTGTTACCATAATTATTAAACAAGATATTCTTCCAAGGCCCCCATCCACATTTATTTTTTGCGCGCGCACGGACTTGCATACTGCTTGCTCCTGTAGTGGGAGATAAAATAGCCATTCTTCCGGTTACCTTTGTACCATTATTGCTGACCGTTGAAATATATCCATTTCCCGAACTGACAAATGTAAAGTTACCATATACTTTTTCCCACTCGTAATCTGTGCTGATACTTGGATTACCTTCCATTCCAACACCGTCAACAACGGCATTAAATAGCTGTCCATAGCTTCCACTGTTAAAACATACCGTATCATAAGGATTTCCGCAAGAAGCGTTTGGCATTTTAACTCTTGGACCGCCAATCCATACATTTTTAGTTACCGTATTAGATCCGCCATCTCCCTGTAGAAAAGCCTGTAAGGTCACATTTCCGTTTGCATTAGGTTTAGGGGTTAATATCAATTGAGGCAAGTTCGTTGGTCCGTTGATATCTACTAAGGAAGCTCCGTCAGTAATGATCCACGTAATGGAAGGTGCAAAGCCTGTTGTATAAGCTAAAGGTGACCCTGTACCGCAAACTATATCTTCCCCACCAATTTTAATTTTATCCCCACAAAGATATGCCGAAGCACGTACCGTATTTTGAACACTCAAATTTGAAGAAAGTTGATCTTGTACAAACAACCCGCTTCGATTGCTGAATCTGATATGCCCATTATTTTCATTGACAGTTTCTGCCATAAAGTTTGCAAACGGTATTTGGTTGACATCACTTGGCTCATTAGCACTAAATGGTTTCTGATAGTCAGCTTCTGTAAGGACCGAGTTACCTCTCTTGTAATCTAAGGCACTTGGGGTAGGAATGAAACTGAACTCATTTACTGTAAGGTCATTAGATATAGATGATGGGATCTCATTCATAGCAAGCATAAATCTTCCTCCTCCATATTTGTCAAAAGGTAGAATTCCTGATGGCTGATTAGCCGACCCGTTGAGTAGTTCGACCTGGGCATTGACCAGCCATAGTATTTTTTTCTTGTATTTGATACTGCCATTATAAATTTGATTGGAAGCGTTTAACTGCGTCATGGGTTTTGCTGTAATATCAAAGACGTATTTTGAGCTACCCGGTAGAGAGGCTAAAACAATCATATCCAATCTGTGTGTTGCCACCCCGATCAGTGAACCCAATATATCAGAAAACATATGCTGGTTAGGAGTTTCTTTGTACAATCTCAAAAGGTTCGAAAATGTTTGATCGGTACCGCATTCACTACCGTTTGATATAGCCACATTTCTTGTTTGCTGAGGATATCCCTTAGTCTTAAGTGTAATCTGCCAGTCATCATGCATTGAATTATTGATTTGATAGTTCCTGTTGACATAATTAAGCAACATCTGTCTCGCAGCTGGTGTATCAGTTAAGGTCAGCACGTCCCCAACAGATATTCCTTCATTAAAGAATGGTACAACAAATTCACCAACACCCAAAGCGATCGGAGTTTTAACATATGCGCGGGTAACATTGACCAACATATTTTGGATTGATAAAGGTATATTCGCTCCGAGGTGCGGACTGTCGTGTGAAATGAAAAGTCTGGTCTGGTGAGCAATCCCGTGGTCTTCCATATCTTTTAAGGCATACCTGGCAACAAGTCCTCCCATGCTTTGCCCAACTACAACATTTTGCTCTGTACCTAGTTTGTTAGCATTCACCCAAGAGATAGCCGCTGCTAATAGTCCCGCATTATTTTGTATATAGTCTACACCGTTATTCCAGTCAACATAAATGATATCATAGTCACTGTTAATCATGCCGGCTAAAGGTCCCCCTTGTAGTAATGAATTTTTAAAAGATTGAATATCACTTAAACCGGCATCTCTTGTGGGCGCTACAATAACACCCATATCAAACCCTTCTGCAACAATAAGGGGCTTGGTCACTCTATTTCTTCCAGGTGCTAAGTGGATATACATTGTAGCCCTGTTGTTGCCACTGTAAAGAGTCCTCTTACTTTGCGGCTCCAAATTCGCATTTTTCGTAGCAGTTGAACTTGTGTCGACATAAGAGTCTAGGCTGCCATCAACAACAAAGCGGGTATGACTGTAGAGTATATGACCATTTGTCAGCGTTATTTTAAATGTCCAGGTATAGGTTCCCATCGAAGGATAGCTCACATCAAGCACTTGATTTTGGATTAACGGCTGATAAGATGCTGCATCTGAAAGCTTGTATTCTATGGATTGAATTAAAGAAGCTTGATTGCTGATAAAAAGATTGCTAGGCATCTTAATCTTGAAAGAAAGCTTGTTATGCGAGTTAACAGATGGTGCAATTGCAAAAACTTTCTTGAGCTCATAAGGATTACGCCATACACCGTTTCGATATTTATCTCGGAATTTCCCATTAACGAGCGAAACAGTAACCGGGTCTCCAAAAGTCTGAGCATTATTAACTGTTTCAGCAGAGAATTGGCTGTATTCGTAGAAAAGACCTCCTAAAGGTATTACATCAGTTGCCTGAGCAGTTTTCCAGTCCGACACAAAATCTGCTGGTGACTTAGGGGTATACGCTGAAGCATGAAGACGGCTCATTAATAAAGTATTATAAATACCGGCTATTAGTTTAGAGCTGGTGTAAGAACTGTCAGGCAGGCTACCATCGTACTTTTGTAGATTGGCAAATTCAACCGCAGCGTCCAATAAAAATCCTGATGGTATCCTATCCTTTTCTAATTCCGTGAATGCGGATTCTAAAACATTATCCTGTAGATCAAAAGGCTGTGTCTGTGCACGCAGGAGGTAAGTTCCTGTTAATAGCAACAGAATTAAATAAATCTTTTTCATAGTAATTTTAATTAATTGTAAGTTGGTTCACTATTCATAATTAATAGTAGTTGAAAGGCTGATCGAATGTTAGATTCTACTCACTTAAGGAGCGTTGGATAAATTCATTGTTGTTTGATTTATGGTGTTCTAAAGTACAAATAAACTATTGTGACAAAAGAAAAAAAATGATAACAGATTCAAGTACCAGTTATAATTTATAAATTTTTACTTCTAATAACTACTTAATTATTTACTGATACAAAGCAATTATCATGATGCGACAGAACTTGACGTGTTTAAAAGTTTTTTTACCTCAAATTTTGCAAAATGTTTTTTTTGATACTATAATCTCTATGATTACAATTTCTAGATCTGTTTTTCAATTGAGATGTTGTTAAACTTTTGTTCCCAAAAATTTTTGTAATTCTTAAATACAAAATATTGTAGCAGTTTTGTTCCATACCCAAACTACAGTAATTTGATACTTAAAAATTCTTTATTGAAGGACATAGCTATATAATCCAAACCTAATGCTGCTGCTTACACAATAAAAGTTTAGGAAACTTGTGTTTGGAAAAGATGTTTTAACGCCTGTAGAGTTTGATGGTCTTGGAAGGCGGGCTAATTATGTCGGTTGCTAAATAGGAAAAATACATGATGACAACCCATTTATGTGCATTACATATTTTCTCACCGATGGTTTGGAGGTCGTAAGCATTTGGTACTGGATGTAGATTTTGAATGCGCTCATGCTCCTTCTATTGATTATGAAGTAGTAATTAGGGAATTCAAGCAGCAGATTAACATTATAAAGTTACAGAGTACACTCTGATGATGCAGGACAAGAATAGAAATCTTACCCAAAAAGGGTGGATGGAGGAAGTATTATTTGAAAGGTAAAAGGTATCTTTTGGATTGATCAATAAATAGAGGATGCTAAAAACAACCTCTATTTATTGTAAGTTTTATGGTTTTAGTTAAAGACATAGCCTACGCCAGCCTGTAAAAAACCAATCTTAGTAGGGAGATTTCCATTGTTGATTTTTATGAAATTAAAATTATACCGAGCGTCTACAAAAAACTTATCATTAAGTTTGTATTCTGCGCCAAGAAATGGAAAGAGATTCAAGCTTTTAATGCCGTCATAGTTTTGAGAATCAGTCCCGTTAATTATTTGCTCCGTTCTTACTTTTTCCGAAACATTAAATGCTAGATTCATTCCCACAGATGCTGAAAATTTAGGGATAAAGTAATATTTCATAGAAATAGGTACTTGTATTTGAGTTAGCTGATAATCAAGTTCCATGTTGATCATCTGAGGATCATTATCAGTAATTTGAACAAAGGGTACATTTTGCTTTCCACCAATCTGAGTATAGAGCAGTTCAGCCTGAATGCCGATTTTTGAAGATACGGGTTGTTCTCCGACTAAACCGGCATAAAAATATGATTTTGAATCCAGCTTATTATCAAAAAATTTCATTGTTGATAAGGAATAACCTGCTTTGGCTCCAAATTTAAATTCTGAATCTGCAGTTTGAGCGGTGATTAATCCTGAAAAAGTAATTGCGGCAGCAACTAAAGATTTGTGTGTCATTTTTATTAAGTTTATTTTATTACCTAACGGTTATATTCTAAGGAAATTGTTTAGGAAAATAAATTGATTGAAATTATTTGGATAGATTCTGAAAAGCTATTATTCAGCTACCAAAAATAAAAATTGTTAAACTGAATTTTTGCAGTTCATAACGGTAGCTGATTTTTTCTATGTAATAGAACCTAAAATTCCATAAAAGCTAACGGCAAATTGTTTTATCTATACATATCAACAATGCATCAAAATTTCGTTTTTAAAAATCAGAGATCATATTTTTTAAGGTTTAAAACAATGATAAAAAATATAATTATTGCTGAATATTAATCTTTTTGTTGTGATATTTGATTCGTTTTAATCTTTTTAGTTGTGAATTAAATTTATTTTTAGTTATTTAAATTATTGTTTATCAGTTTTTTAAATATGTTTTTAAAAATAATTAAAAAAAATATTTCACATTGTAGATATTTAGTGTAGATTTGGCAGACCAATTTTTAATAAAATTATTATGAAAAAAATTCTAGTGTCTTCAATGGCGCTTGTAGTTGCAATGTCATGCTCTACAAACAATGACTCAGTTGAAAATTCTTTGAACGAAAATCTTGAATCTTTTGGAAAAACTACTGATTCTCCACAGATCGAAAGCAGGGAGTTTACTTCCAAACTTTTGGGAAACAATTTCATTACCAGCAATGGCGCATCGCTTTATCCGGCAAATAAGGATAAAATGATCGCTGATTTCATCTCTGTGCATAAAAAAGCTCCGGTTATTCACGGGCCTTTCACTGTAAGTATCGGAACTCCTGGTGCTAACCCAACAAATCAAAAGGTGACCTATACACAGGTAGGAAACACATATCCTACATCTGGGGTTTACATTGCTGATGTGTATAATTATTTCTTGAAGGTTCAAGTTCCATCAAATGCTGTAACTGCTTGGGTTGAAAGTGTAGATAATCCTGGATATGCAAATTACACAACACAAACTGTTGGCTTTAATACAAGTATGGCTACAGAAAATGGTAATAAATTTTGTCTGGGTAATACTTATACCATGGTATTAACACATAATATTGTTGGGCAACTTATCAATGCGGTAGTTCCGGCGGCATCGGGTGCTAAAACATTTACTTATTATTACTTAACGACATAATTTCAATTATTAGCATGCGACAATTTATTTCTGTACTTGTGTTATTCATTTCATGTAATTTGTTTTCTCAAAAAGCTAAGCTTATTTTGGGAGGTGGATTGTCAAAAATTAATAATTCAACTTTTCCTATCCTGAATAAAAACGTTTTTGTTTTTTCAGGTGGAGTAGGTCTTGATTGGCTGGAAAATGATAGATACTACATTTCTAGTGAATTAGGATATATGCAAATAGGAGGTAAAGAAACGAATCCAAGTCTTCCAAACCCGTTTAAAGAGATGGAAAAAAAATGGGGCTTTGCCTCTCTAACTTCAACATTTCGATATAAACTTCCAATAAGCAGTACCTTCTTCTTTATTGGTGCTGGTCCGAAGATTAATATTTCACTAGACTCATCATCTGCATTTGAAAATACCATCTACGATGGAGGATTAAAAATGAAAACAGTGAATTTTGGTTTAAATACAGAATTAGGTTATATGCATGATTGGGATAACTTCAGAGCGGGAATTATAGGATCATATTTAGTTGGGATCTCGCCAATTGCGGATACCGAATTTACTAAATTGAAAGGTAATCCTCTTTATATCTCTCTATCTTTTGGAGTGAATCTCTAATACCATAATTGTAAGAATTCAATAAGAGGTTTGAATATTGAACCTCTTATTGAATTCATATTTAAATAAATCCGATAAACTACTTTTTTAATATAAACTGATGCAAAAATATTTTTTTGTTCTTATATCTCTTGCCTTAATTTCTTGTTCAACTGAAGATCGTTTAGATGATTTCAGCAGTGCTGAAACTATTTACGTAAAGGATTCTTTTTCTGATACCACAATTAGTAAAGATCTTCAAGCTAAGAGATCTCCTCTTTCGGAAAAAATTTACAGGTCAAAGGAGGAGATGATTAATGATTACACCCAGACTTTTAAAAGGGCACCCACTCTTCATGGTCCCTTTACATATTCAATTCGTAAGCCTGCCTATTCGACAAGACCGGGAGGTAATCAGCCGTTTACAGAAACAATTTTTTATAATACACAATATTCATATCCTTCAATAGGTACTTACGTTGCAGAAATATATAATTACAAAATTCAAATTCTATTGCCGAATGATGCTGTGACAGGATATGTCGAATCACTAGATGTATACGGTTATTCAAACTATACAACTCAAGCAGTGGGAATGAATCAGTATACTTCCGTAGGTACACCTGCAAGTGGTGGATTTGGAGGAACAACCACTGGTCTATATCTAAACGCAAACACATATGGTGTTATACTGAAATATAACTCTGTAGGTCAGTTAATAAACTATCCAATTGGAATTACTGATACCAAAACTTTTACCTATTTTTATGTGACACCATAATTTTAAAAGAGATGATAAAGCACCTTTTCCAGTGATTTCTTTCTAAATTTTTAATCTAAGCATTGAACTATGCTTAGATTTTTTATACAATACCGAATTAAAGTCATCATATCTTTGAGTGTAAATTTATTTTAAAACCTTTTTAGATTAGAAGCAGGTGGATACACGTCATCCTTTGTAAAAAAAATAAAATCTTAGATAAAATCATTTTTATTCCTTCACAATTTTTGTGATTGGGGAAAATGATCATTGATCAAAAAATGAAAGGCGCTTCAAAGCGCCTTTCTGTTTTAGTCTTCAAAAATAATATTCTGAAAATTATTGAATTCTGTACATTACTTGTTCGCAAGGAATTCCATCCCCGTCAAATAACTGATGGGTAGTACTTCCTTCAACAACTGTACAAATATTCCCGGTATTTTCTGTAGTACAAAGTTCTTCACTTTGGATACATTTTACCCCTTGTGCATCAGGATTCCAACGGTATCCTAATTTCTCTGCGGCATCTTTTGTGCTGCTTTTTGTTACGCTTGTAGCGTACGCACTTCCTGCTCCCACGAAAAGGATTGCTAACGGCAATGCGATTTGTCTTACTTTTTTCATGATAATTGAAATTTAGTTGTGCCTACTCTTTGTTCAGGTTTTCGGCTACCCCCGAAATGAAATGTTGCGTGATGTTTTGCGCAAAACGATATTTAATAATTTCATTTTCAACGATGAGATAAAGGTTTTTGTCATCTACAATAAATTGCATACGTTGCTGCTTTTCCTTCTTTGGCAAATAAAAGCTGCCAATGTATTTCTGCTGCACGATGGAATACATATCAACGGTGACCATTTTTTTCCACAATTCCTTATGTTCATATTTTCCAATTCTGTCTGATTGAATAAATAAAATCCCGTGATGGACTGCCGATCTTTTGTTGACGGTAACAGTCTTGCCACCAAGTTTTCTTGTCTGGTTTTTTGAATAAACAATATCTAACTGGGGAACTGTTACCGTGTCAATGGTTCTGTAGGTATCTTTGAGATTTAAATTGAGATCTGTCGTAATGTATTTATTCTTGTAGAGATAGACGTACACAAGTTTCTGTAAACTGCTGTCGTAATGAAGATGTCCATCAGGGTCAAAATACCCGTCTTTAACTTTTTCAAGGAGTTTTGGGTTCCATAAAACGTGCTTTTCTCTTCCAGGATGGTAGATTCCGAGGCTTTGAATTCCCTGCTTTCTATGGTATGCAGTCACAACAAAAGAAGAATCTGCAAGATGGGAGATCTTTTGAAAAGTAAACTGAGGCTGGTCAAGAACTTTCAATTGATCGGAATGGACAGATCCTTTGTAAATGATTGGCACGGTACCGTCGCTGAGAAATATTTGATTATTCTTCACCTCGATCATCGGTGCGAAAAAGGTGTCGTCATATTTTGATGGTTTTAAAAACTGCTCCCTAAGTGTTTTGAAATCCACTAATTTGCTCAACGTGAAGGGTGCTGTTATGCTCCCCAGATAGATCGTGTCACTGCTTATGCCTGCAAAATAATATGAATTAATTCCTAAATCAAATCTTTTCTCTTCTATGACCGCATGTGGTAAAAAACGCCGTACAAATCCATTATCTTTCCTCATTATCACTTCAGACCTCTTATGGATAAAAAACATCAGCAAAACGCAGAAACATAGCATTGTTAAAAGCAGAATGATCTTAAAGAAATAGTTTCGTGCTTGATCATTATTATGAAGCAGAATTGATATCGCTGCCAGCACGAAACACGATATATTAAACCACAGGTGGGTGTGCCAATCCATTTTTTCCAGAATTCCTCCACATGAGCACGGCACGAATTCACTATAGTTTAAAATCAAATAAATATAAACGCTGAACAATACCATCAACATGAAAGATCCATATAATCCATAAATTCTGGTCTTATTCGTTAAGAGAAGAAGGCAGACCAATATTTCTGTGATTAGGATTCCATACGAACCAAACGCGGTAAACGAGCTGATCAAAGGAGATTGCCCGATCTGAGCCTGGAAATTTTCAAAATCCATTATTTTACTTACGGTTGCATAGCAAAACAACAGGATGAAAAAATAGCTTATGATGTCTACAAATCTAACTTTTATGGTTTTCATGTATTGTTATTTATCCTTTTTGAGTTAATATCCATGTTACTTTCTTCGCACAGTACAAAGGCATCAGTTCGCCTGCCCTAACATAGCATACTGTTGATATAGTTCCCTGTACTTCCCATTCGCCGCTTACAGTACATTTTTTACCTGACTGTAATATGATTGTTTCTCCGCTGGGTTTCTGCCGTTGCTGATCATTTTTTTTTATTGATGTTGTTACCAGATTGTATCTTCGGCAATTCTCCAGTGAGATTTGTCTCTTTTGGGTTCATCGTCGTCATCTCCCGTATCAATGCCGGAAATGTTTGGATCCTGCAATGACTCTTTACTATTTGTTTTCAACAGCGATTCCTTTTCGATG
Source organism: Chryseobacterium sp. CY350 (assembly GCF_027945075.1). Taxonomy (NCBI): domain Bacteria; kingdom Pseudomonadati; phylum Bacteroidota; class Flavobacteriia; order Flavobacteriales; family Weeksellaceae; genus Chryseobacterium; species Chryseobacterium wangxinyae. The sequence continues at coordinate 329,385 of NZ_CP116034.1, forward strand.
AACTTTACTGAATGATCTTCCGGTTTTTCTGGAATCATTTCTCCTGCTGAACCTTCGCACGACTGTATGGGTACGATTGCTGCTAAACCTAAAATTTTGATATACTTTTTCATAATGTTTTAGTGGTTGTTAAAAAGTTATCCGGCCGGTTTAATTAGAATTCTGGTTTCGAAATTAGGACGACTGATACTTGAAAAAAAGACAATGATGTGCGTGTGGATGGGAAATGACGTAACAATGGATCCGCTATTACCGGTGAATTATTAGGTATTATATTGATTTGTAACGGTTTGAAAGATGTCTCCGGAAAGTCAGGTTACAGCTCTCAAAAGATTCCAAATTATGAGGACATTTTTTTTAAATTTGAGAACACCAGAATCGCATGCAAAACTTGAATAAAATTCTGTTCTTTTTTTCATTACTGTTGCTGACAGGGATACAAGCTCAGAAACAGGCTTACTCTTATGCCCAGATATCCCATCTCTTATCTTCGTATTCAGAAAATGATGAGCGGGCAATGGTTTTCGTTAATCTGTATATAAGAAAGGCCAAAAAAGAACAAAAAGCATCGAAATTGATTGCAGGCTATGATGAAGCGGTTTATTATAGCTCTTCAGTTCATCAAAAGTTAAGGTATGCAGATAGCGCAGTGACAGTTTCTTTAAAGAGTAAAAAGGCCGATCTTATATCCTGGGCATATCTTAAAAAAGGAATTATTTACTACTATAATAAGAGGGATTACAGGTTGGCTCTTCAGCAATATCTTATAGCATTATCAACCGCAAAAGAAACGAAAGACCTGTATATGAGAAATAAAATAGTGTATCATTTGGGGATGGTACGATCATATTTAGGATATTACGAAGAGGCGTCTCGTCACTTTATGGAAACAGCAATATACTTCGAGCGAAATATTTCTGATAAAGACCATCCCAATATCAGACTCAATAACGAATCGGGATATTATAACAGCATTTACCGTCTCAGCAGTTGCTATAAAAATCTAAAACAATACCGTAAAGAAGACTCCCTGATTGCAATAGGCATTAAACGGCTCAAATCCGCAGATCATCATCCTCTTGAATTTGCCTATTTTCAGAAAGGCAAAGGGATTCAGCAGATCAGAAAGGGAGATTATAAAACAGGCTTAAAGCATCTAAAGCTTGCAGAAAATATTTTGATGAAAGAAGGAGATTTCGCTTCATTGGCTACCGTTGACTTCTACATTGGGAAAGTTTACTGGAATTCCGGAGATCGACAGACTTCCCTGGTTTATTTAAATCGGGTTGATTCAATCATTACCGAATTTAAATTTGTTACTCCCGAAATAACAGCGAACTATCAGTACCTGATTGACGATGCCAAAGAGAAAAACAATGAACGTCAGCAATTGTATTACACCAATCAGCTGATCAGAGTCGATTCTATTGTGAAAGCGGATTTTGCATTTTTGTCGGCAGGAATTTACAAAGAATATGATATTAACTCGCTGACAGAAGACCGTGACCGCCTTCTGAAAAAAAACAAGTATGGTCTTGTACTTATTTTTGTCATCATTGCAGGCAGCTTGATCCTTCTTTTTTATTTGATCAATCGCCATCGAAAGAGAGAGCACAGGCTTACTTTAAAATATCATCAATTACTGGAGAAGCTAAATAATCATACAATATCCTCACCGAGAGAATCAGAAATAGTGGTGCATCAAGCTAAGGACCTATATAGTGTTGAAGTGATAGAAAATATCAAAAAAAATCTGAAAGTTTTTGTTGAAAAGGAAAAGTTTAGAGATATAGATCTCACCTTGGAGCAGATGGCAAAATTGATTGGATGCAAAAGAAACGCATTATCTTATTTTTTAAACAACCATCTCCACACAACTTACCACACCTATATCAAGAATCTTCGTATCGAATATATTACAAGAAAGCTTATGGAAGATAAAATCTATTTAAAATACAGTATGGAGACTTTAGCCAAAGAAGGCGGAATGAAAAACAGGCAGGTTTTTTCAAACCATTTTTTGGAGATTCACGGAATAAGGCCTGCAGACTTTGTTCGGAAAAGAGCGGAAGAATTGAATCAGGAGAATGTTTAGCTAGATTTTAAATCCGATTTTTACGTTACCAAAAATATTTATACGTATGAACGGACAAAATTTCCGAAAAAAAAATGAGCAGATCTGGAAGGATCTAACAACGACTGTAGATCAGATTAACAGAAGTGATGATGATATTGTGACCAGGTCTGAAGAAATTCTCATGGAAACAGATGTTGCGATTAGGCAGTTGAAAGATAATTTAAGACAATATCAATTCTCAGACTGGAGCGACGAAATCCACTTTTTTAAAAATACCAAGCCCCAATTTATAGCAGTTTATATTTACTACTCCAAAGTGCTGGCAATAGATGCTTCGAAACCTTACGCTGATCCCGATGCACTGAGAGCTTACTATGAGAATGAAAGGGCAAATCTTTTATATTTCTATAATGAACAAAGAGAGTTTATCAGTTATTACCGCCGCAAATCTACCTATCTTGATAAAAAATATTTTGTCCGGTTTAAATTTGATTTTAAATTAAAGCTCAGTCCCGAACTGTATAGTTATGATGAAGAATTTTCAACATCACATGACCACATTGTAGCTCAGATCTTATCCAATGATCTGTTGGATCATTATTTATCGAATAAAATCGATTCCAAAGAAGTTGAGGAAGGCTCAATCGCCCACATTAAGAATCTAGAATGGACAGCCCCAAAGGTTGCATTAATTGAGCTTTTGTATGCGCTTCATCAAACAAAATGCTTCAACGGGGGGCAATCAGATCTTGCAGAAATCTTCAGATGGGCAGAAAATTCCTTGCACATCAATTTGGGAAATTATCATAAGACTTTAAGTGAGATCAGATTAAGAAAAATGGATAGAACTAAGTTTTTGTCATTGCTCCAGAAAAATTTGGATCAGTATATAGATGACTTGGATATCTGACACAGATAGGGAAGGAGCAGTAATTTTAGTGCTGAAGGAATTTAAGTAATCATATTACATTGTAGAAAGGGTAAGTTGAAAGATTTCAATCATATTATCTGCTTTTAATTCATTCGGATTAAAAGCTGTTTTTTCAAAAAATGGTTCTTTTTAAATAGGTTCTTTTTTAAAAACTGCTTAACCATAGGCATTACAACAGTAACTTTCGGTAGTACCGAAAAACTACCGAAAGATCTATTGTGTGATTTTGAAATTTTGTAAGACAAAACAATTTAAAAAATCATGGCAATTTCCATTATCACCAAAGAAGATCTCCAGCAGTTTAAAGCTGAATTGCTGGAAGATATCACGAACCTTCTACACAACAAAACAACAGAACAAAAATTATGGCTTCGCACCTCTGAGGTCAAAAAGCTCCTTAACATCTCTTCCGGAACATTGCAAAACCTGAGGATTAATGGAACAATATCACACAGTAAAATAGGGGGATCTCTCTATTATAATTATAATGATATTGAGAAACTACTGACTAATTCCAAACATTAAATCAGTAGTTATGAGACAGGATAACAAGATCATTGATTTTTTCGGGAATGTGATAAAAGATCGTCGCATGACTGCAGCGCATATCAGTATATATATTGCGTTATTTCAGATATGGAGAAGAAGTAATTATCAAATTTCAGTTCGGATAAGTAGAAAAGAGGTAATGAAGCTTGGTAAAATAAAATCTTTTGCTACCTATCACAAATGCATAAAAGAACTGGATGATGCAGGATTTATTAACTATTCACCCAATTACAATTCTTTTGTGGGGAGTTGCATTGAGATTATTGATTTTGCAAATGGAGACTGCAGGAAAAATAAGGTTGCGCCTGATTCCAGAAAAGTATCACGCGACGCGGTTTTCTTTTCTGTACCGATGATTCACGAAGTTGAACTGTATTTTAATGAGCGTGATTTAGCGTCTGCGATGGCTCATCAATTTTATTCTCTTTATCAATCTAAAAACTGGAATCTAATGGACAGTAAACCAATGAAGTGCTGGAAATCTGCTGCAAGGTGCTGGATTTTAAAGCACAAAAATAAAAATCAAACTCCACATTCATGAACATACTTGATCCTAATACACCCATCTGGAAACTGACTGTCCGCGAATTCATTGAGATTTCAAAATACATCAGTACTGAAAAGAAGTATGAATACGGTCTCAAAGGTTTGGCGAAAATTTTAGGCTGTTCCGTTTCAAAAGCTTCAGAAGTAAAATCATCAGGATTATTGGACGAGGCAATCATTCAAAACGGAAACATTATCATCATAGACAAAGAAAAGGCATTGTTGCTTTTCGGAAAAAAAAATAAAAAATGACTTATCTACAATTGATACATCAGTTCTGGGATTTTAATCATAAATATCGGATAGGGTCGACAGGTATTTCAATGTATCTCTATCTCCTTAAAATTGGATTTAAAAAAGATCAGCCTGAGTTCCAGCTTTCCGATGGGGCGGTAAGCGAAGCGTTGTCATTAACGAGGAAAACAGTGAAAGCGACAAGAGAGAAACTTTACGAGTTGGGGTTGATCGACTTTAAGTCGCGAAACGGACTTCCATGCAGCTATGTTCTGTTATTGAATTATTCCTTGTCACTCGTTCAGCCTGGAAAAAGAGAAAAAATAAGAGTTGATAAAAAATCAGCACCTCGTAATGCTGAAAACTATGAGCATCTTCCAGCTTTACCAAAATCAGGAAATTTTAGGGCTATCAAAGATATTCCCACATTCGACGAATTTACTGATTTCGCGCGAACATTATCAACGTATCGACCGGAAATAGATTCCTGCCTGGAAAAAAAGTATAAAGCGTGGTTGGAAAATGGATGGCAGAGTAATTCAGACCGGCTTATTACCAACTGGAAGTCTTCCCTGAAAAATATTCTACCGTACATTAACAATGAACCCATCGACCATCAGCTTTCGATGAGAAAATTACCTCATGTTAAACTTCCTAAAGATATAGATAGAAATAAATTATAAAAAGAAGTTATCAAGATCTTAAAATAAATTGAAAAAGAATGTCAGATCATCCTAAAAGAATCATCCGAAAGGAATTTGAAACAAGAAATAGCGATCCGGATAAAATCAGATTGGGAAATCATTTTGTGGATGATTTTATATTCGATAACCACAAAGCAGCAGATATTCCTATTAATGCATTAAGGGTAATTTTTAATATTGTCAGCATTATCAGCAGCGCTCAATTTCGACCTGAAGACAGACCCAAGCAACTATCATTATTCGATGAAGAGTTCGAGACGGAAAATAATGTATTTGCTTCAATAAAAATCAGGAATAGTAAAATTTCTCCGAGTGGCTCTACCAGACAAGTAGTAGAAGCATACGAATTTCTTGCAAAATTTAAAATGAGCTGGCACACATCAGTCAATGCAAAAGGAAAAGATATCAAAACATTTGGCGGAATCATTGCTACACCGAGCCATGATAGAAGAGGATACACAACGTTTTTAATCAGCAGTTACTGGCTTAAAAAGTTAATGGTAATTCCCGAATACAATTACGTTTTGTATAATCTTGTTTACAATGTCAGAAACAACAAACAGATAATCTTCGCCATATGGCTGACAAAAATTCCTGAAAATGGAACGGTAATCAAGCTGTCAACACTAAATGAAAAATTTGGATTAAACTATAAAACTGCAAAAGACATATGTTTTAAATTTCTAAAACCTGCAAAATTAAATTTAGATCGATTTAATACGCATTCTTTCATTTATAAATACAAAAAAGATTCGATAAACATTATACCATATCGGATCAAAATGAAAGCAGATGAAGATCTATCTCGAAATATAGGTCCAGTACAGAATCTAACAAAAGAGTTTCCTGATGAAAAGTATAAGATATCCCGAAGATTAATCTATTTCAGAAAAAGATATGGTTTACAAAAAAGTGAAATAATCCAATTGTCCCATCAATACAGACATATGCCGCAAATTAGAGCGTTAATAGAAAAAGCTTTCGAAGAGTTTATCCGCACAACCCGTTTGCAAGGAATTAAGTCGACACAATTTCGAGGAATGAACTTCTTACTTAAGATTCAAGAGTACATTATTCAGATTTATAGGAAAACGAAAATGGGGGAGTTGCTTCCAAACGGTTACCCAATCATCGTCTGAATTCGGAATTGAACGCACCCAAAACTCGGAATTGAACTCACTAAAGTTAACAAAATGTTAAAAGAAAGGAAACTACTCAATAAAAATTCGGGATTGCACTCACTCAAACATATCAGCCTTTTCCAAAATGTGAATAGCGGTCTGAAATTGTAGAAAATTTAAAAAAACAAAGGGCAATATAAATGTTAATCGGACTAGGACTCACTTCATTTTGTTAGCTTTTTCGGATTTGCACGTGCTTCAACTTCGGATTTGCACTGACTACAATTAGGATTTGAACTCACTAAAAATGCGCTTCAAATGCTTTCCCATAAGCCGGTTCGGCGTATCACTAAAAGTATTATCAAAGAAATTAAAAAGTCTTTTTTTTTATAAAAAGGAAAATGTTAAAAGAAAATTGCTTTAAAAAAGAAAAAAAATGAATTGTGAAGATTTGAAAAGAAAGGTAAGTATAAGAGCGGTTTTAGAATCGTTTAAACTTTTCCCAGTGAAAGAAAATACAAGGACTGCATTCTATTTTGCGCTAGACAGAGAGGAAAAGATCCCCAGTTTCTCTGTCGATTTTTTAAAAAACAAAGCGTATGATTTTGGAACGGGGAAAACTTACGACGTGATTTCAATTGTTCAGCTGATGAACAGATGTTGTATTTCTGATGCATTAAAATATTTGGAGAAATTTAATTTTTCTTCCAAATTGATCGATAAGAGCGAAAAATGCTCACTAAGCAAAACCTATCGTATTCTCAGTGAAGGAGAAATTCAGCATCCCGGATTGATTCAGTATTTAAAATCCCGAAAGGTTTACGAACAAAAAGGTTTGGTTAAAGAAATTTTTTATGACCTGAAAGGAAAGAAATACTTTGGAATTGGATTTTATAATAATTCAGGAGGAATTGAAATTCGAAATAAATATTCCAAAATTTGTTTGGGTACAAAAGATATTACTCTAATCAAAAATAAATTCATAGAAAGCAAGGAGGTTATCATTTTTGAAGGTTTTTTCGATTACCTGACGTACAAAAATTTAGAGAGACAGGATCATTCAAACGTAGATTATTTAATTCTTAATTCAACAGCAATGCTTTTTAAAGCTGACGATGATCTTAAACAATATAGCAGTATCTCGCTTTTTTTAGACAATGATGATAATGGAAATACTACGAAACGGTTAATCAAAGGAAGGTATTCATATGTTGACGATTGTTCATTAGTGTATGGCGGTTTTAAAGATTTAAATGAATGGTTCTGTACTGGTCAATAGATTATGAAATCTAAATCTATACTATTCGATACTTCTATAAATTTTCTAATCAACTGTAAAAATTCGACTGAATATTTATAAAATGTAGTCTCTGCTTTCCCAATATTTAGTAAAACCTAAAATTGTTTAAACGGTAATATTTTGAGATTTTGGAATATGTGGATTTTAAAATCTTAATATTTTAATTAACTCTCTTAAAATCTCGTATCATTAAACAAAATTTCATAAATTTATGGAGTATGAGTTTAATGTAACAAAATTATTAAAATAGGATATGCCCGGGTTTCGACCAAAGATCAAAATTTGGATTTGCAAATTGAAGCTTTAGAAAAAGCAGGTTGTGAGAAAATTTATCAGGAGAAAATATCGGGTGCGACAAAGAATCGCCCCGAACTTGATAAAATGATAGAACAGTTCAGAGAAGGTGATGAATTTTATGTTTGGCGACTTGACCGTTTAGGTAGAAGTTTAAAAAATATTATTGATCTTGTTTTAAGTTTGAGTGATAAGGGAATTATAATAAAAGGTCTTGTAGATGGTGTAGATACATCAACTATTAATGGGCGACTATTTTTGAATCTCATGGCTTCTTTGGCCGAATATGAAAGAGAGTTGATAAGAGAGAGAACTAATGCAGGACTGCAATCTGCAAGGGCTAGAGGTAGGCTTGGTGGTAGACCTAAAGGTTATACAGCTGAAACAATTTCAAAGCTACTTCTTCTACGCTCAATTTATAAAGATCCGACTCTACGGCCGGAAGATATATACAAACCATTTGGATTAACCAGGGCAACATTTTATAGATATGCTAAAATTCTTGACAATCATACGGATGAGGGAATAAAGAATATGCAAGTTAAAAAATAGTTATACTGTTATTAATAGTGTTTTTTTAAAAGAAATGTCCCTTAAAATAGAGGTTTAATAAATTTTGTTTAATTTAATTATCAAGAATTAGATAAAAAATTGAACTCATACGGGAACAAGATATTTCTACAAAAAAGACTTTGGCGTTTTCACAGAAATCCAGCTTCCAATTGCAAAATACAATAACGATTCTGACAACTACAGACTTCTGAACAACCAGTTTGCTTTCATGGCAGGTATTTCTTTTGATTTGTAATCAGAGAAAATTTTAAATAAGAAAAGCGATTTCGTTACATGAAATAGCTTTTTTTTGTGAGTTATCATCAGCTTTCAAAATATTCTTTTGGTGATTTACCATACTTTTCCTTGAATGCTGTTGCGAAAAATTCAGGACTTCCAAACCCTAATTTGGAAGAGATTTCTTTAATCTTTTGATTTTTAAATTGAGAATCAATTTTAAGTTTTTTATCAAGATATTCAAATCTTAAATCGGTAAGATATGTATTGAAAGTTTTACCAAAATATACTTTAATGACTTTGCTCAAATACTTGTCATTGGTGTTAAATTTCTGTGCTAAAGCGGTAAGTTTAAGATCCTGCTCTAAAAATCCAAAAGATGATTCGAAATTTTTCATCGAAGCGAGAATCTGATCGACTGTAAGTTTGTTAATCGGTCGGTATAAACTGTAATCTATTTCGGCATTTTCAAAAACTTCATTTATTTCTTCTTTTGTTTTTGGCTGTCGAGAAACCTTAGTAATAGTGTTTCTAATTTCCAAAATTTCTTGGCTGTTTTTCTTTTTGTTGGCTTTAATTTTTCGATACCCAAAATAAACGACACCAATCGAACTTAAAGAAATAATAGCGATACTCAGCCAATCGCTAAACTTTTGCTCATCTTCAGACAGAGCCTGTTCTTCTGTTTTATGTTTATCGTCAAAGTCTTTTAGCTTTAATTGAACATAGTTTTTAACATCTTTTTCAAACTTGTCAAACTCCAGCAAATCATTTAATGATGCCAATTGCTGTTCTGTAGTTCCGTTTTTCTTGTAATATTCTGTAAAGAAGTCGAATGCGGGACGGAAGGCTAAAGTTGTTTTCTTGGTTTTGAGAAAATTATTTTTTATTTTTTCAAAGATAGGAAAAGCTTGATCTATTTTGCCGGTTTTCCAATAGCATTGGGCTAAAAGAAAAGTTACATTTTCAGATACTTGAATATTTGTTCTACCCATCATATCTGTTGCAAGATTTATTTTTCGTATTGCAGACGTATATTTTTTCATATAGAAATCGTTGTAAGCATCTGCAAAAATTGCTTGATAATTACTTAAACTAATTTCTTTATTTGTCTTATCAAAATTGTAAGACTCCTTGATAAGAAATTCATTTTCTTTATGTTTTTGAAGTTTTGCATTTGTCATTATCAAGGAAGTCAGGTAAAACCGATACCATAATTTATTATTAGGTGGCGTTAAATTTTTCTTGAGATGCTGATACTGTTCGTTTAACAGTTTTTGGGCAGATTCATCCTCATTAATCAAAGACTTCAGTTTTGCTATCGTAAATATAGATTTTACAATTTCCTCCGGCTTTTGTGTTAGATAATATTCGTATGCAATCACTGAAAATTCTGAAGCTTTTTTATAATCACTTATCATTAAACTTCTTGTAGCTATTGTGTAGTAAGAATTTCCAATGGCAACCTGATCTTTCAGTTTTACTGCCAAAGTTAAGATGCTGTCTCCGTACTTTAGACCGATGCTATCATTAGCCATACCCGAAGCACTTTCATAACCATTAAGTAATTCCTGAGTGTCGTCTTCTTTTTTAGCTAAATCAATGTATTTTTTGCAAAGAGCGAAAGCTAGATCTCTGTTTTTAGCAGTTATGATTTCTTTGTGAATTTTTTCAAATTTTGAAGATTCATCGGTTAGGTTTTGTGCTCTCATAAATTCCGAAAAGAAAATAAGAGTTAAAGTGAGAAGTAAAAACTGACAATTTTTGGTCATTGAAAAAGTGAATAATCTGCCAAATAACGGAAATATTTCACAAAAACACAAATGCATGTCAAGCAATTGTTAATCAGAGTATTAATTTTTAAGTTTTTCTATTCAAAAAGATTTTTTTCCCATTGAGAAAGATAATTTTTCTACCCAAAAATATAATTTATCCTTTTAGATAGCTTGAAAAGTTAGAGGATTTGGAATAAGACTTTTTACTAATATATATTTGCCACAGAAACAAAATAAAATTTAAAATAAATTATGAAACAAAAAACGACATGGGTAACAAATCCAACAAAAAAACAATTAATAGCTGTTTTAGCTTGGTACACAACAAGCTTTGTTTTAATAGTAGCTGTTATGACAGAACTTTTTGAAAAAGCACCGGCCTTCAGAGAAAACTATATGCTTCTGGTTGTCCTCATCTTTGCAACGATTGCAGTTGCAAAAATTTTAACAAACTATTTCAAAAAGCTAAATAATTAATAAGATGAATAACAAAAGTAACTGGCTTGAAAACCCAACAAAAACACAATTTCTAATAAGCATGATGCTCTACATCACGAGCTTCGCAATATTGTTAGCAGCGTTAACAAACTTCTTTCAAGAATCTATTGATTTTAAGAGAAACTACGTGCTACTATTTTTAAATATACCAGTATTTATATTGATGATAAAAACTATTAATTGTAAAGATATTTTTTAAATCTTTTACATACTCATAAGGCGGGGTAGCCACTGTTATAATTCAGATAATGTTGTATAATATCTGTAGAAAGATTAAGCCCAATTGTATTTTCAAATTCTGAAAGCTCAAATTCAGTTAGTTGTTGTTGTTCTGTCTGTTCAAATTCCATAATAATTTTATTTATCAAGTTTTTATCATATGTTTCATGTTTCATAATAACTCTTCTAACTGTAGTCTACAGTTTTATTAATATTTAAAAATTAGTTCATCGTATAAAATTCATATCTGAACCGATAAATAATCGTTTCTATCGAAATTAATTTTTTTTTGCTTGTGCCTGATATACTTTTGAAGTATAAAATTTAAATAAACAAAAATAAATAACTAATAATCTTAATGAAAACAATGTTTAAGTCACGAAATTTTAAAAACCACATCAACTATTCTCTTATGATAAAACCACCATGAAAATATAGGAATTCTAATTCCGTAAAATAATAAAATACTAAAAGCCAAGACAGTGAAGTCTCTAAAATCACAACCAGAAACCCGGTAAAGTTTCCAAAAAAACGAAAGACTGATCCCGTAATATCAGCAAACTAAAACTAATAACCAAGACAGTAAAGTCTTAAAAAATACAAACAGAAACTCTTAATATTATCTTTCAAATATTCTATCTCATGAAAAAAATAATAACACTATTTGTATTTGCATGTACAATCATGTCTTGTAAGGAGATTGCAAACGCTTTTAATCAATCCTATATCTATGAAAAAGGGATTGAACTAAAATTTAATAATGACAGTAAAAAAACAGTTACTGCAAATATAAATGGTCAAGATTATAACTTGTATTTTGATACCGGTAGTGGAGCAGATGTTACAATAAATGAAGCAAAATTTGCTCTGAAACAAGATAAAATTTTAAGACAGCGGGATATTTCCGGTTTTGATAAGCAGAGTAAAATATCTTCGGTTTATTATGTATCCGATTCTATTTCTTCAAAACTTTTTAGACTAAAGAATATTCCTATTTTCATTACTGGAAGAGAAGAAGAAAATTGTTTTCGTAATGATGAATATGAAGGTCTTATAAATGTACTGACGGATTCTGACTTACCTGTCGAATTAAATTATGAGAAAGGCTATATAAAAATATTAGACAAATTACAAACTTCCCCATTAGGATATACTTTTTTAGAAAGCAAATTCAGCTCTATGTCTTCCGTTTTTAAAATTAAATTGTTTGCGTTAGGAAGAAGTGATTTTTTCATTTTTGACACCGGAAATAATGGACCTATCTTACTTAACGAAGATATTTATACTCCTGGAAAACTGATGAACTCCATAGATTATATTGGAAACAGTGTTGGAGGAACAAAAATAGTAAATCGACTGAAGATGTATGATGCAGACTTTCAGATGAAAAACACAAAGTTTGTGCAATATGTAGGAGTTTCACAAGGATCAAAACGTAGCATTGTCAATTTCAATTTTATAAAAAAGTTCAATTGGATCATTGATAGAAAAAATAAAAAGGTTTATTATAAAATAATAGACGTTGAAAAATTAAACAATCCATATAATAAAAATCATGCTGTGCATGCAGCAAGTTCATACCAAGGAAAGCTCATTGTAAGCTATTCCACCAGTGATTCAAAATTCGGAATTAATTCAGAAATAATTTCTATAAATAATCAAAATATAACTCCCAAAAATATCTGTGAAATGCTAAAACTACTCAATACCACAGAAAATTGGGACAAATTAAACATTCAAATAAAAAACTAGTTAAAAAAAATTTAAACCATGAAAAAATTCTTAATACCCTTCTTATTGCTATCTGCTTTTTGTTTTTCACAAAATAAAACTTATGCTTCTATTGGAGCAGGAGTAGTGACACACAAAAAAATAACAGAATTTGATGTTGATGCTGCATTAGGTTACCAATTTAAAAACTATTTTCTAGAAGTAAATTCTATTTATTCCAAGCCTAATTCTACGAGTCTAAGTGTTTCTAACGTTGTTTTTGGATTAGAAAACAAATCAGATAAACTTTTAAAAATATCTGCATTTACTGGTCTTGGAGTAGCAGTTATCGATGGAAACGGATCTTTAAACTTTCAGCTAGGAGTTAATTTGGGTATTAAGACAACAAAAAATTCTTCTGCCGGACTTAAAGTTTCAAACAATTTTAACAATCAACTTTCCTTTACAGCGATGAATTTATATTACAAATTTAATTTGTAGAAATCTGATAAAGTTTAATCAAACTTTACTTTTCAGAAATTTTATAACAATTATTATTATTTAGCTAACCTTCTAATATACATCAAATAAAATTATTAGGGTGATTACAATATTTAAAAATTATAAACAATATTAAAATAAAATATGAACACTAAAAAACTATCTCTTTATACAACAGAGTTTTTTCATTGACAATTAACCAATAAACAATAAAAACCATGAAACTATTATCTTTATTTTTGGCAATCCAGGTATCTGCCATATTCTTTACAGAGAATTTTCGGGAAATTTCTACAATTTCAGCTATTAGTCTGATTAGTTCATAATGGTGATTTCGTTCAAGTAAATAAATGTACGTCGAATTGAGCTAGTACTCATAATCTCACAAAACGATAAATTTGCTCTTAATTATGCCGATCTTTCGAGGTATGATTTAAGAACCAACACTGGTTCAATTATCTTAACAGATTTGAACTACGATAACTTTATTCATTCACAAATAACTATCGACCGAGGCACTTACACAAAATATGAAAGCAAAGGATTATCTGAGCAGTTAAAAACTAAATATGACAGCGTGGCAAACAGAAGAGCTCCAAAAAATGTATCGTGTGACGGCAATGGGAATGGAAATGTTTCATACAGTGAGTGCTATAGATGTATTTCAGTTGCCATTGAGATGAGCTCTACATCATCAGCAATCTGTGGAATATATGAAAGTTCAGGACTACCTTGGTGGGGAGGTTGCAACATTTCAACAGCTGCAGCTTGTGTAATAATTTCATCAATCTACTAATTATTTAAACAATGTTTGAAAATCCATACATTCTAATTGTTTTAGTGTTAATATATATAACAATAAATATTATAACTATTACGGACATTCGTAAAAATAAGAATCTGTCCTCAAGACAGAGATATAATTACATTCTATTACAATTTTGGATGCCATTAATTGGAAGCTTCATCTACTATAGTCAGAAAAGAAGTTCATACTAAAAAACATGGACATCAAATTAGCTATATAGAATCCGTCTCACAGTTGAGACGGGTTCTATTTTTGGAATGGAAAAGACTCGGATTCAGCTGTAGCTATATAGTTAAATCCCTCAAAAAATAGAATTAAAACAGATTGTAACGAACGAAAAAAGTACAATAATGATAAAAGACCAATACCAAATATCCGACATGAGCACAAAATTTATTGCTCTTGATTTCCTTAATTTTCTAAAAAAACCTAATGACCGGCAGATTAAAACCTCTATAAAAGATAAAATCATTCTGCTTTTTAAATTCTTGTTATTCGAACTTATACTTACCTGTATCATCGTTTTTCCTCTTGATTATTTCATCAACAATTTTATCAAAGTTAAAAGCGAAAGTTTAGATTATAAGCAAAATACCATCTTTATGGTTTTTATTCTGGTTGTTCTTCTGGTTCCCTTTATTGAAGAGGTCATATTCAGATTAGTTTTACGATACAATTCGATATTCAAAAAAATAATCATTCGTGATAAATGGAACAGGCTCTTCCCTTGGCTCGTCTATGCATTCAGTATTGCTTTTGGTTTGGTTCATGCTGGAAACTACTTTAATAACAGTTCTACATTTTTTCTTTTATCCCCTCTTATTGTTTTAAGCCAATTATCAGGAGCATTCGTTATCAGTTTTATCAGAGTTCGTCTAAATTTTTATTACGGATTTCTCTACCATGTCCTTTGGAATTTTATTGCTGCGATTTTAATACCGACCGTTATGATTTTATTTGCGAATCCATATATTGATGAGACAGCAAATTATACATTAAACATTCAGGAGAAAGTATTTTTTCATATGAAAGAAACCCAGACTAGCAGTTTGGATGTGAGAAAAAATAAAATATATAAAATAGAAGCAACTCAATTATATCTTCAGGATATTCTTAATCTGATTTATGGGAAAGATAAATACTATGTTGATGAAATTATTATTAATATGAATTTTTCTTCAAAAAATGGTCTCTCAAAAGAGGAATTCAAAAGAGTATTGGAAAAGGAATATGAGATTGAAAGTTTTAATTAATAGAGAAAAAGATAGTCTTTGGTAAAATCAAATTTATAATTTAAACTATCAGATTTGATAGATTAAGATTTATATAGTTGGTTAAATGTGCAAACAATTTAACTCTTGACGAAAATTTTATCTGTAAACATACTGCATCGTTAATTTTATTTTCTGAAAGAAAAGGAATGCAATTTTGAAAATTTCTCGTAAATCGAAATACTTTTGATAACTCTTTTTTTTAAAAAACAGTAATGCTCAACGTAGATGTCTCTGCAACACATAAACTTACCTTAGACGATGTTTCAGGTCTTTATTCTATGCAAAGCAATCTGGGCGTTGAAGTCATAAATAAATCCATTGAAAAAGTGATAATCACCAATGTCAAGATAGTTTCTAAAAAGAAATCTTTCCTGTCATCTAAAATCCAGAATGTGTTTTCAGAAAACAGAAATGACACTATATATCCTGAATTTTCTTATCAGTTTAACATCGCAAAAGTACCATTCGAAGAACGTAGAAAATATACCTTAATCATCAATGGTCAGTTTATTTCTAATGAATTTTAATATAATTTATACTGAAAATTTTAAGTCAGTAACTAACATTCAAAACTAAAATATTTTACATACTTCTCTTTGTAAAAAAAGTGTTTTTTTCTTAGTGAAATTAGCTCTTTTCATAGAATTATTTATATTTGAATGTTAGACAAAACTAAAAAACCACGCAATGGGAAAGGAAGATACTATAGAAAGTAAAACTGCAAGACTTTATGTGTTAGCCAATTCATACTTGCCAACGTTTGTAATATTTCTAATGGTTTTGCTTAAAGTCGAAAGCAATTACACAACAGTATTAAATCCTATCATCCTTCCAGTATATGGACGACAAATTATGAATAAAGAAATTAGCAACATAAGATCATGAATAGTATCCTTTTAGAAATCTTGAAAGAATCAAAAATAAACTTGACAGACATGACCTTGCGGACTACTTTTGGAACAAGCTTTAATGAAAAGACGTTTGACATTTCTCCAAAAGATTTTCTGAAGTTTGCAAAAGAAGATCTAAAGGAAGGAAATGAAAAAGGTTTTATAAATAGTATAACAAATTCAAAAAGAGCGATTGACTGCCAAATCGATCAAACTTTCGAAACTTTAATTTCAAAGTATGAAAATTTTAATCCTATCATACATGATTTTTTGCAAAATTTTGAATTTGAATCTGATATTCCGTTTAAGTTAAGAATGATTCATGCCTTTAACTTGGCTCCAAGTCTAATAATTTCAAAATCGCGAACGTTAAGGAATAAGTTGGAACATATGTACCAGAAACCTGAAATTCACGATGTAAAAGAGGCGTTAGATGTCGCAGATCTTTTCCTACGGTCAACTAGTGGTAAACTTGGAATGCTTTGGTCAGAATTTGAGATCGTCGACTGGAAAAATAATGAATTGAGCTTTGAGTACTCGGATAAAAAGTTTAAAATAGCCCACAAAAAAGAGAACAAGCTTATTAAAACCTACTCTATTAATCCGGATAATTTAGAGTTTTATGGGCTTCTTAGACTAATGATTTCTTGTGAGGATGAAATAGAAATTAAAGAAACTTTTAAAATTATTCTAAAACAAATAAATCATCCGATGCCTATCGATAAAATTAGAATATGTCAAGGTGATTAGCACGTCGGCTGTGATTGATTGTGCAATGTAGTGTGAAATTGAAAATTTAACGGTAGTTGTTAATTAAATTTTTGCAGAAAATTAAAGATTTGTGCTTCGATTGCCCGATCATTGCAGAGCCCCCTAAAACGTTAGTTATGGATAAAACTTAATCTCAAAAAACGATAAATAACAAAATTAATAAATATTAAGAAAATGGAAGATTTGACAAAATTGAAAAGACTAATTAGTATTTCTTACGGAATACAAGATTTAATTTTTGCAGGGCACCACAATGATATTGAAGCTGGTCAAAAAGCACTAATAGAAGCTTTAAGTCTTGAATTGGGATTTGAAGAATATTCAGAATTACATAGAGAATTTTGTTAAGTAAAGAAGTTCATTCGGAACATTTAAACGAACAACTGGAAAACGTCAAAGATTTATCCCGATATTTTACACAAGATTAATCTCACAAAACGATTAAAAAATTTTAATAGGTAGTATAGGTTATGAAAGTTAAATAAATCAGATTTGCTCAATGCGTAAATTTTAAAGTTGTACTACATTTTATATAAACAAAAAGCAAAGAATTGAATATACAAATTGACAAAAGAGAAATAATTCCCTTGAGTGATTTCGAATTAGGATGGAGGTTTGACAAAGGTCATAATGCTGATATTTTAGATTACGACAAACAAGAAATTTTAGCTCTATCGGAAATTGAATCTAAAAGACTTAACAAAGTAATCGATTATTATGAAATTGAATCAAACAGAATTGGAAAATATTTAGAAACAGATTGGCTTTCTGCAAATTCTGAGAATGAGGACAAAGTTGAGAGATTTAGAAATCAGGTAGAAAATTATTTAAAACCATTTAATGAAGATATAATAATTTCCTGGGAAAAAAAGCTAGCATTAAAAACAACGAAAAAAATATTCATAAAATATTGGACTGACTTTCTATATCCAAGTTCAGATGATGTGACAATAATATCTGAAAGAACAAATTGGATATTATTTTATAATCATTGTGAAGTTGCAAATATTTGGATAAAAAATAAATCTTAAAAACCTCGTACAGCAAAGGCTTGACAACAGCGGCAGAAAGTCTTTAATTCATGTTTTGTCCTTAGTTGGAAATTTTAAAGTTCCTGCTTCGAAATGCGCGCCCTTGTCAAGATCCGAAACGATACCTATAAATAAGCGGGATCTCAAAAAACGATGGCACTTTTAAGATTGTTACAAAAATAGTATCGCAAAATAATTTTGGTTTGCTCCTGAACCAACTAATTGTCACACAAAAAGCCTGAAAATATTTCAGGCTTTCGATTTAATAACTACTTCTTTCCGGAGTTTCCACTTTTGGGTGACGGTGTTGATTTAGGACTATTTCCCCTACTTCCTCCAGATGATTTCCAGTTCTGCTTGGGTAGTTTGGATTTGTATCTTTTGACGTGCTCATGACTTGTAATTTAATTTAATGCTATTTTTTATGTCTTTACGGATTTTTCTGACATTTATCTGTAATCCTAATTATGCCAAAAATTCTAACAACTGTAAACTCATTATTCTTCCGAACGGTAAACTTTTATAATCATAGAATTATACAAATAATGACCAAGTGAAGGAAAATTAATTGTCTGAATTAAATATTTAATAATTATTAGCATAAAGAAATGTGACTTACTGACAAAAGAAATTTAGCACTAAAAGGTAACATATATATCTAAAATTAAATTATCAAATTTCCCTTGTAATGCTACTTAGCTTTTGCTTCACGGTATGTTATATAGTTCCATTTCTTATTGTTTAGTGAAAATTAAATCTGTTGTTAAAGGCAGATAGACCGTTTTATTAATATTTGTTGGGCAGTTATCTCCCACAACAGTGCTGTTTGGTTCATAATCCCATGAAATTTGAGTGGGATTAATATATTTAAGTTTGATTTGTCCCCATCCAATTCCACAATTTGTACCGCCGTAATAAAGTAGAAGAGTGTTGCCATTATTTTCTACCCATTGGCTGTAGATGGTATGCTGTAATTGATTACTTGGGAAAACTAAATTTTCAGTACTTTGGAGAATTGTTCCAGATGAATTACTTACAGTATATTTCAAAGACAATATATCCTGATAGTATTTATATTGACTTCCATCGAAGAAGTGATGGATTATCTTGCTAATATTAATACTAATATTTCTGCCTTGAAATTGACTGGTGTAATTTCCTACAAAAAGATCTAATTCATTATTTATATCTTTTAAATATGAATTAATTGGCACTTCACTATAATCTGTTTTTAATGGATATATTTGTGCTTTACAAGTTATAAATAATAGAAGTATAGTTAATGTAATGATTTTTTTCATAATATTAATAATTTAAATTAAGGGCAAGGAACTGCGTTTATTGTTTTATCACTATTTTGTGTTATTATTGTTACAGCACCGTTATCTTCAATTCTCTGTAAAATAATCTTTCCTTCTAGCCCCATATCTTTGATAGACTTAAATAACAATTTTTCTAACCCTTCATTACTACTGCTGGAATTATAAAGTCCTGCTCTTGTTTGATATGTCTTTTTGTGAATATCCAATTCATTTTGAGAGAAAGAAGTAGTAGCATCAGAATAAGAGCCGTTAAATCTTATAACATAATGATACATTTTAAATCCACCCGTACAAGTTGAACAAACTTTTTTAACAATCATACCAAAATAGGCGTCATTATGTTCACCCGCAGGTTGGGATCTTGCAAATTTCAATAAACCGTTATCAATATCTGGAGGCGAATGAATAGGTATGCCTGTAACTGTATGATTATGATATCCACCTTGCCAGCCGGTTCTATCACCTAAATCTACTTCATGAGCACCGCCATCTATAATATCAGATGTTGTGCCATCTTTTTTAGTTTTAAATCCCATTTCTCCACCAATAAGAGATTTGTCTTTAAGACTATCTAACTTTTCCTGTACTGCTGGATTTTCAATGATCTCTTTTGTTTTCTGACAGGGACTTTTTCTTACAGGTAAATTTGGCTGTGTAGGTACTCCGGTTCCACAACCATCAATCCCAAGGTCAATTGATGGGTCTAAGGGACCTGAAGGAACTTGAGGAGTAGTACAAGGCTCCGGAGTATATTCTCCCGGTGGACAATCAGTGCAAGGTTCACCACCTCCACCACCTCCTGTGCCTGGCCCAGTGCCGCCACCGCCGCCACCGCCGCCGCCATCGTCTGTTCCGGAGCACACTAAAGCAACCATTGTAAAACTTTTAGCTTGATTTTTTGGAGGTAATTTACAACCACTTTGTCCAGGCATATGGTGACCTGAGGTACAAGATATGTTTATTGTAACAGTTTCAAAGGAACACGATTGACTTTTGGATGAAATATTAGAATAATTTCCTGTTGAAAGCTCAATCACCTCTGTTTTACCTTTTGTATCTACAAATTCGTTGTTTTGAATTTTTAGTTTTTCCTCTTCAGTCAAATTGTAGAGTACTAAAAATTCTTTATAGCTACCATCAGGAAGTGGTGTAAGTAAAAGATTTTCTACCAGTCCGTTTGCAGGTGTGTTGTCTCTTATAATTCGGAAGGTGTATGTATGGTAATTAGGCCCGTTTTCTATATAAATTATATTCTCAGTATCAATAGAAAAATTACTCCCATAGCTAGTATTCTTACTCTTTGTTTGCGCAAGAGTTTTTAAGTGAGTTTTTGCTTTATCAAGTTCTGTAATAACCTCATTTTCATGTTTGCTTTCTTTAAGGGAAATAATTTCTGACGTGAGTATAAAGGCACTACTATTATTAGATAATTCTTGATCTGGGAATTGGTCAGTTCGACAGGAGTTAATTAAAAATGCTGCAATCAAAGTTATGCAGAGCCTTAATATTAATTTTTTTTTCATAGAAATTAGTAATTTTTGTTCGCTAAAGATAGAATTAAATTAAATAATGAGGATGAACTATTGTTAAATTTATTAAATGATATAAATATTCATAATATCTTTTGCTGGCCTTGATGCACCGGTGTAACTATATGTTAATCTGTATTGGAGAAATGTAGTAATTGCATATTCGGAGTTGGCTTATAATTCAAGTTTTAGGAAATATTTAAAATTATAAACTGAGATTACAAGTGTTGGAAACAGAGTATGCAAAATCATTATCTAACTCTGGAAAGAAATTGGAAAACTATGAAAGTGTCAGCATTAATTCACTTGATTTTCTTTTCTGATTGTCTGTCATTTGGAGATTGTCATTTTCAAAAAACATTGGATTTCGCATCATGAAGCCAGATGAAAAAACAATCCACCGAATTTTGAGAAAATATCTAAAAGACGATCTTTACGATATAAAATTACAATTTAAGGATCTTGATTTACAAAAAACTAAGTATAAAATATTACGTGTCTCTGAATTTTCAAAATCAAATTCCACATTATTATTTTGTGATTCTGTAAGCAGAAAACCTTTGTCCTTGTGCACAATGGAAAGTAAAAGGCGAAAAAGAAAATATCTATTTGGGAAGAGTAAACGAAAAAATTCCAGACGTAAATAAACTTTGGGATGGTAAAAAATTACCGTTTAAAGTTTATTTAAGGTAAATTTAAATCTGAAAAAGGTGTTCCAAAAGGTTTTAAAAATAAAGAAGCGCAAAAACTAGCCAAAATTTTTGTCTACATTAAACTTGAAGTGCTGAAATAATAGAACATTGCCTAAAAACTATTTACATAGATTTGAATTTTGACAATAGAAAAGTTTAATTTGAATCTGCCAACAGAAGAGTGAAAGTTTGTGGTATAATTGAAATCTATAAAAAAACAAGCATTCGGTAACAAACATTATAGTTGATAACAAGTCTCAAAAAACGATAAAAAATAGGAATAGTACCGTATAATACAAAATACCAACATTTTTATTTAATGGGATATGCGATAGTCCCACGGAGCAATTGCATTTTCTTCAGACCATATGCCAAGCTTTTGCTCCTTTGCAATATTTTGATATTTTTCTAAATCATTATTTTTAGAATATTTATAATACCACCAACCGTATCCGGCTTTAATTATTTCTTCAGATAGGTATTTATTGTTGTCATAAAATATTTTAGCTATTGTTCTACCATACCTATCTTTATTGATTTCGTAAAATTCAATATTCTTACCAAAAACTTGTGAGCTGGTAAACTGCTTAGCGTGTTTTCCAAAGGATTGACCACTTTCAGGGCAGTCAATATCTGCTAATCATAGGACATCCTGTTTATTGCCTTCTAAATAGCACTACTACTGTATCACCATCTTTAATCTCTACAACTTTAGCTTTTATCTGAGATAAAAGAAAATTTGAATGAAGGCATAATATTATGGGTATAATTTCTTTCATCGTAACAAAATTAAGAGATTTATTTGACAAACGAATTTTCTTAAAATTTAATTTTTGCTATTGGTATACAGTGTGTTACAGGAGTTTATGAAAAAATAAAAATTTCATTTTAACACGTCAAGTTTTGTCGTTTTCAGGATTGATATTTGCATCAAGAGAAATACAGAAAATGAAGCTTGCTATTAAAACTTTTGGTGGACATCTTGCCGGAAACCACCTAAAAAAATAAGGCTAAAACCTGAAGTAATTCTAATAAAAAGAAGCTTCAAATTTTAACCTAAAAAAAATTCAAAACAAATTTACAAAAATGTCTACAACAACCAATACATCGCAGACACTATTCCGATTCATTAGTATGAGAAACCCTCAGCTTACGGAAACAAAAAAAGAAAATTTAGGATTTATTCACAGATCAGGCTTAAACACTGCTTTTGATCAGGCAGTGAGTAACAGAGTTGGAATCTCTAAATTACAGGCATTGGAAAACCAATGCAGGTCATTCTCTTCTCCTTTAACGGAAAAAGATCTTGAAAACAGCCAATACGCTGCACTTTTGAAAATAGGAAGGAAGATCACAAAAAAGGAAGTTCTTTCAAATGATGATCTCATCAAAACAAAAAGTGCTTATTCTACGGGACAAATGGACTTGGGAAAATTATGGGATAATCTGATTTATCAAGTCTTTACCCAAAAAGATTTTTATGCTAAAGAAGCTCTTGTACATATTTTAAAAGCTTTGCATATAGGATACGTACAGACTCTATCTCCAACAGTTGAACTGACAAAAATTAACGGATCTGATCTGATTGCTAAAGCATTAAATGCAAAGGTGGTGATGCCTAAAGAGCTTTTCGTTGAAGAAGAGATTTCTGGTTCGTCTACAGTCAGTAGAATAGCATCATCTGAGACATCAGAGCTTTCACAGAAAACACAGGAAAGAATAAAAACTGATGCTAAAAGAGATTTGGTAGTCACTCAGGCTCTTCTTAAAAAAGAACAACTTGAAAAACTAAACAAGGAGTTAGAGAAAATTCAAAAATCGTATCACAATACCCACTCTAAAGAATATCAGTCTGCTTATGATGATTACATGTCTAAGTATCAATATCAAAGGGAAGAATCTGCAAGGATTTTAGAAGAAATTAACTATTTAATTGAGCAAAAAGCATCTGAGGAAGAAATAAGAAAATTGTATGAACAATTAAAAGGACTGGAAGTACCTCCTTTTGAGTTTTCTCAGCAAAATGAGATTAATATTTACGAGCTTCAGAAAAAATTATCTCCGGAATCATTTGAACTTTTTATGAGTTTGTTTGCTTCTCAGGAAATCAATCAAGAATTCTATTCCAAAGTATCATCTACCGATAAAGCAGAAGCCGTTTCAGATACTCAGTTAAGAGTAGGAACACAAACGCTTCAGATTGATGAAAGTTTTCAGACGTATGATGATGTAATTTCTCAGGTACAAAATCATGCTTCCCTGACTATCCAGACAGCTTTGGAAAATACAATTTTAGAACAAACACAATATGCTAATATAGGAGGTGCATTAATTCCTATTGGAAGCTCTTTAACCAGAACTCACTTAGCATACAGCGTATTGGCTAACTGGAATAGATCTGCCTTTATTCCAAATAACGGATTTATTAATTTCTCTTTTGAAGTTCAGGATAATTCATGGAACGTTGCCAATGCCAGAGTTACATTAGAATCCAATACCGGAAATCATGAAGAAGCATTAGGAAATGTTGATGTGCTTAACGGAACCGTTAGTTTTCCTGCACTAATGGTTAATAAATTCTCATCCATTAGCAAGGTAAGGATAGACGTTTATTTCAATAATGGCAGAGAAGCTTATTTAGAGCTGCTTAAGATTCCTACTAATGAACTTCAGGTTGGGTTACTTACCTTAAAGCCGGGTAAGGAAGGTCCGAGAGAAGAAGAACCGGGAGAAGAAATGTCAACCGCAAGAAAAATGTTCGGACTGAAGAGACTGGGTATTGCAGAATACATGAAGGTTGTTCAGAGTACCCACGCCTATGTACCTGGAGATGTTACGCATATTGAAAACATTATGGCAAGGGAATTTAAGCAGAAATCAACCAGAAGGCTTAGAAAAACCGAACTCCAAAATACATCTACAAAATCTACAGAACGTGAAACTCTTACCGATACGACAACGACAACAAGGCATGATATGCAGTCAGAAGTTGCCAATGTGATCATGAAAGACACAAGTGCACAGGCATACGCTAACTGGAGTAAAGACACTGAAGTTTACGGAAGATTTGAAGTAGGTGGAAGTCTTGCCACTCATAACGCTAAAGAAAACAGTGTACGACAGGCAGTAACGCAGTCTCAGGAAATTACCAATAAAGCTACCGATAAACTCCTTACCAAAATTTCTGAGGAAAGAATTGAAAAGATAATCGAAGAGTATGAAGAAAATAATGCGCATGGTTTTGATAATCGAAATGGCGATAAACATGTCGTAGGTGTTTACCGATGGGTAGATATGAAATACAAAAACCAAATCTACAACTACGGGAAACGTACCATGTTTGAATTCATGATCCCCGAACCGGCAAGATTACACAGATTGGCTTTGGCAGTAGCAAAAGCAGATGTATTGACCGCACCGATAGATCCTAGAAAAGCACCGGCTCCTTACACGATGCCGAACCCAAAGGCAGCCACAAAAACATTATTGCAATACTGGGCAGATGTTTACGGAGTGACACTTACCGATGAAATGCCGGGCAAGGAAGTCATTCTTAATGCCAATGCAAGCCCTCAAACTGAAGGAGAAGGAGTATTCTTTGATGCCAATTTAGAGATTCCTGACGGATATAAAGCTACTACTGCATCTGTTGTATGGGCTTATAATAAGCAAAGAAACAGATCAGGGTTCTTTCAAGGGAATTATATATTGTCTTCCTATTTGTCTTTCGGTAACCTGAAGGGAGGAAGTTTTTATAAAGAAACCAGAAATCAGACCCTTAACGGAACTGAAGGAGTAAGTGGATTGAATCTTACAGGAGTATTCAATTACAGAATATCCGGAAAAAACATAGGGGGATTTAATATCGCTTTAAAATTCCCATGTGTTCCTAACGATACTAATGTTCTGGCGTGGCAGACAGAAAACTATAATGCCATTATCGAAGCTTATAAAGAAGCTTATGAGAAATTTAAAGAAGAACAGGCTAGAATAGACAAAGAGCAGAAAGAGAAAGAAGCAGAAGCTAAGGATAAAATAGGGAATTTCTACCGTTACATGGAGAACGATGTTCTGAAACATAATTGTATTGCCTATCTATTGCAAGATTATCTGTCTCCAAATACCATCGGGCAAAACTTCACTGATGGTGATAAGATGGAAAACTTCCAGGTATTCTTAAACGAGAATCTCGATAAATACACCGCTCTAGCCAAATTCATGGAACAGGCTTTCGAATGGAGTGTCATGAGCTATAGTTTTTACCCATACTATTGGGCAAACAGACAACACTGGCAGGAAATGTACATCAGCGAAAGTGTAGATCCTTTGTTCAGAAGTTTCTTACAATCAGGTATGGCAAGAGTCATTGTTACGGTAAGACCGGGATTTGAAGATGCCATCCAATTCTTTTTAAGTACGGGAAAAATCTGGAACGGAGAAGAAGTTCCCGTAATTGGAGATCCTATGTATATGAGTATTGTAGACGAAATGAGAGAGCCTGTGGGACTAAAACAAGGAAAACCTTGGATTACGAAACTTCCTACTACCCTTACTATTCTACAGCAAGATTCAGCAGGTTTGAAAACGGAAACCGCATTACCGTTTAGTTATGAAAACCCGGAAGAGTTTGAAAATCCTGAAGAAGTGGTTACCAAATCGGAATTTATCATTACCGATGCACAATTGAGTGCAGGAAAACACCGTTTTGTAGAAAATATTGACATCAAAGATGGTAATCTACAGCTTACCACGGATAGTGATCCTAGAAAAGTAGTTGCACAGATCTCTATGCAGAGTATCAAAAACAATCTTCCATAATGGTATTGTTGATTAATGATTATTAACAGGCTTTAGGCAAGTGGCGGTTGGAAAATAACCAGCCGCCATAAGCCAAAAGCTAAAAACAAGAAATTATGACTTACGAAGAATATTTAAATGAAATAGAAGATTTTGACGATGTTACAAAACAAGAGCTTTTAGCAGATTTAGAAAATCATCTTCCTTTGGATAATGCAGCTATTATGCAGCAAATGGGCTATGGTGGATTTCAGGATTTTCTGAAGATGAAGAGCTCAGCCAATACCATGCAACTCGGGGAAACCAGACGGGGAATGCATAATGTGAGCCCTGTTTTAACCATGGGAGCTATTTCAGGAAGTAGTACTTTAGCAAAAGACACGTATTTCATCGACTCAAAATCTATTGACTATAATGGAATTATAGTAATTAGCGATGCCCGAACAGACCCTGATGAAATAAAAATTGTAGAAAAAGATTTTTACTATTATCCCAAAAGTAAGAACAAAAAATTTGCTTATCATGTGAAGATTTTTATTTCTACCAGTGCAAAAAAGCTGGAAGAAGCATATAAACATACCTTAGGGGGGGAAAAAGAATTACTCATTTTTGTAGAAGACAATTCTACAGATAAAGCAAGTTTTATCTACGGCGCAGTAACTGTAGGAAGTAAATTGAGAGAAAATCTTCTGTCAACCTACGAAAGCCATGTGACCGAAAACAAAAACCTTATCAGTGGGATTTTAGACTCTTTTGTAATGGAGACAGGTTATGTAATTGAAGAGGATTTTGTAAAAGAACTTTTAAAAAATGGAAAAGCAGAATATCCTGCACTAAAAACAATTTCTATCATCTATACAATAATTGACTTTATTTCATTCGGAGCATTTACAGAAGTTTCCAACTATGGCATAAGTTTATTATTAGATGAAGCAATAGAGTTTATCAACAAAGGAAAGATAGAAGACCATCGTTGGAATCCAAAGGCACAAGAAACTTTTGATCCCAAGTTTTACCCAATTGCTTTGGAGCAATCGCTTGATAAGTTAGATGATAATGAGCTGAATAAAAAGATAAGAACCGTTATTCAGGATCTTACCAATAGTCTGCAAGAATACGACTCCTATTTCAGTACACTCTTCAATATTCCTGTTGAAACTAAGAAAAATCCTAAAAATATAACTTTGAATGAGGTTGTGTATGATGCATTCAAACAAGTTTATCAAAAATGCAAAAACATAATTGATAATTTGGAGAATATTGATGTTTACGATGTATTGAAAACAGGCATCAGAGCTTGGAATGCCTTTGTTTGCGGAGTATGGAACTCTCTGGTAGATGCAGTTACGAGTCTTCTGGATATGATCAAGATGATTATCAATATCAGTACTTCCAGCAAGGAACTGATGAAAAACCTGGATACTCATCTGCCTAGATTGGTAGAACGTGTGGAAGAAGGTCTTCAAAACATAGAGAATTTAGATCTTGGGCAACTAACATTGCATTTTTTACAAAAAGCAATTTCAGCTTCTATTAATATAGATTTAGTTCATGTAGCGTACTTTATAGGTGGTTTTTACGGATTTATCATCTCTTTACTTATAGAAGTAGTGATAGGTATTTTGATAAGCGGAGGCGTTCTTTCGGTGGCAGAAATTGTCCGCAGATTAGGACAGGAACTTTTTGGCTTTTTTACTACATTTGCTAGAGGGGTTAAAAAAGCATGGCAAAAAAGTGTAAAGTTTGTAGGTAAAGCTATAGATGAGTTTATAAGAATCTTAGATGCTCTCATTGATTTTCTGAAGCAGGGCAAAGATGAGATGCGTAAAATGATAGACGAAATCTTTGATGCCTTTAAACTTTATTCTAAAGAAACACGAAGTTCTTTGAATATGCAGCTTCCTTTTTTAGGACCGGCAGAAATTGCCTTACAGAAAAGATTGATGAAGGCATTTTACACAGGTTTCAAAGATTTGTTGCTGAAGTACGCAGATGTTGCCAAAGTAATGAAGACTTGGAAAAAGCTGAAGCCTATGGGAGACCTTTCTAAAAAAGACATGGAAATGATGTTGGAATGGAGACGAAAGTTTGTCGGTGAAAAGAAAGCCTCAAACGTTGCTATTATGAGACAAAAAGTGAGAGTCAATGGTGAAGTAATTGAATTGGAATATAAAGCTTTTGCGACTGAAAACGCCCCAGGATTTTGTGGAAATCCTAACAAAGATTATATTGCCAAGCAACTAGAAATGTCCATGGACGAGTTGGATCTTCACTATGAGACGTTGGAGGAAAAAGGTAAAATGATAAGATTTAAGGACTCTGAGCACAAAATTTTCGCCCAAAACGATCATGATTTGGCTACATTAATGGCAAAACACGGCAAAGAAAATGTACAGGTATTGGAAAATAATTTTAAATCACTCTACGAACCCTGCCCCTCTTGTAAAAAGCAGATTATTATTCGGCAGGAAATGTATAAAGTAGAAAAACTGAGTGTAGAAGCAGTAAGATTTAATAAAAATCGATATGTAGTGGGAAATATAGAATTTTTAGAAGCAATAAAAAATTTAAAATGAATTATTATGAGTTATACATATATGCAAAAATTGGCAAATGCGCCTAAGTTAAGAGATCAAAAAACACGAGGTGTTTCTGCATCCGAAATCATAAAAGTAGAACAAAGATTAAATATCAAATTTCCATTAGCATACAAAGAGTTTTTATTGTTAGCCGGTGAATATACAGGAGGATTACAACTTTTTGATGGTCATTGTACTTTAGATATGTTGGCAGACGATGAAGTATTAGGCTATTTAAAACAAGCTTTAAAAGAAAATAAGCTAAACATAACGAGACCATTTTGGGTAATATCAGAATATGGTAATTTTGATCAATTTACTTTCTTTTATCTTGATGAGAACACAGAGAATCCAAATGTTTGGGGAGTAACGTATCGTGGCAATGATGAATATTATATTTATTCTTTAAATGAAAAATTTAGTGAATTTATAGAAAGTGTAATAGACAAATCGATTCTTTTTTCAAAAAGAGGATATTAATACAAAAGCCGTTAGCAATAGCGGCTTCTTTGGTTAAATGATTCTGAACATATAGGTTTTTTTCTGATTAAGATCATTTTTATACGTGAAACTATCCTCTAAGTAGTTCATATGTTGCTAAAACAAAGGAAATAAAATATGAAAAACACTCATCTTAAAATATTATTTATGATAGCAGAAAAAATTATGAAGTACTATGTTGCATTACACCTAAAAAATATAGATTAAAAGCATTAGACCAGTAGACATATGATCCAAAAAAAATGGATATTTTTATCAGAAAATTTGCGCTGCAAATAAATTAGAAATTACACGGAAAATTAGTGGTGCATTCTCAGTAGTTAGATAATAATTTAGACTCGGAAGAATTTTTGGGGTGAATAAATCACTATCATCATAACATCGGGAAGAGAATATCTGATTGAATGTGAAACTGTGAAAAAAGATAAAATTATTATCTTTCTCCATCAAAAAGATTCAATCGTTAAAATGGAATTAACCTTCTTTCTTAAACTTTTATCTGTAAAATCTCATTAAAAAAATCAAATATATTTCCAAAGCTAAAGTAACATTATGAGTACTACAGCTACCTATTAATAAAACCAAAATGACCAAAACTTTCTTTTTTCTTCTTTTCACGTTTCCATTTATCTTAAGTTTTGCTCAGCAAAATCAAAAATTTGTGGATGCTGTAGTTAAAAAGCGTCTTAGTAAATTTTCCGATGTAGGCCTTGTGATTGGTGTCCATCAGAAGGGTAAAACACATTACTATTCTTATGGAACACTTCACGTAGCTGGAAAAACTAAAATCGATAGCAGCACAGTGTTCGAAATTGGCTCAGCTACAAAAACATTTACTGCTCTTTTGCTTGCTCAGGAAATTGAAAAAGGGACAGTTAAGCCTTTTGACTTCTTTGATAAATATCTTCCTAAAGATGTTGATATAAGTTGCCAGATGAAAAATAAAATTTTAATGACCGATCTGGCAACACATCAGTCAGGATTGCCAAATCTCAGCAATGATCAGTATTTTGAAGATTTAATGGCAAAAGATCCAAATAATCCTTTCCGTTTTGTTGACAGTCCATATCTATATAATATTCTTAGTAAAACAGATTCGCTGAAAGGTTACCGACAATATCAGTATAATAACTTCGCTTACTCACTCTTAGGAAATCTGCTGGCTCTGCAAGCAAAAATACCTTTTGAAGAAGTAGTTACAAAAAAAATTCTGGAACCTTTGAAAATGACTTCAACCACGTTTTCTATACCAAAAAATAAAAACACCGCCGGATTATACAGTCAGCGCGGCGTGCCGCAAAAAGCAATGATTTTAAATGCGGCAAATCCTGCAGGAGGTTTGCACTCCAATGCCATAGATTTAATAAAATATCTTAAATCCTATCTCTATAACCCAAATTTTTCACTAGCGGTAAAGCGCATTGAACAAACATATTACGAAGATTCTAAGAAAAAATTAGGCTTAGGTTGGGAAATTGGTGAAGGTTTTCTCGAAAAAGATGGCGACACCTTCGGAAACTCAAGCCTTATGAGATATTCTGAACAAAATAAGGTCGCGGTAGTTGTTCTTTCCAATCATCAGAATGGTCAGTTGGTACGCGATATTATTAATGATATTTACGCGGAAGCTATTCGAAAAAATTAAAGTTGCATTTTGAAATGACTTCTATATTAATAGTTTTTTTAGATTATAATATTTAGTTCTTTTGACACAAATGTCCTATTGTAAACAGAATTAAGATTTTAGCAAAAACATTCACGAAATGTTTTTTAATATTTTTAAAGAAAATTATATATAAATCTGCAGCTCCCTTAAAATGAACGGAAGGCTCAAAAAGAATATTAATATTATTCGTTTGAGACGATCTGCCAAAATCTTCAGGTCTTCTTTGGTAAATACAACTCCAAAATCTAACACTATTACATCGTGACCATTTATGGTAGTGATATAGCTGTTTTCGTTCTGTGGCGTGATAATACCAAACTAACTGTTGACCGTATAAATTTAGATCCACCCAATTACTTTAGTCTCAAAAAACGACTGCTTATATTTAACGGATATCACTGGGAATTTGGGTGGATATGCGCTATTGTATAGCGAATATAAATAAGTTACTTGTAATGCTATGAAAACAATTAGCCAAATAATTATATGCTCAATTTTAGTTTTTTCTTCCAACAAGAAAAAGGAAACATACCACAAAAATATGAAGCAATATTGATGAAAATTGGGTATTATCCGAGTTTTCACCAACCTGTCGAAACTATAATAAATTTAACAGATGGTTATTTAGTTTTTTATAGTCCTTCCTCATACAGTCCGATTCCACCACCGCCTCCGATAGAAAACGGCGAAAAACTTTCAATTGAGGAAGAAAATGAATATAAAGATTTTCAGAACGAAAGACCTAGACTAAAACCATTTAAGATGAATCTAAGTAACGTTGAAATTGATAAAATAAAACAACTTTCGTTTTCTTTAAAATCCGATGATTTTTCTGATAGAAATATGATTCCCGCATTTGATGGAATGTCAACGAATATTGTCGTCTTATATACTAATGTCAATCTTATACAGATAAATCCGCTAAATGGACCCGATGAAAAGCAAAGAAAACTTTATACAGTAGTTCTGGATCTTTTAATAGAAAAAAATAAGAATAAAAATGATTCAATTATTTTACAAAAAATAAAAGACTACCACTGAAAAGCACTACAGAGAAAAAGATATTTCTACAGGCGGGTATGAAGGTTTCATCTAATATTTTAGCGGTTAATCAACTTATTAGCAAGTGGAAAGTTTTCTTATTTTTATACCGCCTCTAAAAATACACAACCGTTGTAGTTGTTATTAAGATCTCAAAAAACGATTAATTAGCATCGTACATTATTTTGAAAGCTTTATCTTAAATTATCAATTCTATGCGACAGATTAAAATATTTTTTGGATTTATTTTTTTGTTATTGTTATTTGGCTGTTCAATTCCGACAGAATTTTTTATTCAAAATCTTACTTCATCAAAACACATAATAAAGATTAATTACAAAAAGAAAATCTCGAATTATCTGTTTAATGATGATTATGGACGGTTGAGTTTCAACTATGAAAACGGAATTTTGAAGCCTGGATATTTCAATAGGAATAAAAATGATCTTAAGTCTTTAAAAAAAACGGTTACCAATGATACAATCATAATGATTGAAGTTCCTGCAAACTCGACCACTAGGATTGAAAAAACGCATAATTATAGCTTGCATTGGACCATAGAAAGTGTTGAGATTGACAATTAAGAATATTCTATGAAAGAGTTGGGGATGAAAGCTGATAAGATAAGAAATGATTATATCTTTAAAATAGAATGATCATTGCAAAACTAGGCGTTATCATAATGAATTTCTTTTCCAAGTCATCAGGTTAATAATATTCCAGTAAATATTATGAGCAGTTTTTTAATCGTTAGGCGAAATTGTAAAAATAAATCTAAAAAATTTTGGATTATTGATTGAATTTATTCTAAAATCCCTGCCGTCCGCAAACCCCAAAATATTAGACAAAATATAAATAAGTCTCAAAAAACGATTGACTTTTTAAATGATATAGACTTAACAAATGATTTGGACAAACTTTTGAAGAATTCGACTAGAATTAATGTTAGCATAATTAATATCTGAAAAATTACTCAAATGCAGAAAACGATTTAGAAATAAATTCGTTCAATGATAGACTAAATTATTTGAAGAAAAATCCGGATACAAATATTATTGGATTGGTTAAAGGTTTACGTGCTTATGAAAAAAAGAAAGATGAAAAATACGGAGAATGCTGGTTTCCGATGATACTGAAAACAAACGCTCAATTAAATAACTGGATTGATTAAACTATAAAATAACTCTGCCAAACAAAAGCAGTGTGGGAATAGCGGGTTTAGTGCTAATTCAACAGAATTTTTTTGATTGAACTATTGTGCAATACTGAACATTTGTGCGTCGATTTCCGGGAATTCATCAAGCTGCAAACCGTTAACACTCGAGGAAATGCAAAAATTAACACATTCACTTCAAAAGGAAATTTCGAACCAACATCAGAACAAACAAAAAGTGCTTGCGAAGATTTTAATAAAGCAATTTGAAGTGTCGACAAAACAATCGGAACCGAAGACATGAATTATTTATAATGTGAGAAGAAAGGGAAAAATAACGAGTGCTAAGATACGTTTGGCAAGATTGTTAATTTTGTGGTAAATTAACGGTTATTCTTCGTAAGAAATTTTATCTTTAACAGAAAATAATTCGTTCCGTAGTTCGCAGCTGACAACAAGTGGTGGAACGTTTCCATAGATAAAACTTAATCTCAAAAAACGCTATTTAATAAACGTAATGAAATATATCTTTTTTATTGTATTCCTCTTTTTTGGTAGAAAAGTATTTGGTCAAGCAGAATATTTCAGTCATTATACCATACATGATCATAAACTAAAAACAATTCAGATTCATCTTGCTACTTCTGATAGTACTGCTAAAAAGCCCCTGCTGGTCTATTTAGATGGATCAGGAAATTTTCCTATTTATTATAAAAAGAAGTCTGGAAATTATTCAACTTCTATTCCTTTAGATATAAAGAAATATGCAAAGGACTTCCATATCGTGCTTATCAGTAAACCAGGAATACCTTTTAAAGATTCCCTGCAGACTTCACCGTCGGGAAGACGTTTTTATCCTGAAA
The DNA here is from genome assembly GCF_027945075.1 of Chryseobacterium sp. CY350. Lineage (NCBI taxonomy): Bacteria > Pseudomonadati > Bacteroidota > Flavobacteriia > Flavobacteriales > Weeksellaceae > Chryseobacterium > Chryseobacterium wangxinyae. The sequence goes on from NZ_CP116034.1 coordinate 363,550, forward strand.
ATGATGCCTATACAAATTTATACAGTTTAGATTGGAGAGCCGGTGCAGCAGCAAAAGCAATAGATATGATCAGTAAAAAAGTTCCTGTCGACAAATGTAAAATTGTCGTGATGGGTTATTCTGAAGGCTCCCAGGTAGCACCGCGCGTGGCGGTTATTAATAAGAAAGTTACCCATGTGGTCTCGATTGTTGGAAATGCAATGCCACAGCTGTATGATTTTCTAACCAATGTAAGATTGCAGATCGAAAGAAATAAGATATCTGCCAATGAAGGACAAAAAGTTATTGATTCTCTTTATACAGAGTTTGATAAGATATTTGCTGATCCGCTATCGGTTAAAAAGAAATGGTATGGAGAGACGTATTTAAAATGGAGTAGTTTTAATAAAAAATCGCCGCTTGAAAATATGCTTGAATTAAATATTCCCATACTTTATATTGCTGCCGGAAAAGATAATAATCAGCCTATATTCGGAATGGATTATGCGAAACTGGAATTTATACGTATACAAAAAAATAATCTTACCTACAAAGTATATCCGGACAGCAATCATTATTTTCAAGATCAGCCTGTTGATCGGGACAATCCAAAAAATGACCGGATTGATGAAGTTCACCAGTTTGCAATGGATTGGATAAATGCACACCCTCATTAATTTATTATTCACTTAAATAATAAGGCTATTGTTTAAAATCTGTTGAGAAGAAATTAAATTAAAATCTCAAAAAACCATCCGATGCCTATCAATAAAATTAGACTATATCAAGGTGATTCAAACGGTTGATTTCGTTAGCAATTTTGTTTTTAAGGTGAAAGTGTTATCTTGATAGAATCAGTCCGTTTGAATTGCAACTTCACTTAAGCTGCGAAAAGTTGGCAGCTATAAAAAAAACTCAAAAAATGATAAAAAAGTAAACATGAATTATTATAACTATTTATTTGCTCTTGAAGCTAAATTTCAATTAATATCTTCATTCGTTGAAGTTGACGAGCGCAATTATCAGACATTTTCTACTGAAATTTCACTCATTTTTTTAGCTTCGTGTTCAGAATTTGAAGTGGTAGCAAAGGAACTTTGTGAGATATTTGAACCGGGATTTAAGAATGGACATCCTAAAGCAAATATATCTGATATAGCAGATGTAATTCTTAGACATTGTCCAACGATTATAGATCATGTTGTCGACATACAATTTTTTGATAAACATTATTTGCCTCTTCAAGGATGGCGAAGGGATAACTCTCCAAATTGGTGGTCTGATTATAACAGTTTAAAGCATAACAGATCCGAAAACTATCATTTGGCGCATTTGGAGAATCTTTTAAAGGCTCTTTCAGCTCTTTCAATAGTAAACCATTATTATATTTGGAAAAAGTTTTGTCCAAATAATCAAATACATAGTGCTTCCTTACACCTTAGCCGTCTACCTACTTATTTTAGGATAAGAGATGTTCAATATGATGGTCTGAGGTATAATGATGACTTTGATATTTAATCTCAATTAAAATTTATTATCAAATGACTGATTTTAAATTTATTCAATGAAATAATCTCAAAAAACGATTAAATTATCTCAATCAATTAGTGTAGATAAAATACATTAACAAACCTTTTTCTATTAAATTTGTATTTATACATAAAAATGAATCCACTCATTAAAAAATTCAAGGAATACGGATTTGTATCACCGGAAATTGAAAAGAAACTTGAAGAACGTATTGTAACCCAAGTCAAAAGAAAAGGTGAATTTTTTGTTAAAAAAGGTCAGGTGACATCAAGTTTATTTTTAATCGAAAATGGCCTGGTCCGTTCATATTATGAAAAGGATGATGTTGAAATTAACACATGGTTCGGTTTTGAAAACATTATTTTGGGTGCCACTTTACCTCTCTTTTACAAAGCACCTTCAACTGAAAATATTCAATTTATCGAAACTACCGTCATCCATTACATTTTCATAAACGAATTGGAGGAAATCTACAGGATAAATAACGATTTCAACACCATTGGCAGGAAAATGGCTGAAGAATATTGCGTTATTTTGGAGGAAAGAATAAATTCTCTTCAAACACAAACAGCGGAAGAACGTTACCATACTTTGCTGAAGAATGAACCTTCAGCTATACAGAGAATTTCACTTGGTTATATAGCTTCATATTTGGGAATTAAACAGGAGACTCTAAGCCGCATCAGAAAAAAACAAACGTAATTTGACTTTTGTCAAATCCCTCAATTCATTTTTACACTTTATTTGCACTGTTTATATTAGATCACTTTCAAAGTTTTCTTTTATCAAACACAGCAAATTTTTAAAGTATGAATGAAAAATTTATCCACAGCCCGTATTTACCAGTTGATGAAAATGTAGCAGATTATAACAACGCATTTGGACATTTATCGCCTTATCGTTTTTCTGATTTTAAGACAGAATCGCTTTCATGGAAGAAGTCGTGCTATCTTCACGCAGGTCTAAATCCGGCCTTTCCATATCTACTAAGAGGTAAAGATGTTTTAAGATTGTTGTCCGATACCTGCGTGAATGATTTTAGATCCTTTCGCAAAGGAAACACCAGACATGCAGTTATGTGTAATGAAAATGGCAATATCATGTCTGACGGAATAATTCTAAGTCTGGGAAATGACGAGTATATCAGTTATTTTTTAAGTCCCTACATTAATTATTTTGTAGATAGCGGCAAGTATGATGTTCAGGGATTTGACCTGACAGGAAAAGTTTTTCTGTTTCAGTTAGGTGGGATGTCGTCCCTGAATATATTGGAAAAGGCTACTAAAAGCAGTTTGCGTCATCTGGATTTTTTCAAACATATGCAGGCCACGATTTACTCGAATGATTATTCGCATAAAAAATATGATGTCAGAATTTTGAGAATGGGTGTTGCCGGAACATTAGCGTACGAAGTTCACGGAAATATTGAAGATGCAGAAAATGTATATAATGCTCTTTTAAGCGCGGGTGAAGAATTCGGTATTGAAAGATTAGGGATGGAGGTTTATGGAATGAATCATACAGAAAATGGGTTTGTACAATCCTATATTCATTTTACCTGTGCATTTTACGAAGATAAAAAATTTATGGAATATCTGGGTGATAGCTACAATCCTGTTCTTAACAATGTGGCAGGAAGTGCAGGTGAAAATATTCCCCAGCGGTACTTAAATCCGGTAGAAGCGGGTTGGAGCAATCGAATTCATCTTGATCATGATTTCATTGGACGTGAAGCCATAGAAGAAATCTTACAAAATCCAAAACGACAAGTAGTAACATTAGTTTGGAATGAAGAAGATATAGAAGATGTATATGCTTCTCAGTTTAGAGAAGGTGATGAATATCAGTATATGGACTTTCCTGCCAACCCGATTTGGACAGCGAATAATACCGCCGTGCATACCGATATCGTTCAGAAAAATGGAAAACAGATTGGACTGTCCAGTGGGAGAATCTATACCGTGTACTACAAAGCAATGATTTCTTTAGGAATATTAAATATATCTGATGCTGTGACAGGAAATGAAGTAGAAATTATTTGGGGGGAGCCGGATTCAAAACAGAAAATCATAAGAGCGACCGTTGCAAGATTTCCCTTTCTTGATCTTCCTAAAAACCGTGAAATCGACGTTAAAAATATTTTGTAATACAATAAATTCGACACATTCGTATCAGAAAATATTTCTATTTTGACTTTTGTCAAAAACACCAGCTTTAATTTTATCTTTCTTTGCATGGTAATTTTAATTTAATAAATAATGATATTAATAACAGGCGCTACAGGAAATTTAGGAAATAATGTTATCCACAACCTACTAAAAAAAGTTCCCGCTAGCGGTGTAGCAGCATTGGTACGCAATACCGCGAAAGCAAAATCTTTGGAAGAAAAAGGAATCAAGATTTGTATTGGTGATTATAACGATAAATCTTCCCTCGTAAAGGCTATGCAGGGTATTACAAAATTATTTTTGGTAAGTATAGAAAGTGAAAATTCATTTTCAGACCACAAAAACGTTATTGATGTTGCCAAAGAATCTGGCGTTAAACACATCTATTATACAGGTGGTGCATTAAATAAACAGGTAACTCGATCTATGCTGGGATCTTTAACGGATTCTTATATTACTACAGAAAATTATATCATCAACAGCGGTTTAACTTATACTATTTTTCAAAACGGGTTATATGCCGAAACTATTCCATTTTTTATTGGTTATGATGCGGTAAACACCGGAATCACATTTCCGGCAGGGGACGCAAAAGCAACATTTGCAAAGAGCAGCGAAATGGCAGAGGCCATTGCCAACGTTTTAGCCAGCAACGAACATGACAATAGAATTTATCTTTTAACAGGATCACCCACATATTCGTTTCAGGATATAGCAGAAATTCTCTCAGAATTGTCAGGAAAATCAGTTTCTTACAACAGTCCACTGCCAGAGGATTACGAAGCAAAATTGAAAGAATATGGAGTTACTGAAAATGACATTTACTTTTCATCACTTTTAGCTGCCATCATTAGAAACCACGAGTATGATGTTAGAGAATCAGACTTAGAAGAACTTTTAGACCGCAGACCTACCGACTTGAAAATTTATTTGGAGGAGACATTTTTAGCATAAAAAATTATGAAATACGTATTTCTTTCCTTAGCAATCATTCTTGAAGTGATAGGTTCAAGTTTTATGAAAGCCTCCAATGGGTTTACAAAAGCAGGACCCTCGGTCATTACAGTGTTAGCCTATCTTATTTGCTTTTTCTTCCTTTCACAGGCTTTGAAATCAATCCCATTAGGAATTGCATATGCCATTTGGGGAGGTTTAGGTATTGTGCTTACGGCGATTGTCTCTGTTGTCGTATTCAGGCAGACATTAGATATCCCTGCAATAATTGGAATTACATTAATTGTTGCCGGAGTTGTAGTTATGAATTTTTTCTCCAAATCAGCCGCTCATTAAAAAATACCAGCTTTTTAATAATAAAATTTAAAAATCTTCTTTTGCAAATGTTGGTTTTCCAACAAAAAATTCTGCCAAAGGATACAGTTTTTCTGTCACCATACAAACTTTGTCATATTGATTTTAAGTTGTAATTATGATGAATTTTAATTGTGTTTTTTTGACCCTTTTTATTCCAGTAAAATTGAAGATTTATTATGAGCTTGTTCTTAAAAGGAAGCGGTCTAATGGCGATCAACGCTATTAGACTTTCTTCCTGATACTGTATTGCTAAAGCCTGAAAGAAATTTTATAAATCTAATTGGGAAGTGTATTTAAAAACTTTAAGATTTCTTCTCCTAGTTCTTTGACGTGAGTTTCTAAAGCAAAATGACCGGTATCATATAACTTCACGATAGCTTGCCTTGTTAAGATTGAGGGAAAGTTACCTGGTGGAAGAAACGACTTCTGCCACAAAATATAAATGTTAAATATGTTAGGTTCTGTATTTTATAATCTTATTATTCATTTAAAAAATCTCAAAAAACGATATATTAGCTCAGAAATAGCATAAACTTATAATATGGTTTCACGAAGAATAGAAAAAATTTTATTAGGTGCGTTTACAATGACGGTAATTATATTTCTAATGGAAATTAACTTCTATGATGATACTAACTACACGACAAGTAAATTAAACGAAATATTGTTTTGGTCATTTATAAAAGGTCTAGTAATCTCTGGAAGTGTTAATATAGCAAACCATTATTTTTCAAAATTAAAAGATAAATAATACTGCATTTGCAATCTCAAAAAACGATTCGATGAGAAATAAAAAGCTACTCTATACAACATCTATTCTATTCTTAATAGTGTTTCTTTTGTGTTTTATTTTAATACAGATAGAAGTGAGAAATTTATATTTTGATATTATTTACTCAGCGGTTATCTTATCAACTATGGTTACTAGTGTAGCTTTATTTTTTATACTGATACTAAAGCTAAAAGATGAATCTAAAAAAATGTACAAATGCAAGAAAAGCAAATACTTTTAGATTATTTATCTCAAAATGGATTTTCAAATGAAAGTGCAACACTTTATGTAAATAGTTTATAGAATTCGGAAGAACCTACAGGGCTTAAAATTTCAGCAATTCTAAATATTATAAAGTTTACTCTAAAGCTAAATACACCAGAACTCAAAACTTTAGAGTTAACAGAGCCAGTAAAAATTCACTGAATAAATCCTTTATCGAATCTACTTGATGATTTTATTGATGGAAAATTAAATGAGGATGAAGTTAATCAACTCATAACGCAATTTGATAATATTAAAAAACAGTATACTACCAAATAATCTCAAAATACGATCAATTTACTTTCTTAAGTAAATCAACATTATTTCCTAAATTTACTTAAATTTTTACTATGCTAAAAAATCAAGTTTTGATTTTCTAAATGGTTTGTTCATCAACAATAATAAAAAATGGGTTGATGAGCATCGCATGGAATACGATCAAACGCTGGAGGATTATACATCTTTCAATCAAAATCTTATCAGCGCCATCTCAAAATTTGATCAGTCCATTGCTAGGTCTGAATTTCAGGCGAAAGACTGTATTCCGGGACTAAACCGGGATTTAAGATTTACAAAAGATAAATCGCCTTATAAAACATACCTATATTCCATTATTACCGAAAGCGGTCGAAAAAGTGGTAAGTCGGGTTACTTTATGGTGATGAGTCCCGGTGAATGTTACATCGGAGCTGGTGCTTTTCAGCCGGAGCCTGACCGCTTGAAGAAAATCCGTGAAAAAATTGATCATAATTTCAATGAATGGAAGAAGATTGCTGAAGATACAAAATTGCTCAAAGCTTTTCCTGAAGGTATTGTTGCGCAGGAAAGTCTACAGAAAATCCCCAAAGGTTTTGACGCAGATAGTCCAGCAGAGGAGTTTTTGAAAATGAAAGGATTCTTTGTAAGAAATTTTCATCCTGATACTTTTTTTCGTGGAAAGGATAATTTTTCAGACATGGTTGAAAGTTTTAAGGCTTGTCAGCATCTTAATCAATTCGTCAACGACATTTAATTATAATAAGTAAAACTATGAAAGAGATAATTAAAAATAAAAAGCTTAAACTCCAATATATTCCCGGCAATGGTGCGTGGACCTATCATCTTGTAATTCCTGACACCAAAGATATTGATGGAAGTTGGGGAGCGCTAAAAGTATCCGGATTGATCGATGATTATGAACTGAAAGTAATGAATCTGGCGCCCAGAACAGACGCAGATAAAATGATCTCTATTAATGGAGACATAAGAAAAGAAATTGGGAAAAGCGGTGGCGATACCGTCAACGTTACCCTATTCCTTCATACCAATGAGAAAATTGATAACAAGGCTGATGTTCTAAAATGTTTTGAAGATGCAGATGTTTTGAAATCATTTAAAGCATTAAGTAAAGAGGAACAGGATGAAATAATTGATGACATCATTTTACAAAAGACCGAAGCGAAACAAATTGAAAAAATAAATCACTACGTAAACCAATTATTCAATTGAAAGACCTTCTAACAGTACGGTCAAGCTTACAAAAGAAGCACTTAAAGGATTAAAGCAAATTTATAAACCGGGATATCGATATAAAAAAGTGGGTATAAATCTTTTGCATTTAGTCCCTGATGATGAAATACAAACTAGTTTGTTTGAGACGAAAAGTAAAAGTGAAAGCAAAGAAATTACAGATGTAATTGATACTTTAAATAATAAATTTGGGAAGAATAAAGTTAAAGTTGCAACAGTAGGAAATAGAGAAAAAGAATGGGCTTTGATTAAGGAGCATCGAAGCCCAAGATATACAACGAATTGGGACGAGTTATTAATTATAGGAAAAAAGTCTGTTTAAAAAAACTTTCGCCTACATTTAGATAGTTAAAATTTGCTTGTTTAAACAAAATCTTAGGTTCTCATTTATAACATTTCCCTTGATCTATAATTTCTTTTTATGATAAATTGATGAAATTTGACTTCATCAAAAATTTTATAATTAATCTCAAAAAACGATTTATAATTGTTTTTATCTTTAAAGTATGAAATTTTGAATTATAACTCTATATGAAAACATGCATTTGGTGTAGCCGAAATGATAGTGATATAAATTTTAATACTTTAGCGCATACTTTTCCACAATCACTTGGAGGAAAAAATATCTGCTTAAATGTATGCGACGATTGCAACTTTGCATTTGGAAAAAAACAAAGCTTTCAACCATCTGTGGATTTAGCTATCAAGGAGATATTTAATCTATCAAGATTTTTAATTTCAGATAATAAAAATATTTCTTCTTATAAAAGGTTTAGCTCAGAATATTTTAAAGTAAATCTGCAACAAAGAAAGGTTAGTATCAAAATGAAGTATAGATTTCAAAGCAAATTTCAAGAAAATTTTGCTAGAAGTTTCAAGCGAGGGATATATAAAATATTCTTAGAAGAACGAGAAAGAATATGCGGAGATTCTCATTCTGAAGAATTTAATTTTATCAGAGAGTTTTCTCGTTATAACCTAAACGACATTCCTCTATATTACTTAAAGCCTCGACATCCTTTGATACTCATTGATCAGGAGCAGTTTGATAATCCTAAACTTCACTTCTTGAAACCTCATTTAGAACTTCATAAAAACTATCGATTGTATGAGTTTTATTATGGAGGATATACCTACTTGCTTCATACTAATGCATTTATGCAGGAGTTACACATCAATAATTACAATGCTGAAGTGGTTTTAAAAAATAAAAATAGTATGAATTTATCAACATTGGTACAAATTCATAAAATGGAAGATTTAGATTTTAGATATAATCTATTCAATCAGAGATAAATTAGTAAAAAAGATAAATCTCAAAAAACGATCAACTTTCAAAATATTCTTTAGGTGATTTACCATATTCTTCCTTGAATGCTGTCGCAAAAAATTCCGGACTTCCAAATCCTAAATTTGATGAAATGTCCTTGATTTTTTGGTTTTTGAACTGAGAATCTGTTTTCAATTTTTCATCAAGATATTTAAATCTTAAATCTGTAAGGTAAGCATTGAATGTTTTTCCTGTTTTTATCTTAATTATTTTACTTAGATATTTATCATTTGTATTTAATTTCTGGGCAAGAGAGGTCAGCTTTAAATCTTGTTCAAGAAATCCAAAAGATGATTCAAAACTGTTCATTGCTTTTAAAATTTGTTCAACAGTCAGTTTGTTGATGGGTCTGTAAATATCGTAATCAATTTCCTCTTGAGCAAAAACTTCTGTGGTTTTAGGTCGTTGAGTTTCTTCGTCTATTTTTTCTTCACTAAAATTTTGAGTATTGGAAATATTATTTTGTTCACGGGTTTTGTTAGATTTTACTTTCTTAAAAACATAATAAATTATAGCGAGAGAACTTAAGCAAATAATCACGTAACTCATGATTTCACTCAGAGTATTACTTTCTTCATCTTCTTCTATCTTATATTTTTCGTCAAATTCTTTTAGTTTAGTTTGGATATATTTATGGATTTCTCTTTCATATTTATCAAATTCAAGAAGATCGTTCATTGAAGCTAATTGCTGTTCAGTAGTTCCATGCTTTTTGTAATATTCTGTAAAAAAATCAAATGCGGGGCGAAAGGAAGGAGATGTCTTACGGTTTTTAAAATAGTTGTCTCTTATCTGTTTAAATATTGGGAATGCTTTTTCTGTTTCACCAGATTTCCAATAACATTGCGCCAAAAGAAAACTAACATTTTCAGGAACCCGATAATTTATTTTATGCATTATATCTAAAGCATTGTTAATTTTAATTATCGCAGATGAATATTTTCCCATTGAAAAGTCATTATAAGCGTCACTAAAATATATATGAAATTTATAAAAATTGAAATCTCTGTTTTTACTGTAGAAACTGTAGGCTTCTTTTATAAGTAAATCATTCTCTTTATGTTCTTTTAATTTTGCATTTGTGAGAATCATAGCAGTTAAAAAAGTACTGTACCACAATTTGCTATCGTTATTGATTTGATGTTTTTTAAAATATAAATATTGATTTTTTAAAAGTTTTTTGGCCTCTTCATCCTCACCAATTATTAGTCTAAGTTTTCCGATTGTAAAAAGGGATTTTCTTGATAATTCATCAGAATTTTGATTTCTAAAATAATCGTAAGATGTTATTGAAAATTCTATCGCTCTCTTATAGTCGTATATCATTATACTTCCATTTGCGATTGTGAAATATGAACTTCCTATTGCGACTTGATCATGCAGCTTAATAGCTAAAGTTAAAATACTATCTCCATACTTTAATCCTGAGCTGTCCGTAGCTGTGCCAGAGGCAAAATCATAGGCATCAAGTAGTTCTTTAGAATTTCCTTCTTTTTTGGCTAAAGTCACATAATTTTTTGAGAGCAAAAAAGCCTCTTCCCTGTCTTTAGTACTGAGGATCTTAGTTTTAATTTTTTCAAATTTTGAAAACTCCTTGACTTCCGTCTTTTCTTGTCCATTTACACAGTAAGAAAAAAGAATAAAAAGTAATAGAAATTTATAAAGTCGTCGAAATTTGGTCATGAAATAGTCGATTAATCTGCCAAATAACGGAAATATTTCACAAAAACACAAATGCATGTCAAGCAATTGTTAATCAGAGTATTAATTTTTAAGTTTTTCTATTCAGAAAGATTGTTTTCCCATTGAGAAAGATAATTTTTCTACCCAAAAATATAATTTATCCTTTTAGATAGCATGAAAATTTAGAGGATTTGGAATAAGACTTTTTACCAATATATATTTGCCACAGAAACAAATAAAATTTAAAATAAATTATGAAACAAAAAACGACATGGGTAACAAATCCCACAAAAACACAATTAATAGCTGTTTTAGCTTGGTACACAACAAGCTTTGTTTTAATAGTAGCTGTTATGACAGAACTTTTTGAAAAAACACCGGCCTTCAGAGAAAACTATATGCTTCTGGTTGTCCTCATCTTTGCAACGATTGCAGTTGCAAAAATTTTAACAAACTATTTCAAAAAGCTAAATAATTAATTAAGATGAATAACAAAAGTAACTGGCTTGAAAACCCAACAAAAACACAATTTCTAATAAGCATGATGCTCTACATCACGAGCTTCGCAATATTGTTAGCAGCGTTAACAAACTTCTTTCAAGAATCTATTGATTTTTAGAGAAACTACATGCTACTATTTTTAAATATACCAGTATTTATATTGATGATAAAAACTATCAAAAACTTTCACAGAAACACTAATAAAACAAGAGAATAAGAAATGACTCCTAACACTAAAAACAAATTTATCAATGCAATTCCGCTCATCATTATTGCATTCGTTATCTCTAGATTTTTCAGCTCCTCAGTTTTCGATACAATGATCTCTGATGGGAATGAAGAAATTAAAGACTTTGTAAAGAAATCCTTTAATTGGGGAATCTGCTTCGGTGCTCTTATCATAATTTTTATAAAATATCTTTCAAAGGTTCTAAAGACTAAAAATAAATAATTTAAAAAATAAACTATGAAACCAATCGCTATTTTATTTGCTGTTCAGGCTTCTGCAGTATCATTCGTAAAATATTATCAGGATTTTTGGGATCTTCCCTCTGTTCTGAGTCTTGGAAGTCTTTTGGCTTTCTCGGGATATTTAATTGCTCATCTTGTGAGCTTTAGGAAATAATACTATTGAATTATTAACCAACTTAAAATTTAATCTAAACCATGGAAATATTTGCTTTCATTTACATAATAATTATTTTAGCAGCAATCATAATGGGATTAGTTACAGTAAAAAACAATCCTAAGTTAACAAAAAGAGAACGGGTGAACTATTCATTACTTATTGTTATGTTTCCAATTTTGGGTAGTTTTATCTACTATTTTTTGAAAACAAAAAAGTAGTATGGTGTATTCAAAATAAATCTTATGATTAATCAAAAAAAAGGGATAAGCTTTTTTGGTTCTCCCTTTTTTATTTTAAAAACTCTTCAAAATCCTATCCAGTTCCTCTTCCAAAATCTATTGCGAAGTTGAGAAACAGATGCTAACATGACCTTCAGCTCCTTTTCCAAACCATCTTTCGGAGCCTGGAACAATGGCTACTTTGCCTTGTTTTAAAACATGCTGGGCAAAGTCATCGCTCAACATTCCGTTTTCTATTTTTGGGAATGATTATGAGATTCAAATTTGAAAAATAATCACAACATCACTTTTTTTCCGTAATTTTAAGTCTCACAAAACGATTAGTTTTTAAGGTGTTATTATTAAAGCACACCTGATAATTTTCTTTTACATCCCTGATGTAGTCACACCCTGTTGAATATAAGTTGAACCATACACGAAAATATTTGAATTTTCGTCTGAGTCAACACATAAGAATCATAATCATTTCCCGGAAGAAAAGTTTTCCAGACGATATTTCCAGCTATATTTTTTTTGTATAACAAAGAATGCGGTTGTCCTGGAGCGATGACGGGGTCACTCCAAACCATGCATTAGCAGTCGATATATCAGTAAAAATATTACATGATGATTTCAGGAAATACTGGCCCCCCGCGTTATCTGCATGATCTAAATATTTAGTCTGAAACACATTGTTTCCGGCTGAATCACCACGGAAATCAGACTTTGTAAACTTTAGGTATTGTTAAAGTGACCATAGATAACATTTGTACTAAATGCCATGTTTACGTCCTGCCCACCGATAGTTACATGCTGATTGTAATATGGAGCTGAAAGGTTACTATTGATCTGCACACCTCCCTAAACATGATGGTGGTTTTGCAAATTTAAATTCAAATGCATATCTGACAAATCAGATCCTGCAGGTCCATAATATGTTCCACAGATTCTTTCATAATCAAAAGATTGTGATGCTAGATAATATCATGAAACTTAGCAAGTAAAAAACTGCCTTAATATAAACATAGGACATGCAAACATATATTATGTTAATTTTTTGACGTGAATTTTGGTATAGAATCTCACATGGAAGCTGGATAAATATAAAATTATTTTAAAACTTTAAAATTTTATAGAATATTTAGAATAAACTCGCAACAAAATTCGATTATGAATAATTATCTTACAATAAATTAGAAAAAAATTGCTGGTTTGTAAATTTGTTTTTTTACATTTGCAAAGAATTCAACTGTAAGTGACATTCAAATCACACCAATAAAATCATTAATATGAGAGATGCAATTATTAAAAAATGTATCGGGTACAGGCTATACGAAGCCGAATACAACCATACGAAGTCATATTTTTTCACAGCTTCATGCTCTTGACTGCTTTTTTACTCAAAGAATCCATGTAAACATTTAGATGTTAATTATTGACACTAAATCTAATACTTAAAACACCAAATTTTCCAAAAACCAATTCTGAAAAATTTGCCTATTTATATTTTAAAAACAAATCTAAAAAAGTTATTATATGACAAAAATTATTATCACTGTATTATTAAGCAGTAATTTATTTATTACTTCATGCGCTAGCGAAAACGCAGTAATAAATTCCGTGGAACAAGTTAACCAAAGTACAAATCTAACAGCTAGAACAAAAGAAACAATTAATTTTGAGAATGCACTGAAGGAAATATTAAAACCAGAATATCGTCAACCTTTAATTGGAACGGGCTCAAGAGAAAATCCACAAGAATTAAGTGACGCAAGAAAGCAAATACTTTTGCCGGCGGCAATTGACCTTCTAAAAGCTGCAGAGAAATCAGGACAAAAAGCTTCCGTGGAACCTTATGGAGATCGAGATGCAACGATTAATTTGGCTATGAAAATCTATATACAATCTTCAGGTAAAAAAACAAATTTATAAATATTATAATTATGAAAAAAATACTTTTCTTATTTACATTAATCTCATTTCAGCTATTTTACTCACAAGGAGAAATAAATATATTTAATTTTTCTTCCTATGATATGCACTTTACATTATTAGCTAATAACCCGGGAAATACAGCCGGCGGTTGTACTCCTAACCTTAACACGTGGGGCAGTCCAACAATATTATCTGGAGATCCTGTAACAGGAAATCCTCTTACGTATACTAGTTATAATAATGCATTAGTTCAGTCTCCAATTGTTGTTTCGTGGAGTAATGGAACGCAAGTTTATAATGCACCAGGTCCTTATGGAATATTAAATGTTTATTCTGCCTCAACAAAGTGGTTGGGATCTAAATTTTCCGTCAATGATCCAGCTACGGGCAATGGTATACCAAATGGTGGATTTTCAATAGGTGGCATAGGATGCGGTTCTTCTAATATATTTGTTCCTAATGTTGGAGGTACAGCCCCTTATCCAATTTTTGGTCAATGGTTTACTGTCGGCAGCGTGACATACTTTGTTATTCAGTAAAGATGAGGAATTCTTATTACTACATTCTAATATTTTGTGCAGGATTATATTCTGCACAAGTTTCTCAGGTCTATGAAAGAAGCTGGGGAACTTATTTTGGTGGAGTTCATACCAACGGAACTACGGGACCCACTAGTTATAAAGCAATAGAGGTTAATGATGGTAATATTATCATTGACAGAGAATACAATAGTAGCTCAAATACCAGTTATTACAACCAATTTATCACTTCAGGTATGCAAGGATTTACTCCCAGCATACTCAATCGGTTAGAAGGAAAGATTAATAATAATGGTTCTTTGCTCTATTCAAAATATGCGATTCCTAGTGCTGCATTAAGCACATCCGAAAGTGAGAGAATAATATATCGTGATCAGGATGGAAGTTATTATATAAACGAATCAAAAAATGTACTAAATGCTTCCGCAAGTACAGGAGTTTGGCTTACAAGTTCTATAGTAGAAGATATAGAAAACAACAGAACATCACTTTTAGCAAAGTATGACGCTAACGGTATATTTCTATGGAGAACATTCATTCCTGCAGGTATTTCAGATCTAAGCTTTACAACAGACGATGCAGGAAATATATACTTCTCAGGACTTACCAAAAAACAAGACTTAGCAGATACGGGAAGTTATCAAAGCAATTTTGTACTAGATTACATAAATGGAAACATTAGAAAGAATGCTTATCTCGTAAAACTTAATTCTTTGGGACAAAAAATATGGTCAACCTACTATCCTGCTGAACAAATATTTTCTCTTGATGAATATAATGGAGATCTGTACTTAGTTACCAGTTCAGATTTCTTAGGGACAAATACACAACTTGCCACCAACGGCACATTTCAGCAAACCAAAGCGCTCAGTGCTATTTCGAGATTTAGTGCCAATACTGGCCAAAGAATCTGGGGTACATATTATGGACCTTCTGATAATTATGGAAATGTTGGCATAATAAAAGTAACAGAAACCGGCATTTATACATTAGGTTTGTCTTTTGAAATTTACTCACCCAATAATACCAACTATTTTGCAACTGCAGGAGCGTATCAGGCGCAACCGATGGGAAACCAAGACAGTGTGATCAGCAAATTTAGTTTTTCCGGACAGCGAGTTTGGAGCACTTACTTTGGAGGCATAGAATCAGATGATTTTTCTAGTCTGGATGTAAAAGGCAGCAAAATATTGATTTCTGGGTCAACATCCAGTCAGAATCTTGCCAGCGCAAATGCCTTCGTAAACGTAAAGCCCAACCTGAATGTGCCTGATATTTTTTTTGCAATGTTTAATACATCTGGAGAATTGGTTGTTTCTTCTTATTACGGAGCTACTGACGTTTCTTTAGGAACATTCCTTGGTGGATCTGTAAAATCCTTTTTTTCAAATAATTCAGAGTCATTCTACTTGGCTGGAATTACTGCAAACCACAACGGGTTCTCAACAGAAGGAGCATTTCAACCCGCAATCCTACCAATAACAGGACCAAGCAGTTCAGACTACACTTTTTTTATTGCTAAGTTTGCGCCCAAAAACCTTTCAACATCAGAGAGTATAAAAGCTGATCAAATTAAGCTTTTTAATAACCCGAATAACGGGAATTTCAACATAACTGGAGATTTATTAAGCACCACAAATTGCAAAATTCATATTTTCGACATTTCCGGAAAACTAATCTATAAAGCAAACTTACCCAAAGGTAAAATTCACAAATTCTCTTTAGAAAATCTTATTATATCCGGAACTTATATTCTCAACTTATCTTCAGATAATGGGGAAGTACTAAAAACATTTAAACTCATTGTAAAGAAATAATAATTTCACTAGACATCTCATAATAACCGAATCTAGAATCATCTAAAAATATGATAACCACAAACATTACGTGTGTAGAAATATAAGTTGCGAAATGAATTACATCCATGAGGTCAAACGTATTTTCTATTTTTAGCGAACCACTAACCAACACTTGGTTGCGTTAAAGATCTACTTAGTCATTCCTTTAAAATTGCAATAATATATTGACTTATCTGAAAGAGATGTTATCGAAAAAGGTTTTAAAATTCATCAATATTCTTTTTATTTTATAATAATTTGAACTATTTTAATAAATTTTTAACACACAAAACAATTTTACGTATGAAAAAACTCATTTTTATTTTCATTATGTCAGGTGCTATGGTTGCCTGTCAAAATGATGAAAAAGTTTCTTCTCAACAAGAAGAATCGATGATGCATCAAGAGATGGTGCAAAAAGTCAATAATTCTAAGACTAAAGAAATGACCGATTTTGATGCTGCTCTTAAAAAAATCGGAAAAGATGGACCGGAAAAATACATAGATCCAAATGGTCAGCTGAACCAAGCAGGCTTCAATCTATTAGCACCACTTGCCAAGAAAATTATTATTTCCTCTGGAAAAACAGAAGCCGATTTAAGATCTTTAAGCGATGGAGATTTAATTAATGACGCTTTTAGGGTGTATCAGCAAAATATGTCAAAATATAGATCTTCTTTATCATTAACTAAATAAACTCAAAAAATGAAAAAAATACTTACCACTCTACTGATGTCTTTAGTCTTTGGCTTTGCACAGGCACAATATAGTACTGAAGACGAAATGCATATCTATAATTTTACCGACCCTACTTCTCCTAGCGGTGGATATAGGTTTTTTACTGGTATAGTTACCGCTATAAATCCTAATAACTGCACCCCAGTAGTGCAAGGTCAAACTGCAGCATATATATATCCGGGTGAGTCCACTGTCTATAAAAAGTTTCAAGGTTCCGGATCTTCTTATATTCCTATCAATTCGTGGACGGTTTATACTGGAACATCGACACAAAACTATAATCAAAGTAGCAACGTATTAACAGTATTTGAGCCACTATCCAGATGGGGTGGTTTTCTTGCGGAGTATTTAGACGCCGCTACTTTGAGCTATGGAGAAAATATAGAAATTGGGTATGGTTACAACGGTTATAATTGTTATAATTATGGTCTTAACCATACAGATTCGTATATTAATGCTTATTCTTTTTATGTTCCGAGTACTAATCCTAATGCGGAAAATTATTATGTAATCATACAATAATTATGCTTTATTAGTGCGGATTCACGAAGAAAGCATCATAATGTTTAATCAACCTTATATGAAAATATTATTGTATTTATTTTTAGTCTTTTCGTCTTTGCACCAGTCGCAAAGTTTTGATTACGAAAGAACGTATGGTACCTACTACGGACCTACAGTTACCGAGCTTAGCGGTCCCAATAATATGGGCTATGTATTTTTTAACCCTTCACTTCCCAATAATATTTATATTAATGGAACCGTTGCTTTTGGGTATGCTCCCTTAACGGATACTCAGTATAATCAATACGTAGTTAACAGTACCAATTATGTAGATAGCAGTACATCAGAGAATACGATACACGGAGTTTTTAACAGTACCGGCAACGCACTGCTTAGCGAATATTTATCTCCCAATGACAACAACGACGAGTATCAATGGGCTTTTGACGGAAGCGATAATGGAATTTATACAAAAAAATTTGATGCGCCAGCAGATGCCGCAAGCAGTAATGTATGGTTTGCTACAAATCCCAATAATGCCTCTTCTACAGAAACGAAAATGCTGTTTAAAAAAGGCAGTAACGGGACCTTACTTTGGAAAACGTTCCTCCCAGAAAATGTAGAACGTATTCTGCAGGACGATAGCGGAAATATATACGTGCAGGGGTCAACACAGCTTCAAAATATTGGTACAGTAGGTACTTTTCAGCCTAATTATACTGTAGAGATAGATCCCACCACTAATCTACCGTATCGCAATGTATTTATTACAAAACTATCTTCTACCGGGCAATTGCAATGGACTACTTACTTTTACAATAGGTCAGATGTTGTTGACATTGCTTATTACAACAATCATCTGTACATTATGTCTAACGGTGCGAATTTGCAAATGGCAACTCCCGGAACATGGCAAACAACAACTACAAATAACGCGTTAACCAAAATGGATACTGCAACAGGAAACAGAGTATGGGGCACCTATATCGGTGATCCGTCGTCAACAGGTGATGTTCCCACAATGTTGAGAGTAAATGCCACCGGAATTTATTTTTTTGGCATTCAGTTTCTTTTTACAGGTGTTAGCAGTTATTTTGCTACTACGGGAGCTTTTAAAGCGACACCCACAGGAGATACCGATTATTTTTTGGTTAAAATGGATGAAACAGGAAACAGGGTATGGGGAACGTATTTTGGAAGTAATGGTTATGACCATGCTCTGGCTCATGGACAGTTGGCGCTAACGGACAATGGTATTTTTGTTACCGGAGCTAGCTACGGACAAACCAATAACATAGCAACCCCAGGAGCCTATCAGGAGACCCATCCGGTAAGTACCTCAAACGGAACCGCATTGTATTTTGCTAAGTTCGACACTACGGGAAATCAGCAATGGTGTTCCTACTATGGAGGAAGTAATAGTCCTGCAAATTTAAGTGTCCCGGTGATTTCCATTTATCCCCTAGCTAATGGGCATTTTTATTTGGTAGGTGCTACTAATGCTTCCACAGGTATTTCAACAGCAGGAACCTACCAACCGCAATTGCCTCCTCAAACCACAAATTTTTATACAGGTTTTATTGCGAGATTTAATTACAAAGGCGAATTGGGAAGCAATGAGGTAGCCGATAGTAAAGATTTACAGTTATTTGATAATCCTAATAATGGTAATTTTTCGTTGCAGGGAGATATTTTGACAAAAGAAAATTGTAAAATGAAAGTTTTCGATGCATCAGGAAGAATTGTTTATCAGCAAAACCTTTCAAAACAAAAGAAAATTAATTTTGAGTTAACTGGTTTTTTAACTTCAGCAAGCTATATTTTAAAAGTTTCTGATTCCAAAAATGAAATTTTAAAGTCTTTTAAAATGATTGTACATTAAGCCTTAAAATCATCCTCAAAGTACTTTTGAGGATGATTTTTTTTAAGTTCTATTTGTTCAGAAGTCACCTCTCTTTCGAGTTATCTTTTCGAAGAAATTACTCAACCTAGTTTTTATTTTATGGATGCTGAAGATATGGCATTTCAAAATGGTAAGCTTCGTGCAAAGTATGGTAAATCAGTCTTGAAGAATCTTGCTAATCATCTATTAGTAGAATATGAAAAAGATTTAATGATCGAAACCTTAATAATATGCGAGCTTTTTTCATCGCATTTCCAATTTGGAACGCTGTGCGTACCGAATTGAGCTGGACTCACTACCGAATTATTAGTAGAATTGAGCAAGCTGAACACAGAATACTGTCTTATCAACTATTTTTTAATTTTCTTCATGAAAGGTCTACAATAGATATAGTCATAACATTTCTGTTATCAGGAATGTTCCATATAGTGGTAAAAGGATTAGGATATGATCGAAGCAGAAATGACGTGGAATACCGTTTCAATGATTACATTACTGCTCTAAAGCAGACCAAAGATGATGTTGAGATTATTTTTGCAAGCGGAAGTTCCGAAACTTTTGATCTGGTCATCTAAGCAGAAGGAATTGGTTCACATACAAGAAAACTGATTTTCGGCAGACGGCCTGAATTTAAGTTTTTGGGATTATACACTGCGTATGTTACAATCAGTAAAGCATTAACAGATAGCAGCTGGGCGCGGTGGTGCAACGCTCAAAACGGGATTGTTTTTCTGATCCGACCGGATAACTATGGCAGCACCTGGGCTTCGATCACATTTACGGCTGAAGAGGATGAGTACTAGGGTCTCTCCGTTGAAGAACAAAAGACTGCACTAATCAAGCGGATAGAGGGTAGTGGCTGGGAATCTGAACGTTTGATCAAAGAAATTGGTAACACCACAGATCTTTATTTTGACCGGATTAGTCAGGTGAAGTCACCAAAATGGAGCGAGGGGAGAGCTGTTATTGTCGGTGATGCCGCTTATTGTGCGACACCTATAGCCGGTAAAGGAACTGATTTGGCTATGTCAGGAGCCTACATTTTAGCAGGCGAAATTTCTACTGCGAATTCATATCAGGAAGCATTTGAAGCTTATGAAAATAAGATACGACCATATGTTGAAAAATGTCAAAAACTGCCTCCTGGAATACCTAAACTGGTTATCCAAAATCCAAGCTAGGGGTGGGAATTTTAAACGGGTTGGTGTCTGTAGTCGGCAGTAAAGGAAATAAGTGGTTGATGGGGCTTTTTCAAAATGATCAGGAGACACCCAAACCCGAGATTGTTCTTCCAAACTATGAGTAAGAATATGGTTAATAATTATTTTGATATTCAGAATGATTATAATAGTTCAGAATTACCAGGTTGATATCATTAAGAAGTTTAAAAGATTTGTAACCTTTCCAGTATTTAGTATTTTTCTGTTTTTCAATTCGATAGCAACCGACCAATATTTGAGCATGATAACAATTCAGTTTTAAATTGGTGCTCAAATGCAGTATGCTTAAAAGCAGCAGAACACTGCATGAAAATGTGAGCAAAACCCAAAGAGAACGTAATCTTTATAAATAAACGTAAGACTAGAAATCAGTCATTTAATTATAAAAAAATTGCTACTATGATTGAGAAAGAATTTAATGAAAGCTTACTAGTAGATCGCAATGGGAAGTTCAGGGAAATAGATGATATATTTCATAAGAAAATGGGTGAGGGGATCAGTTTGAGTAGGTTTAAAATTTATATTTCAAAACTTTCGTCAAATTTATACTTTAATTATGACAAAGGGTCATAGCTAAAGGTTTTAAAAAAAACTAGAAAAAATATAGGCTATGTAATAACTACAAATTATGATGATTTAATTGAATAGTTGT
Organism: Chryseobacterium sp. CY350; assembly: GCF_027945075.1. NCBI lineage: Bacteria > Pseudomonadati > Bacteroidota > Flavobacteriia > Flavobacteriales > Weeksellaceae > Chryseobacterium > Chryseobacterium wangxinyae. The sequence continues at coordinate 384,772 of NZ_CP116034.1, forward strand.
TGCATCTTGGCATAATTTAGAATTATCCATACTTGTAGGATTCTACCTGATTAACAGAATTATACCAATACACTTCTTATCAATTAAACATAAAAGTGATTCAGAATATTGACAGCTTAGAATTTGAGTGATTTAACTTCTGATTTACGTTTGTATATTTTAAAAGGCTTCTTTAGCAGACATAGTTACTCAATAATGCTTCTGAAATATCCTTTAGAATTAGTTATTGAATCAGTTGGATTAAATTTTATCTGCAGTTCTATTTTTCCAAAAATACTGTCACCTTTTTTATATTGAGATTTATCGAGTGTTAATTTCTGTTTCTTCACAGTGTATCTTTCGGATTCTAAAAAATCAAGCATACTTTTGCTATCAGTATAATATTCGGATGATGTGTAAAAGAAATTTCCGAATTTTGATACTTTTAAATTAACTCCCGTAAACCCATCTCCACTGTTAAAATTCAAAAAATAAATGTGATCAGATCTCAAACTTTTGGTGATGTTTAAGTTGAAAGATACCGTATCACCCTTTCTTTCAAATATTTCTAGGTCAGTACGTATTTTTGCAGGGTCGTACATGATAAAAGCCGGATCGAAAACTTTGGAATTAAGATTGTTTACTTCCCTTGATTTTCCGATATTTTTATCAATATCAATCTTATTCCATTTTGAAACAAAATAGACTGTTCCAAGAAATAAAATAGTTATTATGATCCGGAAAATATATTTTAAACTTTTCGTCAATTTAGAAAGTTGGGTTTGAAGATTACAATTGACCAGATTTTCGCAGTAAGGTAACAATAAGTCATATTGTACCACTGCTTAAATGGTTTTAAAGACTTGTAGATTACAGGTTGAGGCGATAATTTCCGCCAACCATGTTGTAAAAATATTCTTTTTTCTGATATTGAAAGTAAATTTCATTGCAGCGTTACTAATACAGATCTGCTAATTAAAATATCATACCTTTTTTACTTTTAAATATATTTGAGCAGATAATCTTTTTCATGTAAATTCATTTAGGTGACAACAAATTCAAATCTATTGTCAGAAATGTTATTCCCTTTGATACTTGTAATTATTTGGATAAAGACGCATTGCCCTTCTTCGAATTCCCTATCCTGAAAAGTTGCAAAAGAATCAAATGAATAGATACCTTTTCTGTTAAGTATAATATCAACTTCTAATTCATAACTATCAGTCACGCTGTTGTAGACCGGAGACGAACTGAAATCATCAATTTTCTTTCCTTTTACAAAGTTGACGTTATTGTCCTGAAAAAGCTCAGAAAGATTTATTCTCAAAATTCCAGTGGATTGTTTTGTTGCCTGAAAAATATCAATATACTTTGAATTGACTTTCATTTTCGATGGGATTGAAAATTTCAACTTTATTGATTCACTCTGTGCATATGACAGCTTGGTAGGAGAAATCAGTATCAAATCCTGCTCATTTAATACATTGGTGTATTGATCACACGGATTCTCACCTCTGTTGTCACACTGCATCATCAGAGGAATCAAAAATACTGACAAAAAAATATTCAAGAAAGTAAATTTAAACATCACGTCTTTTTAAACTTTATTTATTAGCGAATAATATTTCACTATAGGATTTACAATATAAATTGCCCGTCAAATATATATAAAATATTGAAGCTGTTTTATAAAAACTGTTTATTAAATAATTATTTATTCTAATTACAGAATAATTCACAATCGAAAAAGTGAATTATTATGAATTGAAAAAAAGTTATCTGATATTAACATATTTTTTATAAATACAAAAAATTATGTAATGTTTGTCCTCCAGCTTTCAGAGTGTTGAAATAGGTATGTTCAAGAGCAGCCTTATTCATCATCCTACACTTCAGGGTTATCAACATGCCTATATTGCAATACTGTTTTTGAATACGAATAATCTGATGCTTTGATTGACTACGATCAGACCTAATTTGAATGCATACAAAATAATATCTAGAGATTCTGTGTCTGCAGAATATTCGACTCAGTAATGATTTTTAGATGGGAGAGGCCTAAAGCAGGAAATATTTTACATCATTCAACAAATTTGTAATTAAAATACATTATAATTTTAACAAAGGATAGAATTCTCAAACATTAATCTGTAAAAAACTACATTTAGATTCGAAAAATAAATCATTATAGTAGGAAAAAAGTTAAAATGAGATAATTCACTGATTAAATAGTGAATTATCTTTCTAATCTAAAATTATTTATCAAGTTTTCAGTATTTTTATTGATATGATAACAAATAATACTTAATATTGTCTCCAATAATCAAAACATCCATAATACTAATAAAATTTTTAATTTATTGATTTTCAATTATATAAACTTGATAATATTGAATTGTGAATCATGAAAATAAAACTATTTCACTAGAAAATGAAAATAACTCATCTTTTTTTTGCATTTCTTTCAGTAGTGAAATAGGTGTTATTGACCTTCCAATACATTTTTTACATGACTCAAATCTCCCCCTTTCATTACTTTATTAGTACTAATAAAAAGGATTTTTCGATCACCGGAACTAGTAATTTTGATCATTCTGATTTGAAGATCTGCATTCACCCTTCTAATAATGAAAATTTAGTTTGTTTTAAGAACATTATCTTTTTTGGCGAATGTTTCGATTATGTGAATACATCTCAATGTAATCAAGAAATCGTAGAATCTCTTCAAAAATTACAGTCTATTGACAAATTAAAAAAAATTGAAAAGCTGTCAGGATTTTTTATTATAATTTTATTGGAAATTGATAATACTTACATCCTTAATGATGCAACTGGTCAATTAGAAGTTTTCATCTGTCATGATGAGACTGACTTGTATATCAGTTCTCAACCCAATATCATCGCAAAGATTTCCGGAAACAACGACTTTCACGATAATTTACCTCCTTATATTGCTGATAAAAAAATAAATATTTTCAGCAGAACACCTTATAGATCTATTACAAAGCTTATTTCAAATTTTTATTATAACGTCATTGTGCGTAAATACAACAGATATTCCCGAACAATGATCACTCAAAAGCTTGATAATCGGCAGGTGGCTTATTTGGTTTTGAGAATCCTTAAGAATACGGTGAGCAGTATGGTAGAAAGAAAGAATTTAGGAATAGCGATAACTGCAGGTTGGGATTCAAGAGTATTATTGCATCATCATTATCTATTCAAAAAATATCAATTATTATGTATTAAATCATCAATCAGAAAATAGTAAGCAAGATGTTATAATAGCTCAGAAAATAGCTCAACATTTCGAAAAAAATTTAACTGTGATAAATTATAATTTAGCTTCGATAAAATTAGATGATAAAATTACGGAGCTTTGGAAAGATGACGAGAAAATTCGTAAGATTTCAACTGTAATGAATAATTACTATCCAGACAATTATCTCATTAACGGCAATGTCAGCGAGGTTGCGAGAAACTTTTATGATCCTCTGCCTGGAAAGATATCGATTGATGATATTTGTTATTTTATAGGAGTTAGATGTGGAAACTATGAAAAAGAAGCTTTATCTCAGTGGTTCAGTGAAACAGATGATAAAGTTGATCTGTTAGATTCTATTTATTGGGAGCACAAAATGCCGAATTGGGCAGGAAGCAGCAAATCGATTTCGAATATTTACAATATCGTTACTTCTCCTTTTAACAATAGATACTTGCTGAATTTGCTTATTGCAACGAACAGACGTGATAGAGACAAATATTTCCACACCATTTATAAGCTTTTATTAGAAATAATTGATGAAAAATTAACCAGCATACCGATAAATCCCACCAGAAAAAACCTTAAAATCAGAGTATTGAAAAATCTACATATATATCCTGCTTATAGATATGTATACTTTAAATGGAGAAAGCTTAAATTTTAATTTTATATCAAAATCCCAGAAGACTGAAATATGCAAAGCATTTAATACTGATTAATTTCAAAACGTAATCATTTAGAAATTCTACTTCATATAAAATTATTACAGTTTAAGCAACTCTTTATTTTTATAGTTTAACTGATTTAAAATTGTGTTAAATAAAATAATTCCCTACATAAAAAAAATCCTTATAAATTATCATGAAATCAAAAAAAATCTTAATTTCAAACATCCTATTTTTTTCGTCATTTATTTTCGCACAAGAAACACAACAGCAGAAATTTAAAGTTGATGCCGGATTTGAGTTTAGAATTGTTCCATTTAACTTTAAGAATGCGGAAGGTCTGTACACCACCAATAAGTTCTTTCTATACAACAGGGATAAACATTTGTCCGGTAACAGTATAAATTTAAGCATAGAATATTACTTCCTTAAGAACACGACAATTGGTATTAATCAAAGTTTCAGGTATGATCAGTTATATTCTGATAATAACCTGAATAATCCAAATAATTATTTCACAACTGATCAGCATATGAGAATTATTGCAGATACAGAAATTCAGTTAAAACAATATTTTCCATTAAAAAACATCAATCATCAGATTATCGCAAGTTTAGGTTATGGATTTATGAATAATAATACACTGTTCCACGTAACAGAAGTTTATGACCGAGATCCGAATGATCAAATTAATTTTAGTAGAACCAGTGAAGTTGATTTTCAATTTCAAGCTTATAAAATAGGTGTGGGCTATCAATATAAAAGATTTGAAGCGATGGTAGGGATTTACATCGTTGAAAAGGACAATTTTGATGATTATTCCAGTGCATTCGGCATGCCTTTTCTAAAGTTGAGCTACAATATTGTGAAATTTTAGGTACTATTGCAGATTGATTGTTACAAAATAAACAACCATACTTCAATAGTGCTGTTACTGGATTTAATTTATTCCTTAAAAAGGCAGTATCAAAGTCGGTAAGTAGACAACGATACGACCTACCTAACGGTTGATACACTTGTTGGCTTAATTACATAAGTGAACCAATTCAATATTTTTTTATAATTTACTTAAAGTTGTGAAATATATTATGATAATTGTTTATATTTAAATAATTTTGTTTTTGATATGTTAAATTATACACTTTCTGATAATGAGTTAGAGCGATTGAAAAAATTAGAATATTTTGATCTTCTGAACTTAGGAAAAGATCCTCAATTCGATATTTTTGCAGAAACGGCATGTCTAATAGCCGATTGTCCAGTTTCTTTAATTTCGATTATGGAAAGCGAGATGCAGACTGTTCAAAGTTGTGTAGGTTTGGAAATCGACTCTGTAGCGAGGGAGAATACAATTTGTCAATATTCAATCTCCACTGGAGAAATTATCATTATCAATGATACTCTTTTGGATGAAAGAACCCGTTTAAATCCATTAGTTTTACAAGGAGGAATACGATTTTATGTAGGAATACCATTTTTTGATGACGAACGTTTTGCGCTAGGAACAATCTGTGTAATTGATTATAAACCCAGAGCAATCACAGACAGTCAGATTACTGCACTTAAAAAGCTTTCAGATGTTATTTCTAAACTTTTAACAGCAAGGAGAAAAACAATTTATGCAGAATATTTTCAGCAGATCTTCAATATATCTAATAATCTGATCTGCGTTCTGGATGACAAATTGAAGTTTAAGAATTTCAATCCGGTAGTCGAGAAAATATTCCTATTAAAAAAAGCAGAGGTGATAGGGCGTAGCTTTACCGAGATTTTCGGTGAACCGAACAAAGATCTTTCAACGATGAAAGATTTGATGAAGGGGGCCCAGGAGGCATCTTTTACTACGTATAAAAATAGTGATGACGGAAGTTCTGTTATTGTAGAATGGGTTTTTAAACTCAATCAAGAACTTTCTGAAATTTTCTGTTTCGGAACCAACATCACCAAGGAGAGTGAAGAAAAACGTCAGTTAGAAAGCTCGGAGCGACGTTTCAGGAGTTTCTTTGAAAATGCTATTGGCTTAATGAGTATGCATGATATGGACGGTAACATTCTTGCGGTGAATGAAAAAGGGAGAGAAATGCTGCATTATTCTGTTGACGAGGTGGAAAATTTAAACCTTAAAGATCTTGTTCCGGAGCATAACTGGCCTTCTCTACAAGAGTATTTAAATCGTATCAAAAAAGAAAGGGAAGACTTTGGAACCATGATTTTAAAGGCGAAAAATGGAGTGGAGCAGGTGTGGATGTATCACAATCTTGTTGAGTTAGACGAGGAAGGAAAGCCTTACATTATTAGTACGGCCTTGAACGTCACTGAAAGAATGACTTTAGAAAAAGATCTCGTTCATACAAAAAAAATTCTTGAACAAACAAGCTCTGTAGCTCAAGTAGGTGGTTGGGAAGTGAATTTGAAAAAGAATACCCTCTTCTGGTCTCAAAGTACTAAAGAAATTCATAAGATTGGCAACGACTATCAGCCTGATTTGGAAACTGCTATTGGTTTTTATACAGACGATAGCAGAGAAAGAGTTGAATTTTTATTCAACAGAGCAGTAAATGAAGGGATTCCGTATGATGATGAATTCCAGCTCGTTCGCAATGATGGTGTGACAATCTGGGTAAGGGTGAAAGCAATTCCGGAATTTGAAGATGGTGTGTGTATCAGAGTTTTTGGCATCATTCAGGATATTGATGTTTTCAAGAAAATGTTTCTTGATATTGCTAAAAAAGAAGCAATGATGCAATCTTTTGTAACGTATGTTCCTGTTGCAGTTGCGATGTTCGATAAAGATCTCAACTATATTTCTGTAAGCAGCAAATGGAAAGATGAATTCAAAATGAATGAGAATGATATCATTGGAAAGAATCTTTTTGCGGTATCACCAAACATTCCTGTGGAACGAAAAGAAATTTATCATGCTGCTTTGCAAGGTAAAACATATATCAATGAAGATTTTGCAATTCATCTTAGTGGTACAGAAGAGATTCAGCATTTGGATCTGAAAGTAGGACCATGGTATCTTTCGGATAACGAAATCGGAGGAGTTATTGTCTCAGTTCAGAATATTACCACAGCTGTAAAGACCAACGAAGAACTTAAAAATGCAAAAAAAATGGCTGATATTGCAAGTAAAGCAAAATCAGAGTTTCTGGCTAATATGAGCCATGAGATCCGTACACCTCTGAATGGAGTGGTAGGCTTTTCAGATCTTCTTTTAAGAACCCCTCTTAATGATATTCAGACGCAATACCTTAATTATATCAATGAATCCGGAGAAAATCTTCTAAATATTATTAATGACATTCTTGATTTTTCTAAAATAGAATCCGGTAAAATGGAACTTTTGATTGATCAAAGTGATGTTTATGACATGGTGAGTCAGGTTATCAATGTCATTCTTTACCAGTCTCAGAAAAAAAATATTGAACTTCTTTTAAATATAGAACCAGGACTTCCAAAAACTATCTTACTTGATGAAGCTAGATTAAAACAAATCCTTATTAACCTTCTTGGTAATGCCGTTAAATTTACTGAAAAAGGAGAAATTGAACTTAAGGTGGAAAAACTCAGTATGGATGATGAGAATATTGTTCTGAGATTTTCTGTAAGAGATACAGGTATAGGAATACCTTTGGAAAAGCAAAATCATATTTTTGATGCTTTTACTCAGGAAAACAGCTCTATAAGTAAACGTTATGGAGGAACGGGTCTTGGTCTTACAATATCAAACAATATTCTGGGATATATGGGAAGTCATCTTTCATTGGTCAGCACCCATGAAAAAGGCTCTGAGTTTTTCTTCGACATTGAAATCCCTTATGAAATATCAAAATCCAGTGAGTACGACGATCTTACAATAAAAAAAGTCCTTGTGGTGGATGATAATGAAGCAAACAGAATCATTCTTCAACACATGCTAACCTATAAAAATATAGAATCTACATTGGCTTCCAACGGAATGGAAGCTTTACAGATTTTGCTAAGGGGTGACCGTTTCGATGTGATACTGATGGATTATCATATGCCGGTAATTTCCGGTTTGGAAACAATTACTAAGATCAGAGAGCTATTCAATGAAAAAAAAGAGACCTCACCACTGGTGATTCTTCATACTTCTTCAGAAGAACATGATGTTATTAATTCTTTCCGCAAGGAAGATGATTCTTATTTTCTGCTGAAGCCTATTAAGTCTGATGATCTTTACAGAACTCTTAAACGTCTGTCGCAAAGTAAAGTGACGGAAGTGGCGGCTCCTGAACATTTGGAAAAACATTGTTTTCCTTTTATGGAAAAGCTGGAAGTTCTTTTAGTAGATGATAATCCCGTAAATATGGTTCTTAATAATAGAATGATGAAATCACTGATGCCTGATGTGCATCTTACAGAAGTGGTAAATGGTTTGGAGGCAGTGGAAGAATGTAAGAAAAAAGATTTCTCTGTAATCCTAATGGATGTACAAATGCCAGTGATGAACGGTATTGAAGCTACGAAACAGATTCGCCTTTTACCAGGATATGAAAATGTACCAATTATTGGAGTGACAGCTGGAAACGTATTGGGAGAAAAAGAAAAATGTCTGGAATCTGGAATGAATGATTTTTTACCAAAACCTTTGCGTCAGGCAAATCTTTCAGAAATGCTCAAAAAATATATTGCCATTGAACAAGATATGGGTGTTGAGGGCCAAGCAGTAATTGCAACGGAAAAATACATCAATATGGATATGTTTAGAGAGCAGATAGGTGATGATGATGATTTTAAAACAATATTTTTAAACCTTGTAATTAAAGAACTTATCCAAACAAAGGATGATATTGGTAATGCAGCAGCAGTAAAAGATGCAGTGTCTGCCAAAATAATTCTTCATAAACTTAAAGGCACTGCAGGAACTACCGGTCTTTTCAGACTTTCAGAATGTGCATTGAGATGGGAGAAAAAAGCTGATGAAAATATAGATTTTTCAGATATGGAGAAAGAAGTAAATGAAGAGATCACTATTGGATTAAATATAATAAAAAGTTTATAAATAAAAATTGAAAGCTGTGTTCGTTAGGAACACCGGATATGTCGAACTAATTATGTATTAAGATAAATTATTAAAAGTATCCTAAGTTTTCTTGACCAGAATAGCAAAAGAAGCTTTTGAAACATTAAAAAAAAATATTGATCCGGTATTCACCATATCAGACCATTAATGTAAAGTTTTTTACTGTTAAGATTTCATTGACGATCTAAGTCAAATGACAGTTTGAGCATGAACAATACCAGTCATAAGTATTTACCATGATTAAAAGCTGCGGACGTATATTGTTAATTGTTTAATTTAATTAAATTCAAATAAAATCTTTGGTTATGTGAGATAATGGTACTACATTTGATTTATCATATTTGTTAGTATAATTAATTTTAATAACATCTTTTATTGCAGTTACGTTAAATATTTCCGATTATGAAAAAACAAATGGTTATGGTTGTATTTTCTTTAGGATTGATATCTTTAGGAAGCAGCCAGGTCTCAGCACAAAATTCTGACCATGTGGGTACATCAGTTAATATCGTTTTGGCAGATGTAATTTCAATTGACCAAGGAAGTGTTGCTTCAGGAGGCACTGTAGATTTTAATTATGTTAATACAACAGATTATAATTCTTCAAAAAGTGTAACGGTGCCCAATAGTTTAATTATTAATTCCTCCAAAAATTTTGATGTAAAAATAAAATCTGACGGCGCAAATTTTATTAACGGCGCAAATCTTATTCCTGTAGATGTATTACAGGTTAAAGCAATATCCGGCGGAAGTTTAATGGGAACTATGAATGAAGTTACTTTATCTACAAATGATCAGGTTCTGGTGAGTAATGCAAGTCTAGGTGCAAAACGAATTTTAAATATTGCTTATTCTATTTCGGCAGAAAAAGCGTCAAAAGTTCTTTTAGGAAAACCTAAAGGAACATATACGCAAATAGTAACTTATACTGCGACCGCATTGTAATTAAAACAAATAATTATTATAAAAGCCCTCAACATGTAAATGTTGAGGGCTTTTCGTTGAAATAAGCCGTGTAGTTATTTAACTACAACAACTTCCATTTTCAACTACAAAGAAATTTTTATTGCCGCTGTAAATTTGCAGTGTTCAAAAGAGAACAATTAAACAAAAATAAAAAATAAATAGAAATATCATGAAAAGACAAATAGTAATGGCAGCCTTAACTTTCGGAGCAATCATATTAGGAACTAACGCTGTACATGCACAGAATACTACTGCAACAACAACCGTAAACATTACCCTGAACGATGTCATCTCTATCGATGCGGGAAGTACTGCAATCGGAAATACGGTAGACTTCAACTACGCTACTGCAGCAGATTATAACTCTGATCAGACGATTACTAAAGCAAACTCTTTAAAAGTGACCTCAACGAAGAACTTTAACGTTAAAGTAAAAGCAGGAGGTGCAAATTTCATGAATGGAACCAACTTGATCCCTGTAAATGTTTTGACGATCAAAGCCGCTACAGCTGCCGGAACAATGGGCGGAACAAAAACCGCTGTCGTTTTATCTGCAACGGATCAGACTTTAGTGTCAAATGCTCCTCTGGGAAGCGCATTAACCTTGAACCTGGATTACACGATTCCTGCATCGAAATCATCATCTGCAGATATTTTAGGTAAACCAGCCGGAACGTATACTCAAACAGTAACTTATACTGCAACAGCTTTATAAGTAAATTTTTTCATATTAATATTTTGTGATTTGGTGTTTCGAAGGCTTCCTACAAGAGGCCTTTGATTTTGTATGTATTCAATATTACAATAGCTCTAAAATAGAAATAACAGTATTTGTAGAAAAGCCCTCAACACTTAGAAAGCGAAGGATTTTCTTTTTGATCAAATCAATAAACCGTGTAGTTATTTTACTACAACAACTTCCATTTTCAACTACAAAGAAATTTTTATTGCCGCTGTAAATTTGCAGTGTTCAAAAGAGAACAATTAAACAAAAATAAAAATTAAATAGAAATATCATGAAAAGACAAATAGTAATGGCAGCCTTAACTTTCGGAGCAATCATATTAGGAACTAACGCTGTACATGCACAGAATACTACTGCAACAACAACCGTAAACATTACCCTGAACGATGTCATCTCTATCGATGCGGGAAGTACTGCAATCGGAAATACGGTAGACTTCAACTACGCTACTGCAGCAGATTATAACTCTGATCAGACGATTACTAAAGCAAACTCTTTAAAAGTGACCTCAACGAAGAACTTTAACGTTAAAGTAAAAGCAGGAGGTGCAAATTTCATGAATGGAACCAACTTGATCCCTGTAAATGTTTTGACGATCAAAGCCGCTACAGCTGCCGGAACAATGGGCGGAACAAAAACCGCTGTCGTTTTATCTGCAACGGATCAGACTTTAGTGTCAAATGCTCCTCTGGGAAGCGCATTAACCTTGAACCTGGATTACACGATTCCTGCATCGAAATCATCATCTGCAGATATTTTAGGTAAACCAGCCGGAACGTATACTCAAACAGTAACTTATACTGCAACAGCTTTATAAGTAAATTTTTTCATATTAATATTTTGTGATTTGGTGTTTCGAAGGCTTCCTACAAGAGGCCTTTGATTTTGTATGTATTCAATATTACAATAGCTCTAAAATAGAAATAACAGTATTTGTAGAAAAGCCCTCAACACTTAGAAAGCGAAGGATTTTCTTTTTGATCAAATCAATAAACCGTGTAGTTATTTTACTACAACAACTTCCATTTTCAACTACAAAGAAATTTTTATTGCCGCTGTAAATTTGCAGTGTTCAAAAGAGAACAATTAAACAAAAATAAAAATTAAATAGAAATATCATGAAAAGACAAATAGTAATGGCAGCCTTAACTTTCGGAGCAATCATATTAGGAACTAACGCTGTACATGCACAGAATACGACTGCAACAACAACCGTAAACATCACCCTGAACGATGTCATCTCTATTGATGCGGGAAGTACTGCAATCGGAAATACGGTAGACTTCAACTACGCTACTGCAGCAGATTATAACTCTGATCAGACGATTACTAAAGCAAACTCTTTAAAAGTGACCTCAACGAAGAACTTTAACGTCAAAGTAAAAGCAGGAGGTGCAAATTTCATGAATGGAACCAACTTGATCCCTGTAAATGTTTTGACGATCAAAGCCGCTACAGCTGCCGGAACGATGGGCGGAACAAAAACCGCTGTCGTTTTATCTGCAACGGATCAGACTTTAGTGTCAAATGCTCCTCTGGGAAGCGCATTAACCTTGAACCTGGATTACACGATTCCTGCATCGAAATCATCTTCTGCAGATATTTTAGGTAAACCAGCTGGAACGTATACTCAAACAGTAACTTATACTGCTACCGCTTTATAATAAAATTTTTTAAGTTTATAAAGGTTCTTTAGTACCGTTTTCAGTAGTTTTGGGAATCTTTTATTTTTAAACAATTTACACCATGCACAAGTTTATTCACCTTTTCGTTTTCCTTATCTTCACAGCTGCTTCTCAATCTCTGGCACAAAGTATCTCGATGTCGCCTACACGTCTGTTTTTCACAGGTAATCCAGGAGAAAAAGTGACACAGACAGTAACGCTTCAGAACAGCTCAGACAAGGATTATGTTTTTAATCTTAATTATAAAGATTGGATTAGAGATGAAACCGGAAATAAAGTTTATCTTGACGCAGGCAGTTCAAAAACTTCCAATGCCGCTTGGGTGTCCACCTTAGAAAACTCTGTAACAGTTCCTGCCAAAAGTACAAAAGAGATTGTAGTAACCATGCAGATTCCGGCAGAGGCATCGAAGTCAGGTGTTACAAACTGTATGCTGTTTTTCACGCAACTTCCACAGCAGGCAGATCAGGCACGTATTCAAAACGGTATTGGTATTATTACCTTATTTGAGGTTGGGCTTCATATTTTTTATACACCATCTGGGAACCAGGTAAAAAGCCTGGATATTACAAATATTGCAGAAGTTTCTGGTGAAAATGCAGGAAGCAGAAAAGTCGCAGTAAGCATCCATAATGATGGAAACACGATCAATGATGCGACCGTTGAATTTGAACTGACCAATACAGACAGTGGTAAGGAAATAAAATTAACTGCACTTTCAATCTCCATGCTTCCCAATACCGATCAGGTCGTTCAATTTTCTTTACCTGAAGGCATCTCAGGGAATTTCCTTGGCGTGGCTATTATCAAAATGGCAGGATCCAATGATTTACGGGTAGGCGAGAAAAACTTTAAATTTTAAAATTAAGTCTTGAAACCACAGAATGGAATATCGATTTTCATCCTAAGAAGAACAGTCTTCCTTATTGCATTTGTTCTTCTGCACTTCTCGTTTGCCTTTGCACAGGAAAAGAAGGATATCAAAATCTATTTTGAAAATGACAGTGTAGCTGTTGAAAAAGGTTCTACGTTTACTAATTTCCTGATCATAGAGAATAAAAGCTCTGAAGCGGTTAGTATTCAGAATATCATGCCTCATGAGAATTATCCGGGAATTCTTTTCTATCCTAAAAATGACTTCATCTTGGGCGCCGGTCAGTCTAAAAAGCTTCCTGTAAAACTGATCGCCAATGTGGATTTTATGAAACTAAAATCGAATGAGATTAAATTCCAGCTTTCATACATTACCTCAACGGTCACAAAAACTGAAAGTGACTCGTTTTTTGTTCAAAAAGATGAGAACAAAAACATAGCAATTTATACGGAGGCTTACGAAAATTTCATTAATCCTGCAGCGCCAAACTCTTCAATTCTAATAGTTGTAGAAAACCAGGGCTACAGCAAAAGAACCGTAAAAATTGATTTGCAATCTATTCCTGATGGCTTAGAAATGATGCCAAAACAACAGAATGTTTCTCTGGAAGCTTTAGAAAAACAAACGGTCGAGATCAAAATTGTGATCAGAAAACAAAATACGCTTTTTCCGGAATTTAATATCAACGCAATCGCCACTGACTTGTTGAATAATGAAATCGTGGGAAGTAATACGCTCCGCTTACTGATTTTATCAAACAACAGACAAATTGCCAAGGGAACCGAATCGGTGAGCGGAAGCAATTTTGCGGAAATGAGCTATAACGAAAACAGTTCAGGTTTCAATTATCTTCAATTGAGAGGAAACACAGCGTTTCAGATGACAGAAAATGTGAAATCACGGTTCAACATCGGTGCAGATTACTTTTCTGAAGGCGGCCGTTATAATCTATATGATACCTGGCTGGAACTGGAGAGAAAAAATACTAAATTACGTTTGGGTAACGTAAATAGTAGTGATTATGAATACCCGGTTTTTGGAAGAGGTGCGAAATTTTCAACTCAAATTGCTAATAATAAACAAGTTGAAATTCTTGCACTCGAAAATAATTATAATCTGTATGGTACTTATTTCCAACAAGTTCAGGGATCTTCTATTGTGGGTGCAAAATATGGTTTTGGGAATACTAAATCTTTCAGTGGAAAAGTGTCTTATATATTCGATCATGATCCGCGTTTACACGTAGATACCCAGCTGGCGAGCACGGTAACATCATTTTTAATTAACGAAAAACACACAATCCGCACAGAGGTGGGTTTGAGCCACGAAAAAGGTCTTTTGAACCAAGATGAAAATGCAGGAGCCTTAATGGGAGCCAATTATGAGGGAAAAATAGGGATATGGGATGTACAATCCATTAATTCTTTTGCTACCAAAAGTTATGCAGGGATCAAAAGAGGATCTTTTTTCTCAAATCAACGAATCAGTCGTCAGTTTTCTGATTCTCAGCGTGCGTTTTTACAATATCAGAATTCGCAGGTGGATCCTGAATTCCTGAGTTACCAGAGTTCACCAATCCAATCTGAAACAACTAATTTGCGTTATTATTTTAACAGTACAGAAGCGTTGGCATCAGGGTATCAGTTTTCTGCAAAGAATTGGAATTTTCTGGTTTCTCCTAAAATTGAAAAGCAAAAAACAGCTAATTTTCAGACATCGCACGAACTTTTTTCTTACCGATTGGAGGCCAACATCAGTACAATAATGGGATCCCATGGATTAAACTTGACAGCGGAATATTCTTATTCAAAAGAGGATAATAAGACAGATTGGTTTAACAGTTTGAAAACAACTTTATCTTACAGATATAAATCATTCTCCCTCAACGGAACAGCCCAATGGAACGCGACCAATGTTTTTGATTTAAATTCTTATTACGACGTAGACCGTAATTTTGCCAACTACAATGTATACGCCTCTTATAATTTGCAGATGTTTAATGATAATCTGATCGGGTCTTTCTCAGCCGGAACTTTCTATTCTGAACTTTATAAAAATTTAAATACCAATGTCACAGGTAATCTGGAATATAAGATTTCGCCTTCATGGTCAAGCACAGGTTATTTCAATCTTTCCGGGTATAAATCTACGGCTGAATATGCAAGCAGTGGAAGCTATTACCAGTTCAGATTGGGGATTAAAAAATATTTAACTACAGCCACGGCTTTGGGAAATCATAAAGTGACCTTCCAGTTCTTTGAAGATAAAAATTTCAATGGACTTCTGGAGTCAGGCGAACCGGTATTCGCCAATGAAATTGTAAAGCTGGACAATTATGTTGCGATGACGGATAAAAATGGAAAAGTAATTTTTCAAAATGTGCCTGAAGGTATTTACACACTGAAGGTGAACGAAAGTGCGGGTGCAAGATTGATGATAGATCCTGTAATGATGGTTACCAGCAATATCAACCGAAAAGTGGGCTTGGTAAAAAACCTGAGAATAAGTGGTAAATTAAAGGAGATCAAACAAGCCTACGATGTTTTGGAGACTGATGTAACGGGCATAATCGTGTATGCAAAAGGTGAAGATGGAGTGATCTCTACCGCCGTGGTCAACCAAAAAAATGAGTTTGAGTTTTTCTTGAAAGACGGAAAATACGAACTTTATATTGAAAACGATAAATACATCTATACTCAGCCCAGCCAGACTATTCTGGTTACGAAAGATGGCTATTCAGCAACTGTCATTTTTGAATATAAGAAGAAAGACACCACCATTAAGGTGAAAAAGTTTTAAATTTAGAAGTATGAAAATGAGGAGTTTTTTTTTAGCAGCAATTTTTATCGTGAGCTTGGGATCAGTCATGAAAGCTCAGGATGTGTATCTCTCTATCCCGGAAAATAATATTTTTAACAGGGTTGAATTTACCTCTGTACCTACAAGGTTAATGACAAATGCAAATAGAACAAACTGGGATTATACATTTTTTGGATTTGGACCGATAGCTCCAACATTTACCTCTACCTCCGGACCAACTTTTACGCACTCTTCTTCATTACTTACCTTACCAAGTTCTGTTCTTCTTTGGCAGTTAGAAAGTATGGGTGGTCAATTGCCATCTGTAGGACTTTCGGGTTCTTTACCAGGTTTTCAGTTCTTCAGTACAAGTTCTGTAAAATGGTTTGAACCGCCATCCACCAGTTTTGGGGGAGGATTCAACAGGGGAAATATCAATTTTACATTTAAAATTCCTGCCTCACAATTTGCATCCAATGCCTTCAAGGCAGGGAATTACTCCATGGATATTGCTCAGAATTATAACGACTTCACCCCACGTAATTTTAAAACAATTTTAGTCATTTCTCCATCCATAAAATGGGTCACAACCTCTTTAACGAAATATATAGAAATATCTTCTTTGAATGACTATCGCAGTACAGGCACGCGGGTGTGGGATCTAGGGAATACGGAAATCGCACATACGGTCGATTTTAATTTTTGGGCAAAAGCTGCGTCCAATAACGTTCAATTCACGTCTTCTAAAGGTGTTCCTGCAACCAGAAATATAGCAAGCATCAAATTGGGCAGTAATGGACCTAGTCTCACGACCAAGGCCTTATCAGCCAATTTTCAGAATTTTTCGGCGGGTAATCTAAATGTTGTAGAAGGAAATAGGAGTAGCTTCATTCCAGAGCTTTACGTATCTGCGGATGATTTTAAGAACTATTTTTTTGAAGCCGGAACGTATACATTTGAATTGAACCTCAATGCCAGAAGTACAGATAATTCAATCAACAGTCTTCAGAATACTGCTTTTCAGTTGAAGGTGCTTCCCCGGTCGGAAATCACCATCCCCAGCTCCGGACGAAATGTAAACTTCAATTTTAATACAGCAACCCTTTACGCCAATGGTCAGACCCAAATAATTCCAAACCAAATTACATTATCCAACAACGAAAGTTTTGAACTGTATGTAAAATCGGATGAAAATTATTTTAAAAAAAGTGGCCTCCAGACCAGCATCAATTCCAACATTTTACAGATTGGAATTGACGGAAGTTCTGTAATTGCACCCTTATCCAAAACTCCCCAAAAAATACTTTTTAACGGAACACCTGTTTTGGACCGGCAACTGAATGTAAGATATACCGTATCTCCTGCGGATGCCCAAAGTTTAGTGGGAAAAGAAAATAGTACGTACTCTATCAATGTCTATTATAGCTTTACCGCTATCTAATAATACTTTTTTACCCACTCTTCATGATAAACCATTTTAATAGCAATAATCATTTTTTGGATCAGCAAAATAATGATAAATTGACTTCCTTCGAAAAAAAATATACCGATATTTTTGAACTATTGGTGTATGCCGCTGCTAAGATGACTGGCACAGAGCTTTGCACCATGAGTATTATTTCGGACGGGCAAGTGTATGTTCTGGCTTCCAGTGATGCTTCCCATAACCAGATTTATCTTCAGAATCTTCGCTTTCAATTGGGTGATGAGACTTCAGTTTATGAGTTTAAGAGCGCGGAATTTAAATTTCATAGAAGTTATTCCATCCCGGATCTTGGAGACAATCTTGTTGCTCATTTAAATTTATTTGACAGGGAAAAGAAAAATTTGGACATAGCAGAGGAGGAGTTATTGAATAAGATACTGAATCAAGCGTCAAAATGGTATTTGTGTAATTCAGACGATGTTACCGCAAGAAAAAAAACGGAGAGTGAGATCTTACCCGCAAAAGAATCAGCAGATCAAGCTTATGTTTTGAAATCTGAGTTTGTGGCCAATATGAGTCACGAGATCAGAACCCCGTTAAATGGAATTATCGGTTTTACCGAGCTCCTTCTGGAAACCAGCCTCGATGAAACGCAGAGGCAGTACTTGGATGTTATCAACCAATCCGGAGTATCGCTATACAGCATCATCAACGATATTTTGGATTTTTCAAAATTAGATAAGCAAAAACTTCAGCTGAACCTTGATAAAGTTGAGATAGAGGAACTGGTTTCAGAAGCTTTCAATATTGTTTCGTATCACAATAATAAAAAACGGTTAGAAATACTCATTGATATTGATGATGCCATCCCAACGTACATCTGGACTGATACAATGCGCTTAAAACAGGTCTTTGTAAACCTTTTGAGCAATGCCCTAAAATTTACCGAGAAGGGGGAGATCGTATTATATGTTAAAGTTATAAACGATTTAGGAAAAGGAAAAAAGCTCATGCGGTTTGGAGTTCACGATACAGGTATTGGAATTAATAAGGAAAAACAGTCTGAAATTTTCGAAGCATTTTCACAGGAAGATATCAGTATTACCAAAAGATATGGCGGTACGGGTCTGGGACTGACTATTTCCAACCAAATCTTAGCACTTCTAGACAGTGTTTTACAGGTAGAAAGTGAACAAGGAACGGGGAGTGACTTTTTCTTCGATTTGCAGTTGGATACTGGGGAAGAGGAATATGATTTAAGCTTAAGCGGTATCAAAAAAGTTCTGATAGTAGACGATAATGAAAACAATCGGAATATTCTGAAAAGGATGCTGGAACGAAAAGATATTGAAGTAACGGAATGCGATAGCGGCTTGAAAGCAATACTTCTGATCATGGATAAGTCTGAATATGATGTGATAATTATGGATTATCATATGCCAATTATGGATGGGATTGAAACAATCAGAAAAATGAAAAATATAATTCCTGCTACTACTGATGCAGCGCCGTATATTGTTTTGTATAGTTCTTCTGATGATACTAATTTACAGGATGCGTGTGCTGAACTGGAGATAGAAAATCGACTGGTTAAACCGATTCGTATGAAACAGATGTACCAGATTTTGTCTACCTTAAAAAGTTCTCAAAAGAAAAAACCGGAGCAAATAAAAAATGTGGTAAATAAAGTCAGCACTCACGAAATAAAAATTTTGATTGCTGATGATAATGCTGTTAATTTGCTGCTTACTAAAACCTATTTAAAGGATATTCTTCCTCAGGCTATAATTATTGAGGCAAAAGATGGAGTAGAAGCAGTTGAAGAATACCAAAGAAATAGTTTAGATCTTATTTTAATGGATATTCAGATGCCGCAGCTCAATGGCATTGAGGCTACCAAAAAGATAAGAGGGATGGAAAAAAATATTGAAATTCCTATTATTGCGTTAACGGCGGGCAGTCTTCCTGGTGAAAAAGAAAAATGTATGCAAGCCGGCATGTCGGATTTTTTAACTAAACCTTTACTGAAGCAAACCCTGACGTTTATGATTCGGAAATGGTTTGGTAAAGAAATAGATAAAAAGTAAGGCAAATATCTGGCCTGAAAAAAAATATTCAAGTAAAAATTTTTATAGCGATACTTACGTGATGGATGATCTTACTAACGAACTACAGATAAAAGTAGAAAAGCTCGAAAACGAAATCAATTTCAAAAACGGACTGATCTCAATAATGTCTCATGACTCAAAGGAGATGTTTGGAAATTTTCTGTGGCTTATAGAAGCGCTGGAAGAAAAGACTATAAGTGAGGAAGATTTTCATAAGATGTTGCCCCACCTGAAAAAAGATGCTCAGAAAAACCTACGGACTGTGCAGGATAGCACAGCTTGGTTAAAAACACAATATGGCGACTTTAAAATTAAGCCTGTAAAAATCATGGTGATGGATCTTTTTCACCAGCTAGAAGAAAAATATGCTACATCATTAAAAGAAAAAAACATTAATTTTCTTTTCAAAGGAGATCAAAATGCAGTTCTTACAACCGATCGCCTGTTGTTAGAATACGTTTTAGATAAAATTTTCAATAATGCGATAAAATATTCGTTTCCTGGTCAAGATATTTATTTACAGCAAGTTTCGGTAAATAATCAGATTGTACTTTCTGTGGTTGATTCCGGAACGGGAATCGAACAAAAGTACTTATCTACGATTTACAGCTATGATAATCCCGTATTTCAGGGTACTGCTGGAGAAAAAGGTGTAGGATTGAGTTTGAAAATTGCAAAAAATTTCATATCCTTGATGCAGGGAAATATTGACATCATATCATCTGAAAAAGGAACCACTGTTTCCCTATTTTTACCTAACTTTAGTGAATGAAGGCTTTAAAATTAAATGTTCGTATTGTAGTAGCAGATGATCATGGTATCGTTCGGATGGGTTTGATTCAAACGGTCAAAAGACTCAAGCCGGAAGCGGTTATCTTCGAAGTGGAGGATTACAAATCATTGTATAAAGTAATTCTGAACGAAGAATTGGATTTGGCTATTATGGATGTTAATATGCCTAACGGTACAGTTCAGGAAGCGATAGATTATATAAAAATACATCAACCTGATTTAAAAATTCTCATATTCTCTTCGCAGGATGAAGAGTTGTATGGGATGAGATATTTAAAAATGGGTGCTGGTGGTTATCTTAGCAAGCAGAGTTCCACTGAGGTGATTGAAACTGCTTTGACAGCGATGCTCAGTACCGGCCGATATGCAAGTAACGATGTGAAGGAAGCTATCTTTTTAGAATCAATAAATGGTTCAACAAAAAAAACAGCTCTTGAATCTCTTTCAGATCGCGAGTTGCAAATTGCTAATAAGCTTGCAGAAGGTATACCCCTCAAAGAACTTTCAAATCATTTAAATCTCCACCAATCTACTGTTAGCACTTATAAAAACAGGCTTTTTGAGAAGCTGAAAATACGATCCATACCTGAACTGGTCGAGATACTAAGATTGTATAATCATTAAACATTTTTTTAGACGATAATCTTCCTCTGATAGTATTTTTGCTTATTTAATAACCAATAGTGCATCTGCAGGACACTCAAATGTTACAATCTATATAAAAAATAATAACATTATAATTTAAATTTTAATATTATTTAAAAACTTGTAAATCAGTTTTTTACATTTAAGCATTGCTCAATGTACTAATTTTTCATTAAAACAAATATTCTTTTTTAATGAGTAATAGATGTGTATAGAGAATTTCTCTGAATATAATTTGCATCAACTGGTAGAATACTTTTAAATGAATTTGAGTTTGTTAGCATCTTCTTCCAATACTGAGAAAAAATATTAAGGCATCAAAGCATATATACAATTTATGAAATATTAGTTTCGTAAATTTATTACAAATAACTAAAAGAACACCAATGATTAATTATTTGTGTTTTAGCTTATTATCTCAGTAATTTTAATTTGTAGGCGCAAGTTTCTTATTCGGTTTCAATGTAATTGGAGTAAATAAGTTGACCAAATTTCCATCAGGATCTCTAAATAATAGAGAATTATTTCCCCAAGGCATTATCGTTGGCTTTTGGACAATAAATGGTTCTAAAAAAGGTGCTAATCTATTATATTCTTTTTCTACATCCACAACCTTAAAATCAATAATTGCTGTACGGTTTTTAGCCGCCTGAGCTACACTATCACCACCGAAAAACTGAAGTGTATTAATACTTCCAATAGACAAAGTAGCTGTTTTCGTCTGTAATTCTGCGAAGTCAGGAGTAAAGCGTTTAATAGTCGCTTTTGTGATGTGTTCATAAAATTTTATTAAGGCCTCTACATCTGCAGTAATTATTCTAATAGATACTAAATTCATAATGTTTAATTTTCTGAAACAAAAATAAGGTGACTTTGTGACAACAGTCTGTCAGCATTTGGTGTTGTATTTGAATTAATGTAAAAAATATTTAAAAACATTTATGTAATATGGATTGCCGATATTTCAAAGATATTCTTACGAAAAGCAATTTTTTGATTGCACTTAAAATCGTACTTTTATTTCATTATGCGTTTAAAAATGATAGTCGGCATTCGGAAGGCAATATGGATTTTTAAAATTTAAAAAAACTGATATTTTTTTCTGATAAACATTATATTTACAAGTAAATAACAGTATCAAAAAAACGATTGCTTATATTTAGTGCATAAGACTAAGGATTTGGTGGATATGCGCTGTTGTATAACGGATATAAATAATTTGTCATTTTAAATGAAACGTGTACAAAAAAGAAAGAACTAAAAACCTAATAATGAAAAAAACTTCTATATTTATTATTCTTTTTATCTCAATACAGTATATATCTGCACAAAACATTACTGATTTCTTCTATATAATGCCAGCTGAATATTTAGACGACTTAAGCTATATTGAACGAAAACATTTAGTTTTAAATGGCTCATTGACCAATGATGATATGCACTATTCTTTGAATATTGATAAGAAAAATGGATATTTAAGACTAGAGCAATCATATACAGAAGGACAATCTGGTTATCAAATATTCGAAATCACATATTGGAATATTAAAAACAAAAAATTGATTGCTATTTCTTCTATCGGCGGAAGCAATGGTGGCTTTTCTCAAAATAATTTCAAATTCTTTGAGTATAGAAATAAAATACTTACAGAAGTGAAAACAGGATATTTAAAAAGTTATACAAATAATTTTGACGTATTTATGAATAATCTCGTTGGTGAATTCTGTATAAAATCTGTTAGTCAACATACAAAAGAGGAATTGGTAACATCACAGTTTACAATTGAATTGCCAAAGACCGGGAAAAATATTAATATATCATTTAAAGATAATTATATGTCAGCACCTGATTATTTTGAAAAAACTTATTCAAAATTTATAAAATTTAAAGAAAAAATATATGTTTGGAATATTACAGAAGAACAATTTGAATAAATATCGAACGCACAACAATAGTTTTGCGTCAGGCGGGCTTTTCTGCATCTATTTAAACCCGAAATCAAAGCCCCAAAACGTTATTAATGCTATCAAAATCTCAAAAAACAATTCGATATGTGCGTCCATTTGAGTACTTCGAGCTGAAAGTAATTATGCATCAAAATAATTTATATTTACTCAGTACCTAAATTGTACTGTTAAGATAATGATCCAGAAAGTGATAAATAGATTTACCAATAGCTATATTGTAATCACTTATAATTTTAAAAAATCTAAAGTTTCTACTCAAAGTCTAGAAAACTTATTTGATTTAATTTATGATATGGAAAATATAGAAAAGAATCTTGATGAAACAATAATTCTTTGTGAGATTTATAATCTGATTGGTTTAAATATAAAAAATAGAATACTTGACTGATTACCTCTAACAAAAAAGAAGATAAGATAAAGGTGGAAGTTCAAATCACATTAGATAGGGAGAATAGATATAAAAAACACTCGATATTATTACCGTGATTTGAGGGAAGCTAAAATTATAAAAGATCTTGAAAATCTCTTGGTTGCAGATTTTGTAATTTTGAATGAGGAAAAAATATTTAAAATAGAATTTACGAAAACAAGCCAGTTAAACATTTTCAACAAATATGTTAAGACAAAAGATATCTCTATTTATTCTGATGCAGCACCTAATAGAATCTGCCAGACAGCTTGATTTATTTCTTTCATTGGTAATAAGGTTGTAGAAAAGAGCTTATTGATTTTTACAATACAACTGAAAAAGTTCCGTGCTTGTACATCTTAAGTTTCATAAACTGACCCGCGCAAACATCGAACAATTAAATGGACAATCAGAACTGATAAATAATCGGTATAAATTGACTCTTAAAATCTCCTAAAGGATCACCAGGAATAGAGAGAAAGATTAAGACTTTGATCACGAGCCGGACGAGAGAGATTTAAAGAAGATGAAATTAGGTTTTACGCTTACATCTAAGTTTTTTTTCCAGTACTCCTTATAATGTATCAATCACTAAACCAACAGTTTTAGAAAGATGTCACTTTCTATCCAAATACTAAAACATAATGCGAATATAAGACTGTACCATAGGATATCAATTTGTTTACTTGGTTTTATCCAAAAAACTATAATGAAAAACAAGGGACAAGTTAAAAAATAGATTAGAATCGCTAATCCTAACGCAGCAAAAATATCGTGGTTAAAGTCATCCAATAACAATGTAATAATGTAAAGTAACAAACATACAATCAAAGGTAAGCTTAAACATAGAAGCCACTTCCATATTGTTTGAATTTTTAGCTTTTGCGGCGACTTGCGTCGATTGATAATGATCATAAAGACGACACTCACAAGCAGCAAAATAAGGACGCTTATTTGAATGCCCTTATTTCTGATGGTATCTGCGCGGGTATCGATTTTTTCAGATTTAATATATGTATTATTTTTATAATGTCGAATTTTTGTACGCTCTCCATTTACGAAGGTTATTTCGCGAATTGCCTGTCCATCACTATTTCTAAAAATCCAGACAGAATCTTCAATACCCATTTTATATAGACCTTCGATGATAATCTTTCCATTCTTCATCCTGATAAATTTTCCATCCAAACGCCCACCGTTGAAGGTGACATCATCCTCACCGTCAGAAGCTTTAATTTGTAAGGATGTTATTTGACCAGGAGTTATCAGATGTGTTGTATTGCCAAGCATCTGAGAAACCTTTTGATCCAAATTTTTAATTTCTTTATTCTTGTTGTAATCATCATTTTTTGAAGGTCTTTGAGAGATGCTGAGCTCATCGATTCTTACAACGAGTAACGAGCCAAATTTGTAGTATTGTAAACCATCAAAGTAGGTACTATCTGCAGGTACTTCTGAATTTAAAAGTATATACTGCGGTTGTTCTAGCCTTTGGATGTCTCGTGGCTTGCTCGTGGAATAAAATGAAAATAAGGAAACGGCTGCAATTAAGTAAGGATTTAACTTGTTTTGCCATTCCGAAGCTTGCAAACTTTTCATGTTACCCTTTAGACAGAACCACGCTTGAACTAAAACAGGTAATGTCAGAAGATCAGTACTATCTACGGTACGTTCAATTTGAAAAAAGTTTCTGCTGAAAAATTCAATGAATGATTGTGAATATCCACTCTTCCAATAAATAAAAAGTAGAGCAGTAGATATGAATATTCCTGCTTTATATTTTGGTAGTAGAGAAGACCAAAAAATTGAGAATATGAATAATCCACATATATCCGAAAGCTTGCCGGTGATAACATTATGATACGCGCCTTTTAGAAAAAAGTCATTCAGCAGCAATAGCCCCAAAGATAGGATAAATGGCAATGAGATAAGGGGGCTTAACCTTTCTTGCACAACGGAATATCTGGTTGGATTTTTCATTTTGAGATTGCAACATTATTAGTTGGTTTAAAATTAAGGTAAATTACTGATATTATTAGTGACGAGGTTAATATCTATAATCATGAAAATGCGTGTTTATCAAAGAGAAAATAGTAATTTTAAATGCAGTATATATTATGTTTACTGATTAGATTAGCTTTTATCTCTTTGCTGCCCATTTTTCATTTTTTTGCTAAGTATTGAGATAATACACTTTTTCAATGATTTGCTGATGAGCTTTTTTAATGCTGTGGTGTATAGTTTTTGGATTTAAACCTGAACTCTTTAACGAGCGATCAAATCTTCGGCTTTATTACTAATGATATAAAAATTAATAAAATATTCTTATAGTACTCACAGAATACTTCAAGAGAGTTTGTCTGAATCAGATTGAATTAAATCGTAAATTTGAAGGTAGGAATGACCTAAACAGAAGGTCGTGATAAATTTAAAAATCATTCTTAACCATAAGGTTAGATAAATTTACAAGGTGACTTATGAAGAAGAAAGACTGTATGTGACGGTGTAATCATGGCCTAAGTTATCACATATAAATCTTATGGGATTAACGGAATTCTAAATGAAATATTAATCGAACGTAAAAGTTAGCTATTCATAAAACTTAATCTCAAAAAAACACTCGATTTGTCTTCATAATTTAAATATTAAGATTAGCTTCACAAAAAGTTTAAAAACCAAATTGTCGCACTACGTAATTCTGAAAAATGTGTGTACACTAAACCATAACCTGCTCAAAAAAAAATAGAAAATAAATGAAAAAAATAGTTACATTTCTACTGATAATCTTAATACCTATTTCACTTTATTCACAGGAAACAGTAGTATTATCCCACGCACTCAAAATGTCTGACTTCATTGAGATAAGTTTAGAAATTGAAAATAAGCCAAATGGTAATTTTCACCTAATCAAAATTGATACGATTACTGTCACAGATCAAGTTGGACAACGACTTCCCGATAATTATATTCAAACCTTTTACAGAAGAGCAAACGTGTTGGCAAGGTACGAAATTGATAAAAAGAAAAAATACAAAGATTTTAATATTAAAGGTGTGATCAAGTATTTCAAGCCGTCAGAAAACAAAAAATCATATTTCAATTTGGGCAAAATTAAAAATTTTAAAAAAAATATTAATTTAATAGATAAAAGTATTACCAATAAAAACCCTAATATTTTATTTAGTATTGTAGATTCTGCAACTGTTGAAAAAGCACTTCCAAAATATCAATATAGAACAAATGATAGAGAAGGGTATAAAAGCATTAACTTTAGGAATTATGATCTGATTTATGCTTATAAAACTGACAAAAAACAAGACTTTGTCGTAGCGTTGAATGGAGAACTTGAGCCTGGTTTTGAAAGACTAACATTGTTAGATGAAAAGACGGGGATTCTTTATAAACTTATAAGGTTAAAAAGGGATATGACTAAGATCGAAAAAGATGAAATCACAATCGAATTGATGATTGAAAATGAAAATTCGATTACATTGATTCCCTTCGATTTCAGAAATGTTGAAGCAAAAAATTTATGAAAAAGCAGCTGCTTATCGTATATCTCTATAGTTCTGGTCAACAGTGCATTGTAACATCATTTTTTTCTGATTTAATTTGAAGGAAATTAAAAATTGATGCTTCGGATCGTCATCAGGGGGTGATCGTTATGCTATTTATATTGTTGGAGAAATACCACCTGAACCGCAAATTAAAAATCTTCATATATCGGCGACAGTTCAAGATACAATCAATATTTCTAATTTAAAACAAAATATTGGGATTAATGTGTCCTGAAGCCTCGTTAGCAAGAAGAACTACTTTACGGTTTAGCAATTTTGCTTTTTCTAATATTTTTAGTGCTCTCTGACGTTCAATTTCCTTCGGAATAACAACAGTGTTTTCTAATTTAGTAGTTTTGTTCATAGGTCTATTGCAAGGTATTGTCTGAAGCAATTAGTAATATAGTGCATAAAGCAGGCCAATGATCAATAGTTCGTTACCCTAAAAGATTTAAACTGCTGGTCATTTTTAAGACCACCAGTTTTTCTGTCATATTTTATATACTGGCCTTATTGTTTAAAATATCAATTTAAAAGTAAGGCCTTGCCATTTCATCAGCAGCAGCAAGGTTCTGAGCACGATTGCTGATGTCTGCTACTTGTAATGCGATTTTCAATTTATCCCTATCCAAATCCTGACAGTAAGCAGGTTCGCCGGGTTGCTGTCTCCAAGATTCAGATAGCGATCCACCGTCAATTGGATCAAATCCAATTTCATCAATAAGTTTCATCACCATACGTTTTTGTTCATTATTATCGCCGGCAATAGACAATGCTATCCTGTTTGAACTTTCCTTCGGTGAAGTTTTCTCAGCCAGACTTTGGGCAACAATATTATTAAATGCTTTGATCACCGGGTGACCGATAACTTTTGAAACCCATTCGCTGTCTGTTTTTCCATTGGAAATCTCAGCAATTTTTCCATCACGAGACGGATAATAATTTCCCGCATCGATAACTGTTGCTGTAGATGCTGATAGAATGTGGGACGGCAAATGTACCATTGCTCTAACAGGGATAGCGATGATAACAATTTCTTTTGCACTTGCTGCTGTCTCTACGGTAACTGCTTGGGCTCCTGTTTTCGATTCTAGTTCCGTTAAACTTTCCGGTCCACGTGAATTGGCAATTGAAACTCTGTGACCCAATTTAGTCAAATGTCCGGCCAGGGCACTTCCGATGTTACCAGAACCAATAATTCCTATTTCCATATTATTTTTATTTATTGTGATAATTTATTTAAAATTTGAATAATTTCATTTTTTTTGTGAAATTATTAATCTATTGATTGAATTTGAATTGTAAATATTTCGTTTTGAATTTTATTTCTTTCCGGACATGCTATTGATTGAACAAAGGTATCTTGTACATGGTCAAATTCGGGGATCAATTCCATATTGATCTAAAGCACCGAGATGCTCACGTAAAGTTTTGCCTTGATAATCATGATGAAAAAGTCCACGTTCCTGTAAAATGGGAACTACCTGATCAACAAAAGCATCGATTCCATCTGAATTGACATCTGGAGAGATCCAGAAGCCATCCGCTGCACCTGCTTCAAACCATTCCTGCATATGATCTGCGGCTTCGATACCGGGACCAACAATGACAGGATGATAATCGATCACTCCGTGGGCAAGGATATCACGGACACTCCAGCCTTCTTTTGCTATTTTTAATGCATTTACCGAACGAGGATCATAAGGCGATGGTCTCGCATTATCCAATAGTATTTTTAAGATCGGTTCGTCAAGCTGAGCCGCATTAAGGGGGATACCCAACATTTGTTGAAGGTAGCCTAACCTTTGTTGCAATGAATCCCCAGCTAACTGAATCCGACGGTCAAGTGCCGTACGCCTGTCTTTCGCAATGGTTGTCATCAATCCTGGAATATATTTTATTTCATTGGGATCACGGCCGAAGCTTTTTGCAGCTTCCCTGAAAGCATTTCGTTGAGCCCGTGCATCTTCAATCGTAAACGCCGCCCCAATAACTGCATTCGCATATCGTCCTGCCAATTGATGTGCATTTGGACTACCACCTGCATGAAATATGATAGGCTGCCCTTGTTCTGATGGTGGAATATAGAGTGGACCTCTTGAGCCTACAAATTGGCCTTGTAAATTAATCGGGGCAATTCGCTCTGTTTTTGCAAACTCTCCACTTTCCTGATTGTGCACCCACGCATCTCTCCCCCAACTTCCCCAAAGTGCCTGAACGAGCTGAACAAATTCGTGAGCTCTTCCATAGCCGTCTTTGCTTCACGGAATCGTTGTACCATAATTGGCGGCAACATCATTCCCGCTTGATGTAATGGCATTCCAACCAGCTCTGCCGTGGCTCATCACATCCAAAGCTTTGAACTGTCTTGCTAAATTAAAAGGTTCATTAAAGGTAGTGGATCCTGTAGCGACCAATCCTATGTATTCTGTCTCTCTGGCAACTGCTGCGAGGGTCATCATTACTTCTAAATTAAAGGCAGGAGATTCAGTTGCAATATCAGTAATTACTGCACCAGGGCCGTCCGGCAGAAATATAAACTGAAATTTACCACGTTCTGCAGCCTGAGCCTGTTTTACACGTGCATCAAAGCTTGTATAACTTTCGGGATCAACTCCAGGCATACGCCAGGCACCAGGTTGTGAACCGTAGCCGTTTCCGAGATGCAGACCGATAAGCATTTGCTTTATGCCGACAGAACGGTTATCTATTTCTTCTTCTACTGATTTCATTACCTAATTTTTGAAGTTAGATATACAGAGCACGGCTTAAACGTACTCCAAAATCAGCATCCGGGTTTGATCTGGGATCACTCATGCGCTCCATGATGGCTGCAACAGCTAAATCTCTTCGTAGCGGCAGACGCTCCCTCTCTGCTTTATCGATAATGTATTTCATCTGCGGTCAGATCTGTACAATAAACAGGAGCTCCGGGTTGCTGTCTCCATGAATCAGCTAATGAGCCTGTGTAATAAGCATCAAATCCAGTATCCTCTATCAATTTCTTTGTAATGTCCCGATCATGATCACGGTCAGCCGCAAAAGGGATTGCAATACGATCCGAAGCTCCGGAAAGTTTTCCATTTTTCTCGAGGGATTGAGAACCTATCGCATTCCAGGCTTTGGCGATCAAACGTCCTAACTGTTCTGTTACCCATACACTCTCTACTGACCCTTGGTCTATATTATCAATTATCATGTCTCTGGCAGGATAGTAATTAGAAGTATCTATTACCGTAACTTCTTCCGGCACTGATGCCAAAAGCGGTGCAATATCCGGTATCCTGTTTAAGGGCACAGACAGAATGATCACGTCCTTGTTGTGTACAGCATCTTGCGCTGTCAGAGCTTTTGCCCCTGTCTCTAACACAGCTGCATCAATATTTTCCGGGCCACTGGAATTAGCAACTGCCACGTTGTGCCCTGCTGCTGCTAATTTTAATGCTAAAGTTTTTCCGATATGGCCTACGCCTATAATTCCTATTTCCATACTATTTTATTTTATTGATGAATTTGTTATACAAAATTAACTTAAAAACGCTTTACTTTGTATAGTAGTTTCTTAAAGGAAAGTACATTTTTTCAAAAAGAATTTTTTATGGCAACAAAAAAACCTTACTTATCTTGCTTGGACAGCGTAAAACCAGTGCGTGATGCATTGGATGTAATCAATGGAAAATGGAAATTACCGATTATCATTTCTGTAGGTGTAGGCAATGAGCGATTTACAGATATTCAAGACAGTATCCCTGGGATTACACCCAAGGCGATGGCAAAAGACCTGAAAGAATTGGAACAACATAAGTTGATTGAAAGAATTGTTACCAACGATTATCCTGTAAAGATAACTTACAAATGGACGCCCTATGCGAAAACTTTAACACCCATCATTGATGCGCTTAAAGATTGGGGGACAAAACACAAGCAGGAAATAATGAAAGGTTAATAGAAATTAAATTATTTTATGCGCCTTCCAATGAATATTTTTATACTTTAAAAAGTCTCCAAAAAGGATTTTCTGTCAGATGAGTATGAGTAAAAAAAATCAGTATAAAATATGAAGCAGTTAAAATTTTAACATATGTTTTTTGCGTCACATCATATTGCAATAAGATCATACAGCTTACTGCGTAAAACAATTCAAGCTCGCCTTTGAACCACTTTAGAGTGGCAAAGAGTAATCATATTTAAAATCGATGAAATGTGCTAAATATGTTACAGGATCATTTTTATTCCAGCGTAATATAGCATTATGTAATATCTGCGTAAAAAGATAAAGGCATCAAACGAACTTGCTTAAAAAGATTACAGCTTGCTTCGTAAAATAGTGCAAGGTTGCACTTCAGCGAGTAGGAAAGTGGCCAATATTGCTTTCGATATTTTACAATACATTCTTAAGTTAGAAAAATAGAACTACTTTTTTGCAAGATGTGTGTTTGTACGTACAAACTTTTCAAGTTGTACTACAAAGACGATCTTGCCTTTTTTGCAAAAGGGGTGAAAAAACTGCGGAACTTGTTTTTTATTTTTATCAGAATTCTTATTAAGATTTCAGATTCACCCAAATCATTCGTTTTTAATCTTTAATATCTACACCTTAATCCAAACTGTTAGTTTTTAGACCAAACGCTTTGATTGCTATTGCTTTAAAGGATTTTATGACTCAATTTTGTCCAAGAAATTTTAATCAAAATACAAATGAGAAGATTCATTTATTTAATGTTGATGTTATTCACTATATTAATCGAGGGACAGGTCGGCATCAATACCCAGACTCCAGAAACAACTTTAGAGGTTTTGGGAAAACCAAATGATATCAATCATTATGACGGTATAATTCCCCCAAGAATTACAGGAAACCAACTCGCTGTAAAATCGTATTCCTATGCTAAAAAAGGAGCTATAGTATTTGTGACGTCTCCACCGACTACTCACTCAGGACAAGTTGAATATATTGTAGAATCTGGATTATATTTCTTTGATGGGATGTCATGGAGAGATTTTTCAAAAGAAAAGCAACCTGTTGAATATTTGATTTTCTTATCATTTGACCATAACAGTACTGCAGGAATTACATCGACGTCCAATTGGTCGATCCCGTTAAATTATTGGGGAAATAGTAATGCGTATCTGACATCTTCTAAAAACTATACAATAGGTACCAAAAACTTCGGAGGTTTAAAAGGATCTGTACTATTCAGAAAAGTTAATGGAATCGTTAATGTGAGGTTTCAAATATACAGGTCAAATGATTCATATCCCATAACCGGTAATGCTTTTATAAATATTCCGGACATATACATTGACATAGGTTATATTCCAAATCAGGTAGTATTACTTCATACAGAAAATTCAACACAATTTTTTCCTGCATTGCTTGAGAACTACGCTATTCAAATTCCTCAAAGTTCGTTAATAGCTATGTCCACATCGTACTACACTTATGGAGAAGTTCAAGGATATTCTAATTGGGCAAAACCATATTTACCATAAACACTTTTTTAAGTGCCATGGAAAAAGAAGTCCGCATTTTCATAAGAATTCAAAAGTATCGTAAAGAAAAATGGAAAAAGCTCTGTCTTACAAAGAAAATTTCTTTAACAACTTTAATCATCGATTCAGTTGAGAGCAGGATTTTAGATGATGAAAGAAAAACAATTTTACAGTTCATTGAAAAGCAGGACAACATCTTCAGGAAGATTGAAAACAATATCAATCAAGTTGCAAAAATAGCAAATGGACAAAAGTTTATCAGCGAAAAGGAACTCAGTTATTTTTCAATTCAGCTCAATGAAATAGCTAATTTAAAAGTACAACAGAATGAAATTTTTTTTAAAATCTATTCGTTGATTGCTGATGATCATTAAAATTTTAGGTTTATCTGGATCTGATTTCCACGGGGTAAAGTACAATGATAAAAAAGTAGAGAATGGGAAAGGAGAATTGATGTTATTGAAAAATTTTCCTTCGTTCATTAATGAATCTAGCAATCAACAACAAGTTAGAGATTATTTAAAATCAGTATCAAAAAATGAGAAGGTAAAAAAGCCGCAATTGCACGCTGTTATTTCAACCAAGTTTCAGAATCATAGCAAAGATGAATTGACCAAAGTGGCGGAAAATTTTATGGAAGAGATGGGATATGGAATGCAACCATTTATGGTAGTTTTTCATAATGATACAGATAATAATCACATACACATTGTTTCTACCAGAGTCGATAAACAGACCGGAAAGAAGATCAATGACAGTTATGAAAGGCTTAAAGCACAAAAAGCATTAAGCATTACAATGGAAAAATTGTATGGTCAGAAACCGGAAGAAGAACTGGAAAAACTGCTGAACTACAAAATAAGTTCGCTTAATCAGTTGGAAACTCTACTCAAAAGAAATGGATATAAGATAGGCAAAAACACAAATGATGAAAATTCTTTTAACATTTTTAAAAATGGGGTAATACAGCAAAAACTGGCAGCAAATCAGATTGTTTTCGATAACAGTCAAAATGATAAAAGGGCAAAACAGATCAAAGCCATACTAAGCAAATACAAAGAATTGTATTCCAATAAGGTTTTTAAAGTGGAAGATAAAAGATATCAAGAATCTATGCTTCCAAAAGAAAATTTACGAGAAAATGATTCAAATATGAAGATTGCCTTTGAAAGCGAGCTCCAAAAAAAGCTGAAAGATGTTTTCGGGATCGATATGGTTTTTCATCAAAAAGAAGATAAAAATCCTTTTGGCTACACCGTAATCGACCACAAAACAGGAAAAGTATATAAAGGAAGTGATATTATGAAAATAAATGAAGTATTTGAATTTACTTCTGATAAGCTAGATAAGAAGACTTTTGAAATACTGAAGGATTATAATATTCGTAGCCAGGAAACAAAAAAGATCCTGCTTGAATTTTTTAAGAAGAATAATACGGAAACACAGATCAAGGACTTTATGCTATTTGGAAACCGCGGTAAAAAAGATCTGGAAACCTACCGAAAAGTCCAGTTTGAAGTAAAGGACTTTATTAAAAATAACAAAAACACAAATGATGAAAAAAATATTTCAATTACCAAAGGAGAGGACGGAAAGATGTATGCGGTTCATACGCGGTTCCATTATATCGGAGAGCTACAATCATTAATTGGAGAAAAGGAATATCAAAAATTTCTGAATCCGATACAAGCAAATGAAAACCGAACTGAAAATAATGAAAGAAATGCTTTAAGCAAAGCTGTAAACGAAATGTTATTTGAATTATTAAACAGTTCAAGAACAGCAAAAGACCCTGCTGAAATAGAACTCAAAAAACGAAGAAAAAAAAGAAGATAAAGTTGGTGGTTGTCTGTTGATATAAAAAGAAGCAAACCGATCGCCAACAACAGGCAACTAACAACCAAACTTATGATTATCACATTTGCTACACAAAAAGGAGGAACCGGAAAAACAACGTTAGCCATTGCTTTTGCAAATTATATTTCTACGATTTCGGAAAGAAAAATCAATGTATTTGATTTTGATTACCAGAAATCCTTTTACTACAAATGGAAAGATGATGAATTATCAGAAAATCCGAAATTGTATGAAGTGGAAATTATTGGTGAAGAGGATCAACAACCATTTGCAGACTTTGAGACCCTCATTAATTTAAAAGATAGCGATGAAATCAATCTCTTTGATTTGGCTGGAACATTAGATGTAAAATACAGCGATCTGCTCATTTACAGTGATTTTATCGTGATTCCGTTTGAGTATTCAGATGTTTCTGTCAAGTCCACCTTGGTCTTCATCAATATGTTGGGGCTATTGGAAAGTGAGGCTGAAAGAGTATTTATTCGTTCCAAATATGATAAGGGCTACAAGTATCTGAATCAGGAAGGAAATGACAACGAACTAAAAAAATTCGGATTGCTACTGGAAAATCCTGTATTCAAAAAAAACTGCCTACAGAAGATTGATACCAGAAAGCTGACCTACGAACAAAAATACGGGGTAAGAAAATCATTCGATGAACTGATAGAATATATTAATCAAACCTTGAAGATCACCCTTTGAAATAAAAACAAGAAATAAAATCTATTTCCTCAATTCAAATCCATACAACTTATTAAAATGATAAAAATCTCACTTTGCATCTTGGCTGTATATCTGACCTATTACGCCGGAAATATCTTTTACGATCTGTTTCTGAAAAAAGAAAAGGAAATCTTTAAAGAAGAGACGGAGGAATTTTCTTTGTCCGAAATATCCGAACAGTACGAAGATCTTACTAAGAATGTTGGGATTGAAGATGTAGAAAATCTCAACACTCCCAAATCTTTTAATAAAAATCCAATCTATTCTGGTATCACTGAAGGAAACGAAGAAAGACAAGATTTGGAGTATTTGAGGGAACTATTTGAATTTGAACAGGATTTAAATGAATTCGACAATCTATCAAAAAAGGATGTTGCCGAAAACGAAAGTTTATCATATCCTGAAAACACTGAGTCAAGCGAAGCGTCTTTTGATCAGAAAGGCAAAATACCAGATGAAAAAGAAGACGAGAAACCTAACGAAAGGGATAGCTTGGAAACTATTTCCAACATCGATAAAGAATCAGTCAGAATAAAAGATTGGAAGGCGATGCTTAATCTTTCTGAAACCCTAGTTCAAATGGTTGCGAACTACGACGGATACAAAGTTTATCAATCCATTATGTAGTTAGCCAACTTAAACAAAATCTAACGAACTGATTATTAGACTTAACAGTGGATTTCCATCCGTTGTCCGGGACTTCTATGTCCAAAATTTAACACTCAATTGATTATTAACCCTTTATAAATTTTTTGAATTATGATGAAAAATGTGACAACAAAAAAAGTTCTAACCCTAGCCTTGGCAATTATGGCAATAAACCCCGCATTTGCACAAGGGGGAGCCACTGCGATCTCAAATGCTGCAAGTGATATCACTGATTATTGGGATCCTGTCAAGCTGATCTTAAAAGCAGTAGGAGGATTGGTCGGTTTTATCGGAGGTCTCCGAGTGTATAATAAATGGACGAATGGTGACCAGGACGTCAACAAAGAGATCCTTGGTTATGGAGGAGCAATGATTTTCTTGATTGTCGTTCCGGAATTTGTAACCGCATTCTTTGCCTAATATGGGATTCTATCTCTACAAGGGGCTGAAAAAGCCTCTTGTATTCTTCGGACTCAAAGGAAAATACATCTTTTACGCAGTCGGCGTCATCGGAGGCGGAGTCATATCAGCATTGGTACTCTCAAAGTTCGGTCTCTTAGGCTCTTTACTTGGTCTTGCAGTCACCGCAGGAGGAGTTTATCTCATCTTCAGAAGACAGGACAAATATGGTTTGTATGACAAAACCAAAAACTTCGATCAGATCTTAATTTTTCCAAAAAGGTTACATAATAATAAACTTCTAAAGAATGGCAACAACAAAAAAACAAGCCTTTAGCATCCCATTTATTGGATACGATTATGGAAAAGATTTCAATTGGGATTTTGATGTTCTTTTCGGACAATATGGAAACCCCATTATTGGGATGAAGATAAAAAATATTGTCGAACAATATTCTGCAGATCCTGATAGCTATCTCAATTTCCACACGGTGTTAAATCAGGTGGTGTCGATCATTGGAGAGGGAAGAATTGTTCAGAAGCTCGATATTTTTTCTAAGAAGAAATATGCTGCAGAGCAATCCAACCAGTTTCTACAACAAAAATATTCAGAACATTTTGACGGGAGGCTTTTCAAAACTATTGAGACCGTACTTTTCTTTACCGATATTATTGATGATAAGCTGAAAAAGAAAATGAAGAATTATCATTTTTCTGACAAAAGCTACAAAGAATTAAGAGATAAATGCCAGAAGGTAATGATGCTTTTAAAACAGAATAATTGTGAACCTGAGTTTTTATTCGAGAAAAATTTTGAGTACTACATTTCCGGAGTTTTGTCGATGCAGTTTACCGAATCTTCGACATTTGATAATATAAAAAGCACCAACGAATTTTTACAGATCGGAAACCGATTCGTGAAAAATATTTCTTATGTAGATGTGGAAAATATTGATCTGCCTTCAGAAATCGAGCCTTACTCTATTCTTGGAGGAAATGGAGCTGCAGCTGAGACAGCCGTAGATAATTTCAGTTTTATCAATGAACTGGAAGACTATGAGACCATTGTCTACAATCAGATCATTACTATTCCGCTTCAGGCACAACAGCAAAGGGAGCTTGATAAAAAGAAGAAAAAGCATGAAGGAGCGGCCAATAACTCTCCGTCCAATGCGATTATAGCAGATGAAATTCAGACCCTGCTTCATAACATTGCCATCGATGGGCAGTTGGTAGTTAATGCCCATTTTTCCATCCTTTTTTCATCGGACTCACTGGAAAAGATGGAAAACATTCAGTCGATGATTGACAATAAGCTATTTACAAAAGGAATCATTGTTTCAAAAAATGCCTACAACCAACTGGAACTCTTTCGGGCAGCGATTCCGGGCAATGGAACCGAGTTGAGAGAATACGATTTATTTATGACGACAAGCGAAGCGGCCTTGTGTTTTTTTTTTAAAGAAAGTTACCCCGTCAATGAAGAATCCAATTTCTACCTGAGATTCACCGACAGACAAGGCGTTCCGCTGAAAGTAGATCCTTCAGATTTACCGATGAAAACAGGAAGGATCAATAACAGGAATAAGTTTGTTTTAGGTCCTTCTGGTTCAGGGAAATCATTTTTGATGAACAATATTATCGAACAATATCTGACTTACAATTATGATGTAGTGATTGTTGATACGGGAGATTCCTACTTCGGTACCTGCAAATACAAAGGAGGAAGATACATCCAATACACCGAAGAAAAACCAATCACAATGAATCCTTTTCTGATGGATCAAAAGGAATTTAATATCGAAAAAATAGAATTTTTGGTTAACCTGATCTTTTTGATCTGGCAAGGTCCTGATTCTTCGATGTCTTCAGCACAAAAGTCCATATTAGATAATGTATTGATGTCTTATTACCACGGGTATTTTAATTCGGGAACGCCGTGGTACGAAAATAAAACTTCTGAAGAACTAATTCTATATCTCTGTAAATATAACATTCACGAAGAAGACCTATTCACAGAATATGAGAATGAAGCCAAAGGGCAGCATACTTACTATGACATTTTGGGAATTACTTTCGATGCCAGTTCCGATGAAATAAAGGAAGCGGGAAGAAAATTATTGAAATTTTATCATCCTGATAAGAACATCAATAATCCGGAATATGAAAGTGACAATTTCTATAAAGTGTATGAAGCGTATGACACACTGAATGATGAAGAAAGAAGGAAAATATACAATGAGACGCAGTTGATTTTAATCAAGTCGAATGACATCATCAGGCAACCCAGGTCAGCTGAAGAGTGGGATGAAGCGTTAAGAAAGGCCATTATCAGGAAAATAAAAGAACTGGAAGAAAAGTTGATCGTAACAGAACTTTCGTTCAATGGGTTTTACGATTACTGCGATCAATTTCTTCCTACTTACCTTAATAATAAGAAACATCATATCATAGAAAAGGAATTCAATCTGCGGACATTTTTGTTTGTACTGAAAGACTTTTACAAGGGTGGAAGGTACGGCACTACGTTAAATGAAAGTGCAGATAATACGCTGTTCGACGAATCTTTTATTGTTTTTGAAATTGATAATGTTAAGGATAATCCGAAACTGTTTCCGATTGTCACGCTCATTATTATGGACACTTTCATTCAGAAAATGCGCCTTAGAAAAGACCGCAGAAAAGCCTTAATAATTGAAGAAGCTTGGAAGGCTATCGCAAGTAAACTGATGGGAGGCTACATCCTTTATTTATATAAAACGGTGAGGAAATTTTGGGGAGAAGCCGTAGTAGTAACGCAGGAACTGGATGATATTATTGGCAATGCTGTCGTAAAGGACAGTATCATCAACAACTCGGATACATTCATTTTGCTTGACCAAACCAAATTCAAAGACAACTTTGATAAAATCGCTTCATTGCTATCGCTCAATAAAGTAGAGCAAAACAAAATTTTTACCATCAACAATCTCAACAACAAATTCGGGAGAAGCCGATTTAAAGAATTCTATTTAAAGAGAGGTTCAAAAGGAGAAGTCTATGGAAATGAAGTTTCGCTTGAACAATATCTCACCTACACTACAGAAAAACCGGAAAAATCGGCAGTTGAATATTATGTGCACCAATACGGAGACTATGATGAAGCATTGCGCAGAATAGTTGGTGATCTCAAAACCTTCGGAGACAGTGTGGAAAACTTAGTGTCACTCGTGAACTTATATCAAAATCCATTGGATGATAAAATCAACTCTTTTTACAGGATGATGAAAAAGGAACATAAAGGGAAGAATGTTTTCAAAATCATATCACAGGAATTAGAAGACCGCCAAATAAGTTTTTCAGAATTAATCACCAAAAAATATCATTATGAAAAAGTTTAGTCTACTATTTATAGGATTCGGTAGTTTTTTATATGCTCAAAATACCTACATAGACCCAACTGTAACGGCGGCAATGATCCTCTATTCAGAAAATCTGAAAGCCAAGCAAAATCAAGTGATAGAAGAAACTTCAAAATTAAAAGACGCACAAACCTGGGTTGGAACTCAGATGGTAGCAGCCAATGACATTCAGAACAAAATTTTAAAAGGCCTGAAGGAGGTTTCCGGTACGCTACAAAACGGAATTCAGGCACAGGAAATCTACTCGGAACTCGATAAATGTTACAATTATTCATCACAAATTGGGCAACTAGCGTCAGTGCATCCGCAATACGCCATTTTCGGGGTTAAAGCATCCCAAAAGACTTATGAGCAAAGTCTAAAGATTGTAACCGATGTGTTTGATATTCTCGCATCCGGAGAACTGAATTTAGCTACTGCAGGAGA
This sequence comes from Chryseobacterium sp. CY350, assembly GCF_027945075.1. Lineage (NCBI taxonomy): Bacteria > Pseudomonadati > Bacteroidota > Flavobacteriia > Flavobacteriales > Weeksellaceae > Chryseobacterium > Chryseobacterium wangxinyae. The sequence continues at coordinate 424,651 of NZ_CP116034.1, forward strand.
CCGGTACAAAATTCTGCATAATATTGCGGGTAATGTGAAAAATCTGAAGCTTTGGCTTTTGGCGATAAAATTACGATTGGAAAAAGCCAACCGATTGGGATTCTGGAATTCCATTAATCCATTTGCAGGCTACATCAATACCGATAAAGCTATTGTTGAAAATATAATGAACAGGTATAAACGGAATTTTTAATACCAAAAAGATGAAAAAGAAAATTGTTGTCAGTTTGTTTATTCCTGTAGTTTATTTCGTATTGACATCCTCCGGTGGTGGTTCTACACCAGCTTGGCAGCAGGAAAATGTTTCATTTCCAATGATGGATATAGAGATCAATGCCACAATGAAAGAACATGACCGACAAAAGGAAATGCGGCAAAAGCAAATTGCCAATGCTACCGTAGAAACAGCCAACAGAACCCAGTGGAACCAATTCAAAGACAAGATTACCAAGGTACAAGACAGATTGCGAATTGTTTCATTTGCCATTCAAGCTATACCAACCGGAATTGCAATGAGCAGGGAAATAACCAAAATAACCAACAATCAAACTGCTATTATCGACGAAATTAGTGATGCACCTTATTCCATTATAGCCGTTTTGCCTTCTCAGGTTCAGTTTGTTGATGATCTGCAAATGGTAACACGGCTTGTAATGGGAATCGTGATTTCTTATGGAGCAATAAATCAAATGGAAAAATCGGAACGTAAAATTTTGTTGGATTATGCTTTGGGAGAAGTCAAGACAATTAGCAGAAACTCTACACATATTCTTTTGAAAATAAGAGATATAAAAGCCAAAGTGAAACGTAACAAAAGAGCTTTTCAATACTATGTCAACCGAGATAAACAGGTTGTGGAAAGCATAATGGATAATATCAAATCTTTTAAAAAATGAAGAAATTAATGACCATTGGAATTGTTGTGTTTTCTGGAATCACTTTTAATAGTCAGCAGATAGTTATCAACGACAAACTTCTGTCACAAATTACCGTAAACCACGGCGTCCGATTAGGAAGTGAGCAAACTTTTCTGGATTCCTATGAAAAGCAAAAGGAACTGTATGATGATGTCAACAATAAAATTACGCAGATTATAGCCATCCAGGAGTATATCTATCAGCAGTTGAAAAATGTGAATTCAGCCCTGACCCAGAGCAAAAAACTCGTTTATCTCTATCAGTATTTGGGTAAAATAGTGACGAACTCCAATAAGATGCTGGATCTATCAGCACAGCATCCTGAATATTCCTTCTTGATATCAAAATATTATGTTGAGATAGGCAAGCAAACGATCAAACTTCAGCAGGAAGTTACCCAGGATATTCTAAATGAAGACAAAGATTTTCTGATGGATGCTATGGATAGGGAAATGCTGATTGAAAAGATTTTTACCCGTGTCAGAAATATCAACGGAAATATTCTGTACATCAATCTACGATTGGAGAATGCCAGGAAGATCCCTTATATGTATCAAGTACCTATTCTCCGCAATTACATCAATATCGACAGAGCTATTGTTTGCGACATCATCACTAAATACAACCACATCTTTAATTAAAAAATCATGGAAAATTTATTAAAAAAAATCAGCCTGTTTCAGTTCCTCTTGATTGCGGTCACTGTGTTTGGGCAATTGAGTGTAAAGAGATTGAATGACCCTTCCATTGTTGCCCAGCATAAGAGAATGGTCTTTCAAGATTGGGGAGATTGGAGACCTTATCCCAAATATTTTTTAGGCATTCAAACCAATTTTGCCTATGCTACTGTTTGGGGATTATGGGCTCCAAAAATCAACAGGGATTATAAAGATGGCGAAGATATCAGACCATTAAAACCTACCGGAGTACAAAATCAAAGATTTGCTAAATTGAAGTTTCAGGAGGAAGAAGCACAAAAAATAAAAGCAGCTTCCGATACGATTCATAAAAGAAGCGTTCAGGATTTTGCCCATTGGACGTCCGCTACGGTGGATGCCGATCCTCTTTGGTTATTGTACTACAAACGAATGCTAAAACCCATTACCGAATTCCCTAATACACCTCAAAATTTTCTAGAATGGAGGCTGAAAGACCAGCAAACGTTTGAAACATTGAGTACTACAGGTACAATAACGAGACTTCAGGAAGAACTTGATCTCATCAAAGAAAAATATTCAATGTCCAGAAGTATGGATATGCCAAGAGGAAAACGGTTCATTATGTACCACGAAACCCTTATCAAGTGGAGAAAATTTGTAACGGAATTAAGGATGCACAATAACAAGACAACACTTCTTACAGATTATAAAAATATTTTAAAGAACCATTCCAATTATGCTTTACCACAAGCTTGGGCTCCGGCATCAGACCAGCAAATTGTTCAAAATATGATGAATCATTATAAACACCGATTTTAAAAATGAATAAAACAACCTTATTATTTTGCCTTTTGACAATATTACTGCCAATTATTGGCTTTGCTCAAACAGATGGCGATTACAGTAATCTGCTCCAATTTTTGAAAGGGGATGGCGCTTTTGAGAAATGGTTTATGGAAGTTTTCACAAAACTGGACAACAGTGTGCAAGATAGCGCTACAGGATCTGCATTAGTAGGAAAAGCAATAGGCGGTTTAGGTGCTCTAATGTACCTCGGGTACATGGGTTGGCAAATGGCAGCCGGAGATAGGGAATGGGAAATCACACCGATGCTGAAACCAATTCTTATCGGATTTACCCTTGTTTACTGGAGTGGATTTGTCAGTATGATTCAAGCACCATTTGAGGCCATTGCCGAACCCGGAATCTCAATTTTCAGCGAAATAGAATCTGAAGTTAACGACTTACGTGTTGAGAGATTTAAAAAGCAACAACAATTACTCGATGCTGTCATCAAATTAAAGGCGGAAGAAGATGCCAAACAGGAAGTCATTGAGAATACTACTGAAGATGCGGATGATTCGTGGTATGACATCAGCGAAGGATTGGATAAACTCATTCAGCCCATCAAAGAATGGTCGATAAGAATGGAGTTCCAAATGCAAAAATTAGTAGCAGAGCTCATTGAATTTTGTTGTCTTTCCATTCTTAGGATTTGTGTATATCTCATTTTCTTTATTCAAAAAATATGGTCTTACATTTTAGTTATTTTGGGACCGATAGCTGTTGGAATGGCTCTTATTCCGGGATTTGAAAATTCATTATACAGTTGGGTCTCAAAATTCATCAACATTAATCTTTACACTTTTGTTGCCTATACAATCATCAACATCGGTCAGCAATTGATCGCTTCTGGTTATACAATGGAGATCGAAAGATATGATACCTTATTGTCCAACGGAACGATTACCAATTTAGATGCTTTAATGGTCTATGTGAGTAATTCCGGAATGATCTACAACCAGCTCTTTACCTGTGTTGCATATGTTGTTACAGGTATCGGAGTTTTAATGACCCCTACAATTGCAGACAGTATTGTTTCAGCCGGAGGGGCGGGGGCGATGACCAAAATGAAAAGTGCAGCAGGAAAAATGGCAAGCAGTGCAAAAACAGCAATATTGGCAGCTAAAACAGGTGGTGCATCTGTAGCAGCAGCCACAGCAAAAAGTGCAGCAGCAGGTTCAGCATCGGGAAGAGTTCAAGGAGCGATGAAAAATGGAAAATAACCTCAAAAAAATACCAAAACAAAATGCTTATCAAAAACATAGAACAAAGAATTAAAATCAACAAGGTCATTTCAATCTCAACCATTGCTTTTGCTGTTTTCATTGTCATTGCCGGATTTTTCTTTGCGTACAGAATGATTGAGGATTCCAGAAAATCAATTTACATTTTAGACAATGGCGTTCCGGTTCTTGCCAAGCAAACGGACGTACTACTGAATCGACCTGTTGAATACAAAGCGCAAATAGAACTTTTCCACCGATTGTTTTTCACGCTCGCACCAGATGATACCTATATCAAGGATAATATTCAAAAGTCATTGTATCTCATTGATGACAGTGGTAAAAAAGAATATACCAACTTAAAAGAAAAAGGTTTTTACAATCAGATCATCGCCTCCAGTTCGATGGTAAGTATTCATACCGATTCAATTGCGCTGAATATGGAACAGAATAAATTTCAATTTTTCGGGAAACAGATGATCACAAGAAAATCTTCTGTCATTACCAGAAAGCTTATTACGGAAGGCTTCTTTGAAGACATCATCAGAAGTCCCAATAATCCTCACGGTGTGATTCTTAAAAACTGGCGAATCATCAATAACGAGGAACTGTCCAATCAAAACAAAAACTCTTATTAAAAATGGAAAGTACATTAAAAAAAAAGGGTCAGAAATGGCTTCAGTGGGCAGTTCAAAATCCAAAGAAATTCTTCACGTATTCAATGATTCTATTGTCGGTTTCATTTATAGGATCTCTCATCCAAGGCATATTTTTTACTTCAGAAACAGCATTTAAAATAAGGCCTCCGGTTTTATACTCTAAAAACAAGACCACTCAAAATCTGACCGCAAACAATGATAAAGAGATGGAGAAAATAGTGAACGAACTGAAAGCTTTAAAAGTAAAAAGAGATCAAAACACTCTGAAAAAAGAAGACAGCTTACGAATTGACTACCTGTTTAACCAATACCAAAAATTAAAAAATGGACATTAAAAAAATAAATTTTAAAGAAAAAAAATATGTTTTGCCACTTCTGGCTTTACCGTTTCTTTTTCTTTTCGGCTATGTAGGAGCGCAGTTTGTCAAAGAAGACACATCTGAAAAAGATAAACCAAAAGAATTATCTCTTTCACTGGGCGATACGCAGGATTCCATTATGACAAAAAATGATGCTTACGATGCTTTTTTCAAAAAAGAGGATAACAGAACGATGCTTGGTGGTTTGGATAAAGAAGAAGATAGTTTATTGAACTATGATGACCAATTGTCACTGGACCAAAAAAGAAAAATTGACTCCTTAAAAGCAGAAAACGGAAGACAAAACAGATACCAGGCAAAAGGAAATCAGTCCTCGTATTACAGACCAAATCAAGACCGAAGGGATGATAAAGATTACAAAAGATCTTCAGAAATCATTAAAATGCTGAATGACAAATCATACGGAAATGAAGGTAATAAATATACTGATTTCCAAAAAGAAAAACCTCAGACCGCCCAACCTGACCCTGTAAAATATCTCAAGGAACAAATGCTGGTAATGGATTCTTTAGAAAAATCTCGTGATCCAGAGTATCAAAGTAAACTCGCCGCAGAACAGAGATTGAGATCCAATAGGGATAAGATGGAAGATTTTCTCAATTCAACTTTCAATGTCAGCAAATCCGGAATCAACAGTGGTTTCAATGCTTTCTACAAGGAGAAAGAGAACAGTTTTATCAAAGCGGTCATTGACGAAAATAACAAAGGCTTTCTGGGAAGCAGGATCAGATTTCGATTGTTGGAAGACATCTTTGTCGGGAACAAAAAAATAACCAAAGGTTCGATATTATACGGACAAATCTCAGGATTTTCAATGCAGAGAGTCAATCTCAATATTGTATCTGTATACACAAAAGGAGAAATCTATCCTGTCAATCTTTCGATTTATGATGTTGACGGTATGAAGGGATTGTACGTTCCTCAAAGCGTTTTCAGAGATATGATGCGGGAAATGGGAACCAACTCTATCCAGGGGACACAGATGGATATGGGCGGAAAAGGATTTTTCTCAAGCATTGGAACCAGCCTGTTTACATCAACATCCAAATCTATTGCTAATCTCATCAAAGAGAATAAAGCAAAGTTGAAGTACAATTCCTATGTCTTTTTAATCGACGAAAAACAACTGAAAGATTCACAAAACCAATAAAAGAAATAAAATAATGAGAACTTTATTATACAGCCTATTAATATTCACAGCTCAATTTTTGACAGCTCAAACAGCAACCAAAGAGCAAATTATTTCCGACTTACCGGAGATTGAAATTACTGAAGGTATCAACCTGCATATTATTTCACCAGAGCCCATTCAGTACGTGGATTTGTCGACAGAAAAACTGACTGGAGATTTGCCCACTACCAACATTGCCAGAATAAAAATCACAGACCATCCTGATTCGGACGAGAAGGGAAAAATCAAAACACCTTCCGTTTTTTTTAATGGACATAATATAGATATAATAACCATTGTTGCGCAGTCTTTCATCGCACAGTATAAAGTGGTGTATAGAAACCAGGACAACCTCAATACGATTACCAATATCCATATTCAACCCGAAGCAATGCAGCCTATAGAATTCGATAAAATGGTTTTCTCAAATCTTGAATTAAGAAAATTTGCGATGGATATTATTCAAAAAAAATCTGAGAAAAATCCAATTAGAGAAGAGAAAAATCTAAAACTCAGCTTTCAACTCAATAATGTTTATGTGATCAGTGATTATATCTTTTTAGATATGACCATCAAAAACAATTCTAATCTGAGCTATGATATTGAGGATTTGAAATTCTCCTTAGAAGATAAAAAAATCTATAAAGCAACCAACAACCAAAGTGTGGATCTGACTCCAATTTTACAACTCAATCCTCAAAAACACTTCAGGAAAAATTTCAGGAACATCTATGTTTTCAAAAAATTCACTTACCCAAACAGTAAAGTAATGATGATTCGTCTCATTGAAGAGCAACTCTCTGGACGCACCATTGAAATGAAGGTGAACTATTCTGAAATTCTTAAAGCTGATACCTTCTAATTATTAATACAATGGAAAATTCTTCAATTAAACTGTGCTTCGCACTCATTCTAATAAGTTTTACCTACCAGTCTGTTTTGATAATCATTTTCGATAAAAAGCGAAAAGTGCTCATCAATGACTATGAAACGCTATTAAATCTTAAAGATTGGTATGAGAAAATATCTGAAGAGGCAAGTCGCTTATACATTATCGAAAGTGTCGACAAAAGAGGAAATGAATTAATCGATCAATTGAATCTGTTGAATTCCAATCTTATTGAAATACAGGAACAGCATAAAAAATTGCAGGAAAAGCAACAAAAGCTGCACAGTAACCTATTAGAAGAACACAAATTACTAAATCAATATTTCGAAAATTATTCATAATGCAAGAACAACAACATCAAATCAAGATCTATGGCTTTTTACAAAAAGCAGTTTATGCAGTCGTTGCACTCGATTGTGCTTCGCTTTTCTACTTTAATGCTGATGTTCCGGTAATATCCAACTTGTTGAAAAATTTTTCAAAGCTGAGTTTTATTTACCCACCTATCAATGTCAAATTTGCAACATTAATTCTAATCGGATTAGTGGCTGTCGGAACAAAAGCCAAAAAAAAGAAAGACCTTAATATTAGTAAAGAGATTATTGCCCCTATGATATTGGGATTGCTGATGATTTTCTCTTCATTGGCTTGGCAAAATGAGGCAAGAAATGCAAAGCTTCCAAAAGTTTTTCCCGGCTTCAATCTCTATCAGGTCATTTATGCGGTTTTTTCTTTTTTAGGAGCAGTTATTCTTCAAATGGGAGCAGACAGTATTTCAAAACTGATGCAGCAAAAAATGGGAAAAGACCGATGGAATGTTGAAGAAGAATCTTTCGACCAAAATCAGGAATTGGTAACATCGGATGTCACAATCAATATTCCATACTTGTTCCGTTACAAAAACAAAAGCAATAAAGGTTGGATGAACATCAATCCTTTTAGAGGAACAATGGTCATCGGAACACCGGGAAGCGGAAAATCTTTCGGAGTCATCAATCCTGCAATCCGACAGATGATCGCCAAAGGTTTTTGTCTTTGCATTTATGATTTTAAGTTTCCGGATTTGGCACAGATTGCATACTATCATTACTTGTTGAAAAAAAGTAAAGAATCAGATTATCATTACAATTTCCACGTCATCAATCTCAATGAAGTTGAAAAATCAAAAAGAGTAAATCCATTTCATAAAAAGTACATTCAAACTTTAGCAGAATCCCAGGAAATGGCAGAATCGATGGTTTCATCTTTGCAAAAAGGTGGTTCCACTTCCGGAGGTGGTTCTGAAGCTTTCTTTACCCAATCTGCGATCAATTTCCTTTCGTCCTGCATTTATTTTTTTGCAACATTCGAAAACGGAAAATATTCTGATCTGCCCCACATTCTTTCCTTTATGAACAGGAGTTACAAAGAGATTTTCGATACTCTTTTTACCAACGAAGAAATTTTTTCTTTGCTGTCACCTTTCAAGACGGCTTATGACAATAAAGCATTTGACCAATTAGAAGGACAAATCGGAACCTTGAAAATATTCCTTTCCCGATTGGCTACTAAAGAAAGTTTCTGGGTGTTTTCCGGAAATGAAGTAGAATTGAAGATAACCGACAGAGATAATCCTTCCATTATTATTCTGGCATCAGACCCTGGAACACAGGATATTAATTCTGCATTGTATTCTTCTGTATTAAACAGGACTTTAAGATTGATCAATTCCAAACATAATTTACGGGGAGGAATTATCGCGGACGAATTTCCGACGATTTATATTCATAAAATTGATAACATCGTAGCCACTGCAAGAAGCAACAGAGTTGCTGTAATGCTTGGACTTCAGGAAATTCCACAGCTCAGACAGTTCTACAAAAAAGAAGTTGCTGATACGATTTCTGCCATTGTCGGAAATATTCTTTCCGGATCTGCCAGAGACAAAAATACATTGGATTGGTTGGAGAAATTATTCGGAAAAATAAAACAAAAATCTTATTCCCAATCCATTTCACAGCAAGGAACGACCACCAGTATAAATGAAAAGATGGACAATATGATTCCGGCAGGTAAAATAGCAGCCTTGAAAACCGGAGAAATGGTTGGAATGATAGCGCAGGGAGAAGAAAACGATGCTGCGGAATATAAAACTTCTGCGGTTAGCGGTAAAATTAATTTAGATATGAACGCGATTCAGGAAGAAGAAAAAAACTATGTTAAAATGCCCACTTATTACTCTTTTCTAGATAAAAAAGGAGCTAACCGCAAAGAAGAAGTGCTGATGACCAACTTTAGAAAGATCAACAAAGAAGTGGAACTCATTGTGAATGAAAATATCAACGCTGCATAAAATGAAAAAAATACAATCAAAATACGCATTTACTTTGATGCTGTTATTGTTCAGTTACCTATCATTTGCACAGTTTAATACACTTAGACCAGCAGTGCCAAAAAAATCTGAAAATCAAAAAGCTTCTGAAAAATCTAATATCGAAGAACCGCTCAACCAAAAAAGGAATAAAAAATCTTGGAAAGAGCTTTTAAATATGACCACAAAATCAGATTTAATAAGTCAAATCGATTCTTTGAAAATGATGATTAAAGATTATAAAATTGTAAAAGAAGTACAGAGAAATGAGTTTGAAAAACTCAAAGATTCTTTGCTGCTGCAAGCACACAATAGAGTAGAAGAAACAAAACAGACATCAAAAAGACACAAACCTTCCACAACGTATGACTTTGTTGATGAACCTGCGGCATATTTTTCAAAAATCGTAATGCCTCTAAATAACAAAATTACAGTCACCTCTTCTTATGGAACAAGAACACATCCTATTTTCGGAACAAAAAAAATGCATAATGGGATTGACTTAAAAGCCAGATTCGAAAATGTGTATTCCGTTTTGGACGGAATTGTTACTGCAACAGGCTGGGATTCTAAAGGCGGTGGAAATTTTATAAAAGTAAAACATTTTGACCGTTTCGAAACCTCTTACCTACATCTCTCAGAAATATATTATCGAGCTGGAGAAATTGTAAAAGCCGGATTTATCATCGGAAAAAGTGGGAATACCGGAAACTCCACTGGACCACATCTGCATTTTTCGGTAAAAGAATTCGGACAAAACATCAATCCTTCTCATTTTTTAAATGACCTTATACAAGTAAACAATTTAATAGCAAACCATTATGAACACTAATACATTACCAACGGACGAACTGAAAAAATACGGAATTATCAATGAAGATCGGTCATTCTCCAAAAAACTGAATGCAGATGATCTTCAGAAATTTCTGCAAGGATTTACCATCGTTGCAGACCACGACAAAAACAGGGCGACTTTTCAACTAACTGATAATAACACCAAACTGAAGGTCATCTTTTTGGAAAGAGATAAAAGTATTTCTGACATCCTCGAAAACAGTAAAAATAATATTCAATATACTGATATCAAGAATGTTTCTAAATCTGCAAATGAACTGAGTTTCGAAAAAAAAGCCTTCATTTTTGACAAAGAAACCGAAAAAGTAGTTGAATTTGATTTCATTAAAAATGCAAGAGAATTGACCGCAATTATTGCGGATAAAAAGAATACGGAAGAACTAAACCGTTACATAGCAGAACTTCTAAAACTTAAATCTTTTCTGCAAGATAAAATTGTTCAGTTCCCAGAAATGGCAAAAGAAATTACGAATGATTTGAATATTGTGTCCAAGGAATTCAATACAGTTGCTGGAATCTCTGAAAAGCAAAATCACTCTCAGAAACAGGAAAAATCAAACGTACAACTGAATGTGAATGACCCCGATGTTTATCAGTATGCCAATCAAAGACGAGACGATGAGCAGGAACACGACAAAGAAGTGGAGAAATCAAGAAAGTTTAGAAGGTAAATAAAATGGAAGATAATCTTACCTGGTTTGATAAGAATATAGTTCCGAGAACGAAGGCTTATGAGGATTTTGTATTCAAAATGAAAAACACTTCACCTGAAAATTTTTTCCAAGATGGTGAAAGAATTTTCACAAAGAAAGAAAAGGATTTTATGAAAATTTTTGATTATAAATCTTCTAAAATCAAATTTACCTCATCTCATGCTGAACAAGAAAAATTCACACAAAGCCATATTAGTAAAGAACAAAATGCAATTCTTTTTAATGAGCTTAAGAAACTGATTTCTGAAAAAACACCTGCTTTTATTATCAATAATCCTCATATAGAAAATACAATTGAGGGTTATAATACAGATGAATTGATAAAGCTGCCCATTGAAGCATTAGAACATTTATTACACTTAAAGGAAGAAGAGTTTAAAGCACAGCAAGAGAATGATGATTTGAATAGCATGGCTTTCATTGACAGAGAAATAAATGAACTTAAATTAATTATTAACAATCAAAACCCAAACATTATGGAAACACAAAACGAATATGATCCAGCTCAGTATCCGAAACTCCAATTAAAATATCTAGGTTTCGGAGAAGGCGAACAACTGCACAAAGATTTAGAAAATGGAATCAATGCTCCCGAAAAAGAGTTCGAAATTAAAACAACTTCCGACAAAGCGATGCCCGGAAATGAAATGGAATTCACATTAAAATTCAATAAGATAGAAAATGGGAGTGTCTTTATGAATTTTTATAATGCTAAACTCACTAAAGAAAATGGAGACATTTTATCTCATAATTTCCCGGTTAACAGGGTGAATACATTTACTGCCAAAGAAGCAGTCAATCTTTTAGAAGGGCGTACAGTAAAAATGGAATTTCACAATCCGAAAACAGAAAAAATAGAACCTGCATTTGCTAAACTGAATTTTAGCGAACCCAAAACTGAAAAAGGAAATTATAATTTCCAGAATTTTTACAAAAATTATGGAGTTGATACGGCTCAGATCGTAGAAAAATCCAAACTGATCTTTGATAAACCGGAATGGAAGGAAAGTACCATAAAATCTTTGGAAAAAGGAAATATTGTCAAGGTGAAATTTGAATTAAATGATAAAGTGATAGAAGGCAAAGCGGTGCTGAATCCTCAATATAAAAATCTAAGCCTTTATGATCAGGATATGAACAGAATCAATACCAACAAGCCTTTAGAAGGTTTGGAACAAGACAACAAGCACGAAAAAAATAACGTGAAGGAACAAAGTATTAAACGATAGATAACACGTATAACCAATCATTTATTTCCCAGTGGTAAGTCAAATTAATTGGGCTGCCGCTTTTTTAAACCCTATATCTATGAAAAAACTTTTAACACTACCCAGCTTGTTTTTTCTTTTTGTAAGCACTTCCTGCCACAAAGAAATCAAATCGGAAAAAGGAGGAATCGATGTTGTCTCCAATGTATATTTTGATGTTTCCAAAAGTCTGGATAAAATCCAAAGTTTTCATTTGTCAAGCCTTAATTATTCGGGAGATTCTATTATAGAAAGGATTCCGGATGCTGATGCTCCCGAAATAACCCAACAGATTTATTTCATTAAAGATTCATTGTGCTATACCATTAAAAATGAAAATCCCGGCAAAATTATTCTGTCAGACATCATAAAAAAACAAAAGCCGCTTTCGGTTGAAGAGAAAAAAGGAGGAACATTGTTTTCTCAGGAAAAAATCCCCAATTACAGAAACAGAAAAAATCTGAGTGATACGGTTCTGTTTAAGAAAAAATACAAACGATTTGAAATCAACTCACCTTGGATGTACACCCGGTTTTACATTTATCCAACGGATACTATTTTACCATACTCTATTTACAAACACGCTGAAAAGGACTACCACGGAAGGCTCGAAAGGATTGATTCTTACAATAAAAAGACGGACATATTCGTGACGCTTCAATTAATATCAAGAAAAAACTGGGACAGTGAAGCCAAAGAAATTTTTGAATTTAACCACTTCATAAAAAACAGAAAAAAGTGAAAGATGAAGATTTTTTTAATGAGATAAATGATGACATTTCTGTAGTTGAAGGAAATAAAAAGGAACTTATTGTTTTCACAAACAGTAAGGATACGCTTTCATTCTTGGAGCTTCTTCAATTGAACAAGCAAGTCAATAATAGAACATTGATTACCCTTAATTCCGGTTCAAATAGCAAAAAGTTCCTCAATAGATATCAGAATTATGATGGTAAAATGTTTCTTTGTCTTACCGGGGATAGAACGGGAAATGCAATAACCAGGAAAATTCTTACAGAATTTAATGACAAAAATATCAAAGACGTTCGTCCGTTGTATGAAATTTCTGAAAATGGGAATCAAGACCTGACCGAATATTTAGAGAATAAACTCAATCTTCAAGATAAAAATACTAATTTAGTTGAACCAAAAATTTCTGAAAATGAAAGCAATGCATTTGAATCCGGAAGAACATCCGATTCTCAGCAAGTGGGAAACGGAACACCTGAACGCAACACTGGAGAACTTAGACATAAGATCCAATCCGAGCAAAACGGAAGTTACGGAAGCGGACAAGCAGTGGGCAGCAACAATGCTGGAAATGGACTTGCAGGCACAGAGCGGCGTAATTTGGGAAACCGAGAACGAGGAAGAGTATCCTATGACAACTCACAACAGAATAATGTTGGAGAGACTCAAGGACGTTCCGTGGGCGGAATCGTACCCGGGAGAACTGTATCCGATAGAAGAAGACCCGATGGAGGACTTTCCGAGATAGGTGAGGAGTCAACAAATAATGTAGAGTTAGATGCTCTTATTTCAAAATATAAAGGACAAAAAGTGTCCAATGAACAAGTTGCGGAAGTAGTTTCCGCAGCTTGTTTTGTTTACGAGAATCACAAGGTTATTCTCACAGAAAACCTTAAAATCACCGATGATTTAAAAGAGATCTGCAACCAATTCCAAAGTGGCGGAACGGCAAAAGAAGGAAGAGGGATTTTAGACGAATATTATACGCAGGATAAAATTGTTGATGCAGTTCATAATTTAATTAAAGACCATTTTAAAACTCAAAAAGAAATTTCCGTTTTAGAACCAAGTGTTGGAACCGGAAATTTTATTTATGCTACTCACGAGCTATCTGTAAATTCTAAAATTACAGGTTTTGAAATCAATGAAACCACAGCAAAAATTGCTAAACTTCTACATCCCGAAGCTGACATCAATCTTCGTTCGTTTGAAACTGAATTTATTGATGAGAAAGGAAACAAAAAGGACTTTTCTCAGCAATACGATTTGGTAATTGGAAATCCGCCCTATGGCGAACATCGAGGATTTTACAAGGGATTGGGCGAAGAACCGCAAATTTCAAAGTATGAAGATTATTTTGTTAAACGGTCATTAGATTCCTTGAAACCCAACGGCGTTTTGGCGATGGTTCTTCCATCAGGTTGGCTCAACCGACAAAAGAATTTACAAAATGTTAGTGTTTTGGAAGGTTTCCGTTTACCCAATGGCGCTTTTGCAGGAACACAAATCGGAACCGACATTATCATTCTAAGAAAAAACACTCAAAATATCTCTACTGATATTTCTAACTATTTCGATAATAACCCAGCAAGAATTTTGGGTGAAACCCGAGAAAAAACCAACCGTTTCGGTCGATTAGAAAAATATATTCACGGAAATTTAGATGAAGCTTTATTTAAGATTGAACAGTTTGAAAATAGGAAAGAAACCCAGCGGATCGGAAATCTGTTTGAAGATTTGTTTTTAGAGGAAAAACCTAAAGGTGAAAATAAAATTCCTGTACCCAAAAGAGGAAGTGCAGAAATCGAAGATTTTACGAGGATTGAAAACCAAAATGAACAAGAACTCAATGTAACAAAAACTCAAGAAAAAATTGAACTGGTACTTTCTAAACTCAATAACATTAAGTTTAAATCTCCAACAATTACGACTGAAATAAGCAAGTATGAAAAGCTGCGAGAAGATCTGATCACAAAACCAGCATCATTTTCGGAGGAAAAATTAACAGAACTTATTGAGAAAAGTGATAGGATTATTTCTATTCACAATACAAAAAATCAGAACGAGTATAAAATTCAGTCAAAACCCGAACTCAAAAAAGGTGTTTTAAAATATCAATTCTCCAAGCAAGATAAAATTGTCAATACTTCATTACAAAACAGTTCTGATATTAGCAAGGAACAAATTGAAGCGTTTAGAGATAGCAATTATGACGGTACATTAAATAATCGCGAAAAGCATTATCAATTTGCCAACTTCATTGATGGAAACTGGGTTCACGATTTTTATTACACCGAAGGAAATATTTATGCGAAACTGGAACAATTGGAGCGGGATTTTTCTGATACAAATGCATTCGGAGGAACAGAAAACCAATACGAAAAACAAAAAGCATTATTAGAAAATGTCCTACCAAAAGCGAAATCACTGGATGAAATTTATATCAGTCCGAACCACGAGTTCGTACACAAATTTGGTTTAGGTCAAATAGAAAAAGACCAATACAATCATATTACAAAACGTACCGAATCAGTTATCGTAGATTACAATCTTGCCGAAAGATTCAAAGATTTTGTAGGCACTTTGTCAAGTGAAGCCTTTGCGGGTTCTTCAGCTTGGGAAGTGCGAAGCTTTGTAGATAATGAAACGTTTACAGGAAGCGATAAAGAGAGAAATGCTTTAGTCCGTGAAAGACGAAAAACTGCAGCGAATGACTTGTTCTACAAGTTTGTTCGGGAAGAACTTTCCGATGATATTAGAACTCGTTTCGTAAAAGATTTTAACCGCAATTACAATAACATCCACGTTCCGGATTATTCTAAATTCCCATTGTTTTCAAGAATCTATCTGCATTTTAAAGGTCAGGAATTGCGTTTGACCGAAGTTCAGAAAGCTGGAATCGGAAGACAAACTACAAAAGGAGTAGGCCTCTTAGCGCACGAAGTGGGTTTTGGCAAAACATTATCAGGAATCCTTTCAATGCACGAAGCTATGGGGAGGGGAAATGCGAAAAGACCAATCATTGTTGTCCCGAATGACACTATTTTGAAACAATGGGTGGAAACGATTTTTGAAACGATTCCCAATGCGAAAGTCAATGTTTTAGGGAATTTGGGGAAAGATTATGACCTTTCAAAATTTGATAATAAAGACGGAGAAATTACCATTGTTACTTATGAAGGCTTTAATAATATCGGATTTTCATCAGAAATAACCGAAGAACTTTCTTCAAAATTCAGTTACATCTCTGCAAGCGAAATGAAAGGAGTTACCAATACGGAAAGGGATCTCCAAATTGAGTTGCAGAAAGAAAAGGAGATTGAGGGAAAAATGAAGCGTGGTAAAATCTACGATTGGGAAGATTTTGGATTCGACCATTTGACCTATGATGAAGTTCATAATGCGAATCATATTGTAGGAAAAGTAAAAATTGAAGACCGAAGATTTGCTTCCGATTTTAGAAGTCAAAACCAACAGACTTCCAAATTGGGAATTAATACCTGGATGGCAGCTCAGTACATTCAAGACAAAAATGACGGCAGAAATGTAACTCTACTTTCCGCTACACCTTTTACCAATAGGCCATTGGAATATTATTCTATTCTTTCTTTGATAGCAAATAAAAGATTAGAAGAATCGGGATACTTCAACGTCAATACATTCTTCGAGACTTTTATGGAAGCGGATAATGATATGGAGATTGATGCAAAAGGTGATGTGATGTTTAAAAACAATGTTCGAAGATTTAAAAATAATTCGCTGTTTCAGCAATTACTTTCGGAATTCATTGATATAAAAGGAGAAGAAGACAATCCTGAACTGATTCGTCCCAACAAAATTAACAAAGAGTATAAAATTGAGCAGAATGATCTGACAAGAGAACAATATGACTTGCTCAGTGAAAATTTTTCTGAGACTGAAAAAGGAGCCATTCTAACGTATATTCTCAATGCCCGACTGATTGCAATTTCGCCATATCTGTCACCTTATTATGAAAGTGAGGAACCTTCTGTAAAAGAATTTGTTGAAAATTCTCCAAAGTTGAAACAGACGATGGATTTAATTTATCAGAATAAAAAAGATCTTCCTGAATCCGGACAAATCATTTATTCTGAATTAGCGGTTGCTCAATTTCCAAAACTGAAAGAATATCTCATAACAGAAATTGGTTACAAACCCAAAGAAATCGGAATTATTACCGGAGCTACCAGTAAAAATCAAAGAATTGCTGTTCAAAATGATTTTAATGAAGGAAAAATAAAAGTAGTTATTGGTAGTGAAGCCATTCAGGAAGGAATGAACCTTCAGGAGAATACAACAGATGTATATATGCTAACATTACCCTACAATTTCACTTCTTTGCGACAGGTGGAAGGACGGGCGTGGAGGCAAGGAAATAAAAACGAAAATGTGAGAATAAATTTTATGCTGACGAATGACAGTATTGATGTTTTTATGCTTCAAAAACTGCAATCCAAACAGGCCAGATATTTAGAAGCGATGAAAAAAGGAGCCGATGTTTTGGATATTTCGGATATCAGTACACAAGAGCTTAAAACGTCTATCATTACAAATCCAGAAACCAGAGCCAACATTGAAATCGAATTAATGAAAAGAAGGATCGAAAGTGAGAAAAATAAACACCTCGCAGATAGTGCATTTGTTCTGAGGAAATATGAAGATTTTCTCAAAGTAAAAGAGTTGGTGACCAAAGCTGAACATTCTTATAACAGGATTGAAGGCTATGCCAAAAATGGCGATGAAAATTCTGACTACTGGAAAAATCAGCTTCCTTCTTATCAGAAAACAATTGACCTGCACAAAGCTCAAGTTCAAGAAGTAGTTGAAAATTTAGCGCAGAAAGGAATAGATATTACTCAAATTGAATATCAAACCAAAACTACCGAAGATAAAATTGCAGAACTGGATAAAAAGCTGAAAGAACTTCCGGCAGTTAGAGAAAATTTAGTAGTTCAATATAAAATTGAAAAGGAGGAACAACTAAAAATTAATGAGCAAAGAAATTATTTGAAAGAAAGAACCATTGAGAATAAAACTCTTTTTGGTGCTAACCAACTTGAATCAGGAACTATGCATAAAGGAAATCAATTGTTGCAGCAAGAGGATAAATATGAGCAAATTTTTTCGACATCATCTGGGAGAAAAAGATAAATAATACTAAGCAACAATATATTTAATGTATTGTAATCTTATGCCTTATTAGATATTTCTTTGGCACCGAGGCAATAGTTATTGACAAAAAACAAACGTTATTAGTTTATACATCTTTTTAAATACTCCATATTCATCTTATTTAGTCCAACACTTTAGAGTACTATTGTTTTTGCTATTTATATACTTCAACTTTACTTTAATTTTTAATCAATAACAAAGTGAAAACAAATAGTTATGAAAGTAAATATCATTACCAAAGAGGATCTTCAAGAATTTAAAAGTGAATTACTGGAAGAAATTAAAAATCTATTTAAAAGCAAGACTTCAGAACAGAAATTATGGCTGCGCTCATCAGAGGTCAAAGAACTTTTAAAAATTTCCTCTGGAACCCTACAAAACCTTCGTGACAATGGAACCATATCCTACACTCGTGTCGGTGCTACATTATATTATAATTATAAGGATATAGAAGAATTACTAAATAGCAATGGTTAATTGTATTATATCACGATTTGGCTGGCATTCTGACGTACGAGAAATTTCTATCAACTAACAATGACTATTCGCAATGACTTACATTAAACATTTAACAGGTTTTTTTGAAAAAGTAGCTCAGGACAAAACATTAAATCCAACACATATTAGCTTATACATAGCTTTATTTCAATTTTGGAATTTCAACCGTTTCAGGAATCCGATTAGTATCTCGAGAGATGAAGTTATGCGGATAAGTAAAATATATTCAAGAGCGACATATCATAAATGCCTAAAGAATCTACATTCTTTAGGATATATAGATTATCAACCATCCTATAATCCATTCAAAGGAAGTCAGGTCTTCATGCTGGATTTCACAGAGGAATTAAAACCTCAATTGAAGCAACAAAAAATAAAAAAATAGCTAAGTATGAAATGACGAAACACCGTCTCGTAATTTCATACTTAGAGATGTTTGAAAGTGAGTAAATTTTCAAAAAAAATTTTGCTAATCCGAACGAAAATTTCTATTTTTACTACGTAAAATTATTACATTGGATTTTACCGCTTTTTGCAAATGTCCTATTTAAGGCCCTTCACAAGATGCTACAGCGAAAACGCTTATCAATAAAAGGATGAGAAGAATTACAAAAATCCCTCTCTCTCCGCTGGTTGAGAAACTAAATTTAAGCAAACCCTTGTTAATTAAATAATTAGCAAGGGTTTTTTTGTTTTTATTAATATCAAAATTATTCATTTATGTATAACGAAAAGGTCAAATTCGGGTACCATAAATAGCTAAAATTCTTAATAAATAAATTTTTAAAAGACTCAATGGAGCGGTACTTTAGAAGTAATCTAATTGACTTATTCAGTATTTAAACATCTTGTGGAGTGAAGAAGTTAAAATTAGATTAAAACATTTAAAAAGTTTGTTTCTAAATAGCCATTGACAATTTTTGCAGATACATCAAGAAAAATGTTCTTAGCTAGAAACCAACACTTTAAGAAATCTTATTTAGAAATCTTTTTTTTATTTCTTCTTTTATGTAATGTTCATCATCTCTATCTAAAAATCCCAGAGGTGCGTAATCGGTATATTTCTTTTTAAAATCTGAGGCTATTTTATGATAAACGTTATCCTTCTTAATGTATGGCGAATGGTATCTGTTTATTTTATCAAAATCTCTTTCAATATCATTGAAAAAAATTTTAAAGTAGCTTTTGTCATTGATTTCTTTTTTCCACCTGATAAGCCAGTTAATCTGACTTGCAATGGTATTAGTATTGTCGGGATATCTTAGCTCTTGCCTTAAGAAGAAACGAGGATTTTGATCCTTAAATGTAAATATAAGGTCATAATTTTTACCCATTCTTTCGTTAAAATCTGAAAGATTAAGCTGAGCCATTTTTAGAATTTCTGCATTTTTTTCGATTATTTGCTCAGAGATGTCTTTTTCGATTACTATTATACCCACAAAAAATATTTTAACTGAAGACAAATATACTGAAGAATTTTCTTCTTGGTTTACAGATTTTAAAGTAGATAAAAAGTCAAATGACTATTTAGTTATGACTTTATATCAAAGCATAAAGTATTCAAGCATGACGTATCAGTTTTTCTGTAGTTTAAAATAATGTATAGGTAAACAAATCACACGCTTAACATTTTATAGAGACTGTCGGTTTCTTAGAAATCTACTACTTTTATCAACGGAAAAATATTTTTGTATTTCTGAACGGATTGAATCACACCAGCTAACAGTCTTTACAAATGATAAATTAAAAATGTATAATCTTTTTTATTTAATGTAATCAAGTACATTTTTCTTTTCTAAAGTGAAAGTTGCTTTAGATGCAGTTTCTATAGTGACGGATGAATTGCTGTCAAGTAATGTCTTCACTATACAAAAAGTTTCCGAACTGACCTTAGAAACATCAATTTGATTAACTTTTACAATTTTTTCATTTAGACTCAATGCAGATAATTGAGGAATTTGTAATTTGTTGACGATGATCAAAGCGTCTTTCACAGGTGCTAAAGAGATCCCGAAAGATGAGTATTCTGGTAAACCTCCATTTGGATATAGCATAATATTTTTATGAATAAAGTCAAGCTGAACCTCGTAGTTTTTCATAAATCTGGTTCCTAAAAGGTTTCGTGAATCGAAGCTGCTATCCACCATCTGCATTCTTAGATTTGAATTATTAATTTGAACCTCCATTAAATCTACATACTTTTTTCCTGTGCTTACGCTGCTGATTGATTGAGCTAACATTCCTTCGAAAGTTAAAAACTGATCGTCCCTTACTCGATTATATGAATTTTGATCGAGCGTAAATCCCATTGCTGAGCCAGTATCAAAAATATACTGCAAGTTCTGATTTCTAATTTTAACGTTTATCCGTGGGACACCGGTAAAGTCCTCCTCGGAGAATGGAATCTGTAGAAAATTTGATGATTTTATGTCATTACTTTGATCAGATATTGTTATTATCTTGTTCATAAAATCAAGTTTCCAAATCTTTCCTTTCATCATGTTGGCACCAAAAACACCGCTTATTTTTTGACACGCACGAGAACTCATCCAACTGACATCGGCAAAAGAGAAATTTACTTTTTTCAGATCCAGACCTCCTATTTGTAGTCTATTTGTAGAGAATACATCCATCTTGGATTTCGAATTGTTTGCATCGATTCCTTCAAATATGATGTTTGTTTTTCTTGCGTCGAGTTTATCCTGCAATTCAGGTGAAATAATAGTGAATGCTCCGGTATCAAAAATAAATTGATGCTGATCATTTTTGATTTTTACTGCAATCACAATTTTTCCGTCAATTAATTCAAAAGGAATTACTGCGGCGTTATAAAATAGAGGAAAAAGTAAGAAGACAATCCTCAAAGAGTGAATTGTGTAAGTTTTCATTTTCTTGTTTTTGGTCAAAACAAATATAGGACTTAAAATGAAGACTGCCTTTTAATTAGCGGTGTTAATGCAATATTTTTATGTGCATTACAACGCTTAAACGCTCATTTTGTATGATACACAGTCTTATAGTACAAGCATTTTTATCGTCGTTACTATTGTTGAAAGTCTTTCATCTTCCTTAGATCTGCCAATGCAGAAAGAGTTGTCATGTCCTGCATTTCAACAGGAATCTGTTAAATGAATCAGGTTGCTCATTTGGAAGCTCTGTTTATCAATTTACGAATTTCCTAGACGGTATTAATTTTGCATTTTTATTTTATCACCAAAAATATTCAAATATGTTAGCAATGAATTTTCGCGGATCTTTCCGCGTGCGTGCAGACCGCAACATGCCGGAGCCGCAAATAGAACATCCGGAAGACGCTATTGTGCGGGTTTTGAGATCCTGCATCTGTGGTTCAGATTTACATCTTTATCATGGCCTTGTTCCCGATACGCGTGTGGGAACCACCTTTGGGCATGAATTCATCGGGGAAGTGGTAGAAATCGGTTCTTCCGTACAAAAACTGAAAGTAGGCGACAAAGTAATGGTGCCTTTCAATATTGCATGTGGAAAATGTGCTTTCTGTAAACAGGAACTTTTTGGGAACTGCCACGAATCAAATTCAATGGCTACTGCAGTAGGAGGTATCTTCGGCTACTCCCATACGGCGGGTGGCTTTCAAGGTGGGCAGTCCGAATATGCGCGCGTTCCGTACGCAGACGTGGGACCAACCGTAATTCCTGACTGGATGGATCCTGACGATGCAGTGCTGCTCACAGATGTCGTTCCCACCGGCTATCAGGCAGCAGAGATGGCTGGTATTCAGAAAGGCGATAACGTAGTAATTTTCGGTGCCGGGCCTATTGGTATTATGGCTGCGAAATCTGCGTGGCTTTTCGGTGCGGGTAGAGTGATCGTAATCGACCATCTGGAATACAGGCTTGATTTTGTAGCAAAATATGCACAATGTGAAGCTTATAATTTTAATAGTATTGGCGACCCGGTTGTGTTTATCAAAACCCAAACTGATTCCATGGGTGCAGATGTCTGTATAGATGCTGTGGGTTGCGAAGCAAAAGGAAATTTGACCAACACGGTTCTCGGAACGAAGCTGCTTTTGCAGGGTGGCTCTACAACCGCACTTCATTGGGCAATTAATGCCGTGAAAAAAGGAGGTATAGTGTCAATTGTAGGTGTTTACGGCCCGATAGATGCATTGGTGCCAATAGGAAATATAGTGAATAAAGGAATTACGATTCGTGCAAATCAGGCCGCTGTAAAACGCCACTTGCCCAAGCTCATTGAGCATGTGAAAAACGGAGTTCTGGACCCTAAACAAATCATTACCCATCGAGTTCCGCTGGAAGAAGTGGCAGACGCTTATCATATATTTTCACGAAAGCTTGACGGCTGCATAAAGACAGTGCTTATTCCGCCAACCGCATAACGAGTTTTAACTAAAAAAATATTACGACATGCTTACAGACGAAACAAAGCCTTCCGATTTTAAAAAAAGTCAACAGGCAGATTATACTCATATAAAAGGTTGGGGAATAGATGCCGATTCGAAAAACGACCCCACCTATCCTATAAAAAAACGTACTAATGAAGAACATGAAGGTTACACGTGGGAACGGCCCGCACTACAGACCCAAGAAGTTGAGATTTTAAAGTCCGTTGAACGTCCGAACTTAACTGCTGTTTTTGGTACTGCTTCACCACCGGAAGGTATCAACGGAGCCATCAGAAAATTTGCTTTTCGCTACAGTGAATCTAGCTATGGCAGATGGCTTCCACTTGTACTTGCTGACCGTGTAGGTGCAGTTGAAGGTATTATTGAGGATTTAAAAAAAGGATATGTGCCCAATATCTTCGCAGAGCGCGGCTGGGGAGCTGAATGGAAGTACAATAAAAAGAATTTTCTTTTGAAAATTGCCGTTGTAGGTGCAGTGACAGCAGTCGCCTTTACCTTAATATCATCAAAAAGAAAAAAATAATAATTAATCTATTTATGGTCGGGATTTCCCGACCTTTTTTGGCTCTAATAACTTTACTATAATACTTGTTACAAAACGGCAAGGATATTGAGTGATTTCTGAAATGTGATTTGAATCACATATAAATAGTGATTTTAATCCTCTTTTTAAAAGAATAAGATAGCCACCTTTGCATTACAAATTAAATAAAAATAAATGAGTAAAAAAGTTTTATTCGTGCTTACGAGTCACGACAAATTGGGAGATACCGGTAATAAAACCGGATTTTGGACAGAAGAATTAGCAGCCCCTTACTATGCATTATCTGATAAAGAAGTAGAAATTACTTTGGCATCACCAAAAGGAGGCCATCCACCGATTGATCCTAAAAGTGAAGAACCTTCATCGCAGACCGATGCTACTCGCAGAATGGATAATGATGAGCTATTACAGGATAAATTAAAAAATACACACCAATTATCAGAAGTCAAAAGTGAAGATTATGATGCCGTGTTTTATCCTGGTGGTCATGGTCCGTTGTGGGATTTGGCTGAAGATAAAGTTTCACAACAACTTATTGTTGATTTTTATACCAATAGTAAACCTGTCGCATTTGTATGCCATGCTCCCGGAGTTTTGAAGGATGTAAAGATAAATGGCGAGTATCTGGTAAAAGGGAAAAATGTAACTGGATTCACCAATACTGAGGAAGAGGCGGTACAGTTAACTGATGTTGTTCCTTTTTTGGTTGAAGATATGCTGAAAAAGAATGGTGGTGTGTACAGTAAGATCGAAGACTGGAGTCCTTATGCGATAGTTGACGGAATATTAGTAACGGGACAAAATCCTGCGTCTTCCGAAAAGGTGGCAGAGGAACTTTTGAAACTTATTTAGAAAAATTCCACATAATAATTTATTAGGAAAGCGGCTAAAGCCGCTTTTTTTAATTTACATACTTTCTTTTCTGTTACTTATTAATAGATAATCTTTCGTCTTCATGCTGTCTGTAGGTTTAGGTTGAAATTTCTATTGGCATAACAGAGAATATTTCGAACAGTTAAAGTGTTAAATATGACTCCAAACGAAGTTTATGAATATATCCTTATTGTTAATATAAAAATAGGATAGCCGTTCCCAAGCAAGATCATCAAATATTTTCACAAGCAGTTTTTATAATTTTTAGAAAATCCTGAATAGGAATGTCACACAGAACCTATACAGTTAAAGTAAAGATATATTTCAATATGCTATCAGGGATAATTTTTTTTTGGAAGCTACTTGACTTTAACAAACTTAGAATCCTTCACAAAAAATCGCAAAGGTAAACTGGCATGTTCCTGTGCATAGGCAATACCGATTCTTGGTACGGTGCTTACCTGGGATGTATGGAAGGAAATTGCACGATCTTCAATCCAGATGCGATCTCCTGTCAGGATATCTTTATTAAAAGAAGAGTCGATTCCCAGAGCCTTGGTCACTGATCCGGGACCGGAAGAAATAGCCTTCTGATCTGCCGGCATTTTTCTTCTCATTTCCATGATCTCCAGGCCTTCAAGTGGTTCGATGCTTCTGATGAGAACACATTGCGGATCGTCTTTTACCGATGTAACTACATTCAGCAGGAAATGGATACCGTAGCAGAGGTACACGTAAGCAACGCCTCCTTCAATGTACATGGTTTCCGTTCGCGGCGTCCGGCGGTTTCCATAGGCGTGAGAAGCTTTGTCGAGAGTACCGAAATATGCTTCTGTTTCTACAATAATACCTGAAGTGATGCCATCATCTGTTCGGGTACAAAGTATTTTTCCCAGTAAATCTTTTGCTAAAAATTCAGCACTCGGATTTGTATAATATGATGATGATAATTTCATGATTTTGCAGGATTATTTATTATTATTCTTTAGAAAAGCTGTATTTCTGATCTTTCAATATGGCTGAAATTGCATCTGACAGTTCAAAAAGTTTTCCGTTGTGGTTATTTCCTAATAAGATGACCGTGAACTGTTCATTTAAATCAGAAACTAATATCGCTTCATAACTTCCGGCTCTTCCATCGTGTGAATGCGCGGTTAACTTTTCATTATTAAAGGTCGCTTTTCCCAGTGCTGATTGAGTTTTTGGCAAATTAAATTGTTGTCCGAGCTCATAGACAGATTTAGAACTCATTATCTTGTTTTTGTGAAGATAATCTGTCCATTTTAAAAGATCTACCGTTGTTAAATAGGTTCCTCCGGTTATGTCTAGATCAGCTTTATCCGGAACTAAATCATTATTAAATCCGCGGGCAATATTTTCTTCATTTTCGAATGGTGTCAGAATCGAGGAATTCATTTCACAAGGTTTAAATATGAATTTTTCAGCGTACTTTTTAATAGGCATTCCTGTTATTCTTTCCACAATAAACTGTCTCAGGAAAATGTTATTGTTATTATAGTCATAACGTGTGCCGGGTTTAAAATCAAGCGTGTCAACGAGCATTAAACCATCAAAAAGGTCTTTGTCATTTTTAATCTTTTTCCAGTTGACATTAGGGATTCCACTGGTATATTGCAACAGATCTTTGATGCGAACCTCATTAGCCCATTTGGGTAATTCTGGAATAAATTTAGAGACTTTGTCAGTTAATTGTAGTTTGCCTTTTTCTTTCAAATGCATGATTGCAGCGGCACTGAATTCTTTGGTTATTGAGCCAATATTAAAACGATAGTCGAGCGTTAATTTTTTAGTTTTTGAAGCATCGGTAAATCCAAAAGAAGTATGATAAATAATTTTATTATTTTTTGAGACGAGCACATTTCCATTAAAGAAACCGGCCTGATGTGACCTTTTCATAAGAGAATCAATTTGATTAATCTTCTCCGATTGCGCGAATATGCTATGAACGGAAAGTAAGAAAATCACAAAAATGGAGAATAGTTTTTTAGAATGTTTCATATTTAAATAGGTATGCTTATTAAGAACTGAATTATCTTACCATACAAAGATATGCTTATTTTAATACTATGCAATACAAAGTAGTGGAAAATTTATTTTTACTACTTGGGGGTGTCCTAATGTTCCCATTAAGAAAGAAGCCATATATAATTTCCGGTTGAGAATAAAAAAGAAGGCCTTCAAAAGCCTCCTTTACAGTAACAATTTTTATCACCATTAATTGTCTCTGATAACGTGCCCTGTTACGGAAAGCGTGTGAGTTCCGGTCGAGTTGATGTAGGTGCCGTTGATTGTAAAATCAATATATTGCCCTACGGCTCCAAAATTTATAATCTGTAATGTTAAAGTACTGCCTAAAGAAGGAATTCCACTCGGTGATGAGCCGCTTCCTATTACATCCAGATGATTGAAAGTGGTGTACGTTCCAACTCCCGATATATTTGAAACGACCATTTGAAAACCTCCAAGTCCCGAATTGGGAGGATAACAGGTAACCACCATAGCATTCGTGCCTGTAGAATATTCTGCACCGATTGGAGGAAGCAGATTCTTAGGTGATTGGCTGTCAATTTGATAAGTTATATATTCATTGACTGCAGTACAAAGCGTGATATTCCCAAGATTAGTAACAGGGCTCACGCCCGTGAAACTGATTCCGCTACTGGTCTGCATATTGGCAAAATCATAACCTTCTAAGCTAAACTGTTGATTGGCATTACAAGAAAGAATGTTGATCGAAAACATACCATTGGTAACAATCGCAGTACTGCTCTGAAAATAATTGTTTGAACTGCCTCCAGTCTGTACAACAGCAACTCCGTTAGTTACGTTTGCTCCAGCACAGTTCTTTAAAGTTCCGGTTACTGTAAATGACGTATTGGCAGAAGCAGGGATGATAATATCCGGTAAAGTATGAAGATTTCCTGCCGTAAAAGGTCCTACATTGGCCGTATAAAGCACAGTACCGCAAAAATTATATACTTTGAGAACCAGCGTTTCATTTGCAGGAACCAATCCTGAAACTGAACCCGTATTATCCGTCATGCCGTACGTTTCATAAATCTGCGTGCTTCTCTTTAAGCCAATTTTTAAATTACTCAATGGTTGCCCGGCAGAGTTTTTTACATTCACTTTCAAAGTTGCAAGCGGTAACTGTAGATCACAATTCCACCATGAAAAATGGCTTACGTTTCCTACATAGGTATTTCCGACTTTCGTTGCAACGCCTTCTTCCTGCCATAATCCTGAGGTTTCATTGAAAGCCCATAGCGGAATTGCTGCAGGAGCTGAAGTAGACTGAGCAGCATCGATTGCTAAAGTTATTTCTGCTGTATGATTTGTGGCAATCTGCAGTTTTTGCCCTGAGGAACCGGTTAATTGTACGTGAAGCATACCAAAAGTTTCCATAATTCTGGAGTTCCCGTTAGAGTTGGTAGCCAGGAATGAACCAGGCATCAATTCGTTTAGATACATATTGGACGGTGCTAAATGAAACATCGCGACGTTTACATTTCCAGTATAGTTGCCACCACTTTCATCTTTAAAACTTCCGTCAAATTTCACTTTTGTGCCATTTGGCAGAGAAACAGTAGAAGGGATTCCCGAATTTACCGTCATCGTATTGGTAGCAGGAATCATCATGATATTGATTCTATTGTTCCCTGTGGTGGGAACTAATGTTCTGGTCCCATTTAAAAATCCTGCTTTGGTCACTTTAACATAGGCGAAGTTTTCTTTTACATCTGCATCACTGATTGCGAAGAGACCTTTAATATTTGTCTGTGTTGTCTTTGTACCAACTGTAACGGTAGCGCCAGAAACCGGAATTCCATCTGTAGACAATACCAGACCGTGAAAATTTCTTTGAGCCGAGTTTCCAAAACTGAAATCGCCCGCAGCATTTGTCTGATCGACTTCTTCTGTATTACTATCAGTTTTACAAGAAACTAACAGAAAAATTAAAGCTAACAAGGTGTATAGTTTACTCATATGTGAATAATTAAAAGTTTTGGCTAATTTAATTAAAAATACATGATGAAAACGTTTTTTTTAAGTAGTAGCTGCAAATTAGCAGGTAAATTGTATAAACATCGTATTTTACACGGTCAAATACGAATAGCCAACAAAAAAATATAAATAAGTAACTGATCGTTTTTTACCAAATGGTAAATATGTCAAGGTAAGTATTGTTTAATTTTGTAATAATGAATGAACTAATAAACTATATTTTGAAGTTTGGAAATTTGAACCAACAACAAATAGAATTTATCAAAAGCAAAACAACTGAACTGGAATTCAATACAGATGATTTTTTTTCTGAAGCAGGAAAAATTCCGATGCACATAGGTTTTGTTCTTGAGGGTGTCTTTCGTTGTTATTACTACAATAACAGAGGTGAGGAGGTCACAAACTATTTCATTGATGAGTACAGTTTTGTTTCGGACCAGCAAAAATTCGATGCACAAATTGCAGCGTCAGAATATGTGCAAGCTGTTACACCTTGTAAGTTACTTGTTTTCACAAAGAAAAGTTGGGACGAACTTTCAAATACAATTCTTGATTGGGATAGAATCGCTGCAAAAGTGGTGCAAAAATGTTTGATGGATGCGATGGACAGAAGAAGTCCATTAGTTTCAGAAGATGCTACAACGCGATATTTATCGTTTCTGGAAAAATTTCCAAAAGTGGCCAATCGCGTTCCGCTTTCATATGTCGCCTCATATTTAGGAATTACGCAACAATCATTGAGCAGAATAAGAAAAAATATTCGATAAGATGCTTTTTACCAAATGGTAAATGCTCCTCTAACTAAAAAAGCAACCTTTGTATCATTAATTTAAATAAATAAAAAATGAGCAAAAAGATTGTACTAATCACGGGAACAAATAGTGGTTTTGGTTGGCTTACCGCAAATACAGTAGCCTCTTTAGGGCATCAGGTGTATGCGACTATGCGAGATACTGAAGGAAAAAATGCCGAAAAAGCAAACGAGTTGTCAAAAGTAAAGAACATTATTGTTTTGGATGTAAACCTGACTGATGAAACCAGTGTGAAAAATGCGGTGGAGAGAATTATAGCTAAAGAAGGCACAATTGATGTTTTGGTAAACAATGCAGGTTTCAGCAGAAATGGTGTCGCAGAAAGCTTTACCAAGGAAGATCTTCAGGAAATGCTTGACATCAACTTGATAGCACCTTGGAGTTTGATCAAAGCGGTCTTACCATCTATGCGTGAGAAATCTGAAGGCCTGATCATCAATATTACAAGTGGATTTGGAAGATTTGGATTCCCGTTCGCTGCAATGTACAGCTCTTCAAAATTTGCATTCGAAGGATTGAGCGAAGGGCTGCACTACGAATTAAGACCTTTGGGAGTAGATGTGGCAATAGTTCAACCGGGCGCATTCCCAACCGAGATGTCTCAAAAATTGGCTTTTGGCTCCGATTCTTCTGTTAATGAGGGGTATTCAGCGATTGCTGATTTTCCAAATAAGATGGGAGCCGCCGTTGGACAAATGTTTGAAACTTTAAAACCGAACCCGCAAGATGTTGCCGATGCAATAGTTGGCCTTATTGATTTGCCAAAAGGACAGAGGCCGTTAAGAACCGTCGTTGATCCATTTACGGGAGCTTTTGTAAAAGCCGCTAATGATGCGGTAAAAGCAGAATATGAACAGGGCATCGTCGAATTTGGAATGAAAGACCTTCTTATTTAATTATTGTTGTTTCATCAATGGATCAAAACATTGAAGCCCTCATCAAAATGAGGGCTTCTGTAATTTTATATTGAATTGTAAACGTGGAATTTATAAATATAGATAAGTTAAAACGATTAGCTTTCCAAAAACGAAAAATAAGCAGAAAAAAAAGTTATTGAGCTTCAGAAAAAAGGCAAGTTCAAAACTTTTTTTAAAATTATCTTATTGGATTAAAAATGGTCACGATTCATATGATCTTTTTCGTGACCCATCCTGAAAATTCGGAAATAGATCACTAAAAATTCTCAGCTACAGAGTAGAGACAATCGTTAAGCTTGAATTCTCATATGCAATATTCAAACGACTTTGTCTATTTTTTGCAACTTCCCAATTTGCTGTCAATAAACCGGTTGTAGTTGACGAAAAGTATTAAAATCATGACTATGGATTTTCCAAATCTATAAAATATTACGTTTTGTTGCAAAATTTTGTATATTTGTTGATACGATTTATAGCAATGTCAATTTTTTCAGAAAATATAAAGTTCTTAAGAGATAAAATTAAAGCATCTCAGCAGAAGGTTAGTGATGAAATTTCAATAACCCGCGGACGGTATGCTACTTATGAGGATGGGCGTTCAGAACCACCGATTGAAATTCTTGTCAACATTTCAACATACTACAAAGTGAATATTGATTTGCTTCTGACCGTTGATTTAAAGAAGTATCCGTTAGATGAGGTGGTCAATCTTCCCAACAACAGAATTTTGTTACCGATGAAAGTTGATCATACAGGAGAAAATAAAATTGAAATTGTCCCTCAAAAAGCAAGCATGGGATATCTCAGCGGATATAATGATCCTGAATTTGTGGAAGGATTACAACATCTTTCACTTCCATTTTTAAGAAATGGAAAGTTTCGGGCTTTTCCTGCGGATGGTGACTCTATGCCGCCTTACAACGACGGAACTTATATTGTGGGAAAATATCTGGAAGATAAAAAGGATCTGAAAAAAGGAAAAACATACATCTTTATTACGAAAGACGGTATTGTATATAAAAGATATTCAAAGCAAAATGATTCCGGGAGTTTTGTAAGTTCTGATAATTCTTTTTATGAACCTTATGAGATCAAATGGTCTGAAGTCTATGAAATTTGGGAATTTGC
The DNA here is from genome assembly GCF_027945075.1 of Chryseobacterium sp. CY350. Classification (NCBI taxonomy): domain Bacteria; kingdom Pseudomonadati; phylum Bacteroidota; class Flavobacteriia; order Flavobacteriales; family Weeksellaceae; genus Chryseobacterium; species Chryseobacterium wangxinyae. Next base: position 455,706 of record NZ_CP116034.1, read on the forward strand.
ATGCAGCATCAATACGAAGGAACTGAGAATTGAAAACTTAGAATACCAGGAAATCAAAAGCATGTTTGAGAAGTTGCGACTAGAGATCAGAAGTTCTCATAAGAATATACAGTAACAGCTTTATTTTAAACTGAATAAAAGCTTTCCAGCTATAAGACTTAAAACACAAATAATGGAAATTCCCAAATGGGATTTGTAACATTAATTTATAAAAGTGAACAGCATAATGGGTCAACTCAGTTTATTCAGCGCAGAAGAATTCTATACTTTTCCGAAGGAATTATTAGAGTTCAGAGAACATTTTCTAACGACGGAAGAATCAGATCGGCTTTTTTCTCAACTTTTGGAAAATACTCCGTGGAAACAGAGAACCCAGACAATGTATGACAAGAAGGTATTAACGCCACGTTTAACAGCTTGGTATGGTGATGGTGAAAAGTCGTATAAGTTAGGAGGAAGCGAATTTGAAGTGAATGCCTGGACCCCTGAATTGCTTGCTTTAAAAAATAAAATTGAACAGGTTTTCGAACATGAATTTAATTCAGTTTTGTTGAATTTGTATCGTGATAATAATGATTCTGTAGCATGGCACCGGGACAAGGAAAGTAGGTACGGTGATAGACCGGTCATCGCGTCTTTAAGTCTTGGACAAACCAGAAAATTCGATTTTAGAAAACTCAATCATCACCAGAGCAGACACAGTATACCGCTTCCGAATGGTTCTTTGCTTTTGATGAAAGGAGATCTTCAGGAACACTGGGAACATCGTATCGCTAAATCTTCTCTGTTGATGAAAGAAAGAATTAATTTGACTTTTAGATTGGCGAACGAACTTAGCTAATGACAATTGTGTCGTTTTCAGATAAGGCGAAAATTTCTCTTTTTGTCATTATCTGAAATCTGAGAATGATGAAATTCATCAAATCTCCATCTCAACTCAAAATCATTTAACGAAATTCTTTCTTTTGTCAATTTGAATATTCAACCCTTTAAATTTTTTTTTAAAATAAAATGTCTACAGTTTTTAAGTGTAAAATTTTCGATGATTTGAATAGTCTTAATTTATAAAACCTTATTATCGGAAATTTAAAATTATTAATAAAAAATTATCTTCAATTTATTTTATTCTTCTAAGATTTAATTTCCATGTCAATTAAATGTGCTTTATTACCCGTTTCAAATAAAAAGTGAGAAAATTATATCAATTACAGCGATTAAGAATACTCCACAATAATGTCATCCACATAACAATACATCCATTGCTCACCGGCCGCTGATGAGATTACGACAGGATGTAATTCTTTTTTACAATGGTGTGACATATGTTGCATAGGAGAAGAGTCACAACATAACGTGGTGCCGCAAGTTTGACAGGTACGTAAATGTACCCACTGCGTGCCTTCTTCTATACAGCTACTGCACTCGTTTTTCTGAGCTGTCTTCAGCTTTTTTACTGATGTGATATGATCACACAAATTATTATTTTCCATAATTATAATTTTGATAAATATTGATGTACCTGTGTTACCGCCATCGCACCTTCCCCGACGGCCGATGCAACTCTTTTCACTGAATTAAACCTTACATCACCTGCTGCAAATGATCCCGGAACGCTCGTCTCCAAATGGTAGGGTTGTCTGTCTTCGCTCCAGCAGCTTGTAAATTGATCTTGGCCAATCAGATCGCTTCCGGTGTAAAGATAACCATTGATGTCCCGGCAAATTGCTGTTTCAGAAGCCCATTGCGTATTGGGTTTGCCTCCGATGCATATGAATAGTTTGGAAGTCTCATGCCATTGTTCTGTTTCTTCTTTAGAATTGGCAATTTTGATTTGCTGCAGATGATCATCACCGTCAAGCTCAATAACCTGGGAGTGATATAAAACTTCTATATTACCGATACTGGAAATTCTTCGGATCAGGTAGTCAGATAAGGTGTCTGAAAGGTTTCCTTTTCTGATAACCATAAACACTCGTTTTGCAAAACCCGAAAAATAAACCGCAGCCTGACCGGCAGAATTGCCTCCTCCAACAATATACAGATCTTTATCCTGACAAAAATATGCTTCGCTGGCACCAGCACCGTAATAGACACCTTTGTGAAAAAATCTGTTTTCATCAGGAAGATTCAGACGCGCATATTCTACTCCGGTAGCACAGATATTGGTTTTGGCAACAAGTTTTTCACCCGTAGCAAAGTCTACATGAATTTTTTTGTCGTAAAATGTACCTTTTACGCCTTCTTTCAAGAGCAGTATTTCCACACCGAACTTTAAAGCCTGCTGCCTTGCGCGCTCAGCTAAATTGGCACCCGAAATACCGTTTGGGAAACCTAAGTAATTTTCAATCATAGAACTTGTCCCTGCCTGACCGCCGACTGCCTCTCGCTCTATTAAAATCGTTTTAAGACCTTCTGAAGCGGCATAAACGGCGGCACTTAATCCAGCAGGCCCGGCACCGTAAATTGAAAGGTCATACTCTTTATATTTTGGTTTGGTAATCCATCCAAGAATACTGGCAATCTCTTCCAGTGAAGGGTTTACGATCAGTTTTCCGTCTGGAAATTCTATCATAGGATGCGCCTCGGGATTCAAAGTGTATAGGTCTCCTTGTTCAGATTCATCAGTTTTCAGATCAACCCATTCAAAGTCGACAACACTTCGGTTTAAAAAATCTCTTATTGGATATATTTCCGAGGAATCTGGCCTACCGTACAATTTTAATTTATTCATAAGTTCATTTATGTAATAGGATATGATACCGTAATTTATAAAAATAAAATGTATTTAAACATCATTTGTGTTGATAATAAGTTGCAATATTATCTTGTTACATCAAAGACTTCTGCAATGTCTTATAAGTACTAATTTTTATATTTTGATTGTTTATTCTCTTCTAATTTAATAAGTTTAAACTATATTTTGTCAGTTATTTTCAGAAATCTTTAACTATAAGTTGAGGTTTTAACTTCATAAAGTTATTGGAGTTTTAGAGCTTTAAAAGTATTATGTATCACAGTAGTGCAAAAAAAATATCTTAAAAATTAGACTTCGACTTTTCTATGCTCTTAATATTCTTTTGTCGAGAGTAAATTTTATAAGTTTTCCTTTTGTAATTTTGGATGAATTGTTTTTCAAATAATACTTCGAAAGCCAATCTGTGTGGGGAAAAAAAGCTTAATTATTTAAGGAAGGGAAGGACTGTGGATTTTAGATGAAATGAAATCTCACAATGATTAATATGTTTTTATCCTTTTATTTTTCAGGCCAATTATTGTGTAGGTGTAATCCTGATCACGGTGATAAAAGATGATCGTTAGCGGAATCCCAAAAGTGTATTCGGTGATACAAATATTATAAATCCTGTTATTTTTAATAAAAAAAGTAATTTCATCAGTTAGTAGAAATTTACATCTGCTATGGTGATAAAAAACAATGTCCTCATTAATGGTACTTTGAATTTTTAAATCTGATAAAACCATTTCCTTGGGCATATCCAAATATCTCTTAAGGTATAACTCAATTTTTTTTAACTTTCCTATCATTAATATTATAGAATTTGTTTGATGCATTCTTATATTCCGGAGTTTAAAATATGTAGAAATATCCAACGGCTGTAACAATACTACGCCAGTCTCAGAACTGTAACAAATAGATATAAGTTCATTTTACTGAAAAAGGGTATGTCTTTTTTCTAACAATATTGCACGTCATCAGTGCGATGCGATCTTGAGATTGTTGATTTGTTGACTGTGTTAAATTTAAGAATTAAGAGATCTAATTTATTATGTGATGTTCTTTTGATTTTGAAGGAATTGCGATGGCGACACATCTGTAACTTTTTTAAAGGCGTTGGCAAATTTGCTTTGTGATGAAAATCCGGCCTCCTCAGCTAAACTTGCAATTTTATACTTAAGGTACTTAGGTTCGGATCGTATCTTAGCAATAATATAATTGATCCTCAGTTCATTGATGTAATTGTTAAAATCTTTTTCTGTGAAGCGATTGATTACGTATGAGAGATATTTCGTATTCGTCTCGCAATACGTTGCTAAATATGGAAGTGATATAGTATTACGGGTATATAGTGTTGTTTTTTCAAACTTTTCCAGTTTTGCAAGAATTTTTAGTTCAGTGGCGACTGGCATCATGGGTAGCTGCTCTGTGTTGTTTACTGCTCTTTGACCATCAGTAATTTCTTTAGTTTCGATCTGCGTTTTAAGATCGGAAAAGCTTTTCTGTACATCATTGAAATGAATGATGGTGTATGTTACAACAACCAATCAGTTGGCACTGTATAACGGCAGAGAATGGTCTTTTTGGACCAAACCTTAAACAATACTATTTTTTTAATGCAATAGCCACTTCCTAATGAAGTGGCTATTTTTTACAGTCCTATCCCGAACTCTTTTACTTCGTTTCATATTTTAAAATCATGGTTGTGCTAAACTTTTATTAAAAGCTAAATTACAATAGAAGTGGCAACGACATATCAAACAGCGCGGGTTTGTCAAAAAAAAATCTTCTATATCAAATTTGACAGTAATCATAATAATCTACAAATGATCGATGGGAAAACCTTATATGGTGAAGATTTACCTCGACGTGATACAGTTTCTTTAGTGTTATTTGTCTCTTAAATTCAGAGGAAAGTTTGTTCAAATTTCAGTGTGAAAAAGTGAATTATTATTTTCAATTACGTAGTTTTGTGGTCTTAAAAAGTTATTAAACACTAAATCAACCATGCCTGAACGTATTAAAATTTCTGAGAATTTACAAATTCTAGTAAGTGTAATCGTTGGAGGATTAGGTGGCATTCTCGCAAGATTAGCACTTATTAAACTAAAGATTAAAAATCAAAAAGAAGATGAGAAATCTTAAATTTGATATTTTCACCCTTTTTATTTGATCCCATTTTGGATATTTAATAACATTTTATTAACGTCTTATAAGTAATTCAATTTTTTCTTGCCACATTTTAATTGGTCATTATTAATAGTCTAATGGTGATATCCTATCTTCATATAATAAATCATGATATTTTCATTAATATTAAAATAAAAACTTTGATAAAGGCTACTATCGATGTAATTTATAGGCTTATATGACATAGCATTATACTTCTAATTATAAAATATTTAATTTTCAGGAATAGATCCAGCGCCCATTTTTGTTTACAGATCCCCCGATTCTGTTATTTTATTTCCCTCAGCTTGACGCAATTTTGTACTCATAAAATAAGTACAATGAAAATCGTAAATACAGGTTCTTTAGGGAACATCGGGAAACCACTCACAAAATTATTAGTTGCAAAAGGACATCATGTAACTGTGATCAGCAGCAAGCCTGAAAGAAAATCTGAAATAGAGGAATTGGGAGCGATCCCTGCTATTGGAACTATTCAGGACGTAGAATTTTTAGCTGAAACATTTACAGAAGCTGATGCTGTCTATCTGATGGAAGCCTGGGAAGGAATAGGAAGCCTTTTTGATCAGGATATTAAATTTTTAGATGAATTTAAAAAAATAGCGAACAACTACGTTCAGGCTGTTCAAAAGTCAGGCGTTACCAAAATTATTCATCTGAGCAGTATTGGCGCGCATTCGGATAAGGGAACAGGAAGTTTGCAGGTTCATCATCATGTTGAAAATATTTTGCGAACACTTCCTGATAATGTATCAATAAAATTTATGCGACCGGTCGGTTTTTTCAGCAATATATACCGATGGTTGCCGATGATAAAATCTCAGGGAGCAATCATTCAAAGCTATGGTGGCGATCAGAAAGAACCGTGGGTGTCTCCTTACGATATCGCGTCAACAATTGCTTCCGAAATGGGAAAGCCCTTTGATGGGAAAACGGTACAATATGTTGCAAGTGACGAGGTTTCTCCGAATGAAATCGCACAGGCTTTAAGTAAAGCTGTCGGAAACCGCGATCTGCATTGGAAAGTAATTCCCGCAGAAGAATTATTAAATCAAATGCGGTCTGCCGGAATCAATGAATGGATTGCCAATGGAATGGTCGCAATGCAACAGGCACAAGGAAATGGAAGTTTGTACGAAGATTTTTATTTAAATAAACCTAAGCTCGGCGAAACAAAACTGAGCGATTTTGCCAAAGAATTCGCTGAAATCTATCACAATCAAAATATTTAATACAATGAAAAATGCACTCATCACAGGAGCTAACAAAGGAATTGGCTTCGAAACAGCTAAACAGCTTTTGGAAAACGGTTACTTTGTTTTCATAGGAAGCCGAAATCTCGAAAACGGAAAATTGGCCGTCCAAAAGCTTCACGAAGCAGGATTTGAAAATGCAGAAGCCATTCAACTTGACGTTACCGATATGGCATCTGTAGAAAACGCAAAACTTGAAATTGGAAATAAAATCGAGATATTGGACGTTCTTATTAATAATGCAGGGATCAATGGCGGATTTCCTCAGGCCGCTCTGGAAGCTTCGGCTGAAGCTTTTCATAATGTAATGGATACTAATTTGTACGGCGTTGTAAGAGTGACGCAGGCTTTTATAGATATGCTTAAAAAGTCAAATGAACCAAGAATCGTAAATGTCTCTTCCAGCGGATGCTCACTCACTTTGCACTGCGATCCAAGCTGGAAATATTACAGCCACAAAGCCGCTGTGTATACTGCATCAAAAGCTGCGATGAATATGTACACCATCAATCTGGCGTATGAACTTCGTGATTCGCCTTTCAGAATTAATGCAGTTTGTCCGGGATTTGTGGCGACTGATTTTAACGGGCATAGAGGGACGGGCACCGTTGAGGAAGGCGGAATGCGTATAGCAAAATATGCGATGATAGGAGCAGAAGGACCGACCGGAAAGTTTATCAGTGAAGAACATAATCCTGAAACAGGCGAAACACCTTGGTAATTAATTTGTTATTTTTGTTGGATATAATGTTCGGATACGTAATTCCGGATGTTGTATTCAACATTTAATTAGATGTGAAAATGAGAAGTAAACAAAGCAAAATTCATAAATTTAGGTCTTTATCTGAGTTTCATGTGATGTTTGGACTACCAAAGCCTGAACATCCGCTGGTCAGTTTCATCCGTCTGGAGGATATGAAAATGCCGGATGAAACACTGCCCGAATTTCTGGTTTTGGATTTCTATAAAATCGCTTATAAGGATAATGTTGGAAAGGCTAAGTATGGACAGCATCATTACGATTTTGGAGAAGGCGGATTGGTGTTTACAGCCCCGCGTCAGCTTTTTGAAAAACCGAAAAGTAATAAAGTCAAAGGCTGTCTTCTGCTGATTCACCCTGATTTTTTCCTTTCGTATCCTTTATCTAAAAAAATCAAACAATATGGATTTTTCTCATATGCAGATGATGAAGCGCTCCATCTGTCTGAAAAGGAGAAAGAAACCCTTTTTTCTGTATTCAAAATTATTGACGAGGAACTCAACAGCAGGGTAGACGACTTCAGTCAGGACGTCATGATTTCGCAGATCGAACTCCTTCTTACCTACAGCAGCCGATTTTATAAGCGGCAGTTTATTACCTACAAGGCGGTCAACGATGATCTTTTTCAACAATTCGAAGCGGTTTTGGATTCTTATTTTAATTTTGATCACCAATTGCAAAACGGGATGCCTTCGGTACAAAATATTGCAGAACAACTGAATGTTTCTGCGAATTATTTAAGTGATGTTCTCCGCTCATTGACAGGTTATAATACGCAACAGCATATTCATAACCGATTGATTGATACAGCGAAAGAGATACTGTCGACCACTCAGCTCTCAGTATCAGAAATTGCTTATCATTTGGGATTCGACTATCCGCAGTCTTTCACCCGATTGTTTAAAAGCAAAACCAAACGTACCCCTTTAGAATTCCGACAGTCTTTTAATTAATAGATACTTTTACGGTCTATTTACAAGTATGAAAAGCAAAAATCCAGACTTTCATCAAGAAATTGCTGTTCAATTATAGATTATTCAGGCTGAATAATGACAAATCTCACCAATGGAAATTCATTTTTTATATGTCCGCGGATTCGCTGTATGGCTTCAGTGATCTCTTCCGTATCAAGATGATCCTGAAAATTGATAATGAGCATCAAAACAACTTCTTCCGGTGATTGGTACGTAGAAAGTATATTTTTAGTTTTCAGTACAGCAGGATCTTTTTCAGCAAGTTTGGCAATTTTATCTCTTGTTTCCGGAGCTATCCCTTCACCCATCAATAAACTGCGGCTTTCTCTGGCCAGAATAAAAGAAACGAAAACCAGAATGAGCCCTACAATAACCGAAGCTAGACCATCCAATTCAGGAATCTGGAATGCATTACTAATACCCATCAGCACTATGACTACGATGAGACCGGCAACAGCTGCACCATCTTCAAAAACAACAAGAAAACTTGCTGGATCTTTACTTTTGACGATCGCATCCCACCATCTCATGCCGTTGCGGGTTTTGTTAAATTCTTTCACGGCAATAAACAATGAGGTTCCTTCAAAAATAAGTGAAAGTACTAATACAATATAGTTCCAGAACGGATCTTTCATTACTTCAGGTTCCAGAATGTGTGAAATTCCCTGATAAATTGATAAAGCACCTCCTAAACCAAATATTAAAATAGAAACAACAAATGACCAGAAATAAAGTTCTTTGCCATATCCGAAAGGATGGGATTCATCGGCCGGTTTTTTACTTCTTTTCAATCCGTATAAAAGCAGCAGCTGATTCGTAGTATCCACTGTTGAATGAATTCCTTCAGATATCATAGAAGAACTGTTGGTAAACGCGCCTGCAATAAACTTTGTTAGAGCAATCAAAAGATTGGCGGCAAGTGCACTGTAAATTGATTTGTGATTATTGGCCATTTAATGTAAGTAAGATGGAAATTATTTTAATAATTAAGTATATTCAAATCATTTACGATTCATTTTTTGACTTCATTCCGGAAATAATGCGTTGTCTGTGGATAAATCCCCAGTCTGCAATTGTATTGGTCAATTGTTTGAGTGATTTTCCATAGTCTGTAATCTTATACTCGACTGCAACTGGTGCAGTGTTAAGCACGTGACGCTCTATCAGTTCATTAATCTCCAGGTCCTTCAATTCTCGGCTGAGCATCTTACCGGAAATACCTTTTACCTCTTTTAAAAGTTCAGAATACCGCATCGGCTTATAACACAGACAAGCAATGATAGACATTTTCCATTTGCCATTCAAGATTTCCATTGTATCACTGATTGCTAATATTTTTTGGCTGCAATCTTTAGTTAAATCAAATTTCTGTTCCATACCATTCACTTGGTTACCCTTATGTTACTATAACTTTTTGTCACTTAGTTACAAAGATACATATTGAAACTATAACTTTGCTGATCTAATTTAAGTAACAATATGGAATTGATAAAAAATTTAAAATGGCGTTATGCTGCCAAGAAATACTCAGATCAGTTGGTGAGCGAAGATAAAATCGATCAGATTATCGAAGCCGTAAATCTTACCGCTTCTTCGTGCGGCATTCAACCTTATCGGCTCTACGTCATCACCAATCCAGAGGCGAGGCAGAAATTAGGAGAAGGTTCATTCAATGAACAGATTTACACTTCTTCCCATTTGTTGGTTTTTGCAGGATTCAATAAAATTACGAATGAGTACATCAAAGCTTATGTAGATATGATGGAACAACAGCGAAATTTAGAAACAGGAGCTTTGAAAATGTTGCAGGATACTTTGATTGGATATTTCTCACCTCAGACAACAGAGCAAAATGTTATTTGGTCTGATAAACAAGCCTACATCGGTTTGGGAACCGCTTTGATTGCGGCCGCAGAATTAAAAGTTGATGCAACACCGATGGAAGGTTTTGATCCAAAATTGTTTGATGACATTCTGGATTTGCCGGAAAAAGGTCTTCACGCGTCGGTGATTATGTCATTGGGTTATCGAGATGCTGACAATGATTATCTTGCATCAGCACAAAAAGTCAGACTGCCGATTGATGAATTTTCTATCAAAATTAAATAATCAAAGCAGATTGAATATCTTGAAACTTTAAAGTTGTCATTCATAAACAAAAGTTCTGACGCTGGTCAGAACTTTTATCTTCTATGTGAAGCAAATTTTGCTGATGAAAAATATTTGGAGAATGAATCTTCCAAGAATTTATTTCAGCTTGAAAAAAAGCAGCTCTACAGAATATTTTAATTTGTATTGGTCTATTTATTAATAAGTTAAAGATCAGAAGTAGGTGTTTTTCCAAATTTCTTTTTAAAGGAGTGTGAGAAATGGGAGAGGCTTTCAAATCCCAAATCCAGATATATTGAAGATGGCTTTTTGTGTTTATTCTCTATCAGATGGCGGGCTTCATTAAGTCTTTTTTCCTGTAACCACTGTCTTGGCGGCATTCCGAAAACTTTCTGAAAATCTCGTTTAAAACTTGCCAAACTCCTTCCCGTAAGTTGGCAAACTTCTCATTCGTTACATTGAACTGATAATTGCTGAGCATGAATCTTTCAAGATCCATCTTATAAGGAATTGAAAAGTCAAACAGAAAGTTTCGAAGCTCGGGAACCGCTAGCAGCAATAATTTGACGCCTTCTTTTACCTTCAAAATGCCCATTTCATCGGTCATAGCAGCTCCCGAGTTTCTTGCGTATGGGACAATCGACTGGAAATAACCTTTCAGAAAATCATTCGAAGGAATCAGGATATTTAATGGTCCGTTGTATTTTCTGTCGGCTTCCAGTTTTTCTTCTAAAGTTATCTTTCGCAGAAGATCATCTTGCAGAGAGATTACAATGGTTTCATAATTACCTCCTGCTACCGGCGTTTTCGTAAGCGTGCCTAGTTGATTTTTACCAATCAGCAGCATTTGTCCTCCTGTCATTGATATATTTTGCCCGGATGTTTCAAGAATCAGCTGTCCCGAAACCTGGAGGATAAGGGTGTGCTGATTCCAGACACAGACTTTTTCTTTCCGCTCTGAAGAGAGGTAAGAATAGAATATGACGCCGGGAAGAATTTCTGCTGGACTTTCCATTTACCGTTGTAGATAAGTGCCGCCTTGTATTGCACCTGTTGCAAATGTAGTATTTAATATTTTCATTTCTTGAGGAGTAAATTCAATATTCATTGCTGCTATATTTTCGGGTAACCGAGATCTGCGGCTCATACTTACCAATGGCATTATATCATCTCCCTGCGCCTTTACCCATGCGATGGCAAGCTGAGTTGGAGAGCAGCCTTTGTTCTTAGCCAACTGTTTCAAAACTTCAACTTTCTCTAAATTTCTCACCAAGTTGTTGCCTTGAAAACGTGAAAAATGATTTCGGTAATCGTTTTCTGCCAGCGGTGCTTTCAAATCGCCCGACAATAATCCTTCTGCTGTATTTGCAAAAGCGATGACGTTTATTCCTAATTCTTTTGCGGTCGGAAGTAATTCTTGTTCTATTTGACGGTCTGCCAGAGAATATCCTATCTCTAATGCACTAACAGGATAGATACTATTGGCTTTGCGAAGCTGATCGGCGTTAATTTCAGATACTCCCAAATGACGCACTTTGCCTTCTGTAATAAGATCAGCAACGGTTCCGACAATATCTTCTACAGGAACGCTGCCATCCATACGACTTGGCTGATAAAGATCAATTGTTTCAATTCCCAAGCGGGTAAGGGAATAGTTGATGAAATTTTTAATAGCAATCGGACGCAGATCCATTCCCAGCCATTGTCCGTTATGAAATATAGCACCAAATTTTACACTGATAAAAGCATCATCTCTTCTACCTTTGATGGCTTTTCCGATGAGCATCTCGTTATGACCGGCACCATAAAAGTCTCCGGTGTTCAGGAAATTTATACCATGATCCAAAGCTTCATTAATTGTTGCGATACTTTCTTTTTCATCCGGTGCAGAACCTCCCCAGATAGATGACATACGCATACATCCTAGACCAAGCTTAGATACCAAAGGTCCGTTTTGTCCTAACTGAATTTTTTTAATTGTTGACATTGATTTTTGTTTATTATAATACAAAGGTCAGTATTTATCAAATCAGCTACTTTCGTGTGCGGCTCAAATTACTTGCTTGTAAAGCTCAGTTAATTGGTCAGACTACTTTGACTTTTCTTCTCTATAACGTCGTTCCCGTAATCGAAAATGAAAGCTAACAATTCTTCCGATAAAATATACTCACTAAATCTTTAGCAGTATTTATTCACTTATTCATCTCTATACAAATGTCAACTCTTTTATAATTTTTTACTTTAAAAAAGTTTTCAGATAGTCGATACTGTCAGTCCATGAGATGTCTTCATACCGTTTGTTACTTAATGTTGAGTGTTGCGTTGTAAACATGGAGTACATGTATTGTGCTTGCTGAAATTTCGCGTACAATTCATTTTCACTTGCCGGATTTTCGTCTCTTTGTTTCCTGATCGATGCGGCAAAATTTTCTAAAGTTGTTATATTGTGTAGTTTAAATGACTCACCCGTAATTTTTTTCACATTGTTAAAAATCATATTAGGACTGATTTGGAAACTTGCAATCTGCAGATTTCTCGGTGCTGTCTCATCTAAAGCTACCTGAGCTGTAAAAGCAGCCGTATTATCCATCGTCGTAAAATCTAATTTCCAGTCTGCCTTGTCTCCCCAATACCCGATACTCTTGTCTTTTAAATTTAAAATCGGAGTATTGTACATCAAAATATCCGCAAAACATCCATTAAAAATAGAAGAAACTTGAATTGCAGTTTGGTCGATATACTTTTTGAAAGTTCGTCTCAGGTCAAAATTTCTATTTTCACCCTCCGGAAGTTGATTATAATCTGTACAAAAATCAGACGGAATAAATCTGGGAACACCAGCTTCTATCGCAGCGTTTAAGATTTTTTTTTGAAGATCAATAATAACATTGCCCAGCCCCGCCAAAGCAGAAACCACGCAGTCAACATTTAAGCATTCTTTCGTTAATGCTTTTTCATCATCAAAGTCTATCATTTTAATTACAACTCCCATTTCCTCAAGAAGTGCTACCTTATCACTATCGGTCGATTTTCTTACAATTGCTTTTACTTTTGCTCCACGCAATAGCAATTCTCTGCAGATTCTCAGTCCCAGATTACCTGTTGCGCCGGCAACCAAAATTGTTTTTTTCATATTTAATCTTTTTTTGATTTTAAAAAATTAAGAACCAGATTCAATACTTCCTCTGGTTTTTCTTCGAATAAATAATGTCCGCTGTTCTTAATTTCGACAACCTGAAGATTATTCGCAACCAACGGCAACCCGTAGTTCATATAATTGTAGCTGATGTAGCTGCCAATTCCCAAAACTGGCATTTCCAATTTTTTATAATGTTTTGAATCTTCAATATCGTCATTAAAAGTTTGATACCATGCATTAGAAGCTCTGATGCTTTCTTTATCACTGTAAGCATACGCGTAAACTTCTCTTTCAAGCTTGGTCATTTTGCTTTCGTCTATCATAACATAACTGAAGAGCCAATCTTGCAAAAGATGAAACCTGCCTTCCAATAATTGTTCCGGCAGACCTTTTACCTGATTAAATCCCATCCACCATGCATAAGGCATTTCAGAATCCATCTTTTCATTGAATGTTCCCGGAAAAGGAATCAACGGCATCTGGTGTATTCCTTCACTGGGATGTGAGCCGTCAAGAACAATCAGCTTTTCAGTAGCTTCAGGAAAATTAAAGGCAAAACTCATCGCAACCATCCCGCCAATATCATGACCTATCAAATTTACTTTCTCAAAACCTAACTGTAAAACAAGCTGATGAATATCTGTCGCCATTGTTTTTTTGTCGTAACCAGAATCAGGTTTTTCTGAAGTTCCCATCCCACGAAGATCAATAATGATAACGCGAAATTCTTCAGCAAGTTGTAATGCTACAGATTGCAGTGAATACCATGTTTGTGGCCAACCCGGCAAACAAAACAGAGGTTTTCCTTTTCCGCCTTCCACATAATGCAGTTTTATACCGTTTACAATGGTATATTTATTTTGAAAGCCCGGAAGCACCTTGATTAATTCTTCGTCAGAATATTTTTCTGCGTCAACATTTACATTCATATCTCTTTAATTTGAGACAAATGTATATCCTCTTTTTTCGGAAAAATCTACCATCTGGTAGTAAATATTTTATTTTATATTTTTTCTTATTCTGCTTAGAGCATTGGGTGTGATTCCTAAAACGCTTGCTAATTGTTTAACAGGAATTTTTTGAAGAACCTCCGGTGTATTGACGAATTGCAGGTATCGCTCTTCTGCAGTAAGCGTCTGAAAATTCAAAATCTGATCAATCATTCGAACAGTAGTTTCTTCCCAAATCTTTCTTCCGAACTCATGCCATACAGGAATGTGACCATACAAAAAATCCATATCTTTTTTATCAATGACCACGAGTTCTGTATCTTCGATTGCGATAATATTAAATCTAGTCGGCTTCTGCGGATTAAGACTTGAAATTTCAGTGAGAAACTCATTTTTAAAAACAACCCACGTTGTGCTTTCGTCATTCAGCCCGTCATAAAAGAAACGGAGGCCTCCTGAAATGATAAAAAAATATTGCTGTGCGATCTGACCTTTCTGTAAAACTAAATTTCCCTTAGAAACATTCTTTTTTCTACATCTTGATAGAACAATATTGAGTTCGGTTTCGTCGATTTCAATTAAATTTTTAATAAATGACACAAAATTATCCATGAATCTGTTGAGATTGATTTTAAAAATTTATTCTTCCTTGTCCAATTAAATTGGTTGTGAAAAACATGAAAGATTTATTTGAGTTTTATTCATTAAAGTAAAACTGCTCATTTCATTACTTTCTAGAATTTTAACTGTTCACAAATTTAAGAAAGGATTGTTTAGCATTACAATTTCATTTAAGAATTCAAATTTACATAACTGCACACCGAAATTTTCCTCTTAAATAGTTTTTTTACCAGGAATAATTTTAAGTCTTAATGAATCACCATTCGTAGTCTGACTAATATTAAGCAATTACATTGCGAAAAAAACCAATAAAGAAGTAATTCTTTAAATTTTTATATTCACAAACTTGTGAGATTAAATGTTTAAAATTATATTTACAAAACACTAATCACTAAAGACAATGAAAGCGATTTTTTCTTCACTATGGGAAATTCAATTATTTATTTCTAAACTTTTCAGCCGTTTTCACTTCAATTTAAGCTACAATAAGTTTCTGAGTAAAAACATGTTTTTTATTCTTCTTATCTGCGCCAATTACCAGGCGCAAAGTGGTTTTGAATTTGAGAGGAGTTGGGGGACTTATTTTGGAGCGAATGGTGGACAAATTTCCGGAATAAATACGACAAGAGGTATTCTTTTCGACTCTCAAAAAAATTTAAATATCAGAGGGACGTTATGGAATCAGCAAAATACTCCTGCAAGCTATTACAATCAGTTTTTAATAGGCGGAGGAAGTCCTTATATTATTCAGCAAGGCCTTAGTTCATTTCAGGCAACTTTTTCACAAGCAGGCAGTCTTTCATATTACGGTTACATTAATCCTGTAAACTTTGCCAATCTTGAAAAAATAGATCAGTCAGACAATCGATATTATATCATTCGTGGTTCAGCATTATCAGTTCAGCCGACACCGGGAGCTTATTTTACAACTGATCCTAATCCTTCTTCTGCAAATAAAGTGATGCTTGCAAAGTATTCACCTTCCGGTGTACTTTTATGGGCGACTTATCTTCCGAATGCCTTTGGAAATGTCAACATAGAACTTGATCCGGCGGGCAATGCATACGTTTATGGTGAAACACGAATGGTTCAGAATATTTCTACTGCAGGCGTTCTTCAGGAAAATTTTGATTTAATTTATGATTCACACGGAGATCTGATTCCCAGTGGATATATATTAAAGTTTTCTCCCGGCGGACAAAGGCTTTGGGGTACTTATATGCCATCGGGAGCGAGTTACTCTATGCAGTATTTTGATGATGCCTTGTATATAATTACCGGAAAAAACACTAACGCTACACTGAATACCATGGCAACAGTTGGTGCATATCAATCATCCGTTGCGGATGCTTCTTTAACTAAGATCAACACTCTGAACGGGACAAGAGAATGGGGAACCTATTATGGGCCGCCCAGTGGTTCAAGTATGGTACTGATGTACGATTTAGCTGTTAACGAAACCGGTCTTTACGTGACGGGTACTGATTATAATTTTGATGGTTCAAGTTTTTTCGGAACTCCTACAAGCTATAAACAAACTGTTACGGGCGGATCAGATTTATTTCTTTCAAAATTTACTTTATCAGGAAATAGAGTATGGAGTACATATTTTGGTTCTTCCGGCGAAGATATGAATGAGTTTGACAAAGTAATTGCTGTAGCGGGAAATGATGTATTTATAACCGGATTATCCTATGGAGCGACCAATAATATTGCAACTCCGAATTCTTATCAATCTGCTCCGGAATTTAACAGTGCTGGTTCGAATAATTTTTATTTTGCTAAATTCGACTCTTCCGGAAGCCTGTCTTGGGCATCATATTACGGCGGTACAAATAATTCAGCAGGAATAACAATTCCTATTAATGTAGGAGTAGATGATGGTAATCTTTATCTGTACGGAAGCACCAATTCAAATACCGGTTATGCAGCTGAAGGCGCATGGATGCCGGTTCGAAATCCTAACAATACAAACCAACTCACTGGTTTTATGGCAAAATTCATCAATAAAAATCTGCTGGGTGTTTCTGATAATACCAAGAATAGTGATCTGGTGCTGTACGACAATCCAAATAACGGAGAATTTTCTATCAAAGGAAAAATTCTTACTGTTAAAAAGTGTGAAATGCAGCTGTATGATGTTGCCGGACGACAGATTTTGGTGAAAAAAATGAGTACTGATGAGACGCAGAAATTTGATCTAAAGTCGGTTTTGCAGAAGGGCAATTATGTCATTAAAATATCTGAAGGCAAGAGCATTATAAAAACTTTTAAAATGACCGTTAAATAAAAAATAGTGATTAATGATTTACCTGCTCAATTTAAATAGAATCTTAAATAAAGGCCATTTTTAAATAAACAATTCAATTTTATTTAGCGTAATTATTTTATAGTTTTTACTGATGCTAAAATTTCTTGAATTTGCTTTATTTGCTCCGGAGAAAGATTCTTTTTAGGAATTAAAATCGCTGATAAATTATTTTGATAGATCAAAAACCAACTTTTCTTTTCAACGATTTTGTAGATCTTCGACCAAAGAATTTCCATGTAAAAGGATTCTCCTTTGATTTTGATCTCGTTTTCTGCCAAAGTCATATCCAGTGTTTCCCGTAAATGATTGCTGGAGTAATAATTCCTCAGAATTGTTGTAAATATTACGGTCGGCTGAATTAAGACAATTAAAGCAAGAGTAATATATTGATAAATTACAGGTTCCGGTAGATTTAAAATATCTAAGTGGTAAAGAGCGATCCAAAGCAAGAGTATAAAAGCAAAACACACAAGAAATATCATTATTGGCTTAGAATACGTTAAGCTAAATAATATCTTCAAATATTGTCGGATGGTCACTTTTGCTTTTAACTTCATTCTATCATTTTTTTAGATTAATTATAGCTACCATCAACGATTTTTCTATTGACGAAGATTGATTTGTTACTTATTTAATTACTTATCTTTCTTGAGCCGAAAAAGTTCCGGAAATTACCAGCGAACACAAAATTATATACAATTTAGCACATGATCTGGTCGCAATTCTAATCATTCTTCTTTTATCTTTTAAATGTACGAATTATTTGATAGACACTGCATACTGTGTTTCTCTAATATATGATTTAGCGTTTTTCGTGTAAGAAAAAATGATTAAAATTATTTAAATATATTGATAAAAGTTTATTGTAATTTATATCTGAAAGTCAAAATGGTTTAACTTTTCCTAAATCTACGGATGAAGAATTTTTAATGAAATTTCATCATTTTTAATGTGAAATTTTTAATAGCTAAGTGAATATGCTGAAATAAATCGAAACCTTTTTCTGATGATGACAAATTGTTACTATTTCCAATAGCTCCAGTTAATTCCATCAAAAACCGCAATAGCATTACTCAAAGTGTCATAGCACATCATTCCCTGATAAGGACTTTTAACTTTATTTGCGGGATCTTTGATGTGAGGTAAATTGAGGGCTTTATTAGATGACTCCAGAATAAATACTCCCACTGCAGTGCTGGTTGCCGAGCCAATAATTACTCCCGAACCAATTTCAGTTCCAGCGGTAGGAACTAAGCCTGTATTTGTACCGGTATCGGTCATGTCAATCCACTTTCCGTTTTCGAACATCCTTACTTTCATAAGCTCTCTGTCATATAGAAATGTTCCGTTCTGTGGATTGTTAGTGGACGGATTTACTACGGGAAAAGTAGGAGAATTCGTTACACCCGGCAAAATAATACCCCGGAAATTTGCTGTTTCTGTATCGTTGGTAGAATTGGTCGCAGTTGCTCCTCCAAATTCAATTGTCGAACTTACGCTCACCACATTGGTTTTGCCAATGGCTATTTGGGCATTACAAAAATTTCCTATAAAAAGTAGGGATAAAAGTAATTTTTTCATTTCTATTGAATCAAAAATTAGTCGTTACAAGTTCTCTTAATACAGTTCCAGACAGTACCGTTATAAAGCTTCGTACACGCAGAACCAATATCATAAACGATCATTCCTTTCCGCGGATTGGTAATCAGATTGGTATTTGCAATCCTGGTAATCACCATTCCTTTAGATAAAGATTCGAGAGCTAAGAAGCCGTTGGGAATTCCTCCTTCTGCTTTGTTAGAACCTGCAGGCCAATTCCGGTATCTTGAGGATTGGGTAGAAATTCCCATCTGTGTATATCCGTCAGGCGTTCCAGACAAACCGGGTTTCATGCAATAGTCAACATTTATTGTTATTGATGCTAAATTACTAACCAGATTGGCATTATCTCTAATTGTGTAATTGACCACCGAGGCTGTATTGAAAAAATTCTGTACAGGCGTAAAAGTCATTATGCCGTTGTTATCAACAATCCAGGTACCTTGTCCGCTCACAGAAAAGCCTTTAATATTTCCATTCACTGTGCTGATATTAGCGGCTCCGGATGGAGGGACCAAATTGATACTTGATGGGATGAGCGTACCAGAATTTGGATCTGTATCATTGCTGATAATACTGAATACTTTATTTAAATTTTTATGCGCTGATACAACATCGTTGGTTGCGACAGGTGGCTGATTGATTGCAAAGTTATTTCCCATTGAGGTACCGTTTGCCAAGACCACAGAAGAAGAATTGGTAAGCGTACCGTTGCTATTTCCAACCAGTGTAAAACCTGATGGCACAACGAGTTCCACCGTATAAGGTCCCTGATAAGTGTTGGTGTTGATATTGTCGAAGAAATAAAATCCTGCCGTATTAGTCGTTGTTGTTCTAATCTCGGTACCATTGTTATAAAGCTTCACTGTGGCACCCGAATATCCGTTTCCGTCTGGTGTTCCTGCATTATTATCGTTGTAAACAGTCCCGGCTACACTGGCAGCAAAGGTGATAGATTCTTCGTTGTAGGCGCCAATAAAAGCAAGGTCTGAGGTGCCGGAAAATGACTGAATAAGTTTTACTGCCTGACCGTAATTTGCTGACGTTAATCCGAATTCTGACCAGTCGGCTGCTAGAACCCTGATGTCCCTGCTACATCCGGATGTAACGGAAACGCCCAGATTGTATGCCGGCGGAGTGACGTTAGCATTATAAAACTTCCAGCACGCACTACCTATACTTGGAACAGAAGTAAATGCTACAGAATACATTGATCCTACCATATTTCCGTTGATGTCCTGAAAGTAAAAAGTATCATTGGCAGCAGAGGGAGATCCCATCTGAGTGAATATAAGATCTGGAATACCGTCTCCAATAGATGCGGGGACGATACCCATCGTATTTAAGCTAATACTTGTTCCCTGAGGTATGTTAAAAATGGCTGATCCAAGGCCTAAGCCATTAAGACCGTCGGAGAGATATTCCACCATATTATTATGAACAGGAACCGGCGAAATGTTTCCGTTCCCACCAAAATTTTGTCCCACACCGATAAATGTACTTCCACCGGGAGGCGGAATATTGTAGATAGGTAAGGAAATAAAGGTTCCCGTCTGAAAGTTTACATTTGCAGCCACCAACGCTGCGTCATTCACTCCTGTAGAGTAGGTTACTGGACTGTGTACTGTACCGGAGCCATCTGCATCCCATACAAATCCAAGCAAATTATGACTATTATTTGGTTGTACAGAGCTGGAACTTTCCCAAAAGCCATTAAAATCTGAGTAGATCTTTGAAACTGCACGCTGTGCATTGGCTGATAGTGAAAAGATAATTCCCGATAGTACAAATATTTTTCTCATCATCACTTAAGTTAATCTTTGTAGCAAGTTGCGAAATTAATAAAAATAATGATAGTTAGTGGATTAAGATTTGTTCAAAATAGATTTTGTTGACATATATCATAAATATTTCCGTTTATTATTGTGAATTCTTATCATTTTGATACCACAAAGAATTACTTAAGACTTTGTATATAAGTAGAGTAGATGTCACAAGCCAGCGCGAACGAAAATGTATGCAAAATTGTTAAAAGAAGCAGATATAATAAGAAACAAAGCTCTGGAATTTAGGTGTGGCACTGGAAATCGCTGTAGATGCTAAAAGAAAAATAGAATTGATCGCATTGAAATAATTATAAAAAACCTATGGAGCTGGTTTTCTTTTCGGGTTGAAGATTGGTTTTGCGTCCGATATTAATAAAAAATTCGCGTAATTGATTTATTTAAATAAAAAAGCTTGTGTATATCAATTAATTGACATACATTTGTAAAATAATAAAGCGACTAATTGTTTTGATTTTAATAATTCAGATAAAAAAGAAGCTTGTTTTTGTCATTAATTTTTAGGTGCACTACCTTTTAAGAAGTTCGATTTTCACTCTTAAATTCTAAACATCCACATTTTTCTTTCAAAAATTTATTATCGTTTTGATGTTAATCAAAATATCAGGATAATTGATCCTATAAAATAGAATACAATAATTTTTAATACATAATACAATGCAACAAGGAACAGTAAAATTCTTTAACGAAACTAAAGGATTTGGTTTTATCACTCCATCAACTGGTGGACAAGACGTTTTCGTACACACTTCAGGTTTAGTAGATAATATTCGTGAAAATGATGTCGTAACATTCGATTTACAAAATGGAAACAAAGGGGTGAATGCAGTGAACGTTAAAATAGCGTAACTTCATTTACAACCATCATATGGTATAGAGAGCAGAACATTTATTGTTTTGCTCTTTTTTTTGTGCTGTGATTAAAGTCTTAATCCGATTAATGAACAAAGATTTATAGATTACCTGAACCACAATTTGAATATCAATTTGGAAAATTCAGACAATAAACATTACACAGAGACATACCAAATTTAACAATAAAATTCAGCAGAACTTCATTTATTCAAGAAACAGGAAGTGAAGATTCGTATTTTTCATTTACTTCTCCACTATGGAGATCAGTTTTACCATCATTTCTATTACTCCATCTTTTTTTAAAGGGATCACATTGCTAACAATCGTATAGCCTTCTACAAATGGGATAAGAAAACTTACAATCTCATCAGGATTTTTACAGAATTTTGAGACTAAATCGATCAACCACAGGCAATATGTTTTGTAGTAAGTTTCTACAGCAACCTGCAATTCTTTATTTCTAGCTGCTAAAGTCCAGATTTCCTGAAACATCAAAGTCTGATGACTGGTTCTACCATCTACCAGTAACATATTCAGTATTTTTTCCAGAAAAACATTTTTATCCGGTGCGCTGTCTGAACTCAAAAGTTTTATAGCTTGGGAAAGTTCATTTTTGCAACTTTCAAAGTAAAATTCTACGGTGGCAATTAAAAGAAGATTTTTATCTTTATAATAATACTGAAGATTACTTAAAGACAAACCGGCATTTTTTGCTACTTTTCTCATCGAGAGATTTTCTGCTCCTTCTTTGATAAGAAGATCTATTGTTGTTTCTAAAATCTTATTTAAACGCTCTTCTTTTTTGTCCATTTGGTAAATTTAAAAATAAAATATTAAAGTTGTGATTATTTAGGTCAAATGACCTATATTTGTAGTAGGTCAAATGACCTAAATTAATTTTTAAAATGGTTTTATGGAATCACAGGAAAAAAGAATCTTAATTATTGGCGGGTACGGCCAAGTGGGAAGCAATATTGCAAGGCTGATCAGAAAAAACGACAGCTACGTTGAAATTATTCTTGCAGGAAGAAGTCCCAAAAATGGCGAACTTCTGGTTAAAGAATTAACAAATGCTAAAACCGCCTACATCAATCTTGAGGAAGGTTTTGATTTAAATAAATTTCAAAAAATAGACCTTATCATATCTGCATTGAGTGATCACACCAATATCTTAAGAGAAACTGCTATTTCAAACAGAATTGCCTGCATCACGGTAAGCGAAGTGGCTGATCAGATTTCTACTACGGCATTTCTCGCATTGCACAAAACAATAACTGCTCCGATTGTCTTTGCCGGGCATTGGCAGGCGGGATTGCTGACTCTTGTAGTAAAGCATTTGGCAGCAAAATTTAGCAATATTACATCCATTGAAACAGCAGGATTATATGATGAAAAAGATCCCGTAGGTCCATTAGTGAAGAACGAGGTCACAGGTTTTGTCGGTAGGGCATTAATTCGTCAGGATAGAAATTGGCTGCATGTAGATGCAAAAACCAATACAAGAGTGATTGATTTATACAACGGTGAATCTGCTATAGGTCATCCAATGGGCACACTTGATGTTCCCAGCATCGCTGCATTTACAGATGCTGCAAATATCAGATTTGATTTTGTTATCGGAAATTCTATCGGAAGTACTAAAGGAATCGGAGCTTCACATGATCTTTATATAGAAATTGAAGGAACTTTGGTATCGGGCGAAAAGAAAAATCTTCGTACAATAGTTTCCGGACCAAAAGGAAATTCTCACCTCACAGCAGTTGGTATTTATCTTATTACCGAGAAAATATTAGGTTTTAACGGACGTTCTGTGCAAAAAACGGGAGGTCTTTATCTTCCTGAAACAATTATTTCAGAGGAAAACATCATTAAACGTCTGGCAGAATTCGGGATTCAAACCTATGAAGATATTTCTTAAATTTAATCTAAAATCTTATCAATTCAGCTTTTAAAATGAAAAAAATATTGATCATTATACCACTTTTTCTCTTATTCAACATTGATGCACAGACAAAAAGTAACCATATAAAACAACAGAAAATTATGAACAACACAACAATCCTCAACACAGCGAATGAAAATGTATCAAAAGGCGATTACGAAAGTTTTTTAGCTTATTGTACCTCTGATACAAAATGGGTATTTGTAGGCGAGCGGATTCTGAATGGAAAAGAAGAAGTGCGTGCTTATATGAAAGAATTTTATGTCGAACCACCTGTATTTGATGTAAAACTGGCTATAGAAGATGGCGATTTTGTTACAGTGACGGGTAATATTAGCTTAAAAAATAAAAACGGAAAGTTTGAACACTTTGATTATTGTGATATCTGGAGATTTGAAAACGGAAAAATTGCAGAGTTAAAAGCATTTGTCATTGAAAAGAAACCATAATGAATCACAATTAATATTTAAATATATCTTACGCGAATTATAAATGTCACCACTAATACAAGTGGTGATATTTTTCTAAAAAACCCTTAGCAATTGGTTGCATGATGGTCAGCCGGAAATCGCGAAAATAAGATTAGCATTTATAAGCGAACTTATACTTTAAAGAATTGATTAACAATTTTTAAATAAATCATTTAGTTAGATAATTTCCTTACTTCGATTTTAAATTTATTTTAAGACAATTTGATAATATCCTTTCTGATCGGTTACGTCAATTGCAATTCCGGTAAACGTTAATTTATTGATTTGATATCCGTTACAGCCGCCTTTGTACTCAGAAGATTCTATCGAAAACTGAAAAACTCTGACAGGAGAGTAGAAAGTGTAATTTTTTGTACCGTTAAAAATTCCTACATTTTCCAGAATAACTTTTCCGTCATCCGTTTTGGTAAGTGCTACACCAACCTGATTTTCATCCATTACAGAAAACGGATTTAGGGTTCCATTGGTTATAAGATTGTTTCCATTATCATCAACAAACTCGAAAATAACAGGAAGCGGTGCATTATAACATTCTTCACCACATGAAGACATAAAAAACGTCATCACCAGAAAAAGTATTAATTTTCTCATATAATAAAATTTGATGCTGATGTAAAGTTATATATTATGCGTCTATATCCAAAATCATATCAATAATTCTTATTTTTTCAGCATTTAAATTTTAAATACGTCAAAAAAAATATGATTTAATCTTAAATGTAATATAAGAATTTTAATAATAAAAAAAGGACAAACCAAGCGGTTCATCCTTCAATTTTATTTTTTAGAATAATTTTAAGCCTCAATAAATTCCAAAAGATCTTTATTAATCGTCGGAGCTTCCGTAGTCGGCATTCCGTGAGGGAAACCAGGGTATGTTTTTAAAGTTCCGTTTTTCAGTAATTTGATAGATTTCAAAGCTGCATTTTGGTAAGGCACAATCTGGTCATCTTCACCGTGAAGTACCAAAACTGGAATGTCGGTGTTTTTCAAATCTTCAGTCTGATCGGTTTCAGAAAACGCTTTGATTCCGTCGTAATGCGCTACAATTCCGCCCATCATTCCCTGTCTCCACCAGTTTCTCTGCACACCTTCTTTCACGTCTGCACCTTCTCTATTATAGCCGTAGAAAGGGAAAGTTAAATCAATGTAAAACTGATTTCTGTTGTTCAGAGTCTGATCTCTGATACCGTCAAAAACCGACATCGGAACCCCATCAGGATTGCTGTCACTTGCCACCATAATCGGCGGAACAGCGCTGATTAAAACCGCTTTTTTCGCTCTTCCATTCGCATATTTCGCTACATAACGGATCACTTCGCCACCACCTGTAGAGTGACCGATGTGAACTACATCTTTCAGGTCAAGGAATTCCACCAGTTCTGCGGCGTCAGACGCATATTGATCGATCGTGTGGTTGTAAATATTCTGGCTTGAACGGCCGTGACCTCTTCTGTCATGCGTCACCACTCTGTAACCTCTTTGCAGAAAGAAAATCACCTGTGCATCCCAATCGTCTGATGATAAAGGCCATCCGTGGTGAAACATCAAAGTTGGTCCTTCGCCTTGGTCTTTGTAAAAAATCTCTGTTCCGTCTTTTAATTTAAGTGTGCTCATAATTGTTTATTTTTAATGTTTTGATAATTTTATTTTAATATTTTTTTGTCTTAATTCTTTAGCAAATGTAGTCGAGCGAAATCCTTTCAACATTGACATAAGATAATATCGTTTATTTCTCGTACTTTTTTATTTGGGCAGCTACTTCCGCCTTCCGTTCCCAATCTTTTTTGCCCGACGATTTCAGTTGAATAGAAATTGACAGTAAGCAAAAAAGGATTTCCACTCAAGTCGGGCTGCAGATTCGGTTTAGATTCACGTTTGCCGTTTCTCTGTCTTAACTGATGTAAAACTACTGCAGATTATAAAGTTTTTGATTTATCTTTCGACGAACAGGCAAAAATCGTCGTTGAGTTCAGGAAAGAATTAGTTGCAATTATTTTTTAAAGATTCCCTGAGAAAAAACGTTAAATACTAATGACAAACTTCCAACGTTATTTCACGTTTTCCCGTACCAGTTCTAATAGATTTTCCGCGCCACCATCGAATTTCTTTCCATTCACAAAGAAAGAAGGTGTTCCGTTCACGCCGCTCATAATTCCGCTTTCAAAATCTGAATCTACTTTGTCGGCAAGTTCCGTACTTTCCAAATCCTTTTCAAATTGAGGAATATTCAGTTTTAACTGTTCCGCCAGTTTCATCAGTAAGTTTTCATTTAGATCTCTTTGGTTTTCGTAAATCGCATCGTGCATTTCCCAGAATTTCCCCTGAAGATTGGCCGCCTCCGCTGCGATAGCCGCCGGTCTTGCATATTGGTGCATTTCAGATAAAGGAAAGTTTCTGAAAACAAATTTGATCTGGATTCCAAATTCTTTCATCAATTCCTTCAGAACCGGATAAGCAGCACCACAATATGGACATTGATAATCTCCGTATTCTACGATAACGAGGTCGGCGTCTAAGTTACCTTGTGCGTGGTCAGTCTGGCTGACATTTGGTTTTAGTGACATAATTTATTTGGTGTTAAGGGTTTCTAAAGCTTCTAAAATTCCGTCTGCGCCAGGATTAATGGCTGTTGGCGACAGATAACTCCATTCGATGATGCCATCTTTGTTGATAACGAAAAGTGCGCGTTTGCATTCTCCTTCTTCCTCATCGTAAACGCCATACTGCTTGGCGATTTCTCCTTTGGCTTCAAAATCTGCGAGTAATGGAAAGTGTAAATTTCTTGATTGTGAAAATGCGAGATGACACCATTTGCTGTCGACGGAAATTCCGAAAAGTTCTGCATCATATTTCTTGAAAAACTTCAAAGTTTCATTATACAAAGCCATTTGGTCGCTGCAAACCGGACTCCAGTCGGCGGGATAAAAAGCGAGAATCACATTTTTTCCTTTGAATTCGGAAAGCTTAATTTTCTGGTCAGGAGTTGCGTACAGGGTGAAATCTGGAGCAACATCATTTTTTTGTAACATAATTTTAGTTTTTAAAGTTTAATATGTAAAACTGAAAGCAGTGATCCGCAAAATATTAACAACAGTGCCGGAAGAATCAAAGTCCAGTCTTTTAAATAACCGAGTAGGAAAGGAGCTGCGAAAGCACCTGCTAAAAAGCCAAACCATAAGAGCAAAAGATGAATGGCATTCGATTTCGATTCTTCTTTTTCTGCTTTATCAGTGGTCATCGTCATTGTTGCAGTATTTCTGGCCAGGCTGTTCAAAGTTCCGGTTACGAAGTCTGTATTTATTTTTTGTTTGCCTACAGAAGTTACAATCGTGTTCATTATTCCCATTGAAAACCCAATTGTCGCAACAGATACCACATTATTGATCATATAAAAATAAGCAATTATCGAATAAAAAATCAGAATTCCTGCAACGATGTAAAATGTTAATATTTGGTTCTTAATTCTCTTCCATAACGAGAGACAAGTTCCGGCATAAATTCCTAAAAGAAAACAGATTATAACAGTAAATGAAGTGATAATGATTCCCAGTTTACCGGTTGAAACTGCCGCTCCAAGTGAAGTCGTATTCCCACTCATAAAAGAGACGTAGGTTTTCCACTGTATCAATCCTGTTGCATCCACGTAGCCTGCAATCAACGCAAGGAATATGGCTAATCTTTCCTGCATTTTTACTGACCCGGACAGAGCGACAATCTTCGGTGAGGAAATGATAGGCTGTTCCATTGTTTTACATTTTAAACAATTTGTTTTTATTTGTTTAATGCCCCAATGGCTTTCGTAATTCCTTCTCCTGCAGTGGTAAAAAACGCTGGTCCGGCAAGCAATGTTATTTTCTCAATCGGTTTGAATGAAGACATTTTTTTATCCTTTAAATAAAGCTGAGTTCGGTACGCATTGATAGCTCCGGTCACGCCATATCCTGCAACTTCAGCGGTTGGCGAATCTATTCCCGCATCTTTTAAATCGGTTGCAAAACCATATTTGGTGACACCCAATCGCAGTGCTTCTTCCATCCCGACACTTGCAACCTGCTGCATCAGTTCTGGAGTGAATCTATTCCGGTCGCCCAAACCGATGAGTAACAGTTTCTTTGCTCCGATAGTTCCGGAAGGTGGCGTAATCAACAGTGTTTCCAGGGAATGTCCGGCAAATTTCCCGGATTTTCTAAGGTCTGTGATGAGGCCTTTCAGACTTTCATCGAGGTGAACCATTCCGTTTACAGCAGCCGGAAGAGCCGGTGGCGAATTGAAAATATCACCTTCTGTATATTCAAAAACGCAGGCGATCTGTAACGGCGCAATCTCTGTGGAAGGTCCCTGTACCATTCCTTCGATGGCGATTCCGTCCACTTTCCCCCAGATTTTTGATGTGTTTGCAGGCGTTGTCTGAACGGTTGTCTGGGCAGAATATATTTGCGGAGTGGAAATAAATATTGATGCAAATAAAAATATTTTTAGCGTGTTTTTAAGATTTGTAGTTTTCATAATATTAAATTTTTAGATGATTAAAGTAATGAAATGTGTTTTTAATTAAGGTTTAATGAAAATTTTCTCTTTCGGAAATTTCTCTATTTCGCCATCTTTCAAACCAAAGTTGGTTACAACAACATCTTTCGGATTTCCGGATAACCATTGGCTCAAATCAATCGATTCATAATGACCGCTGTTGAAGCCAATTAAAATTCTGCAAACCGTGTCGCCTGTATTTTTGATGTAATGTCCGGCTCCCATTGGAACGTAGCCCACATCTCCGGCACTGAACTGCTCTGTAACGCAGGTAGATTCTGCCAGGAAAACCGACATTTCTGCCTGTCCGGAAATAAAATACTGCCATTCGTCCGCATTCGGATGCCAGTGCATTTCTCTCAAAGCTCCGGGTTGCAACTCCAAAACAGAACCCGACATTGTACTGCTGATTGGGAATTCTTTACTCGTCACCAATCTCTGCAAACCTCCGCCGGGAACAATTCTCGGCTGTTGAGAATGCAAAGGATAACGGTGAAAACTTGTGAGTTCGATATCAGATTCACTCGGGCGGGCTTCAGCGGTAAACGATATTTCATCAGGAACAATTCCCGCTGCGAAATAGGCTTCCTTCTGAGGTAAAGCCGCCACTTCTTCCAATGTCAATCCTAAATTCTGAGCAACAATTTTGGGTGGAACAGACGAAACAAAATCAGTTACGCTGAACGTGTGGTCTTCAGAAAAATTACCGTTATCGAAAATTAAAATGAAATGACATTCTTCCGTTCCCGTCGCCTGAATCGAGTGACCATAACCTTTTGGAAAATACCAAACATCGCCCGGCTCAAAATTATCAGTATAGCTGTGTCCATCAGGATGAATTATCGTGGTACGAACCGTTCCTGAAATTACGTAAGCCCATTCGGCGGCGTTCGCGTGCCAGTGAAGTTCTCGCATACTTCCCGGCTGCAGTCTCATAGAAACTCCTGCAATGCCGATAGAAGCAGGGAAATCTTTGACAGAAGCGCCTCTTGTAGTTCCGCCATCGTTGGTTCTTGGTTCTTTTTTTTCCAGTTCGTATTTGAAACTTAATGATTCGTTTTTCATAATATTAATTTTTATAGTTGATGATAGTTTGTCATTATTTCTACTGTAAAGCTATCCCGAAATGACAGGT
The DNA here is from genome assembly GCF_027945075.1 of Chryseobacterium sp. CY350. NCBI lineage: Bacteria > Pseudomonadati > Bacteroidota > Flavobacteriia > Flavobacteriales > Weeksellaceae > Chryseobacterium > Chryseobacterium wangxinyae. Next base: position 485,143 of record NZ_CP116034.1, read on the forward strand.
TTTTGAAGAGCTTTTCGGTGAACGGGCAAAATGAGTCGGTGGGAATTTGAAAGTGGTAGATGGTTGAGGAGATGATAGAAAAAAGAGTAAAGAATAAAGATTTCATAGTCAGAATTTCATAAGTGTTTCACATTATTTTAAAATAAAAACGATGCCCATTCTTTGTATTTCCTTGTTAAGTTTACGCCTTGGTATAACTTATAAAAATTCTAAGTTTTAAATTCTTTGTCTGACTTGCGTTATTTAAGCATCATTACAATGCCGATATTTAAAAATAAAATCCGTCCCAATTATATTTGAGAAGGATTTAAATTTGACTTAAATTAAATAAAAAGCGCAGAAATTTTATCTAACCAAAATAATTTTTCCCGTGTGACTTCCGTCTTCAAGCAATTGGTGAGCTTCTGCAGCTTCCGATAAAGGAAAGGTTTTGTAAATCACAGTTCTGAATTTTCCTGATTCTATGAAAGGCCAGACATTCTTCTGGACTTCTCTTGCCAATTGTTTTTTGAACTCATATTCACGGCTTCTCAAAGTGCTTCCGGTGACGGTCAGGCGCTTGGACATTACTTTCCAGATATCCAAGTCTACACGGCTGCCACTTACCGCATTGATGTGAACCAGTTTGCCTTCAGGATTCAGAATGTTGATATTTTTGGCTAAATAATCACCGCCAATCATATCGAGAATAACGTCGACACCTTCATCTTGCAATTCAGTTTCAAAATTTTGGGTTTTGTAATTGATGTAAGAATCGGCACCCAGTTCCAGACAATTCTGTCCTTTTTCATCAGAACCAACAGTGACAATTACTTTTGAACCCAATGCTTGTGCAATCTGAATTCCCGTAATGCCGATTCCGCTGTTTCCGCCGTGAATCAATAACGTTTCACCGGATTTTAAACTTCCTCTCTGAAAAACATTCGACCAGACCGTGAAAACAGTTTCAGGCAAACTTGCCGCTTCCGCAAAACTCAAATCTCCCGGAATTGGTAAACATTGGCCTTCTCTCACAGCGACATATTCTGCGTAACCGCCACCTGCTAGGAGTGCACAAACTTTGTCGCCCACTGTGAAATCTGTCACATCAGGTCCGCATTTTACGACAGTTCCGGCAACTTCCAACCCCGGAATTTCTGCAGAAGCTCCTTTTGGTGCAGGATAATTGCCTTCCCGCTGAAAAATATCGGAACGGTTGAGCCCGGCTGCTTTCACTTCGATCAATACTTCGTCTCCGGAAACCTCGGGAGTCGGCAAATCCTTTACTTTCAAGACGTCGGGACCACCGTATTCTGTAATAACAATTGCTTTCATTTTATGATTTTTAAATTTATTTTAAATCCTTCTCCAGGTCAGCCGATGCTTTACCATACGCGAATTCCGGAGGAATGGTTTCTCAGTTTCGAGGTACAGAAATCCATCTTCAAAGCGGACATTTCTCTTCTGTGTTTCTCCAGACCAGTTTGGGAAAAGTGAAACAAACATTGTGTGACTTACCGTCTTTTTTTCGTCATCCGTTTCGAAAGGTCCCGAATAGGCAAGATAATCCGAAGTTTCTTCTGTGTTTTGCTCAGAATGATTTTTCAGGTCAGTGTTTTTTCGGTTAAGATTCATAATCTGTGCCGACATAAAACCTTCAGCACTGTACATAATCAGTCCTTTTGGATTTTCGCCCATCGGATGGGAATTTTCGCCACCATTTAAAGGAATTTCGATGAGCTCTACCTAATTTAGAAAGGCTGATTATATTTCCCTGTCAGAGCCTTGTTTTCGATGCTTTTTGCAAAGTTGGGCGTTTCTTCGTGATTGTGTGCGTCGGAAGCGGCCTGTCTGGAAGCGGCTGCATCGGCAAGTTTCACATTGTGTTTTTTCAGATATTCAAACATTTCCGGCGTTGCTGTCGCGTGAATTTCGTTAGTGTACAAAGTTGTCTTGTCGTCGATTTTTGTTGCTTTCAATTCCCATAAAACCTGAACTTTTGTTCTGCCGTTTTGAGTAATCGAATCTGAAATAGATAACATTCTGCAGTAATCCGGACGGTGAACAACTGCGACATAATGCTGAACCATCAATGCATCTCCGATGGTTTCAACATTCAGAGAAACCGGTTCGCCATCGAAAGTGGAAGAGATTGCCGCGCCGATATGCTGCGTAGAACATCTTTGATATTCCGCATCAGGAAGGTTAAGCAGCCAGTCTGCGATATTTACTTTTTCGATAGGAGCATTGATAATCGCTGTAACGGTAGAGTGGGACAATGCGTTTTCGGGTGTTTGCAGGATTTCCATAATGTTTAAAGTTTAATTGTTTGTACGTGTTAATTTGATGATGTAAAGCTACATTCAACAAATTTCAAAATTGATTGACATTCGATGAACAGGCAAAAAGACTCGGTGGAAAAGATAGTTTAAAGACTAAAGGAAAATGAAGGTTTTTAATAAAAGTAAATGTCATTTGGTTAAAAAACGGTCGTTGAGACACAAAAGTAAAAGTCATTTGCTTTCCCGCAGACCGTGGGAGACTTCTGCCAAAGTCATTTGGTTACAAAACACCTGATTTGTGACCAAAGTAAAAGTCATTTGGTTACAAAACAGTCGTTTTGAGACTTCCGCCAAAGTTGTTTTGTTTCAAACAGGTTGCGGAAAACGAAACGCGAAGTTTTTTTGGTTTAAACAAAGTGTTTTAAAGCAAATGCAAGTTGTGTTTTAGCTTAAACAGGTTGTTTTGAAGAAAAATTTAAAACAAAAATCCGCCCCAATTATGTTTGAGACGGATGATATTTAAATTGAATTTTATTTATAAAGCCATTTCCTGATCAGTTTCGTATAATTAGGCATTACAAGGAAAACCATCAGAAAAACAATAATACCGGAATTGAGTAACGCATCTGAATAGTGAAATGCAGGAATTTTCAGGAACCTCAACAATGGAATTGAAACCAGCGGAACCAGAATTGACAGTGGATAGATCGCTGACCAGGTCACCAGAAACTGTTTCCAGCGAACGGGAACTTTGGTTTCACTTTCAGACTCGAAAAGGAAATCGAGACCGGATTTTATTTTGTAATTGTCATTTTTCCTGAATAGCGGATTTGCTTTCTCAATCATCCTTTTCCGACTGTCAGATTCCATCCAGTTTCGCAGATTTGCTATGGTATCGAAACGGATGATAACTGTGTAAACGTAAGTCAGATCGGGAATCGGACGTACAATCTGCAAGTCGATAAAACCTGCAGAATGTTTGGTGATGGGTAAGATTTCGCTGAGCCATTTTTCATATTCAGCCTGTTTGTCATTCAAAATATGATGCGTGATGACCACAGATGCGCCTGGATTTTCCATTTTTTGAGGATTTAAATCAAGTTAAAATGCTCTTTTATACTGCCAGGGAATTTCGGTTTCTATTTCCAGTTCTTTAGCCGAATGAATCGCAAAATAAGGATCACGAAGATGCTCGCGGGCGATGACCACCAAATCTGCATCACTGTTGACGATGATTTCATTGGCCTGTTTTGCCTCCGTAATCATTCCCACAGCGCCGGTGAGAATTCCGGTCTGTTCTTTAATCGCTTTCGAAAAGGGAATCTGATAGCCTGGATAAACCAGATCTTTGCTCACATTGGTAAATCCGCCGCCGGAAGCCGTGATAAAATCTACACCATTTTCTTTCAGAATTTCGGCAAGCGCAATGCTGTTTTCGAGAGTCCAGCCTTCTTCGGATTCTATATAATCTACCGCTGAAATTCTTACAAGCAGAGGCATAGATTCCGGAATTGCTTTTCTGACATCCTGAACAGTTTCTACAAGAAAACGGATTCTATTGTGGAAACTTCCGCCGTACTCGTCATTTCTTTTGTTGATGACGGCAGAATAAAACTGATGAAAAAGATAACCGTGACCGGCGTGCAGTTCTACCGTATCAAAACCTGCATCAACCGCCCGCAAAGCTCCTTCAACAAATTTTATTTTTAATTCCTGAATTTCTGCGACAGTAAGTTCTTCCGCCAAAACACCGTTGAAATCGTGTGCAGAAGATGATTTTACAGTCCACGCTCCTTCCTCTTTGGTCAGCGGTTTCATTCTTTCGTTGGGATGTTTCAGGTTTCCTTTTCCGCCGGAATGCCAGAGCTGCATTCCGATTTTGGCATCTTGTTCGTGAACGAAATCTACAATGTTTTTCCACGCATTTTTCTGCTCGTCATTCCAGATTCCGACATCACTGAGTGTTGCAAGACCTTCCTGAGAAACGGCTGTACATTCGGTAAGAATCAATGCGGCTCCGCCAACGGCACGGCTTCCCAGATGTACAAGATGCCAGTTGCCAGGAACGCCATTTTTTGCGCTGTATTGCTGCATCGGAGACAGAACGATTCTGTTTTTCAACTCCATTTCGCGGAGTTTTATGGGTGTGAAAAGATTCATTTTTGTTACGTTTTAAAGTGATTTTAAAAATATTTCAGCCTCAGCCAAAGATTGTTTGATGATTGTTTTTGTTTCGCCGAGACTTTTCTCTGAAGCTGGGTTCTGTTCTGTTGTCGTTTCCAAAACATTTAATTTTTCCTCTAAAAATGGCAGTAAACCCATTATTGCTACACTAGATTTGAGGTCGTGGGCTCTGAGTTTTACCGTCGTGAAATCTTGATTTTCATAATCTGATTCCAGTTCTGCCAAATGTGGAGGAATATTGTCTAAAAACTGTTGGGTAACCGTTTTCTCAAAAGATGTATCGCCACCGCTTATTGACTGCATATAGGTTAAATCAATATATTTAAAATCGGCTTTAGCATTATCTGAATTTAATTCTTGAGGCTGATGTTTCTGCAATCCGAAGGTTGAAATCAATTTGAACAATTCCTCTTCTTTGATTGGTTTTGAAATATATTCGTTCATTCCCCGGCTCAGGCATTTTTCCCTTTCTCCAGCCAAAGCGTGCGCCGTCATTGCAATAATCGGAATATCCAGTTTCAGAACTTCACGGATTTGCTGGGTTGCGGCGTAGCCACCCATTTTTGGCATTTGAATATCCATTAAAATTAAATCATAGGTTTGATTGATTAACTGTTCTACAGCTTCCAGACCGTTGGAAACAATGTCAAAATCTATATTCCACTGTAACAGCAGATGTTTCATAAGGCTTTGGTTGATTGTATTGTCATCTACCACGAGAACACGGAGCGGCACATTTGTTTTGTCTTTATAATAATCTGAACTGACTGTTGAAATCGTGTTCAGCTGCTCTTCTGAAATATCATACGGGATATTGAAAATAAAGTTTGTTCCTTTTCCCTGTTCGCTTTTCACCTCAATATTTCCGTTTTGAAGGATAATTAAATTCTTGACAATCGAAAGACCCAAGCCTGTTCCTCCAAAATTTCGGGTGATAGAATCTTCGCCCTGGTTGAAACGTTCAAAAACTTCATTCAGTTTTTCTTTGTCGATACCAATTCCGGTATCTGAAATTTTAAATCCGAGTGTGATATTTTTTTCGGTTTGAGACTGTTTAAAAACTTCAATATCAATTTTTCCCTGATGGGTAAATTTAATCGCATTTCCGATGAGGTTCACCAATATTTGAGTCAGTCTTGTTGCATCGCCAATCAAAGTATCAGGAATCGAAGCATCAACTTTGCTGGAAATCGTTAGACCTTTTTCTTTAGCGCGTTCCAGAAATAATGTTTCCACAGAATTGATTAAACCATTGATGCTGAAAGTTCCGGGCGTGATTCTCATCATTCCCGCTTCAATTTTTGATAAGTCTAAAATATCATTGATAATCGCCATCAGATTTTCTCCCGACCGCTGAATGGAGGAAACAAATTCTTTTGAAGTTTCATCTAAAGGTCTTTTTTGCAGAAGATTGGTGAATCCTAAAATTCCGCTTAAAGGCGTACGGATTTCGTGGCTCATATTGGCGAGGAAATTCTCTTTGGTCTGTGCGGCAACCGAGGCTTTTTTCTCGGAAACATCTAATTCTTTGATTAATAAATGCTGTCTTCTGAACTGTCGGATAATGTGATAACCGATGATAGAACCGCTGAGCACCAATAAAGCAAGGAGTGAAATGTCGTACATTTTTGCTTTGTTCCCCATTTCCGCATTTTTTCTGCTGAGGTCAGCCATTTGAAGTCTGCGGCTTTTGTAGATTTTTGCGGTGATGTCTGTAATTTCGTTCGATATTTTTCTCGCTCTTGGATTGGCAATAGAAGTCTGGTCGTCCATATCGCCGATGGAGTGGTAGCGGTGCAGGAGTTTTTCTTTGACTATTTTTTTGTCCATTGCCAGTTTGCCCAGTCTTTTGATGAGTTTATCTTCGGTGGCATCTGCGTTGTCTTTTGAAAGAGAATCGAGGAAGTTTTCTACTTCGTCAATTTTCTGATCGACACCGTTCAGATGGGTTGTGTCGTTGGTAGCGATGGACGCCCGGATTCTGCTTTCCACGCCCAGAATGTCACGGTCTATTTCACGCAAATGATTGCTGGAACTGAGCTCGTGGAGCAGTATATTGTTGTTTTTGATGAGTTCTTTCGTATTCCTTGCCGAATTAATCTGCACTGCAATCAACAATATGGAGTCTGCAATGAATGTCAAAACAATCAAGTAAGCAAAACGTTTGTTACCCATTACTGAGGAGGTGTTTATCATAATTTACTTTGTGCTTTTTTATCATATTGTTGAAACCACCCCGTCAAAAATTCTTTGAATTTTCGCCACCCCTCCAATGGAGGGGAATTCTGAGCTCATTTTGAGGGCGGATCTGTAGCCCGGCTTGAACGGAGCTCTTTTTTGTAATTGCGATTGCTGAAAAGTTCAACAAATTGCTAAAATTTCTTCGCAATGACAAAAAAAGCGGGAGCCCTTCGACAAGCTCAGGATAAATTCCAGACGGATTAAGCTGCCCAAAAAACCAGTTAAAAAACATTCATTCTCGTGTTGAGTGACTTTCTGTAAGCGTCTGCCACGGGAATGAATTTTCCGTTGATCATAATTCCGCCATCCTGCAACGTGTCAATTTTATCGACCGCAATGATGAAAGACCGATGAACTCTGATGAAATTATCTTTCGGCAGACGTTCTTCCGCAGATTTCATTGTTCCGTGAATGGCGAACATTTTTTCTCTGGTATAAAATTTTACATAATCGCCCATTGCTTCGGCATAAAAAATATCGTCCAGCTTCAAACGCCTTGTGATATTGGAATCGCGGACGAAAAGGAATTCATCTTTGGTCACTTCTACCTCATCTTTTCTGCTTTCCAGAATCGACTGTGCCTTGCTCACCGCCTGTAAAAATCTCGCAGGCATCACCGGTTTCAAGATGTAATCTGCGATATTGAGTTCGAAAGCTTCGAGCGCATAATCTTTGTTGGATGAGGTGAAAATAATAATGGTTTCTTTCCCAGAAAGTGCTTTTGTAAGCTCGATTCCTGTCATTTCGGGCATTTCGATATCCAAAAATATCAGGTCAACGTGGTTATTCTGAAGATGATGGTAAGCTTCTATTGCGTTGGAATATTCATTGACAATCGTGAGATTGGGAACCTGTTTTGCCAAATGTGATAAAGTGGTACTGGCAATATCGTTATCATCAACAATTAGGGCTTTCATAGGAGTAGTTTATTTATGGTTGACACAAATATAATTATTCCTTTCCGTATTTTTTCCGATTATCTGAAATAAGAACGAATCATCCAAGCCATTTCTTCGTGCGTTTCTATAAGACCTGTGATGAAGTCGCTGGAGCCGTAATCTTTGTATTTATCAGCAAAAGGCGTCACATTTCCTCTTAAGAAATCGATGATGCTTTCGTGGTCTTTCAGCAAATCTTTCATATAGCCCAAACCGTCATTGGTTCTGTCGCTGTATTCGGTAAGATGTGTTAATTCCAGATACATTTTCATTGTTGCAGGTGCGTAATGTCCGATTTTACGAAGACGTTCTGCAACGCTGTCAATCACTTTATCTAACTGTTTGTACTGCTCCTCAAAGAAAATATGGTTGGCGTGGAAGTTATCGCCAGTCACATTCCAGTGGGCATTTCTTGTTTTGATGTAAAGTACAGTTTCGTCTGCCAAAAGTTTTGCCAATTGTTCTGCTACAGCTTCTGTGTTTTTTTCTGTAAGTCCGATATTTGTTTTCATAATATTGAGATTTTAAGTTTAAAGCGTTGTTGCTCTAATTCTTGTGTAAAGGTCTGCAGGAATCTTACGGAAATGATGGGTTTTTCGGTGAACGGGCAAAATGAGTCGGTGGAATTGATATTAAGGTTGTTCAACTAATTAGTAATGCAGTTATAAAAAGATTGATTTTAACATTATGGTTTAACAGAAAAAAGATTTCAAACAAACTGACAATAACGAATTAATAAGAAGGATCTGATAACATATAGACGATCAATTTTAACTCGATAAATACCGTTGAAAATAATAAATTTTCTTTTGTATAAATTTTTTTAAAACTTCTATAAAGATGATTACTAAAAGTTTATATTCGCACAGTAAAAAAAGATCGCACAAGTTTGAGAAAAAACAATTACTATTTAGGATAATTGATCATGATTAAAAAAACTAAGAATGTACGTGCTTTCTGAACAGCTGAAAAAAAACGGATTTAATATCGATTTTCTGCATAGTGCAATCTTGCGAAACGGATCGTTGTTAAAATTTAATACTTTAGAATTTTATTGTATTTACCTCATTCTTGAAGATCTGGATTTGAAAATAGAAGGCGAATCTATAAGTATTAAAGCTGGTCATGCAGTATTTTTGGGGCCACATAGAAACATCGAATTTTTAGGTGCTCCAAAAGATAATAATATCTACGTAATCGCCTTCTCTGCAACATTTTTCGAAAGATCAAAGAAAGACAGCATTTTTCTTAATTCAAAGGTTTTTTATAATCATCTTGCTAAATTTACCATTGCACCGTATTTCGGGAGCAATGAATATATTGAGACAATTCTGATCCAAAGGTTACGCTATTTTTACGAGAAAGATAAGAGTCTCTATATTTATGCAGCTCATAACGTAATTGAAAATTTGATTTTAGATGCGATGATGCATATCGATTCTAATGAAGATTTGATAGACGAAAAATTAGATTTTGTCTCAAAGATCAACTATTTCAATACACTTTTGCAGCGGGACTATAAAACATACAGAGATGTTGCGTACTATGCGTCGCAGCTGCATATCTCACCCAAAAAATTAACATCAATGACAAGCTATCTTTATGGAAAAACTGCCAAACAGGTTATTATCCAGAAAGTTATAAGCGAATCTCTCATAAATCTTAGGAACACGAGATCAACAATTTCTGAAATTTCTTATGAAATGGGTTTCAAGTGCGAAAGTGTTTTTACTCATTTTATCAGTAAGCATACGGGGAAAAGTCCTTCAGCTTTAAGAAAAGGAACAAATTTAGATTCTTCAAATTGAAACTTTAAAAATAATATTTAAGGAAATATATCATAATTAGATTAAATCTAAATTTTTAATATTATACGATTCTGTCAAAATTAACAAATTTTAATACTTTTTTAACAAGTTCATTTGTAAAAATGCCAGGTATATTTGCAATATAAAATCATATATCATTTCATATTTTAATATTAATAAAATGAATAAAGATCTGGACTTATAGTAGGAAATAGTTACAGGTCATTAGTGAATTATTTGATTTTTAGTGATCAGCATATTTAAAAGTTTAATTTTTAGTGAAAATAATTACTGAGCCAGACCTGAAGAAAATATTTCTAACGATGGACGGAAATTTTTTTGATGAAGTGAAAGAATTTTCTGTGCAGACGACGATTGAAGCCCGAAAAGAAATAATCAATGAGGGCGACAGAATTCATCACGTGCCGATTTTGCTGAAAGGTTCTGTGAAAGTATTTACTCTAGATGACGGTAAAGAATTGCTGTATTATTATCTGAAGCCCTATGAGACGTGCATTATGACGTTTTCATCAGTCTTTCAGGGTTCTACAAGTCGCATATATGCCTGCGCAGAAGAAACCTGTGAAGTATTGCTGTTGCCGGTAAAAAAAGTGATAGATTGGATCGAGCGATATCCGCAGTTTAATCTATTTTTCTTTAGGGAATATGATAAAAGATATGTCGCAATCATGGAAATGGTAACGCAGGCAGTTTTTCACAAACTTGACAAACGAATACTAGCTTTGCTCAAGAAAAAAAATGATGAACAGGAGGGAAATCCGGTGAAAATTTCGCATAAAGAAATTGCAAATACACTTGGGACAGCTAGAGAGGTGGTGAGCAGAATACTCAAAAAATACGAAAACGAAGGAGTAATTTCTCAGTCGCACAACGGAATTAAAATACTAACAGAATCAGAAGCTAAAGGTCAGCGGTAAAAATAATAAAAGGATTACATTACAATGAATTATCAGGAAGCTTTGGCAAGAGTTGAAAAACTACAGCAATATGCAGAAGAATATTATCAGGAAGCAAAGTATATTGTTGTTCCGGCTGCATTAAAAGACATGGACAATTTTCTTAAAGATAGTGAGCAATCTGCGACTAAGGAAGTGATTAATTGTCAGGCATATTCTTCAGACGGAATTTTCTCAGTATACAGAATTGATCTCAGTTCGAAAAATAAAAAACAAAATAGCACAGCAAAAAATAAAAAACTAGGGATTTTTTAGTACGCTGGTTCTTTTAGATATAATTGCAATATTCTCAGGTTGATAGCAGTTTCAGATGAATGATTTGATTGATAATAATTGAATCAGAAAGACCTTTTATACTAAGTAAACTTCTTTGTTACTCAAAACAGCAGAGGCATGAAATTAGTTTATTCTCAGCATTCTCCTTATATTTGAATGTACAAATCTGAAATGATCTGTACCAAACAGATACTCTTTTATAAAAATAAAATGGATACATATAATTATGGAATGATCGGCCTTGGTGTAATGGGAAGAAATCTCCTTTACAACATTGCTGAAAACGGATTTTCTATCGCAGGTTTTGATCTTGATATACAGAAAATCAACGATACGCAGGAAAATGCTGCAGAAGGAATGAAAGTAATCGGTACCGATTCTCTGGAACAATTTGTTTCTCACCTGGAATCACCGAGAAAAATTATATTAATGGTGCCTGCAGGAAGTCCTGTCGACACGGTTTTAGAAAATATCACTCCGCTTTTGAGCAAAGGTGATATTGTAATAGATGCGGGTAATTCGTACTTTAAAGATACCGACCGACGCGTGAAAAATCTTGCGACAATAGGTTTGCATTTTATGGGGATGGGTGTCTCAGGCGGAGAGAAAGGTGCCCGTTTCGGACCAAGCATCATGCCGGGTGGAGATATGGAAGCTTTTCATTCTGTTCGCCCTATGTTAGAGGCAATTTCAGCAAAAGTAAATGGAGAAGCCTGCACAGACTATATGGGTAAAGATGCTGCTGGTCACTATGTAAAAATGGTGCATAACGGAATTGAATACGCCGTAATGCAACTCATCAGTGAGGCATATGATCTTCTCAAACAAGGCGCAGATCTTACAAATGATCAGCTATATGAAGTTTTTAGAGAGTGGAATGATGGCGAATTAAATTCATTTTTAATAGAAATCACAAGAGATATTTTTCAGCAGAAAGATCCCATGACAGGAGGATTTCTGGTGGATCAGATTTTAGATAAAGCTGGATCCAAGGGTACAGGAAAATGGACTTCCGAGGAAGCGTTAGAATTGGGAGTGGCAATTCCTGCCATTGATGCAGCTGTAGCATCTCGTACCTTATCATCGTACAAAGCAGAAAGGGTAGAAGCGTCTTCATTATATGCAAAGCCCGAAATCAGTAAGCGAGAAGATCCGAAATTATTTATTAAAGAAGTTGGTGATGCTTTATTTTTATCCATCCTGATCAGTTATACGCAGGGTCTTTCTCTGCTCGTGAAAGCATCTGAAGAATATCAGTTTCAGATTCCTTTAAAAGCAGTTGTGAAAATTTGGCGCGGAGGCTGCATCATTCGCTCTTCTTTATTAGAAAAATTTTATGAAGTATATACCGTTAATCCGAATTTATCAAATATACTTTTGAGCAATGATATTGCCGAGATTGTCAATTCAAAAATTACTGCATTGAGAAAGACCGTTTCATTCTCAACAGCGAATGGAATTTCTACACTTGGGATGCAAACTGTTTTAGCTTATTTTGACGCTTATACTACAAAAGATTTACCGATAAACTTAATTCAGGCGCAGCGAGACTATTTCGGAGCCCATACTTATCAGCGAAAAGATCAGGAAGGTATTTTTCATACGCAATGGGGAAATACAGATCATTAAATTTAGATCAATGAACGAAAATAAAATGTTGCAGTCGACCAGTATCATTATTTTTGGTGCAACGGGAGATCTTGCAAAAAGAAAACTTCTGCCAGCTTTTTTCAACTTATATATTGAAGGCAGAATGCCAGAGCAGTTTAATATTGTAGCTTTGGGAAGGGCTGAGAAGAATGATGATGATTTTAAGAATTATATTAAAGAAAATCTTATCCTTTTTTCGCGGAATAAGAAAGCAATTGATACAGAATGGGAAAAATTTCAATCACATATTACTTATTTCAGACATCAGATCGATGAAGACAAGTCATACGAAGATTTAGAATTAAAATTAAAATCCTTAGATAAAGCTTATGGTCTGAGAGCCAACCGATTGTTTTATCTTTCAATCGCTCCGAATTTTGTTTCTACAATTTCCGGACATCTTAAAAAAGCAGAATTAGCTTCTGAACCTGCACAGGATAGAATTATTATTGAAAAACCTTTTGGACATAATAAAAAGTCTGCGGTAGAATTGAACGAACTTTTGTCAAGAACTTTTGAAGAAGAGCAAATATACAGAATTGATCATTATTTAGGTAAAGAAACTGTTCAGAATATTCTTGCATTCAGATTCGGGAATTCTATTTTCGAACCACTTTGGAACTGCAAATATGTAGAGTCTGTACAGATTACGGTGGCAGAAGAAGTGGGTGTCGAGTCTCGTGGTGGCTTTTATGAAGGAACGGGTGCTCTTAAAGATATGATTCAAAACCATTTACTTCAGATTTTGTGTATGGTGGCGATGGAGCAGCCTGCTTCTCTGGATGCAGGTGAGATAAGAGATCGTAAGGTGGATGTCTTAAAATCGATTCGCAGAATTCCGTATGATATGGTTGACCATTATGCAGTACGCGGTCAATATGCTGAAGGTGTCGTGAAAGATGCTCATGTTAAAGGATATCGTCAGGAAGACGGAGTAGATGCAAATTCACCAACAGAGACTTTCGCTTCAATAAAATTTTATCTTGATAATGAACGTTGGGAAGGTGTACCGTTTTATGTTCGAACCGGGAAAAGGATGAGGGAAAAACAATCGTATATCACCATAAAATTCAAACCGCTACCTCAGTCTACCTTCATTGGAGGTCAACATGCGCTTTCTCAAAATAAATTGATTATTAATATTCAGCCTTTAATGGATATCAGACTGCAGTTCATGACAAAAATGCCCGGACTGACCGTTGAATTGAAGCCGGTAGAGATGGTTTTCGACTATTTCTCCTGTAAAGAAGATACGCCTGAAGCTTATGAAACACTTTTATTAGATGCTTTGGAGGGTGATCTTACTTTATTTATGCGTTCAGATCAAGTAGAGGAGGCTTGGGATGTTGTAAAGACAATTCAGGAATATTGGGAAAATAACCCCGATCCTTCGTTCCCGAACTATGCCGCGGGTAGCAATGGGCCAAAACAATGTGAACTGCTACTCCAAAGAGAAGACGATAGCTGGGCTTAAACATTATTTTATTTAAACTTTAAAAAGATGAAACTAACTGTAGTAGATCACGTTGATCAACTTTACACAAAAACGGCAGATTTATTTGTAGAGTTTGCAGCAGAAGCAATAGCAAATAATGGAAAATTTGTTGTTGCTTTGAGTGGTGGCAGCTCGCCCAAATCAATTTTTGAGCTGTTGTCTACCAAAGCGTATTCAGATAAAATAGAATGGGATAAAGTGTGGTTCTTTTGGGTAGACGAGCGATGGGTTTCTTTGGATAATGAAAAAAGCAATGCAAACATGACCTTCGAAAGTCTTCTTAATCATGTTCCCGTACATCAGAATCAAATATTCCCGATGTTCAAAGAAAATATCACCCCTGAAGATTACGCTGCAGAATACGAAAGTAAGATTCGGGAAGTTCTCGGCGAAAAGGGACAATTTGATTGCATTCTTTTAGGAATGGGCGATGATGGTCATACAGCATCATTGTTTCCCGGAGAAAATATATTGGAAGAAACTACAAAATGGGTAGACGCTTATTACCTTTCGCCACAGGAAATGTACAGAATTACTCTCACGGCACCTATCATTAATATGGCTAAAAATGTGTTGGTAGTCACTTTTGGTGCACAAAAACGACACGCGCTCAATGAGATTATCAATGGAGAATTCAATCCAAATTTATATCCGTTACAGTTAATTAAACCACAAGAAAGTGAGTTACAGATTTTAACGACTTCAGAAACATTACTTTAACTGTGAGTGAAATATAAAAGCAAGCAAATATGCATAAGCCTTATCTATAGTAATTTTACCTAAATAAATTAGCCTTGAGTTTTTTTTAATGCTTTAGCTTTATGAACCGCTTTTTTACCGGTTTTCTCACTGGTCACCTCATACTGTGGTTCTTCTTCAGAAGCTCGGCGTCGTCGGTTCATAAAAACAAAATCCTTCGTATGAATTTGAGTAATGATTCCATAAGTTTCCCCATTTTGGAATCTCCAGCTTACATGATCTCCTTTTTTTAGCATAACTTTAGATTTAGGGCTTTTTGTTAAGAGTATAAAAGATGAATTACAATTTTTGTGCTAAATTGATTTGTAGTTTTAATGAGTTAAATATAATAAATAAGTCCGGTTCTATACCGGATTTTTTTTGTGATCAATATTTTATCATCTATCTTAATATAGCGGTTTTTTTTCAGTAGCATTCTCCCGCTCTCCACTGTATCTTTTCCGGGAAGCCCTACGCTTCGCTTCGCCCATCCCGGAAAAGGATGCCGTTGCAATCGGGGCTAGGGGAGCGATCTTCGGATGAGCGTTTTGTTTCATGAGTCAAAATCAACCCTTCAGAAAACCAACTTTATATAATGAAGCCATTCTTTTCATCAAAAAACAGTGCCGAACATATGACCTCATTAAAACCCACCGGAGGGATTAGAAATTTTTCTCTCAGATCTTCAAAGGGTTAAGTTCGGATATGAATTAAAAATGAACATTATGTTAAATATATTTGGAAGTATGGGGATAAACGTACTACTTTTGCCCCACTGAAAAACGAGAGTAGATCGGTAGCGCAGAAGCGCCTTTAGATAGGCAGGAACAAAAAAAACTCCGGTAGAAATGATATTAAATATCATAAAAATTTATTTAGATAAATTTTGTGTAATTAGAAAAAGTTTTTATCTTTGCAGTCCCGATACGGGGAGCGCAGGAGTAGATAGGTTGAGGGTTAAGAGAAGGGTTTAGGGTTACTTAAAAAACTTTAAAATTTCTTCAAAAAACATTTGGCTAATTAGAAATAAAGTTTTACTTTTGCACACGCAAATACGGCAACGCCCAACGACAGAAAAGGGCAGCTGAGAAAGCGTAAGAGAAGAGATCATTGAAAAATAGATATAACAACCAAGTAAGGAAAAACTAAAGCGTCAAAACTTTGAGTGAGTCAGACAAACATACAATGGAGAGTTTGATCCTGGCTCAGGATGAACGCTAGCGGGAGGCCTAACACATGCAAGCCGAGCGGTAGAGATTCTTCGGAATCTTGAGAGCGGCGCACGGGTGCGGAACACGTGTGCAACCTACCTTTATCTGGGGGATAGCCTTTCGAAAGGAAGATTAATACCCCATAATATATTGAATGGCATCATTTAATATTGAAAACTCCGGTGGATAGAGATGGGCACGCGCAAGATTAGATAGTTGGTGAGGTAACGGCTCACCAAGTCAATGATCTTTAGGGGGCCTGAGAGGGTGATCCCCCACACTGGTACTGAGACACGGACCAGACTCCTACGGGAGGCAGCAGTGAGGAATATTGGACAATGGGTGAGAGCCTGATCCAGCCATCCCGCGTGAAGGACGACGGCCCTATGGGTTGTAAACTTCTTTTGTATAGGGATAAACCTATCTACGTGTAGATAGCTGAAGGTACTATACGAATAAGCACCGGCTAACTCCGTGCCAGCAGCCGCGGTAATACGGAGGGTGCAAGCGTTATCCGGATTTATTGGGTTTAAAGGGTCCGTAGGCGGGCTCGTAAGTCAGTGGTGAAATCTCATAGCTTAACTATGAAACTGCCATTGATACTGCGGGTCTTGAGTAAAGTAGAAGTGGCTGGAATAAGTAGTGTAGCGGTGAAATGCATAGATATTACTTAGAACACCAATTGCGAAGGCAGGTCACTATGTTTTAACTGACGCTGATGGACGAAAGCGTGGGGAGCGAACAGGATTAGATACCCTGGTAGTCCACGCCGTAAACGATGCTAACTCGTTTTTGGGCTTTCGGGTTCAGAGACTAAGCGAAAGTGATAAGTTAGCCACCTGGGGAGTACGTTCGCAAGAATGAAACTCAAAGGAATTGACGGGGGCCCGCACAAGCGGTGGATTATGTGGTTTAATTCGATGATACGCGAGGAACCTTACCAAGGCTTAAATGGGAATTGATCGGTTTAGAAATAGACCTTCCTTCGGGCAATTTTCAAGGTGCTGCATGGTTGTCGTCAGCTCGTGCCGTGAGGTGTTAGGTTAAGTCCTGCAACGAGCGCAACCCCTGTCACTAGTTGCCATCATTCAGTTGGGGACTCTAGTGAGACTGCCTACGCAAGTAGAGAGGAAGGTGGGGATGACGTCAAATCATCACGGCCCTTACGCCTTGGGCCACACACGTAATACAATGGCCGGTACAGAGGGCAGCTACTATGCGAATAGATGCGAATCTCGAAAGCCGGTCTCAGTTCGGATTGGAGTCTGCAACTCGACTCTATGAAGCTGGAATCGCTAGTAATCGCGCATCAGCCATGGCGCGGTGAATACGTTCCCGGGCCTTGTACACACCGCCCGTCAAGCCATGGAAGTCTGGGGTACCTGAAGTCGGTGACCGTAACAGGAGCTGCCTAGGGTAAAACAGGTAACTAGGGCTAAGTCGTAACAAGGTAGCCGTACCGGAAGGTGCGGCTGGAACATCTCATTTTAGAGCGTCTTTCGACGTTAAACAAATAAAGGTACTTTAATGTACCATGTACTTACTTAAAAGAAAACGTTTTAGTTTTTTACTCGGTTGCTTATATTATAAAAATACAAACCCACTAGAAATTAGTATCAGAGGGAGAGATTTAGAAAATAGAGGTTAGAAAATTAGAAGTTAGAGATTAGTCTAACATCTGGTGTCTAAAATCTAACATCTAAACAAAGTCTCGTAGCTCAGCTGGTTAGAGCGCTACACTGATAATGTAGAGGTCGGCAGTTCGAGCCTGCCCGAGACTACTAATTGAAGCGGATGGCAAATGGCTTATAGCTGATGGCAAGAAAGCTGGAAGCAAGAAGCAAATCGCCAGAAGCACCTAGAGGGGAATTAGCTCAGCTGGCTAGAGCGCCTGCCTTGCACGCAGGAGGTCAAGGGTTCGACTCCCTTATTCTCCACCATTACTGAGAAGTAATAAAAAAGTTACAGAGATGTAACGAGCACAGAAGTTATTTAAAGAATAAACAAAGGATTTTAGCCGATAGGGGCTAGAGCGACCCGATTCATCGGGAAGGTCAAGGGTTCGACTCCCTTATTCTCCACAGTTTTGTAAGTTTGATTTAAAAGTAAGATGGATAGAGCCAAAACAAATATCCATTTATCAGACGAGCAGAAAGACATTAAGATCATTGACATTAACGGTAAAAATATCACAAAGAAAAAACCGAGCACTTGCGAGTGCTTGAGAAATAAATAGGAAAGAAATCGTTAAGGGCGTATGGCGGATGCCTAGGCTTTCAGAGGCGAAGAAGGACGCGGTAAGCTGCGAAAAGCTCGGGGGATCGGCACACACGAATTGATCCCGAGATGTCCGAATGGGGCAACCCGTCTGGTTGAAGACCAGTCACTCCGCAAGGAGAGCAAACCAGGAGAACTGAAACATCTAAGTACCCTGAGGAAAAGAAATCGAAGAGATTCCGTAAGTAGTGGCGAGCGAACGCGGATTAGCCCAAAAGTCTTTATATATTTAAAAGAATGTTCTGGAAAGAACAGCCATAGAGGGTGATAGCCCCGTATTTGAAAGGTATATTTAGATGATAAATGAGTAGGGCGGGACACGTGAAATCCTGTCTGAATATGGGGGGACCATCCTCCAAGGCTAAATACTCCTGAAAGACCGATAGTGAACAAGTACTGTGAAGGAAAGGTGAAAAGCACTTCGAATAGAAGGGTGAAATAGAACCTGAAACCGTACGCCTACAAGCGGTCGGAGCCCACAAGTTGGGTGACGGCGTGCCTTTTGCATAATGAGCCTACGAGTTAATGTTACTAGCGAGGTTAAGGACTTCAGGTCCGGAGCCGGAGCGAAAGCGAGTCTGAATAGGGCGCATAGTTAGTAGTATTAGACGCGAAACCTTGTGATCTACCCATGGGCAGGTTGAAGCTTTGGTAACACAAAGTGGAGGACCGAACCGGTTGACGTTGAAAAGTCTTCGGATGACCTGTGGGTAGGGGTGAAAGGCCAATCAAACTGGGAGATAGCTCGTACTCCCCGAAATGCATTTAGGTGCAGCGTCGTGTATAAGTTTATTAGAGGTAGAGCTACTGATTGGATGCGGGGGAGTCAAATCCTACCAATTCCTGACAAACTCCGAATGCTAATAAATGTTCCACGGCAGTGAGGGCGCGGGTGCTAAGGTCCGTGTCCGAGAGGGAAAGAACCCAGACCAACAGCTAAGGTCCCCAAATCTCTATTAAGTTGAAGCAACGCGGTTGGACTGCATTGACAGCTAGGATGTTGGCTTGGAAGCAGCCATTCATTTAAAGAGTGCGTAACAGCTCACTAGTCGAGCGGTCCGGCATGGATAATAATCGGGCATAAATAGAGTACCGAAGCTATGGATTTACAACTTAGGGTTGTATCTGGTAGGGGAGCATTCTGTTTGCACAGAAGCAGTGGCGCGAGCCATTGTGGAGCGTACAGAAAAGAAAATGTAGGCATAAGTAACGATAAAGCGGGCGAGAAACCCGCTCACCGAAAGACTAAGGTTTCCTCAGCCATGCTAATCAGCTGAGGGTTAGTCGGGACCTAACGCGAACCCGAAAGGGGTAGTGGATGGACAATGGGTTAATATTCCCATACTTGCTCACACTAAAAAGGGGACGGAGTGCCGTACTTACTGGAGACTGACGGAATAGTCAAGACCTAGCCTTCGGGCGAAGTTGCTGTAAGGAAAGTGCTTCCAAGAAAAGCCGAAGTGAAGCAACCCGTACCAAAACCGACACAGGTAGTCGAGGAGAGAATCCTAAGGTGCTAGAGTGAATCATGGTTAAGGAACTAGGCAAAATAGTCTCGTAACTTCGGAAGAAGAGACGCCAGCAGCAATGCTGGCCGCAGTGAAGAGGCCCAGGCGACTGTTTATCAAAAACACAGGACTCTGCTAAATCGAAAGATGCTGTATAGGGTCTGACACCTGCCCGGTGCTGGAAGGTTAAGGAAGGGCGTTAGCAGCAATGCGAAGCGTTTGACTGAAGCCCCAGTAAACGGCGGCCGTAACTATAACGGTCCTAAGGTAGCGAAATTCCTTGTCGGGTAAGTTCCGACCTGCACGAATGGTGTAACGATCTGGGCACTGTCTCAACCATGAGCTCTGTGAAATTGTAGTCTCGGTGAAGATGCCGAGTACCCGCAATGGGACGAAAAGACCCTGTGAACCTTTACTATAACTTCGTATTGACTTTGAGTAAGTAATGTGTAGGATAGGTGGGAGACTTTGAAGCAGGCACGCTAGTGTTTGTGGAGTCAACGTTGAAATACCACCCTTTACTTACTTGGAGCCTAACTTCTTTTAGAAGGACACTGCGTGGTGGGTAGTTTGACTGGGGTGGTCGCCTCCAAAAGAGTAACGGAGGCTTTCAAAGGTACCCTCAGCACGCTTGGTAACCGTGCGTAGAGTGTAATGGCATAAGGGTGCTTGACTGTGAGACCTACAAGTCGATCAGGTGCGAAAGCAGGACATAGTGATCCGGTGGTTCCGTATGGAAGGGCCATCGCTCATAGGATAAAAGGTACTCCGGGGATAACAGGCTAGTCTCCCCCAAGAGCTCACATCGACGGGGAGGTTCGGCACCTCGATGTCGGCTCGTCACATCCTGGGGCTGGAGAAGGTCCCAAGGGTTGGGCTGTTCGCCCATTAAAGTGGCACGCGAGCTGGGTTCAGAACGTCGTGAGACAGTTCGGTCTCTATCTATTGCGGGCGTTAGATGTTTGAGAGGGCTTGATTCTAGTACGAGAGGACCGAATTGAACAAACCTCTGGTGTATCAGTTGTTCCGCCAGGAGCACCGCTGAGTAGCTACGTTTGGAAGAGATAAGCACTGAAAGCATATAAGTGCGAAACTCGCCTCAAGATGAGACATCTTTTAAGGGTCGTTGGAGATGACGACGTTGATAGGCTACAGGTGTAAAGTTGGTAACAGCATAGCCGAGTAGTACTAATTACCCGTAGATTTATAGCCTATTACAGGAATAAATATAATCATCAATGAGTAATCATTTAAAAAATTATAAACCTATCTCAAATCGCTTGCAAGTGCAAGAAAGGTTTTTTCTTTGTGACTGTTTTTATCGATTAAAAAGCCATAAGCTTAAGGCCTAAAGCCTAATGCTTACAGCTATATACAACCTTTAGGGTGGTTTTAGCGGTGGGGCTCACCTGTTCCCATTCCGAACACAGAAGTTAAGCCCACCAGCGCCGATGGTACTGCGAAAGCGGGAGAGTAGGTCGCCGCCAGTCTTTTTTTAAAGCTCCTTTATCAACCGATAAAGGAGCTTTTTTTTTGTATATATAACAATGGCACAATTGGAATGGATTTAAATCCAATGGTGAATTTATACATTGCTGCACAGCCGAAAATTTTGAAAGGAATAGGAGGAGCTTTTACCAAAGAATTAATATGGAAATATTATTTTCTAGTCCACGTAAATAATCTATAATTAATTTGTTACTTAATGATCGTAATTCTTAATATCGTGTAAAAGAAAATTCCTTCTATCAGCTACATTTAATGATGACGCTATTTTGTTTACGAAGACGTTGAAGATTTCAGAGGTCAGCGTAATGATTAAACAATTACATATTAACCATTTTGACGCTGAAAAGTTCAAGATCTGCTGTTCTTTCGGTAAATAACGATTCTTTAATCAAATCCTTTACAAAAATTGTGAAATTTCTCTATAGTCCGCAATACTTATAAAGTTTCTTGTTACTAGCTATTATTTTAATAAAAATAATAAAATACGCCACACTTATTTAATATTTCTTTTTTATATCCACACAGTTTGGTCTTGAATATCTGATCTTTTGGTTAAACTCTCGTACACCTAATATCTTATTCAGATTTTTCGTTATTCACTTTTCTAATGTAACAAAACACTGCCTAAATATTCTACCCAAAAAGGCATCATGATATAAAGTTCTATATAGAGTTCCTTATAAATGAAAAAAAACTATTCAGATAGTAGTCGTGTTATAACCATTATTTAAACTATACAACTCCTTTCTTAGATCTGAAATTGTAATTGTATGGTTTATATGCTGTATAAAATTATGCAAGCTTAATTTTAATTCTTCATTTGAAGAAATACTTTCGGAGAAATTTGGTATTATAATATATTTTCCTGAAACAATATTTTTCTTTAAAAAATACTGCTTTTTTAAATTTTGATTTACTTTACATTCACGCTTTAAGTAGCTAGAAATAAGTCTGTGAAGTAAATTCCTGTATAATCTAATATTTTTAATTCTAATTTTAGCCATCATAAGAGTTGTTGAGCAAATATAGTATAGAATAACGTGCCACAACTCTAATGTAAATGATGATTTTCGGCATTAATTTCAAAAATGAATTTATTTTAAACTTTATTATATTAGTTATATTAATTTTTCAGGTGTTCTGTAAATATCTTTTGACTTTGATTATATCAGTTGTTGTCAGCTATTTTAAGTAATCTGTAAGTATTTGGAGCTAGTTTTTTTTCTGTTTTAAAAAACTTTCCAAAATGGGAGTTATCATTAAAACCAAGTTCATAAGATATTTCAGTTACAGAAAGAGTGGTGTGCAGTAATAATCTTTCTGCTTCGAGGATAATTCTATTTCTTATGGCTTTGCCAGCACTGATATTCATATTTTCTTTGACCAATGCATTGAGATAATTAGGTGTAATATTTAGCTTATCGGCGTATTTTGAAGTTGTTTTGATTTCTTTATAATGCAAATTGACAAGCTGAACAAAATTTTCAACAATTTCTTTTTTATGATTGACTTCAGGTAAAATTCTTTTTTTCTTTGGTGAATTTCGAATGTATTTGAGCATAAAAATTTTTACCAATAAGCATAAAATTTCTTTTCGCATTGTTTTGTTTAAATTATATTCTTCGTGAATTTCACCAAATATCCCGAAAAGATCACTTTTGTTTTCTTTAGTTAATAATAAAAATGGAGAGACGTCGTGTAGTGCTGTATCACTTTTTATCAACTTATTTCCCGTATAGATATAGTTGTAGAAAGTTTTTGTGAACATTATGACATTTCCTGTGCTAGAAAGAAAGTTTTTGAACTGATATGCCTGATTATAGTTTATGAAGAAAAGTTTGTCGGCTTGTAAATCATACTTCTGATCATCAATAATGATTGAACCAGACGAACTTTCGAAAAGGAATACTGAATAAAATTTATTTTTAAAGTGAGATTCAGGATTTAAATTCGCAAAAAAATCTGAAACTGAAATGATAACGAACTCAGCTCTCATTGATGACTGATTCTGGAACTGATTTAAATTTAAAAATATTATGTTATTATTCAATTATTTTTATTTTGATTTCCAAATATATACATAAAAAATACCACAGAGGTAAACTGTGGTATTTTATGGTCATTTTAAATTAATTTTTATCTTCTAATATTTTAAGACGCTTTAAATCTAACTTGTTATCGACGATTTTATCTACATAATCTGAATTCATTGCCCTGAGAACCGCCATGTAATTCATACTAAAATCTACGGTGTCACCAACCTGATAGTTTTGCAAATTATCAGAAAGATCTAAAATCATCATATCAGAACTTGCACCAATAATTTCAATATCATCATTAATTGGATTTATCTGTGTGGGATCAATATCTAAAATCCCGATATCTACAATTGCCCGAACCGAGGTTTTACCAATGTTATTTTGATCGTGTATTGGAGTTTCACCTGTGAGATTTGTTCCGGCATCACCTGCAGG
Source organism: Chryseobacterium sp. CY350 (assembly GCF_027945075.1). NCBI lineage: Bacteria > Pseudomonadati > Bacteroidota > Flavobacteriia > Flavobacteriales > Weeksellaceae > Chryseobacterium > Chryseobacterium wangxinyae. The sequence continues at coordinate 508,690 of NZ_CP116034.1, forward strand.
TATCATTGGTTTTTCTACAATTTCAATAATTTCAGTCGTCAGTTTAAAAACATCCTGATACATTCCATTGATGGTAGAATCGTTGTAAACATCAGTTCCGAAAAATAGAGTTTCACCTATTCTGAAGTGATTTATTTCTTCAGGTACCAGATTTTGAAAAAGGAGAGGAATGGTAACAGAAGATCCGGCAGAAATGTAAGGAATCTTTTCATTGTACGATTCTTCAATAATTTCCTTAAATCTACTCAGTTTTATTAATTTTTTTTCGTCTGGCAAAATTCCGTTAAGGCAGTTTAAATTGGTTCCGATTCCCACAACATCTATATTCGGAAGTTGCAATACTTCACCATAAAAATTTGAAAGATTTTTAACCATAATTCCCTCTCGAAGTTCGCCCATCTCAACCATAATTACAATTTTATGAGTTCTGTTTTGACGTACTGCCTCTTCGGAAAGGGCTTTTATAGTATCAATTTCTGTATTAAAACTTACATCTGCAAATTGTACAATGCTTTTGACCAGTCTTTTAGCGGGCGGCTTAATATATACAGTCTGTGTTGTCGGCGAAATTTTTTTAATATGACGAAGATTGGTCAATCTGGAATCGCAAATCTCCTTATCACATATGTTCAGCAGACATTGCAGAAACTTTTCATTCCCGCAAAGTAGCTTTCCAACAACCGCCCACTCAATATTTTTTTCTCTAAAAAGTTGATTTAAAAAATTATAATTGTGTGATAGTTTGTTTGAATTTAAAGTAATGTAAGACATTTTATTTTTTTAATCGCATTTCTAAATATTTACTGGTAAACCCCAGTTTTTTATATAAATGTATTGCCGGATTTTCCGGTTCACAATGGAGAGCGATATCACCATACGAAGAATCAATAGCTTTTTGCATCAGTGCTTTCCCAACTCCCTTTCCGCGCACATTTTTGTCGGTTGCTATGTAAACAAGTATATTTTCCGGAATGTAACCGCCCATTCCTGTCTTGTTGATCACGACTGCACCAATAAGTTTTTCATCTGCATCTTTAGCAGTTATGACAGTGCCGCCTGGCTTATTATTTTCTCCGAGAGCATAGCTCACAGCATCGTGAATATCTGCTTGCGGATCGCCGTATTGCTCCAGATGTTTAAAAAGAAATTCTATAATTTCATCTTTTTGATTTTTATCTGTTATGTTTTCCGTGGAATATTGTTGTAATGTTATCATAATAATAGTTATCCCGGACACGGTAATGTGATGTCAAAACCTGCATTATCGTCCGTTTCGTTATTTTTTGCTCTTTCTTTGTTTTTTAAGAAAAGAAGAGGAATATCTGTGTAATTAATAATTTGTTTGAAGAAATTTTCAGAGAAAATTGATTTCCAGCTGCCTTCATCCTGATAAGACAGAATAATAATATCCGCGTCGTCGTCTTTAGAAAATTTCGAAATCTGCGTGGCTTTATCTTGTGTCAGTAAAAACTGAGCATTATACTCTTGTTGATTTTTAACCAAAGTTTGCCTCACCTCCTGATAAGCATCTTTTAGTGCATCAAGATCGGTTTCGCTGCTTATTCCCAAAAGGGTGATAATTCCATTGTTTTTTTGAGCTATTGCAAGTGAGAGATCTACCTTATCAGCTAGATCATCGAGTACCCTTACCGGAACAAGTATTTTGTCGAAAGCGTACTTTTTACAGGTTTCAGGTACTAAAAGAACTGATGCATTTACTCCGTTCAGAATTTCATAAGACATAGAACCCAAAATAAGCTGTGATATTTTTTGCTGGCCGGAAGAACCGCTCACCACCAAATCAACATTTTTCTGATCAATAATCTTATTAATTCCGTGTATTAAATTGTCATTATCAAGAATTGTTTCAAAGTGTAACGTTGGATTTTCGGTACTTAAAGAAGCGTGAAGTTCATCCAGTGAAATTTGAATTTTCCTAAAATTTTCATCAACAGTTTCTGCACCTATCACCTGTTTTCCGGTACGGTCAATAATATAGTGATTGCTGATGCTGTGAAAGATCAAAATCTTAGCCTCATGACGTTTCGCAATCTGAACTGCCATCTTTACAGCATTATTTGATTTTTCTGTAAAATCGGTCGGTACCAAAATGGTGTTAATCTGTTTCTGCATCATTGTTATTTTTCAAATATCAATAAGCAAAGTTAACTATTAGCGATTGTAATAGATGTTAAAAATCAGATCGATTATGGTATCATTTATCTTTATGATAATCAATTATCATTGTGAATAAACGAAAAAAGACAAAACATTAATGTTTTGCCTTTTCAATATAAATGATTTGGTGTGTGGTGTGAAGATTATATCTTTGTCAATTATTTGCTACTATGATAATAAAAAAATATTACTCAGTGTTGCTTCTTATTTCTTTGGTAAAGATAGTTCACGAAAGAGTTGCGAACAACACAAGCTAGTGGTGATTTATAAATTTTTACGTGGAGATTTACGAATTTTTCCGTTTAAATGAGGTTTTAATCATTTGAATTTCAATGTTTTGTAATGATATCTATTATTTATAAATATTTATCTTACATAATTTAATATGTGCAATTATTCGTGATAAAAATGTAATTATTGTTGGAGAATCATAATAAATAACCAGCTATTTATGACGATGTTTTTCAATATTATGATTAAGTACTTGTAAAATTTTGGGTCGTTTGTAATTTCTTTATATCAATATAAAATGCAACAATATTTTTAATGTTAAGATTTGGCAAGTTTTCCGACATATGTTTTTCTGAATTTTTATATTTGTCACATGAGTTCTAGTTTCATTCACACATATGTTTCTGTAGACTGTGTAGTTTTCGGTTTTGACCGTGAAAATCAGCTGAATATTTTATTGGTTCAGCGGCATCTCAGTGATGTGCCGGAGCGGCAGAAAAGATTGCCCGGAAGTTTGATTCTTAGCAATGAAGATGTTGATGACGCTGCAGAACGTGTACTTCACGAACTGACAGGAATAAAAAAAATGGTACTTAAACAATTCAGGTGTTTTGCCGACCCAAACCGTGCAAGCAGCGAGTACGATATAAAGTGGATGCAGAAAGAATATCAGCATCAAATTGACCGCATTATAACGGTAGCATATCTTTCGCTTTGCAAAATTGATCACAAAATCAACAGCACAAAATATGATACGGTAGATTGGTGTCCAGTTGACAAAGTCCCATTATTACCTTTTGATCATAATAAGATTATTAATGAATCTTTGACAGAGATCAGAAAATGGATTGAGTCTGATTTTTCTATTATTTTTGAACTGCTGCCAAAGAAATTTACGATAAGACAGCTTTATAAATTGTATGGTGCTTTAAGCGAAAAATCTATCGATATTAAGAATTTTCATAAAAAAGTATCATCATTTAGTTATATCATTCCTTTAGATGAGATAGAAACCAATGTTTCCCATCGAGCAGCGAGATATTATAAGTTCGATGCTAAAATATATAAGAAAAACAACAATAAGCTAATAAAATAAGACTTAAGATTGTCTGATTAACTGTTAAAGTATTGTTATGTTTCATCTTCAAACATTGATTACTTACGATTATCAACTATATTTGATGAATAATGATAGGTTAATGAATGATATTAGATTGATTGTGACAGATATGGACGGGACTTTTTTAAACTCTGAACACCAAGTTAGTCCGGAATTCCCTGAAATTTACGAGGAGTTAAAAAGACGGAACATCCTTTTTGTACCTGCAAGCGGAAGACAAATGTCTGGTATTAAAAAATATTTTGGGGAGAAAGAAAAGGAAATGGCATTCATCGCTGAAAACGGCGGCTATATGATCTATAAGAACAAAGAGATTTTTGCTGATGAGCTTAATGAGCAATATGTAGCGGAGATCATTCAAACAATACGTAAAATCCCGGGCGCTACAACGGTAATCTCTGGTAAAAAAACAGCTTATTACGAAACGGAAAATCAGAGTTTTGTAGATTATATCGCACAGTTTTATACTGGTAATCAAAAACTTGATGATCTTACTGTTGCATTGGATGACAGTATTTTTAAAATTGCCGTGTATCATCCGGACGGATCTGAAGAACATCTGTATCCTGCTTTAGAAAAATTTCAAAAATACAATCTTGAGGTCGTTGTTTCAGGAAAATTTTGGCTCGATATCATGAATAAAGATATCAATAAAGGTAATGCTTTAGAGAAACTTCAGAAGACACTTAATATCAGTCCGCAACAGACAATGGTTTTTGGCGATTATATGAATGATATTGAGATGATGAAAAAGGCAGAATATTCTTACGCTATGCAAAATGCTCATCCGTCGGTGAAAGAAGCCGCAAAATTTGAAGCGTTGAGCAATAATAATTTTGGAGTTTTAGACACCATAAAAAACTATCTTAATGCAAACTGATATAATTTTTTAAAAATTTTAGAAAAAAATCTTAATACAATAATTTACCTTTGAAAAATATTGTGAAGAAATTTGCAAATTTGAATATTAGTCTTTATTAATTTAACAGCATCAAAAGTTGAATACAGTTTTAATCATTGATGATGAAGCGAAAATAAGATCACTATTATCCCGCATCATCAATCTCGAAGGTTTTGAGGTCTTTGAGGCGGGAAATCTTAAAAGCGGACTCAAAAGACTTGAAATCTCAGATATTGATATTGTTCTTTGTGATGTAAAACTTCCCGACGGAAGTGGTGTAGACTTTTCAAAGACAGTAAAAGATCAATTCCCTGGGGTAGAAATTATACTTCTTACTGCTTTCGGAAATATTCCTGATGGTGTAATGGCAATCAAAAACGGTGCGTTCGATTATATCACTAAAGGGGACGACAATACCAAAATTTTGCCTTTACTTTATAAAGCTGCGGAGAAAGTTGCACTTAATAAAAGAGTTTTGCAACTTGAAAAACAGTTGGATTCTAAACAATCTTTTAAAAGCATTATCGGAAAATCTACTGAAATTACCAGCGCAATTTCATCAGCTCAGAAAGTTGCTGTTACCGACGCTACAGTTCTGCTCACAGGAGAAACTGGTACCGGAAAAGAAGTTTTTGCACAGGCTATCCATCATGCAAGCAACAGAAACAAGAAAAATTTTATTGCAGTTAATTGCTCGGCTTTCGGGAAAGAATTGCTGGAAAATGAATTGTTCGGTCATAAAGCAGGAGCTTTTACAGGAGCTTTAAAAGATTCTAAAGGTATTTTTGAAGAAGCCAATCTCGGAACTGTTTTTCTTGACGAAATAGGTGAAATGCCTTTGGATCTTCAGGCAAAATTATTACGAGTTTTAGAATCTGGTGAGTTTCTGAAAGTAGGAGACAGCAAGCCTACAAAAACTGATGTAAGAATCATCGCCGCAACCAACAGAAATCTGGAAACAGAAATTGAAAACGGAAACTTCCGTGAAGATTTGTATTATCGTATCAATATTTTTAATATTAAACTTCCATCTTTACGAGAAAGAGTAGCAGATATCGAATCACTCGCCAGTTTTTTCCTCAAGACCTTTTCTCAGAAAATGGGCAAAAATATTACTGCTTTTTCCGATGATTATTTAAAAGCCTTGAAAAATCATCAATGGAAAGGCAATATCCGTGAACTGCGAAATGTTATTGAAAGAAGTGTAATCCTCACAGATTCATCTGAATTATCAATAGACAGCCTTCCGGTAGATATTCTTGTACAAAAGGAACAGACAGAATTTTCACAGAACAAAATGATATCAGCATTTTCTATGGCAAGCGCAGAGCGTATGCAGATTCAGAAAATATTAAAACATACCAACGGAAATAAAGCCGAAGCAGCGCGGCTTTTGGAAATTGGCATCGCAACACTTTACCGAAAAATCGAAGAATACAGTATTTCGTAAGAGAATGATTCCATTCTGATAACGACCCTATCATTTTGATAGGGTTTTTTGTTTTCTGTAATTACATAAAATTCATTTAAATTATTGATTAAGAGATACTTGTATTTTATTTTTTGTTTAAGGAATAAATCTTGGCATTACTGTTCAAAACAATTTAAAAATGAATCATACAGAAGCTGTAACAGAGATTATCAAGATAATACCGGAAACACAGGAAGATTTTAAAGAATCTTACAAGACAAAATCACCATTCATGGTTATCAGTGTCTTTGCTAAAGAGATCAAGAGGTTGATAAAAGAAAACGATCAGAAAATTTTGATCAAATCTATTCTGAAAATGAATATGCTGTACAGCGAAGGTGATTTGTCTCTGAAGAATGCAATTGAAAACATATTCGTCTATTCTCTGGACAGTTTTACATTTTGCTGTGAACCAACTTACAAAAAACTGATCTTCAGTAAAATGTCTCCCCATTTACAGGAGAATTATTTTCAACAGGTGTACAAATCTGGAATTTAAAACGATAAGCTATGAAATCAAAAATCAGAAAAATCGGAGACTGGAAACTTTTGAAGTCTACCCGTGAAAAGCATAATCTTGAAGTCATCACTATCAATATTGCTGTAATCTTGGGTGTTTTTGTAGCCGCTGCAATGCTGCAGGTCAATTAAAAAAAATAAAAAATGATAACAATTCTTCTATTAATCACGGCAATTGTGCTTTTCGTTTTGTTTTACCGTGCCGTTGAATATTTCGACAAAATTTAAACTTAAAAAAATGACCATACTATTTTTTATATCAATAGCCATATTCATTTATATCTGCTATGTGCTCGTGAAGCCGGAAAAATTTTAAAACCAATTAATAAGCAAATGAACCGTAAGATCATACATCAAATAAAAGAATGGGGAATTCTGATTTTTTGGATCAGCTTCATCATCGCTTTTTTGTATCTGGTGATTACCGTAAAAGAATTTGCACTAATTCATTAAACAAATTATGAACACTGAAATTTTAGGCGTTGTAGCTATGTTTGTCATAACATTGCTGTTGGCGATTCCTTTTGGAAAGTATATTTCAAAAGTCTTCACAGGAGAAAAAACATTTCTGGATCCTGTTCTCAAACCCGTAGAAAAATTTTTCTACAAAATATCAGGAATCGATCCTGATCATGAAATGAACTGGAAACAGCATCTGACTGCACTTTTGACCATCAATTTTTTATGGTTTTTCATCAGTATGCTGGTTTTGATGAATATGAGCTGGCTGCCGCTTAATCCAGACGGAAATCCGGATATGTCGCCGGATCTGGCATTTAATACCTCAATTTCTTTCCTTGTCAATTGTAATTTGCAACATTACTCAGGTGAAACAGGATTAAGCTATCTCGGACAGATGTGGCTGATGTTTTTACAGTTCGTTTCTGCCGCGACAGGGATTGCAGCTGCAATCGTTGTATTCAAAGCTTTCCGCGAAAAAACAACCGAAAAACTAGGCAATTTTTATGATTATTTGCTAAAATCGATCACAAGAATTTTGCTGCCTCTTTCATTCTTAATGGGTTTGATATTGGTTTTTCAAGGGATGCCGATGACGTTTGAAGGAAAAGATAAAATGATTACACTTGAAGGTAAAAATGTGGAAGTTTCTACAGGTCCGGTTGCTGCATTTGTGCCTATAAAACATATAGGGACGAATGGCGGTGGATTTTTTGGAGTCAATTCAGCTCATCCGTTAGAAAATCCCAGCTATTTTACCAACATGGTAGAAATGGTTTCTCAGTTAATTATCCCAATGGCAATGGTTTTTGCTTTTGGTTATTTCATCCGCAGAAAGAAATTTGGATATATGATTTTTGGAGTCATGACCATAGGATTTCTTTTGCTCGCAGTACCAACTGTTATTATGGAAATAAACGGAAATCCTGCCATCAGCCAAATGGGAATTGATCAGTCACTGGGAGCGATGGAAGGTAAAGAAATCCGTTTTGGTTCTGCCGCTTCAGGTTTTTGGAGTATTGTAACTACGGTTATTTCTACGGGTTCAGTCAACTCGATGCACGACAGTTCGATGCCGCTTTCCGGGATGACACAGATGCTTGCCATGATGGTCAACGCATTCTTTGGAGGCGACGGCGTAGGTATCTTAAATATTTTTATCTATATCATTTTGGCAGTTTTCATCAGCGGATTGATGGTAGGTCGTACTCCCGAATTTATGGGCAAAAAAATTGAAGCCAGAGAAATGAAAATTGCAATGATCATTGCATTGCTTCATCCTTTTTTGATTCTCGTCGGAACTGCCATAGCCACTTATTTTCCTGAAGTCGGAACTTCGACACTCAATAATACTGGATTCCATGGTTTCAGCGAAGTGCTTTATGAATATACTTCTTCAGCAGCCAACAACGGAAGCGGTTTTGAAGGTTTAGGTGATAATAATCTTTTCTGGAATATTTCCACAGGAATTGTATTGCTTCTTGGTCGTTTCTTGCCAATTATCGGTCCTTTAGCGATTGCGGGATTACTGGCTCAGAAAAAATACATTCCGGAAGGAGAAGGAACACTGAAAACAGATACTTCAACATTCGGACTGATGACTTTTGCCGTGATTGCGATTATTGCAGCATTATCATTCTTCCCGGCATTGGCATTGGGGCCGATCGCAGAATATTTTTCACTAAGATAAATTTAAAAATAACAGAAATTAAAATGACTCAAAATAAATCTTTGTTTCAAAAAGAATTGGTTCAGGAAGCATTGAAACAGTCTTTTGTGAAACTGAATCCTAAACTGATGTTTAAAAATCCCGTCATGTTTCTTGTATGGCTTGGTACATTGGTGATGTTTTTTGTAAGCGTCTGGACTTTGACAGGAGAAAAATCGCAGGGAAGTTTTGCTTACAATTTCACGGTATTCATCATTCTTTTACTCACCGTTTTATTCGGGAATTTTGCTGAAGCAATCGCCGAAGCAAGAGGGAAAGCTCAGGCAGACAGTCTACGTAAAACAAGAGAAGAAACGCCTGCAAAACTCCAGAATGGTGAAACAATTTCTTCATCTAAATTACAGAAAGGTGACATTTTTGTTTGTGAAGCCGGAGATATTATCCCCTCAGACGGAGAAATCATCGAAGGTCTTGCTACCATAGATGAAAGTGCGATTACAGGTGAATCTGCTCCAGTAATTCGTGAATCTGGAGGCGATAAAAGTTCTGTAACAGGAGGAACAAAAGTTTTGTCAGATAAAATTGTTGTACAAGTGACAACGCAACCCGGCGAAAGCTTTTTAGATAAAATGATTGCTTTGGTAGAAGGTGCTTCAAGACAGAAAACACCAAACGAAATTGCATTAACGATTTTACTCGCAGGTTTTACGTTGGTTTTTATCATCGTTTGTGTGACTTTAAAACCATTTGCGGATTATTCTAATGTCACGATTACCATTGCATCCTTTATTTCACTATTTGTATGTCTGATTCCCACAACCATTGGCGGATTATTATCAGCGATTGGTATTGCCGGGATGGACAGAGCTTTGCGAGCCAACGTCATCACAAAAAGCGGTAGAGCAGTAGAAACTGCCGGAGATATTGACGTTCTACTTTTAGATAAAACAGGGACAATCACCATTGGAAACCGTAAGGCTACAAGTTTTTATCCTGCTAACCAGGTTGATGAAACACAGTTAATCAAAGCGGCTGTTTTGAGTTCAATGGCAGATGAAACTCCTGAAGGAAAATCAATTATTGAGCTGGCGGGAATCAATCCGTTGAGTTATGAAATAAGTAATCCTCAGTGTATCAAATTCACAGCAGAAACCAGAAGTTCAGGAATTGATTACGATGGAAACCGCATCCGAAAAGGAGCAACCGACGCCATCAGAAAAATATCTGAAGCGGCAGGAAATGCTTTTCCCCAGGAAACAGATTTAAAAGTAAAAGAAATTTCTCAGAACGGAGGAACGCCATTGGTGGTTTCAGAAAATGAAAAAGTTTTGGGAGTGATTGAACTTCAGGATATCATCAAACCAGGAATCAGCGAACGTTTCGATCGTCTCCGAAAAATGGGTATTAAAACCGTCATGGTGACCGGTGATAATCCACTGACTGCAAAATTTATTGCTGAAAAAGCAGGTGTTGACGATTTTATTGCCGAAGCAAAACCGGAAGATAAAATGAACTACATAAAAAAAGAACAACAGGAAGGTCGTCTGGTTGCCATGATGGGAGATGGTACCAATGACGCTCCTGCATTGGCTCAGGCAGATGTAGGTGTTGCCATGAACAGTGGAACTCAGGCTGCAAAAGAAGCCGGAAATATGGTCGACCTCGACAATGATCCTACGAAATTAATTGAAGTTGTAGAGATCGGCAAACAGTTGCTGATGACAAGAGGTACGCTGACGACATTCAGTATTGCCAATGACGTTGCGAAATATTTTGCCATTATTCCGGCATTGTTTATCACCGCAATTCCTGCTTTGCAAGGTTTAAATATTATGAATCTTCACAGTCCGGAAAGTGCAATTTTATCGGCAGTCATCTTCAATGCAATTATCATTCCTATCTTGATTCCGTTGGCATTGAAAGGGGTGGCTTATAAACCAATCGGCGCATCTGCGTTGCTGAGAAGGAATTTGTTGATCTTCGGATTGGGCGGAGTCGTTATTCCTTTTATCGGAATTAAAATCATAGATATTATCGTTTCATTATTTTTCTAAATAGCTCACAGGCACGGCAGGAAGAAACTTTTATCATGCAACTTTTCGTCCTTTTAACTATCTCAATTCTTCCTGTTTCATGCCTTTTTAAATTATTATCAAATGAAAAAACATATTTTACCAGCAATTAAACTGACCGCTTTGTGCATTGTTTTTCTTACCATTGTTTATCCGATATCCATCTGGGCGATTGCTCAGCTTTCGCCTAATCAGGGAAAGGGAGATTTAATAAAACATAATAATAAAACTTACTATTCGAATATCGGACAGTCATTCACAAGCGAGAAATATTTTAATTCCCGTCCTTCGTCAGTTGATTACAATGCAGCAGGTTCGGGAGGAAGCAACAAAGGTCCATCGAATGAAGAGTATTTAAAACAAGTTCAGGCTCGTATCGATACGATTTTGATGAAAAATCCTGGAATTGTAAAGTCAGATATTCCGGCAGATTTAGTGACAGCCAGCGGAAGCGGATTGGATCCTAACTTTTCTGTGCAGGCAGCCAAAATTCAGGTTAAGAGAATTGCAAAGATCAGAAATATTGATGTAGAAAAAATTAACAATCTCATCATTCAGAATACTGAAAAGCCCTTGATCGGTCTATTTGGTCCTGAAAAAATAAATGTTCTCAAACTGAATATCGCACTCGACCAATTAAGCGGGAAGTAATTTTTAATACTCAATATTTATCATCGTGAGTTTTATTTTTAAATCCGCTGTGCATTAAAATCTTTAAATTCCTAAAATAAGTGAAACGCCTTTGTTTAAATTAAAGATTGTATTTGTGAAAAAATCTTAGTTTTTCTTTGCGTTAAATTAAACGCAAGGTTAAACAAAAGATAGGGAAAACTGTTTACTTTAAAGAAAAACAAGGCCACTTCGTTTATTGAAGAAATACAAATATTTGCATTTAACTACGTTTAAAGTTTTTAAAAAATCTGCAATAGATTTTTAAATGAAATTCTAAAATTTTTTAATTTAAATTCAATGAAAAAAATAATATTTGGACTTTTAGCATTGTTAAATTTTTCTGCAAAAGCTCAGAGTGATTCACTTAAAAAACCACTTACAATCAGTGGATATGCAGAAGTTTATTTTCAGGCAGATTTTAATAATTCTAAAAACAATAGCCGTCCGTCATTTATATACAGTCATAATCGTAATAATGAGATTAATGTAAATCTTGCATTTATAAAAACAGGGTACAATACAGATCAGATCCGTGCAAATCTTGCAATTGCTGCGGGAACTTACATGAATGCCAATTATTCTGCTGAGCAAGGGGTCATGAAAAATATATATGAGGCAAATATTGGACTGAAGATTTCGAAAAAACATAATATCTGGATAGATGCGGGAATTTTTCCTTCACATATCGGCTCCGAAAGTGCAATCGGAAAAGACAATTGGGCGCTTACAAGAAGTCTTGCAGCCGACAATTCTCCATATTTTGAGACGGGAGCAAAAATTTCTTATACTTCGGAAACAGGAAAATGGTTTGTCAGCGGTTTGGTGCTCAACGGATGGCAAAGAATTCAGAGAGTTGACGGAAATTCTACGCCTGCATTCGGACATCAAATTACATTTAAACCTAACGAGAAACTGACCATCAACAGCAGTTCGTTTGTAGGAAATGATAAACCCGACAGCATAAGACAGATGAGATACTTCCATAATTTGTACGGAATTTATCAAATAATTAAGAAGATAGGAATCACAGCCGGATTTGACATTGGTGCCGAACAAAAGTCGAAAGGAAGCGAACAGTATAATATTTGGTATACGCCTGTTTTAATTGCTAAATTTTCTCCTACAGAAAAATTCAGTATTACTGCGAGAGGAGAGTATTATCAGGATGAGAATGGTGTAATCATTTCAACAGGAACAGAAAATGGTTTTAAAACATTCGGATATTCCTTAAATGCTGATTATCAGATTTTGCCGAATCTTGTATGGCGAACAGAAATTAGAAATTTAAACAGTAAAGATGCTATCTTTATGAACAGAACTGATGCGTTTAATAAAAATAGTTTGACGGCAACGACGGCATTGGCCATTTCATTTTAGTAATTAGTATATATACTTAAATATAGGTTGTGCATTATTTAGACGCCATCGATTAATTCACATATAATTAAAAATTGTATTTCCTTGTTAAATGAAATGCCATTGTCTATCTTAAAAAAGCATTTACTGTAAAAGCTTTGTTTTACCTAGCGATTAAAAAACGCAAGGTTTGACAAAAAAATTGAGAAAGTAGTGAAAAATAAGGTAAACGAGGCCGTTTTACTTATTTGCGAAAGACAAAGATTTAAAACGATATGGCTGTTACCCAAGTGTAATTTGAAAACCTCAAAGGTCTTAAATACCTGATATAAAATAATCATTTCTAAAAATGAACGAATCAAAAAAATCTGCCGAAGAATTTCTGCATCTCATCAACAGCGCAAAACGCGGCAAACTGAAAATTTACATCGGGATGAGTGCGGGCGTAGGGAAAACATACAGAATGTTGCAGGAAGCTCACGTACTTCTTCAAAACGGAATTGATGTAAAGATCGGGTATGTGGAAACGCATAACCGGAAGGAAACTCACAGTTTACTGGAAGGTCTGCCTATTATTCCCAGAAGAAAATTATTTTACAAAGGCAAAGAACTTGAGGAACTTGATGTTTCTGCAATTATCGTTCTCCGTCCTGAGATTGTGATTATTGATGAATTGGCTCACACCAATATCGAAGGAAGTAAGAATAATAAGCGTTGGCAGGATGTGATGGAAATTTTAGATGCCGGCATCAACGTTATCAGTGCTGTAAACATTCAGCATATTGAAAGTCTGAACGAAGAAGTGAAAGCTGTTACCGGAATCGAAGTAGCAGAAAGAATTCCGGATACTATACTTTCTGCGGCAGACGAGGTTGTGAATATTGACCTCACGGCAGATGAATTGATCTCCAGATTAAAAGAAGGTAAAATCTATGATCAAACTAAAATACAGTCTGCCCTCAATAATTTTTTTAAAAACGAAAATATTCTACAGCTCCGTGAGTTGGCTCTAAAAGAAGTTGCATCACAGGTCACAAGGAAAGTAGAAACGGAAATTGTTACCGGAAAAGTTTTAAAGAAAGAAAGATTTCTAGCCTGTATCAGTTCGAATGAAATTACTGCAAAAAATGTAATCCGGAAAACTGCAAGACTGGCAAACTATTACAACAGTCAGTGGTTTTTGCTCTACGTGCAGGTTCCCAAAGAAAGTGCCGACAGAATCGCCCTGAATAAACAGCGGCATTTGATTAATAATTTCAGGCTGGCAACCGAATTAGGCGCAGAAATTATTAAAATTCAAAGTAGAAATGTTGCAATGACTATTATGGAACAGTGTGAAGAAAGAAAAATAACGACCGTATGCATAGGAAAACCTCATATTGATATCTGGAGAATTATTCTTGCGACAGATACTTTTAATTCTCTTCTCAAAAGACTTTCAAAACAAAATGTAGATTTAGTAATTTTGTCGTAATGAAGATAAAAACAAAGCTTAATGCAGGAGTCGGTCTTCTGTTTTTGATGATTATTATACTTTCTGCACTTGGCGGATGGTTTATCTACCAGCTGAAAAAAGACACGCAGAATATTCTGGTTGCCAATTACAATACGTTGCAGTATTCCAGAAATATGCTTTTGTCTCTGGAAGAGATAGAAAGAGACCCTTTTTCGGTAAAAGAATTTCAGAAAAACCTTAATCTTCAAAGCCAGAATATTACTGAAAGCGGAGAAAGAGAAGCGACCCGAAATATCATTAGCCATTTTTCAGATTTAAATAAAAATAGACACGATGCAAATTTAAAATCGGTCATCAGAAAAGATATTGCCGAATTGATGCAGTTGAATATGAATGCGATTCAGATTAAAAGCGGAATTGCCAACACAACAGCAGAAAATGCAATTGCGGTAATTTCTGTCGCGGGGACGCTCTGTTTTCTGATTGCTTTTACTCTCATGATCAATCTTCCTTCAAATATTGCCAATCCTATACGCGAGCTCACATTCAGCATTCATCAGATTGCACAGCAGAACTATAGAGAAAGAGTTAGGTTTGAGGGAAACAGCGAATTTGGCGAACTTGCAAAATCGTTTAATACCATGGCTGAAAAGCTTCAGGAATATTCTGAAAGCAGACTTGATAAAATTTTGAAGGGGAAAAAGCGTATAGAAACGCTGATAGACAATATGCACGATGCCGTCATCGGAATAGACGAAAACAGGAAAGTTCTTTTTGTAAACGACCAGGCTTTAAAAATAACAGGACTAAAAAAAGATCATTTTATAGGAAAACTGATTCAGGATGTTGCGGTAGGAAATGATTTGGTGAGAGATTTAATAAGAGAAATTATAGATCCTCTAATAAGCAAAAAAGCAGATTCTGAGCTTTTGAAGATTTTTGTAGAAGGCAAAGAAAATTATTTTGAAAAGGAAATTTTAGACATCAACGTTTTACCAACCGGAGAAGATGACAAACGTTTTATCGGGCAGGTAATTATGCTGAGAAACGTGACTCCGTTCAAAGAACTTGATCTCGCAAAAACTCATTTCTTGGGAACCGTTTCACATGAATTTAAAACTCCGATATCTTCTATTCAAATGGGTGTGCAGTTGCTGGAGAACGAAAGAATAGGAAACCTTAATGACGAACAGCAAAAATTGGTGCTCGGAATTAAAGATGATACAATCAGACTTTTAAAAATTACTGGCGAACTCCTGAATCTTACCCAACTGGAGACTGGAGTGGTAGAGTTGAATATAAAACCTGCAGAAATCAAAACGATGGTTGAGAGCGTAATTGCAGCCAACCAATCTGCTGCAGATTTTAAAAATATTAGTATAAAGTCTGAAATTGACCCTAATCTAAAATTTATTAATGCTGATTTCGAGAAAACATCTTGGGTTTTGAGCAATATTCTGTCTAATGCAATTAGATATTCTTATGAAAATTCGAATATCGAAATTTGTGTAAAAAATGATCAGAACCAAATTCAATTTTCTGTGAAAGATCAGGGCTATGGGATAGAAGAGCAATATCTTGATAAAGTCTTTACGCGATATTTCAGAATTCCCGGCACCAAAGCAGACGGTACTGGTTTGGGTTTGAGTATCAGCAAAGAATTTATTGAAGCTCAGGGCGGAAAAATTTCTGTTAAAAGCGAAATAGGTGTCGGAAGTATTTTTTATTTCAGTCTAAAAGCTTAGATGACAATAAAAACTTTGATTTGAATACAAAATTCCTGATTCTCACTACATGGTAACGTTTTGTCTTTAGGATCTTTGTTCTGTGAAAATGATTTAGATAAGAAAATCTTACGATCAGAAAAAAAAATATAAATATCTCTATTATGGAAATTAAAAATTCGAAAGTTATCATTACAGGCGGAACAACGGGAATTGGCTATGAAACCGCAAAATTATTACGGTCATTGGGAGCCGAAGTTGTTATTTGCGGACGAACCGAAGAAAAAGTGAATACCGTTGCAAAAGAGCTGGACGTTTTTGGAATAAAAGCAGATGTAAGCATCGAAAAAGATGTCGACAATTTATTTAGTTTTGCATTTGAAAAACTTGGTGGACTTGATATTTTGATCAACAATGCCGGTCTCGGCTTCATGAGTTCGCTCACCGAAACTTCAACTGAAGATTTTATGCGTATCTGGGAAACGAACACAAAAAGTACATTTCTCTGTGGAAAACTCGCTGCTCAATATTTTATCAAACAAAATTCAGGAAACATCATTAATATTTCGTCGATGGGTGCAGTGAAAGGTTTTATGAACGGTTCTGCTTATGTTTCCAGTAAAGCTGCGATTTCCGGACTCACAATGTGCTGGCAGATGGAACTTAGGAAGCATAATATTCGCGTAATGCAGGTAAACCCAAGTGAAGTGATAACAGAGTTTGCCGAAAAAATTGGCTACGAATCTGTGGATACTGAAAGAAAACTTAAAGGTTTGGAGATTGCGCAGGTTATCGTATCAATGCTTTCCATCAGCAATATTGCTTTTCTTCCGGAAGTGAATGTTTGGGCGACGAACCCTTAATTTTTTTTTTGCTGAAATAATATTTTTCGGAAATCTACATATTTTCAGCGATTTTAAAAGTGTTGAAATTTATTTTCGTTTTAAATTAATAATAAATGTGTATTGTTTTCGATATTTTTAGATTTTGGTAGACAAATTGCTTATAGTTAAATCATAACCAGTTCTAATCATAAAAACTATACTTATGGATATTTCTTATTACGAGTTTACCAATCTGCCTGACGAAATGCAATTTGATATAGTATTGAGACAGGGAAAAATGATTAATGAAAGCACAGTGAGCAACTCAAGATATGTTTTGTATGAACTTTCAAGTTTTTCTGTAGAAATTATTTATAGTTTGTCGAAAAATAAAATAGCAGGGAAAAACATATTTTTGAACAGAGCTGCATATTCTGCCTGATTAAATTTAAACGTAAAATATAAAAGACTCGATTGAATGCAATCGAGTCTTTTTTCTTAGTAATAATTTATGATCACTTTATTCTGTGATAAATAAATTTGGTCACAAGTGCTCCAAAAATATAATAACCTACAGTCATCAGTTTTTTCTGAGTATTTTCTGCGACAGGATCGTCATTAAGACCCAGTTTTTTTGGAAGTGCAATCGCTCCCACACCGGCAAGCAAACCTGAGGTGAGATCATTTTTGGTCGCAGTAGTTGCATAATAAATACCGTTACTGATCACATCTCCTACAAGTGTGGCCGCATAGAGATTATTCTCTCCTGTAATATTAATTGATGTATTGTCTGTGATCTTTAGGAGAGCCTCTTCACCGACTTCGTTGATGTGAGGAACGTTAGTAAAATTTTTCCTGATGGTCTCATGTAGAATGTTGAGCGCAATGGCACCGCCTAATCCTGCTAAAATTTTCTTGTACATAATATTTTGAATTTGTTGATTTGGTATAGAAGAAAGTCTGTTACTTCCTACCAAAACTGATTCAAAATTTAGACCATAAAAAGACTCATCTTCAATTTCGACCTTGAATTTTAATTAAAGCTACCTGATGTTTTCATATTCTTTTTTCAAACTCTTATCAAGGTAAAAAGGTACGAACGGCAAAACTGAACCGATTAAATAAATAATCACTCGCTTAAAACTCCATCTATACTTTATTGTTGCCGCAAGAAGAACTGCTGCAAAAACTAAAAATAAAACACCGTGAATCCACCCAAAATATTTCACTGCTTCATTGATGTTAAAAATATATTTTAAAGGCATCGCAATGAAAAGAAGAATCAAATAAGAAACCCCTTCAATAAGAGCTGTTTTTCGATAAAGATTAATCATGTCTATATTAAAAAAAAATACTGAATTTCTTGCAAGATAGTATATTCAAGTTTGACAGACAATTTATAAATGTTATTCAGTTCTAAATCTTGTGCATGATAATTTAGCTAATTATCTGTATTTCTTTTAGGATACAAGATCATTCGAATTGAAGGATTGTTGGTGATAAATAACCTGAACCAATCTAGCGCCAGTCTTATTTTGCTTCTGAAACTCACCAACGGTATTACATGAATAAAAAGCCAGGTAAGCCAAGCTATAAATCCGTTAAAAGAGAATTTCGGAAGATCTACAACCGCATTGAATTTTGAAATAATCGCCATACTTCCTTTATTATTATACGAGAATGGAGTGAGTGTTTCTCCTTTTTCCATTTTCTTAAAATTTTTACCTAAATTTTTTGCCTGTTGTATGGCAACCTGTGCAAGCTGAGGATGACCTTTTGGAAAATTTTCATCAGTAAGCTGAAGACAGATGTCACCTAAAGCAAAAATATCGTTCGTATGATTTACTTTATTGAATGCATCAACAGCGATTCTTCTTCCTTTTACAATACTTTCTGCGGGTAGACCGGGAACTTCTCTGCCGATTACACCCGACGTCCAGATTAAAGTCTCTGTCTCGATAAAATTTCCGTCAGAGAGCATTACTTTTTTGTCTTTATAATCTTTTACAGAGACGTTGAGGATAATCTTCACTCCGAGGTTTTTTAGTTTATCGTACGCAGTTTTCTGCGCCATTTTGCTCATCGGCGAAAGAAGGGAAGGAAGAGCGTCAATAAGATAAATACTTGATAGGCTCAATTTCATTTCCGGGTATTCTTTTTCAGCAATATATTTTCCCATCTCAGCAATCATTCCTGCTAATTCTACACCTGTGGGTCCGCCGCCGGCAATGACGATATTTTGTAGACGTTGAGCAATCCGAACATCTTTGTTTCTGGCAGCTTCCTCAAGGGTCAGAAGCATATGGTTTCGAAGATATAATGCTTCTTCTATGCTTTTCATCGGAAGGCTGCATTTTTGTACATTTTCCATTCCGAAAAAATTTGTTTCTGTTCCCATAGATAAAATCAGATAATCATATGAAAGATTTCCGGTATCTGTTTCAATAGTTTTACTTTCAGGATTTACTTTTACAAGACTACCCATATGAAAGTGTACATTATCAAAATTGTCAATCATCTTTCTGAAAGGGTAACTGATATTGGTCGCCTGGATAAAAGATGTTGCAACCTGATAAATGAGAGGGGGAAAAAAATGGTAGTTGTTTTTGTCGACTAAAGTGATTTTAAAACCAGGATCGTTTTTCAGTGATTTAATAATATGCACACCGGCAAATCCGCCGCCAACGATGATAATATGCTTTGCCATAAGTAAGAGTTTTATGTGTGATATATTCTTCAACAATAAGACCAAAATTACCGGATCGCCTTGCTAACTTTAATAATGTGTTGATGCAGAACTGTAATACTTACCATAAAAATGAAAAGCCCTCTCCGAAGAGAAGGCTAAAAACACAAATGATGAAAAAAAATTATACCATATAGAATGGTATAACGGTGCAAATTTAAGTCAAAAATTTCGCAATTCGAAACGTTTGATCATGTTTTTGTTTTTTTTAGATAAGATATTTCTTTAAACCCTCCATGATTCCTTGCCAAAGCATACTGAAAAAACTTCTGTCAGATTCCCTTTCTTTCTCAATAACAACATGATCAGGTTCTCCGGTAGACTCATTTTTTATAAACCAATTGGCTATAGTGTTGAGTAGCTTTCTTTCATTTCCTTTTTTGTTAAGGAGATTCACATACATTTCGTTGTATTTAAAATAAAATTTACCACCAATTCCTGCATCAGTTCCCTGGTAATCAAATTTTAGATAATCGATATTTCCATCAAGTGTTACGTTGAGGTAAGGTCTTACGAAAAGATTTACGTTATCTGCGGAAAGTTTTTGAATATTTCCTTTAATGTAAAACTGATCATTGGGATTCATTACATCAAATTTCCAATTAATTGTTGTGTTTGCCGTTCCGTAGAAAGCAAAATTTGCATCTGCTGTAATGGTGGTTGGTCTGCCTTTAATCTTTCCGTTGTTGACGTTGCTGATATCAATAAAAAAGCGGTCGAAAGTTAACTTTCCGGGAATTTTGCTGTTCTCAGCATTCTCTTCATACGTAAGATTTGAATTTCGTATAGCAACATTTTTTACAAAAAGAGGAATTTTAACTTCGCGAAGTTTTTTACTGAAAAGGTATCGCGCGGCATCATCATCGGGTGGTGCGAGATCATGGTAAATGCCACACTTCAAACCGTCAATATTTACTTTGCTGATGTCAATCACCGGGTTTTTAATCAATTTTGAATTTAGATCTGTAATTCCGATTTTTTTGACCGTGATCGTATAAAGATCAGTCTCTTTTGCAATGACTTTGCTGAATGCTGCTCTAGAGTATTTCGGAAGATACTGAAGACCAGTCATGTCGGTTTGCTTACCGGTATTTTTTACTTCATCAACTTTTAATGTGTAATATTTTCCTGCATCCAGAAAAACTTTTTTTGCAATCACAGAATGATTCTTAATTTCAAATGGCAAATCATTTTTCAGGTATTGATTTCCGGAAATAATACGGTTTACCACAATGTCAAACTTCCCTACCGACAATTTTTCTTTTCCCAGAGCCGACTGGGATAATTTTCCGTTAGCAATTTTTATAAATCCAAGATTCAATGCAAATTCAGGAACCTCAGAGTCGGCCTTTTTACTTTTAGATTTTTTACTTGCCGAAATTATTTTAACCTCAGGATTTCTAATTTCCAAGCCCGCAATATTTACATTCAGTTTTTGACCGATATATTTAGTCTTGTTATTGATGATTTTTATTTCGTCTGTAGTGACGTTGAAAAGATCTTTATTTGTACTCTTGCCCAAAGCAGCCATCTGAAATTTCTCAATAAGAATATCAGAATTTTTTGATGATATTTTCTTTATCTTCACGGCTTGCAGCGCGTTTGCCTTAAGGTAAATATTATCAGCTTCTATATCATGATTGGTAAATCTGAAAGGTATTTTTTCTTTTACAGTATTTTTATCAAAAACAATATTGGTAAGTTTAAAATTAAAATTATCTATCGATGCTGTTTTATCTTGATCAGCCTGTAGAACCACTATTTTTCCTTTTTGGAAACTAATGTTCTTCATGCCGATCTTCATCTCAACTTCTTTAGGATTTTTTTCTTTTTCTACTATGTTTTTTCCTGTTGAGGTTACTTTTAAATCAGGTTTTGTAAATGTGATGTCTGAAACAATCAAAGAATCTTTGCTGATATTAAAATCTGTAGCTAAGAGTCGCTCTGATGCAAAGTCAAAAACATTTTTCGAATTATATTTTGCAGGATTCTGTATAGGAATAAGATGGAATTTTGTTAAATCCAAAGTTTTATTAGCAGCAAAAATCTTATCTGAACTTATTTGATAAAAATCATTTACACCTATCTTTATATCCTCCGCATCTATTTTAAATTCTTTAAAAGCAAAAGGAATTTTAGAATCATCTTTATTCTGCTCAATATCTTTCAGTTTTACATTGATGTTTTCTCCGGTAAAGACAGGTTTTCCTTCAGCATTCATTATTTCTGCAAATACATTACTTACAACAATATTATTGATATGAATATCCGGTTTTTCAGATTTTTCCTTTTGTTTTTCAGACTTCGGTGCAAGACGCATTTTGATGTCTGAGTCCTGAAGCAGAAATTGATCTGCGGTATATGATTTGCTGAAAATGGCTTTCCATACCCCAAAATCAGTTATCTGAATCTTTTTGATATTGCCTTTTATCTGAGTGATTTTTTTGTCATCAGGATTTTTGGTTGAAATCTTCAGATCTGTAGCAGTAAAATTCCCTGAAATCAAACTTAGATTAAAATTTTTCAACTCTAGTTTGTAAGGTGTTTTACTGTTGACAAGATCGGGAAGTTTTTTCTGTAAGTAAAAATCTAGTGCGAAAGGAAATATTGCTAAAAGCAGAACAATAGTTGCAGTAATTCCCCAAAACCATTTTTTGCGGTTGCTTCTCGGGGCAGAGTTGTTTTTTTTCATCGGTTATTGATCAGACATATACACTAAACAAAACGTATTCCAATTTGTGACATACTAATCTGTTTAAAGTTACTATGGTGTCGTCAAAATTTTTTCGTTCTTTTGCAAACTGTAAATAAAAGTTAGTATTTCAATGTCTAAATTTGATGCGATAAGGTCTTTTTACGACCACGAAGTCAATGAAGCCGTACAAAGTATCGTCCGCCATCCTATGATGAAAGCGCTGATGAATTTTACTTTTCCTGATACCGATGAAAAAATTTGGATAGATCAACTGAAAGTTACGGACTCAATTTTTGATTTTCAGAAAAATTTTATCTCGCATACCATCAGAAAAATTCTGGAAACAAGTTCTCAGGGGTTAACGACATCAGGATTCGAGAAGTTAGATAAAAATACTTCATACCTTTATATTTCAAATCACAGAGATATTGTTTTGGACACTTCTTTGCTCAATTTGGTTCTCCTGGAGAAAGATTACATAATGACATCTTCAGCAATAGGCGATAATCTGGTGGAGCAAAATTTTCTGCATATTCTCGCCAAACTAAACCGAAACTTTCTGGTTCAAAGAGGGTTGTCTTTGCGTGAGCAACTAAAAAGTTCGCAACTGATGTCTGATTATATTTACGACCTTCTAAAATCTGAGAACCGATCTGTTTGGATTGCTCAGCGTGAAGGCCGTACAAAAGACGGAAACGATGCAACACAGCAGGGTGTTTTAAAAATGTTGGCGATGGCGTCACAACACCATTCTTTGGCTGAATTCTTTAAGAATCTAAAGATTGTTCCTCTCTCAATCTCTTATGAATATGATCCCACCGATGTTCTGAAAATGCCACAGATATTGGCAAAACAGAAAGACGAAGTGTACATCAAAGCAAAAGATGAAGATTTTACGACTATGATGAGTGGAGTACTGGGTCAGAAAAAACGAATTCATCTGCATGCAGGCGATGTGCTTGATTTTGACCTAGATGCAATATCTGCTTCGCAAGATAACAAAAACAAACAGCTTCAATCGATCGCTCAACTTATTGATGAATCAATTATCAGAAATTATAGACTTTGGCCAACAAACTATATTGCTTATGATATTATAAATCATACAGATAAGTTCTCGGATAAATATTCTCAGCAGGAAAAACTACTTTTTGAGCGTCGACTGGAAATGCGGATTGATGTTGATGACGAAGTTCTGAAAAATGGCTTTCTGTCGATGTATGCAAATCCTGTTAACAATCAATTGAGGTACACTGAGAAATTATTTAATTGAATTTAATTTAATTCTCCTTTTTAAAACTCACAACCTCGTATTCTCCGTCTGTACAATATTTTTTACAGCTTTCATCGTTAAATTTTTCAGGATTTTTCGTGAAGTCTTCGATGTATTTGTAGCTCTCGTCAGTATTTGCAGGAGTTATAACGATATGATATAATTTTAGGATAGAGTCGTCTGCTTTTTCTACAGATTCTTTTTTGTGTTGTAAAGCTTCTTTGTAATTCATAATATTTTTTTAAGACAATAGAATAAAGTGTGCCACTTTATAAGATTTACGATTAATTTTTTGTGATAATAAATCTAATTTTCCTAGTATTTATATAAAGAATGCTAATTTTTGCGATTGATGAGAATTTAAAAATAACATGTTATGATGTATTTGATTCTCTACTTAATAATTTTTTGCTTCAAGATTGTTAAAATAATAATATGTTTTTTAAAAATTTGTCAGTATTTTTGGTAACTGATGAAGTATAACCTGTTTCCAGATTATTTTACGTTTTATGATTTTAATTGTCGATGATAACCAAAACAATATATATTCTTTAAAAAAGCTTTTAGAATCGAAAGATTTTCAAGTAGATACAGCCAATTCCGGTGAAGAAGCACTGGGTAAAGCTTTAAAGAATAATTATGCATTAATTATTTTAGATGTTCAGATGCCGGGAATGGATGGCTTTGAGGTTGCCGAGACCTTTGCAGGATACAGCAAGACAAAAGAAATTCCTATCATATTCTTATCTGCCGTCAATACAGACAAAAGATTTATCACAAAAGGATACAATTCCGGTGGGATGGATTATGTGACTAAGCCTATAGATCCTGAAATTTTAATGCTCAAAGTAAAGACATTCTACAATCTTCAGGAGAACAATCTTGCCATGAAGAAGACCAAAGAAAGTCTGGAGATGGAAGTAAAAGGCAGACGTGAAGCGCAGGTTTCTATGAAGTCTGAAATTGAACATTTTCATCTGATGCTAGAGGCATTGCCGCAGATTGCATTTACTTTAAATCAGGATGGTATCGTCAATTTTGTTAATAAAAAATGGTTTGAATATTCTGAATCTGATCAGCAGTTTCCAGATACGCATCCGGACGATCTTAATATTGAAGAGGAATTTCAAAGATGCAGGAAAAACGGAAAAGCACTCGAATTGGAGATCAGAATTAAAAATCTTGATTCCGGAGATTACAGATATCATTTATTGAGAATGTCGCCGGTTTATCAAAACGAAAAGGTAAAAAACTGGGTAGGAACATTTACAGACATTGAAGATCAGAAAAAAGTTGAGAAAGAAAAAGATGAGTTTTTAAGTATTGCAAGTCACGAACTCAAAACGCCTTTAACGAGTATCAAAGCTTATATGCAGTTGCTTGACAGAAAATTAAAGCTCAATACAGAAAATACTGAAGCTGTTTTTGTCGCTAAAGCTTTAGATCAAATAGAAAAGCTTAACACATTGATTACGGATTTATTAGATGTGTCAAAAATTGAAAACGGGAAGCTTAAAATAAACAGAAAACCGGCCGATCTGGAAAAACTTATTCATAATACGATCGATACTATTCTTCAGACCAATGATAATCCTAATGTGAAAATTGAGCGTCATATTGCAAATATTAATCAGCTCATATCATTTGATGCGATTCGTATTGAGCAGGTTCTAATTAATTTTTTAACCAACGCAATCAAATATTCTCCAGAAAACAATCAGGTCATTGTTACAACTTTTGTAGATGATGACGAGGTGAAGGTGAGTGTTACAGACTTTGGAATAGGCATTCCTGAATTTAAGCAGGAAGCAGTTTTCCGTAAATTTTACCGGGTAGAAGAATCGTCGGTGCAGTTTCAGGGAATGGGCATCGGTCTCTACATCTGTTCAGAAATCATCAAACAACATCACGGTACGATAGGTTTATCCAGCAAGCTTGAAGAAGGATCTACTTTTTATTTTACATTACCATTAAATTAATTTTATGCCGAAAAAAGTTATAAGAAATCTTCAATTTGGGATTGGATTTTCCTTACTTATTTTAATTGCGAGTTCGGTCGCATCATATTGGAGCATCAAAAATCAGATGCAGCACCGCGAAAGCGTTTCAAAGAGCAGAAAATCTGTAACAGCAGTAAAAGATGTTTTGATTGCACTTTTAGATGCAGAAACAGGAAATCGTGGATATCAACTCACCGGAAGAGAAAGTTTTTTGGATCCGTACAATGCAAGTTTGCAAGAATATTCCAAATCTATGGAACGCGTAAGATCTCTCGAAATAACTGATCCTTCACAGCTTGCACGTCTGAAAAATCTTGAAGAAAATGTTGATGCGAATATCAATAACCTCAAGTTGTTTGTAGATAACAAGCGTAAAGGCTTGGAAATGACGCAGCAACAGATTGAGATGAGTAAAATTTACATGGATAAATGTAGATCTTTGGTTCAGGATTTTGTGAAGTTTGAGGAAAGCGAACTTGCAAAAAAGAATGAAGATCTTGACAGCTCATCAAAAACCACTGTGCTTTTTATTATTTTTTCATCCTTAGCAGCAATTCTCGTTACTGTGTTTTTCTATGTGAAATTGCGAAACGATCTACTGAGAAGAGAAAGGCTGGAAAACGCACTGAAGACTAAAGATCTTGAGATCTCAAGAAGGGTAAGCGTCATTCAGCAGGTTGCAAACCGGGTTGCAAACGGCGATTATACTCAAAAACTTACAGACGATTCTGCAGATGATCTGGGCGATCTTGTAGAATCTCTCAACCATATGACAGATTCTCTTAAGAAATCTTTTGACGAAATTAATAAAACCGACTGGAGACAGAAAGGTCTTGCTTTATTAAATGAAGCTTTGGTTGGTAATAAATCTGTGAAGCAGATCAGCAATGATTCTCTTAATCAGCTTATTGAATACGGAAATTGCATCAATGGAGCAATTTATCTCATAGACGATGGCAAATTAAAACTAAACGGTTCATTTGGTTTAGAAAATACGATGAAACAGTTCTTTGAACCAGGCGAAGGTATGGTAGGGCAGGTGTTTGTTCAGAAAAAGCCGAAAGTTTATAATGATTTAGATGAAAATGATTTTGCGGTAACTTTTGCCAGCAGTAAAGTTAAAGTAAATGCAATTCTTTTGCTTCCGGTAATGTCTGACAGACAGACGGTTGGTGTATTAGAATTAAGCTCAGCCGAAAATTTTGATCAGGATAAAATTGAATATTTTGTAGAAGGCTGCAGGAATGTTGCTATTGCGATAAGAGCTGCAAAAAGCCGTGAAAAAGAACAGCGTTTACTAGAAGAAACTCAGGCGCAATCTGAAGAGTTGCAGGTTCAGCATTCTGAGCTTGAAAATCTTAACACAGAACTTGAAGCACAGACTCAAAAACTTCAGGCTTCGGAAGAAGAACTGAAAGTGCAGCAGGAAGAGCTGATGCAAACCAACACCGAGTTGGAAGAACGTTCAAAATTACTCGAAGAAAAGAATCAGCTCATTGCAGAAAGAAATATTGAAATTCAAAGAAAAGCAGAAGAATTAGCATTAAGTACACAATATAAATCTGAGTTTTTGGCTAATATGTCGCACGAACTGCGTACACCTTTAAATTCTATCTTACTTCTTTCTCGTCTGATGGCAGAAAATCCGGATGAAAATTTAAATGAAGATCAGATAGAATCTGCGAAAGTGATCCAAAGTTCCGGAAGCAGTTTGTTGACTTTGATTGATGAGATTTTAGATTTAGCCAAAATAGAATCTGGCAAAATGTCTCTTGAGTACCAGAATATTGAAATCGGTGAAGTTGTAAAAGATCTTAAAAATTTGATGAATCCTTTAGTTAAAGAAAAAGGAATTGAATTTAACATCAATATAGAAAATGATTTGGAGAAAACCCTTGAAACTGACCGTTTACGTTTGGATCAGGTGTTGAGAAATCTCTTATCTAATGCATTAAAATTTACCAAGGAAGGAAGCGTAGAGTTAAATATCAAAAAAGACCCAAAAAACAGCGATTTTATAGTCTTCTCGGTAAAAGATACGGGAATCGGAATTCCCGATGATAAACAGAAAATCATCTTTGAGGCCTTCCAGCAAGCTGATGGATCTACGCAACGTAAATTCGGAGGTACAGGATTGGGATTATCGATCAGTCGTGAGATTGCTAAATTATTAGGAGGTTATTTAGACCTAAAAAGTAAGGTCGGCGAAGGAAGTGAATTCAGTCTCATCATTCCGAAAAATGAGAAATTGAAGGTAATCACAGCCAGTTCAAATACCAGTTCTGATCAAAATTTATTGGATGTGATTCTTGAGGATGTTGAAGAAATAAAACATATCATAGATTCTGACGAGCACAATATTTCTGAGATCATCAATCATTTGGAAATACCTGATGATGTGGAGGATGACCGAGAAAATATTTCAAAAGATGATAAGGTGATTCTCATCGTAGAAGATGATACAAATTTTGCAAAAGCTCTATTGAAATATGCAAGACTCCAGAATTATAAAGGAGTTGTAGTTGTACGTGGAGATTTGGCTTTGTCTGCGGCGATGCAATACCATCCGAATGCAATTTTACTGGATGTTCAGCTTCCTGTGAAAGATGGCTGGAAGGTAATGGATGAGCTGAAATCTAATCCGCATACAAAACCGATTCCGGTTCATATGATGTCATCACTTCATGTAAAACAGGAAAGTCTGATGAAAGGGGCTATCGATTTTATCAACAAACCGGTTGCTTTAGAACAAATGACAGACGTTTTCAAAAAGATTGAAGAAGCGTTGCAGAAGTCTCCCCAAAAAGTTTTAATTGTAGAAGAAAATGCTAAGCATGCAAGTGCATTATCCTACTTCCTAAGTAACTTTGATATCTCATTATCAGTTGAAGATAACGTAGAAGACAGTGTGAGAGCGTTCAATACAGATGGAGTAGACTGTGTAATTTTAGATATTGGCGCAAACAGGAGAAATGCCTATAAAATTATAGAATCTATCAAAAGCTATGAAGGATTAGAAAATCTGCCGATCATTATATTTACCGAAAGAAATCTTTCTACATCCGAAGAGCTGAAAATAAGGCAGTACGCAGATTCAATTGTTGTAAAAACTGCTCATTCTTATCAGAGAATTTTAGATGAAGTAGGGTTGTTTTTGCATTTGGTAGAAGAAAAAAACAGCTCGGTTGAAACGATAAGAAATAAAACTTTAGGTTCATTAACTGAGGTTTTGAGCGGTAAAAAAATACTGATCACCGATGACGATGTGAGAAATATTTTTTCTCTTACGAAAGCTTTAGAAAAGTATAAAGTTGAAGTTGTTTTGGCGATGGATGGCGTTCAGGCTTTAGAACAGATCAAAGAACATCCTGATGTAGATGTTGTTTTGATGGATATGATGATGCCGAATATGGATGGCTACGAAACCATTCAGGAAATCAGGAAAATGCCAAAATTCAGGAGACTTCCTATCATTGCTGTCACCGCAAAATCGATGATTGGTGACCGTGACAAATGTATCGAAGCAGGCGCTTCAGATTACATTACAAAGCCTGTGGATATCGATCAGTTGCTGTCTCTCCTTCGGGTTTGGTTATATGAAAGTTAAATCATCAATTATCTTATGAACAAGAAAATTTTGATTGTGGATGATGATCCGCGAAATATATTTGCTTTAAAACTAACACTGAAAGCTCGCGGTTTTCAGATGGAAACGTCTACAATGGCACAAGAAGCGATTCAGATTTTAAAGAATAATCCCGACATCGGCGTAGTACTGATGGATATGATGATGCCCGATATGGATGGTTATGAAGCTTTAAGAATCATAAATAAAACCCCCTCGATACAACATATTCCTGTAATTGCAGTAACTGCGCAGGCAATGGAAGAAGACCGCCAAAAGTGTCTGGATGCTGGTGCGAGAGATTATGTGAAAAAACCGATCGATGTAGATAAATTATTAACCGCTATCGAAAAACTGTCGTAAATGCTGGAACCGAGTATCGTAAAAGACCAGGAAATTGAATTTCTCATAAAAGACGTGTACGACCTGTACGGATACGATTTTTCTATGTACAGCAGAGCTTCTTTTAAAAGACGTGTGAACAGGATTTGCCTTATCGACCGTTTTACAAGCTTTGCCGAATTACGATATACGATTATTAACGATCCGGATTATCTAAAGCATTTCATTGAAGAAATTACGGTGAATGTAACAGAAATGTTCCGCGATCCTTATTTTTTCAAAAAATTAAGGGAAGAAATTTTACCTCAGCTGGGAACTTATCCTCTGATAAGAATCTGGGTTGCGGGTTGCTCTACCGGTGAAGAAGCGTACTCTATGGCCATTTTGTTGAAAGAGGCCAATCTTTATCATAAATGTCTGATTTACGGAACAGACATTAATCCGTCAGTTTTAGAAACGGCAAGATCAGGCGTTTTTCCGATGAATCAAATGAAAGTGTATTCCGAAAATTATATACAGTCTGGTGGTAAAGAAGATTTTTCAGATTATTATACAGCAAATTACGACAGCGCGAGATTTGATAAAAGTCTTCAGGAAAAATTAATTTTATCAACTCATAATCTGGTCTCAGACAGCTCGTTCAACAGTTTTCAGCTGATTATCTGCAGAAATGTGATGATTTATTTTGAAAAGGCTTTGCAGGAAAGAGTTTTTCATCTTTTTGACGCAAGTCTGGAGAATCTTGGTTATTTGGCTTTAGGATCAAAGGAAACTCTTCGGTTTTCAAATTTAGATAAATTTTATCATCAGATAGAAGATCAGAAGATCTGGAAAAAACTTGATCCTAATTAAACTAATATGGAAACATCAGAAAAAACAGAATTAGTGGTCATTGGAGGATCTGCAGGAAGTCTGCAGGTTATTCTGGCGATGATTAAAAATCTGAACGAAAACTTAGGTTTTCCGGTTTTGTTGGTGGTTCACAGAAAGGCTTATTCCACGAGTATTTTGCCAACATTACTGCAGCAATTTACTTCAATGGAAGTTATTGAGATTGAGGATAAAACTGAAATTTTTAAAAATAAAATTTATATAGTTCCCGCAGATTATCACTTGCTTTTTGAAGATAAAAAAACGGTTTCTCTAGACAGTTCAGAAAAAATGAATTACTCCAGACCGTCTATTGATGTCACCTTCAAATCTGCCGCCGAGACTTTCGGTGAACATTTGGTAGGAGTTCTTCTTTCGGGAGCCAACGCAGATGGAGTGGAAGGTCTCAATTATATTAAAAAAAACAATGGCAAAGTGTGGGTTCAAGATCCGGATACTGCAGAAGTAGATTATATGCCAAGACAAGCAACCGTACGAGTAGAATACGATTTGCTGATCGAGCAGAAGAATCTTGCAGAATATGTAAATAATTTAAATAGAACTAAATAGAAAATTAACAATAGAAATATGAACAGAAAGAAAATTTTGATTTTTGATGACGATAAAGTTATTCTCGAAGTGATCAGTATTATTTTTGAGGAAGGCGGTTATGATGTCGAAATTTCAGAAACCTCACACGATATTATACAAAAGGTTTCGCAGTTTCAGCCGGATGTAATTTTGATGGACAACTGGATTCCGAATATCGGTGGTGTAGAAGCAACCAAACTTTTAAAGAGTCATGATGACTACAAACACATTCCCGTCATCTATGTGACGGCTAATAACGACATTGTAGCTCTTGCTAAAAGTGCGCAGGCTGATGATTATGTCGCAAAACCTTTTAATCTTGAAGATCTTGAAGAAAAGGTAGCAAAACATATAAAAGACTAATTATTAAAGAATAATATTCCTCATTTAAAATGGGGATTTTTTATGAACAGGATTTCACATTGCGAAAACAATTTTAAATATAATAATCCGTTTATTCACTTTCGTGCCCATTTAATTAAAGCTTATCTTTAGACATTTAATCTTTAAAAAATTATTTCTAATAAACATTTAATAATGCAAACAACTTATTGTAGAATTTTTGCCACAATCGGACTTTCGGTTTTCAGCATGACAGCTGTTGCGCAGGAACGGAAAACCATTAGCGGAACAGTGCGAGACGGAAAAAACGGCGAGCTCATTATAGGAGCCACAATAAAAGTAGAAGAAGACCCGAGCATTAATATCACAGCCAACGAATATGGGTTTTATTCGCTTTCGCTTCCACAGGGAAACTATACAATCGCTGTTGCATTCGGAGGTTACCAAAATTACCGACAGACGGTACAACTTGATCAGAACGTAAAATTAGATTTAATTCTTTCTCAGGAAACAGAACGTACTGCCACAATTGATGAAGTCATTATTTCGGCAGTTAAAAAAGATAAAAACCTTACGTCTGCGCAGATGGGAACGGAAACGTTGAGCATTAAAAGTATCGAAAAACTTCCTGTTCTCTTTGGCGAAAAAGATGTTTTGAAAACAATTCAGTTATTGCCCGGAATCAAAAGCAATGGTGAAGGCAGCAGCGGATTCAGCGTGAGAGGTGGTGCTACAGATCAGAATTTAATTTTATTGGATGAAGCTCCGGTTTACAATGCATCACATTTATTAGGATTTTTCAGTACATTCAATAGTGACGCGCTGAAGGATGCAAGCATTATTAAAGGAAACAGTCCTGCACAATATGGCGGTCGGCTTTCTTCTGTGATGGATATTAAGATGAAAGACGGAAACAATAAAGATTATAATGTAAACGGAGGTATTGGTTTGATCAGCAGTCGATTGAGCGTAGAAGGGCCTCTTCAAAAGGAAAAATCATCATTTATTGTTTCAGGACGACGGACTTATGCTGATGTTTTTCTGAAGGCGACAGATGATTTTAAAGACAGTAAGCTTTATTTTTATGATTTAAATTTAAAAGCCAATTATCAGATTAATGAAAACAACCGTCTTTATGTTTCGGGATATTTTGGAAGAGATGTTTTAGGATTAGGAAATACTTTTGCGACAGATTGGGGAAATACCACTGCTACAGTACGTTGGAACAGTATTATCAACAGTAAATTATTTTCAAATACTTCACTTATATATAGCAACTATGATTATAAAGTGAGCCTTTCGAGCAACAATAATACTTTTGGTTTGGATTCACAAATTCGGGATTGGAATCTGAAGCAGGATTTTAGCTGGTTCGCCGGCAATAAACATTCAGTTCGTTTTGGTTTGCAATCAATATATCACACGATTACACCGAGTAGTGCTTCCGGAACCAGTGTGAGCAGTTTTCCGAGAAACTCCAGATATTCCTGGGAAAATGCACTTTATATTAATGATGATTATAAAGTCACAGAAAAGCTTACTGTAAATTATGGTCTCAGATTATCCATGTTCAGTGTTTTAGGCGGCGATAGGTTTAACCTTTATGACAACGGAGTTTTAACAGGAAGTAAATTTTTGGAAAAAGGAAAATTCGGAAACACATATGTAAATCTAGAACCTAGAATTACGGCAAATTACAGAATTAATGAAGTAAGCAGCATCAAAGGAGGTTACGCAAGAAATACGCAGAATCTTCATTTGCTAAGCAACAGCAGCAGCGGAAATCCTACAGATCAGTGGATCGGCAGCAGCTATTCTGTGAAGCCGGAAATTGCAGATCAGATCAGCGCAGGGTATAGCAGAAATTTTAATAACAATAATTATGAGATCAACGCAGAAGTTTACTACAAATCGATGCAGAATCAGATTGATTTTAAAAACGGAGCAGAAATAACTTTTGATGCAGCGGCAGATGTAGAAGCAGAATTACTGTTCGGAAAAGGCAGAGCGTATGGATTAGAATTGATCGCCAAGAAGAAAAGTGGAAAGCTTACAGGCTGGGTTTCTTACACTTTGTCAAAAACCGAAAGAAAAATAAATGGCATCAATGATAACGAATGGTACAATGCGAGGCAGGATAAAACACATGATTTATCAATGGTTGCAACGTATGAGCTCAATCCGAAATGGTCATTTTCAGGATTGTTTGTCTATAGCACAGGAAATGCGGTGACTTTCCCGACAGGAAAATACGAACTGCAGAACCAGACTATTTTTCAGTACAGCAGTCGAAATGCCGACAGAATGCCTGCATATCACAGAATGGATTTGAGCGCAACCTATGAGCCGAATAAAAACAAACGCTGGAAAAGCTCGTGGACATTCGGTATCTATAATGTATACGGAAGAGAAAATGCTTACACCATCGCATTCGAAGATAATCCCGACAAACCAGGCACAACAAGAGCAGTTCAAACCTCGCTTTTTAAATTTGTACCAAATATTACTTATAATTTTAAATTTTAATTCGATGAAAAATTTATTTTTAATAATAATCTCTCTTTTTTTATTTGCAGGTTGTGAAAAAGAAATTGATCTCGACCTTGATGATAAAAGCGGAAGCATCGTCATAGAAGGTAATATCACAGATCAGGATGGGCCGTACTACGTGAGAATTACAAAATCTGTAGCTGTTACAGCAGATAAT
Source organism: Chryseobacterium sp. CY350 (assembly GCF_027945075.1). Classification (NCBI taxonomy): domain Bacteria; kingdom Pseudomonadati; phylum Bacteroidota; class Flavobacteriia; order Flavobacteriales; family Weeksellaceae; genus Chryseobacterium; species Chryseobacterium wangxinyae. The sequence continues at coordinate 542,533 of NZ_CP116034.1, forward strand.
ATATATCCTATTATAGGCAATGCTGTTGTAATTTTAAGTGATGATGCGGGACAGAATGAAGTACTGAAGCACGTTGGTGAAGGATTCTATGAAACAAATACCTTTACCAGTGCACCAGGAAGAACGTATACTCTTAAAGTTTCTGCGGAGGGAAAAGAGTTCACAGCAAAAAGTACAATGCCTCAACCTGTTGTGCTTGATGGTCTTCAGCAAGATTCTTTTATGGTTGGCGGCGAACTTTCATATACACTTTTACCCATATTTACTGATCCTCAGGCTTTGGGAAACAGATATCTTTTCAAATATTCAGTGAATACTTCTGGGGAAATTTTTGAAGCTTTTTCTGACAATGTGAATAATGGTGTGGTCAATCAGAGACCTTTGTTACTTCCGAATGATGACGAAGATGGCGAAAGCGAAAAAACTAAGGTCGGAGATACAATTTATGTCGAAATGCAGTGTATAGATACCAATGTGTATACTTATTTTACCTCTTTACTACAGATTATCGATGGCGGCGGCCCTGGCGGCGGAATTACACCTTCCAATCCACCAAGCAATATCAGCAACGGTGCTTTGGGATATTTCTCAGCCCATACGGTGAGTAAAAAAACATATGTCATTCAGTAGTTTAATTTAGTTTAAATATATCTTCCGGCGAAAATCAGTTTTTGCTGGATTTTTTTAGCGCTTAATTTATTTTAATTATAAATAACAGCAGATCATGATAAGTAAAGCATGAATTACCATATTCTGGCAAACTTTCATTAAATTTGAAATAACATGAGGTTGCTAAATTTAAAATTAAACTATTTTCATGATCATTAACGACTGAAAATTACCATTTTACATTTCTACGGAAAGACAAAATGATGGTAGGCTTTTAATGTTAAATCATAAATCAACTAAATAGTTTTAAAATAAAAATACGGCACTTTTTCAATCATAAAATTATCAGATATGTCTGACCATACGAATCAAAGCAGAAGATCCTTTTTAAAAAGCACTGCAATTGTAGCAATATTTGCTTCAATCCCAACGTCAGTAAAAGCTTTTTATAACGATGTAAAAGATTTTATACTTCCTAAAAAGAGTACAATACCGATTAAAATTTCGGTTAACAAAAAAATACACGACCTAAAAGTTGACAGCCGATCTACACTTCTGGATGTTCTACGTGAAAATCTTGATCTTACAGGAACTAAAAAAGGCTGTGACCATGGGCAATGCGGCGCATGTACCGTTCACATTGACGGTGAAAGAGCACTGAGTTGTCTTACTCTGGCGGCTATGGTTCCGGGGAAAGATGTTACGACGATTGAAGGTCTATCAAGTGGCGACAAACTGCATCCGATGCAGCAGGCATTTATTGAATGTGACGGTTTTCAGTGCGGATATTGTACTCCCGGACAGATCATGTCAGCAGTTGCCTGTGTAAAGGAAGGTAACACAAATTCTGTGGAAGAAATTAAAGAATTTATGAGCGGAAACCTTTGCAGATGCGGAGCCTACAACGGAATTGTTGAATCGATACAAAAAGTAGCAGCCTTATGAAACCATTTATATTCGAAAAAGCAAAAAATTCTGTTGAGGCTTTAAAGTATAAAACAGCAGAAAAAAATTTCATTGCAGGCGGAACCAATATTGTTGATCTGCTTAAAAAAGATATTGCCCAACCCGACGGAATAGTTGACGTTTCTACAGCTTTATCTAATGAAATTAAACTGTCAGAAAAATCAGTAACGATTGGCGCAATGGCCAGAAACACGGCTTTAACAACCAATTCTGATTTATTAAAAAAATTTCCACTCATTAGCAAGGCTGTTCTTGCCGGAGCCTCACCACAAATCAGAAATATGGCAAGCACCGCAGGAAATTTATTGCAAAGAACGCGCTGCCCTTATTTTTATGATGTGACAACACCATGCAATAAAAGGCAGAAGGGAAGCGGCTGCAGCGCCCTGAATGGTGACAATAAAATGAGTGCGATTGTTGGCTACAGCGACGAATGTGTTGCAGTTCACCCTTCTGATCTATGTATTTCCTTAGTTGCTTTGGATGCCGATGTACATGGTGTAGATTCTAAAAATAAACAATTTAAAATTCCATTTAAAGATTTTCACAAATTACCCGAAAATACACCGTGGTTAGACAATAATTTACCACAAAATTCTCTGATTACACATATTGAAATTCCAAAAAATGAATTTCATAAAAAGTATGCTTATGTAAAACTTCGTGAAAGAACTTCATACGCTTTTGCGATGATTTCTGTGGCATCAGCTTTAGAAATGGAGGGAAATATAATAAAAAATGCAAGATTGGCATCAGGGGGAGTTGCCCATAAACCGTGGCGTTGGTACGAAGCCGAAGACTATCTGAAGGGTAAAAAAGCTTCCGGTGAAGTCTTTAAAAAAGCTTCGGAGATTGTTGTAGAAAAAGTGAAACCGCTTTCTGATAATGCTTATAAGGTTCCGATGCTCCAAGGTGCGGTAGAACTTGCATTGCATAATGTTGTAAATTTATAATGAGACAGTTTTATTTCTAATAATTTTAAAATTTAAAAACATGGGATTTTTTGATGATGAAACTGCATTTACAGTACCTTCCGAGGGTCGTGTGGAAGCTCTAGCAAAAGTAAGAGGACAGGGAAAATATGCCGCAGAATATAAAGCAGATAATCTTTGCTATGCAGTTTTAGTAACCAGCGAGATCGCTTCTGGTAAGATAAAAGCTATTAATATAGATCAGGCAAAGCAGGCTGAGGGAATTTTAGATATTATTTCACATCTCAGAAAACCAGCCGTTCCGGGATTTGCTACTGAGGCTAAGATTAAAGAATCTAAATTTGGTTTGCCTGTTTTTTATACCGATACAATATATTTCAAAGGTCAACCTGTGGCATTGGTGATTGCTGAGACTTTAGAGGAAGCAACATATGCAGCGTCTCTGGTGAAGGTAGAATATTCTGCAGATTCATTTGAAGTAGATTTCAATAAAGCTAAAAATTCTGCAGAATTGAAGCCTGCCGGAAAGGAAAGAGGAGACGAAAAAAGTTGGAGCAATTCACCATTTTTTGTAGATCAGGAATATGGTATTGCAGCAGAAATTCACAATCCGATGGAAATGCACGCAACTATTGCAGATTGGTATGCAGATAACAAGCTAAGGATTTTCGATAAGAATCAGGGTGTGAACAGTGTTCAGAAAACGTTCGCCGGATTATTTGAAATACCTGTAGATAATATTCAGGTGATCAGTGAATTTGTCGGCGGCGGATTTGGCTCTGGTTTAAGAGTCTGGCCGCACGCATTAGCTGCTATTTTAGGTGCAAAACAAGTGAAAAGACCTGTCAAATTAATGCTTACTCGTCCACAAATGTTTCATTCAGTAGGCTACAGACCGGCTTCCTGGCAAAGAGTGAAGTTAGGAGCCAATAAAGAAGGTAAAATAACTGGGGTTTTGCATCAGGCAAAAAACGGTTGTGCGATATATGATCCTTTCAGTGAAGGCATTACGCGGGTTTCAAGATTGATTTACCAGTTTGATAATCTTAAAACCGACAATGCTGTGGTTCCGTTAAATCTAAGCGCGCCAACTTGGATGCGTGGTCCAGGCGACTGTACCGGCGATTTTGCAATTGAAAGCGCATTAGACGAAATGAGCTATCAGCTTAAAATAGATCCTGTTGCCTTGAGATACAAAAATCTGGCTCTGGAAAAAAATCCCGAAACAGGATTGCCGTGGTCAACCAATTATTTAAAAGAAGCCATAGAAAAAGGTTCCAAAATGATAGGTTGGAATCTCAGAAAGCCAAATCCCGGAGCAATATCCGAAGGAGATTGGAAAATAGGTTACGGAATGGCTGTCGGAATGTGGAATGCAGGAAGAAATAAAGCAAGTGCCGGAATCAAAATGACCAAAGACGGAAATATTGTTCTGCAGAGCGCAATGACGGATATCGGAACGGGAACTGGAACAGGAATGCAGAATATCATGCATGAATCTTCCGGAATTTCTAAAAACAAAATCACCATAGAACTTGGAAATTCTGACCTCCCGCCGGCAGGTAGCCAAGGTGGAAGTACAGGTTTGTCTTCCATTAGCGGAGCTGTGGTTGCGGTAAGTGATGCATTAAAATTAAAACTTGCTGAGTACGCTTCAGTTTTTAATCAAAAGTTTAAAAATGCCAATATTGTAGATATCATTCTTTCAGATAAAGGAGTTTCGTTTCAAAAAGAAGGTGGAAATTTCATTTCGTACGAGGATATTTTTAATAAAAACAATTTAAAAACAATAGACGTAGAAGCTACATCAGAAGCTGGCGAAGAAAAAAAGAAGTTTTCATTTTGTTCGTCGGCGGCTCATTTCTGCAGAGTAAAAGTCAACATAAAAACAGGAAAAGTAGTTATTGATAAGATGGTTGTCGTGGTAGATGGCGGAAAGATCATTAATGAAAAGCCCGCAGCAAATCAGATTTCAGGTGCTGCTGTAGGAGGAATTGGTATGGCACTGATGGAGAAAACTTCGGTTGACGAAAAGGTGGGAGGTCTTATTGCAAATGATCTTGCAGGTTATCATTTTCCCGTCAATGCCGATGCGCCGATTATTGAAGTGGCATTTATCAACAAACCCGATAACAATCTGAACCCTAGTGGTGCAAAAGGTTTAGGAGAAGTAGGAATCATCGGTGCAGCGCCCGCAATCGCTAATGCCATTTTTAACGCTACAGGAAAAAGATTCAGGAATTTACCGATTACTCCAGATTTACTTATTCAAAAATAGAATATATTCAATGTAAAATAAAATAAAGTCCTTTAATAAATGTTAAAGGGCTTTTTGCTTTATATTTTAAATTTTTAAACCTTTTAAATATTTTGTACGATTTCTATTGGCTTAAACTTTGATGTTCTCACTCTTAAAAATTAAGCTCAAATGCTAATTTTGAAGAAAATCATAATTACTTAACACCAAATTTTAAATATGAAACTGCATTATCTAATGATGGCTTCGTCGATGCTTTTAATCAACTGCACAGATGATTTAGAAGAAAATACAAGAAACGGCGAAACATTTCTACCTGTAGAAAGTAATCCCGCAAATACCAATTACGCTCCCGCATTTGCAGGTCAGACAAGAGTAAATGCCGTGAAGACATTGATACCTTATCAGAAAACGATTCTTACTTCATCACTTTCTTCACCTTGGGGAATTACGAGTCTTCCCGACGGAAGATTATTAATTACACAGAAAACCGGGACAATGCGTATTGTCACCAATACCGGAACAGTAGGAAATCCGATTACTGGCTTGCCTGCGGTGAACTCTACAGGACAAGGCGGTTTGCTGGGACTCTGCATTGATCCACAATTTTCTACCAACAGAATGATTTATTGGGTGTTTTCGGAAAACGTAACTGGCGGAACGGTAACTGCTGTTGCTAAGGGGAAACTTTCAGATTCTGAAGCGGTCATAGAAAACCCTACGGTGATTTACAGAGCAAATCCTTCTGCTTCCACAGGTAATCTACATTATGGTGGGAGAATTTTATTTGATTCTTCAGGAAATCTTTTCGTAAGCACAGGCGAAAGATCTGATCTGTCAACAAGACCGTTAGCCCAATCCGTTTCTGCAGCGATAGGAAAAATTATAAGAATTACAAAAGATGGCCAGCCAGCTGCAGGAAATCCAACGTTTTCGCAAACCGGAGCTTTACCGGAATTGTATAGTATAGGTCATAGAAATCCACAAGGCTTGGCAATACATCCTGTCACAGGAGATCTTTGGCAAGGAGAACACGGCCCGAAAGGTGGAGATGAGATCAACCGCATCCAAGCAGGAGCAAATTACGGCTGGCCTACAATAACGTATGGAATTGAGTATAGCGGCGGAGTAATAGGTGATGGCATTCAGCAACAAACTGGTATGCAACAACCGGTTTATTATTGGGATCCTGTAATTTCGCCAAGCGGTATGACATTCTACCGGGGCAATAATATGCCTGAATGGCAAAACAATCTTTTCATAGGTTCTCTTAGCGGGATGCATATTGTGAGATTAGTGATCGAAAATAATAAAGTCGTAGGTGAAGAACGATTGTTGGCTGATGAGAATCAGCGCTTTAGAGATATAACTCAAGGTACGGATAATGCTTTGTATGCAATCACAGATGCAGGCAGACTTTACAAAATCAATAAGCAATAGAACAATTTTTTTGAAACTAAATAGCGCAGAATACCTAATCTATAGTGTCTGCGCTATTTTTTATTTCGGAAGTTTAGGCGGTAGAGGTCTTGCTGTAGGCGTGCTTAAAGTTCCCAAAAAAGATTCCAACTGCAACATTTCCTCTTTAGTCAATTCCAAAAGTTTTAGCATATCAGATTTTTCGGAAATTAGTTGCTTTCCTTCAAAAAGAGTAGATCGATTTTTATATGATTCAGGATTTCCCATATTATAAAAATTAATAACTTCAGATAAAGTATTAAAAGAACCACGATGCATCCACGGTGCTGTTTTTACCACTTCACGCAAGGTGGGAACTCTGAATTTACCTACATCGACAGATTTTTTTGTAATCAGATATCGCCCTAAATCTTCGTCGTCTGAGCTTAGCAAAGAAGTTCCGTCATTTTCAAAAAGATTGTTTGAAAAATAGCCGGAATTGTGGCAGTTCATACACTGAGCCTTTGTGCGGAAAAGGTGAAGACCCATCACTTCATCATCTGTAAGAGCATCTTTTTCACCATCAATGAATTGATCAAATCTGCTTTGCGGACTAACAACAGTTCGCTCAAATGTCGCAATAGCTTTAGCAATTCTGTCTTTAGTTATTTTTTTATCACCAAAAGCTTTTTCAAAAAGCATTTCATAACCCTTTACTTTAATAATTTTTTCTGTTGCGATATCAATATGTTCAGACATTTCTGATTGATCCTCAATTGGTATTTTTACTTGATCTTCAAGCGATTGCGATCTTCCATCCCAGAACATAGATTTTGTATAAGCGACGTTCATGATCGTCATCGCGTTTCTTCTTCCAAGTTGCCTGTCGTGACCAAAAGATAATCTTCTGTTATCAGTCCATCCTAATTCAGGATCATGGCACGATGCACAAGCAATTTGATTAGAGCCGGAAAGTCGAGGATCATAAAAAAGTGTTCTTCCTAAAAATGCTTTCTCTTCAGAATAGGGATTGTCTGCTGGAAACTCAACTTCTGGTAAGTGTCCGATTTCGGAAAATACGGTTACTGAAGGATCCAGAACTGGTTTTGGCCACTTCAAAGTATCATTAGATGAATAGGCAAATCTTAACTGATCAAGAAATGATTGTTTCTTTTTTAAATCTTTATAAGTTCTGTTTTGCAGACAGTTATTTAATAAAGTGATACCTACAAATAAAAATAAAACCCAACAAAGCCAGTTTTTCATTCATTATTAATTTTAGCAAAAATAATTAATCTGACTATAAATCTGATTTTTAATTATTTGAAAAAAATTATAAAAAAATGAAAAATTATTAATGATAAATGCTTATTTTTTCATTGACTTCAATGCCCAGCCAATAAGCAAAGGCTGGATGAATAATCTGGCCATTCTACGCTGATCTGTATCTAAACCAAAACCGTCTTTACGGTCTTTATACTGTGAAATATTTCCAGGAAATACGGCAGTGAAAAATGCTGCTGTAAGCTTTCCCAAAATATTGCGATATTTCTTTGGAGTTGCAATTATTGTGGCTCCCAAGGCGATTTCAACGACTCCAGAGTAAACTACAGTGTCATCTTTTTTTAAAGGAACCCAATCGGGAACCTGTGCCTGAAATTCTTTTCTGGCAAAAGTAAGATGCCCGATTCCTGCTGTAATAAGCATCGCTCCCAATGCAATTCTTGATATATTTTTAGCGTCCATAATAGTATTTTTTCTTGATGTACTTCATTCAGACAAAATTCAGACCAGTCTCCGTTAGAAATTACATTTGTATTTAAAGTAGAGCAATATTTAGTAGTCAAATAAATTTTCATATTATATTGATAATGTGACTCTAATCATAATATTTTGCTGAAATTTTCGTATCTTAGCAATCACTACCAAATCTTTTTATTATGGAACGAATTAAATTTTTTCTGGACGACGAACAATCGCAGAGAACCAAAGAGCCAGCCGGCAAAGAAGGTATGGATTTTAGCGAAATAAAGAATTTTTTATGTGAAGTTGATAATTACAGTTTTGATCAGATCAGACTGAGATTAAAACCAAATCGCAAAAAAATTGTTATCGATGTTGCTACAGGAATACAATATCCTGCTTATAACGACTTTATGGCAAAGATCCAGCAAAGTAAATATGGAAGTTATTTTGATTTGAAATAAAATTCAATCATATTCATCCATATTAAATATTTATATTAAAAGTGAGAACCTCCAAATCTAAGCATATAGATTTGGAGGTTTTTTATTAATACGCTTTCTGTGGCTTATTTTTGGTATTATTGCTGAAAATTATATTTATGTATCTCGCTGTGATTTTAGATTTTAGCTGGAAAGAATTCCTCTTGGGAGGCGAAGAGTGGATTTTTTTAACGGAAATCATCTTGCGTACCCTTATAATGTTCATTACGATTATTGTCGGTTTGCGCATACTTGGTAAAAGAGGTGTGAAGCAATTGTCTCTGTTTGAACTTGTTGTCATCATAGGATTGGGTTCTGCAGCGGGTGATCCCATGTTTTATAAAGACGTTGGAATTGCATCATCTATCGTTGTTTTTATTGTTATTATCTGTTTTTACAGTTTTATAACCTACCTGATCGGAAGATTTAAAAGATTTGAAAATTTATTAGAAGGCAAATCTATCGCCCTTATTGAGGATGGAGTTTTTTCAATTGATAATTTTAAAAAAGAGAATTTAGGAAGTGACGAGTTTTTTTCCGAATTGAGATTAAAAGGAGTTTCACACCTTGGCCAGATAGAAATCGCTATTGAAGAGACCTCCGGAGATATCAGCGTATTCTTTTTCGCTGATGATGATGTGAAATTTGGTTTACCGATAATGCCTGGTTCTCTTCTTAATCCGTTGAAATTTGTAGAAAATTCAGGTTATTATTCTTGTACATTTTGCGGATTTACTGAAGAAAAATCATCCGGAAATGGAGGGAAATGCAAAAAATGCGGAAAGCAAAACTGGGTATTGGCTAGTAATAAAAAGCGAATTACATAAATCAAAAATAAAATCCCCGAATTAAAACATTAGTTCGGGGATTTTCAACTTAAGATATATATAATTTAGATTTGGTCACTAATACTAAGCTACTGCCTCGTTTTTGAAAATGTTTTTCAATGTAGTTTCAGTGTCTCTGCCGAAAAGGCTTGAAAAAATATTCTGAAACTCGTGAATGTATTTACATCTGATTGAGTTCCCGTAGATTTTAAGACCTTCTACAATCTTTTTAGAATTCAAATCTATATCATACTTAATGAATGATTCTGGTCTTTCATATCTAATTCTGTGATCTGAGCTGTATGTTCTTGTGAAACCCAATTTCTCTAGCCAGTCTTCATTGATCGTGATTGGTAGAATAGAATCTGCAGGTACAGCCAGATGTTGATAATCATTCTCGATCTTCACTGAATATTCATTTTTTTCGTTCTGAAAAATTTCTGTAATCGTAAAAATCTGGCCTTTATAATCTACCAGATTTTTAATTTTTAAATCTGTAACGTTCATAATATTTGTGGTATAAGTGGTTTAATAGAGCAGTTGCAAATATTATGCCCTACATTGAATGTGTGGTATGTAAAATTTAATAATAATCTCTTATTTTTAAATATATCACTTTCTATATTGTTATAATGATTTGAGGTTTAAATTAAATACCTTCAAGATTACCAATATTCACATATTTAGCAATCAAAAAACGCTAAATATTATTGAATCAGTAAATTGTTTGTAAAAAGAAAATAGCGGTAAAGTCTCAAAAAACATTCTACACTTTTAAGCCGCTGATAATTGATAATTTACCATTATTTTGATCAAAAGTTAAACTCTATCGGTAAATTAACGGCTGTCTGTAATGTACCATTAAGCTACAATTACATCTTCAGATTCTTTGCTCTTAAAACGGTAAAAGAGATAAAGATTCCATAAAATCATTTCATAACCGTAAATACTGTCTTCAATTGGAATCGTAAAAATTCTAATTCCAATGATCTGTTCTGGATTATAGTTGACAATGGGCGATTCTAATCCCGTTCCGGTTAGTATTCCGTTTACCGCCAAAAACCCGGGCATTAATATTAAATAAATTAATGATGCCTTACCAAGCCAAGAAACTTTTAGAATAAAATATAATGTAAAAAGGCTTATTGCTGAAGTAAGAAATGTAATGAAAGGATAGATTTTATCTTCGAAAACAACAGACAGGCACAGTAAAATAACTATAAAAACAATCACGAAAATTTTTTCTAGTGTTGGATTCCAGTCAAGTTTAAAAAATTTATCTAAACAAAAGTATGTGAAAACGCATGAAAACGGAATGCAAATAAAAAACATAAGTTCTTCTACAGGAAGTCCGAACAGTCTGCTTCCGATGAGATATTGGTCATTAAACCACCAAACTCCAATTTTTGTAAACCATACATCCCACGCAATAAAAAAAACGGCAACCAGAAAAGATGCCATTGTGAATGCCTTAAAATGCCTGTGAAATTTTATTTTTGGATGAAACGAAAATAAAAAACAGATGATTACCGTAAAAAAATTGATCGCTAGATAGGTATACTGCCACATGCTATTTTTTATTTTTATTAAAATACATTTTAAAATATTTTACGGGAACCCAAAGAAAGCCAAAACATTCTCCAAATTCTTTACCAGTATGTTTGTGGTGTTGTTTATGAGCCCGTCTTATCGCCAGTAGATAAGGATTTTGAGTATCTCTCAAAAGCTTAAATCTTTGATGTATAAAGATGTCATGGACGAAAAAATAGGCCATGCCATAAACAGTGATTCCTATAGCAATGTAAAAATATTCATTAAAACCATTGATGGTACCATAGTACATCAAAGCAATCGTAGGAATTGCAAAAATGGCAAAGAAATAGTCATTTCTTTCCATATGACCATCATTGCTGTGGTCGTGATGATCTCTGTGAAGTGACCATAAAAAACCATGCATTATATATTTGTGAACCAGCCATGTAATTCCTTCCATAATGAAGAATGTGGCGACAACGATCAGAAAATTCATATTAATTGGTTTTCTGGTTAAACATTTTTTCTAAAATATCAAAACGATAACTGAAAATGTGCTCTAGCTTACTTTTAACGAAGATGCTGTGAGCAATTTCGCCTAAAAATCCCATTGGCAATTCGTAATCTACAGTATCCTTTATGAGAACTCCTTTTTCATTCGGAATAAATTCATGAAAATGATTCCAAAGTTTATAAGGTCCTTTTTTTTGAAAATCTGTAAAACTGCTTTGATGATTCACCTGTGTGATCTCTGTTTGCCAGTCCATTTTAATACCAAGCAAAGGCGAAACGTAGTAATCAATAATCATTCCCTCATATATTTCGTCACTTTCCATCTTTGTGCGGACTGTGAAATTCATATCCTTTGGAGTTATTTTAGAGAGATTATTTGCCCATGAAAAGAATTTCCATGCAGTTTCTATATCACAATTTAGCTGTTGTTGCTTCTTTAGTTGGTGTACCATTTTTCTTTATTAAAATAAATTTTTAATCTTATAAATATGACATTTTGTACTGTACGTAGCTGCTCATCATCAACGAAAACTTTTTGCCGTTTGAGATTCTGATTCTCTGATTGATGATCTTTTTTGCAGGCGTTCTTTTGATTTTTCTGAATAATGAAATGTAATATCTGTATGCGAGATAAACACCAAAACGAGATGAATTAGGAAGATTTTTAATGCCTTCCAAAGCTTCTCTGAATTCCTGCTGAATATCATTCTCAATCTGTAGTTTCACAGAATTATCAAACGATGAGATATCAACATCAGGAAAGTAAGTACGGCCAAGAACCTGATAATCATCTTTTAAGTCTCTCAAAAAATTAACTTTCTGAAAAGCTGATCCCAATTTCATGGCAGAAGGTTTTAAAATTTCATACTGCTCTTTATTTCCATCAACAAAAATATGAAGGCACATAAGACCTACAACTTCTGCAGAACCTAGAATGTACTGTTTGTAAAGGTCAGAATTGTAATCTATTTTCTGAAGATCCATTTCCATACTGTTTAGAAACTGGTATATTAATTCGAGATCTATTTCGTAACGGTGAATTGTTTCCTGAAAACATTGCAAAATAGGATTCAGCGAGATCTTTTCTTCCAAAGCCTGATTGGTCTGTTCTCTAAAACGTGTGAGTAGAGTAGATCTGTCGTAATCGTGAAAACTGTCTACAATCTCATCAGCCAATCTTACATATCCGTAAATCGCATAAATTGAGTTTCTTATCTGCGGTGACAATGCCAAGATTCCTAATGAAAAACTAGTACTGTACTGCTTTGTGGTTTGTTTACTGATCTTATAAGAGAGATCGTCAAATAGTTTTTTCATAATGATCCTGGTTATTTATTGGCTTCCATGGCGGCTATTTTTCCTGAAATGATTGATGGCGGAACTCCCGGTCCCGGAACCGTCAACTGTCCTGTATAAAATAAATTGCTTACTTTTTTATTTTTCAATGAAGGTTTCAGTACTGCTGTTTGAGAAAGAGTATTTGCCAAACCGTACGCATTACCTTCATAAGCATTGTAGTCTTCTTTAAAATCTTTTATGCAGTAGCTCTTTTTATAATCTAATTTTGATTTTAAATCTAAAGCTCCGGTATGTTTTTCTAACCGGAGAACCATTTCATCAAAATATTTTTCTCTTGTTTCTTCACTGTCATCCAATCCTGTTGCTACAGGCATCAGAAGAAAAACGTTTTCACAATTTTCCGGAGCTACACTTTGGTCAGTTTTTGACGGACAGCAAACATAAAACAAAGGTTTTGTAGGCCACTTTTTATCGTCATAAATTTCTGTGGTATGAAGATCCAGATCATTTTCAAAAAACAACGTATGATGTTTTAAATGAGGGATTTTTTCTTTAAACCCTAAATAATAGATGAGACATGAAGGAGCAAAAGTTCGTTTTTTCCAGTATTCTTCTGTGTAATTTCTATACTTTTCTTCAATCAGCTTATTTTCTGTATGATGATAATCTGAAGACGCAATAACAGTATCAAACTGTATTTCTTCTCCATTTACTGAAATTGCTTTTGCTTTGTTTTGATCAATTTTTATAGACTCAACTCCGGAATTTAAATGAAATTTAACTCCCTGTGTTTTAGCAATATCTGCCATCGCATCAATTATTTTTGAAAACCCTCCCATAGGATACCACGTGCCGAGTTTGTAACCTCCGTAATTCATTAAACTGTATAATGCGGGAATATTTTTTGGCGCGGCACCAAGAAAAATCACAGGAAATTCCATCAACATAATTAGTTTGGGATCCTTAAAATATTTACGTACGAACCGATGAAAATTTGATAATAGATCTAATTTTAAAGCACTTTTAGCGATCTTCGGCGAAACAAATTCAAACCATGAATGGCAGGGTTTATGTACAAATTCTTTCATACCAACCTCATACTTATATTGTGCGTCGTTCATGAATTCGTCAAGTTTAACACCTGCACCGATTTCTGTAGCTTCAAAAAGATTTTTCATCTCTTGATAGTCATGAGGGATCTGCATAGTACCTTCAGAAAAAACCATTTCAAATTGCGGATTCAAAGGCTGCAATTCAAAGTAATCTGACGTTTTTTTACCAAAATCTTTGAAGAAATCTTCAATGATATCAGGCATCCAGTACCAACTTGGTCCCATATCGAAAACATATCCGTTATCGGTGACGAATTTTCTTGCTCTTCCGCCAAGGCTGCTGTTTTTCTCAAAGACATGCACCTCATTTCCTTGTTTTGCGCTGTATGCTGCGGCAGATAATCCTGAAAATCCTGATCCTATAATCGCTATTTTCTTCATACTAATTATTTTCTATTGAGAAATCTTTGTAAACTGTTGCTATAAGATCTTTGCTGTCTATGTTTCTGTGGTAAATAGGATGGTGAAATTGGTCTAGCTTATTCAGAATACGAATCAGCTCCATCTTTTCTGCATGGCTGAGATTTCCGGAAACAATTTTGGTAGCTTTACGTATTTGATCCATTTGTTTATCTAGGGTTTTTAGTCCTTTTTGAGTTACTTCTATGATTTTTATTCTTTTATCTTCCACAGAATCGCTTTGTTTTATCCATCCCTTTTTCAAAAGTCTGTTGATGATAAGAGTGCCAACAGGCTTTTCATGAATGTTTTTTTTGATCAGGTCAATTTTAGACATCGCACCAAAAACTTTTAGATTAATAAGGTAAATGAAATCTTCCTGCGTCGAGAATTCCGATCCTGAAATGGCAGACTTCGAATATGATTTTGCGTATCTTGTCAAATGAATTAGAAGCGTGCTGATCGCACTTTCTGGGCTTCTGCCTTGTTGTTTACCTTCCCAGTCAGTTGTTATTTCTTCAGATTTTGTTCTCTCAAATTCCTGATCAAATATCCATGCTTTAAAACCCTCAACAGTTGAGGGATAAGAAGAATCTTTGTTTTGTTGTTTGAATTCTTCTATAAGGGAAACCGCATCTTTAATTAAATCAAAATCCATCTGCGTAAATTTAGTATATAAATATACTATAATTTTAATTTAAGGTTTATTTATATTTTAATCACTATCAAAAAAGATTCCAAATTTGACATAAATGAATATAATTATTAAAAGAATCAAGAATTCATCTTATTTTTACCACAATCTATTCATAACTCGATTTATGAATTGGATGAAATGAAATATGAAATACTAAATTGCTTTTTTAATAATCAAAATCTTTAAATTGAAAAATTGTTTTGTATAATTTTTATCAATTAAGATGACGACGGATTTTATAGAAAGCAAAATATTACCATATCATACTTTGATAATATTGATATATTATTATCTGTTTTTATGTGTAGATAATGAAAATAATATGAGTAAATTTGATAAGCCATAAATTTATTTTAAATTAAATTTTAATTAAATTTTACTGTTAATAATATTTGGTATAATTTTAGTGACGAAAAAACTACCTTAAATGAAATACTAAGGTTCAAATCTTTAAATAGTTTTTATTATATCGTGAATAACAAACTAACGATTAAAATATAAAAATTTTTGTTGACAATTTTGGTAATTAAGCTGAGTTGAATTTTATTTTAGTATTTCAGAGCCAACCAAATCCAAAACAATATTAATATCGTATTTATTATAAATCTTTTCAAGAAAGTGGGAAATTTAGAACTTCTTATTTTTTTGACGGGAAAATGGTGATGTGTGCAGATAATTATACTCAATAATATATCTTGCGAATTTCACTTTTTATTTTTAATGAAAATAAATCGACTGCTTATTGCAGTTTTAAATAATAAACGATGCCTAGAAAAGTTGTACAAGGTCCCATCAGGGATAAGGAGAAAACAAAACAAAAACTGCTGAATGCAGTTGGTAAAATTCTGAAAACCAAAGGTTACTCAGGATTAATGGTCAGTAAAATTGCTGCTGTAGCCGGCTTTGATAAAAAGTTGATCTACGAATATTTTGGTAGCACAGACAAACTTATTGACGAATATATAAGATCTCAGGATTACTGGAGTAAAGTTGACGAAAAGGAGATGAATGTCGATCTTTCTGACGGTGGAAAAGAAATGTCTAAAATGGCTTTGCTGAACCAGTATGAAAGTCTTAGAAAAAATAAAGAACTTCAAAAGATCGTCGTTTGGGAACTTTCTGAAAGCAGACCAATTCTTAAAAAGTTATTTGAGCAAAGAGAAGAGATTGGTGAAGGCCTTTTTACCAATATTACTGACCCTCATTTTGGTGAATCATCCGATGAATATAGAGCAATTACTGCTTTATTAGTAGCAGGAATATACCATCTAAATCTTTACACTGCTTACAACGGCACTACATTCTGCGGAATAGACACCAAAAGCGAAGACGGAAGGAAGAAAATTGAGAAAGCGATCGTCGATATCATTGATTTTGCTTATTCGAAGAAATAATTACCTTTTGTAACAATGGTGTTAGATTGAATCTGAATTTGAAAATTATACTTTCAAATTAGAACAATATTTCTTACTTTTGGGCTATGGAAAATTTCATCGTATCTGCAAGAAAATACCGTCCGCAACAGTTTAATACCGTTGTTGGGCAATCTCATATTACAGATACGTTAGAGCATGCCATTGAAGAAAATCAGCTGGCGCAGGCTCTGCTTTTCTGTGGCCCACGTGGAGTGGGAAAGACAACTTGTGCCCGAATTTTAGCCCGAAAAATCAACGAAAAAGACGGTTCAGTTTCGGAAGATGGTTTTGCATATAATATTTATGAATTAGATGCGGCTTCTAATAACTCTGTTGATGATATTCGCGAATTGATCGATCAGGTACGTTTTGCGCCACAGGTTGGTCAGTACAAAGTGTATATTATTGACGAGGTGCACATGTTGTCTTCAGCAGCTTTTAATGCATTTTTGAAAACTTTGGAAGAGCCGCCTGCTCATGCAATATTCATTCTTGCGACTACAGAAAAGCATAAGATCATACCAACGATTTTGTCCCGATGTCAAATCTATGATTTTAAGAGAATTACAATTCTTGATATTCAGGAACATCTGAGAGGTATTGCTGAGAAAGAAAATATCAGGTATGAAGACGATGCCTTATATCTGATCGCTCAAAAGGCAGATGGTGCTTTAAGAGATGCTCTTTCGATTTTTGACAGACTATCAACTTTTTCTCAAAAAAATATTACTCTAGCAAAAGCTGCAGAAGTTCTCAATATTCTTGATTATGATCAATATCTTAAAATTGTCGATTTTGCAAAAGAGAGTAAGATTCCAGATGTTCTTTTTGCCTTTAATGAAATTGTAAAAAGAGGTTTCGATCCGCATATTTTTATTGCTGGCCTCGGAAATCATTTCAGAGATTTAATGATGGCTCAAAACTCATCAACGATTGATCTGATTGAAGTAGGCGAAAAGACAAAATCTAAATTTGTTGATCAGGCTCAAAAGTGGAACGCCCAGCAATTGATAGATGCAATTGAAATTTGTAATCATGCAGATATTAATTATAAGAATTCAAAAAATCCCAGATTAACAGTGGAGATCGCTTTAATGCAATTGGCATCTCTATCGGCGGCAGGAGATTTTGCTAAAAAAAAAAGTTCATAATATTAGCTCCTTTTCTTCATGAAAAACAAGCTGTAAAATTACCATCCGAAGTTCAGGAAAAAAAGGAAGAAAAAATAGAAAGTGTAAAAGAAGCACAAACTTCTCCCTTAGCTTCTCCGGAGGCTGTAATCAAAACTGCTTCAAAGCCGCTTTCAAGACCAAAAGTTTCATCTGCTTTTAGTATCAATTCGTTTATTAATAGGGAAGAAACGCAGGAAACGGTAGAAACTGTTGCGGTGAAGAATGATCAATTGCAGGAACAGCATTTCACTGAAACGGATCTTCAGGCAGAATGGAATTTACTACTCATGCAGCTAAAAACTACAGATCCTGTTGTTCATAGTGCCATTAAATCTTTTAAGCTATTAAAGGTCGATGAGAAGAAAATCGAGATTCAGTACCCTTCAAGTTCAGCAAAATCAGAATTTGATAAGGTGAGTCCAGAGTTTTTCAATCACTTCAGACACAAGGTCAATAATCACTCAATCGTATTTGATTTTAAGCATGAGCCTCAGAATTTGCGACAGGAAGTGCTTACCACAAAGAAAATATTTGAAAAATTTACCGAAATAAACCCATTACTTAAAGATCTTGATGATTTAATGAAGTTTGATTTAACTTAATTTTATATATTTGTGGAATAATTAGCCAGAAACTATTTTCGCGCGCTAATATTTTACTTTAAAACTAAAAATATACTTATCAATATTCAAAGTGGAAAAATTAGTATTCCCAAACCTGTCTAATTTTACACCTGCTAATTTCTTTAGCAGTTATTTTAGTTTTTCATTTTATTACTACAGAAATTTTAGAACGTATTATCGATTTTATTGGTATAGTTAACTGAATTTTCTTTCTCAAAAAAAATAGGAAAATAATAATTTCCTTTCCTGATTTAAAAACAACGTTGTACATCATTTTTTGAAAAGAATTATAAAGTCTCTTTATAAGGAAGCTCGCGTTGATGTACATCACTTAATAAAAATACTTACAATATGAATTTAAAAGAATTAAAAAACGACTGGATTGCGGAATTTCCACAACCTATGATGATCGCAGGGCCATGCAGTGCAGAAAGCGAATCCCAAATGCTTGAAACAGCTAAAAGAATAAAAGATACGAATGCGCAGGTGCCGATTTTTAGAGCCGGTATCTGGAAACCGAGAACAAAACCGAATGGTTTTGAAGGCGTTGGTGTAATTGGTTTAAACTGGTTGAAGAAAGTAAAGCATGAATACGGTTTTAAAACTGCTACAGAAGTTGCCAATGCACATCACGTTGCCGCAGCTTTGGAAGCAGATGTAGATATTTTGTGGATTGGTGCACGATCAACAGTAAACCCTTTCACTGTGCAAGAGATCGCTGAAGCTTTAAGAGGAACGGAAAAAACAGTTTTGGTAAAAAATCCTGTTAATCCGGATTTAGCATTGTGGATTGGCGCTTTGGAAAGGCTTTTAGGACAGGATATTAAAAATTTGGGCGTCATTCACCGTGGATTTTCAACTTACCAAAAAACAAAATACAGAAATAATCCCAATTGGCAGATTGCTTTAGATTTTAAAAGCCAATATCCAAATATTCCGATGCTTGTAGATCCTTCTCACATCTGCGGTAATAGAACAGGGCTTGCAGATATTACCCAGGAAGCACTAAACGTAGGATATCAAGGTGCAATTATTGAAACTCACTCAAATCCTGATGAGGCCTGGAGTGATGCCTCACAACAGATCACGCCTGAAGTTTTAGCAGATCTGATTTTAAATTTAAAAGTGAGAAATTCAGATTTGGCAGGTTTTGACGATGTGATGGGACGACACAGAACTTTGATTTCAGATTTAGATTTTCAAATGATTGAGTTGCTTGCCCAGAGAATGCAGATTTCTGAACAGATTGGAAAGCTGAAAAAAGAGAACGACATTGCCATCTTTCAGCCGGAACGTTGGAAGGTAATTACAGAATATGCTGTACAAAAAGCCAAAGAAACGGGAATGTCACAAGATTTTATTGAGAAAGTTTTCAAGGCGATTCACGAAGAATCTATTGAAAAACAAAATAATATTATGACTGACAAAATATAATCAGGAAGTAGGTAACAGGGTGAGATTAAGATTGGTAATTTAAGCTTAAACTAATTCCTGTTACCTAAATCCTAAATTCTTATATTTGCATTCATATATATGAAAGGAAAAATCATTAAATCTACAGGAAGCTGGTATCAGGTTTTGGAAATGGAAACCGGTAAAATTTTTGAGGCGAGAATTCGTGGAAAATTTAAACTGATCAAAACCAGACTCACCAATCCTCTTGCTGTGGGAGATTTTGTTGAATTTCAATTGGAACAGGATGATATTGCGTGGATTACAAAGATTGAACCTCGCAGCAATTATCTCATCCGAAAAGCAGTCAATCTTTCAAAAGAAGCTCACATAATTGCCTCGAATATAGATATAGCATGTTTCATTTTTACTTTGAAGCATCCTGAAACATCTTTCGGGTTTCTCGATCGTTTTCTCGCTTGTTGTGAAGCTTACAACATAAAACCTCTTATTCTTTTTAATAAAATTGATGTGCTGAACGAGGAGGAAATAGAAGTTGTAAAAGACATTCAGTTTCTGTATCAGGAAATAGGATACGACAGTTTAGAAATTTCTTCATATTCAAAATTGAATCTCGAAGATTTGCAGGAAGTTTTGAAAGATCAGACTTCTGTGTTTTTCGGACATTCAGGATGTGGAAAATCAACATTGGTAAATGCTTTACAGCCGGATCTCAATCTTCGTACTTCGGAAATTTCGGACACACATCTTAAAGGGAAACACACAACAACTTTTGCGCAAATGCATTTCTGGCACTTTGGCGGAAATGTTATTGATACACCTGGAGTAAGGGAATTTGCAATGATCGATATTGAGAAAGAAGAAGTGCAGCATTATTTTCCAGAGATATTCAGAAAAAGAAAAGAATGTAAATTTCATAATTGCATGCACATCAATGAACCCAAATGTGCTGTTGTGGCGGCTTTAGAAACAGGTGAAATTCAATATTCTCGATATTCTACCTACATCAAACTGATGGAAGAGGCTGAAGAAAATTTTCAAAACTAACTTTTCGATCCCAAATATAAATTTCTATTTTGTTCAATTGCTTACAATTGAAGCAATATATTGTGCATGTTATTTGCGAGATCAAATAGAATTACGATATATTTAAGAAATAGTGGTTATTTTTGCAAATAAAAAACCCAGCCGAAGCTGGGTAAAAACTAATAACCATGAAAACTCAAATTAAACATGAGAATCGAAAATATAGTTGCAATTAGCATGCCAAAAGAAAAAATTATTTTTCTTAAAAAGCGTTATATTATGTTAAAAAAAATTAAAAATTTAATTTAGATATTTTTTGTAATTTTGTGCCATTCAAAAAAATATACATTTATGTCAAACATTACGTTCACTATGATTAAGCCTGATGCTGTTGCAGATGGACATATCGGTGCGATTTTAGGAAAAATTTCAGAAGGAGGTTTTAAAGTTAAAGCTCTAAAATTAACTCAGCTTACTGTTGCTGATGCAAAAAAATTCTATGAGGTACATGCAGAAAGACCGTTCTACGGAGAATTGGTAGACTTCATGAGTTCAGGACCGATCGTTGCTGCTGTTTTAGAAAAAGACAACGCTGTTGAGGATTTCAGAACTTTAATTGGAGCAACAAATCCTGCTGAAGCTGCTGACGGAACTATCCGAAAAATGTTTGCCAGAAGCATCGGAGAAAATGCTGTACATGGATCAGATTCTGATGAGAATGCTCTTATTGAAGCGCAATTCCATTTTTCAGGAAGAGAGATTTTTTAACTAAAATCTTAAAATATAAAAATCCGGATATTTCTTCCGGATTTTTTTTTGACATTAAGTTTGAGATGTTTCTACAATTTCTATTTTTCAAATTCACTAAAATACATGGTCATATTTGTCAAAATGCGAATCATACTTTAATATCAATTGATAATTAAATAAAATATTTTTTTATCATGAAAATACCGTGTTTTTACGGATGTTTTTGTTTTAAATAAAGTGCGATCTTTACATCAGTTAAAAAGAGACTCAAATTAACAACTAGGCATCGTTAACTGAACATCATTAACTAATAGAACTAATAACCATATTTACTCTTAACCTGAGAACAAATAGCAGCTTTCATTGGCTGCTTTTTGTGTGATTTATACTTTAAGGAGTTCGATAGTTCGTTCAGGATTTTCTGTAGAGAAAACGGCATTCCCCGCAACCAATACATCCGCTCCGGCTTCAAAAAGTTTAGATGCATTATCAAGATTTACACCACCGTCAATTTCGATCAATGCTGTAGAATTATTGCTTAAAATTAAATCTTTGGTTTCTGCGATTTTCTTGTACGTATTTTCAATAAACTTTTGCCCTCCAAACCCGGGATTTACACTCATTAATAATACTAAATCAACATCAGCTATAATATCTTCCAGCATTAAAACAGGCGTAGAAGGATTTAGAACAACTCCGGCTTTTGCACCTTTACTTTGAATTAAATTAATTGTTCTGTGAAGATGTGTACACGCTTCGTAATGTATCGAAACTAAATCTGCACCGTAATCGATGAATTCTTCCACGTATTTTTCAGGCTCAACGATCATTAAATGCACATCTATGAATTTTTTTGCGTGCTGCTGAATGGTTTTCATCACCGGAAACCCGAAAGAAATATTAGGAACAAATCTTCCATCCATTACATCAACATGCAACCAATCGGCTTGTGAATTATTGAGCATTTCGATATCTCTTTGCAGATTCCCAAAGTCTGCGGATAATAGGGAAGGAGCAATTAGCTTAGTTTTCATTTTTTACTTTTATACTTAATATTAGACTTTCTGAACAAGTATGAAGAAATTTAAAGTCTTTCTTTCTGTTCTTTTATTTCTATTAATGATATTTCAGTTTCATTTCAGGCTGAATATTAAGAAGAGTTTCGTAAATCAATTGAATCACATTTCCTACATCTTCTTTCGAAACCATTTCTACCGTAGTATGCATGTATCTTAAAGGCAGAGAGATTAATGCACTTGGTACGCCACCGTTAGAATGTGCAAAAGCATCGGTGTCTGTACCTGTTGCTCTGCTTGCTGCGGCTCTTTGATAAGGGATTTCTTTCTTTTTTGCAGTGTCAATAATGAGCTCTCGGATGATGTGATGAACGCTTGGTGCGAAGAAAACAACGGGGCCGTTACCGCATTTTTGGTCACCCTCTTTTTTCTTTTCGATCATCGGTGTTGTTGTATCGTGAGTAACATCGGTTACAATTGCTATATTTGGTTTAATGGTATCTGCAATCATATCTGCACCGTACAACCCAACTTCTTCCTGTACAGAATTGGTAATATAAAGACCAAACGGAAGTTGTTTTTTGTTCTCCTTTAAAAGTCTCGCAACTTCAGCGATCATAAATCCACCAATTCGGTTGTCTAAAGCTCTGCAAACAAAATAGCGGTCATTCATTTCGAAAAATTCATCAGGATACGTAATCATGCATCCTACAAAAATTCCTAAATCTTCCACTTCCTGTTTACTTGTAGCTCCACAATCGATGAAGATATTTTCAATTTTTGGTGTCGGCTCGTCTTGATTTGCGCCTCTTGTATGAATCGCAGGCCAACCGAAAACACCTTTTACTATGCCTTTTTCACCGTGAATATGTACGATTTTAGAAGGAGCGATCGTTTGATCTGAGCCGCCGTTTCTAATGACATAAATAAGCCCGTCATCTGTAATGTAATTGACGTACCACGAAATTTCATCTGCGTGAGCTTCAATGACCACCTTAAATTCAGCTTCAGGATTGATGATTCCATAGCAAGTTCCATAGTGATCAACTTCTATTTTATCTACGTAGGGAGTGATGTAATTCATCCAGACTTCCTGGCCTTTGTGTTCGTAGCCTGTTGGCGATGAAGTATTTAAATATTTCTCTAAAAATTTCAAAGATTTCTTCTCGAATTTCATATTTAAGGAATGATTTTTGTAGTTAAATTTCGTTATAATACGTGTAAAAATAATGAAATTTCATAAATTCACCTTCCTTTTTCTTGTCTTTTTTAGCGTGATCATCTTCGGTCAGCAGAGAGATTCTGTTATTGCAAAGCCTCTTAGCCAATATCCGCAAGATCAATTAAAGACTGATGAATTTGGAAATAAGTTTTTCTACGATGAGAGACAAAAAGCTAAGATCTACGAGATCAATGGCGAGACTGTCGTGGTAATGGATGAATTGGTTTTGCTTAATAAGCCAAAATTTAATAATCAACTAGACAAAAACTACTATCTTTTTCTCAATAAAAAATTATACAGGGTTTATCCTTTGTTTTTAACTGCTTTGCAACAGTACCGTGACATTCAAAAAGAAATGTTGGTAATGGATACTTCTGCTAAAAGAAAATATGTGAAAGACCGACAAAATATGCTGGCAGATCAATATGAAAAGCAGCTGAGAGATCTTACGACTACTGAAGGGCAGGTTTTTGCAAAACTGATGAATCGCGCAACGGGTAAAAATGTTTTCGAAATCATTAAAGAAATGCGTGGCGGATGGAGTGCATTTTGGTGGAATGTGAAAGGCAAAATGGCAAATATCGATCTTAAGGATCAATATAATCCACATAAAAACAGAACGGATGAATTTTTAGAATCTTTATTACAATCCAATTGGAATTCAGGTTATTTACAACCTTATCTCGGAGCGAAAGATTTTAAAGTTTCTCCATAAAATAAATTCCTGTAAATTTTTACAGGAATTTTTCTTTTAATTTATCAAAAACGATTTTATCAACAGGCAGTGTAAAAGGATTGATTTCAGTGTTCAAAGGAAGCCATTCAGTTCTTTCTATACAGGGATCAAGAATTAAAAAATCTTCTTCATTCGTGATTTTGACCATATAATATATAGTAAGGAGTTGTTCGTTTTCCCGGAATCTTGAAACCAAAAAATCTTCCTGAGTATAAAGATGTTCTATTATTTCAATTTTTACATTTAGCTCTTCATCAAATTCACGGTGAAGACATTCGGTCAAGCCTTCGCCAAATTCCAATCCTCCACCTGGAAATTTTAATAAAGGCTGTCCAGCATATTCTTCAAATAGAGTCAGGACTTTATTGTCTTTTACCGCACAAGCATAAACTCTCACGTTAATCTTATCTATCATATTTCATATTTTGTAAAGCTAAAATAGGGAAAATAGTTAAAAGTTAAGAGTTATCACAGACGAATTATGAGTTTTCAAAATATGTAGTTCTTATTAGAGTACCCACTATTACTAATAATTTATTTCCTGTAATTTATAACTTTATTGCATTGATCATTTCTCTTTTTCCCGGTGGTCCCTGTTTTTTTTGCACGTCAAAATTGAGCTCTTTTAAAATTCTGCGGACACTGCCTTTCGATGAATATGTTGTTAAGAGTCCGTTGATTTTCATCTTATCTGCAACCATTTCAAATAAAGGCTTTTCCCAAAGATCAGGCTGCACTCTCGCTCCAAAACAGTCATAATAAACCAGGCTTATATCAGGTAATTCAATATTTTTCAGATCAAAGAAGTCGCATTGAATCTTTTTAAGATTAAAACCCTTAGTAATTTCTACCGATTTTTCCCAGTCAGTTTGATGAATTTTTCGATAAATATTTTTTAATTCTGTGTTATCAAAATGGTCGAAATAAGCTAAACTCTCAATCTCGTGGTCATTTATCGGATATTTTTCGAGCGTATAATAATTGATGATATGATTTTTGTCAGTTTTTAAATATTCATTAATTGTAACTAAAACGTTTAAACCTGTTCCAAAACCGAGTTCTAAAATGTTAATTTCGTAATCATTTATTAGATTTAATCCGTTTTTAATAAACACGTGTTCAGCTTCCTGTAACGCACCGTGATGAGAATGGTAATTTTCATTTAAATCACTGATAAACAATGTTTTGCTGCCGTCGTTTGTTGTCCTGATTTCTCTGTCCAAAGTATTTTTTTTCAAATTTACTTCAAAATTTTTATATTTGGAAAATTATGTTAAATTTGTAGAACATCATAAAAATTTTAAGAAATGATAATTCAAAAAACAGAAAACTCTAGAATTTCTACTTTCGATCCCAATAATTTTTCGTTTGGAAATACTTTCAGTGATCACATGATCATCTGTGAATATGAAGACGGTAAATGGGGCGATGTGAAATTGGTTCCTTACGGTCCTCTTTTGTTTACTCCTGCAATGATGGGTGTAAATTACGGGCAGGCTTGTTTTGAAGGCATGAAAGCTTATAAAGACAATGACGGACAGGTTTTCCTTTTCAGGCCCGAAAAGAATTTTGAGCGTATCAATAAATCTGCAAAGCGTCTTGCAATGCCGGAAGTAACTGAAGAGATTTTTTTAGATGGTCTTAAAGCTTTGGTAAACATCGACAGAGAATGGATTCCTCAGGGTGAAGGTAATTCTTTATATATCAGACCTTTAATTTTCGCAACTGAAGAAGCACTTAAAGCAAGAGTTGCTAATAAATATATGTTTGCAATTGTGGCAACACCGGCAAAAATGTATTATACAGAACCAGTATCTGTGAAAATTTCTGATCATTATTCAAGAGCAGCGAGCGGTGGAGTAGGTTCTGCAAAAGCAGCGGGAAACTATGCCGCTTCTTTTTATCCGACGCAGTTGGCAATGGAAGAAGGATATGATCAGATCATCTGGACTGATGATGCTACTCATGAATATTTTGAGGAAAGCGGAACAATGAATGTTTTCGTAAGAATTAACGATACGATTTATACGCCGCCTACATCTGAGAAAATATTAGACGGTGTTACTAGAGACAGCTTTATTCAACTTGCTAAAAAAAGAGGTTTCGAAATAAAAGTAGAGCCAATTATGGTGAAAGACGTGATTGCAGCTCAGAAAAACGGAACTTTGAAAGAAGTTTGGGGAGTAGGAACAGCGGTTGTTACCACAGTTTTTCAGGCTTTGGGTTACAATGGTGAAAAACTAGAATTGCCGAGACTTTCAGATGAAGAAAGTTTTGCAGTGACCTTGAAAAATGATCTTGTGAATCTACAGACCAACCATTCTGAAGATCCTTTTGGATGGAGAGTTTTGGTTGAAAAAGATGTTTTAGAGACAGCTTAATTTCTAATCAAATAATATATGAAGCCAGGATTTTCCTGGCTTTTTTTCTTTCTGGTTTACAGGTTAATTTTTAAGCTGATTGAGCAGATTTTTTTGAAGTGAATTGATCGGCGTTGTCATCAAATCATCGAGATTTTTAGAAACAAAATTTTGAGATTATATTAATATTTTAAAAATTTTCAAACTTTATTTTAATAAATTCATCAAGTTTTGTTAATGATTCCCGAAATGCGTATTTTCGCAAAAGTTTTTATGAAAAAAATACTTCTCATTGCCGCATTAGCTCTTATAAGCTGTAAAAGAAATACTCCACAGGTACATCCGCCTGTTGGTGGTGTTCTTAGTAAGAGTGATCTTGATGTCTCTAGAAATCGCATGAAAAATCTTAACGCACTGGAGAGAAAGCAGATTCAGGATTGGGTGAATAATCAGGATATAAAGTTTTATCCAACTCAGCTCAATTATTGGACGACGGTAGAAGGGTTTGATAAGAGGCAGAGACGTCCGGATGATTCGCCGATTTCTTATTCTTATGATCTTTATGATTTTGATCAGACTAAGATTTATGACAAACCAATTCAGCGAAATGATGCAAGTTTCGGACATTTTGATGAATTAAAAGCAGTAGAAAATGCATTGAGATATATGCACAACGGAGAAGAAATTACATTGCTGGTACCGTCATCACTCGCATACGGAACCTTTGGAGACGAAAATAAAATAGATAACGATATTCCTTTAATTATTAAATTAAAAGTTTTATAAAATGAAATTGTTTAACAAAAATATAATTCTGGCAGCTGCAAGTGTTTCGCTGCTAAGTTGTACACCAATTTATAAGAAAATGAACGTAGACAAAGAAACTTACGAAGGGCTTAAAGACGGACTTTATGCCAATCTTCAGACTACTCAGGGTAACTTGATTGTAAAATTTGAAGACAAAAAATCACCAGTTACTGTGGCTAACTTTGTTGGTCTTGCAGAAGGTAAAATTGATAACAAAGCTAAAGCAAAAGGAGTTCCTTTCTATGACGGAACAATTTTTCACAGAGTAATCAAAGATTTCATGATTCAGGGAGGTGATCCTCAGGGAACAGGAATGGGCGATCCCGGATATAAATTCGAAGACGAGAAAAACGATCTTAAACATACAGGGAAAGGTGTTTTGTCGATGGCTAACTCGGGACCAAATACCAACGGTTCTCAGTTTTTTATTACTGAAATAGCGACTCCGTGGTTAGACGGCAAACATACGATCTTCGGAAAAGTGGTGAAAGGTGACGATGTGATTGATAAAATTGCTAACGTAGAAAAAGGTGCTCAGGATAAACCTAAAACTGATATTGTGCTTGAAAAAGTAAGCATTTTCAGCAAAGGTGATGAGTATAAAGGGTACGACGCTGCAAAAACTTTCACTGAAGGAAAATCTAAAATCGCTGCAAACAATAAAGCGATGGCTGAAAAAGCTGAAGCTGATGCAAAAAAAGCAATAGAAGATCTTAAAGCAGGAATGCAGGTTACCGAATCTGGTCTTTATTACAAAATAACAAAAAAGACTGAAGGTAAAGCTCCAAAAGCTGGCGATAATGTTCAGGTACATTATGCAGGTAAGCTTACCAACGGAACAGAATTCGATTCTTCATTTAAAAGAAATGAACCTCTAGAATTCCCTGTAGGAACAGGAAGAGTAATCAAAGGATGGGACGAGGGAATTCTTTTGTTAAAAGAAGGTGAAACTGCTACTTTGTTGATTCCACCAGCAATGGGTTACGGTGAGAGAGGTGCAGGAGGAGTTATTCCGCCAAATGCATGGTTGATCTTCGATGTAGAATTGGTAAAGGTTCCATAATCGAAATTGATATAAATTAGGAAGCCGTCTCGTGAGAGATGGCTTTTTTTGTGTAAATATTTTAACGTAATTAAGTTCGAAAATATATTCACTAATTTGAGATAGCGCTCCATTCTTTAGTTACAGGTTATTCTACACAGATTTTGCTCCTCTGGAGTAAACCGCTTTTCACAGTCTATTAGAATTGAATTTATTGAAATACAGTCAATAAATTTCAGAGAATTTCTTGTTATACCAATTTCTCCGTTAGGAGCAATATCTGTGTAGATATAAACACCACAAAAAGATGCGTTCCGTAGGAACGCTATCTCATTTTCTTTGAGACTGTTTAATTCAAATTTAATTTAAACAATCTGCGTAATTACCTTTCTCTCCCCGATCTGCTGTCTCCACATTGCATAGTACAATCCTTTCAAATCGAGAAGATTCTCATGCGAACCGGTTTCAATAACCTTGCCACGCTCTAAAACATAAATTCTGTCAGCATGCATTATTGTGCTTAGTCGGTGGGCAATCAATACTGTTATTTGCTCTTTTTCTTCGGAAATATCTCTTATCGTTGATGTGATTTCCTCTTCTGTAATACTGTCTAAAGCAGATGTTGCTTCATCAAAAATCAACAAGTTGGGTCTTCTTAGCAAAGCTCTTGCAATGGCAATTCTTTGTTTTTCGCCACCGCTCAGTTTTAGTCCGCCCTCGCCGATGATCGTGTTGATTCCGTTGTCTGCTCTTGCGATGAGAGAAGTTGCGCTCGATTTTTTTAAAGCTAAATCCAGATCTTCTTCCGTCGCATTAGGATTTACAAATAAGAGATTTTCTTTTATGGTTCCGGCAAAAAGCTGCGTATCCTGAGTTACGAAACCTATCTGATTTCTAAGTTCGTCAAAATCAAACTCATTACCGTTGATGGTGTTATAGAAAATCGCGCCCTCTTTAGGTCTGTACAATCCGACCAATAATTTTACCAATGTACTTTTACCGGAACCGCTTGGCCCTACAAAAGCAATGGTTTCTCCGTTTTTAACTTCAAAAGAAATATCATTTAGAGCTTTATAGGAAGAACTTTGATGTTTAAAAGAAACATTTTTAAATGCCAGTGCTTTAATTGCGCCGATCTGTTTAGGATTCTGTGGTTTTTCTTCAACGTCTTTCTTCATCAGGGTATCAAAATTGTGAAGCGATGCTTCAGCTTCACGATAAGAAATAATGATGTTTCCTATTTCCTGCATCGGTCCGAAGATGAAAAATCCGTAAAACATTAATGATAAATATTGTCCTGGAGTTACAATGTTTCTGAAAATTAAAAACAAAAGAGTAAGCGTAATCAGCTGTTGCAGGAAATTCACCATCGTTCCCTGAATAAAACTTAATGAGCGGATGCTTTTTACCTTTTTAAGTTCTAGCCCAAGAATTTTGTAGGTGTTGTTATTTAAACGTTTTACTTCCTGTTTCGTTAAACCTAAACTTTTTACAATTTCGATATTACGCAGACTTTCTGTAGTACTTCCTGCTAAACCTGTTGTTTCGGTAACGATTGTTTTCTGAATATTTTTAATTTTTTTGCTTAATAAATTGGTAATAAAAGCAATAAGGAAAATTCCGACTACATAAACCGGCATGATCGACCAATGCAAACGGATGGCGTAGATCGACACGAAAATAATACTTACCAGAATCCCAAAGAATATATTGATAAAGTTGGTGATAAATTTTACCGAATCTTCTCTTACTTTCGTCAGGATAGAAAGCGTTTCACCACTTCGCTGATCTTCAAATTCCTGATAGGGAAGTGCCATCGAATGCTGCAGACCGTCAGTGAAAATATTGGCTCCGAATTTTTGGGTTATCACATTCACAACGTAATCCTGAAATGCTTTTGCAATTCTGCTGATCATCGCAGTACCAATCAGCAATCCCAGGAAGTAAAATGCTCCGTGGTACAGATCGGTTCCGTAGAGATATTGATCCAGCGTTCTTGCTGCGTTCTTTTCTTTATCAAAATGATTGGGATGGGTGACCAATTGATCGAGGATATTTCCTGTAATCGCAGGGCTGAATAAAGAAAAAACCTGATTGATCGTTGCCAATACCAATGACAAAATAAGCAACCATTTGTGTGGTTTTAAATAATATAATAATGTTTTCATCTTTTCTAAAAATCTGGGGCAAAATTAAGGATATAAATCGGATAGAGTGTGGTATTATTTTGAATTAGAACATAAGATTTTATCAATGTAATAGATGTAAAATTACATATATTTGAAACCAGAAATCTTAAACAAAATTCTTCTAATAATTTTAAAAATACTATGTACAAAACCAAATTTATTACTGCATTATTGATCTTGTATACTTGGTTTTCGTTTGCGCAGACAAAGGTGACTACCGATGATCAGGCAATCAGAAAGTCTCTCGTTTATTTTGTGAATACCATTAAATACAAAAAAATAGATCAGTCTGTAGAGTGTATCTATCCTAAATTTTTTACCGTAGAACCAAAAGAAAAAATCACTCAGCTTTTGAATATGACGTACAATAATCCTTTCATAAAGGTTGAAGTAAAAGATATGAAATTCGGAAGCATTGAAAAGCCTGAACTGATCTCAGGCGAATATTTTTCTGTTGCCAATTATTACCTGACAATGAAAGGTGAC
Source organism: Chryseobacterium sp. CY350 (assembly GCF_027945075.1). NCBI lineage: Bacteria > Pseudomonadati > Bacteroidota > Flavobacteriia > Flavobacteriales > Weeksellaceae > Chryseobacterium > Chryseobacterium wangxinyae. The sequence continues at coordinate 573,557 of NZ_CP116034.1, forward strand.
GTAAGCGCAATGAACGAACAGATGAAGAAAAGTATAGGTGAAATGATGACCTCAAAATATGGTAAAGCCAATGTAAAGTATAACACCAAAGAAGGCTCTTACGTAATCACCGCCCCGATGAAGATGGTTGCAGCCTCTAAAGATAAAAAAACGTGGAAGCTGGTTTTTGCTGATAAGGAATACAAAACAAGGTTGGTGAAGGTGTTGCCAAAAAAGGTTTTGGATAAGCTTTAGAAACTTAACAAATGAATTTGTTAGTGAAATAAAATATAAGTTATCAAGACTTAATTAATAGTTAATTATAACAAAACCGCCCCTTCTCAGGGGCGGTTTTAGTTTAAGACTTCTCTACATCACTCTTTTTTCCGGTTCTCCTTGCCAGTACAACGGTAGAGAAATAATTTCTTCCGTTGTTGATGATGGCGAGGACGTCTTTGTAATAAGCATCATCTTTTACCGTTGCTAGGGTTGCAATATAAGTGGTCATTTTTTTGTAATCTGCTGCTAGAGATTTTCTTAATTCTTTGACATCAAAAACTACTTTCTGCGATGTTTTGTAAGAGCGCTGACCAAAAAGAGTATTGAAAGCCGTGTTAGAATCTGCAAGTTGATTGATGAATTTTACAATTCCCATCGTTGCAACGTGCGAAGTATAGTCGGAGGACTGCAGTCTTGCGACAAGCGAATTCAATTTATTGGTTTCAGCTTCGTAAGATTCATCTTCTACCTCCTTGTACTCAGACAAAAGCATATGCAAACTTGCATGGGCAGCAATTTCAGATTGAATTCTGGAATTTCTGTAAGGTTTCAGAGAATCGCGCAGAGCTTTCATATCTAGATCTCTGGTATGGTCGAATTCGCCAATCTGTTTTGATTCTTCACTTGCCCTGATCTGATCCAGTGCAGCATTATACGACGGAATCTGCAACTGCAAAGCATTGTACAGCTTTTTAAAATCTGAATCAATAGTCACATCGAGAGACGAGCTGGCGAAATCTTCAAAAAATCTTACGATCAACTGACCGAATTCTGCGTGGGGTAGACGTGATGAGTCTAAAGGAATGAGTTTTTGCATCATTGTTTTTAGGTTTTTGTTATTTGATTTATCTTCATCCATATGATGAGAAAATTTTTTTTTACATTAAATATTTATAAAGCCGTCGGAAGTTCCGACGAGGCAAAGTAGTAAAAGGAAAGCCTGTCGGAAGTTCCGACGGGGCAAAGTCGGAAAAGGAAAGGCTGTCGGAACTTCCGACGGGATGAAATGAAATCGGATAAGGCTGTCGGGATTCCCGACGAGGCAAAGTAGGAAAAGGAAAGGCTGTCGGAAGTTCCGACGGGGCAAACTGAATGTCGGGCGAGCAATTGTGCCACTTTTTTTCATCGTATTTAATTTGTGTTGATCAAAAATATTAAAATTTTTCTATAGACGATGCTATTCTGTTGAAATTTAATGATGAAATCTTCTAAACTGTGTTTTATTTGATTCAAGCTTACAAAGATTTTGAGTCATAGTGCGATTAATTATGTATTTTTAAAAACATAAACTTTGCAAACTTAGAAAGATGAGAATTTTTATTTTATCGTTCATGCTCTTATTGTGTACCTCGTGTGCCAGTGAGGGAATAGAATTCAGAACCAAAAACTATCTGAAAATCTATAACGACGAGCTGACCGTAAAATTGATTCCGAGGAAAAAAACAGCGAAAGTAATATTGACCTATTATGATACGGTTTTTGAAACCAATGCACCCAAGAAACCCAGAATCCTTCGTATCGCTAATAATCGTAAAAGAAAAACCGTCACAAATATCTCTGTTCAAAAATACAAAGACATTATAATTTCTTTTAAAAAAATTGACGAGAATCTTCTAAAATATCCCAAGACCGGTATAGATTCTCTGGGAAATTCCTATATAATTTCACCATGGCCAGATTCTCCATCCACCAAAATCATATATAAAAGCAGACACGAAAAAAAAGAGATATCTGCACGTGGACTCCATACAGATTATGGCGATTTTTTTACAACTTCTAAAATGATGTTAGAAAATGCGAATGTACCAATCGACAGCTTGTATACATTTGGTTTTAAGAAAAGAATTATTGAATAAATCTCCCGATTATTTCCTACTTTAGTGGAAAATACCATCATGAAGAAAAGTTTTTTTCTGTTTTTTATTTTCTATCTTACAGTTTTCTCAGCGCAGGGAAAGAGGTTTTTTGAAACCGGCGAAGCGGTTCTTAAAAATGATGTCGAGAAAATCAATCTTACATTTGCCAACGATTTACCTTTAATTAAAATAAGCATCAACGGAAAACCTTATCAGTTTATTTTTGATACAGGAGCTCCAACTGTTATTTCAAATGCAGTCTATAACGAACTGAATCTTAAGAAAAAACATAGAAGTAAGGTCGGCGATTCCCAAAGAAATAAGCAGGAACAGATTTTTACTGTGTTACCGGAGATGACGGTTGATCAGATTATTTTTAAAAATATTGGTGCCGTGGTTGTAGATCTTCAAGATCCGGAATTTGTATGTCTGAAAATTGACGGTATCATAGGAGCCAATCAAATGGCAAAACTTTTCTGGAGGATCAATTATTCTGAAAATATGCTGGAAGCGACAAAAAATATTGAAAATTTCTCTCAGGAAGGTTACGAAACGGTTTTCAACTTTAAACCAAAGCCGCAAAAAACACCTGTAATTACTTCTGAAATTTTAAATAAAAAAATCAATCTTAATTTTGATACCGGATTTACCGGAGCAATAAAGATTTCGGATGATAATTTTGATAAGGCTGAAAAAGTGAAATTTATCGAAACGTATGGTGTTAATTCGGTAGGTGCTTTCGGAACGGGAAAGCCACTTTCGTCATATCATTTCAGAGCGGATGAACTGCAGCTTGCCGGACAAAAATTCGGCAACGAAATCGTAATGACCGGAAATGCTAATCTTTTAGGAAACGAATTTCTGAAAAACTTTAAATTCATTATCGATTGGAAAACCAATAAGGTCTATCTGCAACGTATTAAAAAAATTCCTGCCAAGCTCGAATCGTTCGGTTTTGCCTATCGGTTTATCGACTTTAAAGCTAAAGTGGTACTGGTCTTTCAAGGACATCAAATTCCTCTGAAAATTGATGATGAAATTCTAAGCATCAACGGCGTAAGCTTCGAAAATTTAAACAAAGAATCTTCATGTCAGTATTTGCTCAACAGAGTAGAAAGTGCCGCAGATTCTATTGAAGTAAAAGTAAAAAGAGCAGGGGAGATTTTAGATTTTACACTGACTAAAAAGGAGTTTTTAAATTGATATGAACTTCTAATACCGTCAATTCGAGTAGGTTTTTGAAGAAAAGCGTATCTAGAATAGTTTAGTATTGAAAACTGTGAATTTTATTATTCCGCATAATTCCCATCTTCGATTATATATCCTAATAATGTTGAATCATTATCATACATTAATTTAAGCCTTACAAAACCATTAGGATCGATCCAGCCCTGTTTTTCTTCTATTTCATAGGTTTCGTAACCATTACAATCAGTAGATATAGGTCTGTCTATTAAATTTATAACTTCACTTTTTTTTGTTCCCTTTTTAGCATGATTATATGGGAAAACAAGAACGTTTTTGATAAGATCATCAAGCATCTTTTTTCTGTGATTTTCACCGTACAATCCGTTTTCTATAGGTTTCCATTTTTGAGAATCAAATTTATTAGATTCAATTTTTTCCTCACATCCAGAAATTGATAACAGCATTAAAAGTAATGAAAATTGCTTTGAAAGAATATTTTTCATGTAGTTACCAATTCTTATCAATCATAAAAACCATCTGCGTCATCACAACCGCTCCCAAAAGCAATTCTCTCTTGTTGACTTTATCGAAAGTATCCTTTTCGGAGTGATGGTAATCAAAATATCTTTGAGTATCTACCACCAATTCTATTAATGGAATATCGAGTTTCTTAAGCGGCGCAATATCCTGAATGGCATAAGTCTGGTCAAAATCGTACACGCCGTAAGGAAGGAAATATTCTTTCCATGGGAAGATCAAACGTCGTCTCTGTGGTGACATATCCAAAGAAAAACCTCTCGGAGAATACCCTCCGGAATCTGAACCCAAAGCGATGATATGCTTTTCATCTTTCTTTTTTACCTGCGCTGCATACGTTTCTCGGCCCTGTCCGCCATTCTCACTGTTGGCATAGAGTACAACTCTGATCGTATGATTATTATCGTAACCCAAAGCTTTGAATGTTCTTAAAACTTCCAGACACTGAACAACGCCAGAACCGTCGTCATGAGCGCCTTCTGCGAAATCCCAAGAATCGAGCTGAGCTCCCAAAACAATCACTTTAGAATCTTTCTTTCCCGGAATTTCTCCGATGATATTATGATTGATGGTGTCGCCTTTAGATTCGGCGGTCATGTTCAATTTTGCTTTTACGGTTTGTTTTTTCAAGAGTTTTTCCAGCTCGTCTGCAGATTTTACTCCAATGGTTACGGCAGGAATTTTTACCTTGTCATCCGGTTCGTAATAGATCTGTTTGGCATGCGGAATATCGTCTGAAGCCGTCGTTAATGATCTTATTATTAATGCTTTTGCACCCTTTTTTCCGATTACAGATGCGGAAAGTAATTTAGATTTAGCGGCAATTAAATAAGAATCTACGGTACTTACAATTTTCTGATCAATAGGGTAGTTGACGAAAATGATTTTGTCTTTCACCTGCGCGCTGGTGAGATTCACAAGTTCCTGTACATCGTTCACCAGAAGAATATCATAAACCATATCTTTTCCGCCAGTGCCTTCTGAATTTCCGAAAGAAAGCATGCGGATGTTTTTCCATTCGCCGTTTCCGGCTTTAATCTGTAGAGATTCTCTTCCTCTTATCCATATAGGAACTCTCACTTCCTGTTTCCAGATGTTTTCCGCGCCAGCTTCTTTAAGGTTTTTCTCTGCCCATTCTGTAGCTTTAGCATAGCCAGGAGTTGCGCTGAACCGCGGACCAACACCTTTCGTGAGTTCGCCAAGATTATCGTATGCGGTTCCGTTGGTCAGTATTTCATCTGATATTTTTTTAAATTCATCAATATAGTTGAATTTCGGGATCGGCTTTGGTTTTCTGACTGACTTCTTTTGAGAAAATAAAAATCCACTGAAAAAGAGTGAAAATAAGATGAGCAGAATTTTTTTCATTGTAATGAACTTCTTTTCGGTGAATAAAAATAAAGAAAAATTTAGTAATTCTGAGAGATAATACTTTTTAGTAATGCTTTTTAATGCAAAGGTCGCAAAGCTCTTTTTTAATGCTAACTGTTTTTAATTTCGCAATAGCATTCTACTCAGCTAAGACCACAAAGCGTTTTTAAAGTAAATATTGACCTTAATAAAAATCCTCAAAATTATTCTCTTTAGCTTTTTAAGAAATAATTTTGAGGAAATATGATTTATGAATTTTCAACTTGAAAGGTTTGCAATAGCCAAAAGCTAATTCCTAACAGTCAATTACTTCATGTCGTACATTAGCAATGCAGTTACCAGTTTTGGCTCAATAAAAGTGCATTTTGGTGGCATACGAAGTTTTAAATCTGAAATTTTAATCATATCATTAAAACTTACAGGATAAATTCCAAAACCAACTTTTCCTTCACCGTTATCTACTTTCTCTTTTAAAATCTTGATGCCGTCGATGTTTGAGTTTCCTTTTACGTAGGAAATCTGATCAGAACTGTCTGAATCTTCAATTTTGAGTATATCTTTTACAATATACTTATCTAAAAGGTGATGGTCTAGATTATCTAAAGACATTTCCTGAGAACGGAGATCATGCTTTACGTGCAGAGAATAGAATTTCCCATCAATATACATAGAAATGTGAAATTTCTGTGACGGAAAATAGGGGGTCTGTTCTTTCTCGTGAATTAAAAAGTATTTTTCGAGACTTTTAAGAAATTCTTCAGTAGTCAGGTCTCCAATACTGCTCACAATCCTGTTATAATCGTGAATTTTTATCGATTGGTTGGAAACGATGAAGCTGTATACAAAATTATATGCTTCCGTTCCGTTGTGCTTTTTGTTTTTGTCTTTCAAACGCTTTGCATGAAGCGCTGTAGAACCGATTCTGTGGTGTCCGTCGGCAATGTAGAAAGAATCAATCTGATCAATCACTTCCTTAAACTGCTGAAGTTTCAGACGGTTATCGATCCGCCATATTTTATGTCTGATCCCAACCGTATCAACATGATTGAAAATAGGAACGTTTTTTTCCTCATGATTCATCAGCAATTCAATCTTTGAATTGGATGGATAGGTTAACAATACAGGCTCTGCCTGAAGATTTACCTTATCTAAATAATGAGCTAATTTTTCTTTTCTCTGTGGAATTGTACTTTCGTGTCTTTTGATTTTTCCGGCCCAGAAATCTTCAATACTTGCCAATCCCAAAAGCCCTCTGAAAACCTGTTTGTTTGGATAAATCTGTTCGTACAAGTAATATGAAGAGCTATCCTGAACGAGTGTTTTTTCATCGAGAAGTTCTTCAAAAGTTGAACGAATTTTCCTCAAATTCCGGTCGACATCTTTAGATTTACTTACAACATAAGGTTTAATCATATTGATGTAAGTCTTTTCTTTTTGTGCTTTTTCAGCGATTTCAGCCTGTGTGAAATTATCTAAAGGATGAGTAGGAAATGTAGCCTCATGATCTTTATGAGGTCTTATTCCGCGGAAAGGTTTAAAAACTGGCATATATAATTTATAGTTTCTTTTTAATCTCAATAATCTGCTCTGCAAGCTCCACACCAATTTTTTCCTGAGCATCTATGGTATTTCCACCAAGATGTGGTGTGAGAGAAAGGTTGGGATTCATCAATAAAATAAGCTCGGGAGTTGGTTCTGTTTCAAAGACATCCAATGCTGCTCCTGCTACTTTCCCAGATTCGATAAAATCGAGGAGAGTGACTTCATTTATCACACCCCCTCTTGCAGTATTTACAATATAGACACCGTCTTTCATTAATTCAAACTGAGGAGTGTCTATGATATATTCATTCGTTTTAGGCGTGTTGATGCTGATGAAATCTGTGTCTTTGTAGAATGCATCAGAATCGTTGGTGGAGGAAATTTCAAAATCAACGGTCTGTCCGTCAAAGAAATTTAAACTGATGGTTTTAGTTTTCGGTTTTCTTGTAAGAACTTTTATTTTCATTCCTAAAGAAATTCCCATTTTCACAACTTCCTGTCCGATACCTCCAAATCCTATAACACCCAAAGTTTTCCCCGAAAGCTCAAATGCATTGTTAAAAGATTTTTTCAACGCATTAAAATGAGTGTCTCCTTCCAGTGGCATCAGTCTGTTGGATTCGTGAAGAAATCTTGCCAGCGAAAAAAAGTGTGCAAATACCAACTCGGCAACCGATCTGGAGGACGCGTTTGGCGTATTAATGATATACAAACCTTTTTCTATAGCATATTCAACATCAATATTATCCATACCGATACCGCCTCTTCCAACGATTTTTAATCCCGGACAAGCATCAATTAAATCCTGTCTTACTTTGGTAGCACTTCTTACCAAGAGAACATCAACATTATTTTCATTAATGAAATTAATAACGTGATCCTGCGCAACTCTGTTTTCAAGAACTTCAATTCCTGCTTCTTTTAAGGCAAGTTCGCCTGCTTTGGAAATTCCGTCGTTAGCTAAGACTTTCATATTGTAATTTTAGATGTTTAGATCCGGAAGTTAGATTCATAATTTTAGTCTGAAAATCTTGCTTCCGAAATCTTTTAATCTTTTTTAAATTTTGTGTTGCCTAATTTAAGCTATTTTATTGACTTCATCACATCAACCAAAACCTGCACACTTTCAATAGGTAAAGCGTTGTACATACTTGCTCTGTAACCACCTAAACTTCTATGACCATTGAGTCCGCTGATTCCCGCTGACTTCCATGCAGAATCAAATTCCTCTTTTTTGCTGTCATCTAGCAATTTAAATGAAATATTCATTAATGAACGGTCTTCTTCTACGCAGAATGTTTCAAAGAGCGGATTACTGTCGATTTCGCTGTATAAAAGTTTAGCCTTAGCTTCGTTTCTAGCTTCAGCACCGGCAATTCCTCCGTTGTTTTCCAAATGTTGCAAAGTAAGCAAAGACGCATAAACCGGGAAAACCGGTGGAGTATTGTACATAGATTCTTTTGAAATATGCTGCGAATAATCTAAGATCGAAAACATATTTTCTCTTCCTGTTTTACCCAAAATTTCTTTTTTGATCACTACTAAAGTTACTCCCGCAGGTCCCATGTTTTTCTGAGCTCCGGCGTATATCAAATCAAATTTAGAGAAATCTAATTGTCTTGAGAAAATATCAGAACTCATATCGCAAACCATTAAAGTATCCACTTCAGGGAACGACTTCATTTGAGTTCCGTAGATTGTATTATTTGAAGTACAGTGGAAATAATCGTATTCTGAACCTACCGTATAATCTTTTGGGACGTACGAATAGTTTTCTTCTTTCGAAGAACCTACAACATCTACCGTTCCTACTTTTTTAGCTTCCTTGATAGCTCCCGCAGCCCAAGTTCCGGTATCAGTATAAGCAGCTTTTCCGCCAACTTTCATTAAATTATAAGGAACCATTGCAAACTGCAGACTTGCGCCACCTCCCAGATATAAGACTTCGTAATCATCTCCCAAATTCATCAGCCTTTTTACAATTGCACGAGCTTCATCCATTACCGCAACAAAATCTTTGCTTCTGTGCGAAATTTCAAGAAGTGACAAACCGATTCCGTTAAAATCTAAAATAGCTTCTGCAGATTTTTCGAAAACTTCCTGTGGTAAGATACATGGTCCTGCGCTGAAATTGTGCTTTTTACTCATAATTTACTTTTTATTTTGAAAGATTTCTGATTGTAAGAATCTGATCTTTCTTATTATAGATGGAGAATTTTTAAATATAAAGTTAAAAAAAACCGTCTCATAATGCATGAGACGGCATTGTTTATTCACCGTGTAAGAATGCTTTTTTGCTAAGCAGTGCTTCTTCTGATTCTACGTGATCTTCATCCGGAACACAGCAGTCTACCGGACAAACTGCGGCGCATTGAGGTTCTTCATGGAAGCCTTTGCACTCTGTACATTTATCAGTAACAATGAAGTACACATCGTCACTTACCGGTTCCTGTGGAGAATCTGCATTTACAGTTAAACCCGATGGTAATGTTACAGTACCTTTCAACTCGGTACCTTCAGAAGCTTTCCAGTCTACTGCTCCTTCATATATTGCATTATTGGGACATTCCGGTTCACAGGCGCCACAATTAATACATTCATCAGTTATTTTAATAGCCATCGCTAATTTTTTTTAAATTTGCACAAAATTACAAAATTTTCCCCACTTTTACAGTAATTATGAATATCGAAAAGCAAGTTTTAGGCCTTATTAAATTAAGTGAATACATAAAAGCATATTTATTAAAAGATTCTGAAGATTATAATGAATATGATTCTGAATTTGAAATGATTCTGAAAAAATCTGAGATTGAAAATCCGTGGTTTACGATGGATAATCAGAAATTTGCCTTAAAGCAATGGTCAGATTTACTAACAAAAGATAATATAAACTCCTGGTTGAGCAGTTATTCTCCTTCCAAAACAACAAAAAAAGTCGGGCTAATTCTTGCTGGAAATATTCCTTTGGTGGGATTGCATGATGTGATTTCTGTGATTGTGAGCAATCATAGTCCGCTGATCAAATTATCATCAAAAGACAAGCAAATGCTTCCTTTTCTTTTAAAAAAATGGAAAGAATTCTCAGATAATGAGATTGAATATGAATTTGTTGAAAGGCTTGTAGATTTTGACGCTGTTATCGCGACGGGAAGCAATAATACAGCAAGGTATCTGGAATTTTATTTTAAAAATCATTTAAGCATTATCAGAAAAAACAGAACTTCGGTTGCTGTGATAAAAGGTGACGAAACTGAAGAAGAACTGAAGCTTCTTGCTCAGGATATTTTCCGGTATTTTGGTTTGGGTTGCAGAAATGTGACGAGACTTTTTATTCCTGAAGATTTTGTGATTGATCTGGTTTTTGAAAGCTTTATTGATTTTAAAGAAGTTATCAATCATAATAAATATGCCAACAATTATGATTACAATAGAGCGGTTTATTTGCTGAACCAAGACAAGTTCTGGGATAATAATTTTGTAATGCTGAAAGAAGATGAAAAGCTTTTTAGTCCGTTGTCTGTAATACATTTCAGCAGATATTCTTCTTTGGAAGGTGTGAAAAATTTCATTAATGAAAATGAAAAAAACATTCAGTGCGTCGTTGGTAAAAATGATTTGGGAATTGAAACGGTGAATTTTGGTGAGGCTCAGAATCCCGGACTTGATACCTATGCAGATAATGTAGATACGATGCAGTTTTTGGAGGTAATTTAAGTTTATTTTCTCGCGCAGATTTTGCTGATTTGGCAGATTTGTTTTTAATCTAAAAGTTTGCGTATGTTTGAAATTGGTGGGATTTTAAAAAATTAAGCGGTCTCTTAAATTTTATTACTAAATTTACCTGTCACGAAAAAATATTTAATGAAAAAAGCAACAATCATCCTTTCCTTTTTAGCATTCCAGCTGAGCTTTGCGCAGAAGGTGAAAAAAGCAGAAGTAATAAAAGATAATCGAACCACTGAGCAGAAATTAGAACTTTCGAAAGCACAGAAAGAGCTTTTCAATGGGAAATTTGAACAATTTATCACTGCATTGAAAGCATCTGATAAAAGCACCATGGAAAGTTTGATGTCTGATAAGACGAAATCTAAAGTGACCGACAAAGTTTATGAAAATCTTAATCGAGACATTGATTTTAAAAGGAAAATAGTAATTTATAAAACCGGTTACAGATCATTTATGACCGGAGAGAATTTCCCTATGATTCAATATAAATATGCGGATGATCAGACAGAGCCTTCTCCAAAAGAAATTATTACTGCAGTTTTTGAAGAGGATGGGAAGATAATGGGTATAAAACCTTACAAACAATCAGACGAAAATAAATAAACTACTATAAATTATGATTTCAAATGTTTTAGTCGCTCACTCTACGGATGTTGAGAAGGCAAGTTTTTACAAAAAAACATATCTACACGTTGCTTTTGCAATTTTGGCTTTTATCGGAGTTGAAACTCTTTTGCTTAAAACTGTTCCGGCAGAATGGATTTACATGATGTTTGCTCAGAAATATGCATGGCTGTTAATCATTGGTGTTTTTTGGTTGGCTTCATTTTTAGCTTCAAAATGGTCTTTGTCGCAAAGTAAATCTACCCAATATTTTGGTCTAGCATTTTACGTTGTACTTGAGGCAATCATTTTTCTTCCGCTGATTTACATTGCAGTTATTCAGTCGGGAGGTCAGGTTATTTTTCAGGCCGCGACGTTAACGATTGCTATGTTTGCAGGAATTTCTGCGATTGCTTTTACTTCAAAAAGAGATTTTTCTTTTCTTAGAAATATTATTGTGATCGGAGGTTTTCTAGCTTTAGGATTAATTGTTGGCGGAATTGCTTTTGGATTCAACTTAGGACTTTGGTTTTCTGTCGGAATGGTAATTCTTGCTTCAGCAACGATCTTATACCAAACCAGTAAACTGAAAGATTCTTACAGTACAGATCAATATGTAGGAGCTTCTCTTCAACTTTTTGCTTCTATCATGTTGCTATTCTGGTACATCTTAAGTATTTTAAACAGAAGAAGCTAATTGAAAGTGATAAATTATAAGTTTTAAATTATAAATTTTCAAAACTCTTAAACCAAAAAAATCCTGATGTTTTCATCGGGATTTTTTGCTATTTAAGAATTTATATTCTTAAATATTTTATCTTTAAATAATTTAAAACTATTTATCAATCGATCCTAAAACCTTTTGAGCAAAAGAGTTCAAAGCATCTTTCTCGCTCATACCGTTTTGTACATTAGCATGAACTTCTAATGCTCCGCAGATATTGGTAATCAATTCTCCGGCAACATTTAAATCTTCTTCGCTTGTACCTCTGAATTCACTGAAACTTTCTAAAACTTCTAAAGTTTTTTCAAGATTTTCAGGAGTTTGGTTCTGATAAAACTGTCTTATTACAGGTAGCTTCATAATTACAATTCATTAAATAAATTAATTAAACTTTCTGCTTGGTTAGATTGAACCTGATTCACCAATTCACCATTTTTAAAAATCGCAAACGTTGGTAAATTATCAACTTTAGCCAGTTTTCTGCTTTCAGGAAGTTTTTCTGCATCTACATATAAAAATGGAATTGCATCGTTTTCTGAAGCTAATTTTTTAAATTTAGGCTTCATTATTCTGCAGTTTCCGCACCATGTAGCGCCGTATTGCACCACTACTTTCTCATTGTCGCTTACAATATTTTGAAGCGTATCTTCTGTTAATTCTGTATACATAATTTCAATTTGAAATTTGGAGTTTTATTAATTTGAAAATGGTAATAAATAGAAGATGAGATAATTTTTAAGTAATCAAGTGATTAATTTTCAAATTATCTCATCTTCAAATTAACACATTATCTTAGTTCTTTGCTAAATATTCAGCAGTAGAAGTTCTGTCAGCTTTCATTGCATCTTTTCCTTCTTCCCAGTTTGCAGGGCAAACTTCACCGTGCTTTTGAACATGCGTGTAAGCATCGATTAATCTTAAATATTCTTTTACGTTTCTTCCTAAAGGCATATCATTTACAGACTCGTGGAATACTTTTCCTGTTTCGTCAATAAGATAAGTTGCTCTGTAAGTTACGTTTGAACCTGTGAAAAACTCATTACCTTCTTCGTCGAATTCAAGATCCTGATCTACAATATCTAATAGATTTGCCAATTGCCTGTGAGTATCAGCTAAAAGCGGATAAGTAACTCCTTCGATACCTCCATTGTCTTTTGAAACATTTAACCAAGCAAAATGCACTTCGTTTGTATCACAAGAAGCACCAATTACTTTGGTATTTCTTTTTTCAAATTCACCTAAAGCTTCCTGGAAAGCGTGAAGTTCAGTCGGGCAAACAAAAGTAAAATCTTTCGGATACCAGAACAAAATCACTTTTTGTTGGTTTTTTGTAGTTTCTTCGAAGATGTTGATTTTTAGATCATCACCCATTTCAGACATTGCATCAATCGTTACGTTTGGAAATTTTTTACCTACTAAAGACATAATTTTCTAATTTTTGATTTATAATTTAATGATGCAAATATATAATATTTTCATCTATCGAAAAAATGAATTTTGATAAATAAAATCTATAATAGTTTTTAATTCAGCAGCAATTATGAAGTTTAATATTTTAACCGATTTATAAAAAATAAATTACTAGCTTTGAGATTACAGAAATAAGTTTCACCACCAAAATCATTACTATGAAAAATCTTAAAACGCTTTCAAGAAAAGAACTTAAAAACATCAAGGGAGCAGCTTCAAACTCGAAATGCCCCGCAGGAAGGTATTATTGTACGGAAGCTGATGTTTGTGTCGCGATTAATGAAGAATGCTACATTATCGTGCCGGAAACACCTTTTGAAGGAGGTTCTCTTTAAATTAATTTAAAAAAGTTCTTCCGCTAGGAAGAACTTTTATTTTAAACATTGGCAAGCAATTCTTTTATTCGTCTCATTGCCTCCCGCAGATCTTCTTCCGAAGCAGCGTAAGAAAATCTTATACATTCCGGACTGCCAAATGAAACTCCGCCAACGCAACCAACATGAGCGTTTTCCAAAATATACATTGCAAAATCATCTGCATCTTTAATTTCTGTTCCATTCAGGGTTTTCCCGATATAATAGGAAATGTCTGGGAAGAAATAAAACGCAGCCTTTGGTAAAAGAACTTTAAATCCCGGAATTTCTTTCATTAAATCAAACATCACATTTCTTCTTTGCTCGAAAGCATCAATCATGTATTTATATTCTGAAGGATCTGTTTTTAAAGCAACAATTGAAGCTCTCTGAGCAACGGTATTTGCACCGCTCGTCATCTGTCCCTGAACTTTTTCGCAAGCTTTTGCCAGCCATTCCGGACACGCAGAGTAGCCGATTCGCCATCCTGTCATTGCGAAAGCTTTTGACATTCCGTTGATTACTGCGGTTTGTTCGTAAATTTCCGGAAACTGAGCGATTGAGGTTGTTTTTGTTTCGTAATTGATGTATTCGTAAATCTCATCAGAAATAACTGTTACGTGAGGATATTTTGCGATGACCTTTGCTAAAGATTTTAGTTCATCAAAAGTGTAATATCCGCCGGACGGATTACAAGGTGAACTGAAAAGGATTGCTTTGGTATTATCGTTAATCGCTTCTTCAAGTTGCTCCGCAGTAATTTTAAAATCTGTGACATAGGAAGTGGGAAGCATGACCGAATTTCCTCCCATCATTTTTACCATTTCATCATAGCTTACCCAATAAGGAGTCGGAAGAATTACTTGATCTCCGTCATTAATAATTGCTGCTAAAACATTGATAATTGATTGTTTAGCACCATTTGAGACACAAATTTGTGTCGGTTTATAATCTAGCTGATTGTCTCTTTTTAATTTATCTGAAATTGCCTGGCGCAGTTCTAAAAACCCCGGAACGGGAGAGTAGTGACTGAAGTTCTCGTTAATAGCATCAAAAGCTGCCTGTTTTATATTATCCGGAACATCAAAATCTGGTTCGCCCAATGTCAAAGAAATTACGTCAATTCCGTTGGCTTTCATTTCTCTTGCCTTATTTGACATGACGAAAGTCTGCGAGTATCCTAGTCTGTTTACTCTGTCTGAAAGTTTATTCATTTATTCTTTTTGTCGTTTTAACAAATATATAAAAGTTAATTAGAATGAAGTACTTATTAGCTTTATTGTTTTAAAATGATGGTTTTATATAGATTTTAAAAGAGAATGAAATTGCTTTTAAATAAATTTCAATAAGATTTAAAACTTCTTTTCTCCAAAGAAGTTTTTTTTATATTTTAAACTTATTTTTGCTTTTTATATTCAATATTATGTCAGCAGAGTTAATCCAAAAGTATTTTCCGGAGCTTTCCGAAACACAAATAGGGCAATTTTCAAAATTAGAAAGCCTTTATGGTGAATGGAATGAAAAAATAAATGTAATTTCTAGAAAAGATATGGAGTCGCTTTATGAGAAGCATATCCTACATTCTCTGGGTGTTGCAAAAATTATGGAGTTTGCTCCCGGAACAAAAGTTTTAGATGTAGGAACCGGTGGTGGTTTTCCTGGAATTCCTTTAGCGATTCTTTTTCCTGAGACTAAATTTACTTTAATTGATTCCATTGGAAAGAAAATAAGCGTCGTAAATGCAGTTGCAGAAGGTGTTGGATTAACTAATGTTACGGCAATCCACGGAAGAGCTGAAAAAGTAAAAGAAAAATTTCATTTTGTCGTAAGTCGCGCTGTTACCCAAATGCCTGAGTTTTTAAGATGGCTGAAAGGAAAATTCGAAAAAGAACAGTTTAACCCAAAACACAATGGCGTTTTGTATTTAAAAGGAGGAGATTTAGCAGAAGAACTTGCCGGACTTAAATGTGAACTTTTTAATCTGAAAAACTATTTTGAAGGAGAGTTTTTTGATACTAAAAAGGTTGTTTATTTATCAAAAGGTAATTTTAATTCGTAATTTAACATTTCAAAGGAATAATTTTTGATAATTTACGTTTAATAATCATAAATTTTTAAATAAGATGAAAACATTGTTTAATACAGCTTTATCAGTAATCTTTATAGGACTTTCTTTTGTTTCTTGTAATGAAGATGATGATTATGAAACCATTCAATCCACAGAAAAGGTAAAAATCGACAGTGTAAAAATTGTAAATGATACAATGGCTGTTTTCGGAGTACAAAGCATAAGAACTTATTCTACCTATGCTTCTCAATGCGAAGGTTTTTACGGTTATGACTATGTGCATTCGGGTAATTTCGCAAGAGATGTCACTGCTTATAAGTATCTTACGAATGGTTCTTGTACGCAGGCGAATCAGGTTTCAGTAAATCAGATTAATTTTAGTCCGCAACAGACAGGAACTTACACTTTTAAATTTTGGAAAGGTGATAACACCTGGATAACGAAAACAATTGTTGTAGAATAATGAAGTATGTTTTTTTGGTTTTATTTTTGATTTCCAACCTGTTATGGAGCCAGAGAGTAGAGTGGGAAGAAGATAAAAGGTTGGCTTGGAATAATTTTAAAAGCAAACAAAATAATCAGCACGGAAAAGATATTGTAGCGTATACGCATTGCGGCTGGGTTTATTCGGTTGTGAAATCTTCAAACCCAAAAGGTGCTGCAAAGATAAATATAGAAACAATTTTTAACGAAGATAAATCCTGGAAAGACGATAAGCGCATCAACGACTATGTGCTAAACCACGAGCAAAAGCATTTTGACATTGCAGAAATTTATGCCAGAAAAATCAGAAAAGAGATTATTTTCAAAATAAAAACTAGCGGTGATTTTGATAAATATTTTCAGACAATCTATAATCGCATTCTAAAAGATTACAAAAATTTTCAGGCACTTTATGACGGTGTTACGGAACACGGTATGAATAAAGAAAAGCAGTCTGAGTATGATGCAATGATAAGCGCCGAGCTAGAACAATTAAAAGACTATAAAAAACCTTGAAATTCTTAAATAAAATAATCAGCGAATTACTGTCTCAAAACAGTAATCTTTCAGAATTTAACATTGTTTTGCCAGGAAAACGGCCGATCGTATTTATCCGCCAAATTTTAGAAGAAAATAATTATTCAGGATTTCTACCAAACTTTTTCACCATAGAAGATCTGATTAACGATATTGTTGATCAGCAGTCGATTCAGGGGATTGCTTTGTGGCTTTTCTCTTTCGATGTATACAAGACTCTCGGTCTTATCCCTAACGACGATTTTTCAGAATTTTTAAAATGGTTTCCTACGCTTCAGAAAGATTGGGATGATATTTTGAAATTTTCGGATAGCGACGAGGCGGTCTTGCAATATATGTTTGACGAAGAAAGAATTAAAGAATGGGCGCAGGAATTGGGAGATCAGGAAGATGTTCCTAGAAAAAAGTTTTTGAATTTCTGGCGGAATATGAATGTTTTTCTACCGGTTTTAAAACAAAAACTGAAAGAAAAAAATTGGGTAACTCCCGGAATGATTCATGAAGCAGCAAAAGCTAAAATCGTTGATTACGCAAAAACGACTAAAGGTAATTTTGTTTTTTGTGGTTTCAATGCCTTCACTCCGGTTGAAGAAAAATTAGTGAGAAATCTTTTACAATGGAATAAAGCGCAGTGTTTTTTTCAGGCAGATCATTACTATTTTGATGATGAAAGACAGGAGGCAGGGAAATTTCTAAGAAGTCATAAATTGTGGAAAGAATTCAATGACAGTAGGGCTTTTAGTTGGATTGAAAATGATTTTAACCAACAGAAAAATATTAAGATCTATGAAGTTTCCGGAAATGTAACCCAAACAAAAGTTTTACCAGATCTTTTTAAAAATATTGATAATAAAACTTTTACCAATACAGCCGTTGTTCTGCTTGACGAAAATCTCTTGCCTGCAAGTCTTGATGTGATGCATGAAGTTGAAAACCTGAATATTACAATGGGTTTTCCTTTGAAAAATCTATCGTTTTCTAATGCAGTAAAACAACTTTTTTATCTTCAGAAACAGCTTGATAAAAACAAATCTTCCTATTATTATCGCGATGTATTTCCGATTTTAGAAGAACTGCCTAAAACTGATGAAGACGAAAAAGTAATTATTAATTTTAAATCAAACATTGAAGAGCGGAACATTGTTTACATTTCAAAGAATCTGATCCACGAATTATTGCGTGATCTGTCTTACTTTAATTTACTTCAAAAGGCTGATTCCGGCTATCATTTTTTAGATATTTTAATTGAATATTGTCAAAGGATTAAATGGACGGAACTAGATGATATACAGTACGAAAACGTATCTCACTTCGAGAATGCATTTAGGGTCATAAAAAATCAGATTACACCTTATGGTTTTGAGATAAAAATGGAAACTCTGGAAATCCTGATTAATCAGCATATCAATTCCGAAAGCATCGATTTTCAGGGTGAGCCGCTAAAAGGTCTTCAGTTAATGGGACTTTTAGAGACGCGTCTTTTGAATTTTGAAAATGTGATCTTGCTTTCTGTTAATGAAGGAAAACTTCCCCTCGGAAATTCACAGAATACGTATATACCATTTGACATCAGAAAACACTTTGATCTGCATACTTTTCTTGAGAATGACAGTATTTATGCTTATCATTTTTATAGACTGATTCAGGATGCAAAGAATGTTCATTTAATGTTTAATGCTTTAAGTTCCGGAGTTAACACGGGAGAAAAGAGCAGATTTATTACACAGATTGAGATGGAAAGTTCACATAAAATTGAACATCTTATTGTTGAAAATACTTCCGAACCGATCACAAGCAAGCCAATTGAAATTTCAAAAACAGAAACCGTCATGCAGCAGCTTGAAAAATGGAAAGAAAAAGTATCAGCATCTCACCTTACAACTTACCTTTACAATCCCATTGATTTTTATTTATCTAAAATTTTAAATACATCTGAAACGGATGAAATTGAAGAAGAATTATCAATAAGAAATTATGGTAATTTAGTTCATTATTCACTTCAAGAAATTTATGAAGTTCTGAAAGGTAAAAATCTAAAAGTTAGCGACTTAGAAAAGTCAATTACACGAATAGATGAATATCTTAATATTGCCATTGAGAAGCTAAAACATCAACCGGAGTTTTATGATAAGGGCATGAATTACATTCACAAGGCGATCGCCAAAAAGGTAATTACTAATATTCTCAATTGTGATCTTGATCTGATAAAACAGGGAAATTCTCTTGAAATAATTGATATTGAAAGAAAGTTCGAAAGTGTAGATTTCTATTTGGATGATGTGAAAAAAGATAAAGTTTCTTTCTTTGGGTTTATCGACAGGATAGACCGTTTGAACGGAACAGTACGAATTATCGATTACAAAACAGCAAAGATTAAGAATTTAACTGTAAAAATAGATTCAGAAAACAGAGATCATTATTTTCATAAAGATGAACGTAAACAGGCTTTACAACTTTGTATTTATCAATATGTAGTTCAGAGTTTGCCAGAGTTTTGGGGTTTCCCGATTGAAACCGGAATCTGGAGTTTTTCTGATGCTAAGAAAGGTGTTACCTCTCTCGAATTTGCTCAGGGAAATCTTGATGATGCAATGACATCAGTAAAAAGTCTGATCATGGAAATATTAAATCCTGAAATCAGTTTTAAAGAAAATATAAAATCATATTCTTATTAAAAAAATGCACCTCCATTGAGGTGCATTTTCAGTAAGTTGTAATGCGGAATTATATCTTTATTTTTCTGTTGATCACTTTTCCGGTTTGTGTAGTAATCTGAACCACATAAACACCTGATTCTAAAGCTTTAGACTCAAAATTGTTTAGCTTCATATCCTGATTTTGAATCAAAGTTCCGGAAATACTGTAGATTATAACGTTTTTAAGCTCAGTTTTTAATCGAATATTAATTTTGTTATTTTCTGTAAATATATCAACATCTTCTGTTGAATCTAAGCTTCCAATTCTCTTATTAAATTGCAGACTGTAAAAAGAAGTCAATATTTCAAATGTATAATCTTTACTTTCAATATTCTTTAGATTTATACCGTTATTAGTTGAATATTCATCCTGTGAAATTGATTTGATTAAGTTTTTGTTCTCGTCAAAAATATTAATTAGAATTAATTCTTCGGGATTTATTTTTAAGCTTAGGATATTGTTGTTTTCTGACTTAACGATTTCGTTATCAGTAACTAATTTGGGTCTTTGTCTTACATAAGGAATTGTTTTTACGTTGTTGTTTTCAGAAACTTTCAAAAGGTAAATTCCATCTTCTAATAATGAAAGATCGTTATTTTTTAACTCCTTTCTCTCTGATTTTTCTTTATTCATGTCTGTAACTCCCAAAAGGGTCATGCTTTTTAAATCAGGTTTTATTTGAGAGTAAGTCAGAAGATCTGCTTTGTTTTGATTTTCAGACTGTTTTGATGTCAACATTGCCCATTGATTTAAAAGACCGCCGCTTCTCAATGTGTTGAATTTTGCATTTGATGCAAGAACAAAAGGAGCTATTCCTCCAATGTGTCCCAAAGGTCCCCAATAAAAGGCCTCAAGTTTATGTTTGTTGAGATCCCACCACGGGTAGTAACCTCTCTGAGTATCAATTGTTTTTGAAGTGTTTTCAGGATGAATTGCTAAATCGATAGTAGAATGTCCCAAAGTCATTGGTGTTTTGTTGTACCAATCGTAAACATCATTAGATTTTAAATATTTTCTCAATTCATTATTGCTGTTATAGGTCACGTCATTAACAAAACTGTTTGTGAAAAGTTTTCGCCACAAAAACGGCCCCCAAAGCAATCCGCCATTATCCTGAAGTACATGATAATTGTATCTTTCAAGATATTCTGGCGAAATGACCTCAGAAATATTGTTTGTATAAGTTTGATAACCTATTTTATTACAGGTATTTAAAACGTTTGCAATGAAAGACGTGAATGGATAAAAATCCTTCTCAAATACACCTTTTTGAAGCGTTACGCCAGAGAAATCGTAAGGGCCGTCTCCCATATATGCGTACTTGAATTTCAAATTTGAAGGATTCGAAATGTTAAGCTTTTTCAATGTCGACATCGCTGCGTGAGCACCCTGAGAATATCCGGCCAGAAAATATTCGTCGTAACGTTTTACATTCAATTGTGTAAGAACTTTGTTGGCAGCAGTAACAAAATCGATGGTTGCAGAAGCTTCGGTAGGATAGTGCACGTAAGGATGTACTCCTTCACCAGAACCCATTCCTACATAATCGGGAGCCATCAAAATATATCCGTTTAAAACATAAGAAAGCTCTACAACAAATCCCGCGTACAAAACGCCTCGTAGATTAGAAGGCACGTTGTCACGACTATCGGTTGTACCATGGTCAGAAACTACTGTTGAAAGTTTGTAATTTACATTCGGGTACATCAGAAGTCCAGTTGCTTTTACCAGATTGTTGTTTTCATTTTTTGTGTAGTACGTAATTTTGTAAGCCTTCAAACCAATGTCAAAACCATTCAGATAATTAACAAAATCCGGTGAGTTTTGCTCGCCAAGATTATTAGAAAGAAATCCTGCAACTCCCTGTGGAGTAAGATTAAGTTTTTGTTCAAAACTGAAAATGTCTCCGGCCTGTTGCGAAAAATAGAATGACGCGGTAAGACTTAAAAATAAAGTAGATAATTTTTTCATGTTTATATTTTTCAGTTAAATTATGATTTTCCTGTAAATAATACATGAATTTTAATAAGAACAGCTATTCGGTGAATATTAATTAATAAAAAAGTCTGATCATTGATCAGACTTTGTCTAATTAAAAGTTTAAAACTTTAGAAAGCATTAAATCCTGTGATATCAAGACCGGTAATCAATAAATGGACATCGTGAGTTCCTTCATATGTGATTACTGACTCAAGATTTGCAGCATGTCTCATCATCGGGAACTCGCCCATAATTCCCATTCCGCCAAGAATCTGTCTCGATTCTCTTGCAATATCAATCGCCATTTTTACATTATTTCTCTTCGCCATTGAAATCTGCGCAGGAGTTGCCTTATGATCATTCTTTAACATTCCCAATTGTAAGCAAAGCAATTGAGCTTTAGTGATTTCTGTTAAAAATTCAGCTAATTTTTTTTGCTGCAACTGGAAAGATCCGATTGGTTTTCCAAACTGTCTTCTCTCTTTAGAATACTGAACCGCAGTGCAATAACAGTCAATTGCTGCACCAATTACACCCCATGAAATTCCGTAACGTGCAGAATTTAAACAAGATAAAGGTCCTTTGAGTCCGGTAACTCCTGGAAGGAGATTTTCTTTAGGAACTTTTACATTATTAAATACCAATTCTCCGGTTTTCGATGCTCTCAAGCTCCATTTATTGTGTGTTTCAGGAGTTGTGAAACCTTCCATACCTCTTTCAACAATCAATCCCTGTACTTTTCCGTCTTCATTTTTAGCCCAAATCACAGCAATGTCGCAAAGTGGTGAATTGGTTATCCACATTTTGGCTCCGTTTAAAAGATAATGATCTCCCATGTCCTTAAACTGAGATTCCATAGAACTTGGATCTGAACCGTGATTAGGTTCTGTAAGACCAAATGACCCAATCATTTCACCGGAAGCTAATTTGGGTAAATATTTTCTTTTTTGCTCCTCAGAGCCAAATTCATTGATCGGGAACATCACCAAAGAGCTTTGTACAGAAGCTGCTGAGCGTACTGCAGAATCTCCTCTTTCCAATTCCTGCATGATTAATCCGTACGAAATCTGATCTAAACCTGAACCGCCATATTCTTCGGGAATGTAAGGACCTAATGCACCTATCTTCCCCAATTCTTTCATTAATCCGGGCAAATCTGTGTGATCCTGAGCAGCTTGATCGATATTTGGCATTACAGAACTTTCTACCCAATCTCTTACAGATTGACGGATAAGCTTGTGTTCTTCGGTAAGTAACGCGTCAATTCCGTAGTAGTCGGGAATTGTCGTAAGAGGATAATATGACATGAAATATAATTTTCCTAAAAATAGTACTTTTCCTTATGTCTGTGAAAATTTTTTTAAAAAAAGACAAAAACTATTCTTTTATAAACTTATATAAAAAAGGAGCTTTATTTGCCGAACCGTCATAGAGTTTTTCGAGTCGTTCAAGAGAGTTCATACTCAGTATTTTACGTTGGAAATTATTTCTCCTGAATTTCTCTCCTAAAATTGTTTCGTATAAAGACTGGAGATCCTTCATAGTAAATTTTTCGGGTAATAAATTACTGGCAGCGATCTGAGTATCAATATTTTTTCTTAAATATTCTAATCCTTCCGCAATCACTCTGTCGTGATCAAACGCCATATCAGGAAGTTTATTAACCTCAAACCATGCGCAGGTTTCGTTAAAGGCGTCAGGAAAAGTATTCGCTAATGAAAAATCTATGAGACTGCAGTAACCGACGGTAATGAATCGCTGCAAGATCCAGTGATCTTTGGGTACATCGATACCTTTATTATTTATTAAAGTTTCGTGAACGTTATTTTTTGTGCGGTCTAGGCGTCCGAAAGTATGAAATTGCTCCAGAAAAAGACCTTTAAGGTGAGTTCTTTCAAACAAAACGCGGTCAGCGGCTTCTCTGAGATCTTCGTCTATGAATACAAATCCGCCGGGAAGAGACCACAGATTTAGATCGTGGTATTTTAATAATAGTACTTTGAGGATGTTATCATGAAAACCAAAAATTGTGCAGTCTACCGAAAGATTTGGTATAAAGTCTTTACTTTCAACAAGTTCCTTTAGCGTTTCAATATTTCTGTTATGGTCAGTTTTCATGGGGTAAAAATAAAATTATTTTTCAGTTTTTCTGATAATCTTGTTTGAAATATAAAAAACTTAGAACAAATATGATCAAAACTGCTCCCAAGATATAGAGCGAATAGAATGTTAGTAATTGATTTTCAAATAGAACGGACATCAATACGGAACTCACAGAACTTCCCAATGAAGAGAATATTACAATTACCGATGTGAAGGTGTTTATTTTGTGACTGTCTATTTTAGATATCATTTTGGAATTAATGACGGGATAGAGCGGGGACAAAAATAAGCCTATGACAGGGAATAAATATAGCAGTATTTCTGACTGACCGGAGCCAAAGTACTGAATTAGAAAAATAGTGCTCAATAGAGTGATAATGCAAAGAAGACAGCACCTAAAATATTTTACGAGAGAATATCTTTGGATAATATTTGCGGTAATTATTCTTCCAAGATACGAGAAGACAGCGAGCATTGAGGATGCCTGAATCGCAAAAAATGAATTTACGTGCAAATGTGTTTTATAGAAAGTAGGTAACCACGAATTAAAACTTTGCTCTGTAAAAACGATGAAAAATACCACGCCGAAAAACAATACGACAGAAGTCTTTTTAAATGAAATGAGATTTGATAAAATATTGGTTTTTAAATTTTTATCTGCTTCTAAGATATTGATTTTTGATAGTAAGTAGATAGTAATTAAAGAAACTAATGAGATGAAAATAAAGCCAAATTTCCAATATTCTGAATATTCACTTGCAATGAGCCAGCCAAATCCCACATTTACAACGAAGATTCCTATCATAAATGAAGCTTCTACATTATTCATGGTTTTTGCAAGATCTTTTTCTTCAGTGATATTGTTTCTGATCATACCATAAACGCAGATTTTGCCAATCGCAAAAGAAGTTCCAATAATTGCAAACCAAAGTTTATAAAACCAGAATACCTGAACAAAAGGTAATATCAATGAGCAAATTCCGACGATGCTTAAGGCGAGTATTAGAGATTTTTTAGTTCCGAATTTGCTGATAAAATTTACAGCAAATAATGAGATCAAGGCAATTGGTAAATCTTTGAACGCTTCCAGAAAACCAAGTTTATCGTATCCTATATTTTCTTGTGAAAGCTGCAAAATAACAATTCCCATACAATTTAAAACCATTGAAAAAATAAAGAACGTTAATCTCAGCGGAAGCGATATATTGGTAGTATTGATGCTCATTTTGGGGACTAAATTTCGTCGTTTTTAATGAAATATTAAGACTTTTAACATGTAGATTATGCCTTTGAAGCCCCAAAAATAGTGGAAAAATTAAAATAATTGTGAATAATATGTTAAATAATTAAAAAATAATATATTTTTATTGTCTCAATTTGAGAATTAAAAAACTAACTGTATATGAATGTAAAAATATCAAGAAGTTTGGGAGCAATTGCCGTATTGTATTTTACTGCAAATTTCCATGCCCAAAACACCACTACAGACACAATTCAAAAAGAACAGAAAATTGAAGAAGTAGTGATGATTGGTTACGGTACTCAAAAAAAGAGTAATGTGACGGGAGCAATATCGAGTCTAAAGGCTTCAGACTTGGAAGATATTCCTGCCGGAAGACCAGAGCAGGTTCTTCAAGGCCGAGCTGCCGGAGTAAGTGTTATATCAAATTCTGGACAGCCAGGATCTGCAGCAACTGTGCGAGTACGTGGTATTACCAGTTTTGGAGCAGGAAGTAATGATCCACTTTGGGTTGTAGACGGTATCGTTGTTGACAATATTGCATGGCTAAATCAGGCTGACATTGAAGGAATGGAAATTCTTAAAGATGGAGCTTCTGCAGCAATCTATGGAGTTTCGGCAGCACGAGGAGTGATTCTTATCACAACAAAGAAGGGAGCTAAAGGTAAATTAAATCTTTCTTATAATGGATTTTTCGGTGTTGGAAGTGCTGCTAAAAAACTAGACTTACTGGATGCTACCCAATATGCAAATATTATTAATGAAGCAATTTCCAATGATAATATGTACAGTAGTAATCCAAATCCACTGACGTTTGCAAACCCTAATTCATTCGGAAGAGGTACAGATTGGCAGGATGTGATTTTTAACAGTGCTCAGCGTTCTTCTCATGATTTCAGTATCAGTGGAGGAAGCGATAAATCTACGTTCTACACTTCTTTTGGATTATACGAGCAGCAGGGTATTGTAATGCGCGATATTTCAAATTATAAAAGATTAAATGCAAGAATCAATTCAACCCACAAAGTTCTTAATTGGCTTACAATCGGACAAACTTTAGCGTATACTCATGTAAAAGCGCAGGGAATTAATGAGAATGGTGAATTTGGGGGGCCGCTAAGCTCAGCGATCAACTTAGACCCAATCACTCCCGTGACAGTTACAAACGGAATTGCCAATCAGCTTTTCCCAAGCGACTACAATAATCCGTTTATCGTTAGGGATGGTTTTGGTAACCCGTATGGTATTTCGCACTTTGTAAATAAAGAAATGTCTAATCCATTGGCATTCCAGCAAACTCAGTTGGGGAGAAATAGATATTCAGACGATTTTATTGCCAATGTTTTTGCAGAAGCTAAGTTTTTGAATCATTTCACATTTAAATCAAGTATAAACGGGAAGCTATCGTACTGGGGAAATCAAGGATTTACTCCGAAATTTTATTTGAGTCCATCTTATAAAAACGATACATTCAACAGTCTTTTCAGAGAAACACAAAAAAGATTTGACTGGAATACTGAGAATACATTAAATTATCAAAACAAGTTTGGGGATCATAATTTAAGTGTATTATTGGGGCAGGGATATTACGAGTTTAATATTGCATCTGGTCAGAACACAACCTACACAAATCTTCCGGTTAACAGTTGGGAAGATGCTTCATTCAATTTTGATATCGCACCGGAAAACAGAACAGGTAATGCTTGGGATGGAAAAGAGACTCATAAGACTTCATATTTTGCAAGAGTAGTTTATGATTACAGAAATAAGTATTTGTTCACAGGAACAATGCGTAGAGATGGTTCTTCAAAATTTGGTAGAAATAATCACTGGGGAAATTTCCCGGCAATGTCATTAGGTTGGAATTTGTCAAATGAAAATTTCTGGAGAAAAAATAATATTGTGAACAGTGTAAAACTAAGAGGAGGATATGGTGTCTTAGGTAATGATGGAATTGATGATTTTCAGTTTGCCAGTTTCTTAGTTCCTGGAAGTAATTATTCTTTTGGAAACAATAATATCAATATAGGATATGCCCCAAGTACATTAGAAAATCCAGATTTGAAGTGGGAAAGAACTTCTCAATTAAACTTTGCAGTTGATCTGAAATTATTACAGAATTTCGATCTTACAGTAGATGTATATAGAAAAAAATCAACAGATATTTTAAGAAGAGTTAATATTCCCGGTTATGTTGGGGTAACAAATAATCCTTGGAGAAATATTGGGGATATGAACAATGATGGTCTTGAAGTAAGTCTTGGATATAAAAAGAATTGGGATGACTTCACCATCAGTGCGAATGGAAATTTCGGATATCTTAAAAATGAGATAACAAGATTAGAAGATGGTAAAGATTTTGAAAATTTCGCATCTTTTCAATCAATGGGAGCAGTTTCTAGATTACAAATTGGTGCAGCTTATGGTTCGTTTTTCGGATATCAAAATGCAGGAATTTTCCAAACTCAGGCAGAGATTGACGCTTATAAAAATGCAAATGGAGGTTTAATTCAGCCCAACGCAAAACCTGGAGATTTCAAACGTACAGATGTGAACGGTGATGGTAAAATTACAGAAGATGATTATGTGAATTTGGGTAATTCGGTTCCAAAATATACTTTTGGTTTCACATTAAATATGAATTACAAAAATTTTGATTTCATGATTTTTGCTCAGGGGCAGGCAGGAAACAAAATTTTCCAAGGTTTGAGAAGGCTAGATATTCAGGATGCTAACTATCAGACTGCAATTTTAGATCGTTGGACTGGTGCCGGCACGTCAAACACTGTTGCAAGAGTAACTAGAGATGACCCTAATCAAAATTATACAAGAATGTCTGATTACTATCTTCAAAAAGGCGATTATTTACGTCTGAAATTAGTACAGATTGGATATACACTACCTAAAAACATTTCTGAAACCATTGGTGCAAGTAAGGTAAGATTCTATGTGACTGGCGAAAACCTTGTTACATTTACAAAATATACAGGTTACGATCCTGAAATTGCCGGAGGTGATACTTTTGGTATAGACAGAGCTTATTATCCTCAATCTAGAACTTTCCTTTTTGGTGCTAATGTTCAATTTTAATTAAAGAAAAAATGAAAAATAAAAGATTTTTATATAAAAGTTTATCGGTGTTGCTTTTAGCGGGAGCAACTTTCGGTGCCGTTTCTTGTAATGATTCTAATCTTGAAGATGTAAAAAATACAGGAACATTTGATACAGAAAATTACTTTAAAAACGAAGAGCAGTCCTTTAGCGGATTGGTTTCTGTTTACGATTTATTGAGAAAGTATTCTGGTGGTTTTGAAAACGATGTTACATTTTTTAATGCAGCGTCCGATGATTTTTACTCAGGAGGTGGTAGTTCTACAGATGGAGCTGGTATTCAGGGAATGTCTAATTTCACAATCAACCCCATCATCATGCCCGCAAGTTATTGGAGAGATTATTATCAAGGCATTGCTAGAGCAAATCTTTTGGTTGATAGAATTCCAAATGCCACTATGAATGATCAGACCAGAAAAAGGTTTGTTGCAGAAGCAAAGACATTGCGATCTTTATACTATTTTGAATTGGTAAGAATGTTTGGCAGAGTTCCTTTAATTCTGATTCCTATTAAATCAAATGACGATTACTATAATATTCCACAAGCAAATGTGGCTGATATTTACACACAGATACAATCAGATATTCTAGCATCTATAGCTGACCTGCCGATGACGGCTTCTGGTGCGGAAAAGGGTAGAATAACGCAAGGAACAGCACGCGCTATTTTGGGTAAAATTTATTTGTATAATAAAAAATACAGCGAAGCAGCAGCTCAATTTGAAATGGTGAACGGAACTCCCGGAGGTACTAGCCAATATGGTTACAAATTAGTTGCCAATTTTGCAGATTTATTTAAAATTGGAGCCAGCAATGAAAGTATTGATCCTTACAAGTTTAGCACTGAGTCTATTCTTGAAGTTATGCACACGAACAAAGGAAATTCAGACTGGAGTTTCTGGGGTTCAGGAAAAGATGAAGGAAATTCAGTCAATCAGATGGTTGGTATTATTTCGTACGGTAAAGTAACACCTCCTCAAGGTGCTCCGGCTAATAATGCTCCAGAAATGGTTTCGGGATGGGGATTCAATCCAATGACAGTAGACTTATTTAATTTTATGCAGGGTGATCCTCGTTTGGATGCTACTGTTTTTAATGCTAAAAAGCTAGTTCAAGATGGAAAAATCACGTATTCGGGAGGATATAGAGATACCGGATATTTCTTAAATAAGTACATGCCTAGAGAAGTGGATAAATCTATTTTACCCGGCACACCAGAGTTGAACTTCCGTCAAAATTATATCGCCATAAGACTTGCAGATACTTACTTGATGGAAGCAGAAGCATTGAATGGTTCCGGATCGCGAGCTCAGGCTTTATTAGATGCCGTAAGAGCTAGAGTTGGCTTAACACCAGTTCCAGTTTCAATGCAGGCTATCAAAGACGAAAGAAGAAGAGAATTGGCTGGCGAAGGTCACAGATTCTTTGACTTGGTAAGATGGGGTGACGCTCCTGCAAAATTAGGTGCAAGAGGATTCACTGCCGGGAAAAATGAAATTTTACCAATTCCTTTTAATGAGCTTACAAACACAGCTCTAGTACAAAACCCTAATTACTAGAATGAAATTTCATAAATCATATAGTTTCTTTTTAAAGAGTACTGCACTGCTATTCAGCGGTGTGGTACTTTTATCTTTATCGTCATGTAAAACTAGTAAAGTTCAAATTTGGCTTACTAAAGGTGATGAAAGTGTAAAATTACAACAGCAAACTCCAATAAGTTTTGTAAATAATTCTAATAACTTTCAAAATATTGAAATTGATGACACTCAAAAGTTTCAATATGTTGATGGTTTTGGATATACATTAACGGGCGGAAGTGTCGAGGTGATTAACCGTCTTTCAGCAGCAAAAAGAAAGGCTTTATTGAACGAAATTTTCGGAAAAGAAGAAAATTCTATCTCCATTAGTTATTTGCGATTAAGCATTGGCGCATCAGATTTGGATGGTGAAGTTTTTTCTTACAATGATCTACCTCAGGAACAAACTGATCTAACGTTGTCTAAATTCAGTCTCGCAAGAGATAAAAATTTAATTGCGATGTTAAAAGAAATTTTAACAATCAATCCAAAAATTAAAATCATAGCAGCGCCTTGGTCTCCTCCGGTTTGGATGAAAGATAACGGGAAATCAATTGGCGGAAGCCTGAAACCTCAATTTTATGATGTTTATGCAAGATATTTTGTAAAATACATCCAGGAAATGCAAAAAGAAGGAATTACAATCGACGCAATAACTCCTCAAAATGAACCGTTACATCCGGGAAACAATCCCAGTTTGTTAATGGTTTCTAATCAGCAGAGAGATTTTATTAAGCAAAGTTTAGGACCGATTTTTAAGGCAAATAATATTAAAACTAAAATTGTCGTTTACGACCATAATTGTAACAAACCCGAATATGCCATCAACATTTTAAATGATGCTGAAGCTAACCAATATATTGACGGTTCAGCTTTTCATTTATACGAAGGTGATATTTCAGCTTTAAAAACAGTTCACGATGCTCATCCAAATAAAAACCTTTATTTTACCGAACAATGGACGGGTGCCAAAGGTACTTTTAATGAAGATTTGAACTGGCACACCAAAAATGTTATCATCGGTTCGATGAGAAATTGGAGCAAAATTGCTTTAGAATGGAATTTAGCTAATGATCAGGAATATAAACCACATACTGCAGGAGGTTGTACAGAATGTAAAGGTGCAATTACAGTTTCAGATAAAGAAAACTTCACAAGAAATGTAGCGTATTATATTATTGCCCATGCATCAAAATTTGTTCCGGCCAACTCTCAGAGAATTTCTTCAACGCAGACAGATCAGCTTTCAACAGTTGCTTTCAAAACTCCTGAAGGAAAAACTGTTTTGATTGTTCAGAATTATAGAAAGAACGACGAAAATTTTAACATTAAATATAAAAACAAAGCAGCCTCTGTAACCATTTCGGGAAGCTCGGTTGCTACTTATGTTTTTTAGAATTATATGCAAAACAATTATCAATTTTTAAATTTATTAAACTTTGTGTTCTTTGCTAAGTAGAACGCCTTTGCGAACTTAAAAATCAACAGAATTATTTGCAAAAAATCTTTGTGGACTTTGCGTTAAAATTAATTTAAAGCTTCGAGAAAAAATAAATTACAATGAAAAAACTTTATTTCATATTAGCATTTACAGTATTAGGATTCAATTCTTTTGGACAAAAAACAATTGACCAAAAAGTTTCTGAGTTGTTGTCTAAAATGACCTTAGAAGAAAAAGTAGGACAGTTGGTGCAATACAGTGG
Source organism: Chryseobacterium sp. CY350 (assembly GCF_027945075.1). Lineage (NCBI taxonomy): Bacteria > Pseudomonadati > Bacteroidota > Flavobacteriia > Flavobacteriales > Weeksellaceae > Chryseobacterium > Chryseobacterium wangxinyae. The sequence continues at coordinate 604,687 of NZ_CP116034.1, forward strand.
TTTTGAATATGCAACCGGGCCACAAAATTCCAATTCTGCGAGTGTTTTAGATGAAATAAAAAAAGGTAATGTGGGTTCTATGTTGAATGTAGCAGGAGCAGAAGAAACCAGAAAATTTCAGGAGTTAGCTTTAAAATCAAGATTGAAAATTCCTTTGTTATTCGGTCAGGATGTAATTCATGGGTACAGAACAACATTTCCCGTGAACCTGGGTCAGGCTGCGAGCTGGGATTTAGGTTTAATAGAAAAATCAGAAAGAATTGCCGCAACAGAAGCTTCTGCGTACGGAATTCACTGGACTTTTGCACCAATGGTTGATGTTGCCAGAGATCCAAGATGGGGTAGAGTAATGGAAGGTTCTGGTGAAGATACATATTTGGGAACTTTAATTGGTTTAGCAAGAATCAAAGGATTTCAGGGGAAAGGTCTTGGAAATCTTGATGCGATTATGGCTTGTGCAAAGCATTTCGCAGCGTATGGAGCGGCAGTTGGCGGAAGAGATTACAATTCTGTTGATATGAGTTTAAGACAATTGAATGAGACCTATCTTCCTCCTTTCAAAGCTGCTGCTGAAGCGGGTGTTGCTACTTTTATGAATTCTTTTAATGATATCAACGGAATTCCGGCGACGGCAAACAACTATATTTTAAGAGATCTTTTAAAAGGAAAATGGAATTATAAAGGTTTTGTCGTATCAGACTGGGGAAGTATTGGCGAAATGGTTCCTCACGGTTACGCAAAAGATAATAAAGAAGCTGCAGAAAAAGCAATAAATGCGGGAAGTGATATGGATATGGAAAGCCGTGCGTACATGGCTGAACTTCCTAATCTAGTTAAAGAAGGAAAAGTTGATCCAAAGTTGATTGACGATGCAGCAAGAAGAATTTTAGTTAAAAAATTCGAAATGGGATTATTCGATGATCCTTACAGATTCAGCAACGAAAATAGACAGAAAGAACAGTTAAACAATCCGGAAAATAGAAAATTCGGGAGAGAATTTGGATCGAAATCTATTGTTTTACTTAAAAATGAAAAGAACATTCTTCCGCTTTCAAAAACTATAAAAACTGTCGCATTAATCGGGCCTTTCGGGAAAGAAACGGTTGCGAACCACGGATTTTGGTCTGTTGCTTTTAAAGATGATAATCAAAGAATCATCACTCAGTTTGACGGAATTAAAAATCAATTAGACAAAAACTCAACCTTATTCTACGCAAAAGGTGCCAACATTGATGATCAGGACAAATCGATGTTTGCTGAAGCGTTGGAAACAGCAAAAAAAGCAGATGTTGTGATCATGACTTTAGGCGAAGGTTCAGCAATGAGTGGCGAGGCGAAAAGTAGAAGTAACTTACATTTCACGGGCGTTCAAGAAGATTTATTGAAAGAAATTGCAAAAACTGGAAAACCCATCGTTTTAATGATTAACGCAGGAAGACCTTTGGTGTTTGATTGGGCTGCAGACAATATTCCGACCATCGTTTACACTTGGTGGCTGGGGACGGAAGCCGGAAATTCTATTGCAGATGTTCTTTTTGGAACCGTAAATCCTGGTGGGAAATTGCCAATGAGTTTCCCTAGAACGGTTGGTCAGGTTCCGATTTATTACAACCATTACAATACCGGTAGACCGGCGAAAAATAATACCGACAGAAATTATGTTTCAGCTTACATTGATTTGGATAATGACCCGAAATTTCCTTTTGGTTATGGATTAAGTTACACTCAGTTTAAATATTCTGATATGAATTTAAGCTCAACAAATCTTAAAGGAAATCAGACTTTGAATATTAGCGTAATTATTTCCAATACCGGAAAATATGATGGGGAAGAAGTGGTGCAATTGTACATCCGAGATTTGGTAGGGAAAGTTATAAGACCTGTGCAAGAATTAAAAGGTTTTCAAAAAGTTTTCATCAAAAAAGGAGAAAGTAAAACGATCAATTTTACATTGACTCCAGAAAATCTGAAGTTTTTTGACGATCAACTGAATTACGATTGGGAAGGCGGAGAATTTGATATCATGGTCGGAACCGATTCTCATAATGTTCAGGCTAAGAGGATTAATTGGTCAAAATAATATCAACTCATTTACTAAGAGCGGGATGAAACCCGCTTTTGGTGGTAGAAGACATTAATTTTAAATGAATTAAACGCAATTTTTAGTTTTTATATCAATAGTTTTTGCAATGATGAGTCGACAAGAAAAACTTTGAAAATTGATAACAATTAAATTTAATCTAAGAATTTTTGAAGTAAAGATTTAAATATTATAAAGAATAATTTAAGGAGCAAAGAATTGCGACAAAGTCGCTTATCAAGCTAGCTTCATCAAATCAATTTATTGATTAAACCTTTGCTCCTTTAATAAAATATTTTAAAATTAAAACTTTGCGTTAAAAAAATATTGAAGCTAAAAATATATGAAAATTAAACTCCAATACATTATTCACTTTTTAATCGGTGGAACTTTAGTTTTTTCATCATTAAGTTGTGCTTCAAACAAGCCACATTCCGACAGGAAATTAATTTGGAATGACGAGTTTAATGGAAAAGGGTTACCAGATTCCACAAAATGGAATTACGATGTGGGTGGCGATGGTTACGGAAATAATGAAGCTCAGTTTTACACTAAAAACCGTCTGGAAAATGCGAGAATGGAGAACGGAAATCTTGTCATTGAAGCTAAAAAAGAAAACTGGGAAAAGAATAAATATACTTCTGCAAGACTTTTAACAAAGGGGAAATTTTCCTTTCAATACGGAACAATTGAAGTTCGTGCTAAACTTCCGAAAGGTCGCGGAACATGGCCCGCAATCTGGATGATGAGCGAAAATATGAAAAAATGGCCTGATGACGGAGAATTGGATATTATGGAACACGTTGGTTTTAATCAGGGTTATATTCACGCATCGGTTCATACGAAAAAGTACAATCACATTATCGGAACTCAGAAAACAGATACGCTAATTGTGAAAGATGCAAGTGAAAAATTCCATATCTATAAAGCTGATTGGACACCTGAAAGAATTGATGTTTATATTGATAATCAGAAGTTCTTCACGTATGAAAATAAAGATAAAACGTATGAATCATGGCCTTTTGATCAGCCATATTTTATCATTCTAAATCTTGCTGTCGGCGGATTTTGGGGCGGAAAAGAAGGGATTGATGATACTGTTTTCCCTCAGAAATATTATATAGATTACGTAAGAGTCTATGAGAATAAAAAATAAACGATACGAAAATTCCCATTTTATCGGGTTTAAATAAAATAGAAAAAGAAGAAGAAATTATGAAGAAATTAGTAGTAAGCTGTTTTGTAATCGGATTTGCATTCAATGCAAATGCACAAAATTACTGGAAAAAAAATGCAGGAAAAACAGCCAAAGTAATTTTTACCAATGCAAAAACCAATGAGAAAATGGTTGATAAAGGAATGGTGAAATTCGAGAAAATGGCTCAGCCGAAAGAAACGGATGCGTGTATTTTTGTAGATCCTGATTTTAAATATCAAAGATTAATAGGAATCGGGGGTGCAATCACAGATGCATCAGCAGAAACTTTTTACAAGCTTCCAAAGAATAAGCAGAATGAAATCATTGAAGCTTATTATGGTAAAAACGGTTTGGGATATACGGTTGTTCGTACCAATATGAACTCTTGTGATTTCTCAAGCGATTCTTATACCTATGTGACGGAAAACGATCATTCTCTGAAGTCTTTTAATGTTGCGCATGATGAAAAGTTTAAAATTCCAATGATCAAAGAAGCTCAGAAAGCGATCGGTAACAATTTTACCTTTTATTTTTCTCCGTGGAGTCCGCCCGCGTGGATGAAGTCAAATAAAAGCATGCTGAAAGGTGGAAGATTGGAAAACCAAAATTATCAGACCTGGGCAGATTATTATGTGAAATTCATCAAAGAATACGAAAAAAGAGGAATCAATATTTGGGGATTGACCATTCAGAACGAACCAATGGCAACTCAAACCTGGGAATCTTGTATTTACACAGCGGAAGAAGAAGGGGAGTTCCTGAAAAAGAATTTAGGTCCGACGCTCTGGAAAAACGGATACAAGGACAAGAAAGTAATGATCTGGGATCACAACCGTGATTTAATTTATCAAAGAGCAACTACAACTTTAAGCGATCCTGAAACTTCAAAATACGCCCACGGAATTGGCTATCACTGGTATGAAACGTGGAACAATAAAACGCAGCTTTTCGATAATTTATTGGAAACCCAAAGAGCTTTCCCTGATAAGTTTTTGGCTTTTACAGAAGGTTGCAAAGAGCAGTTTGATTTAACTAAAATTTACGATGTAAGTTTAGGCGAATTGTACGGCAGGAATATGATCAACGATTTCAATAAAGGAACTGCTTTATGGACAGATTGGAACGTTCTTCTCGACGAAACAGGCGGGCCAAATCATGTTGGGAATTTCTGTTTTGCCCCAATAATCGCCGATACAAAAACCGGAGAAATTCATTATACTTATGAATATTATTATGTGGGTCATGTATCGAAATTTATCAAACCCAACGCTCAAAGAATCGGAACCTCATCAAATAGAGCTGCTTTAACCTCAACCACTTTCATGAACGAAAACGGACAATTGGTAACTGTCATCATGAATGATTCTGAAAATGACATCGACACCAATCTTTGGATCGAAGGAATGTCGGCAAAATTATCTTCACCTGCACATTCTATACAAACTGTAATTTTATAGACTTCATATTAACATTTTTATTATTAGGATCGGCGGCACCTTTTGTGCCGCCGATTTGTTTTGTTTAATTAAAATATCTATTGCTATTTTACGATCTAAATCGTTGATTACATATATTTTATAATTTCGTTAAAAAAAATCGTGTGGTATCAAATTTAATATTAAATTTAACCTACCATTTAATTAAAACAAAATAATTATGAACGCACTTAGCACAAATGAAAACTTTTATGCTGTTTTACAGCATCTTCCCAAACCAAAGTATCCGTTTCCCGATTTTATTCATCCCGACATGCAAAAACAGAGGGAAGAATATTACGAATGGATCGACAAAGAGTATGCATTTCAGAGCATAGAAGCCAAAGAGAAGCATAAAAAGCATCACCTAACAGATATCGCAGCAAGAGGATGTCCATTTTTAAAAGATTTAGCAGAGTTGCGTCCATTAGCAAATTATACGGCAAACGGCGCGATGATGGATGATTATTTTGATCGTTGTTCGCGTGATGAAATGTATCAAATAATGAATCAAATTATTACTTTACTGTCAGGTGAAGACCCTCACGAGCCCAAAGAAAATGGGATATTCCATTTGTTTTGGGTTTTAAGACAAGATGCTATAAAATGTGAAATTCCTGAAAAAAATTTATACAAGATTTGTAAAATCAATTAAGGATGTTTTGATAGGATATTCGGAGGAAAAAATTTATTACAGAGCAAATACAGTTCCTCCTTTGTCGGTTTATCTCCTTATTAGAGAAGCAACAAGCGGAGTACAGCCTTATTGTGACTATGTAATTTTACAGAAAGAGTACCGAAATCTTCCCGAGGAAGTTTTTGATCACCCTTATATCAAACGTCTTTATAGTCTATGCTCACTAATGATTGGAATTCATAATGATATTATTTCTTTACCAAAAGAACTGATGCGGGAAGGTAATACGATGAATATCGTGAAAGTTCTGCAGAAAGAAAATAATTTATCGTTAATAGACGCTTATAAAAAAGCTATGGAAATTCATGATGACTATCTGAAACAATTCTTAATCCTGCAGGAGCATCTTCCTCCATTCGGCGAGTATCAGAGCAATGTGTATGATTATGTGCAGGATCTTGGCACCATGATTTCCGGAGTATATGCATGGCATACAAATGACACATCAAGATACATTGACGGAGGATATGTTGAAGGCGAATTTTCCGGCTGGTAATTAAATAAAATTTTATTGATTGAAAAACCCATGTAGAATATCATGGGTTTTTTATTTTTCCGGTAGTGTCTCACTAATTGTGTAAGTTAAAAAGTTATTCTGGAAAATTTTGAGCCCTCATAGCTCAAAAAATTTTACGGAAATAACTTTTTATTATTTTTAACCATTACATAGTTATGATAGACAAAGAAGACTTATTAAACAACAAGGATTTCTATAAGTCCTTTAAAAATGGAGAAGACCTAACCTCTTTCTTCAAAGAAATGCATAAGCGAGCTGTAGAACATATGCTTGATGCAGAATTGGACACCCATCTGGATAATGAAAAGCATGAGAAATCCATCACTGGAAATTACAGAAACGGATATGGGACCAAAAAGATAAAATCCTCATTTGGCGAATCTGAAATTAAAGTTCCCCGAGATAGAGAAGGCAGTTTTGAGCCTGCATTAGTCCCCAAAAGACACAACATCATCGATGGTTTGGAGAATATTATTATCTCATTCTATGCTAAAGGAATGAGTGTAAGCGATATTGAAGAACAAATCAAAGAAATGTATGATTTTGAAGTCTCCACATCTACCATCTCACGAATCACCAATGCTGTTGCCAGTGAAGTGGTGAGTTGGCAGAACCGTCCGCTTGAAGATTTATACCTCATTGTCTGGATGGATGGCATTGTTTTCAAGGTAAGGGAAAACTCCAAAGTCATTAATAAAACCGTTTATCTGGCTGTGGGATTAAACCGTGACGGGAGAAAGGAAGTGTTAGGAATGTGGCTTGGAAAAAATGAAAGTTCAGCTTTCTGGATGGGCGTTCTCACAGATTTAAAAGCCCGTGGTGTAGAGGATATTCTCATCACCGCCACCGATAATTTAAACGGATTTACCCAGACTATTCGTTCTGTTTTTCCTGAATCTCAAACCCAAATTTGTGTCGTACACCAAATCAGAAATGCCTGCAAATATGTGGTTTGGAAGGACAGAAAAGAATTTTCTGCCGATATGAAACATATTTACACCGCTCCAACAAAACAAGCAGATGAAGCAGTTCTGGGTGATTTTGCAGCAAAATGGGAAAGCAAATATTCTTATTCTATTGCATCCTGGCGGAATAATTGGGATGAACTGACCGTATTTTTTGAATTCCCTTTAGAGATCCGAAAAATCATTTATACCACCAATTTAATTGAAAACCTCAACGGTAAAATTCGAAAATACACCATAAACAAAATGTCTTTTCCTACAGATGATGCCGTCATGAAATCAGTGTATCTCGCTTTAAAAGAAGCTACTAAAAAATGGACAATGCCAATTCAAAATTGGGGTATTGTTCTTAACCAGTTTATGCTTATTTTTGAACAAAGGCTCAGATTATAAAATCCAAGCCCTAACTTTTTAACTTACACACTTTATGCGATAGTGTCATTTTTCCTAAACTTTCATTACTTAATATTTACCTTATTTCCACAATTCAACAACCCATTCTCAATCCAGAATCCATCTTTAGCTTCGGAGCCGAATCATTCACGTTCAAAACTTCAGAATCTACACTTTGACCTGCATATTCTATTTCCAGAAAATACTCCTGTTCGCTGCCTTCTAGTAGCTGCCTTCCAATTGTTGCCTTTATTGCGGAAATATTCAGAAGGTAATTGTTGTATACCTTTTATGAACTCTCAGTACATAATCATGCTCAAAAACCAGATGATAAGATCTATGGAAAATTTATTCGTCCATCAGAGGGAACAATAACGTATGATTACAAGTTAATTTTATTACTCTATTTTTTCAAGCTTTAGCCATTTATTACTGATAAATCTTCCTGATTTAATAAAGTAAAAATTCTTAATTTTTTTTTATGTACATTGTGTTAATTGTACTATCATTTGAACATATTCCTTCTCCATCGTATTTTAAAATAAATACTTTATCTGTTTTCTTCAACAGAATATTCTCCTTCGCAATAGGCTTGTAGAGAATTATTTGTGTCAAGTTTTAGATATATTTTATTATCACTAAAATGAAATCAAATTTCATGTTAATTTTATTTTCAGTACCTATTTCTTCAACTGTTGTTGTAATTGTATAATTACCACTAAGATAATTTTGTGCACAACTATTAATACACAATAAAAATGTAAACGCAATAACAAATTTTTTCATTATAATTCTTGTTTTACACAAAAAAGCCGAAACAGTAATGTTCCGGCTAAATTATTTTTAAATAAAATATTTACATATCGTATTTTGCAATTACTTTCTGGGTAACTCCTGAACTGCTGAAACCTCCATCATGGAAAAGATTCTGCATCGTTACTTTTTTAGTAAGATCAGAAAATAAAGTTACACAGTAATCGGCACATTCCAAAGCGGTTGCGTTTCCAAGAGGAGACATATCTTCGGCATAACCAAGAAATCCTCCGAAACCTTTTACTCCGCTTCCTGCAGTAGTTACCGTAGGAGACTGAGAAACAGTGTTTACACGCACTTTTCTCTCACCCCAATAGTTTCCGAAAGTTCTGGCAATACTTTCGAGATAAGCTTTGTTGTCAGACATATCATTATAATCAGGGAACGTTCTTTGAGCAGCAATATACGATAAAGCAAGAATGCTTCCCCATTCGTTCATACAGTCTTTTTCCCACGCGGTACGCATTACTTTATGAAAAGAAACTGCCGAAATATCCCATCCTTTTTCTGTCCAGTCGTAATTCATTTCTGTATAATGTTTCCCTTTTCTTACATTTACGGACATTCCTATTGAGTGAAGGATAAAATCAATCTTACCAAATTTTGCAATGGCAGCATCAAAAAGTTTCCCAAGATCTTCTGTAGACGTTGCATCGGCACCAATCACTTCAGAACCGGTTTTTTCTGCTAAACCATTCAGTTCTCCCATTCTCAATGCGATAGGAGCATTTGATAAAATAAACTCAGCGCCTTCTTCATGGCATCTCTCAGCAACTTTCCATGCGATAGATTGTTCATTAAGGGCTCCAAAAATAATTCCCTTCTTCCCTTTAAGTAAACCGTATGACATAATTTTTTAATGTTTAATATTTACAAATGTAGCAATAATTTGTGTTTAGCACATAATAAAAAACGGAGCCTTTGTAAAAAGACTCCATTTTTTTTGAATATATTTAAAAGACTGAATTTTTCTAATTCGTTTTCTTGTTCCATTCTGCTTTTACATCTTCAGCAGCATCTTTCGTTTTTTCCCATGCATCACTTGCTCCGTCTTTTATATCTTCCCAAGTGTCAGATGCATTAGCTTTTACTCTGTCTAGCCAGTCTTCCTGCGTTGCTTCCTGGTCGTTGTCACGCTTTTCTTTGATATAATCTCTCGCTTTGTCTGCCAAATCGCTAACTTTCCATTTTGCGTCATTAGCTGTACTTCTTAAAGAGTCTTCTGTGTTGTTAACTGCTTTTTCTGCTTTGTTATAATCTTGATTGTCCATAATAATAAGTATTTGAGTGTTATATAAATTATAATACACAAGAACCATACCTAAAGAAATAAAAGATTTGTTAATTTTTTCACAATTATTTTAAAAGGAAATTTTAGAGTTTAAGTATTTATTTTACCGAGTGAAATTACAACGAGTGAATCGTCTAATATCCATTAGTCAGTCTGAGTTGATAATAGCATATCGCTACATCACATTAGTAACTGTTTAATATTTATTTGAATCAACATTCACAAATAACATCAATATGTTAATAATTACCACCAATAATTTGTAAAACGTTAATATCATGCTACTTTATTCTATATCTTTGCAAAAACTAAGAAGCTAAGAAACTAAAAATGAAAACTAAATTATTACTTATTTCCCTTCTGTCAGCATTTTCGCTAACGGTAGCAAGGGCTCAGGTTGGGATAGGAACATTAACGCCGGACGCATCTGCAATTTTGCATCTGAGCAATCCAAACAAGGGACTTCTTCTGACGAGTATAGCACTTACTTCCGTAAACGACGCGTCGACAATTCCGTCGCCTGCAACAGGACTTTTAATCTGGAATAATGGACTCGGTGGCTTAGCAGCAAAGGGTCTTTATTATTGGGACAACAGCAAGTGGAATTCTCTATCATCTGCAAATTCATCTGCAAATGTAAACGCATGGAATACTTCCGGAGGAAATTCGGGCTCTGGTTCTGGCGCAAGTACAACCATTTCGATGGGGACTTCCAGCTATGACGATCTCGTTTTGCTAGTTAATAATAACTCTGCTGCAAGATTTGGTGCTAATAATTCAGTAAGTATAGGAATTCAGTCTGCGGCAGCTAACGGTGGAGTAGCGATGGGCCACAATGCGCAGTCAACTTCAAATCAAAGTGCTGCATTCGGTGTTAATTCTATTGCCGCAGGTTACCAGTCGGTTGCACTGGGATATAACGCTAAAACGAACTCAAATAGTGAAACTGCATTAGGATACAATACACTGACAAACGGGCAAAACTCTACAGCTTTAGGTTCTGGCGCGGCGGCCACGGGTCAGTTTTCTACAGCTCTCGGATATGGCTCTTCGACGAATCAGGCAAATGCAATAATCCTTGGGAACTCATTTGCTAACGTAGGGATTGGTACAGATACGCCGAACAACTCTGTAAAAATAGATGTAAACGGACAGTATAAACTTGGCACAAACGGCAGCGTTCACAAAAATCAAATCAGTTTTGAAGTTTGGCCAAATGTGTCAATTACAGGACTGCAATCTGGCCGTACAGATCAGATTACAATAAATATTCCGGCAGGATTTCAGCCGGGTTCTACCAAGGCAAGCATTGTTGTCTCTCCGGCAAATGATTTTGCAGGGAACACAAATTTCGGGTTAAGCAACCCGAGAATGAACTCAGTTTCAAGCCTTACAGTCAATGTCACCAATATCTCAAATGGTAATGCAAATCTGTATTCCGGCCACTTTTATGTTACGATCAGCGAATTTTAAAAAGAAAAAAGGATTCTTATCAAGAATCCTTTGTAAATTTATTTAATAACTCTTTCCAAAACCCATTCTATGAGTCGTTTTTCAGAGTTGTGGTGATCAGACGAAAACTCTCCGCGTCTTCTGTTGGCAATTACATTGTTTACAGTAATTGCTTTATGACCCAAAAGTTTTGCAAATGCATAAATAGCCGATGTTTCCATTTCAAAATTGGTGATTCCGAGATCGTTTAAAGTCTCAAGGAATTGATCATCAAGAGCTTTCAAACGAAGTTCTCTGCCTTGCGGAGCATAAAATCCGGGAAAAGTAGCTGTATTACCGTGATATTTTGCATCTTTAAAAATTTCACCCAATTCTGCCGACCATTCTGAAAAATAAAGCATCGGTTTAATTGTTTCATATGGAAATTTCTGTGTGAAGTTTTTAGAAAATTCGTTCTCAAAATTGTGATCCTTGTAAAAATGCATCAGTCCGTCAAAACCAACTACATTTTGAGTAACCAGCATATTATCGACCTGTACATCAGGATTTACGCTTCCGCAAGTTCCCATTCTGTACAGTTCAAGAGTTTTGTGCTCTGTTTTAAATTCTTTTTTCTGAAGATCGATATTCACCAAAGCATCCAGCTCATTCATCACAATATCAATGTTTTCAGTACCAATTCCTGTTGATAACACAGAAATTCTTTTACCACGTAAAGTTCCTGTATGGGTATAGAATTCTCTTTTGTTTTTTTTAATTTCTACAGTGTCAAAATATTGAGAGACTTTTGGTACACGATCTGGATCGCCCACAAGAATTATTTTTTCTGCGATATCTTCCGGTAGAAGATTCAGGTGATAAACGCTTCCGTCAGTATTAAGAACAAGCTCTGAAGCTGAAAGTTTATTTAGCATAATATTTTTATATAGTTTAAATGATCATCTGTTTTTTACAATTTTAAGGGATTTAAAAGTAATGAATATAAATGAAGCAAAATGTAAACATTATTTAATTTTTCGTTAAAACTGCGGTAATCTTAGGATGATAGTTTTGCAGATGCGAAAATTCACGAAAAATTATCTTTTAATCATCTTTACAGCGATCATTGGTTGCGCAATAATGTCTTTTAATACAGTTGATGAAGGGATAAAAGTTGAAAAAACATTTGTCGAAGAAGGTTTATTAAAATTTAAAATTCAACTTGAAAATTTAAAATCAGACGTTTACCTCTATAAGGAAGATAAAATTACCATCGGAAAACTACAGTCTTCCTTAAAAGATACCAGAAATTCGTACAAAGAAATTGAATTCTACATCGCCTACCATTATCCTGAATTTTCAAAAACACATCTTAATGCAGCTCCCTTATTTAGAATTGAAGCAGCCGGAACTTCTGCTTACACGTTGCCTCCGGAAGGCTTGCAGGTACTTGATGAACTGATTTTTTCTGATGAAGCAGATGACCGGAAAGATAAAATCATCGAAATCACAGATTTTCTGTTCAATAATTATAATAATTTTTATGTAAGTACGATAAAAAATGGCTTAAGCAAAGGAAATAATAAAACTTTAGCTTTAAGAATCGAACTTATCAGAATTTATACGCTAGGATTAACGGGCTTTGATACGCCAGGATCTCTGAATATTTCTGAAGAAGCTTCATTTGCTTTTCGGGGAATGCAAAAGTATATTCAGACCGAATCTTATTTTAAAAATTTCGATACTTCCAAAGCAGAAAAGCTTATCTCAGAAAGCATAATTTATCTCTCAAAAAATCAGGATTTTGAAACATTTGACCGTATAGAATTTTATAAAAAATACCTACAGCCTATATATGAAGAATTGGGTATATGGGATGGGAATTCAGATGACTTAAAAGAGTTTTCTGGTTGGAATGTCAGCAATAAAAACTTTTTCAGCAGCGATTTTCTTGATCCTTATTTTTTTACAATCTTAAAAAGTTCTGAAGATAATAATGAATTGAGAAATTTAGGTAAAGAAATATTTTTTGATGAAAACCTTAGCGACAACGGTAAAATGAGCTGCGCAACCTGCCACCTTCCGGAAAATGGTTTTGCAGACGGTGAAGCAAAATCTCTGAGTAATGCAGAAGGAAAAACGGTTTTGAGAAATTCTCCTTCCTTATATAATGCAGTTTTTGCCAAAAGATTTTTCTACGATATGCGTGCTTTTTATCTCGAACAACAGGCAGAACATGTCATCTATAATAGCGATGAATTTAATACCAGTTACGAAAGCATCATCAAAAAACTAAAAACAAAACCTGATTATAAAAAGGCATTCCGCAAAGCATTCAAAAATGGAGATATTGATAAACAGAATTTCTCTAAAGCCTTAAGTTCGTATGTTTCATCTTTATATTCTTTCGACAGCGATTTTGACAGGTTTATGAGAAGCGAGAAAGAAATTTCAGATGATGCCAAAAAAGGATTCAATCTTTTTATGGGCAAAGCCAATTGTGCAACCTGTCATTTTGCGCCCCATTTTTCAGGTTTGGTTCCTCCGTTTTTTAATGAAAATGAATCTGAAGTTTTGGGTGTGACGAAAAAACCGATTAAAATTTCTCCTTTGGAAATAGATTCTGATCAGGGAAGAATAAAAAGTAATGTCAAAAAAGAAGATTCTTGGATCTATGAAAATTCTTTCAAAACGATGACGGTGAGAAATATTGCTTTAACAAAACCTTACTTTCATAATGGAGCTTTCAATACTTTGGAAGAGGTTTTAGATTTTTATAATGAAGGCGGAGGAGAAGGTTTAGGTTTAAAAATAAAAAATCAGACATTGCCTGCCGACAAACTGAATCTTACAGAAACGGAAATCAAACAAATTATCGCTTTTCTGAATTCTCTGACCGATGTTAGTAAAGCGAAAGTGAAGTAGTATTATTTACGATGAATGTTGTGTATTTGACAATGTTTTTTCAATTTTTTGCAAATAATATTTTAAAAATTTCGCACAATTTATTAGTACAATACGATTCGATTTAACAATAAATTAATGCTCGTAACATTTGGTTTGGGATTTATTAATATTGAGATAGATTTAATTAAAACCCTATTAACAGAGGGTTCATTACAAAAAGATAGTTTTGCAACGATAAATAAAGGTATTAATAAATGAAAAGAAAATTACTTACAGTTGCTGCACTTGCTTTGATGACGAGTACAGCACTTCAAGCTCAGACAACGATATTTCCTTTGGGATCATCTTGGAAATTTAATGATAATGATGTTGCGCTTGTGAGCAGCTGGAAAGATGCAAATTACAACACTTCAGCTTGGCCTTCCGGAAACGGACCTCTAGGATATGGTGATCCTGTAACTACTAGTTTCGTATCAGGTGTTGATACGGCATATCTTACCAAAGATTTTACTGTAAACTTGGCTGATCTTACCAACACTGTGGAATTTGGCGTAAGAAGAGACGATGGTATAATTGTTTATCTGAATGGCGAAGAAGTGGTGAGAGATAATATGAACGCAGGAGTTGTAAATCATGCAGATTTCTCAACCGGAATTGTTGACGGAGCGGCAGAAACAGCCATTAATATTTTTTCTATTCCGAAAAACAAGTTTGTTCAGGGTAATAACAGAATATCCATCGAACTTCATAATAGAAGCGCAACAAGTTCAGATCTTACCATTGATGCTTATCTTAAAAATATAGGAACAGTAATACCTCCCGCAAATACTTGCACCGGAACTCACATCAGCTGTTTTACATCAATTGTTCCAACTGCTCAAACCTCAAAACTCATTATTCCTGCTGAACACAGATTTCAGATGATCTTGAAAGAGGGAGAAGCTTATACAGAAGGTGGCGGTTTCGTTGGAGGACAAAACGATTTTACAGGTTATGTAGCCAAAAATGCAAGTAGTACAAATGGTTATCTTTCGGTAAATCATGAGACCAGTCCTGGTGGTGTGACAATGGCAGAAATCAATTACAATAGTACCTCAAAACTTTGGCAGTTAACAAAATCCAGAGGTGTTAGTTTTTCTGCAACAAGTCTGGTTCAGACAATCAGAAACTGTTCCGGTGGGGTGACTCCCTGGGGAACTATCGTTACAGCCGAAGAATCTGTAACAGGAAATGATACCAATGCAGACGGATACCATGATTACGGCTGGTTGGTAGAAATTGATCCTGCAACCGCCCAGGTAATGTCACATAATGCCAATGGAACAAAAGATAAACTTTGGCAGATGGGAATTATGAATCACGAAAATGTAGTCGTGAATAATGCAGGAACAATTGCATACTACGGCGAAGATGGAGGAACAAACATGGTTTACAAATACGTCATGGATACACCGAATAATCTTGCAGTAGGTAACTTATACGTTTTGCATCTAGATCAGGGAATTTCTGCTGGAAATCCTGTAGGAACTACAGCAACGTGGATTCAGGTTCCGAATAAAACGCAGGCTGACCAAAATAATACACAGGCATTAGCTCAATCATTGGGCGGAACAGCTTTCAATGGAGTAGAGGATGTAGAAATAAGCCCTCTCGACGGAAAAGTTTATTTCACAGCGAAAGGTTTAGACAAAATCTATAGATTACAGGATAATGGTACAACGGCCTCTCAGGTTGAAGTTTTTGCTGGCGGATCTACAACTCAATATTCATTTAATACTGCACAAGGTGTAAAAACTGAATTTTGGGGAGATGGTAATGATAACTTAACTTTTGACGAATTAGGAAATCTTTGGGTTCTTCAGGATGGCGGTAAAAACTACATTTGGGTAATTGCTCCAGATCATACAGCAGCAAATCCGAAGGTGAGACTTTTTGCTTCAATGCCTGCAGGTTCAGAACCTACGGGATTAACGTTCACTCCAGATCATAAATTCGGATTCTTCTCTGTACAACATCCTAGTTCTACCATTGATACTGATACCGATGCTACGGGAAATGTTATCAATTACAAAGGGAAATCTGCAACCATGGTCATTGCCTTACAACAGTTTTTAGGAACAAATGCGGTATTGGGAACTACCGAAACTGTAAAGGAAACAGAAGTAACAGTTTCTCCTAACCCGACAGCAGGATTGGTGAAAATTGACGCTCCGAAAGCTTTGAAAAATCTTGAAGTAACTGCTTACAGTATGGATGGTAAAATTGTTTACCAGAAAAAATTTACAGGAAACAACTCATCTCTTGAGCTGGATTTTACATCTCAACTTCAGGTTTCAAGAGTTTTAATGTTAAACATAGAAGCAGATGGCTTCCAGAAAACCGTGAAAATTCTCAAAAAATAATTACTAATTTTCTTTCAACAGCTGCCGGCAGTTTCTTTGTCGGTGGCTTTTTTTATTATGAAGAAATTACTTTTTACAATCATTTTGCTTTCTGTTTCACAAGTAAAAGCGCAGATTGATCCCATCAAATATCCAACATTTACTGAAATTGATGAGGCTTTAAAAAGCGTTCAACCGGTTTACAGCATCAGTTTCAGAGCCAAAGGAATTTTCAATGTTCCCAAACAGTTAGACCAAATGCAGTCTCTTTTTTTTCTGAATTTGATGGAGAATAATCTGGAAAAAATCGACAATGAAATTTTTGCGTTAAAAGAATTAGAAATTTTAAACATCAATTCCAACAATATAAAGTTTATTCCTGATGAGATCGGGAAGCTTAAGATACTACATACTTTCTCGATAAATCTCAACGGTCTTACGATGATAAATCCTAATGTAGCAAAACTTCAAAACCTTAAAACGGTACACTTTGATGCCAACAATCTGAATGTTTTTCCTGAATCATTGTTAGAAATTCCATCTTTGGAAGAGATAAATCTTAGCAGCAATCAAATTAGTTTTGTTTCGAAAAATTTAGATAAAATTAAAAATTTAAGGTATTTAAATCTTTCAGCCAATCAGATCAATGATTTAGCCGATGTGAAATTTCCTGAAAAAATAAAGTATCTCGAACTGCAGCAAAATACTATCGTAAAACTTCCGGAAGATTTATTTAAATCAAAAAATCTGGAGTTTTTAAATGTCAGCAATAATAATCTGAAAGAAATTTCTCCAAAAGTAGATGGCTTAAAAGGTATTGTCAGTATGAATTTGGCCCACAATCAACTTAGAGACCTTCCAAAAGAATTTAGTCAACTTAAAAACCTGAAAACACTGATTTTAGCAGGAAACCCGATGGAAAAAGAAACCATTAAGAAACTTAAAGAATTGATGCCGCAAACGCAGATTTATTTTTAAATTATCCACCGACTCTCTTTGTTTTAAAACCTAAATCTTTAAGAATAGTCATAATTTTATCACGGTTATCACCCTGTATGATGATTGTGCCGTCTTTCTCAGAACCACCGATTCCCAAAGTGGTTTTTATTTTTTTGGAGATTTTTTTCAGATCTTCTTCACTTCCTTCCCAGCCTTCAACGATGGTTACGGGTTTTCCGTTTCTTCCCTTTTTTTCAAATTTGCAAACCAATGGTTCCTTTTGCTTAAATTGCTCTTCAGGCATCTGAAATTCCTGCTCTTCATGTTCAGGAAAAAGGTTTTTGAGTTGATCACGTAAATCCATGCGGCAAAATTAATAAAATATTTAAAAGGTTTTAAAATTAAAAAACTGAATGATTTATTTTAAACAAAAATCTGTGGGATCTGTGAGAGGTATCTATCCTGCAAATTTTCACAGATGATTGATGCTTAGAATTTAATATTACTTTATTTAACTAGTTGTTCCTTTTAAATCTTTGTATTTCTAAAATAAGTGAAACGGCTTTGTTTACCTTTATTTCAGTATTAAAAAAAAATTCTTAGTTTATCCTTGCGTTTTTTTTATCGCTAAGAAAGACTAAGTTTTTAAAATAGATTTCTTTTTTAAGACAAACAATGGTATTTCATTTAGCAAAGAAACACAATTGTTTAAATATCAATCATTTAAATATATCTTCACAATGCACAACGAGTTTCATTTAATATATTTAAGAAGCTTTTTAGTAAATGATCCCCGGGCAGAGCCCCGAGGTATTCAATGGAAAAGATCTATTTTTTAGTCTTATGAAAAACCATCCGTTTTTCAAACTTTTCCTCTTTTGATCTCGAGGTATTCTCTTCGAATAAAAATTTAAGTTGTTCAAATTCTTGAATTCATTTCTAAATTAATAAATTTGTTTGTAAAAAATAAATTTAGAATGTCAAAAAAAGCAATACTGGCAATACTTGACGGATGGGGTTTGGGTCAAAATCCTGAAGTTTCCGCATTAGCTCAGGCAAACACACCTTTTATAGATAGCTGTTATCAAAAATTTCCTCATACTACTTTAGAAGCAAGCGGTTTGGCTGTGGGACTTCCTCTAGGACAGATGGGGAACTCTGAAGTGGGGCATATGAACCTTGGCGCCGGACGAGTGGTTTACCAAAATCTGGTAAAACTAAACATGGCAGTTGAAAACGGAACTTTGGGACATGAGCAGGTGATTCAGGATGCTTTTGCTTACGCAAAAACTGAAAATAAAAACGTACATTTTATAGGATTAGTTTCCAACGGTGGAGTGCATTCACATATCAATCACCTAAAAGGTTTGCTTTCTGCGGCTAAAGAATTTGGTTTAAACGAAAATGTTTATGTTCACGCATTTACAGATGGTAGAGATTGCGATCCGCATTCGGGACTGGCGTTTGTAGAAGAACTTCAGAACCATATGCTTTATACTACAGGAAAACTTGCGACCGTGATCGGAAGATATTACGCAATGGATAGAGACAAGCGTTGGGAACGTGTGAAATTGGCATATGACGCAATGACGGAAGGTGTTGGTGAAAGAACTACCGATGTGATCTCGGCCATCCAGACTTCATATCATAATGAGGTTACGGATGAATTTATCAAGCCAATAATTCTTGTAAAGGACACGCAGATGGGAAATGTAGTTCCTGTTGCAAAAATCGTTGATAATGATGTGGTAATTTGCTTCAATTTCCGTACAGACAGAGGTAGAGAAATTACAGAAGTTCTTTCTCAGCACGATATGCCGGAATATTTCATGAGAAAACTGAATCTTCATTACGTTACGTTAACAAATTATGACAAAACATATGAAAATGTACACGTTGTTTTTGATGAAGAAGTTTTGAAAGAAACGATGGGCGAAATTCTTGAGAGAAACGGAAAAAGCCAAATAAGAATTGCTGAAACTGAAAAATATCCTCACGTTACATTTTTCTTTTCGGGCGGTCGAGAAGAAGAATTTCATGGCGAAAAAAGATTATTGTGTCCGAGCCCGAAGGATGTTCCTACTTATGATCTTAAACCTGAAATGTCCGCATATGAGATCACAAATTCAATTATTCCTGAATTGGAAAACGGAACTGCTGATTTTATCTGTTTAAATTTTGCAAATACAGATATGGTGGGTCATACAGGAGTTTTTGAAGCCGCTGTGAAGGCTGCTGAAACAGTTGATCAATGTATCGAAAAAGTGGCAACAACTGCTTATGAGCACGGTTACGCTGTATTCATATTAGCTGATCACGGCAATTCTGATGTAATGATCAACGCAGATGGTTCACCAAACACACAACACTCTACCAATCTTGTACCTTTGATCGTGATGGATAAAGATCACGAATGGAATTTAAAATCTGGGAAATTAGGCGATATGGCTCCGACGATTTTATCGGTGATGGGCGTCGAAATTCCGGCAATAATGACGGGAGATATTCTTGTAAGCTGAAAATTTGAAATAATATAGCATAAAAACCGTTGTCTAATAGACAGCGGTTTTTTTTATGATTTTACTCAAAATATTATGAGAGGCATAGAATAGTATGCTCCAAATAATAAAATATTAATATATTTGTAAATTATAAACGTATTTCAGAATGTACAATAAGCTCGTAAGAAAAGAGGTAATGGGTATTTTAGAAAAGGAAGTGGGTTCTTTTCTTGATAAATTTTTGACTCCAATTGAAAAAATATGGCAGCCATCAGACTATTTACCAGATCCTTCAAGTGAAGATTTTAAATACGATTTAGAAGAAATTCAGACTTTTGCTCGCGAGATGCCTTACGATCTGTTTGTCACTTTAATAGGAGACTGCATTACCGAAGAAGCCTTGCCATCTTATGAATCTTGGTTGATGAGTGTTGATGGTATTGATCAGGAAAAAAGCGGGCCGACTTGGGCAAGCTGGATAAGATCTTGGACAGGTGAAGAAAACAGACATGGAGATTTATTGAATAAATATCTTTATCTCTGCGGAAGAGTCAACATGAAACAAATTGAGATTACCACGCAATATTTAATTAGTGATGGTTTTGATATCGGTACAAGTATGGATCCCTATAGAAACTTCGTTTACACAAGTTTTCAGGAAACTGCGACCAATATTTCTCACAGAAGAGTCGGTACATTGGCAAAACAATCCGGAAACGGGAAATTAGCAAAAATGTGCGGAGTTATTGCAGCAGACGAAGCAAGACACGCAAAAGCATACAAGCATTTTGTCGCAAAAATTCTAGAGCTTGATCCTTCCGAAATGATCTTGGCCTTCGAAGATATGATGCGAAAAAAAATCGTGATGCCTGCTCATATGATGAGACAATCCGGGCAAAAAGCAGGAGAACTTTGGGGACATTTTTCAGATGCGGCGCAAAGATGTATGGTTTATACTGGTCAGGATTACATCAATATCATGAAAGATCTGCTAGACGAATGGAAGATTGAGCATGTTACAGGTCTTACTGAAAAAGCTGAAAAAGCACAGGAATATCTTATGAAGCTCCCATCAAGATTACAAAAGATCACAGACAGGGTTTCTACGCCAGATCTTCAGTTTCAGTTTAGCTGGGTAAAAGAGTAATTTTCGATTTAACATTAAATTATAAGTACGAGTGCCGGAGGTTTATTTCGGCACTCTTTAATTATTTATTATCTTTGCAAAGCTAAAAAAGAACAAAATGGTAAGTAACAAAAAAATTGCAGTAGATTTCGACGGAACAATCGTGGATGATGCTTATCCCGGAATTGGGAAAGCTAAAATTTTCGCATTTGAGACACTGAAGAAACTTCAGACGCAAGGATATAGACTTATTTTGTGGACGTACAGACACGGTAAAACTCTTGATGAAGCTGTAGAATTCTGCAGAAAAAACGGAATAGAGTTCTATGCAATTAATTCGAGTTTTGAAGGAGAAGTTTTTGACAGCGAAACGCAATCGCGAAAGCTAGATGCAGACTGGTTTATAGACGATAGAAATCTCGGAGGATTTCCGGGATGGGGAGAAATCTATAATATTATTAACGAAAGAATAGAATTTCGTGTTGAAGGAAAAGAGGTTTTAGCATATTCAAAACTAAAAAAAGAAAAGAAAAAAGGACTTTTCTGGTAAAATAACTTAGAAATTAGAAGTAGATTTTAGAAATTAGTTTTAAAATTTGCTTTTAATCAAAGTTTTTCAGAAGATATAGATATTTGGAAGTGTGCACAATTTAATACAGGAAGTTGTAAAATTATCTTCTAAAATCTAATTTCTAACATCTATATAAAAATGATTCAATTAAAAACAATAGACGAGCTTCGTCTCATGAGAGAAAGTGCTCAGTTGGTTTCCAGGACATTAGGAATGTTGGCAAAGGAAATCAAACCGGGAGTTACCACTTTATATTTAGATAAATTAGCTCACGATTTCATTAAAGATCATGGTGCAGAGCCAGCATTTTTAGGATATGGAGGTTTTCCGTATTCATTATGTATTTCGCCAAACGAACAGGTGGTTCACGGTTTTCCAAGTAAAGAAGAAATCAAAGAAGGCGATGTGCTTTCTGTTGATTGTGGTGCTGTTTTAAATGGTTTTGTAGGCGATCACGCATATACTTTTGAGATTGGCGAAGTAAAACCGGAAATCAAGAAATTACTTAAAGTTACAAAAGAATCTCTCTATAAAGGAATCGAACAGTGTGTGCGAGGAAAAAGAATAGGAGATATTTCGCACGCTATTCAGACTCATTGTGAGAAAGAAGGGTATGGTGTTGTGAAAGAATTAGTAGGTCATGGCGTAGGAAGAAAGATGCATGAAGATCCGCAGGTTCCTAATTATGGAAAAAAAGGGAGTGGTAAAGTAATCAAAGACGGTTTAACGATCGCTATCGAGCCAATGGTAAATATGGGAACTGAAAAAGTGAAATTCCATAATGATGGCTGGACGGTTACAACTCTTGACAACCTTACTTCTGCTCATTTTGAGCATGATGTAGCTGTTATTAATGGCAAACCTGTTTTACTTTCTACTTTTAAATATGTTTACGAAGCTTTAGGAATCGTAAGTGATGAAGAGAAGCCATTTCAAATGGATTTTTAATGAAAAAGCTGACTAAGTTTTTACTTAATAAAATCCCTCGTACGATGCTTATTCAGGTGAGTGTTTGGGCGCGACCATTGATTTATCAATTTTTTAAAGGAGATCAGTTTTTTGATCCGATTGATGGTAGATCGTATAGAAAATTTCTACCTTACGGTTATGGAAAACAGAGAGAAAATGCTTTGTCACCGGGAACTTTAAGCTTAGAAAGACACCGTCAAATGTGGTTGTATCTGCAAAATGAAACCGATTTTTTTATTAAAAATTCTAAAGTCCTTCACATTGCTCCCGAACAGGAATTTCTACGGAAGTTTAAAAGAATGAGCAATCTCAATTATATTTCAGCAGATTTATATTCTCCGATTGTGGATGTGAAAGCAGATATTTTAAATCTACCTTTTGAGAATGATAGTTTTGATGTGATTTTCTGCAATCATGTTTTAGAGCATATAGAAGATGATTCTAAGGCAATGAGCGAGTTATATCGCGTTCTGAAACCTGGCGGATGGGGAATTATTCAGGTTCCTATGAAGAATTCTTTAGAAAAAACCTATGAAGATTTTACTATAAAAGATCCAAAAGAACGTCAGAAACATTTCGGACAATACGACCACGTTCGCTGGTACGGAATGGATTATTTTGACCGTCTGAGAAATGCAGGTTTCGAAACTGAACCAAATTTCTACTCAAAACAATTCAGCGACGCTGAAATTAAAAAATACGGACTTAATCACAATGAAATTCTACCTGTGGTTTATAAAAAATAAAAAAACGTCTTCATATTTGAAGACGTTTTTGTTTGTTTAAAAGTGTGGATTAATCTTTTATGAAAAATTCAGGTTTTAAATTTTCGATCATCAGAATATACTGACCTTTTTGAAAATGACTTACATCGATTCTAATAGATTTTTCTGAAGTAAGGGTTTCATAAACCAGTTTTCCAGAAGTTTCATAGATCTTTAGATTCAAATTTCGTTCAATGTGCTCAACAATCAAAAAATCTTTTGAAGGATTTGGGAACATTCTAAAATTCTTTTTTAGCAAATTTTCTTTTGTACCAAGTATCGAATTGTTGTAAAATATTTGTGTTCCCGTTGTCGGGTTTGTAATAATCAGCGTTTTAGAAGATCCATTGTTTATAATTTGATAACTATATAATGTTCCTGCCGGAACTGGAAGAGACGGATTTCCGACATAAAAGTCACAATTCTTTTGGTCAAAACCCTGTACAGCAGTCATATTTGTTCCCCAATAATCGGCCAATGTGCAACCTCCGCCATTTTTTGTGAAATTGCTGAGTGTTGGGGAAAAAGTAATATTTGATGTAGCCGTATTAAAATATTTTGAGTTAAAAATATATTCTGAGCCATTTTGCGAAAACGTTGACGCTGAAATACTGTAAGCCATTGCAGGAGTGGTTACGTTTTGTCCATTAGTGACTATTTGCGAAATGTACCAAGTGTTGCTAAAAAGTTCAGCATTTTGTGCAGAAACAAGATGACTCAAAAAGGTTAAAATAAATAGATATTTTTTCATGAAAACTTTTATTTAAAGATATTAAATAAAAATAATCTACATATAGTGACATGTGTTAAATTTAATTGATATTTTTTTGTTTTAAAAATTAGTGAGATACAACTTTCAGACCGATCACAGAACCAATTAATGTACAGATAAAAAATATTCTCCAGAAACTTACGGGGTCTTTAAAAACTAAAATTCCCATTAGAACAGTTCCTACAGCGCCAATTCCGGTCCAGACTGCATAAGCCGTTCCTATCGGAAGAGTTTCTGTAGCTTTTATTAACAACAGCATACTGATGGTAAGACATGCAAGGAAACCTGCAAACCACCAATACATTACGTTTCCCGATGTTTCTTTTACTTTTCCAAGACAAGAGGCAAAACCAACCTCAAAAAGTCCTGCAATAATTAAGATAATCCAATTCATATTTACAAATTTATATTACAAAGTTGAGGATTAGATTTTTATTAATATTTTACAAATGATAAAATTATCTTATTTCTGCCCGAATTCTACTCAAACTCACTTGTGTAATGCCAAGATAGGAAGCAATGTGGCCCAGCTGAACTCTCTGCAGAAGATATGGTTTTTCTTTCAAAAGGTCTTTGTAGCGTTCCAGCGCAGTTTTATATTGTCTTGAGATGATTAATTCTTCAGTTTTTACCAGTTCTCTTTCCGCAAATTTTCTGCCCCAATTAGCAATATGAATGTCTTCATTAAAAAACTGTTTCAGTTTTTTTGTTTCCAACTGGTACAGTTCGCAGTCTTCTAACAGTTCAATACTTTCATAACCAGGCTTTTCATCAACATAACTTTTCATAGAAACTATCGGTTCACCTTCAGTCCCGAACCAGAAAGTGATGTCGTTATTTTCTGTAGAAGCATAAGCTCTTACAATTCCTTTTTTCAAAAAATAAACTTTCGTAATTACTTTATCAGATTCCATGAGACGGAAACCTTTAGGACGCTTCACCTCAATAATATATTTTTTCAGTTTTTCTTTTGAAGCCGTTGGAAGAGGGTAGATGTGATCAATAATATCGTCAATATTCATAAAAACTCAATTTAAACAAAAGTTGTATATCAGATGCGTTTTTTCAAATTAAAATTTAGGTAACTCAATTATTAAGAGGTTTCGGCAAATTTAATTTAAGCTAATTTTAATTCAAAAATAGACTTTTTCAAACATCTAATTTTAATATTGATCGTAAGACCGATTTTGTTTTACTAACTTTGCAAATCGTAATAAAAGCGACTTAATATTTTTATATGCATAAAGCAGGATTTGTAAATATCGTTGGAAAGCCGAACGCCGGAAAATCTACCCTACTGAATCAATTAATGGGCGAGAAACTGGCAATTGTAACGCAAAAGGCACAGACAACCAGACATAGAATTTTCGGAATTTATAACGAAGAAGATCTACAGATCGTATTTTCTGATACTCCGGGAGTTTTGGATCCTAAGTACGGTTTGCAGGAGAAAATGATGGATTTTGTGAAAGATTCTTTGCAGGATGCAGATGTTTTTCTATTTATTGTAGACGTTACAGACAAGTCGGAACAATCAGAATTTTTAATTGATAAATTAAATAAAATCCCTGTACCGGTTTTGTTATTGCTAAATAAAATCGACCAGACCAATCAGGAAGGTCTTGAAAAAATAGCGACCGAGTGGCACGAGAGAATACCGAAAGCGGAGATTCTTCCTATTTCTGCTCTGAATGCTTTTAATATTGATGTTATTTTACCAAAATTAAAATCAATGTTACCGGAAAGTCCGGCGTACTATGATAAGGACATGTATACTGACAAACCGGAAAGATTTTTTGTAAACGAGGCAATTCGTGAAAAAATTCTTTTGAATTACGATAAAGAAATTCCGTATTCGGTAGAAGTAGTAACCGAAATGTTCAAAGAAAAAGAAGGAATTATTTTTATCGATTCTATTATTTATGTTGAAAGAGATACCCAAAAAGGAATCATCATCGGTCATAAAGGTGAGGCAATCAAAAAAGTAGGAACCGAAGCAAGAATAGATCTGGAGAAGTTTTTTTCAAAAAAAATTCATTTAAATCTCTTTGTTAAAGTGAAAAAAGACTGGAGAAAAAACGACAGAGATCTGAAGAATTTCGGATACAGATAGACTAAAAAGTCAATATTCATCGTTGTATAAGAAGTTTTTCTTATCTTTAAAGTAAATATTCAATCAATGACCTATTTTAATTCGAAAACTAATCTGGTAATCATAGACGTGGTATTATTAATCGTAAGATTATTCGTAGGATTTGCGATGTTGTCTCACGGTTTCCCAAAATTGCAGATGTTACTGGAAGGTGGTGAGATTAAGTTTTTTGATTTTTTGGGAATGGGTCCGAAAATTTCTCTTATTCTAACAGTTTTTGCGGAATTTGTCTGTTCGATATTTTTAATCTTGGGGCTTTTTACAAGAATAGCAGTAGGATTTTTGATGTTTACCATGATTGTGGCTGGTTTTGTGGTTCACGGTTCTGATGCTTTTGATAAAAGAGAAATGAGTTTGCTTTATCTAAGTATTTATTTTTTAATCATGGCATTAGGCGCAGGAAGATTCTCTATTGATGGTATGATCGAGAAAAAAAGAAGAGCTTCAGAATGGTAAGTTCACTTTAAAAAAATAGAAAAGCGGTAATTTATTTACCGCTTTTTTTGTGTTGAAAGTTTTTAAATATTGATACATAATTTTATAAAACACTCACTTGGTTTCGAATTGTTTCTTTTATGGTTAAATAGTTTTCATTAAATTCGTGCAAAATCAAAAGATAATGAAGATCAAGCTAACTATCTGTCTACTTGCGTTTCTAAATTTGTATGAAGCGCAGGAAAATATCTCATACCAGAAACCATCTGCCGAAATTTTAAAACTTGCAGACTATGAACGGCCGCCAAGTGTAATGACCAATTCGAAAAAAGACTGGATTGTTTTTAGTTACAGGCCAACGTACAAAACTCTGGATGATCTTAATCAGCAGGAAATGAAAGTGGGTGGATTAAGAATTAATCCGATAACCAATATTTCAAGTTCTGTAACGTACTCCAACAACCTGAAGGTACGTAAGATGAACGACAAAACAGAAATTCAGGTAAAAGGTTTACCCGAGAACCCTAAAATTACGAGTACATCATTTTCACCAGACGAAAAGAAACTTGCATTCACCAATACAACCGATAAAGGCGTTGAACTTTGGGTGATAGACTTAGAAACCGCTACTGCAAAGAAAATTACAAAAGATAATCTGAATGCTAATTTAGGAAATCCGTACAGCTGGATGAAAGATTCTCAGAGCTTTTTGATTAAAGTTCTTCCTGAAAACAGACCAAAACTAACAGATTCTTCAAAAG
Organism: Chryseobacterium sp. CY350; assembly: GCF_027945075.1. Lineage (NCBI taxonomy): Bacteria > Pseudomonadati > Bacteroidota > Flavobacteriia > Flavobacteriales > Weeksellaceae > Chryseobacterium > Chryseobacterium wangxinyae. The sequence continues at coordinate 631,825 of NZ_CP116034.1, forward strand.
ATCTTCCAACCGGACCGATTGTTTCTACTTCAGACGGAAAAGTTTCGCAAAACAGAACATATCAGGATCTGCTTAAAAATCCTCAGGACGAAAAGAATTTTGAAATTCTTACCGCGTCAGAATTGTATCATATAGATTTAAATGGAAATTTAAAAAAGTTTAAAGATCAGGATCTTTTTGCCGGCATCAACTATTCTCCTGACGGAAATTATGTGATGCTCACAACCATAAAAAAACCATTTTCTTATATTGTTCCGCTTAGCAGATTCCCTTCAACTGCGACTGTTTACGATGCAAAAGGAAATGTCGTGAAAATAGTAAATGAAGTTCCACTTACTGAAATTATGCCTAAAGGATTTTCATCGGTCAGAACCGGAAAACGGGATATGACCTGGAGAGCCGATCAACCTGCAACTTTAGTTTTTGCTGAAGCTTTGGATGGTGGTGATCAGGCAAAAAATGTAGATTACAGGGATGAAGTCTTTACTTGGGAAGCACCTTTTAATGCGCAACCGAAATCTTTCTTTAAAACAAAACAAAGATATGAAGGCACAAGCTGGACGAATAATCATTACGCCATTGTTTCCGAAGGTTGGTATGATACCAGAAATACAAAATCTTATTTGGTAGATCTAGACGGCGGTAAATCTCAGATTATCGAGGATAGAAATTATCAGGATGTTTACAGCGATCCCGGAAGTTTTAATACTACAAAAAATGATTTCGGAAGATATGTTTTAGACATGGAAAATGATAAAGCCTATCTTATCGGTGCCGGATTTACAAAAGATGGTCAACATCCTTTTATAGATGAGATGGATATAAAATCTTTAAAAAAGAAAAGACTCTACACGTCGAATCTAAAGGAATCTAAAGAGGAAATAATAGACATCATTAATTCTGCAAAAGGAGAGGTTTTGACGATTCAACAGTCTGCAAATTCATATCCGAATTATTTTAAAAAAAATATAAAGTCGAATAAAGCAGAAGCCGTAACCAATTTTGCCAATCCGTTTGAGAGCATTAAAGATGTTTACAAAGAAGTGATTACCTACAAAAGAAATGACGATGTTACTTTGACGGGAACGCTTTATTTACCCGCAAATTATGACAGAAAAGCTAAAAAAGAAAAATTACCGCTATTAATCTGGGCTTATCCTACAGAATATAAAGATAAAAATACAGCTGGTCAAAATACCCAAAATCCGAATGACTTTACATTTCCTTATTACGGTTCGTTTGTTTACTGGACGACTAAAGGATATGCTGTCTTAGATGATGCCGCGTTCCCAATTATCGGTGAGGGAAAAACAGAACCTAATGACACTTTTATTCCACAGTTAGTCGCCAACGGAAAAGCTGCTATTGATGCGGTAGATCAGTTAGGATATATTGACAGAAACAAAGTTGCAGTTGGCGGACATTCTTACGGTGCATTTATGACAGCCAATCTTTTGACGCATTCTAAAGATTATGCCTGTGGAATTGCCCGAAGTGGTGCATACAACAGAACATTAACGCCATTTGGTTTCCAGAGTGAGCAGCGGAATTACTGGGATGTACCGGAAATCTACAACAATATGTCTCCGTTTATGAATGCCGATAAAATGAAAACGCCGTTATTATTGATTCATGGTGATGCAGATAATAATCCGGGAACGTTTACTTTACAGACCGAAAGATATTTTCAGGCTCTGAAAAACCTTGGAGCACCAGTGAAGATGGTTCTTCTTCCAAAAGAAGCTCACGGATATGTTGCCAAAGAAAACATTCTTCATCTTCTTTGGGAACAAGATCAGTTTCTGGAGAAATGTCTTAAGAAATAAAAGATAAACCTCGCTCAATTTGAGCGAGGTTTTTTGTGCAATTTATAATAATATCAAAGGGACTTTTTCATCATAATATCCGTTTGATCTTCACTTCCAAATTTAAAAATATGTTTGTCAAATTCTACAAAACCATTTTTCTTGTAAAACTGAACTGCTCTGTGATTTTCTTCCCAGACTCCCAGCCAAACATATTCTAAGTCTTTATTTTGAGCAATCTGCAAAGCTTTATCATAAAGAATTTGTCCAACTTTTTTACCGTGAAAATCTTTTGAAACGTAAATTCTTTCTATCTCAAGAGAGTTGTCATCTTGTAATTCGGTTTGAGCAGCTCCGAAGTTTATTTTTAAGTATCCAATCACTTCGTCATGTAATAAAGCAAAGAAAAACTCCGAATCTTCGTTCTCAACTTCTGTCGTTAATTTTTCTATCGTAAAACCTGTCCTCATATATTCTGCCATGTTTTCTTCAGAATTTTGTGGTGAAAAAGTGTCGAAAAAAGTTTGTCTGGCGATTTTTTGCAATTGTTCTACGTTTTCTGTTCCTATTTGTTTTAAAATAATCTCTTCCATGATTTTATTTAAAATTTTTATTTATAATTGAATAAATTACACCTTCCTGATCGTCAAAATTAAATTCCTTTTTGTATTGCAGTACAATTTTCTCTAAAACTATAATGGAAGCAATGTTTTTTTTCATGGCTCTTCCGATAATTAATTTTAAATCTAATCATTAAAAACCTTAATTGCTTTTGCACTTTAGAGTCAATTTAAGATATAAATATATTCAAAAGTCAAATTATTTATGATTTGGCAGTTCCAATTCTCTTTGCCGATAATTTAAGAAATCGTAGCACGAGCATTACTGCAGAAATCGTTAATCCCAATCCGAGAGCAATCCACATTCCGAAAGCACCCATTTCCATCGTCACGCAAAGGAAATATCCCAAAGGAATTGTAATCAGCCAATAAGCAATAAATGTAATGATTGATGGAATTTTCACATCCTGCAGACCTCTCAGCATTCCTAAAGCCGTTACCTGAATTCCGTCTGATAATTGAAAAAGAGCGGCAATAATCATTAGTTTTGAGGCTAAAGTAATCACTTCTATTTCTTCACCTTTTGTAAAGAAAGTGGGCAGAATATTTCTTCCTAAAATGAATATTATTCCACAAAAACACATAAAGAGAAAAGCTATCTTCAAATTATTAATTCCAACTTTTCTAAGTTCCACGAAATTCTGCTCTCCTAGTTTTCTCCCGATCATTACGGTAGAAGCAACACTGAAACCGATGCATAAATTAAATGTAAACGAAGCCATACTTAATGCAATTTGGTGAGATGCAATGTCGTGGGAAGAAATAAGTCCGCAAATAAAAGCAGCTCCAGCAAAAGCGGTAACCTCAAAAAACATTTGTAAAGCAGTAGGAAAACCTATTCTCACCATTTTTTCAAACATTTGTTTTGAGAACACTTCTATTTTCAATGAAAAATCTTTTATATACTGTCTTGTTTTTTTCTCTTTAAGTAAAACGTAATAAAGAAAAACAACCATAAAAACTCTTGCAATCAAACTTGCTAATGCAGAACCCTTTACACCCATTTCGGGAAAAATCCATAAGCCTTTGATGAAAACGTAATTTAAAACAATGTTGATAATATTAGCAATAATGGTTGCTTTCGTCACCCCAATTGTATAAGAGAGACCTTCGGAAACCTCTCTCAATGTTTGAAAAGCCATGAATGGCACAATGCTTATCGCCATGATCCAGAGAAAATCGACCGTATCCGGAATAATTTTTTCGGGTTGTCCGGATTTGTAAAGCAATGGTAAACCGGCAAATAATACGAGCATCAGAATAATACCAACCGTCATATTGATCACAAAACCATGACTGAAAACCGAATTAATAGTTTTGCTATCATTTTGAGAATGTGCCTCCGAAACCAGTGGCGGAATGGCAAACGAAAAACCCAATGCTAAAACAAACATTGAGAAAAACACCGCATTACCGAGAGAAACAGAAGCTAATGCATCTGCGCCGAGCAGTTTGCCTACAATAATATTGTCGAATAAGTTCACAGAAACCTGACCGACCTGCGTAAGCATTACGGGAAGAGCCAAAGTGAGAGCTTCTTTGGTGTAGTTTTTATTTAAAAAGTTCATAACAGTTCAAAAAAAATTTGCAGTAAATAATACTACAAATTTTAATTCTATATTTTAATTAATAATTAAATTATTTTCTAACAAAACTTGCAACGTCCTCTTGTGAAACTGTAGTTCCGCCAAGAATTATTAATCTTTCCACAACGTTTCTTAATTCTCTGATGTTTCCTGTCCATGAAAGTGCTTTTAAGGCATCAATTGCAGTGTCATCGAATTTTTTCAAAGCTGTACCGTGCTCATCAGAAATCAATGTCGAAAAGTGATCTACCAGTAATTTGATGTCTTCTTTTCTGTCATCCAAAGGCGGAACGTAGATTTCAATTACAGAAAGTCTGTGATACAGATCTTCTCTGAATCTTCCGGCCTCGATTTCTTTCGCCATATTTTTGTTGGTTGCTGCAAGTACTCTTACATCAACTTTTATTTCTTTATCGCTTCCAACAGGAGAAACTTTGCTTTCCTGCAATGCTCTCAAAACTTTCGCCTGAGCGATTAAACTCATATCACCGATCTCATCTAAGAAAATAGTACCGCCATTCGCCTGTTCAAATTTTCCTTGTTTGTCTTTTATAGCGCCTGTAAACGAACCTTTTACGTGTCCGAAAAGTTCAGATTCTATCAACTCGGAAGGAATTGCAGCACAGTTTACCTCTACCATCGGACCTTTTGCTCTTTCGCTTAAATTGTGAATTGCATGAGCAACCAATTCTTTTCCGGCACCATTTGGGCCTGTAATCAAAACTCTAGCATCAGAAACAGCCACTTTCTCGATCATCTCCTGAATTTTCTTCAAAGCAGCAGATTCACCGATCATCTGGTATTTTTTATTAACTTTTCTTTTTAGGGTTTTATTTTCCGTCTGAAGATTTTTATTTTCTTTCTTTAAAGTTTCCTTAACCAAAGCGTTTTTCACACTGGTAATCAATCGGTTGATATCAATTGGTTTTGAGATAAAATCGTAAGCTCCATCCTTTAAGCAAGCTACCGCAGAATCAATATCGGCATGCCCGGAAATCATGATAAATGTAGATTCAGGTTTTAAAATCAAACTTTGTTTTAAAAATTCCGTACCCGACATTTTAGGCATTTTGATATCTGAAATTACTAAGGCAAAGTCTTCTTTCTCAACTTGTTTGTAGCCTTCAAGGCCGTCTTCGGCAATAACAAATTCGTAATCGGTAAGTTCATCCGAAAGAATACTTTGAAGTACACCGGAGATCGCTTTTTCGTCTTCTACAATAAGGATTTTTTGCATAGTTGCAAATTTAGTTAATTTTTGCTCAATTGCATCAAAAACTGTTCCTAAATCTATGATTGGGCATAATCTCTGCGCCCGAAAATTGCCGAACCAACGCGGATAGAATTTGCTCCGCAATCAATTGCGATAGGGAAGTCGTCGCTCATTCCCATAGAAAGAGTTTGCAAAGGGTTTGTTGTACTTAAATCATCAAAAAGATCTTTCAAAACTTTAAATTCTTTTCTTACTTGATTTTCATCTTCCGTGAAAGTTGCCATTCCCATTAGTCCTGTGATTTGAACATTGGAAAATTCACCATCAACAAATTTTTGAAACAGAATTTTAGCTTCCTCAATTTCCAACCCAAATTTGGTCTCTTCTTCAGCAATTTTTACCTGAAGTAAAACTTTAATTGTTCGGTTGTATTTTGCAGCTTCCTTGTTGATTTCTTTTAAAAGTTTCTCCGAATCTACACTTTGAATGGTATCAATAAATTCAGCAATATATTTTACTTTATTGGTTTGTAGATGCCCGATCAAATGCCACTGAATATCGTTAGGCAGTAACGGATATTTTTCAGTCAGCTCCTGAACTTTATTTTCACCAAAAACTTTTTGTCCTAAATCATAAACTTCCTGAATCGCAGTAACCGGGTGAGTTTTTGAAACCGCCACCAATTCAACGTTATCCGGAAGTTGGTTTTTAATCTTATTGTAATTTTCCTGAATACTCATACGTGCAAATTTCTGAAATTTAGTAAAGAATAACTATTTAAATTAAAATTTTGTTCAGAATAAATGTTTCTAAAATTATTTGGCAAAGTTTTAATTCAAACAAAAAATTTAAAAGTTGACAAACTTTCAAAACAATTTTCACAGCTTGTCAACTTTTGAACGTCCTAACAACACAGTAAATTCTTTATTTGTTTTGCGGTAAAATACTAGTTTAAAACTTCATTAATTCTCGGGTATTTAGAAATTTTTCTAAAGACAAACCGATTTGTTTTCTGAAGTTTTTCAATAAATAAATCAAGTTCATTAATTGAATCTGCGTCTGTTAAATATTGATCATGCGCAAGAAAAACCAAATGTCTAGAAGTTTTTTCGAGATCATTAAAGAAAATACTGTCAACTTTTTTTAGCATTTCCTGATGATTTCCTTTCAACGTCATTTTGTTGGTAGGTTTCCATTCCAGATCCCATCCTATAATTTTATAACCGGCATTTTTGAGCTTGTTTGCAGCTTCGTTTGAGCTTTTAAGATCTGTAACGGTGATGTTTTTTAGCCTCCAGATATTTCTTCCCGGTGTTCTGGCAATCTTACTATTTAATCTAAGACTGTCTTTTGCAGCATCAAAATCGTGAATTACCATCGCAGGATTTCTGTAAAAATCTGTGTATTTATTGTGGGCGTGCGTATAACTGTGATTGGCGAGTTCTACCAGTTTATCTTTTCTCAAAGATTCAAGATCGTCTTTTTGTTTTTTGCTACCTTTTGCATGCTGCCCAACCAAAAATGCAGTTGCGCAGACATTTCTTTTATGTAATATTTTTAAGAGATTTTCAGTTCCGCGGTTGGGACCGTCATCGAAAGTAAGGTAAATTACTCTTTTGTCTGAAATGACATTTTCATCGTCGATTTTCTGGACTTTGATTGCGGCGGGATGAACTTGTGAACTAATTTTGAAAGATTCGGTTTTGTGTTTTTTCTTACTGCAACTGTTGAATAAGATCGTGGCTGCACTCATCAATGCAAACACTCCAAGAAAAGTCCTGTTCACAGACTTTTCCTCAAAGTTATTTTTCATAAAAGTAAATGGGAATTAAAATTGTTTTTAAATAAATTTTTTCAAAATTAAGTTAACAAATTTTAAGCCATTTGTGTAAGATTTGTAATCTTTTTAATGAATTTTAATAAAATATTTTAACCCAAATTTTCTTGTAGGTATAAACCGTTTTTAATAGCTGCGGTTCCCCATGTATTATTGAAAAATATATAAGATTTCAGATTTGAATGCTTAATTTTCGCAGCTAAGTCATTCAAAAATTCCTCCGAATATTCTGATTTGTAAAGAATTGGTTTTCCATGAAGACGATAGTAAACTGCATTTTTTGAATTAATGATAACATCTTCAGGAAGATTGCCAGGAAAACTCACTCCCGAAAAAGTAATATTTTTTTGCTCTAAAATTTTAAAAATTTCTTCATTCCACCAGGATTCATGACGAAATTCAATCACATTAAAAAATTGAAGATCAATATTTTCAAAAATGCGTTTAAGATTCTCGTCCGAATTCTTAAATGATGGCGGAAATTGATAAAGAAATCCCGCAAGTTTCTCTTCTAAATGAGTTTTAATATAATTGCAGAAAATTGTGATTTCATCTTTGCAGTTTTCAAGTCTTTTTTCGTGTGAAATTGACTTAGGGATTTTAATGAAAAATTTAAAATCATCAGGAGTTTCACCAAACCATTTTTGAAGCGTTTTCGCAGTTGGTTTCCTGTAAAATGTAGAATTAATTTCAACTGAATTAAACTGTTGAGAATATAAAGTCAGAAAGTCTTTGCTTTTCGCATCTTCAGGATACAAAGAACCCTTCCAATCGTTGTTGTAAAAACCTGAGCAACCGATGTAGATTTTTTCTTCTTTCATTGTAAAAAGTTTAAATAGTTTATAATCTCTCGCAGATTTTTCAAATTAAGCAGATTTTTTTTAGATGGCTAAAACCATTTAAAAACAATTGAAAAATAAAATCTGCTCAATTAGCTTAATCTGCGAGAGAAAAACATTTAAATAACTTCAGATTTATTTCACATTCAAATCAACAGAATTTAACCTCAATGAATTTAAAATCACAGATAAAGAACTGAAACTCATTGCCGCCGCCGCGATCATTGGTGATAGTAAAATCCCAAAAAACGGATACAACAATCCTGCAGCAACCGGAATTCCCAATACATTATAAATAAAAGCGAAAAAGAGGTTTTCTTTGATATTTCTTAGCAGCTTCTCACTAAGAATCTTTGCTTTTGCAACTCCAATGAGATCACCTTTTAGTAAAGTGATTTCCGAACTTTCTATGGCAACATCGGTTCCGGTTCCCATTGCAATCCCGATATTTGCTTGTGCCAAAGCAGGAGAGTCGTTTATTCCGTCTCCGGTCATAGCAACGATTTTGCCCTGTTGCTGAAGCTTTTTCACTTCATTTAGCTTATCTTCAGGAAGACAATTGGCTTTAAAATGTTTGATTCCAAGCGCATCTGCAACGGCTTTTGCGGTATGTTCATTGTCACCCGTCATCATGATGACATCAATTCCGTCATTAATAAGAAGTTCAACCGCTTTTTTCGAACTTTCTTTAATTTTATCTGTAAAGCTAATCAATCCTAAAACTTCATTTTCCTGTGCAACATAAGAAATCGTATGTGCTTTTAGCTGAATTTCTACAGCTCGTTGTTTTAAATTTTCAGGAATATGAATATTGTTCGAGGTCATTAAATTTTCGTTTCCTACATAAACGGTTTTTCCATTGATCATACCTTTTACGCCTTTTCCTGAAATATTCTCGAAATCACTTACTTTTTCAGCAGAAATGTTTTGTTCTTTTGCTTTTTTGATCACCGCATTAGACAATGGGTGTTCTGAATTTTGGTTTAATGAAAAAGCTATTTTTAAAACTAAACTTTGATTATTATTCACAGTTTCGACATGTTCAACGGAAGGCTTTCCTTCAGTTAAAGTCCCTGTTTTATCGGTGATTAGAACATTTACTTTATTCATTTGTTCAAGGGCTTCTGCATTCTTTATGAGAATACCACTTTTGGCACCTTTTCCGATTCCGACCATCAGAGACATTGGTGTTGCCAAACCTAAAGCACACGGACAAGCAACAATAAGAACGGCAACTGCATTCACAAAAGCAAAGAGACTTTTTTTACCTTCCGGCCCGAAAAACTGCCATAAAATAAATGTAAGAACTGCAACCAGAATAACAGTTGGTACAAAAACCTTTGCCACTTTATCGGTCAGTTTTTGAATCGGGCCGCGGCTTCGGCTTGCATCGTTCACCATTTTAATAATCAGAGAAAGCAGCGTTTCGTCGCCCACTTTTTCAGCTTTCATAATGAATACATGATTTCCGTTGATCGTTCCGGAAGTCACCAGATCATTAATTTTTTTCTCAACAGGAATCGGTTCACCGGTAATCATACTTTCGTCTACGGTAGAATTCCCATCAATGATTTTTCCGTCTACAGGAATTTTTTCGCCGGGTTTTACTTTTAATAAATCTCCGATTTTAATTTCCGAAAGCGACACCTTCTTTTCTTCTCCATTAATCATTAAATTGGCCTCGTCAGGTGAAAGATTCATCAGTTCTTTGATGGCATTTCCTGTTTTTTTATGTGCTAAAGCTTCCATCAGCTGACCTAAAATAACCAATGTAATAATCACGCAAACTGCCTCAAAATACAACGGACTTTCATGGCCGTGACCTCTGATTTCGTGCGGAACAATATCAGGAAAAAGTAAAGCAATAATGCTAAAAATAAATGCAGCCGAAACACCTAAAGCAATAAGACTAAACATATTCAAGTTCCAGGTTTTAAATGAAACAAAACCTCTTTTCATTAAAAACCATCCCGAATAAAACAGAACTGGAAGCGTCAAAGCAAGTTCTATATAACCCTGAATCTGATGTGAGAAAGGAAATTTAATTAGCATTCCGCCCATTGAGAGAATAAAAACAGGGATTGTGAAAATCAAAGAAGTGATGAATTTTCTTTTTAGAATTTTGTACGTTTCATCTTCTTCTTCGTTTCCGTTTTTGTCAGGATATTTGACAAGATCCATACCGCAAACCGGACAACCTACATTGCTGTCATAGGTTTTATCGCCTTCACAAAACATCGGACAGTAATATTTTCCAGCCATGTCGTCCGTGACTTTTGGCTTTTCCTGATGATGATGACTGTGAGAATGTGATTGATGATTTGAAACCGAATTTTTTACTAAATCTTCCGTAATTTCTTCTAAATGCATATGACAAACGGGGCAGTTGCCCTTTTCATCATAAATTTTATCTCCTTCACAAAACATCGGACAATAGTAATCACCGATGTGATCTTTAAAGTTTTCAGGAAGATTTGCTTTTGAAAATGTAGGTTTGTAATTGAGATCTTTCGTTAGTTTATCTTCAATTGGCACTAAAAACATATTACAAACCGGGCATCTTTCACCTTGTTTAAAATATACTTTTTCACCCTCACATTCCATCGGGCAATAATAAACCGAAGATGGAGAAACTCTGTCCTGCGGTTTTAAAAAAGTCTTATCTGGAATGCTAGGATCTTCTAACTTATAATTTCCTGCTTCTTCAAGAGCTTTATTTAAATGATTTAAATCAAGATCTTTATCAGAAGTAATCGTTGCTGTGCTGTTTTCGAGGTCGATTTCAGCTTTTATATTCTTAAGATTGTTGAGTTTTTCTGAGATTTTTTTCTGACAACCCGAACAAGTCATCCCAATTATTTTATATTGCTTTTGCATGATGCTAAATTTATTTTACAAATTTCCAAAAATGAAAATAGAAGCTGTTATAAATTTATGGATAATGTTTATAAAATTTGGAACATTCTAGGTGGGAGAGTAGGAGAATAATACATTTAAAAGTTTAGTACTAAAGTTTTGCTTTTTTTCGAAGAAGAATAATTTCAAACACTAAAAGTTCTCGATTCTCAAAGCCGATCAAGCGATTTTCTGTCCAGAACTTTTAGTTTTTTAAAAGCAGTAGGAGTGTAGCCTGTGCTGTTTTTGAATTGTGATGAAAGATGCTGAACACTTTTGTAGCCCATATGAACTGCAATTTCTGTCAGAGTAAAATCATTATTGAACAAAAGTTCTTTTACTTTTTCAATTCTTTGGAGAATATAATATTGCTCTAAAGTGATGTTTTCGTTCTGCGAAAAAACTTTAGATAATGTACTGTATTCCTTGTGTAATGCGTTACTTAGGAAATTAGAGAGAAGGAAATTCTCGTCAGTATCCAGTCTTGCGATTTTCAGTATAACCAGATTTTTTATACTTTCAATAAGTTGTTGAGAAGGATCTTTAATGATTTTAAAACCAATCTTTTCAAGCATTATTTCGATCTCAGAAAGGGTTTGTTCCAAAAGTTCGGTAGCAGTTTCTACTTCGCCTAAATTGATGGACTCAATATTTACTCCCACATTCTCAAAAATATTTTGAACGGCAGAAATACATCGTTCGCAAACCATATTTTTTATGAGAATTTTCATAGAGAATTATTCAGTCGGTCTTTCACAAATTCAACTTTTGTTTTTCCGTGTGGCGCAGGATTTCCATCTTCATCAAGATTCACCATTACGATTCTCTCCACTGTAATAATGGTTTGGTGCGTCATTTTATTTCTTACCGCACACTTTAAAGTTAGAGAAGTTGAGCCGAAAGCTGAAACTTCGATACCAATTTCAATGATGTCACCTTGTTTGGCTGAACTTACGAAATTGATCTCTGAAATATATTTCGTGACCACTTTTTTGTTTTCAAGCTGAATCACTGCGTACAAAGCGGCTTCTTCGTCGATCCACTGCAAAAGTTTTCCACCGAAAAGTGACTGATTAGGATTTAAATCTTCGGGTTTTACCCATTTTCTAGTATGATAGTTCATTTATTGATATTTGCACAACAAATTTAATGTTTAAAACCGAGTTTGTTGAGTGTTTATCATGTTTAAATCTAAAATAACACATTTATAAACTCAATTATTTCCTTTTGGATCGCATTGCTTTTACTTTTTTAATCGAGTCGTTTTGAATCAATTTTTGATATTCTCCGCTTTCAACAGGGTATAACGCTACTTTACCTTGTTCATTGTGATGAAATCCGAAACCATATCTTTTTGCTAATGGTGAAGACCGAAGGCAAGGTTGACCTCTTGAAAAAAACTTTTCTCTTTCGCTAAACTTTTCACTTTCAGAAATTTCATTTTTAATTACATAAGACTCAAAAACAATGTCATCTGACGAATATTGATACGGATTTTGAATGAGCTTCTCATATTGAAGATTGGCCAACGTTTTAATTTTTTTTTCTGGCGGAATCTCACTTGTGGAAACAGGACAGTCTTCTGCAACTTCTATAAACGTGTTAATATAGTTTGTCGTGTGGTATTTCATCGTACTTTTTAGGATTTTTAAAGTTAATATTCGCAGATTTTATATGTAAATCATTTGTGTAAAGATTTGATTTATAGCTAAATTACAACATTCTTATATTAAATTTTCTGTAATAGATGAAATAGTTTGAAAAATGTTTTGATTTATTCAATTAAATTGTATCTTGCAAACGTTTATATCAGGAATCAATATTATGTTCATTATTATGTTGCTTTTCTTTTATACCAGAATTTATATTAATTTTTAATTTTTTTTTAAAATGAACATTTTTGTTTCAAACATCAATTACGCAACTAAAGAATATGAGTTGCACGATTTATTCGCAGAATTTGGCGATGTATCATCTGCTAAAATTGTTACAGACAGAGAAACTGGTCGTTCTAGAGGTTTCGGTTTCGTAGAAATGGGTGACGAAGAAGGAGCTCAAGCTATCGAAGCTCTTAATCAAAAAGAACTTAACGGTAAGATTCTTAACGTGTCTGAGGCTAAGCCAAGAGAAGAAAAACCAAGAAGAAGTTTTGATAATAACAGAAGCGGAGGTGGAAGTTATGGTAACAACCGTTCAGGAGGTAATTCTGGAGGTGGTGGTTACGGAGGTAACAACAACCGTGGAGGTAACGGAGGCGGCGGAAGTCGTTGGTAAAAAATAAGAGCGGCTTTTTAGCCGCTTTTTTTATGTCTTTATTTTATTGAGAAGAAAACTTTTAGTCTGACTGTTTACTTAACTTTAGTTGCTACAAAAAAATAACAATCAGTCTTTTTTCTTCTTCTTTTTCTTATCTTTATTTTTTTTATCCTTTTTGGGGTTCAGGATTTCTTCTGCGTATTCTAATGTAGGAGTTTTTACTTTCACAGGTTTCATCTCAATTTTAAGATCAAAATATTCTTTAAGATCATTTTGAGAAACCAAATTCTCTTTAAATAAAAATTCTAAAATTTCTTTACCCGAATTGTTGAAAAAATTCTGCGTGAGGTCTCTCAGTATAAACTTTTTATATTCATCAAACGGAACAACAACGGTATATTTAAAAATCCGGCCTTCCTTCTGTGTAGATAAATAGCCTTTTTCAACCAGTATTTTCAAGTACGTGGAAACCGTATTCTGATGTGGTTTCGGCTCCTGATGTTTTTCCATAACATCTTTTAGATAAAAAGAATTTAAGTCCCAAAAGAGTTTCATTAAATTTTCTTCTGCCGATGTAAGATGATTTATTTTCATATTTGAATTTAAATTTAGTGGTAATTTTTAAATATAAGACAACTATTTAATGGTCGTTTCTACAGGAATTACTTCTGTAGGCAGATCATCTCGCTGATATTTATTATTGCAATAAAGATAGACAAAAGAAACTAAAATAGCGATTCCTGCTCCTGTAAGTACTTCTTTTACCGTGTGTCTTTTTAATATAACTCTAGTGACCCCAACCAGAACGGCAATTACCAGCCAGGCAAAGCCAATTTCTATATCGAATGCAAAAAATAAAGCTGCCACAAAAACATTAAATGCTGTATGCATCGAGCTTTTGATATATAAATTACTGATCTGTAATGCAAAAAGAAGCACTAAAATAAACAGCATTACGAAATCTATAAAACCATTTTTTATGTAGTTAAATGTTAAATAAGAAATAATGCACACTGCTATGAAAATATAAAGTGTCTTGCGCTGAACTCTGTTTGAAACATCCATATTGGTATAACGACCTGTTTTTACATTCCAAACGATCCAGATGATGACTGGGAGAATGGTAATAAGTAAAATTGGTAAAAAATGAGTGAAGGCCTCTTTGAAAGTATAATTCTGAATACTGAAATATATAAAATAAATAACCAGAGATACTAAAGGATTGAAAAAATCTGAAATTATTCTTGAAACAATTTGTAGTAAAGAGGTCTGCTTTTCTTGCATATTGAAGTTTGTGATGTAAATATAACATTATAACTAAAAAAACAATTGCTCTATATATAATAAAAACAAAGTTTTTTCATATTTTTGCTCAACTATTTCATAATAAATAAGCAAGAAGCTAGCACATGAAAGAATTTTCTAAAGAGGTATACCTGAAGTGGTATGAAGATATGACAATGTGGAGAAGGTTTGAAGACAAATGCCGTTCTCTTTATTTAAAACAAAAAATCAGAGGTTTTTTACATTTGTACAACGGTCAGGAGGCAATTCCGGCTGGTTTTACGCATGCAATGGATTTAACTAAAGACAGCATGATCACTGCTTACAGATGTCACATTCATCCAATGGCAATGGGGGTAGACCCGAAAAGAATCATGGCAGAACTTTGTGGTAAAGCCACAGGTACTTCCGGAGGTATGGGAGGGTCTATGCACATTTTTAGTAAAGAACACAGGTTCTACGGAGGCCACGGTATCGTAGGAGGTCAGATTCCTTTGGGAGCAGGTATTGCTTTTGCAGATAAATTTTTCGACAGAAAAGCAGTTAACATCTGTTTCTTTGGCGATGGTGCTGCTAGACAAGGATCTCTTCATGAAACATTCAATATGGCAATGAACTGGAAACTTCCGGTTGTTTTTGTTGTTGAAAACAATCAGTACGCGATGGGAACGTCTGTAAAAAGAACTGCAAACCATGAAGATATCTATAAATTAGGTCTTGGTTACGAAATGCCTTGTCTTGCTGTAGATGCGATGGATCCTGAGAAAGTTGCTGAAGCTGCTTACGAAGCTATTGAAAGAGCCAGAAGAGGAGACGGACCAACTTTTATCGAAGCAAGAACCTATCGTTTCAGAGGCCACTCTATGTCTGATGCTGAACCATACAGATCTAAGGATGAAGTTGCTATTGCGAAAAAAGATGATCCGATCGAATTGATTAAAGAGAGAATCTTGCAAAATAATTGGGCAACTGAAGAAGAACTAGAAGCTACAGACAACAAATCGAGAGATTTCGTAGAAGAGTGCATCGAGTTTATGGAAAATTCTCCTTACCCGACTGCAGAGAAAATCTATGAGTATGTTTACGCTCAGGAAAACTATCCGTTCTTAGATAAATTAGAAAATTAAAAATTAATAATTAATTTGATATTTGAATTTTGAGATGATCTAATCTCAAATCTCGAATCTTAAATCTCAAATCAATATAGATTATGGCAGAAGTTATTACAATGCCACGTCTTTCCGACACGATGACGGAAGGTAAAGTGGCAAAATGGCATAAAAAAGTAGGAGATAAAGTAAAAGAAGGAGATATTTTAGCTGAAATTGAAACAGATAAAGCTGTACAAGATTTCGAGTCTGAAATTGAAGGAACTCTTTTATTTGTTGGAGTTGAAGAAGGTTCTGCTGCTGCAGTAGATTCTGTTTTGGCAATTATCGGTAAAGAAGGTGAAGATATTTCGGCATTGAAAGGCGGAGATGCTTCAGCTAATGATAGCGGTTCTGAAGAAAAAAAATCTGAAGAAGAAACAAAAACTGAAAACGAGTCTACAAGTGTTGAGCAAACTTCATCTGAAGTTCCATCAGGAGTAGAAGTTATCACTATGCCGAGACTTTCTGATACAATGACAGAAGGTAAAGTAGCCAAATGGCACAAAAACGTTGGAGATACAGTAAAAGAAGGCGACTTGCTTGCTGAGATCGAAACAGATAAAGCAGTACAGGATTTTGAATCAGAATATAACGGAGTGCTTTTAAAGCAAGGTGTTGAAGAAGGAGGTGCCGCACCTGTAGATTCAGTTCTTGCAATGATAGGACCTGCAGGAACAGACGTCTCTGGTGTTGGTGCTCCGAAACAGGCATCTAAGTCAGAAGATAAACAAGCCGAACAAAAATCTGAAGCGAAAGTAGAAGAGAAATCGGTTGCACAAACTACAAATACTTCTTCTTCAGAAAGAGTAGCGATTTCTCCTTTAGCTAAAAAAATGGCTCAGGATAAAGGTGTTGACATCAACAGTCTTCAAGGTTCTGGTGAAAACGGAAGAATCGTGAAGAAAGATATTGAAAATTATCAGCCTTCACAAAAAACTGAATCTGCTCCGGCACAAAATAATGCAGCAGCTCAGGTTGCTCTAAGTTTTGTACAGGGAGAAGATACAGAGACTCCAAACTCTCAGGTTAGAAATATCATTGCGAAACGTCTTTCTGAAAGTAAATTCTCTGCGCCTCATTATTATCTGATGGTTGAAATCAACATGGATAAAGCGATTGAAGCCAGAAAAGAAATCAACTCGTTGCCGGATACAAAAATTTCATTCAACGATATGATTATTAAGGCAACTGCTGTTGCTTTAAGAAAACATCCACAGGTAAATTCCAGTTGGGCAGGCGACAAAGTAATTCACAGAGGAAACATCAACGTTGGCGTAGCAGTTGCAATTCCTGACGGATTGGTAGTTCCTGTATTGAAAAATACAGATCAAATGAATTACACTCAGATCTCTGCTGCTGTAAAAGATATGGCCGGAAGAGCAAAATCGAAAGGTCTTAAAGCAAACGAGATGGAAGGTTCTACATTCTCTATCTCAAACTTAGGAATGTTCGGAATTGAGACTTTCACAAGTATCATTAACCAACCAAATGCTGCAATTCTTTCTGTAGGTGCTATTGTAGAAAAACCAATCGTAAAGAATGGTCAGATTGTAGTAGGAAATTTAATGAAACTTTCATTGGCATGTGATCACAGAGTGGTTGACGGTGCTACTGGAGCTCAGTTCTTACAAACTTTAAAAACTTATTTAGAAAATCCATTAACTTTGTTACTGTAATTTTCTTTTTATATTATATTATATTAAAACCTCTCATTTTGGGAGGTTTTTTTGTTTTAAAATTTACCAAATAGTTTTCGCTGTTAACTTCAAAACTTTTGTAAATAAAAATAATATCCTATTTTAGTGATAAAATATTAATGTTTAGAACTATTATTGGAATGCTTCCATTTTTACGCATTACTATTTTTGCACCAAATCAACGATTTATTTTTGAGTCTAAATTTGTCAAAGATTCTACTGAAAAAGTAAATCTGAAACTGAATAATGGTTTTAGATTCCACTAGAATTGGTTCTAAATTATATGTTTGAAAAAAGCATAGCAGATTTGGTAATCCTTAACATACTGCAAAGAGAAGTTTTCATGATCTCCCGAATTGAGTGTAAAATTGGTGGATCAAAAGACAATAATATTTTAGAACTTGAGTTATTACAATAATTAACTACAAATAATGAAAAATTTACTATTTACAATTTTTACTTTTTCAAGTATTCTTTTTTATGCACAAAACCAAAGATTTAGCTACGAATATAAATTTGTCACCGATTCTACAGCGAAAGATAAATCTCAAACCGAGCTGATGTATCTTGATATTTCAAAAAAAGGTTCTAAGTTTTATAGTCGTGATAAGGCAGTTGCAGATTCCATTATGGATGAAATGAATAAAAAAGGCAGCAATGATTTTGAAGGAATTAAGTTTGGACAAGTTCAATCAATCGTTGAAAAATCATATCCCGATTACAAAATTTATTTTTTTAACAGAGTAGATATGGATGAGTATAAAGTTTCTGATGAAAGAAAATTAGATTGGAAAATACTATCTGAAAAAGAAAAAATCGGAGAATTTAATACTCAAAAGGCAACTACCTATTTTGCAGGTAGAAAATGGATTGCCTGGTTTACTACAGATATTCCTTTTCAGGACGGTCCTTATAAGTTTCGCGGATTACCTGGTTTGATCGTGAAAATCGAAGATAAAGCAAACTCGCATTCCTTTATTCTGAAAGGTGTGAAAAATCTTAAACCAGACGAAATTTGGATTAGTGAAAATGATACAAAGAGATACGAACCATTGATCATTCTGAGTCATGATAAATATAATAAGCAGGTTATTGATCAAAGAAATAATCCGACAAAAGGCCTGAGACAACTAATGGCAAGAGGTGGAACCGTAAAGTTTACCGATCAAGACGGAAAAGAACTGGATACCAGTAAAATGATGCGTGAGCAGGAACAAAGAGCTAAAGAAAATAATGCAAAAAATAATAATCTGCTAGAACTTGATATATTAAAATAAGTAAGAACGCCCGAAACTTCAGTCTCGGGCGTTCTTATATTTAGACTTAAATTAATTAAGCCAATTTCTGAGAATCTGAGATAAATTGAGCCAAACCACTGTCAGTTAATGGATGCTTCAATAAACTCAAGATCGGAGGAAGTGGAGAAGTGATAACGTCTGCACCGATTTTAGCACAGTCAATAATATGCATCGAATGACGAATTGAAGCCGCCAAAATTTCAGTTTCATACATATAGTTATCAAAAACCAATCTGATTTCCTGAATCAAATTTAATCCGTCAGTAGAAATATCATCTAATCTTCCTAAGAAAGGTGAAACATATGATGCTCCGGCTTTCGCAGCTAAAAGAGCTTGCCCAACAGAGAAAATCAAAGTACAGTTGGTTCTGATTCCTTTATCTGAAAAATATTTCAAAGCTTTGATACCATCTTTGATCATTGGAATTTTCACAACGATATTAGGATGAATTGCAGCCAATTCATCACCCTCTTTGATCATTTCCTCGTATGTTGTAGAAAGTACTTCCGCAGAAATATCTCCGTCCACGATTTCACAAATCGCTTTATAGTGATCTTTGATTGCTTCTGCACCTCGTATTCCTTCCTTAGCCATCAACGACGGGTTAGTTGTTACACCATCAAGAATTCCCAGGTCTTTAGCCTCTTTTATCTGCTCTAAATTGGCAGTGTCTATAAAAAATTTCATATAATAAATTTATTGTTACAAAGATAATGAATACTTTGTAATTAAAGATTTACATCGGGCTACAAAAGAAAATTAAATCAAGGTTTTATGTTTACATCAAATAAAAAATCCGGAATAACTTTCCGGATTCAATTTTATGAGTTTAATGTTGTACTAAGTTTCACCGCATCCTGATTGCTAGGATCATATTGAAGTGATTTTGCAATATGCTCCTTTGCTTTTGCAGGATCGGTTGTCTGCTCTGAAAAAGCAATATAAAAATATGCATACGCCAAATTCTTCTTGCTTGCTTCTATTTCTTCTGGTTTTACAGTTGAAATATATTTTTCATAGGCAAGTTTGGCATTTACATCATCTTTAGCAGATTGATAAGCGTATGCCTGGCTGTAATAAGATGGTGACCAATCTGGCAATAATACAGATATTTTTTTCCATGTTTCAACTGCATTCGTCCAGTCAGAAACATCTTGATAGGCTGTTGCCAACTTTGCTAAAGACTCAGTATCTTTAGGATTTGTCTCAACTTGCTTTTTTAATGCATCAATCGTCGGATTACTTTGCTTTACAACTACAGGAGCATTTTCGCCCTGCGATTGACTTGTTTGTGCATTCATCAAACCTGAGCCACCTACAATTAATAATCCTAAAAACAGACTTTTACTATTCATTTTAATCATTTTCATAATCTTTTATTTTTATTGATTGATTATGTTCAATATTAATTCCATTACAAATAAAATTTCACAACCTTTAAGAATTTTTAGAAATGATTAACGAATGAGGGATGTTTTTAGCTTTATTTTTGATTCTACGATGTTTCCTTTATCTTTGTACTAAACCACATTTTAGTAATCAAACATAATTTCTGCAATGAATATTATTTTAGCATCTACATCCACACTTTATGGTGGAGAATATTTAGTTTACTTAAAAGAAGAATTAATACAATTGTATAAAGGAATTGATGAAATTATTTTTATTCCGTTCGCAAGACCTGGCGGTATTTCCCATGAGGATTACACCAAAAAAGTGAGCTTGTTTTTTGAATCTTTGAATATAAAAGTAAAAGGTTTACATGAGTTTGATAACAAAATAGAAGGATTAAACTCTGCAAAAGGATATTTTACTGGCGGCGGAAATACTTTTCTATTAGTTAAAACTTTACATGAAGAAAATCTTATGTCACTTCTGAAACAAAATGTAGAAAGTGGAAAACCTTACTTAGGATGTAGCGCAGGAAGTAATATTGGTGGACAGAATATGAAAACAACCAATGATATGCCGATTGTTTATCCGCCAAGTTTTGAGTGTATGGGATTGGTTCCTTTTAATATCAATCCGCATTATCTTGATCCTAATCCTTATTTAAAACATAATGGAGAAACCCGTGAGACGAGAATTAGAGAATTTCTAACCCAAAATGACATCAAAGTTGTGGGACTTCGTGAAGGAAACTGGATCAGAAGAATTAGCGATAAAATTACTGTCGAAGGAAGCGAATTGACAAGAATTTTTGAGAAAGGAAAAGAGCCTTATGAAATTGAAGCTGGAACTCGTCTTTAATTACAATTCTTAATTTTATATTTGATTTAAATCATTTTAAATGAAAAAAATATTCGTTGTACTTACATTTTCTGCACAAATCTTTATTGCTCAAAACATCAGTCAAAAATTGGAAGATGTCACAAATAATTTAATGAAGTCTTCAACAGCGATTTCATCAAACCTATCTTTTTATGTTGCTGATGAAAGCGGAAATTTAGTTTACGAATATCAAGGAAGCAAAGGTTTGTCAACCGCATCAACGCAGAAAATTTTCACCGCTGCTGCAGCTTTGGAAACTTTAGGAAAAAATTATACTTACAAAACGAGTTCTTCGTATTCAGGAAATATTTTAAATGGAAATTTAGATGGAAATCTCTTTATAACCTCAAATGGCGACCCGACTTTAGGAAGTTGGAGATACGAAAGTTACAAACCCGAAAATTTCAAACAGAAATTATTAGAAGCGATCAAAAAATCAGGAATTACAAAGATTTCAGGAGATCTTATTATTGATGATTCTTATTTTGACCATCAAACAATTCCCGGAGGTTGGCCTTTTGATGATTTTGGAAATTATTACGGAGCCGGAGTTTGGGGCGTAAACTGGCGTGAAAATCAGTTTGACATCAATATCAACGGTACAGATTTTAAGAGTTTTTCTTATCCTTTAGCAGGAATTAAATGGTTAAATGATCTGAAAGCTGTCGGAAATTCAGATCAGAGTTTGATTTTTACTTCACCTTATTCTAACGTCGCACTGATCAATGGAAGTTTGCCTTCCGGAAAAGTGACAACAGTTTCCGGGTCGGTTCCCAATCCTCCCTTGCAGTTGGGCATTGAAGTTGAAAAATGGCTGAAAGATTCAGGAGTTGAATTTTCAGGAAAAGTGATGACTAATTCACAACTTGAAATTGATGGAAAAAAGCCTTTAGACTTTCCAAAAAGCAATATTATTCTTACTTATGAATCACCGACTTTAGACAAGATTGTTTATTGGTTTTTGAGAAAAAGTGTGAATATGTACGGTGAAAATTTAATTAAAACTTTAGGTAAAGAAAAAAAAGGCAATCCGAGTTTCAAAAGTGGCGTTGCTTTTTTAAAAGAATTCTGGAAGTCAAAAGGAATTAATGTAAATATGATCAATTTTGCTGACGGCAGTGGACTTTCACCGCAAAATTATGTTTCTGCAAAAGCGGAGGTTCAGTCTTTAATTTATGCTAAAAAGCAATCATATTTTGATGCTTATTATCACGGATTTCCAACGCAGGATAATGGTATGAAAATGAAAAGCGGAACGATGCGAGATACGAAATCTTACGCAGGTTATCATACTTCAAAAGACGGTAAAAAATACGTATTTGCAATAATTATCAATAATTATGAAGGAAGCGGAAGTACCGAATTGCAGAAAATTTTAAATGTTTTAAAATAAAAAATTGAAAAAAAGATCCATTTTTTCCAGATTCAACAACTGGTTTATTTTTTCTCTGATGACTTTAGTTGTTATAGCGATTGTCATAGCTTCCACTTTGGTTATAAATTACCTGAGAAAAGAAGAAGTGAGAAGGGTTGATATTTTGGTAAGTGCTATTAAATTTCAGCAGGAAGCAACTTCTCCCAGCCTTGAAGTGCAATCACTGCTTCTTACTATTTACAGCTCAAATACTTCGATACCGGTAATTATTTTAGATAAAAATGATCAGATTATTGAGCATAAAAATATATCTAGAGAATACGATAATAATGATCAGGAAATTATTGCATTGGCAAAGAGAATGGCAAAAAAATACCCGCCCATAGAACTCGAGTTTTCTAACGGAAATAATCAATTTTTGTACTACGACAACTCAAAAATTCTGAATAATCTGCAGTATTCTCCATTTCTATTAGGCTTTTTTGTTTTATGTTATTTCCTTTTTTCTTTTTGGTTTTTACGAACAGTTAAGAAAACAGATGAAGGTTATCTTTGGGCAGGTTTGGCAAAGGAAACAGCGCATCAGATAGGAACTCCGCTTTCCTCAATGATGGGATGGATGGAAATTATGAAACTTGAAAATCCGGAATCCGACGGCGTGCAAGAGATTGAAAAAGACATCGAAAGGTTGAGAACGATATCAGAAAGATTCTCTAAAATTGGTTCGGTTCCCGAGCTCAATGATATGAATTTTAACGAAACAATTCAGGAGAATTACGATTATCTCAAAACTAGAATTTCAAGGAAAATAGATTTTACACTTTTGCTGCCGACCTACAGTATTTTGGTTCCACACAACAAAATTCTGATGAGCTGGGTAATCGAAAATTTAGTTAAAAATGCCGTTGATGCAATGAAGGGGCAGGGAACTCTTCAGATGTCAGTTTTTGAACGCAACAAAAATATTTTAATTGAAGTAAAAGACAACGGTAGCGGAATGACAAAATATCAGGCACAGAATGCTTTCAAACCAGGATATTCTACAAAAAAAAGAGGCTGGGGATTAGGATTGTCTTTGGCAAAAAGAGTGGTGCAGGAATATCATAATGGAGATATCAGAATTTCACAAACTGAAGTCGGTAAAGGAACAACATTTAGAATTATTATTAAAAAAGGATAATTTAATAATGCTAAAAGCTTATTTTCTAAAAGCCATAAGCAAAAAAAAATCACTATTTTTGAATCATGATTAGAGCAAGTAATATCCATAAATTTTATGGAAATCTGGAAGTTTTAAAAGGTGTTGATTTACACATAAAAGCAGGCGAGGTTGTATCAATTGTAGGGGAATCCGGTGCGGGAAAATCTACACTTTTACAAATTTTGGGAACTTTGGATAATCCTTCTAATCCTAAAAATTATCACACAGAAATAGAACTCAATGGTGAATCGTTTATCAATATGAGTGATAAACAGATCTCACGATTCAGAAATCAGAACATTGGTTTTGTATTTCAGTTTCATCAGCTTCTTCCGGAATTTACGGCCTTAGAAAATGTGTTAATCCCCACAAAAATTGCCGGAACAAATGAAAAAGAAGCAGCGGAAAAAGCGTTTGACCTCTTCGAAGATCTGAAAATTGCACACAGACTTCATCATAAACCCAATCAGCTATCAGGTGGTGAAGCTCAAAGAGTTGCGGTTGCCAGAGCACTTATAAATTCTCCGAAAATTATCTATGCCGACGAGCCTACAGGTAATTTAGATTCGAAAAATGCCGATGATCTTCACAGGCTTTTTTTTGATTTGAGAGACAAGTACAATCAAACTTTTGTGATTGTTACCCATAATCCTAATCTGGCGGAAATCACAGACCGAAAGTTGGTTATGAAAGACGGATTGATTATAGAATAAAAACACATTTATCATGATGAAACAATTTATTTTTCTGTTTCTATGTATTTTGTCCTGCTCAAAAACGCAGTCTCAGCAAAGTTCTTTAGCTTTGCCTAAAAATAAGATTTCTGAAATTAAAAATTTCGTGAAAGGGAAAAATTATAATCAGGATCTCGCTGTTTTTATAAATTTTAAAACTCATTCCGGGAAATTCAGATACTTCGTTTATGATCTGAAAAATGATAAAATTCTGCAGAAAGCGATAGTTTCTCACGGTTCGGGTTCTGTTATTTCAAAATCAAATTCCCTCAGATTTTCAAATGTTGAAGACTCTTACCAGTCTTCTTTAGGGAAATATGAGATCAGAGAAAATTATAATGGTAAATTCGGCAAAGCTTACAGACTTCAGGGTTTAGACTCTTCAAACAGCAATGCAATGCTACGAGCCATTGTGCTTCATTCTTATGACTGTATTTCAGACAAAGAATCTGAAAATCCTGCGTGTTTAAGTCTGGGCTGTCCGATGCTTTCAAAAAGTGCTTTCGGTAAGACTGCAAAATATATTGATCAGTCAAAAAAAGCAATTATTTTATATGCATTTTATTAAACCTTATGCCAATTGCACATGTCTATAAAATTTCTTGCTGAAGATGACAGACCGAGAGAAAAGTTTTTGTTGAAAGGTAAAAATTCACTTTCAGATTCAGAACTTTTAGCCATTATTATGGGAAGCGGAAGCCGTGATGAAACTGCGTTGGAACTTGCAAGAAAGATCCTGAATTCGGTGGATAACAGTTGGCATCAGCTGAGTTTACTGACGATAAAAGATTTGATTAAATTTAAAGGAGTGGGCGAGGTGAAAGCAATTTCTATAGCAACCGCTCTCGAAATCGGTAGAAGAAGAGCGTCGCAGGAAATTCCTGATAAACCACAGATTTCCAGCAGTAAAGATGCGTATCAGATTCTCAGACTTCATTTGGCAGATCTCAGAACAGAAGAGTTTTGGGCCATTTTTCTCAATCAAAGTAATAAAGTTATTCACATTGCTCAGCTTACGCAAGGCGGTATTAATCAATCGATTGTAGATATTCGAATCGTCTTTAAAACTGCTTTGGAACATTTTGCGACAGGAATTATTATTTCTCATAATCATCCTTCAGGAAATTTGAAGCCAAGCCAGGAAGATTTATCAATTACAAAGAATATTAAAGAAGCAGGAAAGTTGATGAATATTCAGCTTCTGGATCATCTCATCATCACTCAAAATGCTTATTTAAGTTTTACAGACGAAGGATTATTATGATCAGGAAAGTAAAATATAAAGATATCGATTTTAAAAAATACAATCATTGCTTAGAAAATTCTGAACAGAAAAACTGGTATGCAAAAAAAGAGGTTTTGGATCATCTTTCAGACAATTGGGAATGTCTTGTATATGGTGATTATGAAGCGATAATGCCTCTTCATTTAAAGAAAAAATTAGGTTTTACTTTTGTTCATATGCCTTTGTTTTGCCAGCAATTCGGGGTTTTTTCCGAAAGAGATAATCCGTCTGTTAATACTGAATTTTTAAAATTTTTAAAAAATAATTACAAGGTATTTCTCTATTGTTTCAACGACAAAAATCAATTTTATACTGAACTTGAGAAAAGAAAAAATTTCATCATTCCGGTTTCTGATTATGAAACTTTAAAAAGAAAAAAATATTTTAAAGGAAGAAAATCAACAGTAAAATGGTCACAACATCTTACGTATAAAGAGATTGCATTAGATGAGAATTCTTTGATTTTTATTGAAAAAAATTTTAAAGGTTTGTCTAAGTCATCTGATTTTCATGTGTTTAAAAATTACATTAATTTTCTAAATGATAAACAGCTTCTAAAACTGTGTGGTGTTTTTTTTGAAGGTCAAATGATCAATCTTGCAGTTGTAATCGCTGATCGGGAACAATATTCTTTGCTTGCCCTGATTAACGATGACGATTTTAAAAACGAAAACGGACCGTCATTTTTAATAGATAAGATTCTTAGTAAATATATTCACGAAAGATCGTTCAATTTTATGGGAAGCAATATCCGCGGAATTCAGGTTTTCTTCAAAAGCTTCGGAGGAGAACTCTGCGAATATAGTTTCACTGAAAGCAAAATTCTAAAGAAATTCTCATGATAATTATTTAAAAAGTTTAGTTTTAAGATAATTCATTAACTTTAGAAAGTCATTTCAATCAATGCACTACAGCAATGTTTAAACAGATCAGAAACTATAAATTACCATATATTGTCTACAATTTTTTCAATAAGAAAAAACTTATGCACAATATTCCTCTCTATAAAAAGTTTGGGATTGAGAAAAACTATTTTTCAAGTATTTCCAGTAAAGATTTTCAAGGTCTCGACAATTCAGAAAGAAAAGTAAATTATGTAAAGATAAAGGAAACGAATTTTTTCAAAAATCTTAACGAACAAGATCAAAAAAGTGTTCTCGAATTTGACGATAATGGTTTTCTGGTGCTAAGAAATTTTTTGACTAATGAAATTACCGACAAAATCAATACAGAAATTGACAGTTTATTGAATGACGGAACCATTAAATTCCGATACGGAGGAAAACTGATGTTTGTGATTCATCATTCTGAAATCGTCAAGAATATTGGTAACGATAAAGATATGCTCGAGTTTCTCTCAGTTCTGATTGATGGGGAAGCCAAGCTTTTCCAAAGTATCAATTTTATTAATGGAAGTCAGCAAAAAACGCATTCAGACAGTATCCACATGACGACTTATCCTTTGGGAGGATTGCTTGGTGTCTGGATTGCTCTTGAGGATGTAGATGAGAATAATGGTGCACTGCATTACATTCCGGGAAGCCATAAACTTCCTTATTTTCTTAATTCAGATTACGATAATGAAGGAACTTTTTTCAAGATCGGTAAAAAAAGTTATCTTGCTTACGAAGAATTTCTTGCTGCGAAAGTACAACAATTGGGACTTAAAAAAGAGGTTTTCAGAGCCCAAAAAGGTGATCTTTTGATCTGGCACGCCAATATTCTGCATGGTGGTGAGCCACATCTTGATAAATCACGTACAAGAAAAAGCCTTGTTTATCATTACTTTGACAAAAATAGTGTCTGCTATCACGAGGTTACGCAAAGACCTGCTTTATTTGAGCTGTAGATTCAGAAAATATTAGTAATTTTGCTTCCTCAAATTATGACAGATTTTTCAGATTATTTACCGTATGCATTTGCTCTTATCGTAGCAATTCCTTTTTTGGTTTTGCTGAGACAGTTTGTGTATACATACATTAAATTAAAGAATCAGGAAATCAAATTACTTTCTGTAAAATCTAATTCTGAAAATAAAACGCATTCTTACGAACGCATGACTTTATTTCTGGAGCGTATCAAACCATCAAATCTTATTCAGAAATTTGATAAAGATCTGGCGGCGTACGAGTTCGTATTTTTAACTGAAAAGACGATCAATGAAGAATTTGAATATAATTCTTCGCAGCAGTTGTATTTAACAAAAAATTCTTGGCAAAATATCGTCGATTCTAAAAATGCCATTATAGATCTACTTCACAAAACTTACGAAAGCCTCAATAACAAACCGAATCTCGACGAATTCAAAACTGTTTTCATCATGAATTATATGAACGGTGATGATTTTATAAGTGCAACAATTGAAGATTTACGTAGAGAAATTTTAATAATAGCTTAACTAAAAAAATAAAAAAATAAATGATTCCAAATTTTAAAGCACATCCGTGGCATGGGATTTCTGCAGGAGAAGATGCGCCAAACGTTGTAAACGTTTTCGTGGAAATTGTACCTTCAGACACTATTAAATACGAAATTGACAAAGCTACAGGATACCTGAAAGTCGATAGACCTCAGAAATTCTCAAACATTATTCCTGCATTATATGGTTTCGTTCCTAGAACTTACTGTAATGACGAGGTGATGAGATTGGCTGTAGAAAGTGGTGCAGATGATGTTACAATGGGAGATCACGATCCTTTGGATATCTGCGTTTTGAGCTCTCACAATATTCATTCTGGAGGATTGTTGATGGAAGCTATTCCGATCGGTGGTTTTAAAATGATCGATGATGGTGAAGCTGATGATAAAATTGTTGCAGTAATGGTAAGCGACCACGCATTCGGGCATTTCAGAGATATTGCTGAACTTCCGGAGGCAGAAATTAAGAGATTAATGCACTATTTTTTAACTTATAAAAACTTACCAGACGAGCCTGCAAAGTGTAGAATCCAGGAAGTTTACGGTGCTGAACATGCTAGAAAAGTTATAGTAGCTTCTCAGAACGATTATGCAAGTAAATTCGGAGGATAATATTCTTTTCCATCATAAATTAGAGGAGTAAGTGAGTTTTTCATTTGCTCCTTTTTTATTTTTTTTGGGCGCCTGTTTCCGCCCTCCATTCCCGCTTTTTTTGGTTATTGCGACAGATGCTTGTGATGAGTTGTTGGTTTTTCCCATCGCAATAACCAAAAAAGAGCTTCATTCAGGTCGGGGCGTATGCAATCCGATACATTAGAAGTTTGAAATATTTATGCGCATTTGAGATATTTTTAAATAGTTTATAAAAATTTTCGGTTTACGAATAGAATTATTTGGTATATTTAATAATCTATTACCAAAAAAATATTAAACTATGGACTTATTTTATTTAGTACCAATCTTTGGTATTCTGGCTTTACTCTATACGTTTTTTCAAAGCAAATGGGTAACAAAGCAAAATGCAGGGAACGAACGCATGAAAGTAATCAGCGGACATATTGCCGATGGAGCAATGGCATTTCTCAAAGCAGAATACAAAATCATGACTTATTTCGTGGTTATTGTTGCAATTTTATTGGCAGTAATGGGAACCACAAATTCAAATTCTCACTGGACAATCAGTGTCGCTTTTGTACTTGGTGCCGCATTTTCTGCACTTGCCGGATTTATAGGGATGAAAATTGCCACAAAAGCTAACGTTCGAACTGCTGAAGCAGCAAAAACTTCGTTGGCAAAAGCACTCAAAGTTTCCTTTGCGGGCGGTTCTGTGATGGGAATGGGAGTTGCAGGTCTGGCAGTTTTGGGTTTAGGATCTCTATATTTAATTATCAAACAGATCTTCGCGCCAGATGCGCCGGTAGATTCTCAAGAAATGGAAAGAACCATCGAAATTCTCACCGGATTTTCATTAGGTGCAGAATCGATCGCACTTTTCGCAAGAGTAGGTGGTGGAATTTACACCAAAGCTGCTGACGTAGGAGCTGATTTGGTAGGAAAAGTAGAAGCAGGGATTCCCGAAGATGATCCTAGAAATCCTGCCACGATTGCTGATAATGTGGGAGATAATGTAGGAGATGTTGCAGGTATGGGTGCCGATTTATTCGGGTCTTATGTTGCAACAGTTTTAGCAACAATGGTTCTAGGAAGAGAAACGATTTCGGATGACTCGTTTGGAGGATTTGCTCCAATTCTTTTGCCAATGTTAATTGCCGGAACCGGAATTATCTTTTCCATGATAGGAACATTATTCGTAAAAATTAATGATAACGAAGATTCTTCTACCTCAAGCGTTCAGAATGCTTTGAATCTGGGAAACTGGGGAAGTATTGTGATCACAGCAATATCATCTTATTTTCTGGTAAACTATTTACTACCCGAAAAAATGGTTTTACGTGGACTGGAGTTTACGAAAACCGGGGTCTTCGGAGCAATAATGGTTGGTCTAGTGGTAGGAACTTTGATGAGTATCATTACAGAGTATTATACTGCAATGGGAAAAAGACCTGTTCAGAGTATCGTAAAACAATCTTCTACGGGACATGCTACCAATATCATTGGCGGTCTGTCAGTCGGAATGGAATCTACATTTTTACCGATTATTGTTTTGGCAGGTGGAATTTACGGTTCTTATCTGTGTGCCGGATTGTATGGTGTAGCCATCGCAGCTGCGGGAATGATGGCCACGACAGCTATGCAATTAGCAATTGATGCATTCGGACCTATCGCTGATAATGCAGGAGGAATTGCCGAAATGAGCGAATTGCCAAAAGAAGTTAGAGAAAAAACAGACATTTTAGATGCTGTAGGAAATACAACCGCAGCCACAGGAAAAGGTTTTGCAATCGCTTCAGCAGCTTTAACGGCTTTGGCTTTATTTGCAGCTTTTGTGGGGATTGCCGGAATCGACGGTATTGATATTTATAGAGCCGATGTTCTCGCAGGACTATTTGTGGGAGGTATGATTCCTTTTATCTTTTCATCGTTGGCAATTACGGTAGTTGGACAAGCTGCAATGGCAATGGTAGAAGAGGTAAGAAGACAGTTCAGAGAAATCCCTGGAATTTTAGAAGGAAAAGCAGAGCCGGAATACGAAAAATGTGTTGCCATTTCTACTGATGCTTCAATTAAAAAAATGATGCTACCGGGAGCGATTGCAATTATATCACCACTTTTAGTAGGTTTTATTTTCGGACCTGAAGTTTTGGGAGGGTTTTTAGCCGGAGCAACGGTTTGCGGTGTGCTGATGGGTATGTTTCAGAATAATGCGGGCGGAGCTTGGGATAATGCTAAAAAGTCTTTCGAAAAAGGAGCGAAAATTAATGGAGAAACTTATTATAAAGGTTCTGAGCCTCATAAAGCTTCTGTCACCGGTGATACCGTAGGAGACCCATTTAAAGATACTTCAGGGCCGTCTATGAATATTTTAATTAAATTAATGTCGATTGTTTCATTGGTTATTGCACCAACTTTAGCCGTGATGCACAAAGATAAAATTGATGCAAACAGACAGGCAAAAATCGCAAGTCTTACCGGATTGTCTAACGTTCATACAGCTAATCAAAATGTATCCGGAACGGCAGTCGCAGTTGTGCCTGGTGAAGTATCCGGTCAGTTAAATGAAAACGGAGATTTTGTTTATAATACTGGGAATATTCAGGAAATCAAATTGAAAGACGGCAAAACGATTTCTTTAGGTGATCAAAGCCAGCTGTTGGTGATGTATGATCAGATCAAGAATAATAGACAGGAAGTTTTAGATCCTAATGCATGGTTTACGATTGAAAATTTATATTTTGAAACCGGCTCAAGTGATTTGAAATCAGGTTCTGAATCTCAATTGATGAATTTAGCTGAAATTTTAAATGCTTATCCTAATCTTAAGATAAAATTAGGTGGGTATACTGATAATTCGGGAACTGAGGAGGCAAACAGGCAATTATCTAACCTCCGTGCTCAGACCGCAAAACTTAAGTTGCTGGAATTTGGAATTGCAGCAGATAGAGTAGAAGCTGAAGGATACGGATCACAATTCCCAGTTTGTGCAGCAAATGATAGTGATGAATGTATGGCAAAAAACAGAAGAATTGATGTAAGAGTTCTTTCTTTATAATCAGTTTTTTTTAATAATAGAAGTTAACACCGCAAAAAATTGCGGTGTTTTTTTATGGGAATGATTTATAAATACAAAACCCCTCTTAAATAAATTTTAGTATAATACAGTATAAATCTAGTGTACTAAAGTGAAAATCTAGTGTACTAAGATAAAAATGTACTGTACTAAGGTGAAAATGTATTGCACTAAGATAAAAATCTAGTGTACTTAAACAAAAAACTTGCAAACAGAAGCAAATACTAGGTGTAGTGAGCAAATACCCAAATGTTTTATTATAAATATCTTACGCACCAGACAAAATATCAAGTGCATAAAGGCAAATATCTTGTGTACTATTAAAGATTTCTCTTCAAATGATCCATTGCCTGAATAATCACATCATCTCGTTTAGCAAAACTAAATCTGACGTAATCTGAATTCTGTTTTGAATTGTAAAAAGCAGAAAGCGGCAAACATGAAACTTTTTTTTCTACAGTCAGCCATTTCGAAAATTCTACATCAGTTTTATCTTTAGAAATATTTCTGAAATTAACGAGTTGAAAAAAGCCGCCTTCTGCTTTCTGTTCGATTTCGAGAGGCGTATTCTTAGCAAGTTCATTAAAAATATTTCGTTTGTTTTCCAACACTTTTTTATTCTCAGCAGGATCGAAAACTTCAAGATATCTGGCAATCGCATATTGGCAGGGCGCATTTGAACTGTATGAAATATATTGTTGATGACTCCTGAAATTTTCCAGTAAATCCTCCGAAGATAAGAGATAGCTCACTTTCCAACCGGTGGCATGAAACATTTTGCCGAACGAAAATATAGAAAACGTTCTTTTTTTCAATTCAGGATGAAGAAACGGACTGTAATGAGCAATCTCGTCGTAGCAATAGATGTCATAAATTTCTTCTGAGATTAAGTAAATTTCCTGATTTTTAATGATTTGATACAGTCTTTCCCAATCTGCGGCAGTCCACATTTTTCCGGTAGGATTCTGAGGTGAGTTGACGATGATCGCTTTTGTCTTACTTGAAATGCAGTTTTGAAGTTTTTCCCAATTAATTGCAAAATCATTATCAAGATCATAATAAACAGGAACACCACCATTTAAAACAATAGACGGAGCATAAGTGTAATAAGAAGGCTGAATAACAATCACTTCATCGCCAAATTCTAAAATAGATTTTAACGAGGTATATAACGCGAAAGTAGAGCAAGGCACAATATTTACTTCTTCTTTTTTTAAAAGTAAACTGTTGATTCTTTGAGAATTAAACTTTACAATGTTTTCGATAAGCAGAAGATTACCGGAGAGCGATTCATAGCTATGCGTGATGACGTCGGCAGATTCCTTTAGATAATGGCGTAAGCGATCGTCGATTTCAAAATCTGGCAGACCTAATGAAAGATCAAAACTTTGATGTCTGACAGCGAGTTCAGACATTTCTGTGAAAAATTTGTAATCATTAAATCCGTAATTTTTTTTCATAGTTATTATCAAATATAGAAAAAAAACAACAGTGTATGAGGGTTAAATTATTTTTGTTATTTTTAAACAAATAATTTACGAATGAAAAAAGTTCTGATTCCTATATTCTCCGCTGTCATATTGGCAAGTTGCGGAAGTTCAAAAGTCGTATCAAATGAGCAAAATACTTCTACAAAAGCCAATTCAATCAACTCTAACGATGATGAAGGTTTTCAATCTGCCTATCAAAATATTAAACTTGAAGATTTAAAGAAAAATCTTTATGTAATTGCAGCAGATGATATGCAGGGTCGCGATACCGGAAGTCCCGGACAAAAGAAGGCGGGAGCATATATGATCAATTATTACAAAAACCTGGGGATTTCTTACCCAAAAAGTTTAGGCTCATATTATCAGAAAGTTCCTGCTGATTACATGAAGCAGCGGGGAGGCGGAAGTTTACCCGATTCAGAAAATATTTTAGCATATATAGAAGGAAGTGAAAAACCTGAAGAAATTGTAGTCGTTTCTGCTCATTATGACCATGTAGGAACAAAAAATGGCGTTGTATACAACGGTGCAGATGATGATGGAAGCGGTACGGTAGCTGTAATGGAAATCGCTAAAGCTTTTCAAAGTGCTAAAAAAGCAGGAAAAGGCCCAAAAAGATCAATTCTTTTTCTTCATGTAACTGGCGAAGAACACGGACTTTTCGGGTCTGAATATTATTCTGATAATCCGGTTTTTCCTTTAGCGAATACTGTTGTTGATCTTAATATTGATATGATTGGCCGAGATGATGCAGAAAACAGAGGTAAAAATTACGTTTACGTCATCGGATCTGAAATGCTAAGTTCTGAGCTGAAAGTAATTAACGAAGCTGCGAACAAAAAAACGGTAAATTTAGAACTCAATTATAAATATGATGATCCTAAAGATCCCGACAGGTTGTATTACAGATCAGACCACTATAATTTTGCTAAAAACAATATTCCTGTTGCATTCTATTTTGATGGAATTCACGAAGATTATCATAAACCAACAGATGATGTTGAAAAAATAGATTACAGCATGTTGCAGAAAAGGACACAGCTGGTGTTTACAACTGCATGGGAAATTGCTAACAGGGAAGCAAGAATTGTGGTTGATAAAAAATAATTAAAACCAAATATCAGGATAAAAGCCTATAAGAAGATTCTTGTAGGTTTTTTAAAGTAAAAACGACTATATGAAAGCCTCTTCAGAAATAGCGAAAGTACAGTCCAGAAAATAAAAATTCAAATAACTTTGAAATAGTGTAAAATAAAGTTACAACATGAAGCAAAAAATAAAATCAATTCGTCCTTTTATCGGTGCCAAAAATTTTGACGAAAGCCGATCATTTTACAGAGATTTAGGGTTTGAAGAAGTAGTTCTGGAAAGTAAATTATCGGTTCTTAAAAATCAGGAAATCGCCTTCTATCTTCAGGATTATTATGCGAAAGAATGGATAGAAAACACCATGATTTTTGTAGAAGTAGAAAGTGCAGATTCATACTATGAAGAACTACAGGCTTTAAATCTGCTAGAAAAATACAAAAACACAAAATTAACACCTGTGCGTACCATGGATTGGGGAAAGGAGTGTTTTGTACATGATCCTTCAGGAGTTCTGTGGCATTTTGGTGAATTTTTCAATAGATAATTCATGATCTACGCTTTTGATACTTATTATTACGAAAATTTTGCCAGAACAGTTTGCATAGCTTTCACCGAATGGTCTTCTGAAAAAGAAACTGAAATCTTTAGTGAAAACACAGAGATTGTTTCGGATTATGAAAGTGGAGCTTTTTATAAGCGGGAACTTCCGTGTATTTTGAGCCTTTTGTCAAAAATTAATTTACAAGAGAATGATATAATTATTGTAGATGGTTTTGTTTCTTTAGATAACGAAGGAAAAATGGGATTAGGAAGCTATCTTTTTGATGCTTTAGATCAAAAAATTCCAATTATAGGGATTGCAAAGAATAATTACTCGGCCGCTGACGAAAAGAGAAGAACGATTTTTCGTGGTGAAAGTAAAATTTTAACTGCGGTCGGAATTGACGTTGATGAAATCAAAAGCAAAGTCGAACAGATGCATGGTTTATATAGAATTCCTACACTTTTGAAAAAGCTTGATCAACTGACAAGAGATTAAATTTTCAATGAGATGAAAAAAGAATCCGCTCTTTAGAAGCGGATCCAGTAGATAAATACATCTCATTTTTTAATTAGACAACAACAAAAAAGCACAGCCGACGATGCTGTGCTTAAATTTTTATTTCAAATTTAATTGCAATTTCAAAGCTGAAAAAAGCAAATAATGAATTCATTTCAGTTTTATTACATAGTAAATGTAAGAATAATTTGAATATACAAGATTAATTAAATGTTAAAATTAACAGGTTTTCCACATTTTTTTGTGGATAAAGTTTAATACATTTTTTTACTATTAATCGCTTCAATCTCAAATTGTGTTATTCTTCTAATATTATATGAACGATAACCTAAACTTTCAATGTTTTGCAACAGTGAGTACATGTCAAAATTTTTAATAGTATCATTCTCAAAAGAGAACGACAAAGCAAGAAGTCTACCTTGATTATTTTTCATGTTCTTCTTATATGATTTATCTTTAAGAAACGAATATATATGATTTTGGTTGATTTGATGCAAACTGTCTTTGCTGAGCTTTCTTCTTAATAATTCTGATTCAGCCGGGCTCCATCCACACCAATTCCATATCAATTCTTCTCTGTAAAAATAAACTATTCCGTTGTTTAAAAAAATGAAATTAACTGCTCCTTTTGGGAAATCATATAACTTTCTTTCATTAATAATAAGCAAATCGGGATTTTTAGCAACTGCTTCTTTAGTGCGTTTTTCTATATCATCATTAAATTTAGAAACGATAAAAACTTTCTTTTCAGCACTTTTCTTTCCATCATTTTTACAAGATGAAAAGATGAAAACTATTAATATACAAGATAAAATTCTCATTAATCATATGTTTAAACAAATAAAAAAGACAGATCAAAAAGTGAGTAGCAACTAGAAAACTGCGAAAAGCGTTTACAGCTTCTCTGCAATATACTTTGCTGTATGCGACTTTTTATTTTTAGCTAAATCTTCCGGTGTTCCCGCAAAAACGACTTCTCCACCATATTTTCCGGCTTCCGGACCGATGTCAATGATGTGGTCGGCAGATTTCATAATATCAGGTTGGTGTTCAATCACTATAACTGAATGTCCGAGATCAATCAAAGCCTGCAAGGATTTTAATAATTTCTGAATATCATGGAAATGCAATCCTGTGGAAGGCTCATCAAATATAAACAGGGTTTTATCTGTCGTCACGCCTTTCACAAGGAATGAAGCGAGTTTTACACGCTGCGCTTCACCACCGGAAAGTGTGGAAGAACTCTGTCCCAACTGGAGATATCCCAAACCAACTTCCTGAAGCGGAGTAAGTTTGGTAACGATCTTATCTTCTTTATTTTCTCTGAAAAAAGCCAAAGCCTCATCAACGGTCATATGCAGAATATCCGATATATTTTTTTCGTCAAATCTCACCTCAAGAATTTCGTTTTTAAAACGTGTTCCTTTGCAAACCTCACATTCCAGCTCGATATCTGCCATAAACTGCATTGAGACATTAATGACACCTTCACCTTTGCACTCATCGCATCTTCCGCCATCGACGTTGAAGGAAAAATGTTTTGGTTTGTAGCCCATCATTTTCGAAACTTTTTGTTTTGAAAACAAATCTCTGATGTCATCATACGCTTTCAGATAGGTTACAGGATTTGACCTTGAAGATTTCCCAATCGGGTTCTGATCGATCAATTCAATGTGCTTTACCAGTTTTGTGGGGAATTCTACAGAATCATAATCTCCTTTTTTTCCGCCCATTCCCAGCTGAATCTGAATGTCATTCGTGAGAATCTCTTTCATTAAAGTAGATTTTCCGCTTCCCGAAACTCCCGAAATCACGACCAGACTTTCCAAAGGAACATCAACGTCAATGTTTTTAAGATTATTTGATCTTGCTCCTTTTATATGAATAAATTCTTTTGCTTTTCTGCGTTTTTCAGGTACTTTTATTTCTAATCTTCCTGTCAGATATTTTGACGTCAGCGTATCGGCATCTTTCAATTCTTTATAATCTCCGGCAAAAACCAATTCACCACCAAGATAACCCGCTTCCGGACCAATATCAATAATATAATCTGCGGCTCTCATCACATCTTCATCATGTTCTACGACAATGACGGTATTTCCAAGATCTCTGAGATTCTTTAGTACTCCAATCAGGTTTTCGGTGTCTCGAGAATGTAAACCGATTGACGGCTCATCCAAAATATAAATGGAACCCACTAAAGAACTTCCCAAACTCGTAGCAAGATTAATTCGTTGACTTTCGCCACCGGAAAGTGTGTTAGATGTTCTGTTTAAAGTTAAATATCCAAGGCCAACTTTCAGTAGAAAATCAAGTCGGGTAGTGATTTCGTACAATAATCTTTTGGCAATATCTTTATCGTGCTGTGAAAGATTCAGACTGTTAATCATCGGTGACAATTCATCCAAAGGAAGTTCAATCATCGACTGAATATTATGACCGTCAATTTTTACCCAAGTCGTTTCCTCTCTCAAACGCAAGCCTTCACAAGTGGGACAAAGCGTTTTCCCGCGATAACGGGAAAGCATAACACGATACTGGATTTTATATAGATTTTCCTCCAGCATCTTGAAGAAATTATTCAGTGATGGAAATGTGCTTTTACCATCACCTTTCCACAAATAGCTTTTCTGCTCTTTGCTTAATTGATGATAAGGCTTATGAATAGGGAAGTCTTTAGCTTTTTTAATGAAATCTTTTTTCCATTCGCTCATCGATTCTCCTTTCCATGAAGCGACAGCATCTTCAAAAACAGATAATGCTTTATTAGGAATCACTAAATCTTCATCAATACCAATTACTTTTCCGTAACCTTCACAAGTCGGACAAGCGCCATAAGGATTATTAAAACTGAAAAAATGAACATTCGGCTCAAGAAATTCTATTCCGTCAAGTTCAAATTTATTTGAAAAGTCTTTTGTTTCTCCATTTTCGACATTTTTTAAGGAACAATATCCACGACCTTCATAAAAAGCCATCTGAATAGAATCTGCCAAACGCTGAAGAAAACTTTCATCATCTTCGTAAGAAAAACGATCGATTACCAAATTGATTACCATTCCTTTTTCCGGAGCGAAACCAAAGCTTTCAAGATCTTCAATCCCGGCAACGTTCCCATTAACTTCAAGTCTCGTAAAACCTGCAAGTTTTAAAATATTTAAATTTTCTGTAAAATTTTCAATATCATATTCTAACGGAGCCGTTAATAAAAATGAGGTATCCTTTTTTGCTGATTTTATAAAATCAATCACATCAGAAACCGAATCTTTTTTTACTTCCTCGCCTGAAACAGGAGAAAATGTCTTCCCGATTCTTGCGAATAAAAGTTTCATATAATCGTAAATCTCTGTAGAAGTTCCTACCGTCGATCGGGGATTAGAAGAAATTACTTTCTGCTGAATAGCGATCGACGGAGCCAATCCTTTGATATCATCAACTTTTGGTTTTTCAAGTTTCCCTAAAAACTGACGAGCGTATGAACTTAAACTTTCCACATAACGTCTTTGTCCTTCAGCATAAATGGTATCAAAAGCCAGTGAAGATTTTCCGCTTCCGGAAACTCCTGTGATGACGATTAATTTATTTTTAGGAAGTAATACATCGATGTGTTTCAGGTTGTTAAGATGTGCATTCTTTACGAAAACCTGTTTTTTTATATCTATTTCTGTAGTTGGAGTCATAGTAAAATTGAGACTAACAAAAATACAAATTTTAAATTATATTTTTTGAAGTAATTTCTTTCATTATCTCATCTGATTTCATTTATTATTCATAAAAATTTTTCAGAATTAAATTTTTTTTTGTGCAAAATTGATAAGATAATTCACTTTGTTAACATTTTTTTAGACCGTGTTAAAATTTAAGTAATTAATTATCAATTACGTGAGATATAATCTCGCAAAATTTCCATAAAAATTGAATGTTTTTAGTAGTTTGCTATTGCTTTATATTTTTTTTCGTTTTAAATTGCACTAACCAAAAAGTAATAATATGAAAACACTATTTAAGCATTTTATTACATATTTGATGAGCAAAAGATAACATTACTTCCCGTATTGAACCCTCAAAAAGACACAGTGTATGTGTCTTTTTTTATGATATCTATCATTTTGACTGTTGTGCAAAGTCTCCTAATTTTGAAAGCTTCAAATAATTTTTAAAAAAATAAAAAGAAGTATGATAAAAAAGCTGGGAGCCACAATCTTTCTTTGCTCATTATGTTCGCTGAACGCTCAGGAAAAAATGGTGGATATAGATTCTATAGAAATCCAAGGGAAATTTATTTCTACGCCTTATAAAAATGCCAACCAAAATATTTCTGTCATCACCAAAGATGATATTTTAAATTCACCAGCAACAAGCATCGACGAGATTCTTCAGCAGATTCCCGGCATGGATATCAGAAGAAGAGGAGCGAATGGAGTACAGAGTGATATTGGCTTTCGCGGCAGCTCTTTTGAGCAGGTTCTACTGCTTTTGAATGGGATCAGAATGAATGATTCTCAAACCGGTCATAACTCAATGAATGTTCCTGTAGATCTGGATGATGTTGAAAGAATTGAAATCATCAAAGGTCCTGCAGCAAGACGTTTCGGGCAAAATGCTTTTGCGGGAGCCATCAACATTATAACTAAAGCAAAACCGGGAAAACGTGTCAAAATAGGCGGTGAACTTGGTGATTACAAATCTTATGGTTTGGGAATTAATGCGAATTTTGGCAACGAAAAATTTTCAAACCTGCTACAGGCAAACTCTAATTCTTCGCAAGGATACCGACACAATACTGATTTTGAAATGAGAAATGTCTTTTATCAGAATCAATTAAAAATAAAAGATGGAAGCATCCGATTACAAGCAGGAATTTCAGAGAAAAAATTCGGAGCCAATGGTTTTTATTCTTCTCCTGCCGCAACAGAGCAGTATGAAGAACTTCAGGCCTCAATCGTAAGTTTGGCTTATCAACAAGACTTCGGAAAATTAAAATTAAATTCAAATGTGTATTGGCGAAGAGGGCAGGATATGTATCTTTTTAACAGAGAAAAGCCAGAAATCTACAGAAATATGCACATCGGAAACAATGTGGGAGGCGAAGTAAACTCGAGCTACACATCAAATCTAGGAACTACAGGTTTGGGGGTAGAATTAAGAAAGGAATTTTTGGCAAGTAATAATTTAGGACATAGAGAACGTTTTGTTTCTCAGGTTTTCTTCGAGCATCATTTGTCTCTTTTAGATAAGAAATTAAATATTACACCAGGAATTTCATGGGCAAATTATTCGAATGAAGGTAACTTCTTCTATCCGGGATTAGATGTTGGATATACTTTCTACGAAAACAATAAAATCTACGGAAATATCTCGAAAGTTCACCGCGTACCTACTTTTACCGATCTTTATTATTCTAGCAAAACAGAAAAAGGAAACGAAAATCTTCTTCCTGAAAGCGCCGTATATGCTGAAATCGGATATCAATATCAGACAAAAAACATTCTGGCAAAAGCGAGTGGTTTCTACCGAAGTTCAAGTGACGCCATCGACTGGATGAAAAATTCATTGCAAGATCCTATATGGTACGCTCAAAATATTGGTGACACCGAAATTAAAGGTATTGAAATAGAGTTGGGACATCAGGTTTTTGACTGGATGAAATATACTCTAGGTTATACTTATCTTGATAATAAATTTAAAGATTTTAATAACGGATATTCACGGTATATTCTTGATAATCTGAAACATCAGTTTGTAGCAAAATTAAATACTAAATTTTTGAAAAACTTCACCAACGAATTGATCTATAGATACAATGATCGTGAAAATTTAGGAAGTTATCATCTTTTAGATGAAAAATTAAGTTTTACAAAAAATGATCTTTCAGTTTATATCTTAATTAATAATGTAACAGATTCTGATTATACTGAAACGTTTGGAGTACCGATGCCGCAGCGCTGGTTTCACTTAGGATTTTCATACAATATTAATATTAAGTAAACTTAACATTAACGAATTGTTAAATAGATTATTTTTGCAAAAATTTTTTGGATGAAACTTATTACAAGTCTTGGTTTTGTTTTGACGATGAGTCTTTTTAGCGCTCAGGAACACATTTCAGCTTTTAATGCTTTGACTGTAACGTATAAGTTTCATCCAAAATTCTTTCTCTACGCAGAAGGGCAGATGAGAGGGATTGAAGAATATACTTATCCTGATTATTACGAAATAAAAGGTGGTTTGGGGTACAATCTGACCAAAAATCACAAACCATTCGTAGGTTTGGGAAGATACGCGACTTATAAAGATCACGCGATCGATAAAGAAGAATTCAGGATCTGGCTTCAGGATGTTATCGACTTTAAAAAAGGAATCGTAAAATTTGAAAATCGTTTCCGTGTAGAAAAATCTTGGTTTTACGAACCTAAGACCGATAAAAATTCTGAAAGAATGCGTTATCGTTACCGTTTAAATATTTCTGTCCCGTTAAACTCAAAAAAAATAGCACCTGGTACTTTGTTTGCCAATGTTTATGATGAAGTTTTCTTCGTAACACCGATGAAGCCTTCATTTTCGCGAAACCGTCTGTATGGTGGTTTTGGTTATCAGGCAGATGAGATTTTTGGGATTGTAACTGGCTATCTCTGGCAGAGAGAATTTGATGCGAAGGGAAACAAAAATGTACATTTTGTATATTTAGCACTCAACATCAATATTGACGATACAAAAAATAACGAAACAAAAACATATCATTTCCCGGGAGCAGATTAGTATTTCTCAGATAAATACCGGTAAGCTTTCAGATATTTATTGAATCGGTGAATGTCTTTAGAAGTCAACTCACGGTTTACTCTTCTCAGATCCATATTATCGCGCAGATCATTTAGTTTTACTGCAACTGCCAAGGGCGATCTTTCAGTTCTCTTTACAAAGTCATCGTAAATTTCATCCGGATCATATTTCGTAAGGCAACTTACAGCATATAAAATATATTCGGGGAAACCTTCGTTTCTTAAAAATTCAATACTGAAATCTTGTGGATTATCCTCAACAACATCGTGGAGAACTCCGACAATTTTTTCGTCCATGGTTTTGCCATATTCCATAACACGCATTACGTGAGCAATATATGGAGCATGGTATTTATCTTTTTGACCTTTATGTGCTTTATCAGCTATTTTTATGGCTTTATGTAGAAGTTCTTCTTTTGTCATCGCTATTTAATAGAGTACAAAAATATAAAACGCCACAAAAAAACGGATGATTTTTAGCAAAATTTATCCACAATTTAAAAGTTTTAAAATTTCTGATCGCTTTATTTTTCAATTTCTTTTCTAAGCTTTTCGGGAGAAATTGAATTCAGCGTTTTATACTTCGAGTGATCTTTGTAAGAATCTTTAAGACTAGAATAGACAATGGTATCCTTGGGTTTAGCAACAAGCATCTTATATGTTTTTAAAGGCTGTCTCAATGTATTAGCATAAGCTGTTAATAGCACGGAATCCTCCGATATTTGATGCTTCTGCATTAATTCCGGCTTGAAAAAATATGATCTCTTTAATGAATCTGTCTTTTTTTCCTGTGCCGAAAACGTTACGCTCATCAATAGAATTGTACCGCAAATAATTTTCATAATCAATTTTTTTTTCTAAAATACAAAATATTAATTTAAACAAATATTACTTTTAAACAAAATTCTCAATAATGAGATTTAATGATGTCGATATCTCAATAATTTGCTGCACTTAAATTTGTACTCTTAAATTATTGAAGGAAAAAAAAATCTGACTGGCTCTATTAACCAATCAGATTTCTAAAAATTTTTATTTAAACCGATTTAAGCTTAGTAATGACCTTTCGTGATGAAGTGCGAAGCTACTTTTTCAGTTAAAGAAACAACATTCGGGCTATTCGTATACTTGGTAAATCTTCTCAATCCTGAAAGCATCATTCTCTGCTCATCGCCTTCAGCAAAGGAAACTATTCCTTCTTTTGCAGCAGAAATAATTTTATCGATTGCTTTATATAGATTTAACTGAGCCATTGCTGCTTCCACAGAATCAGCAGAAAAATGTTTTTCTGCTCTTAAAACTGCAGATTCTGCCATGTAGATTTGATTAAGAATTTCTGAAGCATTAAGCAATAGATGTTGTTGCTTCTCTATATCCATCATGTATTTTTGAAGAGCAGCACCAGAAACCATTAAGAAAACTTTCTTAAGATTGGCAATGATTGCTTTTTCTTCACTCATAAATGCTGAATAGTCTGGAACTTCAAATGATGGAATTCCCATCAATTCTTTGCTGATCGCCATAGCGGGAGAAAGTAGATCTAATTCTCCTTTCATCGCTCTCTTTATCAGCATTCCTACTGCGAGAAGTCTGTTGATCTCATTTGTCCCTTCATAGATTCTTCCAATTCTGGCATCTCTCCATGCAGCTTCCATCGGAGTATCTTCCGAGAATCCCATTCCTCCATATACCTGAATTCCTTCATCTGCAGTATTCTGAGTAAGATCAGAAACATATACTTTAAGAATGGAAGCTTCTACAGCAAATTCTTCAACACCTTTTAATTCAGCCTGTTGATGATCCATTCCTCCGGA
The DNA here is from genome assembly GCF_027945075.1 of Chryseobacterium sp. CY350. NCBI lineage: Bacteria > Pseudomonadati > Bacteroidota > Flavobacteriia > Flavobacteriales > Weeksellaceae > Chryseobacterium > Chryseobacterium wangxinyae. The sequence goes on from NZ_CP116034.1 coordinate 675,511, forward strand.
AACTAATTCCTGGATTTTATCCTCAACATCTTTTGCCAAACGGTAAGAACCCGCTTCACTTACGAAAACGCCGGTCGCCATTTCAGCAATTTTCTTTCTGATTGCTCCAAAGGTCGAGATAGAAACCCCAAATTGTTTTCTCTCATTTGAATATTGAATAGAGTGGTTCAAAATTCTTCTCTGTCCGTCAAGATTTGCAGCAGCTAATTTAATTCTGCCTACATTTAATGCATTCAAAGCGATTTTAAAACCATTATTTCTCTCGCCTAGCATATTTTCCACAGGAATTTTCATGTCATTAAAGAAAACCTGACGAGTAGAAGACGAACGGATACCAAGTTTGTGTTCTTCTTCCCCGAAAGATAAGCTGTTCGGGTCTTCCAATTCTGAGCGGTTAATTACAAAACCTGTTATGTTTTTATCATCATCAATCTTTGCGAACAAGGTGAATGTATCTGCAAAACCTGCGTTAGAAATCCACATTTTTTGTCCGTTAATGATGTAATGTTTTCCATCTTCAGACAATTTCGCTCTTGTTTTCCCGGAATTTGCATCAGAACCAGCATCAGGTTCTGTCAAGCAATAAGCACCGAATTTTGTTCCTGTAGCTAAGTCTGGAAGGTATTTCTTTTTTAGTTCTTCACTTCCATATAGAAGAGTAGGCAATGTTCCGATTCCCGTATGAGCCCCGTAAGCGGTTGCTAATGAACCGTTTCCACCAGATACGTAATCACAAGCCAACATTGTACTGACGAATCCCATCCCAAGTCCGCCATATTCTTCAGGAACGGTAATTCCAAGAAGTCCCATTTCGCCCAATTTGCGCATTGTCTCTTCAGTGAGTGCATAATCTTTTTTCTCAAAACGCTCGTGGTGAGGAATAACCTCTCTGTCGATAAATTCTTTTGCAGAATCACGAAGCATTTTTTGTTCTTCTGAAAGTTCTTCTAAAGTGAAGATTTCGTTTGCAGAAACTTCTTTAATAAGAAATTCGCCGCCTTTTAAATTTGACATATTATTTATTTTTTTTATTTTTTGTCTAAGACAGATAGATAATAGACATATAGATGATAGATTTTGATGGAATAATCTATTATCTGCCTGTCTATATTTTTTTATGCTTTTAATGTGTTCTGAAATACCATTGTTGCTTTTTGAAATTCTTCGATTTTAATTTCAAAAAATTCACTTCTTTCATCAGATAAATATTTTCTATGATTTGCCAGCATTATTTGTGTCTGCAATTCAAACGATGAGCCTAAAGAAATATCTAAAAAATGACTAAAAGACTTGTTTGTTCTGCTTGAACCTTCAGCTATATTTGATGGGATTGAGATTGAACATCTGTCCATTTGACTCTTCAAACCATATTTTTCATAAGCTGGAAAAGTATCTGTAAGATCTAATGTAAATTTTGATAACTCCAAACCCATCTGCCAAATTTTAAGTTTTTTAAAATTGTGCCTTTTAAAATCATTCATCTTTCTTGTGTGCTTTTACTATCTATTATCTATCTGTATATTATCTCATTGTCTATAGAAGCTCAAAGATCGAAGCTGCTCCCTGTCCAGTCCCCACACACATAGAAACCATTCCGTATTTATTTCCACGCTTTCTCATTTCATCAAGAAGCTGAACGGTTAATTTTGTTCCCGTACAACCAAGTGGATGGCCGAGTGCTATTGCGCCTCCGTTGACATTCAAAATATCAGGATTTAAGTTTAATTCTTTTTTAATCGCAACAGATTGTGAGGCAAATGCTTCATTTAATTCGATCAATTCAATATCTTTTAGTTCTAAACCAGCTTGTTTCAGAGCTTTTGGAATTGCATAAATCGGTCCCATTCCCATAATTCTTGGTTCTAAGCCTGCTGCTGCATACGCGACCAATCTTGCTTCAGGTTCCAGACCAAGTTCTTTCACCATTTCTTCAGACATTACGATCACAAAAGCTGCTCCGTCACTCATTTGCGAAGAGTTTCCTGCTGTAACTGAACCTCCGTTTGCGAATACAGGCTTTAATTTAGCCAAACCTTGCAAAGAGGTGTCTAATCTTGGACCTTCATCTACTGAAAAGTCAAACTTTTTGGTCTGCATTTTTTGATTTTCATCTAAAAAATTATATTCAACAGGAATCGGAACTATTTGATTGGCAAATTTACCTTCCTGATTCGCTTTTAAAGCTTTCTGATGAGATTCGAACGCAAATTGATCCTGTTCTTCTCTTGAAATATTAAATTGTTTTGCTACTTCTTCTGCGGTGTAGCCCATTCCCCAATAATAATCTGGGTTAGACTTTGCGATGTCTGTTTCAGGAACTGGTTTGTAACCACCCATTGGAATGTAAGACATTGATTCTGTACCACCTGCGATAATACAATCAGCCATTCCTGCCTGAATTTTTGCAGACGCGATCGCAATTGCTTCACTTCCTGATGCACAATACCTATTTACGGTAACTCCGGGAACTTTGTCTGTATTTAATCCCATAAGAGAAATTAAACGTGCAACATTTAATCCCTGTTCAGCTTCTGGCATTGCGTTTCCAACGATTAAATCATCCACTCTGTCTTTATCTAACTGTGGAACTGCTGCCATTAATTTTTCTATGACAGTTGCTGCCATTACATCGGGTCTTGTGAATCTTAGACTACCTTTTGGAGCTTTTCCAACGGCAGTTCTAAAACCCTTTATTATATATGCTTGTTTCATTTTTTTTATTTTAGAAATTAGAAATGAGAGGTTAGAGGTTAGAATCTAACCTTTCATTAAATTAATTTTGAATTTGTAAATCATCTTTTGAATTTCCATTAAAACAATTTAATAGAGGCAGAATTTCTTTTTCGCTTTTGAAATCTAGTTCAACTAATAAAAGCAGTTGAGTTTCTAATTCATAGCTTGAACCATTTGCAATACCTAAAAATTGATAAAATTCTTTAGGATTATTTCTTCCTGCTCCTTCAGCGATATTAGAAGGGATGGAAACTGCACATCTTCTGATCTGTGAAATAAAACCATACTTTTCAGTAGACGAAATGTTTTCAGTTAAATAATAAATATCTTTAACTGAAATCATGGACTTTTGCCAAATAAGTAAATCTCGTAATCTGTGCGTTTTCATCTAACTTCTAAATTCTAATGTCTAACTTCTAATTACGAAGCGGTTTCCCTTTTTGCAACATAAACTGAATTCTCTCCAGAGTTTTTCTTTCCCCACAAAGCTGTAAGAAAGTCTCTCTTTCTAAATTCAGTAAATATTGTTCGGTTACAACAGTGGGTTCCGAAAGATTTCCGCCCACTAAAACATTTGCTAATTTATCAGCGATGAGTTTATCATGTTTTGAGATGAAATTTCCTGTCAACATTTGATCTGTCCCCACGTAGAACATTCCTAAAGCATCTTTCCCCAGAACTTTTACAGTTTGTTCGATTGGCTGAGTATATCCGTGTTCTGCCAAACTTTTCGCCATCATTTTAGCAGTCATGATCTGACGCTTTTTATCAACAACCACAACATCTTTTCCTTTTTCAAGAATTCCCATATCATACGCTTCATAAGCTGAAGTTGCAACTTTACCCATCGCAATATTCATAAATGCTTCACGAAGTCTGTTGTTTTTCACATCATCAGTATGAAATTCTCTTGAGGTTCTAAGAGCAAACTCTTTCGTTCCACCACCACCAGGAATTACACCAACTCCGGTTTCAACAAGTCCTACATAAGTTTCTGCGGCTGCGACAACTCTGTCTGCGTGCATAGTCATTTCGCAACCACCGCCTAACGTCATACCGTGAGGAGCAACTACGACAGGAATTGAAGAATAACGAACTCTCATCATTGATTTCTGGAAATACGCAATTGCCATATTCAGATCATCCCAATCCTGCTCAATAGCCATCATTAAAATCATTGCTAAATTGGCTCCTACAGAGAAATTTGCACCCTGGTTTCCGATAACTAATCCATCGTATTCTTTTTCAGCTAAATCAATCGCTCTGTTCAAACCATCTAAAACTTCGCCACCTAAAGAATTCATTTTAGAACGGATCTCAAAATTGATAATTCCGTCTCCCAAATCTTCAATTGAAGAACCGGAATTACTCCAAAGGGTTTTGTTTTTTCTGATATTATCTAGAATGATAAATGATTCCTGACCCGGGATATTGTTGTAGTTTCCTGAGTTTTTATCAAAGAAAATACTTTGTCCGTCCTCATTTACTTTATAGAAAGATTCTACATTTTTCACCCAATCAGATACTTCATATCCGGCGTCCTTAGACAATTCGATTCCTTTCTGAACTCCAACGGCATCCCAAATTTCGAAAGGTCCGTTTTCCCAACCGAAACCTGCTCTCATCGCATCATCGATTTTATAAACTTCATCAGAAATTTCAGGGACTTTGTGAGAGACGTAAGCAAATAACGCTCCCAGAGATTTTCTATATAATTCTCCTGCTTTATCTTTACCACCAATTAATACTTTGAAACGGTCAATTGGTTTGTCGATATTTTTCGTTAATTCTAAAGTCGGGAAAGAAGATTTTCCCTGAAGTTCATATTCTAAGGTGTCAAGATTTAATCCGTGAATTTCAGATTTCCCGTCACTACCTTTTACTTTTTTATAAAAGCCCTGTTCAGTTTTTGATCCTAGCCATTTATTGCCAACCATTTTCTGTACATATTCCGGAAGAGCAAAAACGTCATAAAAATCATTTTTTTCGACGCCGCTGTCACGAACGCCACTCGCCACCATCACCAATGTATCAAGACCAACAACATCAGCTGTTCTGAAAGTTGCAGATTTCGGACGCCCGATAATAGGACCTGTTAATTTGTCAACATCAGAAACATTTAGACCTAATTTCTGAACATTATGAAGAAGATCCATCATCGAGAAAACTCCAATTCTGTTGGCGATGAAAGCTGGAGTATCTTTAGCTAAAACCGTAGTTTTGCCAAGAAATTTTGATCCGTAAGACATATAGAAATCTACAATTTCGGGATCAGTTTCTCTTGTTGGAATGACTTCCAAAAGCGGCAAATATCGCACAGGATTAAAAAAGTGCGTTCCAGCAAAATATTTTTTAAAATCATCACTTCTTCCTTCCACCAACATATTAATTGGAATTCCTGAAGTGTTGGAAGAAACCAACGTTCCTGGCTTTCTGAACTGTTCAATTTTTTCGTAAACTGACTTTTTAATGTCAAGTTTTTCGACAACAACTTCAATAACCCAGTCGGTATCTTTTATTTTTGCTAAATCGTCATCAAAATTTCCCACTTTAATACGTTCTGCAAACTTCGGAGAATAGAGTAGTGCAGGACTTGCTTTCTTCAGTTTTTCAAAGTTTTCTGAAGCAATTCTGTTTCGAACTGCTTTATCATCCTTTGTCAAACCTTTTTTCTGTTCGGAGTCATTCAATTCAAACGGAACAATGTCGAGCAATGAAACCTGCACGCCGATGTTGGCAAAGTGTGCAGCAATACCGCTTCCCATAATCCCTGAACCTAAAACTGTTACGTGTTTGATTCGTCTTTTCATCTATATATTATTTATTTTTTTTGATGCAACCAAACGGTTTTTGTAAATTTCATTTATTACTACCGTCTCCAGCTCTTTTATTTTGATCTTGCTAAACTTTACTATTTTCTGTTGTTTAGATCAGCTGCTATTTTCATAATTTCAGTCATGACCTCTTTAAAAGTTTCAAGTTTTTCGGGAGCGATCTTCTCCATCACCTTTTTATTAAAATTCACGACAACTTCCTTAGACATATTTCTTGAGCTTAAACCTTTATCAGTAAGCTTTATAATTACTTCACGCTTATCGGTAGTGGTTTTTTCTTTATAAATGTATCCGTTATCTTCAAGAAGTTTAATAATTCTTGTGAGCGAAGTAGGCTCAATCGCCATTTTGGGACCTAGATTTGTACTCCTCGTTCCTTCTTTGGGATCAATTTTTAGTAACGTAAGAGCTTGAACCGCTGTAGAATCATGCTCCTGAGCAAGCTCAGTGTACATTTTTGAAACGGCCAACCAAGTTTGTTTTAGAATAAGATCAACATTCTCTGTTTTTTCTTTATTGTTATCCATCATTTTTTTTGCTAATCGGTTTTATCAAATGTAGCAAATATTATGCATGCATAGCATTATCATCAGTTAAAATATATTAACTAATTGATTTACAGTTGAATAAAAAGTATGATAAGCATAATACTATGCATGCATAGTATATAGAATAAATAAATAATTTACTGATTTAATGAAGGTTTGCAATTAATTTGACTATTTCTTCAAAAGATTCACATTTGTACAAATTATAGTGATGCGAAATCTCCCAAATTGATTCATTTAATCTAAAGTTGAAGGATGATAAATCTTTTTGAAAGTTTTTTTGAAGCAAGGAATACAGCATTTCCTTCTGAATTAGAGGAGAATCTATAGAAGGTGCAACAAAATCATCATTAATCTGAAATAGCGAAACATCGGTAAGCTCGTCGTGTTGTAGCAGAACATCTTCCACAATGCCAGAATACAAATGGTGGTCTTTTATATACCACATTTTATCGGCAAATTCTTTTGCCAACCTCCAGTCATGGGAAGAAAATAAGATAATTTTGTTTTGTTGTTTTGCTAATTTTCTAAGCGTTTTGAGGATGATGAGTTTATTTTTTTCATCAAGATGTGTTGTCGGCTCATCCAGAATAATAATCTGAGAATTTTGTGTAATAGCTCTTCCTATAAATGCTTTCTGCAGGTTTCCATCTGAAAGATTTTTGAGCAGTGTATTTGTATATTGACTTAAATCTAATTCCTGAATAATCTCTCTAACTTCCTCTCTGTCATTATTTTTCAATTCAAAATAAAAAGGATAGTAGATGTATTTTCCCAAAGAAATAAGATCTTCAACAGTATAATTTTGCGGAATGGTTGATTTTGAAAAAACAACAGCAATATTTTTAGCAATCTCTTTTACTGAAAGATTTTTTACATTTTTATTATCAATAAAAATTTCTCCCTTTAATAAAGAAATTTGATGGAGAATTGATTTAATTAAAGTGGTTTTTCCTACACCATTGTTACCAATCAAGAGACATACTTCTCCTAAATTCAAATCTGCATTTGCATCTGAAATTAAAGTTTTGTCGTAACCTATATTGGCATGATTGATTTTTAGGTGCATTTTTTTAATTTAAACCTTATTCTGTTTCAGCAACATCACCAAAATTACAGGAATTCCAAACATCGAACTGATCACATTTAAAGGAATCTGTGTTTTCTCTGCAGCAATTGAAAACAATAACATGATCAGCATTCCCAAAAACATATTTAAGATCCATTGCTGCCATAATTTCGAAGGATTATAAATGAGCCTACAAAAATGAGGAACTATAATTCCGACAAATAAAATGGGTCCTAAAAAAGCTGTAATGGAAGCTGAAAGAAGTGACGAAGTTACGATAATCAGTATTTTTAACTGACTCAAATTAACACCCAGGCTTTGGGCGTAAGAATTGCCTAACGAATTACCAATTAATGGCTTAATGGATTTAAAACAAAAAAATAATCCAACAAAAACTAAGATTGAAAGTACGTAAATCTGATTTCGGGAAACCATATTGTTAGCACCAAAAGACCATAAAATATAGTTTTTCAGGCTTTGATTCTCTGCGTAAAACTGCAGTAAAGAAACAATAGCACCAGCAAATGCTGAAACCAAAAATCCGAAAATTATCAGATAAGATTTATCCTGAAATTTGTTGGAAATTGACAGTAAAACCAGCATCAAAAGTAAACTTCCTGCAATTGCAGATAAACTTAAGAAACTGTTTTGTAAAAATTCCGGAAGTAAAATGCTGTGCGAAAAAAAGATATAGAATGCTACAGATAAACTTGAAACAGAAGTTATTCCCAGTATATCTGGGCCCGCGAGAGGATTTTGAAAATATTCCTGCATCAGAAAACCAGACGTAGGAATTGATATTCCTGCCAAAACCATAACCAAAACACGATTGATTCTGATCTCGGCAATTTGTCCGTTTTCAGAATTTTGAAAAAAATCATTCAAATTTAAATCTAAAAATCCTGTATTCAGATTTGCAATCGATATACAGATGATTGCGATAAATAAAACCGAACACAGGATTTTGAATTTATTTGACATCAAAAATTTCCGAAAAATTATTTAAGAAAAGTCTTGATTTTAGAGTCCAAAAGCTCAGCAGTCATCATGCCGAGATATTCGTCTGTCTGATCTCCTTTTCTCATATATGTGAACGGAATAGCGCCGCCGTCCCATTTTTCAAAATTATTTTTAAAGAAGCTTCCGTCAAGCTGACCGCCATCAAGTAGAATCGTATTGTTTCTAATTCCTTGTTTATCAACAAATTTTGGCACTTCAGAATTCCAAACTTCTTTTGTATCTAAGCTGATAAATGTAATTTTAACAGGTTTTCCTTCAAATTCTGCAATTTTATCTTTAAAATGAGGGATTTCTCTCACACATGGTCCGCACCACGTTGCGAAGAAATTTGTCACATATAAAGTATCATTTTTTTTCTTGAGAAAATCTGTAGTTTGCTGTGGAGTTAATACTTTTAATGCTATCGCTGGAGGTGTATTTTCTGGTTCTGAAACTGTAGTTGATACCGAATCATTTGCAGCAGTACTGTCAGTAGCTTTTTCAGTTTCTTTTTTACAGCTAAACATTGTGACAGCTATAATTGCCGATAAAAGTATTTTTTTCATAAAATTAATATTCTTTGTTATAACGGAATATACGACGGGCGTATCTCACTGGTTTTGCAAATGAGAAAATACTGTTACAGACCATTTCTTATTTATTTTTTCTCTATTTTTGAATTGAAGTATGGAACAACAAATCTATAAAGGGAAACTGACAAAGTTTCATCCGTTAAAAATAGCTAAAAAGGCAGACCTGACCAAAAATACTTTTTCTCTGGAGCTTGAAATTCCTGAGAATCTAAAAGATAATTATACATTTGAAGCAGGTCAGTTTGTAAGCGTAAAATTTTTATCCGACGGCAAAGAAATGATCAATGACTATTCGATGACTTCTGCGCCCTATGAAGAAAAAATATGTTTGGGAATAAAGATCAATTCTCAGGAAGGATCTACGGCTGATCTCTATAAAAACTACAATATCGGCGATCAACTGTTTGTTAGTGAGCCAAACGGAAGGTTTACACTGGTGTCAAAGCCAAGTGAATTTAGAACAATTGTCGGTTTTGCTGCGGGAATTGGTATTACACCAATTTTAAGTCATTTTAAAAATATACTTCACAACGAACCGCGCACCAGACTTTTTCTTTTTTTTGGAAATAAAAACTCTCAGGAGCTCATTTACAGAGATCTTTTGGATAATCTTGCACGTACTTATCACAACAGGTTGCAGATTCATTATTTTTATTCTCAGGAAAAAACTTCACACCAATTATTTTACGGACGGCTCGATGCAAAAAAATTACATCTAATTATCAATCAGATTCTGCATCTTGATGATACAGATGAAGAATCAACAATCTGGGATGCCGTAGATGAAGTTTTAATATGCGGAAAAGGAGAAATGATCAAAACACTGGCGAATGCATGTTATCATCACGGAATCCCGAAAAAGAATATTCATTTTGAATTATTCGAAGAGTTTAATGACGCAATTTATCCGCAAGAGAAAGAGTTTCCGTTAATTGAGAATGTAACTGTAGATTTTAAAATGTTGGGAAAAGATTATCATACACAGCTTCCTGATAACAGAGAAAAAATTCTTCAGCAATTATTGATTCAGAATTTTAAGGTTCCATATTCATGTAAATCCGGAATCTGTGGAAGTTGCGAATGTACGCTCGTAGAAGGAGAGGTTGAGCTTTTGGAGAACGAATATCTTACAGAAAAAGAAGAAGCTCAGGGAAAAATTCTTGCCTGTATGTCGATAGCAAAAAGTAAGAAAATAAAGCTTAACTTTGATTTCAGTTGAGAATCATTAAAAACATATTCAGATTTATTATTGCGTCATCAGAACTGGTTTTTCTTTTGATCTGCTTATCAAATATCTGGGTTTTTGGACTTACTAATGGAAGAACTTACAATAAAATATCAAAAATTCCGCCGAGGGAAATTGCTTTGGTGTTAGGAACTTCACCAAGAATGAGATCAGGACAGTCAAATCCTTATTTCACCAAGAGGATGGATGCGGCCGCATTGCTTTACCACCACGGAAAGATCAAAAAAATTATTGTAAGTGGAGAAAAAAGCAAAGGGTATAATGAGCCGGCTGCCATGAAAAACTATCTAATCTATCAGGAAGGAGTTCCGGAACATATTATTATTGAAGATCCTAAAGGCCTTAATACCTACAAAAGTATTCTTCGATGTAAGGATGTTTACAAAAAGAAAAATGTAATCATCGTTTCGCAAGGTTTCCATAACCTAAGGGCTTTATTTTTTGCAAGAAACAATAGCATGAATGCTTTAGGTTTTGATGCTCAAGATGTTACCAAGCCGGAAAGTTTTTACAGAAACCAGTCGCGGGAAATTCTCGCGCGAGTGGTTGCCGTAGTTTATTTTTTATTGGGAATTTCTCCGGATTAGAAAGGATATCCGAAAGCAATATTTAATGTTGGTTTCAATGGCTGAATTTTATTAAATCTCCACTTTTCACCATCTGGTTTATTGGGATCATATATTTTATAAGCCAGATCTAATCTCAAAGTAATATATGCTACATTTACTCTTAGACCGAAACCACTGCCTACACCCATTTCACGAATAAATTTGTTGAATTTAAACTGATCGTCGAATCCATTATTTTCAGTGTTCCAAATATTACCGATATCGGTGAAAATTGCACCCTCGTACATATCATTGAACGGCATACGATATTCTATATTTGTAGTAAGCTTTACATTTCCCATCAAATAAGTTCTCACTCTCTCATCAATCTGAGAACCTCCCGGACCTAAACCTCCGAAGGCAACCCAAGCCCTGATGTCATTAGATCCTCCATTGAAATAAGATCTTACAAAAGGCATTGTAGAAGAATTACCGTATGGAATCCCCAAACCGATAAACTGTCTCAGAGCTAAAGTCTGATTTCCGTTAAACTTGAAATATTTTCTTACATCGAAATCAAACTTAACAAATTGGGCATAAGGAATTCCAAAAATTGTTCTCTCGGGGCTTCTTAAAATTCCACCGCCATCATTTCTTTTTTGATTAAATATACTTGGGATATTTCCTGAAAGTTCCACTTTTCCATTAAAATAAAATGCATTAGGATAATCTTTCTTTCCGATTTCATTATAAATAAAATTATAAACCATCGACGAAATGATAACATCCTGTGTTTGTCTGTCTTTGTTTACCAAAGTCCCATAAAATGCCACCAAATTATTAGCTTTATCAAGATCTAATGTGGAAGGGTATCCTTCGTCAGTAATAATCTGCTCAGAAACCTGGTCTCGTGTCAAAGCGCCTGATTCAAATTGCTGTCTGACTGACGGATTATAATTAAAATAATCCTGAAAAACATTTTCTCTGATGATGTTGTCACTAACGAAATAGTCGTAATAGCTGTCCTTATTTTTGGTTAAACTAAAAAGCGTATTAAACAATGTAAGTCTGTGAGAAGCCTGATCGTTTACATTAGCAAAATAATTTAGTCCCGTATTGAAATTGACTCTTCCCAAGCCAATATTATTTTGTACTGATGCACCCAAAACAATCGATGAAGTAGGAGTGTAACGCTTAGGAATAAGCTTATAATAATTAAAAGGAAGCAACAATCTTGGAAAACTTAAAGACGCTTGAGCAGAATATTCATAGGCTAAAATTCGCTTATCAAGATTCTTAGGATTTCTAATCGAACCGAAGGTTCCTGCAAGACTCGTTGTAAGGTTTTCTGCACCTCTGAAAACATTTCTTGTCGTTAAATCTACGGATGGTGATATTCCTAAATTTAGTAATTGAGAATAATTGATATCGGTTCCTAATTTTATTTCATATTTTGGTAGCGGTTTCAAGAGATAAAGGACATCAATAATGCTGTCGTTCGGCTTTATTGCTCCACCTTGTCTTAGAGAATCTTTGGCTTTCAGAATACTAAAATTATTCATCGCCAGAAGATTTCTTTTTGTAAGATCGAGTTTTTGCTGATCATAAACAGATTTGGTGTCTACAATGATTGCCCGCCACAAAGAATTTGTCTTGTAATTGTCATTCATCTTGTGAAATCTGATTCTTCTAAGGCTATCTTTCACTGTTTTCCTGCCAAAATCACTCGTTTCTTCAACGATTGCAACGTCAATATTTCCTATCGTTGAAACTTTATAAGGTGTATCTGCAGAATCTTTGTGAATTTCCAGGGTGAGCGGAACATTTTTTCTGTCTTTTAGTGAATCTGCTACAAAGTACACTTCATTATTTCCATTGTTAAATCTATAGTAGCCACTATCACGCATCAAGTCGTTGATTCTTGTAACTTCTTTTTCCAAAACTGTCTGATCAAGAATCTTTCTTGATCTCACTAATGTAGAATTGATGTTTTGCTGATAAAGACTTTTCACGCCCGCATCAGGAATATTATAAAAATAGTCTTTAATCATGGTAGGACTGCGATGATTAATAAAATAAGAAACTTCAGCTTTTTTTGACGCAGAATCTAGGGCATGGCTGAATTTAACTTCCGAATCCCAATAACCTCTGTAAATCATTCTTTTTTCAATTGACTGCGCGCTTTTCTCTGTTCTTGTCTGATCTAGAATCACAGGAGGCGTTCCCCAATTATGTAAAAGCCTGTCCATCAAAAGCCTTTTTCCTACACTACTTTGCATATCATATTTAATGAAAAGAGAATCTCTCAGTTTCTGATTTCTCATTTCACTGGGATACGTCATGTATTCATTAAGGATGGTATCGTATTTAGGATTTGCAGCATTATATAAAAGGAGACTTAGAGGCATAAATAAAAACTGCTTTTTATTCGGCTTCTGCTGTACATAATCTTTCAGTTCATCATCGAAGAATTCCTTTTTATCTTCAAACTCAAAATGATTTTTAGTGAGCAGATATTCACTATCAGGAACTTTTTTTGTGGTACTGCATGCATAAAGTAATCCCACTGCTGTTGCAAATGATATAATTTTATAATATTTTTGAGGAGAATTCTTATAATGCTTACAGCTCATACAATAAAAGTTTTACAGTCTTTAGATAAAAAGAAGTTCAGGCAAAAATACAATTTGTTTTTGGTTGAAGGGAATAAAATAATCTCCGAACTTCCGGATTCTAACTTTAAAATTAAAGAAATATTTTCTACAAATCCTCAAAATTTAAATTTTAAGGACACTAAAATACATCAAATCACTGAAAATGAACTAAAAAAAATCAGTTTTCTGCAAAATCCGAAAGATTCTGTAGTAGTGTGTGAAATAAATCAGGATGTGCAATTTGCTGACAAAGATATTCAGTTGGTCTTGGATGGAATTCAGGATCCGGGAAATCTGGGGACAATCATACGTTTGGCAGATTGGTTTGGTATTGAGCAAATTATTTGTAGTGAAGATACCGTAGATTTTTATAATCCGAAAGTGATTCAAGCAACGATGGGATCTTTTACAAGAGTAAATGTGGTTTATTGTAATTTAGTAAATTATTTATCGACCACTGAGAATACCAATGTAGGAACCGATATGGATGGAGAAAATATATATTCATTCAAAAAACCGGGAAAAATAAATCTGATTCTAGGAAACGAAGGAAACGGAATGCGTGAAGAAACCGAAAAGTTACTTCAGGCAAAAATATCAATTCCCCGATTTGGAAAATCTCAATCAACAGAAAGCCTTAATGTTTCTATGGCAGCAGGAATTATATTAGGCCAAATCTTCAGAGTGGGAGAGTGATAGAGCTTTAGAGCTAAAAGTTTGGCATTATTTAAATGAAAATTCCTTTAATTCTAAAACTCTACAAACTCATATAAGTTGCTCCATACTTGATACGCTTTTTGTTTTTTGGTAAGCTTCAAGTTTTGTTCTTACAAATTTTAAAGCCATCGGTGCTATGTAAATCAATACTGCTCCCAGCACTTTCTTTTTCCAGTTTGAGCTTCGTAGATTTTTCTTTGCATAATTTGCTACGAAAGCCGTTACAGCAAGTTTTACCACAGCATCCATCGCATCACCTTTAAAGGCACTTCCGGCAATTCCCATCGCTGTATTTTTACTTAAAAATAAATCTTTTACTTCCGAGGTTAGTTGTTTTGCAATAACATCTTTTCTCAAAACTGTTTTTTCTTCGCCATCTGCATCCACTTTTTCTTTAAGATACTGATCTGTTAAACCATTTGTAAATGCACTCAGACTTTCTTTAGTATTTTTAAAAGTGAGCAAGCCTTCCAAATCTTCAATCTCACTTTTTAAAAGCTTCTTTTTTCTCTTTAACTCTTCTAAACTTTCGTAATTTCTGCTCATGAACTAGTGATTTAAAAATTCGATTACTTTATTTGCCACGCTATGTACAATACGTTTCTTAAAGGTAACGACTAAAAGTGTGATGACCAAATAAAACGCTGCAACAATAAAAAATCCGTATGAAGTATTATTTAATAATTTACCTACGAAGAATGCAAGTCCAAAATTAAAAAGGATTATAAAAAAAGCAAAAGCAACCATTAAAACAACCAGATAAGCAATAACTCCGGCAGAGATCGATGATTTTTCTGTCGCCTGAATCTTTAGCAAATCTATTCTCTTCGACGCATATTCTTTTAAAGTATCTATCATTGTTTTTTCTTAAAGTTACAAAAAAAGGAACTTTAATTTGGTCAAAGTTCCTTTTGTCATTTAAATTAAATGAATTTATCCTTTCAGATCATTCAAACCTGTTTCAACATCTTTTACGATGTCAGTAGTTTTTGATACGATTTGATCTTTATATTTATCATAACCATCTTTCACAGTATGAGCTACGTTACTTGCAGTTTCTTTGAAAGTAGATGAAATATTTCCATATTGATCTTTTACTTTTTCAGATACTTCTCCGTATTTGTTTTTAGCTTCTTCTTTTAGATCGTTAGCCTTAGTTTTAATTTTTTTTCTTGTTTCTTTTCCTTCTTCAGGAGCATATAGCATTCCTAAGATTACCCCTGCCGCAGCACCTGCTAAAAGTCCTGCTAAAATACCTGCTGTATTATTTTCTTTTCTAGACATTTTTCGTTTTTTAGTTATTGTTAATAATATTTTATAGTTTAAATGTTACAATTAATATACCAAATGGAAATTTTGGCAGAGAAAAAATGTTATTTTTTTAAATATGACAATATAGTTTCTATTGTCTCTTTCTTAGTAAGCATGGTATTATCAACGATTATTGCATCGTCAGCTTTTGTGAGAGGAGCTATCTCTCTCTCACTATCAATCTTGTCTCTCGCTATGAGGTTTTCACGCACAAGATTTTCGTCAGCTTCAATACCTAAACTCAACAATTCCTGATATCTTCTTTTCGTTCTCTCATCAATACTGGCTGTGAGGAAAAATTTAAAATCGGCGTTTGGCAGTACAACTGTACCGATATCTCTTCCATCCATAATAATACCGCCTTTTTCTGCCAGATTTCGTTGAGACTGCAAAAGAAAATCTCTCACTTCTTTCTGTTTAGCAATAAAACTCACATTATCTGAAACTTCATTGGAGCGAATTTCCTTTGAAATATTAATATGATTTAGATAGAGAACCAATTCCCCTTCATCATTTTTAAATTGAAGGTCGATAAGAGGAAAAGATGAAAAAAGCTGCTCAAGATTAATCGTATCATTATCATCTAAACAGTTTTGCAGCGCAAACCAAGTAATGCCTCGATATAAAGCTCCTGTATCCAAATGCACAATACCAAGGTTGTCGGCAATAATTTTAGAAATAGAACTTTTCCCTGTAGATGAGAATCCGTCAATTGCAATTACTGGTTTTTTCATGGTACAAATTTCAAAAAAAAAACTTTAAATCCAAAGAAATTGCAGATTTAAACTTGAGAAATTACAATTATTCTAATGATTATTTTAACGAAAATTTTGCAGAGATTTATTTAACTAAATACTATTTTTAAGTTCGCAAAGGCGTTCCGCTTAACAGAGAACACAAGGTTTAATTGAGTTAAAATAAAATAGATGTGATTATTAAATTATTCTCCTCTGTGACCGCTTAGATCAACTGATATTCCGATTTGATTGACGTTAGAAGAATTGTGATATCTCACGTGAGCATAATCTATACGAAATTTCGAAACCTTCAGTCCGAAACCGGCCGAAAGACCAGAGAAATTTCTTTGATCGGCAACTGCAAGTTCGTTACCTCTTCTGACGTTATATCCCAAACGGAAATTGAAGCTTTTTTCAGGGAAAAGTTCCGCACCCAGTGAGAAGTGATCTGCAATTTTTCGCCCGACATTTACTTCTTGTCCGTCTACATTAAGTTCTGATGAAATATCAAACTCCTGAAGATCATGTGCTGTAACAGTTATGGCTAAAGGAAAAGCTTTTAAAATCTTAGTATAACCCAGATCAATTCTAAAAGGCAGATTTTCTCTGACACCATTAAACGATTTAAACTGATAACCGAAATTTCTCAGCACCACAGAAACCACTTCTTTACTTTTTTTAGGATGATAAGTCACTCCTAAAGTTCCTGCCAAAGCAGAAGATGTATAGGTGTCAATTTTTGACGTTATAAAATTTAATCCTCCACCGATCGTCCAGTCTTCTTCAAACTGATACGCATATCCACCGCCAACTGCAACGTCTGAAGCCGAGAATTCTCCCATTTCAAAACCACTCTCGTCAGTTCTCGGTATGTTTCCATAGCTCATATAACGTGCGTTTACGGTAACCATGTGGCCATTTTCGAGATCTTTTGCAAAAGCTATTGTTCCGTACTTTGAATCTGCAAGATAAGCAGTCGCATTTACAGAAAGCTGTTTGTCTGATTCCTGATTAAGTAGAGCAGGATTGGCAATGGCAAAAGATACATCATGATCTCTCATGGTAATTGCATCACCACCCAAAGCAGCCTGTCGTGCTGATACCGGAATATTCAGAAACGGATAAACGTTTGTTCCAGTTTGTGCAAACGAAACAATTCCCGAAAGAAACAGTGAAAAAATTAGAACTTTCTTCAAATCAGTAATTAATTAATGCAAAAATAATCCTTTTTCGAACTTATCAAAATATTTAGAACATTATTTACTATTAAATATTTTTCTTTTTTCAATATTTTTAATGATTATATTTGCAAAGTTAATTTCTGAGGAATTTGACTCTCGAAAACTATTATAAATTTAAAGATGAAATATAAAAGAATCCTTCTAAAACTGAGTGGTGAGGCATTGATGGGGAACAGACAGTATGGTATTGATACCGAAAGACTGATGGAGTACGCTCAGGAAATTAAAAAAGTAGTCGATCTGGGCTGCGAAATTGCGATTGTAATTGGAGGAGGAAATATTTTCCGTGGTGTAGCTGGAGCTGCAAAAGGTATGGACAGAGTGCAGGGCGATTACATGGGAATGCTGGCAACGGTGATTAATGGTATGGCTTTGCAAGGAGCTTTGGAAGATGTCGGAATTAAAACGAGACTACAATCTGCTATTGAGATGGACAAAGTAGCTGAACCATTCATCAAAAGAAAAGCGGTAAGACATCTTGAAAAGGGTAGAGTTGTGATCTTCGGAGCCGGAACAGGAAATCCTTATTTTACGACAGATACTGCAGCAACTTTACGCGCAATAGAAATTGATGCAAACGTAATTTTAAAAGGAACCAGAGTAGACGGAATCTACGACAGCGATCCTGAAAAAAACGAAAATGCTGTAAAATATAACTCATTATCTTTTGATGAAGTTTTCGAAAAAAATCTTAAAGTGATGGATATGACTGCTTTCACCCTAAGCCACGAAAACAAATTGCCTATCGTCGTATTTGATATGAATAAAGATGGTAATTTGGTAAAAATTGTTGAGGGAGAAAATGTAGGAACTTTAGTGAATATATAAAAAAAAAACATAAATAACCCCCCTTTAGACTTACGTCTAAAGGGGGTTATTTATTAATACTGTGTACGTACTGATAACCGTAATTTGATACATTTTCTTATTATTACATTTACGGCTTTAAAACTATTTTTATGAAGAAAGTAATACTTATTTTATTCTCAAATTTATTATTTGCTCAAATCATTCCAGAGCCTAGACAAATCAACATTCCACCCCGTCAGAAAGTAACAGAATTAAACTTATTAAGAGTAGAACTTAAAGATGCTTTACAGCCTTTCATTAATAGTGAAAAATATGGAATAGGAGTAATTAGTTACACTGCTATTAGTGGTTATTCAACAACTGGTGCATCTTTTTCCATATACAATCCCTCGCAAAAAACTATTAAATATATTTGGTTTACTGTTGCAGGTGAAAATCCGGTAGGGGATTTAGTTCAAGTTTCAAAAGGAGTTTATTATAAAACATTAAAAGCTATAGGACCCGTTGTAACTAGTGGAATTGCAGAGTGGTCATTTGATTATGTTTGGTCTACAGATATTGTAGAATACTTAAGATTATCCAATATAAAAATACAGTATATGGATGGTACGTTTAAAACAATCAAATACAACAAGAATATGCACATTGGCGAATCTGCATATGAATATGCAATAATTTTAATGAATAAAAAGAAAAACGCTGAGCTAGAAGAACAGGAAAAAACTTATTCAGATTTTACTCTAGAAATGGATAAAATATACGCAGATGTTGATCAAGCTCCAGAATTTCCGGGAGGAGTAAATGCATTTAGATTAAAAGTTTCAAATAGTTTTAATAGCTCTAAAATGAAAGGTAATGAAGGTACAGTTAAAACTGAAGTAACATTTATTGTAGAAAGAGATGGTAGTATTACAGACGTTAAAGCAGGTGGTAATAATGAAGATTTCAATAATGAAGCAATTCGATCAGTTAATTCTATAAAAAACAAATGGACACCTGCAAAAATCAATGGACAATCTGTTCGTTGTATATTCAGACTACCACTAACAATGAATTTTGAATAAAAAATACGAAACTTCAAAAGATTGGTAAGCATAAAGGAATTATTAAGTTCCTCTTTTTATTATCAAAGAAAATTCTTACTGATATTCAGAAAACAATCATTATTTTTGCAAAACTAAATAGTAAAAAACAGTGAGTAAAAGGCTTAAAATGTAAATTTTAGAAAGCTTAACTTATTGATTTAAATACCTATTAAAAAATGTGTAACCTTTCAAATTTTTATTATATAATGGAAGAATTAGATCTTATTGTAGAATCTGTAAAACATGATATGGAAGCAGCTATAAAGCACTTAGATCATGCATTTCAAAGAATTAGAGCTGGCCGTGCGTCTACAAATATGGTTCAGGATGTGATGGTAGAATATTATGGTGCTCCAACTCCTCTTAACCAGGTTGCAAACGTATCTGTGCCTGATGCGATGACAATTTCTATTCAGCCTTGGGATAGAACTGCTATTAACGCTATTGAGAAAGCTATCATTAATTCAAACTTAGGTTTTGCACCTTCTAATAACGGTGAAAATATTATCCTCAATGTACCACCTCTTACTGAAGAGAGAAGACGTGAACTGGCAAAACAGGCCAAAGGAGAAACCGAAGATACCAAAGTCGTAGTAAGAAATGCTAGACAAAACGGGATCAAAGAACTGAAAAAATTAGAAGGAGTTTCTGAAGATGCTATCAAAGGTACTGAAGAAGAAATTCAGGTACTTACCGATAAGCATGTGAAGCTTTGTGACGATCATCTTAAGACAAAAGAAGCTGAAATTATGAAAGTATAATTTTAATTTAAAATTATAACAAAAAGTGGTTTCGTATTTATCGGAACCACTTTTTGTTTTTAAAGACAATTGATTTTGCCCTTTTTATTTCTATTTTTAAGGAGCAATTCTAAAGTTTTCTGAACTTCGTTTGCAGAACAATTTTTATTCTGTTTGTTGGGTATATTTTCAGGATCAGGTTTTGTTGGGAGGCTAGACTTTATAGTAAACTTTTTTTCTAAACACTGAATAATTTTATCTTTCGAAAAATACATTCTTGTCTGAGTGACATCATCTTTAGTTTCTGGCTTTTCAGGCGTTCCTCCATCAAAGTTCCAAACTGTTTCATCCCTGAAAACGAAATATGGATGACCTTCATTTAAAAAATATTTTTCTGTTGAAGAATAGTGACTGTCTGCAGTGAAATGTTTGATAACTTTTAAAATTCCATTCTCAGAATAGTAAACCACATTTCCTGACCTTTCTTCGCATTCATAATCGAAACTGACTGAATCAAGTTTTTTTGCGGTTAGTTTCGAATTGATCAAATTGTACTCTTTTTTTATTCCATCAATAGAAATTAAATTATTATTTGATCTTAAAGAATCTTCGATTACTTTTGAGGTAGAAGTGTCTTTTAAAACATCATTTTCAGAAGGTTTATCATTTCCTTTTTTACATGAAACCAGCAAAATTAGACTTAGGATTAGAAGCAGATTTTTCATAAGAGTAATTTAGGATAACGATTTATAAACAAAAAATGTGCGATAGAGTACTTATCACTCTCAGAATTTAGCTTCAAACCCTGTATGTAATGCTTTTTTTTCAGGATCAGTTAAACTCCTTTTGTAAATTTGTTCCCAAATATTAATGGCTTGGTCGACAGAATTTACATCTAAATTTCTAACGTTTGCAGCCCAAAGTAAAATGGCAAAATCTTTCTTATTGTACGCAGTGTCCCCGAAAGTAATTAATGCATTATCTTTGTATTTTGCATCAACTTTTTTGGTGAAATCAAGCTTTCCGCCAATGCTTTCTTTTTTGATGTAAGCTTCTTTATCGCTTTGTTGAGCCATTGCAGAAATGCCTATGAATATCAATAGAATAAAAAATGTACTTCTCATGCTTTGATTTTATATTTAAAGATAGAAAATTTTCCCATCTTTCTTAAAATAATTATTTGTATTAAATAATGACTATTTACAGTTTTCGTTGTAATCAAATATCACTTCATCCACAATTTGAGGAACGTTAGACATTACGTCATCGATTTGATTTTTAATAAATCTACCCAAACCAGAGCGCTTTTTTTCATCATTTTTCATTGAAGAGTAAGAACCGTTTGCTATTTTACCTTTCACAAAACCGCAATCTGCAGTGATGATTTTAGTTTCCTTTAAATCTAATTCTTTAAGCTTACTACCTTTTTTTGTGTAAATAAAACTTGGATTTTTTCTCATTCTCTCGGTTTCCTGATCTGCTTTGTCAATCTGACTTTGACCGGCCGAAAAAGTCGTAGGGTAACCGTATAATTTATAAATTTTTATTTTACCGTCTGTTACCACTTCTGCAAATTGATTGCTTTTTGTAAGATTATTAAATGCTTTAATATTTCCGCTTAATCCTCCGGTGGCTGTATTAAAACCTTCTTTGGTGTTGGTGTATTTTATTACTTCAAAATGCCGTTCGGTATTGCTGTCATCATAAGCAACATATTCTTTAAGATCATCAGAATCCAACGTTTTAAATTTCTGTTTTTTCTTCGATTGATCAATATCTGAAGTAGCAATAAATTTCACCTTTTTTTGGTTGACCCAAGGGCTCATTTCACTGCCTGCCAATCTTACAATTCCCTCAATTTTTTTTCCGTTTTTATCAATTACGTAACCATATTTTTCGTTGGTTTTTAATTCGTAATCTATATTTTCCTCCTGTGCATAAACGCTTGAAGTGATTAAACTAAACAGGCTAAACAATAGAACTTTTTTCATAATTATTAAATTTAAATAAGATGATAAATATGAGATTATTTTTCGACACTTTAGGAATTTAAATTTCTTATGTATTTCGAACTAACTTTTATAAAAAAAATCCGAAGACTAGCTTCGGATTTTTTGTTTATTGATATCGTTTATGTTCTTTATCTTTCACAAAAAGCTTCGTAATGGGTTTAAAGAAAGTCTTGTATTTTTCAGAATCAAATAATTGAGAATCTGTAAGTGCTTTATAAGTCATCAAGACACCAAAAGGAAAAAGTATCATGTTTGGTAGCCATGCCGCAAGATACGGACTCATTTTTCCTGACCAGGCGACGTTTTCAAAACCAACATTGATGACATAAAATATAATAAAAATCACAATGGCAACGATAACGGGAACGCCCATTCCGCCTTTTCTGATAATAGAGCCAAGACTCGCACCGATCATGAAGAAAATGATGCATGTGAATGAGTAGGAGATTATTCTTTGCTGATAAATAACTACTTTGTTAAAATATTTTACGCTTGGCGTGATCTCCTGATCTTTAGTTTCCAGCGTAGTTTTTAGATTACTAAGCCTGCTGTGAGCATTGTAGATCATCTCCAGCTTTTTATCTTTTTTTATCGTATCAAGTTTATATTGGGATTTTACCGGCGCTTTTGTTTTATTTTTATCCATATAAGTGACCACAGAGCTGGTCTGGGACAAAACCTCATTTCCAATAGTAGATGATAATTTAGCATTATCTTTCCTCGTTTTATCTATTGTTGAAAATAATTCTCTGAAAGTCTGAAAACGGTAATCTTCTGTAATTCTTTCCTCTTCGATCGCTTTATTAATAATTTCGCTGACATCAAAATGTGAAACTAATGTGTCAAATTTAATTGCCTGATCCGGCTGCTTTAATCTGATATTTTCTGATTTACCCGCATAACTGTCTTCAAAAACATAACCGTTGAACAATACCAATTGAAGATAATTTTTATTCGGAGGCGTTACAAATTTTCCCTTTTCTGCTACAATAGACCGTTGGTTTTCGAATGTACTTGCTTTTTTATGAATGAAAATCCCTTGCAGATCGCGACCTTCTTCGCCTTCTATTTTATCAAATTTTACCATATATCCGGGAATCTGATCGATGAACTGTCCTGGTGTAAAATTTAATGCAGGTTTGGTTTGAGCAATATTATAAAGCATATTCTTTGCTTTCCTCTGAAAATCCGGAATAATGTTGTTCGAAAAGAAATATAGCATGACTGCCAAGACGGTGACCACTCCCAAAAGAGGCATCATGACACGAGTAAGTGAAATTCCTGCTGCCTTCATTGCGGCTAATTCATACCTTTCGCCAAATTCTCCGAAAGACATGATGCTAGCCAAAAGTATCGTCAAAGGCAAAACCATACTTACTACACTTACTCCAAGATAAAAAAGAAGTTTCATGATCTGAAGAGTGGTAAGACCTTTTCCCATAAACTGCCCGAGCTGAATCCAGATAATGTTTACAATAAAAATGAAAAACAACACACTGAATATAAAAAAGAACGGACCAAAAAAGGTTTTAATAATATATCGGTCTAATATTTTAAACATTCGCCAAAATTAATGAAAAAGCCACAAAGTTTCCTTTGTGACTTTAAATTTTAATATATATTTAGAATTATAATTCTGTAACAAGATAGTTTTTATATTTATTCTTATCGAAAACAAACATGTTAGGGTCTAATTGCTGATTTTCTTTATACTCTTTAATAGAAATTACCGCAATATCTTTATTATTTCCGTGTTGCTCTAATTTTAGCATTTGTTTTTTTGCGCCGTCTATAAATATGTAAATAGATTTCAGACCATTTGGTTTTACTGGCGTTAAGGTTATAAAATCTGCACTTACACCTTCAACTGTTTTTTTTCCGCTGTAAGAAACATTGTAATCTTTTCTATAAGATGTCAAATAATTAATAGGAGAAAACATCGTCGAGCTTTCATTAGGCTTTGCTACCGTTACTTCTTTATCTTCTGTGTTGATATTATAAATTTTGCTACCATCGAAAATCTGCTCGGTTTCCATGATCTTTAATTTATATTTATCTCCGGCTGTGTAATAAATTCCTGGTTCGTTTTTACTTACAACACCATTCATGCCGCTTCCGAAAGCAAATTTGAAATACGAATTTTTTTTAGATTTGTAATTTGCCGTTACATCATCTAATATTTTTTTTGCCTTGGCATCAATTTTTTGAGCCTGAACAAAAGCAACACTTCCGACTACAAAAGATCCAAATACTATTTTTGAAATTAAATTTTTCATGTTTCTATTTCTAAATTTTCTATTCTTTAGACGCATTCAACTCTTAAAAGTTAAAACAGGTCTGTTTCTTTAATTTCGCAGATCTTTCAAAAACTGTTCCATTAAAGTGATGCAGGTTTTATTTGCGATTTGCTCTGTTATTATACTTTTCAAAATTTTGCGGTAATACATTGGTAACCGTAAGTTTATTTGATGTGATCGTGGGTTCTATTCTGATCACTTTAGTATTTTCATTAACAGAAACGGAGTGATTACTTCTCATGTTGACCATATCTAAATGAAGTACATTAAACTCATAAATTCCATTACTAAGATCGATGATCACGTATTCTTTTGTTCTGATCTGACCAACCGGTTTCTTATTAATCCAAAATTTAATCTTGCAGTATTATCCATCGAGTGCAAAATACTTGCGCCATTGTAGATCAGTATTTTACCGTTTCCTAATGTGCTGAGATCTACCGATTCAATTTTCACATCACTGTAATCGCTTGGTACCGATCTTAATGCACATGAATTTAATGTGATGAATAATGACAAAGCAGCAATTCCTGCAATGTAATTTCTAAAGATTTTCATAAAGATTTATTTAGTAATGATGTGTTGAAATTTAATTTCTAAGATCTTCTAAGAACTGCTCCAGAGAATTAAGGTCGCTGATCAAAACTTCTCTTGCTTTAGCTCCGTTAAATCCGCCAACAATACCGCTTGCTTCAAGTTGATCCATAATTCTGCCGGCTCTGTTGTATCCCAACTTTAATTGTCTTTGAAGCATCGAAGTAGAACCTTGCTGTGTTGAAACAATAATTCTAGCAGCATCATCAAATAACTGATCTTTTTCATTAGGATCAAATGCACCAACTGTACTTGTAGCCTCTTCATTTACATATTCAGGAAGCATAAAAGCTGACGCGTAGCCTTTTTGTTCGCCAATAAATTCTGCGAGTCTTTCAACTTCGGGTGTGTCAACAAATGCACACTGAAGTCTTAAAATCTCATTTCCGTTAAAATAAAGCATGTCGCCTTTTCCGATCAACTGGTCTGCACCTGGAGAATCTAAAATTGTTCTTGAATCGACGCTCGAAATCACTCTGAATGCCGCTCTTGCAGGGAAGTTTGCTTTAATCATTCCCGTAATTACGTTTACAGAAGGTCTTTGAGTGGCAACAATCAGGTGAATTCCGACTGCTCTTGCTAATTGCGCCAATCTTGCAATTGGAAGTTCAACTTCTTTCCCGGCAGTCATAATCAAATCTGCAAATTCGTCGACAACCAAAACGATGTAAGGTAGATAACGGTGTCCGTTTTCAGGATTTAATTTTCTTTCACTGAATTTTTTATTGTATTCTTTTAAGTTTTTACAGAAAGCATTTTTAAGCAAATCATATCGTTGATCCATCTCTACACAAAGAGAATTTAGAGTGTTGATTACTTTATGAGTATCTGTAATAATTGCATCATCAGAATCCGGAAGTTTTGCTAAATAATGTCTTTCAATTTTAGAATATAATGACAGTTCAACTTTTTTAGGATCTACCATTACAAATTTTAATTCGCTAGGATGTTTCTTGTAGAGTAGGGAAGTCAGGATTGCATTAATACCGACAGATTTTCCCTGTCCGGTAGAACCCGCCATCAAAAGGTGAGGCATTTTTGATAAATCTGCCATGAAAACTTCGTTGGAAATCGTTTTCCCAAACACAACTGGAAGATCCATATCTGTATTTTGGAATTTCTGCGATGCGATAACGGAACGCATAGAAACCATTGTAGGATTTTTTCTCGGAACTTCGATACCGATCGTTCCTTTTCCAGGCATTGGTGCAATGATTCTAATTCCCAGAGCAGAAAGATTTAAAGCAATATCATCCTGTAATTTTTTAATAGCAGAAACTCTGATTCCCGCCTCAGGAACTATTTCGTATAAAGTAACTGTTGGCCCGATGGTCGCTTTAATTTCAGCAATTCCAACGTTGAAGTTCTTTAATAAACCAACAATTTTATTTTTATTTTCTTCTAATTCTTCTTTATTAACAGATATTTCCTCATTTCCGTAATCCTGCAGTAGATCGATCGTCGGCATTTGAAATTTAGCTAAATCCAATCGATGATCATACAGACCGTGTTTCTCAACCAAATCATTAGACTGTTTTTCAGAATCATCTAAAATCTCTACAGCCGGAGCAACTTCGACGTTAAATTTAATTCCGTCTGCTGGCGAAGTGGAAGGTTTTATATCAAATGCCTCTTCAGGTTTTACAACAGGAATTACTGGTTTTGTATTCAGATCTAGACTTACAGATTGGGAAAAATCTTTTTTGTCTTCTTCAAATGAAGTCTGATTGGGAGTGACAATAGTTTCAACATTCGTAATTGGCTCATTATCTACTATCGGTTTCGCTGTTTTTACAACTTCTTTTTTGGAAGCATTGTCAGAAACATCAGTAATTGTAATATTGGATGAGTTATTTTCAACCTCATTTTCAAGTTCCTGATCTGCTTCGAAATTTTCGCTCGAATTTGGCATCATCGATTTTACTCTTCCGATCGTATTTTCATTGATTTCATTAAATTTCGATTTAATAGAAGACGGACGAAGATTAAATTCCAGAATAAAATAAAGGGCAATGCTAACTACCAAAACCAGCCAAAGACCTACGCTCCCGATAATTGCACTTAGAGAATCCATAATCTGGTAACCATACACTCCGCAAAGTACGCCGGCATTTCCCTGACCTTTAGTTACGGCTCCGAAAAAAATAGGCAACCAGCAGATAAAGAACAGTGAATGTCCGAATGTCATCCATGGTTTAAAGATTTTCTTCTTTAAAATCATCGTCCCGAAAACCACAAAAAGAAAGGCAACAATAAATGATGCAACACCAATACTTTCAAAGATGAAAATATTGCCGAGCCAGTCTCCCAATTTACCAAAAACATTAGATGATTTTATACTTTTATCAAGCATTGTTCCTGCCTGGCTTTGATCTGATTTCCAATTCATTAAATAAGAAATGAACGACAGCGCGAGAACTCCCGAGAAAACGATAAACGTCAATCCGAAAAAGATTCGCGGTTTAGATAATATCTTTCCTTTTTCAGGAGATTCGGTCTGTGGTTTTTGTATTTTCTTTTCCATAATGTCAATCCCGGCAAATTTAGTGTTTTTTTAATATTGTGCTTATTTTTTTTCTCTAAAAACCGCCTCGTTTTCTATGCTGATTCACAGATGTTTTAAGTTTTTAATAATGAATTTTTTATTATCAAGAATGATTCAAAATAACAGTTTCGTATGCTTTGAATGACAAAAAACAGCTTTTTTTCTCTGCCTTTCGTTTTATCATCCTTATTTTTGCAAGTCACATAAAAAAAATCATGAAGAAGATCCAGGATATTCTTATTTCGACCAGAACAATGGCTGTTCTATTGCTATTTTATGCCTTCTCAATGGCGTACGCAACATTTTTAGAAAACGACTATGGAACGCCCACAGCGAAAGCTTTAATTTATGAAGCTAAATGGTTTGAACTGATTATGGTTCTTCTTATTCTCAATTTTATAGGAAACATCAGCCGTTACAGACTTTGGAAGAGAGAAAAATGGCCGGTTTTGGTATTTCACCTTTCTTTTATTTTAATCTTTACAGGTGGTGCCATTACAAGATATATCAGTTTTGAAGGGCAAATGGTGATTAGAGAAGGCGAGACTTCTAATGAGATTGTGACCGATAAGAATTTCTTTAAAATTCAGATCGAAGATAAGGGGGATGTTTTGAATTATCAGGATGTACCTTACCTCATGTCGCCTTTGCACAAAGATTTTGGTGCTGCTTACGATTTTCATGGGAAATCTGTAAAAGTGAAAACTTTGGATTATGTTCAGAGAAAAAAAGACAGTTTAGTTGCTGATGCAAACGGTTCAGAATATCTTCATTTAGTTTCTACAGCTGAGACCGGAAGACAAAATATTTTCATCAAATCGGGCGAAACAAAATCAATCAACGGAACTTTGGTGACATTTAACAGAGCCATTGACGGAGCGGTAGAATTTAAACAGGAAAACGGACAAATTTTAATTAAAACTCCCGTAGATGCTAACTATATGACAATGGCAACTCAGGCAACAGGAAAAACTGTGAAAGATCAGTTCCAGCCTTTGGCATTGCGAAGTTTATATACAATTAATGAGCTAAAACTTGTGGTGCCTGAAGGTCTGAGAAAAGGTAAATTGATGTCATTTGAAGGTGATAGAAAGAAAGATCAGAATGTTCCCGACGCAATGACGATCGAGCTTCAGGGTCCAAAAACAAAACAAATCGTAGAGCTCTCAGTAGAAAGAGGAAACCCTAATGCGTATAAGCAAGTGACAATCGACGGATTAAACATAATGGTTGGTTTTGGTCCCAAAATTTACAATACGCCTTTTGCAATAAAATTAGATGATTTCGTAATGGAAACTTATCCTGGAAGTTCATCACCAAGTGCTTATGAGAGCCATGTGAAAATTATTGATGAAGGAAAGCAGACACCTTATAAAATTTATATGAACAATGTTTTGAATTATAAAGGTTACCGTTTTTTCCAATCAAGTTTTTCACCCGACAGAATGGGAACCGTATTATCTGTAAATCATGATTTTTGGGGAACTTTAATTTCTTATATCGGATATGCCTTTTTGTTCGGAGGAATGTTTGTAATGTTCTTCTGGAAAGGAACTCACTTCTGGAAACTGAACAAAATGCTTAAAGACATTAATAAAAAAAGAGCGACTGCAATTTTGCTTCTATTTCTAAGTTTTGGTTTAAATGCTCAGAAAATCGAAACTCACGGAACAACAGATGGAAGCAGAGAACACGTACATGTGGAAGGCGACGGTCATAGTCACGACGCGGCTCCTCAGGCAGGTCCCGGAGATCAGAATATACGACAGAATTCAGTAGCTGCACCTTTATCGAAGATGAAATTGGTTTCTCCTGACGAAATCATTGCAAGAAATAAAATAAGTAAAGAGCATGGAGATAAATTCGGATATCTTCTGGTTCAGAATATAGAAGGTAGAATTGTTCCTATCAATACGCAGGCTTTAGATGTTTTAAGAAAACTTTATCAAAAAGACGCTTTCAGAGGTACTGACGGAAAATATCTTACTGCAAACCAATGGTTTTTATCCATAAATACAGACACTCCGAGTTGGACGATGGTTCCGCTAATTAAAGTTGATGCAAAAGGTGGAAAAGCTTTATTAGAGAAGACTAAAGCCAATGAAGATGGTTACACATCATTGATGAGCCTTTTCCCTGCAGATGCAAACGGAAATCTGACTTACATTTTAGATGAAGATTACAATACTGCTTTCCGCAAAAAACCTGCTGAGCAGACTGAATACGACAAACAGGTCATTAAAATCAACGAAAAAGTACAAATCTTTAATGGTTTCTTCAGCGGTCAGTTCATGAGAATTGTACCTGTAAAAAATGACCCGAATCACACTTGGCATTCTTGGCTTGACCAAAATATGGAACCCGATACTGAATCTCAACAAGTGATGGGACCTTATTTTGCAGAAGCACTGCAGGCGGAGAAATCAGGAAACTGGAGCAAAGCAGATGCAGAATTAGCAAAACTTTCGGCATATCAACAAAAGTGGGGAAAAAGTGTAGTTCCATCAAAAACTAAGGTTGATGTGGAAGTTTTTATGAATGAAGTGAATATCAATTTTAAACTTTTGATTTTTTACACGATCATTGGTGGTCTCTTATTAATATTAGGTTTTGTGGAATTATTCAAACCTAAAAAGCTTTTAAATAAAATTATTAAGACCATTATTTATTTGGGAGTTGTAGGTTATTTCTTTCATTTCTTAGGATTGATTGCAAGATGGTATATTTCGGGACATGCACCTTGGAGTAACGGTTATGAAGCCATAATATTTATTTCGTGGATCGGAATTTCAGCAGGATTAATGTTCTACTTTGGTTTTGGAAAACCAGGTCTAGAACCAAAAGCGACAGCAGATAGTACGCAAAATGTGAGTAAAGGGAATATGTCTAATGCATTAATTCCTGCCGCAGGATTTATGGTTGCTGTCATCATGATGGGATTTGCTCATGGAGGTTCAGCGCTTGATCCGCAAATCACACCGCTTGTTCCTGTTTTGAAGTCTTACTGGTTAATTGTGCACGTTGCGATCATCGTCTCAAGTTATGGCTTTTTCGGGTTATCGATGGTTATTGCAGTAATTTCACTGGTATTTTATATCATTTCAGATAAGAATTCTTTTAAAATTCATAACGATACAACGCTGAAAGAACTGGCTATCGTTTCTGAAATGTCTTTAACGATGGGACTTTTTGCTCTCACAGTAGGAAATTTCTTAGGCGGAATTTGGGCGAATGAATCTTGGGGAAGATACTGGAGCTGGGATCCAAAAGAAACATGGGCGTTTATTTCAATCATGGTTTATGCTTTTGTATTACACATGAGATTGGTTCCGGGATTGAGAAGCAGATGGGCATTTCACGTCGCAACGATGTTTGCATTCTGTTCGATGGTGATGACTTATTTTGGGGTCAATTATTACTTAAGCGGTCTTCACTCTTATGCAGCCGGTGATCCTGTTCCCATTCCTGCTTGGGTTTATATAGGATTGGCAACGATGCTAACATTAGCAGTGATTTCTTACTTTAGATTTGTTGCTTTAAAGAAAAAATAAAATAACATTTTATAAATTTAAACTCCCGAAATTAATTTTTTCGGGAGTTTTTTTATTGTAAGATATTCGGTTGTTAAATAATCATTGCCTAAAATTTTAAAAAAAGCATTTAAGTAAAAATGAATTTGCGAAATTAAAAGCTAGTAGTAGTAAAAACCATTTGCAAAATTTACGTTAAAATAATTAGTTTCTAAATCTGCAGAAAATGAAATCATTAAATTCAAAAAGCTCTTCAGATAACGCAGCAAAAAAATAAAAAATCTTTTGTAGTCAGGATTGATGAAGATACTTATAAATTAGTAGAAAAATGGGCTAACGATGAGTTCAGAATTGTAAACGGAAAAATTGAATATCTACTCAGTAAAAGTTTAATGGATTCTGGAAGGAAGAAAAAAGAATAAAGAAAGAACGTCATAAGAGCAAAGAGAAATCTTTGCTTTTTTATTGAAAAATACCTGAGAAATAACCACTAATGATTGTCCAGAAATTTTTGCCTAAAAAATAGATCAAAGTTGACGTGATAATACCTTTTACTGTAAAGAAAATAATTCCTGCAACACCAAATTTCTTCAGCATCCTTTTCCATCGGGAATTTTTCTCTTCCGTGGGCTCTTTTACAGATTTATTGGTTTCCATTCTAGAAAGATTTATCATACAAATATAAAGATGTTTATAATCATTCCAAATAAAAATAGGTTAAAATCAATAAAGTTTCATCATTCTCAGAATTATTTTTATCTTTAGACAAAACGAAAAGTAACATTTATGTCAAAAAAAATCAAAGATTTCGGAATAGAAAAATCTTTAAAAAACCTCGGGATAAAAGCTGAAAATAAAGGAACTTCTACAGGAGGTAAATTTTTTGCTTCCGGGAAAAACATCGAAAGTTATTCGCCCTCAGATGGAAAACTGATCGGAATCATAAAAACATCATCGGAAAAAGATTATGACAAAGTAATAGAAACTGCACAGCAGGCTTTCAAAGAATTTAGAATGATACCTGCTCCCAAAAGAGGAGAGTTTGTAAGACAGCTGGGTCAGAAATTAAGAGAATATAAAGACGATTTGGGGAAACTTGTTTCTTATGAAATGGGAAAATCTTTGCAGGAAGGTCTTGGTGAAGTTCAGGAAATGATTGATATCTGTGATTTCGCAGTCGGACTTTCGAGACAGCTTCATGGTTACACAATGCATTCTGAAAGACCGGGACATAGAATGTACGAGCAATATCATCCACTTGGAGTTGTTGGTGTGATTACCGCTTTCAACTTTCCTGTTGCTGTATGGGCATGGAATACTGCTTTAGCTTGGATTTGCGGAAACGTTACCATCTGGAAACCGTCAGAAAAAACGCCTTTCTGTGCTATTGCCTGCCAGAATATTATGATGGAGGTTTTAAAAGAAAATAATCTTCCGGAAGGTATTTCAAGTGTTTTGGTTGCAGATCACGAAATAGGGCAAAAATTAGTTGATGACAAAAGAATATCGTTGATTTCTTTCACCGGTTCTACAAAAGTAGGAAGAATGGTTTCCTCTAAAGTAGCTGAAAGATTCGGGAAATCTATACTTGAGCTTGGCGGAAACAATGCAATTATCATTTCGAAAGATGCAGATCTGGATATGTCAATTATCGGTGCTGTTTTTGGCGCGGTAGGAACAGCAGGACAGAGATGTACATCGACAAGAAGACTGATCATTCACGAAGATGTCTATGAAGAAGTGAAAAATCGTTTGGTAAAAGCTTACGGGCAGTTGAAAATCGGGAATCCTTTAGATGAAAATATGCATGTGGGACCACTGATCGACGTACAAGCAGTAAATCAATATGAAATGGCCATTGAAAACTGTATTCAGGAAGGCGGTCAATTTGTTGTAGAAGGTGGTGTTTTGAAAGGTAAGAATTATGAGTCCGGCTGTTATGTAAAACCTTGTATCGCTGAAGTTGAAAATTCTTTCCAGATTGTACAACACGAGACTTTTGCTCCGATTTTATATTTAATTAAATACAAAACTTTAGAAGAAGCCATCGAAATTCAGAATGATGTTCCGCAAGGATTATCATCTGCTATCATGACACAGAATTTGAGAGAAGCTGAATTGTTTCTTTCTCAGGCTGGTTCAGATTGTGGAATTGCCAACGTTAACATTGGAACTTCCGGTGCTGAAATCGGTGGAGCTTTCGGAGGTGAAAAAGAGACAGGTGGTGGTAGAGAATCTGGTTCGGATGTCTGGAAATATTACATGAGAAGACAGACCAATACAATTAATTACACTGCAAATCTACCGCTGGCTCAGGGAATTAAATTCGATTTATAAAGTTTTAGTTTAAATCATTAAAAGATAAAGATTTAATGATTAGCGTTATATAATTTTTAATTCTTTAATCTTTTAATAAAAATATTTTCAATTCACACAACTATATGGAACATACAATAGAAACAAAAATAAATAAAGTAAAAGAAACCGTTGGGAAACACGTTTTGGCAGACGGATTCGATTTCGTGATGGATATTGAAAACTCTCACGGATCCTGGATTCATGACTCCATTACAGGTAAAAATTATCTGGATATGTTCTCAATGTTTGGCTCAGCTTCAATTGGTTACAATCATCCGTATCTTGTTGAAAGATCAGAATGGCTCGGTAAAATGGCGATCAACAAGCCAACCTTGGCAGATGTATATTCCAAAGAGTATGCAGACTTTCTGGAAACTTTTGAAAGAGTAGTAATGCCAGAAGAGCTTCAGTACGCATTTTTTATTGAAGGCGGAGCAATGGGTGTTGAGAATGCAATGAAAGCTTGCTTTGATTGGAAAACAAGAAAGAATTTTGATAAAGGTCTTGATATTGAAGCAGGAATCTGCATTCATTTCAGACAGGCTTTTCATGGACGAAGCGGATATACTTTAAGTTTAACGAACACTTCTGATCCCAGAAAATATCAGTATTTCCCGATGTTTGAATGGCCAAGAATTTTAAATCCTAAATTGAATTTCCCTATTACAGAAGAAAATCTTGAGGAGACGATTAACAATGAGAGATTAGCATTATTAAATATTGGTGAAGCAATTTTAGCTAATCCTGATAAAGTTGCGTGCATCATCATCGAACCAATTCAGGCAGAAGGCGGTGACAACCACTTTAGAGACGAGTTTTTTGTAGAATTGAGACAACTCTGCGATGAGCACGAGATACTTTTGATTTTTGATGAAGTGCAGACCGGAATAGGTATTACAGGAAAAATGTGGTCTTTTGAACATTTCAGCGTAAGACCGGATATTATAGCTTTTGGTAAAAAAACGCAGGTCTGCGGGGTTTTGGCAAACAGAGAAAAATTTGATGAAGTTCCGAATAATGTTTTTAGAGAAAGCTCAAGAATCAATTCTACTTTCGGAGGAAACTTTATTGATATGCTACGTTTCCAACTGGTAATGGAAGTTATTGAGAAAGAAAATTTGGTTGAAAATGCAAGAGTTGTAGGTGATTATCTTTTAGATGGACTGAAAATTTTAGCACAAAAATATCCCGAAAAAATCTCAAATGCAAGAGGAAGAGGTTTAATGTGTGCTATCGATTTGCCGACGCAGGAACACAGAAATAATCTTCGCGAAATTCTTTTTGATGACGGATTAATCATACTTTCATGTGGCGATCAATCCATACGTTTCAGACCACATCTGAACGTTACAGCAGAAGAAATTCAGATTGCTTTAGATAAAATTGAGAGCAATATTAATAAAATTTAAAATTTCAAAATTTGGATTTTTAAAAAAAACGTTCTATATTTAGATACTCAAAATGTATAATATATGGAACGTAACACGAGAGTATCAGTTTTTGAAAGCGATAAACCGTCAGAAATTCAATTGATCAAATCTAAATTAGAAGAAGCCCAAATTACGAATGAAGTTGAAAATAATTATCTTACATTCACTACGACGCCCACCGCGACATCGCTGAAGGTTATGGTAGATTTGCAGGATGAAAAGAAGGCATTTGAAGTAATTGATGCTTACATTCAACAAAATCAGAATCAATAAAAATCAATTTCATAATTTTAAATTTTACTACTTCGGAACCGAAAATTAATTATATTAGTTTTCGGTTTTTTTTGCTGGAATTCAATCAAAACCAGCGATATAATTATATTAATTAAAATTTATCATCAATAAACACAATTTAATTTCTCATGACTCAAGAAAATGCAATTAAATTTAGACCAGCTCAAATGTCAGATAAAGATATTATCTGGGAAATTATTATGCAGTCAATCGAAAGGAGAAGAATTGACGGAAGCGCACAATGGCAAAATGGCTACCCGAATGAGCAAACAATTGAAAATGATATTTCTAGAAATTTCGGATTTGTATTGACTGTGAATGGTGAGATAGCGGTATATGTTGCTCTTATATTCAATGACGAACCAGCTTACAGTACCATCGACGGTGCGTGGCTTACTACTGGTGAATTTGCTGTAATTCATAGAGTTGCGGTTTCAGAAAAATTTGCAGGCAAAGGAATGGTGAAAAAACTTTTTGATGTAATTGAAGATTTTGTAAAATCACAAAATGTTCAGAGTATAAAGGTTGACACGAATTACGACAATCTCGCGATGTTAAAAATTTTAGATCACAAAGGGTACACTTATTGTGGTGAAGTTTTTCTGGCGGGTGGCATAAGAAAAGCCTTTGAAAAAGTGTTGATTTAAATGATAGTCAAAAGTTAAATTGTTGTCTGATTGATTCTTTAAGAAACTATATATTCATAAACTCTATTAGCTTTGTTCGTTTAGTTCCGAACTAAGTTTTACTTTTGTGCAAAATTACTTTTCTATGAATAAAAGTATACAAATTGATGAAAGAATTTTTCAGGATTCAGTAAAATTTTGCAGCACCATGTTTAATCTGCCTCCGTTAGCGTCTAAAATCTATTCCTATCTTATTTTCGATTTTGAAAAGGTAGGAATTACTTTTGATGAATTTGTAGAGGTTTTTGCAGCGAGCAAAAGTTCGGTTTCTACAAACATTAAATTATTGCTCAATGCTCAGCTTATTATTGATGTAAACAAAATAGATGAGAGAAGAAGGTATTTTTATACCAACAGCGAGTACAAAAAAGTAAGGTTCGAAAAAATAGTGCAAAAAATGCAGGATGAGCTTAAACTGATAGAAGATCTTCGGAAATTCAGAAAACTCAAACAAACCCACGATATAGACTATGACGAAAAAATGGAAGTCTACAAATCTCTTTTAAATAAAAATATCGTAAATATTCAGGAATCACTAAATAAACTATAAAATGACAAACAAGCTTATACTATTTTCTGTAGCAGCATTTTCTCTCACTGCCTGCAAAAAAGAAGCTCCGAAACAGGAAGGCCCAAAAACTTTTCCTGTAATAGCGGTAGAGAATAAAAATATAACAGGATACGATATTTTTCCGGCGAGCATCGAAGGAAGGGTAAATAATGACGTAAGGGCAAAAATATCCGGCTACATTACACAGGTTTTGGTAGATGAAGGTCAATATGTTTCGAAAGGGCAACCGTTGTTCCGTTTGGAAACCAATACTTTAAATGAAACCGCAGCAGCAGCGAAAGCAGGCGTAGGTGCAGCGCAGTCGAATATTGCAGCGGCTCAGGCAGCAGTAAACGCAGCTCAGGTTGAAGTAAATAAGCTTAAACCTTTGGTTGCAAAAAATATCATCAGTAACATTCAGCTTCAGACGGCTCAGGCGAATCTTTCGCAGGCTCAGGCGCAAGTTCAGCAGGCGATTGCTGCAAGACAACAGGCAAATGCAAATTATAAAGGAGCGGCAGCGAACGTTGATTACTCCATTATTCGTGCGCCAATATCTGGTGTGATCGGAAAGTTACCTTTAAAAGTTGGTAGTTTGGTGGGACCGACAGATCAGATGGCGTTAACAACAATCTCCGACACTTCTGAAGTTTTCGCTTATTTCTCAATGAACGAAAAAGAATATTTTGATTTTCTGGAAAAATCTGTTGGATCTACGGTTCCGGAAAAAATAAAAAACCTCCCAATGGTTGAATTACAACTTGCAAATGGAAGTATTTATCCTGAAAAAGGAAGAATAGAAGCCATTACAGGTTCTATCGATCCTACGACAGGTACTATTCAATTCAGAGCTTCATTTAAAAATGCTCAGAAACTTTTGAGCAACGGAAATAGCGGAAGTATCAGATTTCCAAAATCTTATGATAATGTTCTAGTGGTTCCCGAAAGTGCAACTTATGAGCAGCAGGGTATTGTTTATGTGTATAAAGTTGAAAAAGATACTGCCAAAAATGCCGTTGTGGAAGTAATTGAAAGAATAGACAATTTAGCTTTACTAAAATCTGGTGTGAAAAAAGGCGATGTAATTATTGCTGCCGGAACAGGAACGATAAAATCCGGAACTGCGGTAAAACCTAAAAAAATAAGCATGGACAGTCTTGTACAATCAGTAAAACCCAAATTCTAATGATAAAGAACTTTATTAACAGACCGGTTTTATCAACGGTAATCTCCATACTGATCGTTATCCTGGGGGTTCTGGGTCTTACGGCACTTCCCGTTACACAATATCCCGACATTGCTCCTGCAACAGTAAGTGTACGAGCAAATTATACTGGAGCCAACGCAGAAACGGTAATGAAAAGTGTTGTTGTACCTTTAGAAGAGCAGATCAATGGAGTTGAAGGTATGGATTATATTACTTCATCCGCTGGAAACGATGGTTCGGCTCAGATTCAGGTATTTTTTAAACAAGGCGTTGATGCAGATATTGCTGCCGTTAACGTGCAAAACCGTGTTGCCAGAGCCTCCCCGTTACTTCCAAGTGAAGTTACAAGAGCCGGTGTTGTTACACAAAAACAGCAGACCAGTGCATTGATGTATTTGTCTTTTTATTCTGAAAATAAAAATATTGATGATGTTTACCTTCAGAACTTTTTGAATATCAACGTTATCCCAGATCTTCAGAGGATCAACGGAGTAGGTGAGGCCAATGTTTTTGGTGGAAAAAACTATTCAATGAGAATCTGGCTGGATCCTGCAAAACTGGCAGCTTATGGTATAACTCCAAACGAAGTTACAACAGCAATTAACGAACAGAGTAGAGAAGCTGCAGCAGGTTCTTTAGGACAAAACAGCGGAAGTTCTTTTGAGTATATCATCAAATATGTTGGTAAATTCAGTGAAAAAGAACAGTACGATGATATTATCATTAAATCTCTTCCTGACGGACAGAATTTGATGCTTAAAGATGTAGCGAAAGTCGAATTAGGAGGTTTATCTTATAGCGGTGTTGGTGAGAATGGTGATAATCCGTCAATTAGTATGGGAGTTTTTCAGACTCCGGGATCAAATGCACAGGAGATTATCGAAAACATCAAAAAACAGCTTAAAGACAATGAAAGCTCTTACCCTGAAGGTGTAAAATATACTTTTAACTTTGATACCAACGAGTTTTTGGATGCCTCTATTGAGAAAGTAATTCATACTTTAATTGAAGCATTTATCTTAGTGTTTATTGTAGTGTATATTTTCTTACAGGATTTCAGATCGACATTAATTCCTGCAATTGCAGTTCCTGTATCTATCGTGGGAACCTTTTTCTTCCTAAATTTATTTGGATATTCATTAAACCTTTTAACGCTTTTCGCATTAGTATTAGCCATTGGTATTGTAGTAGATGACGCGATTGTCGTCGTAGAAGCAGTACACGCTAAAATGGAAAACGGTGTTTCGAATGCCAAGAAAGCAACAGTGGAAGCAATGGATGAAATTACTGGAGCGATCATTTCGATTACTTTGGTAATGGCGGCGGTATTTATTCCGGTAACATTTATTACTGGCCCAACTGGTGTTTTTTATCAGCAGTTTGGTATTACTTTGATTATTGCAATTATTATTTCAGCAGTAAACGCATTGACACTGAGCCCGGTTTTATGTTCATTATTCTTAAAACCTCACGAAGATCACCACGAAGATTATAAGTCTAAAAATTTCATTCAGAAGTTTTTCTATAAATTTAACATTGGTTTTAAAACTGCTACAGACCGTTACGGAAGAGGCTTTAATTTCTTAATTAAACACAAGTGGGTAACTTTACTCATTCTCGTGCTTACTTGCGGAATTATTTATTGGGCAAACGGAAGCATGAAAAAAGGTTTCGTACCTACAGAAGACAGAGGAATCATATTTACCGACGTACAGCTTCCTCCGGGAGCATCGATGGAAAGAACCTACAATGTTCTTAAAACTTTACAGAAGAATGCAATGCAAATTCCAGGAATACAGAATGTTACCATTTCTACAGGGAGAGGTTTACTTTCCGGTAACGGTAGTAATAATGGTTTGGCATTTATAAAATTAAAACCATTTGATGACAGAAACGGTGATGGTCTTTCATCTGATGAAATCACTAAGAGATTATTTGGTTTGGCAGGGAAAGTTCCTGATGCAAAAGTAGTATTCTTCCAGCCGCCAAGTGTACCGGGATTCGGTAACAGTGCTGGTTTTGAGATGGTACTTTTGGATAAATCCGGAGGAGATTTTGCTGAATTGGATGCTAAAACAAATGAATTTATCGGAAACTTAATGCAGAGACCAGAAATTGAATTTGCTCAGACTTCATTCAATACCAAATATCCACAGTACATGATGGAAATCAATGTTCCTCTCGCAAAACAAAAAGGAGTTTCAGTCAACGATATTTTGTCTACAATGCAGGGCTACATAGGAGGAGTTTATGGTGCTGACTTCACCAAATATGGAAAGCAGTTTAGAGTAATGATACAGGCTCTTCCTCAGGACAGGGAAAATGCAGAAAATCTTAATCAATATTATATTAAGACCAATTCTGGTGAGATGTCTCCAATTTCACAGTTTGTTACGCTCACCAAAACTTATGGTCCGCAATCTGTAGGTCGTTACAATTTGTTTACTTCTGTAAAGATTACAGGCGCAAATAAGGCAGGTTTCAGTTCAGGTGACGCAATTACAGCAGTACAGGAAGTTGCTAAACAAACCCTTGATCAAAACTATGATGTAGAATTCACCGGTCTTACAAGAGAAGAATTAAGTGCAGGATCTCAGACTTTATTGATCTTCGGACTCAGCTTGGTTTTCGTGTATTTTATTCTTTCTGCACAGTATGAAAGTTATATACTGCCTTTTGTGGTTGTCATCTCCCTACCTTTAGGAGTTATGGGTGCTTATTTCGGACAGAAAATAATGGGTCTGGAAAATAATATCTATTTCCAGATTGCATTGATCATGCTTGTAGGATTACTTGCCAAAAATGCAATTTTGATTATCGAATTCGCAGTTCAGCGTAGACATCATGGCGAGACGATTGTAGAATCTGCTATTAATGCCGCAAAAGCAAGATTAAGACCTATTTTGATGACATCACTTGCATTTATATTTGGTCTTTTACCTTTGGTTTTAGCCAGCGGAATTGGCGCTGTCGGAAACAGATCAATTGCAACAGGTGCAGCAATAGGTTTACTGATCGGTACCATCCTGGGAGTATTTGTTATTCCAGTTTTGTACGTGGTTTTCCAGACTTTACAGGAAAAAATAAAACCAATCAAGCACGAAGACATCAATTTAGCCGAATA
Organism: Chryseobacterium sp. CY350; assembly: GCF_027945075.1. Taxonomy (NCBI): domain Bacteria; kingdom Pseudomonadati; phylum Bacteroidota; class Flavobacteriia; order Flavobacteriales; family Weeksellaceae; genus Chryseobacterium; species Chryseobacterium wangxinyae. Next base: position 716,003 of record NZ_CP116034.1, read on the forward strand.
AGAAATCTTTAAGATTTAAATAATGAAAAATTTATCAATAATTATAAAAGGAACTGCTTTTTCTGTGCTTACAGCTATGCTTATTACTTCTTGCAACATAAGAAAGGAGTATGAGAGACCTGCTGCCGTAGTTGATGAAAAACTCTTCCGAACTGATATGCTTCCTAAGGATAGTACAAGTACAGCAAATGTTTCGTGGAAAGAGATATTTACCGATCCTATTCTTCAGAAACATATTGCAAAAGCTTTGGAAAACAATTTAGATATTAGAATTGCAATACAAAACATAATATCTGCTGAAGCATATTTGCGCCAAAGCAAAGCCGCCTATCAGCCGACACTTTCTGTGGGTCCGGGTTATACATTCCAGACTCAGTCATTGAATACGCAATTCGGACAGATCATTGGTGAGAGACGCTATGTCAATCAGTTTGACATAACCGGATCTGTTACCTGGGAAGCCGATATTTGGGGAAAACTAAAGGCTCAGGAAAAAGCTCAACTGGCAACATATTTAGGAAATGTAGCGGCGCATCAGGAAGTGAAAAGTGATCTTGTGTCATCAATTGCATCAAGCTATTTTCAACTCTTGACACTAGACGACCAGAAAAGAATAATCCAGGAAACAATAAAGATCAGACAGAATAATCTTGAAACTACAAAAGCTTTAAAGGTAGCCGGAACGCTTACAGAAGTTGCGGTGCAACAAAGTGCGGCATTAGTTTACAACGCAGAGTCTTTATTGATCGACATCGATACTCAAATTCAGCAGTTAGAAAATACGATGAGCTTTCTCATGGGCGAGCCTTCAAAGGCAATTGAAAGGTCAACTTTAGAAAATCAGACGCTTCCTGCCAATTTTGCACTGGGATATCCTGCTAACTTATTGGCAAACCGTCCGGATGTGATGCAGGCAGAATTTAATTTAATGAATGCATTTGAGCTTACAAATTCTGCAAAAGCTCAGTTTTATCCGACTTTACGATTAACGGGAAGTGGCGGTTTACAGTCTGTGGATATTGACCATTTGTTTAGTGTAAATTCACTTTTTGCAAGTATAGTAGGTGGTTTGGTACAGCCAATTTTAAATAAAAGACAGATAAGAACCAATTACGAAGTGACTCTTGCTAATAAAGAAACGGCTTATTTAAACTTTAGAAAAACCGTTCTTACGGCAGGAAAAGAAGTTTCTGATGCAATTAGAGTGTTTTCTGTTCAGGATTCTTTTATTGATTTAAAAATGAAAGAACTCAATGCTTATAAAAACTCGGTCGAATACTCACAGGAATTGGTAAACTACGGGATGGCAAATTATCTAGAAGTCTTGAATGCCAGCGTAAATTCACTGAATGCAGAGCTGAATATTTCTAATGCACAATACAGTAAAATGAAAGCTGCAGTAGATTTGTACAAAGCTTTAGGCGGCGGCTGGAAATAAATTATTAATATAAATTCTATTCTGAAAACGTATGCTGATGTCCGGCATACGTTTTTTTTGTTTTTTCTTAAATATAGTTCAATACGTGATAATGCTGTATTTATTTAATCATAATCTTAAATAAAATTTAACAAAACATTTGCAAATATGGTTTATTTACTTACTTTTGTACCGCTTCGTGAGAAAAACAAGGCAAAAGGGGAATTAGCTCATTTGGCTAGAGCGCTACACTGGCAGTGTAGAGGTAACGGGTTCGACTCCCGTATTCTCCACAAAAGAAAACTTTATCAAACCATATTAAAAGCTATGAAGAAACTTTTTTTACTTTTAGTGACTACTTTTTTATTAATCGGATGTACAGCTGATGACGAAACAATCTATGATTACATAGGAACATGGTCTGGAACTTACACAGGAAGTGATAAAGGAGTGTGGAATTTTGTAGTAGCGAACGATGGTAACGTTACAGGAACAATGCATTCTGACACCAACAATGAGAACTATAATATCTCCGGTCATTTGGATGCCTCAGGTCAATTAACAGCAGAATTAGGATTGCCACAGGACGGGCAGTTTGTGGGAACTCTAGATCTGGAGAAAAAAGCAAACGGAAACTGGACTAATGCTGTACCAACGCCCACAAGAAGCGGTGCATGGACTGGTGAGAAGAATAAATAATTTTTCAGCTTTAAAAATAGAAAACCTGTAAAGAAAATTTACAGGTTTTTTTATGATCTTTAAACAAATCCCATCTTAACAATTTTTCCTTCATTTTTTAGAACTACAAAATGAAGCAGCAATTCTTCGTCTGAAAAATGCTTTTCAAAAAGATATTCATTCGACTGATTATGTATATTAATTATCTGTTGGAAATTCTTAGATGTATAGCTTTCAAAATCAACAGATAAAGTTTCTACAACCATTTCATCACAGGCAGTATTTTTGTCTAAAACTAAGCTCTTATCCCACAAACCTATAGAAACTGGTGCAATATTTTCCAAATTTTCTATAATTCCAAACTGGAATTTCTTTAACAGCTGATATCCCAATTCTGTTTCTAATCCTTTTTTTACAGATCTTTTCCCTTTTTCGGAAACTATATCTAGATCTTTAATTTCTGTCATCACTTTCGCAAATTTCTGGTAGAGTAGGGGATCTTCAGATTTTTTGATATAAAAATCCAGACACTGTCTTATCGTTTTTCCAATTTTTGAGCAATGACCAAATTCAGAACTGTTCTGCCGTACTTTTTCATACGACGCACTTTTTTTAAATGAGTTTTTGTTAAATCCACTTTTTTTCCTAACAACGTTCTTACCATTTAGATTATAAAATACCAAATCGCCTAACGATCCTTTCAGTTTTATTAAACTTTCATATGTAGCCATTGATCCATAATTGAATTTCAAATATACTAATAAAAATTAAATTCTATAGTTTTAACATATAGTTATCATATAGTTGTAGTATAGTTCTAGCATAATTAAAAATAATTTATTATTTTTGTTATCAGAAATTTAAACCCTAAGTCACCGAATTATGGATTTTGATAAAGTACATTATAAAAAGGCAACTAGATTCATTACAGTTTTGTTACTTTCGACAATAATTATATCATGCGGAAGTTCTAAAAATGTTACAAAATCAAAATCTTCATCTGGCAAAATAATTGCAAAGGCTGAAAATTTAAGAAAACTAGATTCGAAATTCGACGGCAAAATTTCTGGTTCTGTAAAAGATATTTTAAAAGATGCTGAAAAATTTTTAGGATCGCCATACAAGTTTGCTGGAAATTCATCTTCAGGTTTTGACTGCTCCGGGCTAACATCTAAAGTTTTCGACGACAATGGTTTAAAGCTACCAAGAAGATCAGCAGATCAGGCAAATACAGGTAAAAATATTGATGTAGAAGAAGTAAAACCCGGTGATCTGCTATTTTTTGCAACGGCCGGTGGAAGCAAAGTTTCTCACGTCGGCATCGTACATAAAATAGAAAATAATGGCGAGATAAAATTTATTCATGCTTCTACGTCTAAGGGCGTTATCATTTCGTCGCTCAATGAAAAATACTGGAATAAGGCTTATTTGCACGCCCAAAGAGTATTATAGATCAGATTCAAAATTTGGCTCATTTTTACAATTAAATGATTTCGCTAATCATAACTTTAAAAGGGTTTTGCGCAACTTTTTCGTATCTTTGGCGACATATTTAAACTGAAATAAACTTAAGACATGTCGTTACAACAAACTATCGAAAACATTTGGGATAATAGAGATTTATTACAAAACGAAGACAGCAAAACTGCTATTAGAGAAGTTATTTCTCTGTTAGATTCAGGAAAACTTCGTGTTGCTGAACCTACAGAAAACGGATGGCAGGTAAATGAATGGGTAAAAAAGGCTGTAGTAATGTATTTCCCGATTCAGACAATGGAAACTATTGAAGTTGGTCCGTTTGAGTTTCACGATAAAATGCCTTTGAAAAGAAATTATGCTGACAAAGGGGTGAGAGTTGTACCTCATGCTGTTGCAAGAGAAGGTGCCTTTATTGCTTCCGGAGTTATTTTGATGCCTTCTTATGTTAATATCGGAGCATATGTTGATTCAGGAACGATGGTTGATACCTGGGCGACTGTTGGAAGTTGCGCTCAAATCGGTAAAAACGTTCATTTAAGTGGTGGTGTTGGTATTGGTGGTGTTTTAGAACCACTTCAGGCTGCGCCGGTTATTATTGAAGACGACTGTTTTATCGGTTCGAGATGTATCGTTGTAGAAGGAGTTCACGTTGAAAAAGAAGCGGTTTTAGGAGCAAATGTGGTTTTGACGGGTTCTACTAAAATTATTGATGTTACAGGTCCTGAACCAATCGAAATTAAAGGAAGAGTTCCTGCGCGTTCGGTTGTGATTCCGGGAAGTTATACAAGACAATATCCTGCGGGAGAATATCAGGTTCCATGTGCTTTGATTATTGGTACAAGAAAAGAATCTACAGATAAAAAAACGTCTCTGAATGACGCTTTGAGAGAAAATAATGTTGCGGTTTAATCATATTTAACCTAAAACTAAAAACCTTGAAAGAAAAATTTTTAAAGCTGATCTTAAACCCCAAGTATATATTTGGGGTTTATCTTATTATAGCAATTGTTACGGCTATCTCAAAGTATTTTAGAGGTAATGCGATCAACAATTATTTGATTTTTAAGTATACTTATTTCAACACAATTCTTGAGAAAAATCTGTATTTGCAATATCCTGAGCATTTTCAGGATTCTAATCATTATGGTATTTTCTTTAGTGCCTTGATTGCTCCATTTGCCTTAATGCCCGATTGGTTGGGGATTTCACTCTGGAATGTTGCCAATACTTTCATCTTTATTTATGCCATTCATAAACTTCCGTTTTCGGATGGTAAAAAAGCGCTATTCGCATTGTTATGTTTACAGGAATTCATTACAGCAGCTTTAAGTTTACAGTTTAACATTGCTCTTGTCGGATTGTTGATGTTGTCAGCAACTTATATTTATGAAAAGAAAGAAGTAAAATCTGCAGCCGCACTCATGGTTGGAGTTTTTGTAAAAATCTATGGAGTTGTAGGTTTATCGCAGTTTTTCTTCATTAAAAATAAAACTAAATTTATCATTGCCGGAATTGTGATTGCGTTACTGTTTTTCGTATTTCCGATGATCTATTCCAGTCCGGAATTTGTAATTCAAAGCTACAAAGACTGGTCAGTTTCGTTGGCAGAAAAAAACGGACAAAATCAAAGTTTAAACAGTTATCAGGACATTTCTTTAATGGGTTTTGTAAGAAGAATTTTAGGCGATGCTTCTATTTCTAATCTTGCTTTTTTAGCTTTCGGTTTACCATTATTTGCGTTGCCATATATCAGAATCAAACAGTATAAAAATTATGCTTTTCAGTTGATGATTTTAGCTTCTACCTTACTTTTCTTGGTTTTATTCAGTTCAGGCTCAGAATCTCCGACGTATATTATTGCAGTTGCGGGAGTAATGATCTGGTTTTTTCTACAGAAAAAAAGGTCTCCGCTTGTCATTGCGATGTTAGTTTTCGTAATTATTCTTACTTGTTTTTCACCCTCAGATTTATTTCCAAAGTCCATCAAAGTCAATTATATCGTAAAATATTCCTTAAAAGCGGTACCTTGCATTATCGTTTGGTTCAGGGTAATTTATGAACTGATGACAAGAGATTTTGAAAAAGATTACAGTCTGCAATAACTCGCTGCATATGAAAAAAATATCTATCGTAATTCCTGCCTACAATGAAGAAGGAAATGTTGCATTGATTCATGAAAAAATCAAAGAAGTTTTTTCTGAATTGCAGAATTATGATTTTGAAATTATTTTTGTAAACGACGGAAGCAGAGACAATACTCAGCAACATTTGCAGCTTTTATCTGAAAAATTTAATGAAGTTAAATACATAGAATTTTCCAGAAATTTCGGGCATCAACCTGCCGTAAAAGCCGGAATGGACAGTGCTTTAGGAAATGCTGTTATTTCAATGGACGGCGACCTTCAGCATCCACCAGAACTTATTCCAAAGATGATTCAGAAATGGGAAGATGGGTATGATGTGGTATTAACAGTAAGAAAATATCCTAAAGAAATTTCCTGGTTTAAGAGAAAAACTTCAGATTTTTTTTACAGAATTTTATCCGGGTTATCTGATGTAAATCTTACAAAAGGCGGCGGTTCAGATTTCAGGCTGATGGATGCAAATGTTGTCGAAGTCATGAGAAAATTCAACGAAGATGATTTATTTCTTCGCGGGTTGACAAGCTGGATGGGTTTCAAACAAATTGCATTAGAGTTCACAGCATCTGAACGGATTTCAGGAGAAAGTAGTTATAATTTAAAAAAAATGATCACTTTTGCATTTACTGGAATCACAGCATTTAGTGTAAAACCCTTATACATTGCAGCCTATTTAGGATTCTTATTCTCAGGTTTTTCGGTAATTGGTTATGCAGCTTATGTCATTCATTCTTTTGTTACAAAAACAGAAATTTCAGGTTGGGCATCATTGATTATGACCATCGTTTTCTTTGGTGGTTTACAGTTGATTATCTTAGGAATTATTGGGATTTATTTAGGTAAAATTTTCAAACAAGTGAAAGCGAGACCCAATTATATTATTAAAAATAAAAACTTTTAAAAATGGTATTATTAAGTTTTGACATCGAAGAATTTGATATGCCATTCGAATATCAAGGGGAAATTTCCTTCGAAGATCAAATCTCAATTTCTCAGATCGGTCTTGAAAGAATTTTAAATATTCTTCAAAAACACAACGTTAAAGCTACTTTTTTTTCAACAGTAGTATTCGCTGAAAATAGTAAATCGCTTATCGAAAGATTACTAAATGAAGGTCATGAATTGGCTTCTCACACGTGGTTTCATTCCGAATTTGAAGTCAAACATTTAAAGGAATCCAGAGAAAAATTACAGCAATTATTTTCAACAAAGGTTACAGGATTGAGAATGCCAAGAATGATGCCTGTCGATAAAAAAGAAGTTGAAAAGGCAGGATATTTATATAATTCTTCTATAAATCCAACTTTTCTTCCCGGCAGATATAACAATTTAAAAGTGTCACGAACTTATTTTAAAGAAGAAAGTGTCACTCAAATTCCGGCTTCGGTTTCACCCAATTTTAGAATACCTTTATTTTGGCTGAGTTTTCATAATTTCCCACTAAGTTTTTATAAAAAAATAGCATCAGATACTTTAAAAAAAGACAATTATCTCAACATTTATTTTCATCCATGGGAATTTGCTGAAATTAGAAATCCAGAGTTTAAACTTCCAGGATTTACCGTTAAAAAGTCTGGAAATGAAATGGTTGAAAGATTTGATAATTTCGTTGGTTGGTTAAAAAATAAAAATTACAAATTCGGAACTTTTCAGGAATTTCAAAAGCAGATAGAATCATGATGATAGCTTACGACGCAAAACGTTTCTTTCACAACACTTCGGGTTTGGGAAATTATTCCAGAGATCTGGTAAGAATACTTTCCGAATATTTCCCTGAAAATCAATACCTTCTCTTAAATAAAAACAAATCTGAAAGAGGAAATATTATTGTAGAAAATTCTAATGTTCATTTTATTGCAACATCAAAAGGAAAATTCTCGCGACAGCTTAAAATGGGTAAAGACGCCCAAAAACAAAATGCAGATATTTTTCATGGACTTTCCGGTGAACTGCCTTTAAAATGGGATAAAACCCCAATCAAAAAGGTTGTGACGATTCATGATCTTATTTTCATGAGGTATCCACAATATTATTCTTTTTTTGACAGAAAAATCCACTTTTGGAAGTTTAAAAAATCGGCTGAAATGGCCGATAAAATCATTGCAATTTCGGAGCAGACAAAACGAGATATAATTCAATATTTAAAAATTCCGGAAGATAAAATTGAAGTTATTTATCAAGGCTGTCATCAGGCTTTTAAAAAAAATCAGTCTGAAGAATTCATTCAAAAAACGAAACAAAAATTCAAGCTTCCTGAAAGATTTATTTTAAATGTCGGAACAATTGAAGAAAGAAAAAATCTTTTAAACATTGTAAAAGCAATTGACAAATCTGAAATTCCTCTGGTCGTTGTTGGTAGAAAAACAAAATATTTTTCCAAAATAGAGCAGTACATCAAAAAAAATAAGTTAGAAAAACAAATTTATTTTTTGGAAGGCGTTTCGATGGATGAGCTCGCTGTGATTTATAAGTCAGCCGATATTTTTGTGTATCCGAGCTTTTTTGAAGGTTTTGGGATTCCGATTATTGAAGCATTATTTTCAAAAACCGTCGTTATTACCAGCAATATAAGTTGCCTTCCGGAAGCTGGCGGAAAAGATTCTGTTTACATATATCCAGAGAATTATTTAGATATTCAGGCAAAAATAAAATTTCTCTGGGAAAACGAATCTGAGAGAAAACGTCGTGCTGATAAGGGTTTCGATTTTGTTCAGAAGTTTAACGATGAGCCAATTGCCAATGAAATGATGAATCTCTATCAAAAAATTCTCTAAAAATTCTTGGTTAAATAAAAATAAGTTCTACATTTGTACCATAAATATTCAACAATGAAACCCAATTTTTTAACAGTACATCATTATCATCATCTCTGCTAAGACGGAATTGATTGATATTTGTGTTAAAAAATATATTAATAATTTAAACCGTCTGAGTCTATAGACGGTTTTTTTGTTTCCTGAATTCTCTTCAGAATCCCAATAATTCCTTTTTATTTACTCAGACACAAGAAAAGTGAAAATGAGTAAATTAAAAATTGCAATCCAAAAAAGCGGCCGTCTGTACGAAGAATCTCTGCAGCTTCTCAAAGATTGCGGAATTTCTGTAAACAATGGGAAAGACCAGTTAAAAGTTTCTGTGGAAAATTTCCCAATGGAGATTATGTATCTCAGAAATTCGGATATTCCTCAATATCTGGAAGATGGAGTCGTGGATATCGCGATCGTAGGAGAAAATCTTCTGGCTGAAAAAAATAAAGAAATCACCGTTGTTCATCAGTTAGGATTTTCAAAATGCCGCGTCTCTTTAGCGGTCCCAAAAGATGTGGAAACCGACGATCTTCAGTATTTCCAAGGAAAAAAGATCGCCACTTCTTATCCAAACACACTAAAAGAATTTTTAAAGCAAAACCACATTGAAGCTGATATTCACGTGATTTCCGGTTCTGTAGAAATTGCTCCCAACATTGGTTTGGCAGACGGAATCTGTGATATTGTAAGTTCCGGAAGCACTTTATTTAAAAATGGTTTAAGAGAAACGCTTACTATTCTGAAATCCGAAGCTGTTTTAGCGAAAACTGTTCAGCTAAGTGCAGAAAAGGAGAATGTTCTTGATAAACTGCTATTCAGGATCAAGGCTGTTTTAAAAGCTAAAAACTCAAAATATATTCTGATGAATGTTCCTAACGATAAAATCGCTGACATTTCAAATGTACTTCCGGTTTTGAAAAGTCCAACAGTGATTCCTTTGGCAGAAGAAGGCTGGAGCAGCATTCACTCAGTCATTGATGAAGAACGCTTTTGGGATGTCATTGATGAGTTGAGAGAAAACGGAGCCCAGGATATTTTAATAATTCCAATTGATAAAATGGTTATTTAAGATGAACAGATATGAATTTCCCAGTAAAAATAACTGGAACGAACTGATAAAACGTCCGGTTCTCAAAAGAGAAGAAGTTTCCGAGATTGTTGCAGAAATTTTCAACGAAGTACAAAAATTTGGTGATAAGGCATTGTTTGATTTTAATAAAAAATTTGATTCAGTTGAAATAGAAAATCTTTCCCTCTCAAAAAATGAAATAGATAATTCAGCTCAATTAATATCAGTAGGGTTAAAAGATGCTATTCAACAGGCAAAAGAAAATATTACAAAGTTTCACAATTCTCAAAAGATTGAAATTCAGAAAATTGAAACAACAAAAGGGGTAATTTGCTGGAGAGAAAACCGAGCCATCGAAAAAGTGGGAATTTATATTCCTGGAGGAACAGCCCCATTATTTTCAACGGTTCTGATGCTTGCAATTCCTGCACAATTGGCCGGTTGTAAGGAAATTATTCTTTGCACACCACCAGATAAAAACGGAGAAATAAATCCTGCAATTCTCTATACAGCAAAGCTTTGTGGAATCACTAAAATCTTCAAAATCGGTGGAGCTCAGGCAATTGCAGCAATGACTTTCGGTACAGAAACGATTCCTAATGTTTATAAAATTTTTGGTCCCGGAAATCAGTTTGTTGTTGCAGCAAAAGAACTGACTCAGAATTTTGGTATTGCCATTGATATGCCTGCAGGACCAAGTGAAGTTTTAATTATCGCAGATGAAAATGCAGTTCCTGAGTTTTGTGCTGCTGATCTTCTTTCACAGGCGGAACACGGAAGTGACAGTCAGGTGATTTTTGTCTCGACAGATCGAGAGATTTTAGATGAAACTATTGAAGAAGTTGAAAAGCAGATTAAAAATCTTCAAAGAAATGAATTTGCACAGCAATCTTTAAATAATAGCCATTTTATTTTAGTTGAAACTATTGAAGAAGCATTGGAATTCAGTAATTTATATGCTCCTGAACATTTAATTCTTGCTATTGAAAATTTTGAGAATTATATCCCTTTAATCAAAAATGCAGGTTCGGTTTTTCTGGGAAATTATTCATGTGAAAGCGCAGGAGATTATGCAAGCGGAACCAATCACACATTACCTACGAATGGTTTTGCTAAAAACTACAGTGGTGTTTCTCTAGATAGTTTTGTGAAGAAAATTACTTTCCAGAATTTATCAAAAAACGGACTTCAAAATTTAGGTAAAACCATCGAAATAATGGCAGAAGCGGAAGGTTTATTTGCCCACAAAAACGCAGTTTCAATCAGATTAAAAAAGTAAAATGACAATAATAAATATTAACAGGTTTGTTCGAAAGAATATTTTAGAACTTCAGCCTTATATCAGTTTCAGGGATCAAAACGAGTTTGAAAGTCCTATTCTAATGGATGCTAATGAAAGTCCGTTCGGTGAATTCAATCGTTATCCGGATTCTACTCATAAAAAAATTAGAAATCAAATTTCTCAACTTAAAAGCATTTCACCAAGTCAGATTTCAATTGGAAACGGAAGTGATGAATTGATTGATCTGATCATCAAAATCTTCTGTGAACCAAAAAAAGATTCCATATTAATGATGAATCCTTCGTTTGCGATGTACGGTTTTTACGCAGCAATCAACGAAAATTTAGTTTTAAAACTTCAGCTAGACGCAAATTTTGAAATTCAGAAAGAAGATTTTTTAAATATAATAGAAGAAAATCAACCTAAAATTTTCTTTTTATGCTCACCCAATAATCCTACCGGAAATTCAATTGAAGATATTGAGTTTTATATCAAAAATTTTAGTGGAATTGTAGTGGTAGATGAAGCTTATATTGAATTTTCGGATGGAAGATCAGCGATTGAATTGTTAGAAAAATATCCGAATTTGATTGTCCTTCAGACCTTTTCAAAAGCTTGGGGAATGGCGGGAGCAAGAGTAGGAATTGCTTATTCTTCTGAAGAAATAACTCAATTAATTTATACTGTTAAAGCTCCTTATAATGTCAATTCTTTAAGCCTGAATTTAGTTTCAGAAAGTCTTGAAAATATAAGTGAATTTCAGAATAATCTGGAACAGATCATTGCAGAAAGATCTTGGTTAAAAGAAGAATTTAAAATGATTAGATGTATCGAAAAAGTTTTCCCAACCAATGCTAATTTCTTTCTTATTGAATTTAAAAATGTAGAAACTGTTTATCAAAAATTGTTGGAAAACGAAATTTTAACCAGTAAAAGATTTCCTCAAATTCCAAACTGTATCAGAATAAATGTTGGAAATAAAGAAGAAAATAACATATTAATTAATGTTTTAAAAAATATTTGATGATGAAAAAAGTATTATTTATCGATCGCGACGGAACATTAATTACAGAACCGCTAACAGATTTTCAGGTTGATTCTCTTGAGAAACTTGAATTTTATCCCGGAGTTTTTCAAAACTTAGCAAAAATTGTAAAGGAATTGGATTACGAATTGGTAATGGTAACGAATCAGGATGGTTTGGGAACTGACAGCTTTCCTTATGAAGATTTTATAAAACCACAGGAAAAAATGATGAAAGCTTTTGAAAGTGAAGGGATATTTTTCACAGATGTTTTTATTGATAAAAGTTTTGAGCATGAAAATTTAAATACAAGAAAGCCGCAAACCGGAATGCTTGGCAAATACGTCTACGGAAATTACGATCTTGAAAATTCATATGTAATCGGTGATAGATTAACAGATATTGAATTAGCAAAAAACTTAGGAACAAAAGCAATTTTTCTTAATGAAACTGAAAACGAAGAAGCTGAATTAACAACGAAAAGCTGGAGCGAAATCTATCAGTTTTTAAAGCAAATTCCAAGAAAAGCTAACGTTTACAGAAAAACAAATGAAACAGAAATTGAAATTGAAGTTAATCTCGACGGAAGCGGAAATTCTGAGATTTCGACCGGGCTGCATTTTTTTGACCATATGCTTGAACAGATCTCAAAACACGGAAATTTAGATTTAAAAATTAAAGTGAATGGAGATTTACAAGTTGATGAGCACCACACAATTGAAGATACTGCGATTGTTTTTGGAGAAGCAATTTTAAAGGCTTTGGGCAAGAAAAAAGGAATTGAAAGATATGGTTTTTTGCTTCCAATGGATGATTGTCTGTCTCAGGTTGCGATTGATTTCGGAGGAAGGCCGTGGTTGGTTTGGGATGTAGAATTTAAAAGAGAAAAAATTGGTGATGTACATTCTGAAATGTTTTTTCACTTTTTTAAATCATTTACAGATTCTTCGAAGTCAAATTTGAATATAAAATCTGAAGGAAATAATGAGCATCACAAGATCGAGTCTATTTTTAAAGCTTTCGCAAAAGCACTGAAAATGGCTGTCAACCAAACTGATCAAAACTATAATTTACCCTCAACAAAAGGAAGTTTATAAATGATTGCAATTATTAAATACAACGGCGGGAATGTACGTTCAGTGCAAAATGCATTAAACAGATTAGGCGAAAAATCTATAGTCACAGATGATTTTGAATTGATTCGAAAAGCCGATAAAGTGATTTTTCCGGGCGTCGGTGAAGCTTCTTCTACAATGAAATTACTGAAAGAGAAAGGTTTAGATGAATTGATTCCGAAACTCACTCAACCTGTTCTTGGAATTTGTCTCGGAATGCAGTTGATGTGTGGACATAACGAAGAAGGAAATACTATGGGAATGGGAATTTTTGATATAAACGTTAAAAAATTTCCTTCAGAAAATATCGTTCCGCATATGGGTTGGAATACGCTTATGGATTTGAAATCAACATTGTTCTCTGAGATTTCAGAAAAAGATGATTTCTATTTTGTTCATAGTTATTTTTGTGAATTATCAGATTTTACAACTGCTGTCTGCGATTATATTTTGCCTTTCAGCGCAACTTTGCAGAAAGATAATTTTTTCGCAACACAGTTTCACCCTGAAAAATCAGGAAAATCTGGAAGTCTGTTATTGAAAAACTTTTTAAAAATTTAATGATGAAAATAATTCCTGCCATAGATATCATCGACGGAAAATGTGTAAGGCTATCAAAAGGTGATTACAGCACAAAAAAAATATACAACGAAAATCCTGTAGAAGTTGCCAAAGAATTTGAGAGCTTTGGAATACAGTTTCTTCACTTAGTTGATCTTGACGGAGCAAAATCCAAACATATCGTCAATCAAAAGGTTTTGGAAAAAATTGCTAGTAAAACTTCATTACATATCGATTTTGGAGGTGGATTAAAAACTGAAGAAGATATTGAAACTGCCTTTAATTGTGGTGCAAAGCAAATTACAATTGGAAGCATTGCCGTTCAAAATCCTGAATTTTGCTATGAAATTATTCACAAATACGGTTCTAAAAAAATAATTCTGGGAGCCGATTGTGAAAACCGAGAAATAAAAACTTCAGGCTGGCTTGAGGAAAGTGACAGAGATATCATCGATTTTATTCTGCAATATCAAAAATGTAATATTGAGAATGTGATTTGTACAGACATTTCAAAAGACGGAATGTTGCAAGGTGCATCCACAGAATTGTATCAGGAAATTTTAGTAAAAACACATATAAATCTCATTGCAAGTGGTGGAATCTCGTGTCTCGAAGATGTTTTTAAAATGAAAGAAATTGGCTGCTCCGGAACGATTATCGGGAAAGCTATTTATGAGAATAAAATATCATTAAATCAACTTCAAAATTTTATTGAAAATGCTTAAAAAAAGAATCATTCCATGTTTGGATATTAAGGATGGAACAACTGTAAAGGGAATTAATTTTGAAGATTTAATTAATGCCGGAAATCCAATTGAGTTGGCTAAAAAATATGAAAATGAAGGCGCTGATGAATTGGTTTTCCTTGATATTACAGCAACAATCGAAGAACGAAAAACTTTCGTTGAACTCGTAAAAGATATTGCAAGAGAACTGAGCATTCCATTTACGGTAGGTGGCGGAATTTCTACGGTGGAAGATGTAAGAAAATTGCTTGAAGCGGGAGCCGACAAAATAAGTCTCAATTCTTCTGCGGTAAAAAATCCAATGCTAATTTCTGATTTATCCCAAGAATTTGGAAATCAATGTATTGTAGTTGCAATAGATACGAAATTCATCGACAATTCTGATCGGGTCTTTGTAAAAGGCGGGAGAGAAAAAACTGCTTTGCAGACCTTAGATTGGGCAAAAAAAGCAGAAGAACTGGGTGCAGGTGAAATTCTTCTTACCTCAATGGACGGAGACGGAACTAAAAATGGTTTTGATTTAAGATTAACAAAACTGATTTCAGAAAGTATTAATATTCCTGTAATTGCGTCAGGTGGAGCGGGAAAAATACAAGATTTTGAAGATGTTTTTAATCAGACAAAAGTTACAGGAGCTTTGGCTGCAAGTATTTTTCACTTTAGAGAAATTGGTATCAATGAATTAAAAGAAGAATTAAAATTAAAAAAATTAGCAATAAGATGATAGATTTTAGTAAAACGAATAGTTTGGTTCCCGTGATCATTCAGGATGACAGAACTTTACAGGTTTTGATGTTGGGTTATATGAACGAAGAAGCATTAGAAAAAACAAAAAAAGAAGGCATTGTTACTTTTTTCAGTCGTTCAAAAAACGGATTATGGACAAAAGGTGAGGAGTCCGGGAATTTTTTAAAAGTAAAAAATATAGCAATAGATTGTGATCAGGATACGATTTTGATAAAAGCAATACCTGAAAATATTGTTTGCCACACCGGAAGTTTCAGTTGTTTCGGAGATAAAGAATCGAAAGGATTTTTGTACGAATTAGAAGAAAAAATTGCCCAAAGGATAGATAACAAAGTTGAAGAATCCTACACATATTCGCTATACAAAAAAGGGATTAATAAAGTCGCACAAAAAGTAGGAGAGGAAGCAGTAGAAGTGGTGATTGAAGCAAAAGATAATGATGCAGACCTGTTTAAAAATGAAGCGGCAGATCTTCTTTATCATTTTTTGATTTTACTGAAAGCCAAAAACTTTTCTTTGCAGGAAATCGAAGAGATTCTGGTGAAGCGCAATCGATAAAAAACCTGCAGATGCAGGTTTTAAATTTATTTTTTAATTACGATTTTTCTGGTCGCGCTTTGGTTTTCCGTTTCTATTGAGCAAAGATAAACACCATTTGGTAAATCTGAAGTGTTCAATTCAGTTTCATTTTCTTTAGACAAAACTAACTTTCCGGACATGTCTGTGATCTCAACTTTAAAATCTTTGATATCTTTTGGCAGTTCTAATTTGACAAAATTCTTGGCTGGATTGGGATAAATCTTTATTGATTCAAGAGAATTGAAAGATGTTTCGTTGATAGAAAGATTAGTTGTTGCTACTGCAAAATGCTGCAGAGCACCAATTGCCGCTTTACCAACATTAAACACATATGTGGGATCTACATTTACAAAGGTGTCATTTGATGTATGCTCGTTCATGCTTTGAGGAGTTTCGTAGAAACCGGTAATAATATCTCCTTTAGCTTCAAAAGGCACATAATCGGAAGCATAAGTATTTGACATTACAGTTTGCAGAGGAGAATAAAGTGAAGTACAAGTTGCCAACTGCTGCGTAAATGTAAGTGATTGCGCATTGTTGCTGGTGAGACCACTTTGGTCGCTTTCACATTTTATAAAATTACTAGGTGCAGACAATTTGCCTCCAACTTGATCGATATTGAAAACTACTTTCAAGTTTAATTGTCGTACTCCATTTTGAAAAACAACATTATTCACATAGTGATTACTGCCAATTAGTCCCTGTTCCTCACCGGAAAAATGAATAAATTTGATAGAATATTCGGTAGGAATGTCTTTTAAAATTCTTGCAGCTTCAAGAATAATAGATGTTCCGCTGCCATTATCACTTACGCCAGGACCCACAATAGTGTCATAGTGTCCACAGATAATAACATAGATATTTGGATATACGGTTCCGGTTTTCGTTATAATTAAATTTTTTGTTGTATTACCGTTAACCGTAAAGCTGTCTTCAGTTACCTGACTAGCATCGTAGCCGTAGGTTTGATATTTACTTTTAAGCCAGTTCAAGGTATTATTATTGGCTGCTGAGCCAGAAGTTTTTACACCGTATGACGCAAAATCCTGTAACAGGGAAGTTACATTAGCCTGCGTGATCTGATTGACTCTGTTTTGATAAGCCTGAATAAAACTTTGAGCCTGAATATTATAAGATGCTAACGAAAGTAGGAGTAGAGTAGTTAAATTTTTCACTTTTTATCAAATAAATTAAGATTTAGCAAATGTAGATAAAATAAAAAAATCCCGAGCAAAAAACTCGGGATTTAATATTGATAACAAAAAATTTTACATTATTTTACTTGATCTACAACTGCTTTGAACGCTTCAGGATAGTTCATAGCCAAATCAGCTAAAACTTTTCTGTTTAATTCAATGTTGTTCTTTTTAAGAGCTCCCATAAACTGAGAGTAAGACATTCCGTGTTCTCTTGCACCAGCGTTGATACGCATAATCCAAAGTGATCTGAAGTTTCTCTTTTTCTCTTTTCTACCACGGTAAGCATATTGCATTGCTTTATGTACCGCGTTTTTAGCAACAGTCCAAACGTTCTTTCTTCTACCGAAAAAACCTTTAGCTTGTTTCATTAATTTTTTTCTGCGAGCTCTAGAAGCTACGGCATTTACTGATCTTGGCATAATTTAAATTGTTTTTTTGAAAAGGGCGGCAAACTGTTTCATTGCACTTATCTGCACCGTTTCAGGGTTAAAATGTTGAATTGTTATTCTTATAAACCGAAAAATGATTTATAAAAACTACTTAATTGCTAATTGACGTTTAACGCTTTTTTCGTCCACTTTAGCTACATAAGAAGTAGTAGTAAGATTTCTCTTCTGCTTAGTTTCTTTTTTAGTCAAGATGTGGCTTTTGTAAGCATTTTTTCTTTTGATCTTTCCAGAACCGGTAAGAGCAAAACGCTTTTTAGCACCTGATTTCGTTTTTAATTTTGGCATTGTTTGCTTTTTTATGTTTTTGTTATCAATACTATTTTCAATTGTAAAAATATTCCGATCTAGAAGTGTACTATGGCTAGCATATATTACACTTTAATTGGTACATAGTTACATTACTATATTTGCAAAATTAATGACTATCATATTTACCACGATATTCATTGTTATTTTACGCAAATATTTGGTTTGCAAAACTACGAAAAATAATCATACAAAAAGAGACTTTCCGTAGAAAATCTCTTTTGTATATTCTCAATGATAATAAGCTTTGAGCTATTATCATATTATTAAACTATTTAGCTGGTTTTTTAGGACTCATCATCATGATCATTCTCTTACCTTCAAGTTTAGGTAACTGATCTACTTTCCCAACGTGCTCTAATTCCTGAGCCAATTTAAGAAGTAAAATCTCACCCTGATCTTTAAAGATAATTGAACGTCCTTTAAAAAATACGTAGGTTTTCAATTTTGAACCTTCTTCCAAAAACTTTTCAGCATGTTTTTTCTTAAAATCATAATCGTGCTCGTCTGTCTGAGGTCCGAAACGAATCTCTTTTACAACCACTTTGATCTGTTTTGCTTTAAGCTCTTTGGTTTTTTTCTTTTGCTCGTATAAAAACTTTTTGTAGTCTAATATTCTCGCAATGAAAGGTTCAGCCTTGTCTGAAATCACGACCAAATCTAATTCCTGTTCTTTGGCAATTTGTCTCGCTTTGTCAATCGGGAAAATTCCCGGTTCTACGTTATCGCCCACTAAACGAAGTTCTCTTACGCGAATCTTATCGTTTATCATGTGTAAGTCCTCCTGTGGTGGACGTCTCTGTGGGCCTCTGTTGTTAAATCTTTGTGCTATCGCTTTATAATTTTATTGGTTAATAACTAATTTTAATAATTAAGACATTCAGTAATTCAGATTAATTAATAACTTATTTCTAAATAATAAATCTCTTAATTGTCTTATATTGTTGCTTCTTTTTTGAAGTGAGATACAAACTCATCCATACTCATCACTCCAAGATCGCCTTCTCCACGTCTACGTACAGAAATTGTGCCATCTCTTTCTTCATTTTCTCCTACTACAAGCATAAAAGGAATCTTTTTTAATTCCGCATCACGAATTTTTTTGCCTGTTTTTTCGTTTCGATCGTCAATCAATCCGCTAATATCGTGATTTTCTAAAAATTCTGAAACTTTTTTAGCATAATCTACATATTTTTCACTTATTGGCAATATTGTAAACTGATCCGGGCTTAGCCATAATGGGAAATCTCCGGCAGTATTTTCTAATAAGATCGCAATAAAACGTTCCATAGAACCAAATGGAGCTCTGTGAATCATTACAGGTCTGTGCTTCTCATTATCGCTTCCAATATAAGTAAGATCAAATCTTTCCGGCAAGTTGTAATCTACCTGAATCGTTCCCAACTGCCATTTTCTACCTAAAGCATCTTTTACCATAAAATCCAGTTTAGGACCATAGAATGCAGCTTCACCGTATTCAATTACAGTTTTTAAACCTTTTTTCTCCGCAGCCTGAATAATTGCACTTTCTGCTTTCTCCCAATTCTCGTCAGATCCTATATATTTTTGTTTATTTTCAGGATCTCTTAACGAAACCTGAGTCACAAAATCTTCAAATCCTAAAGACTGAAAAACATAAAGGGTAAGATCTATTACTTTTTCAAATTCTTCCGCAAGCTGATCCGGAGTACAGAAAAGGTGAGCATCATCCTGAGTAAATCCACGAACTCTCGTTAAGCCATGAAGTTCACCGCTTTGCTCATATCTGTACACAGTCCCAAATTCTGCATATCTTTTTGGTAAATCTCTATAGCTCCATTGTGAAGTTTTGTAAATCTCACAGTGATGCGGACAGTTCATTGGTTTCAATAAAAATTCTTCTCCTTCATTTGGAGTTTTTATTGGCTGGAAGCTGTCTTCCCCATATTTATCCCAGTGACCGGAAGTTACATACAATTCTTTCGAACCGATGTGAGGAGACATTACAAATTCGTAACCTCCTTTTTTCTGAGCAACAGAAAGGAAATTCTCTAATTTCTTTCTTAAAGCTGTACCTTTTGGTAACCAAAGTGGTAAACCGGCACCTACTTTTTCTGAGAAAGCAAAAATCCCTAATTCTTTACCTAATTTTCTATGATCTCTTCTTTTAGCTTCTTCTAATAACTCAAGATATTCGGTCAGTTCTTTCTGTTTTGGGAAAGAAATACCGTACACTCTTGTTAGCTGAGGGTTTTTCTCATTTCCTCTCCAGTAGGCTCCTGCAGCATTCAGAATCTTCACTGCTTTTACAATTCCTGTATTTGGAATGTGACCGCCACGACAAAGATCTGTGAAATTGTCATGTGTAACAAAAGTGATTTCGCCATCGTTAAGATTAGAAATCAATTCTACTTTATAAGGATTATTTGCATAAGTTTCCAATGCTTCTGCTTTAGAAACCGGATATAATGAAAACGTTGATGCTTTCTTGGCGTTTTCTAAAACTTTCTTTTCTATTTTATCAAAATCTTTTTCAGACAAAACTTCGTCACCGAAATCTACATCATAGTAAAATCCGCTTTCGATTGCCGGACCAATTGTTAATTGAGCATGAGGATAAAATTCAAGGATTGCCTGCGCCAAAAGGTGGGCAGAAGAATGCCAGAAGGCTTTCTTACCAAGATCATCATTCCATGTCAATAGCTGTACCGTAGAATCTGTGGTGATAGGCGTGGTAACTTCGACTTGTGTGCCGTTTACAACTGCGGAAATGGTATTTCTAGCCAATCCCTCGCTTATCGATTTTGCCACATCCAAAGGAGTAACTTCTCCTTCAAATTCTTTGATGCTATTGTCTGGAAGTGTAATTTTTATCATTGTTTACTACAAAATTTTAAGTTGCAAAAATACGCATTTTTTAGTTCTTTAAGAAATAGTAGCTTGATAATTCACAAAAAATACAATTTATTTTAAATTTTGACGTTGAAGACAGTTTGTATGACTCATTAATAATCCTGAAAGCTGAATAATGAGACTGTAGAAATATATAACAAACATGAAACCCTGCACAGTTCGCAGCCCGACTTGAACGGAGCTCTTTTTGTGAAGCGCAGCGAAACAAAAAAGCGGGAGTGGAAGGCGGAAAAAGCTGCCCTGAGAAAAAATGTCAAAAAAAATACTAAGCTTTCACTTAGTATTATCTGTTTTTCCTGAATTGTTTTCTGAAGATTTTTTCACGTCTTCTTTAGCTACATCTGAAGGATTTTGTTTTTCCGAAGATGCGGGAAGGTCACGAAAATCTTCATTTTGTTTCTTAGTTTCTGCAGAGTTTGCAGATTCTTTCTGGTTCTCGTCTTTAGGATTCATAATTTCACTTTTAGAGTTTTAGAATACCGAGTCGCCCGGTTTCGTCTTCTATGGTGTAATTCAAAGCCTTTGCCAAAACGAAAATATTGTTTAGATTTTCTAACAATTGCTGCTTTCCGTCATTTTTCAGTTTATTTTGATCAATAGATTTCAGAGCAGTTTGCTTCGCTTTTTGCTGTACATTCTTTATATCTTTCTCAGAAATTCTGTTTAGAAAAGAATCATCCATCGACTGTATTTCCACACTTGGTGTAATCCGGATCTCAGGGTTTGGTAGAGCTGTAATAATTAATTTTTTATTAACAGAATCTACCTCAATTTTCATTTTATTGAGGTCGTACGAAACCTGTGCATTGGTCTTAGTATAAGTGATGATGCTGTTGCTTGTCATTTCTCTACCAAAAAATTCGTAACCCATTTTGGTCTTCTGCATCGAAGAAATATCCTGTTCCAAAACAACCATTTTGTTCATTTTGGAGATTTGATTGGTCAAAATATAATAATCTGATTTTTCGGTTTTCTCACTTATTTTCAGACAAGATCTGAAACTGAAAAACAGAATCACCATAAGGAGAATTCCTGCAACAAACGGAATAACAAGTTTTAAATTTCTCAATTTTCTTTTTTAAATATTTCTTTTATAACCGATGAATCATCTTTCTTTAAAATTTCTACGAGATCTCTTTCGATATATCCTGTGGTCGGCATCTCGATAATTCTTCCAATTTCCTTGCCATATTTTTCTACAATAATGGTGGGAACCTTTTGTACATTGTATTTTGATTCGTCACCGGTAGGAGATTCTTTCTTTCTGTTGACCGCAATAATGGTTAATCTGCTTTCAGGAAAATTTACCTCTTCTAAAATCTTCATCAATCTCGGGAAATCTCTGTGACTGTCTTCGCACCATGTTCCTATGAAAACGATCAAATTGTGAGAATTGATTTTGTTCTTCTTTAGTTCACCAACTGCTTTTTGATCTAATGCATATTCATTAAATTCTTTTGTATACCACTCAGAATACGGTTCCTTCACGAATTGTTCTTTAAGCTGATGTCCTAAAAGCATTTTGCCATCGTTGGTAGTTTCAACTTCACGGTTGACGACAACTTTTTGAGCAATAAGCGAATCTGTTGCAAATGCAAACGCTGAAATGACAAGTATTTTGGCAATAATTTTTTTACAATTCATATTTTTGTTATTTTTCATTTATTTGTGAATCTTTGATTTTATCTTAATTTTCTATAATCGTTTTTAAATCGGCTGGCGAGTAGTATTTGTTCTTTAAAACTTTATGATCAGCCTTTCTGTAAACATTAAATTTTTCTCCGGATTTTTCGTAGAAAGATTCAACGTCTTTTTCTTTGTAAAATTCGACAGTTTCGTTCGCCTGTTCTTCGTTGTCACAAGCTTTAGACATATTTGAACGCTGCACTTCGTTGAATAATTCTACAAATTTATCGCCTAAGCCAAATTCTAATACTGCTCCGCTTAAAACGTATTGCAAATCGCATAAAGCATCAGCAATTTCTACTAAATTTTTATCTTCAATTGCCTGTTTGAGCTCGTTTAATTCTTCCTGCAAAAGCTCAACTCTCAGATTACATCTTTCCGGAGAGGGAATTTGTGGTGTTTCTAAAATAGGAGCTTTGAAGGTTGTGTGGAATTCTGCTACCTGATTCAGACTGTCAATTTTATCCATGAAATTTTTAAATTTAAGCAAAGATAGTGATTTTGGGAAAATTGTTTTAGTTGTTCATTACTCATTACTGATTATTCATTGACCACAAAAAAAAGACTGCCATTTGCAGGCAGTCTCTTTCATGTTACATTTTCAATGGTTAATTTTTAATAAATCTTTTTGAAATTTCTCCAATCTGGATCGTGTAAGCTCCTGTTGTAAGGTTGCTCACATTTACCGTTCCTCTTTCGAGTTTTCCTGAATTGATCAGTTTCCCGCCCATATCGAAGATTCTGTATTCTTCTGATGTTGTATTAGAAATATTTAAAACATCTCTTACTGGATTTGGATATAATTTAACGTCTGTCATTAAATTTTCGACATTAAAATCGTCTCCTCTTCCCGACGAAAGAATATTTAAAGTATAATCTTCAACCTGACCATAAGTATATGATCCACAAGATGATGACGGTACAGAATTATACTGCATCATTACTCTCATTCTTGTGTTTCCAAGCGTTGCTGTAGAAGGAATCGTAATTGATCCCGTTACAGGTGTAGTTTGTGAACCGGTTTTTGTCCAGGCCAATTCTCCGCTGTCTGTGAAATCGCCATCTTTATTATAATCAACGTAAACTGCATACGCTTCATTATATTTAGTAGATGTCCAAACCGGTGTGATAGAAATTGTATTCGCAGTCCCTCTCGTTACATTGGTTGATATTGAAGTGAAGTTTTCATAACCTGCCGTT
The DNA here is from genome assembly GCF_027945075.1 of Chryseobacterium sp. CY350. Taxonomy (NCBI): domain Bacteria; kingdom Pseudomonadati; phylum Bacteroidota; class Flavobacteriia; order Flavobacteriales; family Weeksellaceae; genus Chryseobacterium; species Chryseobacterium wangxinyae. Next base: position 739,380 of record NZ_CP116034.1, read on the forward strand.
CCGGTAGAAATATTGTTGATGCTACCGAATTTTACATTTCCGATTCTTTCATCTGCCGTATTTGTTGCTGCTGCAGTACAATAAGTAACGGTGCTTCCTGCAAGAGTTGTAACTGTTGCCGTGTTACTTGCTGTCGAAATATTTCCGGCTGCATCTTTAGCCTTAACCGTAAAGCTATAAGTTGTTGATGGTGTTAAACTTGTAACCGTATATGTTGTTGATGCTGTAGAACCAACAAGTGAAGAACCTTGATACACATCGTAACCTGTAACACCAACTGCATCTGTTGCGCCACTCCATGAAAGATTGGTGCTTGTAGAAGTTGTTCCTGAAGCCAAAAGAGTAGGAGCTGTAGGAGCAACAGTATCTGTACTTCCTGAGCCTGCATTTACAGAAATATTTGCATTATTTACATCAAAGAAAATATGATTGCTTCCTTTTACCATGATTCTTCCGGTTGTGGTAGAAACATTCGGTATTGTTACGACCTGAGAACCGTCATTGGGAGTTGCTGTCAAAAGGGTAGTCCAGTTATTGCCGTTATCCGTAGACCAAAGAATATCTACATTAGCAGCATTTACACCGTTGGAAGTTGTTCCTGCAACATTCCATGTAACGTTTTGAGAACTTCCTCCTGTGTACGTTGTTGTTGTACTTTGAGAAGTTATGACAAAAGGACCAGCTGTTGAATTTACAGTGATTCTTGAATCATCAGAATTATTTCCGGATCCTCCGGCTCTGTTATCACGAGCTGTGAATCTGAAATTTAAAGTTCTTGCAACTGAAGAAAGTGCTTCAACTGTGATTTCTGAACCAGCTGTGGTTGTCGCTCCCGCCAGTACAGAAGCCATTCTTGGAAAATATCTTACCGGAGTTGTCGTTGGAGTCCACGATCTGAATGTTGGTCCTGTAGCTTTTGTAGCACTGGCTGCAGAACTCGCTCCTGTTTGAGAAGACGATGCGTTATCGACTTGTTCCCAAATATATGTCAAAGAATCTCCATTTGCATCAGTTCCGGTTCCTGTCAACATAAACGGTGTGCTTTTAGGAATTGTGTAATCCAGACCTGCATCTGCTGTAGGAATTGAGTTTCCCGTCAAAGTGCTTGTAGGGCAGGTTTTAGCTTTAATATTATTGGTAATTTGCTGAATGCTTATCGCATGAAAGAAGGCATCTGAATGTGGCTGAATATCCTGAGCTGTAATGCCCGCATAACCCATAATTGTTGAACCAGAGCCAGGTTCCATATTAACACCTGTTCCTTCATTTGAATTTGAAAATGTATGATTTCCTCCAAACTGATGTCCTAATTCATGAGCAACATAATCAATGTCAAAATTATCTCCGGACGGTATACCATCAGACGGAGAAGTATAACCACTGCCTTTAGAACCATTTACACAAACACAACCGATGCAACCGGCATTGCCGCCACCGCCGGAAGCTCCGAATAAATGTCCGACATCATAATTTGCTTCACCTATAACTGAGGTTAAAGTTGACTGAAGTTGAGAGTTCCAATTGCTCATTTGTGCAGCCGCAGAGTAAGGATCGGAAGACGCACTTGTGTAAATTACAGCATCATTATTGGCAATTAAAACCATTCTAGCTGCAAAATCTTTTTCAAAAACACCGTTTACACGAGTCATTGTATTATTCATCGCAGCAAGAGCAAGCGCTTTTGTACCTCCGAAATAAGTGGTGTACTCTCCAGTAGAAGAAAGTGCTAGACGGAATGTCCGCAATTTTGCATCATCTGCGTTTGGTCTTGCTGCAAGATCTGTATTGCTGATTCCTTTTTGAGCAACATCAATAACGGTACATTCAAAAGTATTTAAATTATCTTTCTTATCAGATTTTTTGTAAACCACATAGGTTGAAAGGTCTTTCGTGTAAGGCTCAATGAAAACTGCGGATTTGTCGCCATAGATTTCCATTGAAGATAATCCCAAAGGAGAAATACTGAAATAAACGGTGGAATTAGGATCTTCAAGACCTTCGCCCACATAAGATTTAATATCCGGATATTTTGCAGCCAATTGAGGATCAAAATTTGAGTTTTCTCTTACTTTAAAGCTTTCTAATTTCCCTTCAGAATTTGGAAATGAAATAATGATTTCTGATTTTTCCCTTGCAGCCAATCTTTTTGGTGCTTTTGCAAGAGCATTTTTCAATCCGTTAATGTCAAGCTGATAAATTCTTGGATTAAGAATATTTGTTTTGTTTTCTAAAACTTCTGAATTTGTTTTTGATGAACCTTGAGACCACAATTGATCGGTCTGAGCGATTGAAATACCAGAGATAAATAGCATTCCGATCACTAATAGTTGTTTTTTCATATAAATAATATTTTTGATTGTGAAATATCAAAGCTATTAAAAAATTCTTTACGAAAAACAAAAAATTTTATGAAAAATTTAGACAATCGATTGAAATCATTATGCAATACATTAAATTTATAATAAATACTAAACGTAAAAAAATAGTACCCGAAGTTTCGGATACTATTTTATAATAATTTAAGCTTACTTAAAAACCTTAATCAGCAGTAGGTCCATACATCCCTGGAACTTTATTTCCAGTAGATCTGAGATAAACGATGAGTTCACCTCTGTGATGATATAGATGATTGTATAAAAAAGAACGAATCACCTGAATCTTTGACATCGGAGGAAAGATGAAATTACCATCCATTTCCATTTTCCAGTCATTCATCATCGTACTTTCGTCCCACTTTTCTATCGCTTGCTGAGCATTTGCAACATTTTCTTCGAACTTAGAAACAATATTTTCTGCCTTAGAAATATCACCTTTGTCATACTGATAAGTTCCCATATCAAAAACGTCCTGATTGAAAGTAACCTCATACCAATTATATATTTCCGAGATATGAGAAGCCAACTGAGCGGTTGTCCAGTTAATTTCAGAAGGTTTAAATTCCAATGAAGCGTCTGGAATTTCTTTTAAAAGTTTTCTAGTACTTTCTGCTTCATGCAAAAATTCATCTAATAATACTTTTTCATCAATGTATGTTTTTTAATAATTTATTTGGTAATTTCTCTCCCGATAACGAGTCTTTGGATCTCGGAAGTTCCTTCGCCAATTGTACAAAGCTTAGAATCTCTGTAGAATTTTTCAGCAGGGAAATCTTTCGTATAGCCATAACCTCCAAAAACCTGCACGGCATTATTTGAAATTCTTACACAAGCCTCAGAAGCGTATAACTTTGCCATTGCTCCTTCTTTAGTCATTTTCTGCTTAGCATTTTTCAATGTAGAAGCTCTTTGAATCAACAATTCTGCAGCGTCAATTTCTGTTGCCATATCAGCAAGCATAAAATTAATTGCCTGAAATTCAGAAATTGCTTTTCCAAACTGTTTTCTTTCCTGAGCATACTTTAAAGCTGCTTTGTAAGCTCCTCTTGCAGTTCCTAAACTTAATGCAGCAATAGAAATTCTACCACCGTCTAATATTTTCATTGCCTGCTTGAAACCTTCACCCACTTCTCCTAAACGGTAAGAATCTGGTACACGAACATTATCAAAGATAAGCTCAGCAGTTTCTGAAGCACGCATTCCTAATTTGTTTTCTTTTTTTCCTGAAGTGAAACCTGCCATTCCTTTTTCCAGAACAAAAGCGGTAGAATTATTTTTAGCACCAATTTCACCAGTTCTGGTCATCACAACAGCAATGTCTCCTGAGATTGCATGAGTAATAAAGTTTTTAGCTCCGTTGATAACCCATGCGTCGCCATCTTTTACAGCTGTAGTAGACATACCTCCGGAATCAGATCCTGTGTTGTGCTCTGTCAGTCCCCAAGCTCCGATTACTTTTCCCGTTGCCAACTGAGGAAGCCATTTATTTTTTTGCTCTTCATTTCCGAACTCATATATATGATTGGTACACAATGAATTGTGAGCTGCTACAGAAAGTCCGATAGAAGGATCTACCTGAGAAATCTCATCAAGAATGGTAACATACTCATGATAACCCAAACCAGAACCTCCATATTGCTCAGGAATTACAATTCCCATGAAACCCATTTCTCCTAATTGATGAAATAATTCTTTAGGAAAAGTCTGGCTTTCGTCCCACTCCATGATATTGGGTCTGATATTTTTCTCAGCAAATTCTTTTGCTGTTTCAGCTATCATTTTAATGTTGTTGATAGTTTCTGTATTCATATTATAAAATAGTTAATGCCCAAAGATACTTAAATTGCCGAAATACTAAAAAAAATTTATTTGGGTATAAAAAATTGATTCTAATGTTTTATTTTTCACATTTTTAAGTATTCAAAATTAACAATACATTCATGTATAAATTAAATGAAGACTGTATTAATTTCATAATTTAGCCAATCAATTTCTAAAGAATGAGAAAATTTATACTTCCTGCTTTATTTGTTTCAAGCTTTATTTTTGCTCAGATTCCTTCCGGATATTATGACGGAACTTCCGGTCTCTCGGGTTATGCTCTGAAATCAAAAATACATGATATTATTTCTGCTAAAAATATCAACTGGCATTACGGTGATCTCACCAATTATTACAATCAAACCGATTTAGATCAATACTATGATCACGGTGTAACAAATACCACTTTTTTACTTGATATGTATTCTGAAATCCCGACCGGCGTAGATTCTTATGAGTATACAACAGCTAATATTATAGGTGGCGCGTCGGCAGAAGGACAAGGATGGAACAGAGAGCATATGATGCCACAAAGTACATTTTACAGTAATTATCCTATGTATTCCGATTTGTTTTTTGTGGTTCCTACCGATGCAAGAATTAATCAGCTGAGGAGTAATTACCCTTACGGAATTGCCGGAACTGCCACTTTTTACACTTTTACAAATACATCAAAAATAGGAAACAGCAATATTCCCGGATCGTCTTATACAGGTCGCGTTTATGAACCTATTAATGAATTTAAAGGTGATGTTGCGAGAAGTCTTTTGTATTTTGCAGTAAGATATGAGGGCAAACTGGGAACTTTTAATTTTAACAATAATACAAATCCTGCTTCTGACACCAATCCTTTAGATGGAACCGAAGAAAGATCTTTTGATCCGGCTTATCTTACGATGTTGCTTCAATGGCACAATCAGGATCCTGTTTCGCAGAAAGAAATTGACAGAAATAATGCAGTCTACAATTTACAGAAAAATAGAAATCCTTTTATAGATAATCCATCATGGGTCAATGCAATCTGGGGACAAACTTCTGATAATATTGCACCTCAGACTGCGATGAACTTAACGGTAACTCAGAACAGTGCATATTTCGCCACTTTAAGTTGGTCGCCAAGTTCAAGTATTGATGTTATTGGATATAAAATCTATCGAAACGGTACTTTAATTTCATCTACCAAGCAAACATCAATTACTATAGATCATTTAACGCCATCTACAGCTTACCAATTTACTGTAAAAGCTTATGATAACGGATATTTACTTTCTTCAGACAGTAATATTGCGTCCACAACGACCTTGTCTACAGATATTTATGCTAAAGATTTAATTATTTCAAAATATCTTGAAGGAACGGCAAACAATAAAGCTTTGGAAATTATCAATAAGACCGGACATGCTGTAAATTTAAGTGATTATAGACTTTCAATTCAGTTTTACAGCGGAACAAATTACTATTTTGTAGATCCTTATGAACTGGAAGGAACCGTTCAGAATAATGAGGCATTCGTTATTTTAAATCCGAATGCCAATTTTTTGTGTTACACAATTGATCAGGCAAAATTGGTAACGGCGGCTCCACAGATGACTTTTACGGGAAGCAATTATTTAGAATTGAGATATAAAAATTCTAGCGTAGATGCGATAGGAGTGAGTTCACAATCAAACAGTTCAATATTATCAAATGTTTCACTGTATAGAAAAACCATTATCAATCAACCTGTTACAACTTTTAATATTTCAGAATGGGATTCTTACACAGCCGATTACTGTCAGAATCTTGGGACATTATCGATTTCAGATCATATTTTAGCTGATAAAGAACTGAAAATTTATCCAAATCCTGCCAACGAGGAAATCTTTGTGAAAGGAGATGTAAAAAATATTGAAACAGCTTCAATTATTGATTTATCTGGTAAATTGATCTATTCCGAGAAAAATCCATTTAAAAATAAAAACAATATCCCTGTTCAGCAACTAATAAAAGGAAATTATCTTTTAAAATTAGACAACAAAATTTACCAATTTATCAAGAATTAATACAATTTATTGTAAAAATTGATATAAGCAGATTCACTAATATGTAATTTCTATAAGTGTATCTGCTTATATCTTTTATATATAAGTATTTATGCTTATATTTGCAAAATGATAGCGGTAATCACCGGTGATATTATAAATTCGCAACAGACAGACACAGAAGTTTGGATTACCAGACTCAAAAATCTTCTTGAAAGCTGGGGAAGCACACCACAGACATGGGAAATTTACAGAGGTGACGAATTCCAGTTAAAGTGCAATATAGATGAGGTTTTCTTGCGTTTCTTAGCCATAAAATCTCTTATAAAAAGTCAGGAAAATTTAGATGTCAGAATTGCCATAGGCATTGGTGAAGAAAATTTTCTATCTGAAAAAATCACAGAATCCAACGGAACCGCATATGTAAACTCCGGAAGATTACTAGATGATATTAAGAATGACGGTCATACGGTAGCTATCAAAACATCTAACGATTCTCTGGACAGAGATCTGAATATTCTCCTGAAATGGTCTTCCAAAGACTTTGATAACTGGACGATGGCGACTTCCGAGATTATTCACGAAATGATTCTCAATAAAGATATTACGCAGGAAGATTTAGCTAAAAGATTTGCTATTTCACAATCATCTGTAAGTCAGCGGCTAAAACGCGCAAACTATGATCTTATCGTAGAAACAAATCTATACTTCAGAAAAAAAATATCAGAATTGTAGCATGATCTTTATACAACTCATATTGGCACATTTACTCGGAGATTTTATTCTTCAGCCAAACTCTTGGGTTTCAGATAAAGAAAATAAAAAACTGAAGAGCAAATATCTGTATCTTCATGTTTTGATTCATACTGTTTTAAGTTTTACATTTCTTTGGAATTTGGAACTTTGGTGGGTTGCTGTTTTGGTTGGGATTACTCATTTAATTATTGATGCTTCCAAACTCAGTTTTCAGAATATCAAAACAAAAAAAAGATGGTTTTTCTTTGATCAGGCACTTCATATAGCAGTCATTGCCGGAGTTTCACTGTATTTCAATGAATATAATTTTGAGTTTTTAAAGAATCAGAATTTACTGAAAATAGCAATGGGAGCTTTGTTTTTAACTTCGCCCGCATCAATTTTCATTAAATTGCTATTATCATCGTGGACGCCCGTTCCGCAAACACAAGCAGAATTACAAACCGATTCTCTCACGAGTGCCGGGAAATATATAGGAATTTTAGAACGTTTACTGGTTTTCACCTTTATCTTGGTGAATCATTGGGAAGGCGTAGGTTTTATGGTTGCTGCAAAATCTGTTTTCAGATTCAGCGATCTGGCACAGGCAAAACAAAGAAAACTGACGGAGTATGTGTTGATTGGTACACTTCTCAGTTTTGGAATGGCTGTTTTAACAGGAATTTTAATAAAATAATAAATCTAACTAAAAAGAAATTTTAGAAAATGGAAAAGAAAGAAATGTTGTACGAAGGTAAGGCAAAACAAGTATTTGCGACCGATAATCCTGATCAGGTTGTAGTACGTTTCAAAGACGATGCTACAGCATTTAATGCTCAAAAAAGAGGATCTGTCGATTTGAAAGGTGAAATGAACAATGCCATCACAACTCTTATTTTTGAATATTTAAATGAAAAAGGAATCAAGACTCATTTCATCAAACAATTAGACGAGAGAGAGCAATTGGTAACGAAAGTATCCATCATCCCTTTAGAAATGGTGGTGAGAAACTACTCTGCAGGAAGTATGGCTCAAAGATTAGGAGTTGAGGAAGGTATAAAATCTCCGGTTACAATCTTCGATATCTGCTACAAGAAAGACGAATTGGGAGATCCGCTTATCAACGATCACCACGCAGTTTTTTTAGGAGCTGCAACGTATGAAGAACTTAACGAAATGTACGCGTTGACAGGAAAAATCAACGAAATTCTGATTGATCTTTTTGATAAAATGAATATTATTTTAGTTGATTTCAAAATCGAATTAGGAAAAACTTCAGCTGGTGAAATCATCTTAGCAGACGAAATTTCTCCTGATACCTGCAGACTTTGGGACAAGGATACTATGAAAAAACTGGATAAAGACAGATTCAGAAGAGACTTAGGAGAAGTTACTGAAGCTTATGTTGAAATCTATAATAGATTGAAAGTAGCTTTAGGCAAATAAGATTTAGATAAAATTAGATGTTAAGTTTTTATTTAACATAATATTTAATTTTTCATCTAATTGAATATCTATCAAAATAAATCTAGATTAGAAAAAATAGAAATGAAAAGTTTAGACATTCATAAAAGTGAATATTTAAAACAATTTGAAACTCAAACCTACGGAAGAAATCTCTTCAGAACGCAGGAAGAAGAAAGGCTTGATGCTCCAAATGAGGAGTGCGGTATCTTCGGAATGTATTCTGATAATGATCTTGATACGTTTTCACTTTCACAGTTCGGTCTTTTTGCATTACAGCACAGAGGCCAGGAAGCTTGCGGTATTTCTGTTCTTAAAGACGGAAAAATTACCAACATGAAAGATGAGGGTTTGGTTTTGGATGTTTATAAAGAGATTCAGGATCCTGAGACTTTTATGGGAAATTCTGCAATCGGGCACACCCGCTATACGACTGCAGGAGATAAAAAGAAATATAATTTTCAGCCATTTTTCGCCAAAAACGAATACGACCAGATTATACTTTCTATTGCGCACAATGGTAATCTTACCAACGCAAAAGAATTAAAAGCAGAACTGGAAGCTGAAGGCGTAGTTTTCAGAGCTACTTCGGATTCTGAGGTTATTTTAAGATTGATTCAAAAAAATCTTGATCTAGGATTACGTGGAGCCATTAAAGCCACCATGGAGAAGATTGAAGGCGCATATTCTGTTGTCGGAATGACGAGAAACAAATTCTTTGCATTCAGAGATTTCAACGGAATCAGACCTTTGGTATTGGGAGCAGTTGATGAGAAAACATATGTAGTAGCCTCAGAATCTGTGGCTTTAGATGCTGTGGGAGCTCAATATGTAAGAGATATTTTACCTGGAGAAATCATTTACACCAATGAAAATGAACCCGGGAAACTAAATTCTTACATGGTGAATGAGGAAAAAGGCAAGCAAAGAATCTGTTCGTTTGAATATATTTATTTTGCAAGACCAGATTCAACTTTAGAAAATATCAACGTTTATGAAATCAGGGAAAAATCGGGAGAAAAAATCTGGGAACAGGCTCCTGTTGAAGCTGATATTGTAATTGGAGTGCCGGATTCCGGAGTTCCTGCGGCGATTGGTTTTTCTAAAGCGTCGGGAATACCTTTCCGTCCGGTTTTGATTAAAAACAGATACATCGGAAGAAGTTTCATTGTACCGACTCAGGAAATGAGAGAGAGGGTAGTCAATTTAAAATTGAATCCAATTATTTCAGAAATTAAAGGCAAAAGAGTGGTTATTATCGACGATTCTATCGTTCGTGGTACGACTTCAAAAAGATTGGTAAAAATTTTAAAAGAAGCAGGAGTAAAAGAAATTCATTTCCGAAGTGTGTCTCCGCCAATTATTGCACCTTGCTATTTAGGAATTGATACGCCATCTAAAGACGATTTAATTTCTGCCAATATGTCAACTGAGCAGTTGCGAGATTATTTGGGAGTAGATTCTCTTGAGTTTTTAAGTACAGAAAATCTAAAAGTAATTTTAGGTTCTGCCAACCATTGCTTCGGATGTTTTACTGAAGAATATCCTGTTGCAAAAGGAGAAGAAATAGAATTATTCAGTTAAATAGATCTCGAATAATTAATAATAAAAATGTCAGACTTAGAAATTAAGTCTGACATTTTTTATTGAAATAAAATTTGTTTAAATTCTTAGAATTTATAAGCTAAACCAACTTGGAATACGTTATTTCTAACTGCATCTCTACCAGCTGGTCTGTCTTTAGCAATATCAGTTACACCAGCAACATATCTTGCAGTTAAACCAATATTATCTGTAAAATAATAACCTGCACCAAGACCAATACCTACGTTAAAAGTATTGAAGTTGTCTTTATAATTTCCAGATTCAGCGATTACGTCGTTATTAGTTTCGTTTTTAGCTTTGTTTTTAGCACTTACCATGAAACCAAATTCCGGACCTGCTTCAACATATAAATTCGGAATGAAGTTATATTGGAACATAACTGGTACTGCAATATAATCAAAGTGATTAGCGTAAGAATATCTGTTACCTAATACAACCTCGTCATATTTGTCACCATATTGTGTGTACAATACTTCCGGTTGAATACTGAATGATTCAGCAATTGGAATATTTGCAAATAAACCTGCATTAAAACCAATTTTTGATCCTTGATCTGCTAACGAACCATCATCTGATAATGAAGAAACGTTCATCCCTGCTTTAATACCAAATCTTACATCTGAAGACATTGATCTTGTAGTAGTGGTTGTAGTTGTAGTCTGAGCGAATGCTAATGAACCTGCTGTAATTGCTAGTCCTAAAATTAACTTTTTCATAACTTTAAATTTTTAATATTTACTATTTCCTAATTTTAAATTTTACTGTCAATTTTCATTTTGACGAGTGGTATCTTTCAAATTGTTTGCCAAAATCAATTTTTAGGCCATCACAAGGATATGATAGATATCATTAATTCAACAATTAAATTTTAAACACCTGATAAACAGTATAATAAAAATCGCTTGAAAATAATATGCTACAAATAGTAAATGACATAATTTATATTAAAAACCACTTAATGTCTTGTAAAAATTGAGAGATTTGAGAATATTTTCTGTGGAACATTCATAATCGAATGTACAAAAGCCGATGTCAGTCAGCAGTGAAAAATTGATTTTGCTCTGAACATTCTTTTTGTCATTCAACAAAAGATTAAAAATATCTTCTTCTTTAAAATCACTCAGATCGATAAAAGAATAATATTTGTGAATATTTTCTATAATTACATCAGCATCTTCTTTAGAAATTAAACCTTCCAGCTGAGAAAGATTTGTTTCGCAGATCATTCCTAAAGCTACAGCTTCACCATGCAAAATCGGGCTTTCTTTTTCTAAACAAAGGCTTTCAATGGCATGACCGATGGTATGGCCAAAATTTAATGTTTTTCTGATGTTTTTTTCGTGAAAATCTTTTTCCACCACGTCTTGCTTGATATTCATCGAGGTTTCAATAAGCGGAATAATTCCCGGCACATCTAATTTTTGAATCTGAATTAAATTATCCCAATGTGTTTTATCAGCAATTAATCCATGTTTCAGCATTTCTGCAAAACCACTCACTAATTCTTTATAAGGGAGAGTTTCCAGAAACTGAGGGAAAACAAAAATCTGCTCCGGAAAACTGAATGTTCCCACCATATTTTTGTAATGCAGCAAATCAATCCCTGTTTTGCCCCCAATTGATGCATCACACATCGATAATAGAGTAGTAGGAACGTTGATAAATTGAATTCCTCTTTTATAGGTAGACGCTACAAAGCCGCCCATATCTGTGATAACGCCGCCTCCAAGATTGATTATCAGCGCTTTCCTATCTGCCTTCATCTCTGTAAGAATTTCCCAAAGCTGGTTGACGGTCTGTATATTTTTCATGTCTTCTCCAGGCTCTATTTCCAGGATCTCGAAGCTCACATCAGTTTCCAAATTTCCAAGAAGAACCGGAAGACAATATTCGTGAGTGTTCTCATCCACAAGAATAAAAATTTTACTAAAGCTGTTTTCAGTCAGAAAATCGTTGAGTTGAGAAAAATTGCGGTCTAATATAGTGATCATTTTATATTTTTAATCTATTAAATAAGGAACAATTGCGCAAAGTTATGATTCTTAATTTCTAACTCGTAACTAAATTACTATCTTTGCAAAAATATTTAGAATGAGCAGAGACAATAATAGTTCAGGAAGACCTAAGAAACCTAGATCTTCAACAAGAAATTCGGACGGTCCGCGCGCTCCTAAATCTGGAAATTCTTCAGAATCAAAATCTTTTAAAAAACCATTTTCTAAAACTGGCGGAAAAAGTTTTGAACCCAAAGATAGAAATGAAAACGGCTCATCAAAATTTGAGAAAAAGCCTTTCAGCAGAAACGAGAGAGATGCAGACAGCTCAGCATCTTTTACAAAAAGTGATTCTAATAGATCTGATACAAGCTATCAGAGTCGAATGAATAAAAAATACTCAAAATCTGAAACAGAACCATTTGTATCCAACAAAAGTGAAGAAAAAAAATCTTTCGGAGCTAAGAGAGGAGGCGTAAGAAGTTCTGACACAAGAGATAAATACGAAAGAGGCAGTCTGAAATACGGAAGAAGACCAGGAAGTGAAACAGACCGCGATGACGACAGAGCCAGATCTTTTGTACAGAAAAGAAGATTCAAAAAAGTAGAAAAAGATGTACATAAAGACACGATTCGTCTTAACAAATACATCGCCAACTCAGGAATCTGCAGCAGAAGAGAGGCAGATGATCTGATTGTTCAGGGATTGGTAGAAGTGAACGGAAAAGTAGTCACAGAGATGGGCTATCAGGTTGAGAAAACTGATAAAGTTGTATTCGACGGACAAGGCATTACACCAGAAAAGCCTGTTTATGTTCTTTTAAATAAACCTAAAGGATACATTTCTACAACAAAAGATGACAAGGCAAGAAAAACAGTGATGGATCTGGTTGCGAATGCATCACCATATCGTCTGTTCCCTGTGGGGAGATTAGACCGTTCTACAACGGGAGTTATTCTTTTAACAAATGACGGACATATGACCAAAAAGCTGACTCACCCGTCTTTTGATGCTAAAAAGATCTATCACGTAACTTTGGATAAAAAACTTACCAACGAAGATATGAAGCTGATCGTAGAAGGGATTCGTCTGGAAGAAGGTGTTGCGATGGTTGATCAGATTTCATTTATCGAAGGAAAACCGAGAAACGAGATCGGAATGGAAATTCATATCGGTTGGAATCGCGTAATCAGAAGAATTTTCCAGAGATTAGGATATGAAGTTGAAGCTCTAGACAGAGTAATGTTTGCAGGAATGACCAAGAAAAACATCAAGAGAGGACACTGGAGAATCTTGACAGATTTGGAAGTGAATAATTTGAAAATGCTTTAAATGTTATTAATTATGATTTATAAGTTCTAATTCATAATTTGAAATAAAGTAAAAAGACGCAGAAATAAATTCTGCGTCTTTTTTTGTTCTGATTATTTACTTAAATTTTTCATTCAACAGATTTGACAGTTCCATTTCTGAAATATTTTTAGCTATAATGTTACCTTTTTCATCTAGCAAATAATTTGTAGGAAAAGAGGTGATCGTCCATTCCGAAGATTGTTTCCCATTTTCATCCCAATAATTGTTCCAGGGAATTTTGAATTTCTCAATTGTGCTTTCTAGATTTTTTTTAAACTTACTTTTATCTGTTGCAATGCCAACTATTTCAAAACCTTTCGGCTGGTATTTAGAGTAAATTTCAACATAATTAGGCATTTGATCTAGACATGGTTTGCAATGACTAAACCAGAAGTCAATCAAAATATATTTAGCTTTTGGAATCTTAAATTCATTTTTTAGACTATTTAAATTTTTTATTTGGGGACTGGGAAATTTTTTGCCTATCTGAAATATACTAGCCTGCCTGATTGCTAATCTTAAAGTTTCAGCTGTTTGTTTTGATTTCATTTCTGATGACAGAAGATTAAATGTTTCGTCATAGATTTCCGAATATGCATTTCTGTCGAATTTTTCTACTAATTTCCATAGAGCTACAAATGAATTTGGATTAGTTTTTACAAAATTTAATAGAATTGAATCCTCTTTTACACTCAGCTTTTTTTCTGAGGTTTGATAATTATCCCAAAACTCCTGAGAAACTCCGCCATTTTTTTCCAGCCTTTCATATTCTTCTTGCGCTGCCTTTTGAAATTTTTCTTTTTCCAGATTAAAATTTTCAAAATATTTTTCAAATTTTAAAACTTCATTATTAGTTAAATTTTCATCTGTAAAAACGTCAAAATTTTGAGGCTGATTTTCTTTCCCTAAAATTATGTTTTTGGTTTTGGGATTGACGAAAAAAATACTACTCTGATAAAAAGACGATGTCGTAATTCTGTCTGAAAATCTGTAAGGATAAGGAATATCTGAATTGCGATTGGGAAATACAATCTCAAATCGATCATTTACTACAGCTGCAGAATCAACGATCTGATTACCGTTATAATATTTTTCATCAAAGGCATTTGCTACTAAAACCTTATATTTAAATGGTCTGAAACTCTTTGCGGAAACCTTAATATTTTGCCCAAAGCAGCACAAATTGAAAAGAAATAAAACAGATAATAAAAACTTTTTCACAAACATAAGATTTAATTATTCCAAATTTAAAAAGTTTATGTTTAAAAATTAAAATCATACGATAATTTTTTCACAAAAAAAGTTTTGAACCTAGTAAGATTCAAAACTTTATCATTGATCATTTCATAAAAGTCTCACCCCAAAACCGTTACGCCTTTCTGAATCATTTCAAAAATGGCATCTTTCGCATTGTCGGGTTTTACGTTTACAGCTTTTGTTCCGTTAAAGTGAAGACAAGTGATATATCCGTTGGCAACTGCGTCTGTTGCTGTAAATTTCACACAATAATCCATCGCCAAACCTACAATTTCTACCAGTTGAATGTCATGATACTTTAAAAAATCATCAAGACCTGTTTTCATAAAATGATTGTTATCCTGAAAGCCGCTATAGCTGTCGATCTCGGGATTTTTTCCTTTTTGAACAATATGCGTCACTTTTTCCCGGTTCAGATCCTGATGAAATTCTGCTCCGAAAGTGCCTTCGATACAATGATCTGGCCACATAAACTGCGGAACTCCATTCAGAATAATACTTTCACCTACTTTTTTACCATTATTACTGGCAAAACTTTTATGATTTGCAGGATGCCAGTCTTGCGTAAGCACAATCTGGTCATATTCATTTTCTTCCATCAAAGAATTGATGTAAGGAATTATTTCGTTAGCTTCCGGAACAGCCAATGCGCCACCCTCACAAAAATCGTTTTGTACATCGACTATGATTAATGCTTTTTTCATATATAGTATGTTGATTTATTTTAAATTTATTTAAATCTAGAGCTCAAAAAATTGTCCAAATTTTAATATTCGGACAAAACGGCATTCGATATTATTATTTCTCAGTTTATTGGATTACAAAATAAGTAAATTTTCGGTTGTAGAATAACCAAATTCCAATAGCTTATCTTTGCGGCAAATAAGTATTTTTATGTCATTTGAATCTTTAGGTTTATCAAGCAATATTATTCGGTCTGTCAAAAAATTAGGATATTTAAAACCATTTCCGATTCAGGAGCAGGCTATACCTGTCATTTTACAGGGAAAAGATCTGATGGGAATTGCGCAGACTGGTTCCGGAAAAACAGCGTGTTTCGTAATGCCGATTTTAGAGAAACTTCAAAATGCAGAAGTTAAAAAAGACCGTAATGTTCAGGTTTTAATATTGGTTCCTACCCGCGAACTGGCGATTCAGATTGATGAAGTTTTCAGAGCTTTTACAGAAAGTCTTAAGCGAGAAGTCCGTACGATGGCAGTTTACGGTGGTGTTTCTATTAATCCGCAAATGAAAGGAATGTTTGGCGTAGAAGTCCTTATTGCAACTCCCGGCAGATTATTGGATCTCATTGATCATAATGCGCTGAGCATCTCAGGGATTCAACATTTGGTGATCGATGAAGCAGACAAGATGTTTCAGTTAGGTTTTGGTGACGAGATGAATAAACTTTTTGGTATGATGCCTGTAATGAAACAAACAACAATGTTTTCTGCGACATTAGACGAGAAAGTTTCCGAAATGAAAAAACGCCTTTCAATGAATCCCACATTGATTGAAATTAAAAAAGAAGAAATTGAAGTTGACGATATTGAGCAGTTGGCGTATCACGTTTCGCCGGAAAACAAAGGTCCGTTTTTGCGTTATTTAATTAAAGAAAAGAAAGTTGAAAAAGCTTTAATTTTTGTTTCGTCCACAAAATCTGCAGATAATTTAGTCGAAAAACTTAAAAAAAATAAAATAAAAGCCGTTGCAATTCACAGTCAGAAATCGCAGGGAGCTAGAAGGAATAATTTGGAAGAGTTTAAAGTAAACGGAGCACAGATTTTGATTGCTACAGATTTGATCGGTCGCGGTATTCACATTGAATCCTTACCTTGTGTAATTAATTATGAATTGCCGAGATCGCCTTTAGATTACATCCACAGAATCGGCAGAACGGGTAGAGCAGGTGAAAAGGGAACAGCTATTAATATTCTGACCGATGATGAACTTCAACATTTCCGAGTGATTCAAAAGAAAATGGGGAAGAAAATCACTCTACAAAGAACCGAAGGGATCGATCTTCATGGTTATTAATAAAAAAAATCACAAAGCTTCAAGTTAATTTTGAAGCTTTTTTAATGCTTGAATTTCTATAAATTTTTGATAAATTTACGCGGCAAACATCTTATGCTTGCGATAAATGGCTAATATTAGTACGATTAAGTAAAATGAATGATATTGATAATAAAAAATTCCCGATTGGTGATTTTCAGGAAGGCAATACGGGCTGCGATATTGAATTGGAAAGTCATATCAAAATTATCCGGAACTTCCCCGAAAAGCTAAAAAAGCTGATAGAAGATTTATCCGATGAGCAGCTTGACACGCCATACAGAGACGGAGGCTGGACGGTGAGACAACTTGTCAATCATCTTGCAGACAGCCACGCCAACAGTTTTATCCGATTTAAACTAGCCTTAACCGAAGATAATCCGACCATAAAGCCTTACGAAGAAGCAAAATGGGCAGAACTTCAGGATAGCATCAGTATTTCTATAAAACCTGCCATGCGAATGCTCAAGGGAATTCACCAAAGATGGTATTTCTTACTAAAAACACTCACCAACAGACAGTTTGAAAGAACATTCAGACATCCGGAAAAAGAGACTGACTATAATCTGAGATATTATCTGGCGCTTTATTCATGGCATTGCAATCATCATTTTGCGCATATCGAAAATCTCAAAAAAGAAAAAGGTTGGTAAAGAAAAGTCTTCACAGTAGAGAAGATTTCGATGAAATAATTGAGAGAATTTCTCATCTTACGGTCAATGCTCAAGCTAATTGGGGAAAGATGAATGCTGCGCAAATGCTTTGTCACTGCGATTTGATTTTACAAATAGCTTTAAAAAAGATCGAACTTCCGAAAGTACCTTTGTTTTTTAAATTGATTGGTATTTCAACTAAAATAGAAATTCAGATTTTCAATAACGGAATTCCGCACAATATGCCTACTTTTCAAAAAGTAATCGTTAATTTTGATTGCGATTTTAATGAAATGAAGTTTCGTTTGTTAAATACGCTGAACGAGTATTGGGAAGCGTTTAAGAAAGGAGATTTAGCGGAAAATCATGAGCTTTTCGGAGCAATGAAATTAAAAGATTGGGGTTTTTTAGAATATAAACATCTCCATCATCACCTAAAACAATTTAATGTATGAGTTTTTTTGATAAAATATTTGGCGGAAAACAAGAAGAAAGTCAGGAAAAATCTTTTTGGAACCCAATAGAATCTGAACAGGATCTATCGCAGGCAATAGAAAAATCTTACGAACAGAGAATTGCTATTTTTAAACATTCCACAAGTTGCTTTATCAGCAAAACTGTTTTAAGAAATTTCGAGAAAGAAATCGAAGCAGCGGAAGGCGATAAAGCAAAGTTTTATTACCTTGATCTCTTGGCTCACAGAAATCTTTCGAACAAAATTGCTGAAGATTTTTCTATCAGACATGAAAGTCCACAACTTATCGTGATCGAAAATGGTAAGGCGATCAACAATGCTTCTCATCAGGATATTACGCTAAATCAGGTTTCGTTATGAGCAATATGACATCATATTTGGCGAAAGTATTCGAAGTTCCCGCAGAGAGATTGAGCCTTTGCAGCATTCACTACGAAATAAAAAAGTTTGCGAAAGGAGAATTTCTTCTTCATCAAGGCGAGGTGTGCAGGAATACTTATTTTGTGGAAAAAGGGCTGTTGAGAATGTTTTCTATCGATAAAAACGGTAAAGAACACATCATACAGTTTGCTCCGGAAAACTGGCTGATTGGCGACCGAAGCAGTTTGTATTTTAATGAAAAATCAAATTATTTTATTGAAGCTGTAGAAGAATCTGAAGTTTCTGTACTTCCGCGTGATTTTTTTAATAAACTCTTAGGGGAATTTCCAAACAGCATCGAAAAAAATGATCTGGTTCTTCAGAAACATGTAAAAAGCCTGCAAGACAGAATCAACTCTTTATTAGGTGAAACCGCAGAAGAAAGATACCTGAAGTTTATAAAAATGTATCCGGATTTATTACTTAGAGTTCCTCAATGGATGGTCGCATCCTATTTAGGAATTACACCGGAGAGCCTGAGTCGTGTAAGAAAAGAGTTGGCAAGGAAGAATTTTATTACCGATAAATAATTCTTTTTAGATCAGAAAAAAACAACACCGAATATTAATCAATATTCAGTGTTGTAATAAGTCTGTTTAGATATTCCTGCTCTTTCAAAACTTTTTGGTAAGATTGTTTCGCATACGCAGGCGTCAATTGGTAACCTTCAGAATGTAAATTACTGTGATCATTTTCAACATAGCCTTCATAATGAGTGGTTGCGTACTCCTTAATAAATTTTTTAATCATTTTTCTCTTGATTTTACACAAGGTACTGCTTTTAATTCTATGTAATGAACTCAAAATAAATGATTTATCGCCATTGAAAGTGACAATATTTGTAAGAAGTTTTATGCTTTCGTGAGGCATACTGCTCGTCTCATGCACAATTGTATGCGGTTTATCTTCAAAAATCATGATTAATCAGGTTTTTCAGGTTTTTGCTATACTGTTGCGTTGCCCTCGACTCCGTCTGAATTATCAGTTTTGCTTCCGGTAACCGCTGCTGCAACAAAACTAAGCATGCTAACGAGTTTTCCAGCCTTCGTATCCCAATAGTAGCTTTGCTTAGGCTCTACTCGAATAATAGAAACGTTCGGATCGTCTTTCCCATCAAACCAAGCATTGGCCATAGCAGACCATTTTTCTTCTATAGTAGATTTGTCTTTATAAATTGTCGCATCACCATATACAGATAAATATTCTGAATCGCTGTTGTTCATGAAAAATAACTGAACTCTTTTATCTTCTTTAATTTCAAAATTTTTATTACTGGCATCGCTGCTTATAAACCAAAGATTCCCTGATTCATCGGTCTCCTGAAGACCCATTGGTCTTGATGTGATGGGAAGAGTTTCAAGATCTGTAGCAAACATACAGAATTTTGCTTTTTCTGAAAGTTCTTTGATTTTTTTAATTGCTTCTGCGCTTGTAAGATTTTCTGTTGACATAATATTAATATTTAAGTGTGATTGAATAAAAAAAGAGAAGCTGTAATTTCTCTTGTAATAAGAACCATGAAGATTCTTAATTTTCAACTTCAAAAATCTAACCAAAAATGATAAATTTTCGAAATTTATGTAAAAATATTTCATTATTGACTTTTTATTTATAAATTCTTAAACACAATATGCAATTATCTAGTAAACAAAGGGATTATGATTGTAATCATAAGCAAAAATATGATTAAATTAGTAATATTATTTTTTGAGCATCAAGTAAATTGAATATGCAACAGTTGATGGCAATACTCTTGCTATACTGTAAATTTATGTGTGGTAAACTAAAAACCAATAAAACTAATGATGAAAACTATTAGCTGTACCAAGTTAGATGAAAATTTACTTAAATCTTTCGGTGGAGAGATCAAGACCCACAAAGAAGGGGAGAGAATATTTGAACAGGGTGACGTACCGGTATTTTACTATCAGATTGTTGAGGGAAAAGTGAAGGAAAACAACCACGATAAAGAAGGTCGGGAATTTATTCACAATATTTTGGGCGAAGGTCAGAGTTTTGGCGACTCAATGCTTTTTATTGATAAAAGGTATCCTATCAACGCAGAAGCAATTACCGACTGCAGAATTTTGAGACTTTCTAAGCCAAACTTTTTAAATCTTCTGGAAAAACATCCTGAAGTCTCTGTACAAATCAACTCCTGTATGTCGCAGCGTATGCATTATCAGTTCATTATGATGCAGAGCCTTGCATCTAATGACCCGATGATAAGACTTACCGGACTTCTAGACTATTTGAAAAGTTTTCATAGCGATGATAATCCCCAATCATTTCAGGTACAACTTACGAGACAACAGATTGCGAATCTTACCGGTTTGCGTGTAGAAACAGTAATAAGGACGGTAAAAAAAATGGAGAAAGAGAATACAGTGAAAATTGATAACAGAAAAATATTTTATTAAAGTAAATAAACCAAATCAATATATTAATTAAAACTAGAAACGATGCAGTTAGAAAAAAAATCAGTGCTCATCACAGGAGCAGACAGCGGAATTGGAAAAAGCGTAGCATTGCTTTTTGCGAAAGAAGGAGCCGATGTAGCAATTGTTTATCACAGTGATGAAGAAGGTGCTGCAAAAGTGATGAACGAGATAATCTCTATGGGGAGAAAATCAATTATTTTACAGGGAGACGTTAACGATGCAGAATTTTGTAAAGAATCTGTAGAAAAAACAGTCGCTGAATTTGGAAAGCTTGATGTTTTGATCAATAATGCAGGAACACAATTTCCGGCGAAAAGTATTGAAGAGCTTGAGGAAAAAAACATCAGAAAAACATTCGATTCAAATATCATCGGTATGATTTTACTTACCAAAGCTGCTTTTCCACATCTAAAACAAGGGAGTTCAGTAATCAATACTACTTCAGCAACCGCATATCAGGGACACGAAGAACTTTTAGATTATTCTGCAACAAAGGGAGCGATCGTATCTTTCACACGGTCACTTGCACTGCAGGCAAAACCTAAAGGTATACGTGTAAATGCTGTTGCGCCGGGACCTGTAGCGACGCCTCTTACCGAGGAAACTTTTGGAGAAGATAAAGAAGATACTTCAAGACCACCATTTGAGCGCAATGCAACACCGGAAGAAGTGGCGACGAGTTATCTCTTTTTGGCTTCAGACCAGGCTGCGCAAATTACAGGTCAGGTTCTACATCCAAACGGCGGAATTGTTGTAAACGGATAATATAAAAGTATATACAGAAGGAAGATATTTTATTAATAGAATATCTTCCTGTTTTTTATTTTAAGATCATCATTTTTTTCCATAAGTTTTGTCACCCGAATTACTGTTTCTACACTTAATCCTGTGAGTGATGCCAATTGCTGTCTGGTATATGGTACCTGAAAAGAAAATGGTGATTGCTCTTCCTGCTTTTCTTTAAGATAATTCATAAGCGTTTTTAATCTGTTTTCAGGTTTCTGAAAAGACAATGTCTGCATCATAATATGTTTATAATACATGCTTTCTGAAATATATTTTAAAAACTTAGTGTAAAATTCAGGTCTCCGACTTAGAAGATTGAAAAAATTCTGTTTCGGCAATCGTATCACTTTACAATCTTCTATGACGACCGCATTCATCGGATATGGCCTGTCTATAAAAAGAGCAGTAACGACTATTATTTCACCTACAGATAAAATTCTCTGAATAAACTCTTTCCCCTGATCGTTGTAATTGTTAATCTTTACTTTTCCATCTAAAATCTGATAGTAAAAGGAAGGATTTTCACCTTCAGCAAATATTATATCATTAGTTCTGTATTTTTTGTAATCTGCACCATAAGATATTAGTAGGTCTTCAAAAATCATAGAGTCAATTGAGTAAAAATATTAATAAAGGTGTTATAACCAAGCATATCAACCTATATGAGTTTTATTTTAATGAGAATGTAAAGAAAATAGAATTTTTATTAAAAATTAATCAATGTGGTACCACATATATACCACAAGATTTCAGAAATGTCAACAACAAAAACATTCCATCGTGATTTCGATCATAAAAAGTCTGGTACAAAATCTAATATATTTGAATAATCATTTCGATTCTTACCTGTAAATAAGATCTTAAAAATTTAGAAAGCATAGGCAATTCTTGCATTTTGATCAGTTGGTTTCAGAATTTAAATGAAAATAAATTTAGTAGAGAATATTTTATGAAAAATTTAGCAGAAGATGAAATTTTAAGATTGGCGAAGGATAATTCACCCCGTCTTTTGAGTAAATTTAAAAGTTTGTATCCTGATTTTTTTGAGAAACTTGAGGCCATTCAGCCAAATCTACAAAACTCTGAACTTATTTTCTGTATCTATCTTAAACTAAATTTAAGTACAAAAGAAATCGCCACCTACACGTATGTTACTCCGAAAGCAGTGCAAAACAGGAAGAACAGAATCAGAAAAAAGCTTAATATTGCATCATCGGTAGATATTTATAAATGGTTTGATGAAAATTTTTAAAGCTCAAATCTCATAAATTTCAGAATCCGTAAACACGAAATATGTTCCTTTCTTAGGAATATTTTTTGTGTCTAAACCTGTAAACTCACTAAAAGCCGGCAATAATAATTGCTTTGAAGTCTGAGCAAAACAAGGCAATTTTATTTTTTTCACGAGAGAATTGATCACAAAACCGGGATGAATATGCCCGGTAATCTGAAACTTCGGATTCGAACGGTCAAAGTCGTGAACAAATGAAATATCATCAATTTCTAATGATTTTTCCCGAAAGTCTAAACACAATTTTCTTTCCAGAGTTTTTGAAATACGATCGTGATTGCCTTCTACCAGACAGAATTTGATGTCTGAATATTGCTTTTTCCACTCACAAAATTCGTCGACTTCAGAATTATTTCCTGCGTGAAGAAGATCACCGACGATGATAAATTTTTCAGGTTTAAAATATTCAATTAATATAGAAAGACGCTCCAGATCATTTTTCATAATATGATTGGCCAAAGCAATTCCGTTTTTACGGAAATGAGCGGTTTTACCAATGTGCAAATCTGAAAAAATTAATGCTTTTTCTTTTCCCCAGTACAAAGCTCTTTGATTTATTAAAGTAAAAATTTGGTTTTGAATTGTTATATCTTTTATGGCTATGTTCATACTGCATTTTGAAGACGAAAATTTAATCGTCTTTAATATTTCTTCCGGATTGTTTAATGAGTTTCTGAATTCTCGCATCAAGATTCTCACTCGTCAACGTTTGTCTTAAGCTGTCAACTTTAATCGGGAAACTTAATGGTGTAAATTTATTAGAATATTTTAAAATAAACTTCGATTTTTCAATTCTTTTAAAAGCTTCAACCAAACGCTGTTCCTGCAGCTGCATATTAAAAACTTCTGTATAAGCCTGTCTTACGAGAAAATGATTTGGGTCGTAATCTTCCAGAACTTTAAAAATCAATCCTGCCGAACTTTGCAAAGCCTTATTCGAACGCTGCTGTCCGGGAAAATTCTGCACAACCATTCCGGAAATCACTGCAATATCTCTGAATTTTCTTCTTGCCATTTCTGCCGAATTAATACTCGAAATAACATCCACCATCAGATTATCTCTCGTCAGAATTTTAGCTAAATTATCCTCATTCAGCGGGATTTCTTTGTCGCTGAATAATTCAAAACCATAATCATTCATTGCCATTGAAAATGAAATCGGAGCCAGTTTTGAAATCCGGTAAGCAATCAAAGCCGCCATCACTTCGTGCACCAAACGCCCTTCAAAAGGGTACATAAATAAATGATAGCCTTCGCGGTTTTTAATCAATTCAACCAAAAATTCATCTTCTCTCGGAATATGCGAACGCTTTTCCTGATTCGCCAAAAGTGGATGCAGAAATTTCAATTCCTTTTCAGAAGCTTTCGGATTTAATGCTCCAGATAATTTTTCTCTTAAAAAATGACCCAGATTAGAACTTAACGGCAATCGTCCGCCCAAATAACTTGGAGCCTGCGCTTTCCCTTTTGAAGCCCGGACGAAAACGGTCATATCTTTTATCGTCGCCACTTCCAGAACCCTCCCCGCCAGAATAAATTTCTCTTCTTTCTTCAATCTTGAAATAAAATATTCCTCAACCATTCCAATATAACCGCCGGAAATAAATTTCACTTTTAGCATTGCATCACTCACAATTGCGCCCATATTCATTCGGTGTAGCATTGCAATTTTTCTGGAAGTCACTTTATGCAGACCGTCTTCCATCACGACAACTTTGTGATATTCTTCATAGCTTTTCAAGGCACTTCCGCCAATCGTGAGAAAATCAATCATCGACTTCCATTCCTCATCTCTTATTTCCTGAAACGTATAGACTTTTTTTATTCTCTCATAAACTTCGTTAGGTGAAAATCCATCACCAACCGCCAAAGTCATCAGAAACTGAACCAAAACATCGAAACACAAAACCACCGGTTCGCGTGGCTCGATGATTTTTTGTTTCACGGCTTCTTTTAAAGCGGCAACTTCAATGAGTTCCAGAGAATGCGTAGGAACACAGAAAATTTTTGAGGTCTCAAAAGGGGAGTGGCCGCTTCGTCCTGCACGTTGCAAAAATCTCGCGACACCTTTTGCAGAACCAATTTGAATAACGGTATCAACAGGTTTAAAGTCAATTCCCAAATCTAAAGATGATGTGGAAACAACGGCTTTCAGTTTTCCTGAACTTAAATTTTCTTCAATCCAGATTCGCAGATGCGCATCAATCGAACTGTGATGAATGGCGATTTGTCCGGCAAAATCAGGATATGCATTCAGCAAAAGCTGATACCACATTTCGCTCTGACTTCGGGTATTTGTAAAAACAATCGTTGATTTTGATTCCAAAATAATCGGAACCACTTTATCAGCCAGTTTTTGTCCGAGATGTCCTGCCCAAGGCAAAAGTTCAACTTCATCCGGAAAAACAGAAATAATATCAATTTTCTTGAGTTCTTTAGCAGTAATCTTTGTTTTCTTGATGTCATACGGAATCAGAACATCCTGCGCTTCATCGAGGTTTCCGATTGTTGCCGTAATTCCCCAGATTTTAAGTTTCGGAACATAATGAAAGAGCTGCGAAATTCCCAATTCAACCATCACGCCACGTTTCGAACCCAGCAATTCGTGCCATTCATCCACCGCAACGCAATGCATATCGCTAAAAAATCGCTGATGATTTTTCTGAGCTAAAAGTAAGTGGAGACTTTCGGGAGTAACCACCAGAATTTCAGGCATATTTTTTACCTGCTGTTGCCGGACTTTCGGGTCCGTGTCACCATTTCTTACGCCAACAGACCAATCTAACCCAATCTCGTCGATCGCTTCCTGCATTGCTTTGGCGATATCTTTTGAAAGGGAACGAAGTGGCGTTATCCAAATCATTTTCAGCCCTTTCTTATATTTATCGGGATTCGTCAGAAAATCTGAAACCAAAGCTAAAAATACCGAAAAAGTTTTCCCAAAACCCGTCGGCGCCACAACCATTCCGCTGTAGCCACTGCCAAATTTCTTCCAGGTGTCGACCTGAAATTTAAATGGAGAATTGCCTTTTTCCATCATCCAGTTTTGAATGATTTTAAAGCCTTCGGTATTTTCGTAGTTGCTCAAATTCTTTTAATTATATATTTAAACGCAAAGAGCGCAAAGATTTTTTGACTTTATCGTGCATATTTTCGTTCGTAAAGGCGTTTCACTTAGCCAAGAAATGCTACTGTCATTTTCTGAATGAAGTACCCTTGTGAACGAAAACGTTTAAAAATGTAACAAAAAGTCTTTCGAACAATGCGTTTAGAAATTTACTGTATCAGTTTTTTAATCTCTTCAATATTATCAATATCGTTCACGGTTTTATCTTTCCGCCATCTTAAAATCCTTGGAAAGCGCAGTGCAACACCGCTTTTGTGACGGTTGCTGAATCCAATTCCTTCAAATGCAATCTCGAAAACCAATTCAGCTTTCACAGTTCGGACTGGACCGAATTTTTCAATCGCATTTTTATTCACAAATTTGCTGACTTCCATTATTTCTTTATCGGTCAATCCGGAGTAGGCTTTGGCAATGGTGACCAATTTATCGCCGCTTTTTACGGCAAAACTGTAGTCGGTGTAGTAGGCGCTTCGTCGTCCGCTTCCTTTTTGGGCGTAAATTAAAACTGCATCAATCGTTAACGGACTGATTTTCCATTTCCACCAGTCGCCTTTTTTTCGTCCAGAATGGTAGTGAGAATTTTTCTGTTTCAGCATCAAACCTTCACTGTTGATTTCCCTTGAATTTTCTCTGATTAAATTTAATTTGCTCCAATCGTTAAATTCAATGGACTGAGAAATTTTTATGTTTTCTGGAGTTTCATTTAACAATAATTCCTGCAGCATTGCTCTTCGGGCTGAGATCGGTTTTTCCCTTAAATCAGTTCCTTCCAGTTCAAGAATGTCATACGCAAAAACTTCAATCGGAATTTCAGCGAGCATCTTTTTAGTTAAAGTTTTACGGTTTAACCGTTTTTGTAATTCGTTAAAATTTAAAACGTTACCATCCTTTACCGCAAGTATTTCTCCATCTATCACAAAGTTGCCTTTCATCGCTTTTACGGTCTCGTCAATTTCGGGAAACTGTTCGGTTACCAGTTCTTCGCCGCGCGACCAGATAAAAACTTCGTCATTCCTTCTGATGATTTGTCCACGGATTCCGTCCCATTTGTATTCGATGAGCCATTCTTCAGGTTTCCCCAAATCTTCCAGCTCTTTTTCAAGCGGATAAGCCAAACAAAAAGGGTAGGGTTTTGAGTTATCGGGATTGATATTTTCAGCAGAAATCAGTTCCTGAAACGAAACTTCATCAGGTTGCCATTTCCCCATCAAACTGTGCATCAATGTACTTGCTTCCTGTCCGGAAAATTTTGTAAGGGAATTAATCAAAGTTTTCGATGAAACCCCAATTCTGAAACTTCCACCAAGTAATTTGTTGAAAATCAACCGTTCAGTATAATCCAGACCGTTCCATGAGTTGAGAACAAATTCTTTTTTCTCGGCTTCAGTTTTTGTTTTTAAACCAATAATTTCTGTCATCCATTCAGACAGTGTTTTTTCTATTTTTTCTGTTGGCGGAGGAAGAATCAACGATATGGTTTCACCCAAATCACCGACCGAAGAATAGCTTTCCTGAAACAGCCAAAAAGGCAGCTGAATAATCTCCAACGCCCATTCTTTCATATAGTTGGTGTTCACATTTCGCTTGGGTCTTTTCCCCGTAAACAGGGCGATAAACCACAATTTATCATCATCCGGCGCACGCTCAAGATAATCGATGATGGCATCGATTTTAGCATTGGTTTTATTGGTGCTCTCGAGGGCGTTGATAAGTTCTGCGAAATTTTTCATTCTAATCTTTTGTATTACTTGGGCAACTTTGAACTTCGTTCGTAAA
Source organism: Chryseobacterium sp. CY350 (assembly GCF_027945075.1). Classification (NCBI taxonomy): domain Bacteria; kingdom Pseudomonadati; phylum Bacteroidota; class Flavobacteriia; order Flavobacteriales; family Weeksellaceae; genus Chryseobacterium; species Chryseobacterium wangxinyae. Next base: position 767,030 of record NZ_CP116034.1, read on the forward strand.
TTTTGATTAAGCTTGGCTTCATCTCACTTATGCCTTCCGTTCCCAATCTTTTTTTGCAGGATGTTTCAGATATAATCAATGTGAGTTTATGCAAAAAAAGGATTTCCACTTAAGTCGGGCCGGGGGCGATATGCGTGTTAAAATAAACAGGTTGCTAATTACTTGATGATTTATTTTTAATTAATTGTCTTTTTCATCTGATACAGCTTCCTTTTCTACGACCTCTTCATCATCATCACCATACAAAGTTTCCACCACATCAGATTTAATTCCAATTTCATTTAAATATTTCGAAAAAACTTCGGTTTGTCCGTGTGTAACGTGAACGATCTCCGCTTCTGTAGCTTTGATGGCTTGTAACAAACCTTTCCAGTCGGCGTGATCGCTCATTGGAAAACCTGCGTCCATACTTCGCCATCTTCTAGCACCACGGACCTGCATCCAACCGGAACAAATCGCTGTGGCGGCATCCGGAATTTTCTTAATCACATTGCTATCCAATAAAGCCGGCGGAACGATCACAATATCGCCCGCAACTTGTTTAATACTTTCTCTGAAATCCGGAACTTCATAATCCGGAAGGATGATTCCAACCTCTTCAAAAGCCTGATTCAGTTTTCCGATAGAGTAGTGAACGTGGATTTTTCCCATTCCTTCCACGGCTTTCATTATGCGCTGTGCCTTGCCCAAAGAATATCCGATGAAAACTGAAGTCTTCTGGTTTTCCTGATTCCGTAAAACCCAGCTCTGCATTTTTTTATTCAGATCATCCACTTCCAACCAGTTGTAAATAGGAAGCCCGAAAGTACTTTCAGTCACAAATTCATTACATTTTACCACCTCAAAAGGCGTGCTCAGCCCATCATCCTGAACTTTATAATCACCTGAAATCACACTCACATATCCTTTATATTCGAGCCGAATCTGAGCCGAACCAATAATATGACCAGCAGGATGCATGGAAAGTTTTACCCCATTTATGTCTAAAACTTCACCATACTGCAAAGTCTGACACTCTATATCCTCGGCAATTCTTTTCTTTAAAATAGGTTTGGTGAAGTGATGGCAAAGGTATTTTTTCATTCCCCAACGTGCGTGATCAGCGTGCCCGTGAGTGATGACCGCATAATCTACAGGTCGCCAAGGGTCAATGTAAAATTTGCCTTGCGGACAGTAAATACCTTTATTTGTGAATGTAATGAGTTTCAATAGTGTAATGATTAGTGTGTTTCTGAATATTCAAAAACCTAACCAAATTACTATTTTTAAATATGTTTCTGCAAATTCATTCCAACTTCATTTATTTTGGAATTTCCCTTAAAATGTGATAATGAATATTCTGCTAACAAAAAAAGAGCTGTTTAAAAACAACCCTTACGCAAATTTTTAAGGAATAATATTTTCCTGTTTCAATTTTTTAAATAATTCAAAGAAAGAATCTTCGGTATTTTGGAATTCTTTAAATCCCGCTTTTCTGCTGTTAGTCATATCCGTCATCACTTCCAGCGGCCTTCCCAAATCCAGATCTGTATGCCAAGGGGAAGATAATCTTTCAATATTTTCCTCTTTTAAATGATATTTCTGTACAATTTCACTCCAGATTTATTGGTCATTACGCATTTCTTTTTCTAGAGGTCTGATTTCATTTTCAAAACCAACTACTTCTACACCAAAATACTCTGCCAATCTGTACCATAACCACTTCCATCGGAAAATATCTCCGTTTGTAATATTGAAAGCTGTATTTTTTGCTTCTTCAGTGGTTGCTGCCCAAACCAGTTGTTTAGCCAAAATTCTTGCATCTGTCACATCAGAAATTCCGTTCCATTGTGCGGATGAGCCGGGCCATATAAATTTTCGTCCTTCCTCTTTACAGATGCTTGCGTATACTGCCAAGGTCGTTCCCAAATTCATTGCATTTCCCACGGCATAACCAATGACTGTATGTGGTCTGTGAATACTCCAACTAAAACCATCTTTTTCAGAAGCAGCATACACCTCATCTTCCTGAGCATAGTAAAAATTGGGTAAAGGAAGTCTAGGTTGCTCTTCTCTAAGAGGAGTTTCGGGAAGTTTTCCTTCTTTTGCATAAGCTTCAAATGGTCCGAGATAATGTTTCAATCCGGTAACCAAAGCAACATGCTTCACCGATTTTTTTGGAGATAAAACATTTAAAAGATTTCGCACCAAAGCACTGTTGACACGGATGTTTTCTTCTTCGGTGTCGTTTCGCATCCATGTTGTAAAAAAAATATGAGTGGGAGCGATATTTTCTAAAGCAATTTCTAAACTTTTGATATCCAAAAGATCCGCTTTAATGGAAATTAATCCTTTGATATTGTTGTTGATATTTCTGGAAAGTCCGTACGTTGTCCAGTCTTGAGATAGAAGTTCGTTGGCAAGATTATTTCCCGTAATTCCGGTGGCCCCGACGACTAATGCAATATTTTTATTGTTTTTCATTTTGTAAAATTTCTTCTACAAAGCTATGGCTGTTCCTATCGAAAACACTTGATCTGGATCATGAGTTTTGGTTAATAGTCTATAGTTAAGTTTAAATTAAATAGAGTCTTTTGATAGATTTTTTTTACGAATTCTGCTGACAGTTTCCGGAGCTAAACCTAAAAATGAAGCAATCAAATTGTGTGGAATTCTTCTGATCACTTCGGGATTTTTCTTAGAAAATTCAAGATATTTCTCTTCAGCGGTATAGCTGTTTGAAGCGATTAAACGATAATCTTTCGTTACCAAACTGTTCTGATACAGAATCCTGAAGTAACGATCCATCATCGGAATTTTCAGCATTAATTTATCGTAGTCATCAAGACTGATTGTCAGCAATTCTGTTTCTTCAACGGCACTAATATTCAGCAATGCTTTGTCCTGACTGATAAAACTTTTAAAATCTGAAATCCACCAGCCTTCAAAGGCAAACATATTGATGTTTTCACCACCTTTTTCATCAACAAAATAAGATTTCAACAATCCTTTGCTTACGAAAGAAAGATGTGTACATATATTTCCTTCCTGTAGCAAAAACTGTTTTCTTTTTAATTTTTTAACCGAAAAAAAAGTTTGTAGCTCACTTTTTTCTTGTTCGGTCAAATGAACTTTATTCTGAATATGTGAAATGAGAACGTCAAACATTTTTTAGATAATATAATGTAAATTAATATTTCAAATCATATACGCTGATCTCCTATGTTGATTTCTTCCTTAAACCAATGGTTGATTTTCTTCACGACTATTTTTTACGTAAAACCATAACAGCACAAAAAGGTATAAGCAGTGGAGTAGTTGTGCTTCAATGGCGGTCCAGTTTTCGACCGAACTGCTTCCGAAAATCAAAATTGTCATCAGAGAAATCGCTGCATAAATTGTTAATTTAGGTTTAAAACCAATCAACAGAGCAATTCCTACAATAGCTTCCAAAAAAGGTAAAATATATCCAAACGGAGTAATCAAAACTTCAGGAATTGCTGACTTTTCCATAGATTTCACCATTCCTTCGGTGAAAGTCTGGAGTTTCGGAATTCTTACCAATCCGTGTCCGACCAGCGAAATAGAGATCGGCAGTCTTAGGAAAAAGAATAAGGTTTTGAATTCTTTCATAGAGTTATTTTTGGTATTGGTTAATTTTAATGAAAGTTTTTTTCTTGAGTTTAAATATTTAATTCTGACCTCGGTTCTTCTTTAAGTAATTAATGATCCCAATTACGTCATCTTTACCGAAACCATCGTTTTGAGCAGATTGATAGGTTTCTAATAAAGTATGAGACAAAGGAAAATCTGCACCAGCGTTTTTCGCCAAAAGAATATCTTTTAGCATTAAATCTAAAGAAAATGCAGGTTTGTAATCATCTTCTATCAACAGTGGAGTTTTAACTTTGGTCGCACCGCTTCCGCTGGCACTTTCGTTGATAATTTCAAGCATGTCTTTTCTATTGATTCCCAACTTGTCGGAGAGTAATATTGTCTCTGCTAAACCTTGATATAGTGCCGAAATAAAATAGTTGACCGATAGTTTTGCGGCCAGACCTTTTCCGTTTTTGCCTAAATGTTTGATCTCCTTTCCGAGCTTTTCTAAATAAGGAGCTGCTTTTTCTACATCTTTATCTTCGCCACCAACCATAAATATTAACGTTCCTTCTTCGGCAGGTTTTGTGCTTCCCGCAACCGGAGCGTCAAGGAATGAGGCTTCTTTAATTTTAACGGCATCAGCAATTTTTGTGCTTTCTTCGGGTGAAATTGTACTCATGTCGATAAAAAGTTTATCTGCGATATTTAATTCTAAGATCTGCATAAAGACATCTTTTACTGCTTCGTCATTGGTCAACATCGTAAAAATAATATCACTTTCTTTAACCAGCTCTTTCACATTAGAAGCTACTTTCGATTTTATTTTGAAATCTTCTGTTTTTGATGAATTCCTGTTGTAAACGATTAACGGGAATCCTGCTTTTTCAAGATTTTTTGCCATCGGATGTCCCATGTTTCCCAAACCGATAAAACCTACTTTTTCTGTATTCATTTTTATTTCCATCAACTTAATAATTTAAGATTTTGTTGCTATTTTAGTACTGTTCACTTTTCTTTTTTAAACGACTCTCCAGTCTAAAGGCTTAAACTCATCAAAAAAGCTACCAAGAAATGTTTGAAATATTAAATTATCTTTTTAAATCAAAAAAAATATGCTCTGAAAGTTTTATAACTAATAATTTGACTCTGGTAAGAACTAAAGGCATAAAAAAAGCAGTTTCGATTTGAAACTGCTTCTCTCTTTTTGTAAATCACTTAGTAAAGTACTGCCAGACTTTCTGCAGAAAAATCTGCAATTTCTTCATTTCTGCCTTCCTTTATTTTTTGTACCCACTCAGGATCAGTCAGCAAAGCCCTACCTACTGCAACGAGATCAAAATCCTGACGATCAAGACGTCGAGTCAATTCGGAAAGATCACTTTTTTCACTTCCTTCACCTGCAAACGCGCTCATGAAATCACCTTTTAAACCTACAGATCCTACCGTGATAGTTGGCTGGCCGGTTATTTTCTTTGCCCAACCTGCGAAATTAAGATCTGAATCTTCAAATTCCGGTTCCCAAAAGCGACGTTGTGAACAATGGAAAATATCAACTCCGGCTTCTTTCATTGGCAAAAGCCATTCTTCCATTTCCATTGGAGTCGTAGCCAATCTTGCTTTATAATCCTGCTGTTTCCATTGAGAAAGTCGTATAATAATTGTAAAATCTTCGCCAACCGCAGCTCTCATTGCTTTAATGACATCAATGGCAAATTTGCTTCTTTCTTTCAACGTTTTACCTCCGTATTCATCTGTTCTGGTATTGGTAACTTCCCAGAAAAACTGATCAATCAGATAACCGTGTGCGCCATGAATTTCCAATACATCAAATCCTAAATCTTTAGCAGATTTTGCCGAAGCCGCAAATTGTGCAATCGTATCCTGAATATCTTCCAAAGTCATCGTTGAAGCTTTCTCCATCTCACCAATTGGATAGTCTGCAGAACTTCTTGTATCACCAACATGCCAAATTTGCGGACCCATTTTACCTCCGTTTTTGTGTACGGCATCGATTACATTTTTCCAGCCGTTCAAAGCCTCCGTACCGTAAAAATCAGGTATGTTTTGCATGTTTTTCGATGCAGGTCTTTTTATTACCGTTCCTTCAGATAAAATTAATCCTACGTTTGCGGCAGCACGTCTTGCATAATATTCTTCAATTTGTTTCGTAGGTACACCATTGTCAGACTGAGCTCTGGTCATTGGCGCCATCACAAGGCGGTTTTTTAATGTAAGATTTTTATACGTAAATTGCGTAAATAATTTTTCTATACTCATTTAAAAATATTTAATTTTAAGATTTATTAATTGTTACACAAAGTAACTAATAATAGTTCACTTTTGTATCTTTAAATTAAAAAAAACAGGTAACTTTGTGGTAACTCACAATAGTAACAAAATAGTAACCAACCATGAGACAGGAAAAAATTAAACATTGCAGCTGCCCTCTCGGTAAAGCAATGTCGGCTTTAGGCAGTAAATGGAAACCTATTATTGTATTGGTCATTAAAGACCGTACATTGAGGTTTGGAGAAATTGCGGCACGAATTTCAGTGATTTCCAGAAAGGTTCTTACCGATCAGCTGAGAGAGATGGAGGAAGATCATCTCGTAATACGTCAGGAATTTAAAGAGCTTCCGCCAAGAGTAGAATATCATCTCACAGAAAAAGGTATTGCACTGTTACCGATTCTAAATTTACTTGAAGAGTGGGAACGTGAATTTGAAAAAACGGATAAAAGATCAGAAGTTCAGGTTTAAATCAATTATAAAAATTTAAGGATTAATTCTCCATATTATCAGTATTTAATGAAAGTAATCGATATCGAAAACTGGAAGCGAAAAGAACATTTCGAATTTTTCTCAAAAATGGCTAGTCCATATTTTGGTCTTACCACAGAAGTAGATTGTACGCTGGCTTATGAAAAAGCAAAGAACAATAATTATTCTTTTTTTGCTTCTTACATGTACAAATCGATGGTTGCAATAAATACCGTTGATGAACTTAAAATGCGAATAGTAGATGATGAAGTAATTCTTTTTGACGAGGTGCACGTGGGAAGTACGATAGGTAGAGATGATGGCACTTTCGGATTCTCGTTTTTCCATTATTCAGCAGACTTTGACGTATTTAATGAAAGATTGCAGAACCAGATCAAAACCGTACAAAATTCTGTCGGTTTAGGGATCAGCAACGATGTTTTACCGATCAATCATATAAGACACACCACCATTCCTTGGAATTCTTTCAGTGCATTATTGCATCCGACAAACTTTGATCCCAAAGAATGCATTCCCAAGATAGCCTTTGGTAAATTTAATGTGAAAGACGGTAAAAAATATCTTCCGATTTCTGTTGAAGCACATCATGGTTTAGCAGACGGACTTCATCTTTCAAAGTATCTTGAGGAATTTCAAAAACAGCTCGATCGTTAAAAAAAAAATTAGTTACCAGTTATTCAGACCGTTTTCCAGAGCTTTTTTATAATTTATTTCATTAAAAGTATAAAGATCAGGAGATTTGTGAGCACCGCCGCGACGTTGCTCATCAAGCTTCGTAAGAATTTCCAAATTCTTAATTTTTCTGTAAAAATTTCCTCTATTGAGTTCTTTTCCTAATATTGTTTCATATAATTTCTGAAGTTCAGAAAGCGTAAATTTTTCCGGCAAAAGATTGTATCCTATTGGTTTATAAGAAATTCTTTCCCTTAAAGTCAATAATGCTTTATCGATGATCTCACGATGATCCATTGCGAGGTCAATCTCCGAAAGTTGACTAAGATAAATCCATTCACATTTTTCACTGAACTCATCAACAATCAGCTTTGCATTGTCGGGATTATAGAGCGCGTAATATCCGATAGAAACAAAACGCTGTTTGTGCCATAATGTGTCATCAAAGTCTTCGAAGTATCTTTCGCTGCGTTTATTTTTACCAAAAACTGCAAATTCCTCCAAATAAACATCAGAAATTCCGGCTCTTTCTTTTAAGACTCTTTTGGCAGCATCATCCATATCTTCATCTTTTTTTACATAACCTCCGGGTAGTAGCCACTGTTTGCGATAAGTCATCTGAAGAAGAAGAACTTTAAGCTCGTTTTTATCAAAACCAAAAACTACGGGATCAGTTGATAAATGTGGAAGAAATAAATCTTTAGCCTCCTCAGATTTTTGTAAAAATTGTTGTTGTGGATCCATAAATATTCGAATGTCTGATGATACAAATTTAACCCTAAATATATTAAGATTTTTATAAACAAAAAAAATCGCTAAATAGTTCAAAATGAAGCAATAATAAATTTCCAGTTGTTTTTTCGGGCTGCAATTCTAGGAATCGAGATATAATGTAACACCCAGAAGTATATAAAACTAAGAAAATTTAATGTCTCAAATGGAGATTTTATCGCCAAAAGCATTTATCTTTATCGTTTCTTTAAATTTAATGTTTATGATCAATAATGAAGTAAAATCTGTCAACAGGAATTATACTGTTCCTTTGATAACCATTACACTTTTATTTTTTATGTGGGGATTCATCACCTGTATGAATGATATTCTTATTCCTTATCTGAAACAGCTTTTCAATCTCACTTTTTTCGAATCGATGCTTGTTCAGTTTTGTTTCTTTGGAGCTTACTTTATCGGCTCGCTTATTTACTTTCTGGTCTCCATGACCGGTGGCGATCCCATTAATAAAGTAGGATACAAGAAAGGAATTCTTTTCGGAATTTTCCTTGCAGCTTTTGGCTGTGTGCTTTTCTATCCGGCAGCCACACTGTCTTCTTACGGATTGTTTTTAGGAGCATTATTTGTTCTCGGATTAGGATTTACAGTTTTACAGATCACTGCCAACGCTTATGTTTCGCTTTTGGGTTCGGAAGAATCTGCATCCAGCCGGCTCAATATGACCCAGGCTTTTAATGCATTCGGAACTACTATTGCACCGGTTTTGGGAGGACATTTAATTTTTGAATTTTTCTCTGCCGATGACGGCTCTTTTTCTGCAGTAGCAACGAGAATTCCATATCTGATTTTTGCAGGAATATTGCTTTTGGTAGCATTATTAATTTCAAGAGTTCAATTGCCATCATTTCAGACAGACGAGCAGGAAACCGTTACTGGTTTAGGTGCACTTCAGTATTCGCATCTCTTATTTGGTGTCTTTGCCATGTTCTGTTATGTAGGTGGCGAAGTTGCAGTAGGAAGTTTTATCATCAGCTTTCTAGAGCAGCCACAGGTGATGAATCTCAATGAAGTAGTAAGCAAAAACTACCTTTCGCTTTATTGGGGCGGTGCAATGATCGGGCGTTTTCTGGGAGCAATCTCACTAAATCAATCGATCAGTCAGGGTAAAAAAGTATTGTATATGATTGGCGCTGCAACTGCTGTTTTTCTTGTAATTTTCAGCATCGTAGATCTTACATTTTCGCAGATCAGTTTCTTTTTAGTATTTATCGTACTGAATTTTATTGCATTCTTTATAGGAAAATCTGCTCCGGCAAGAACGCTATCTATCTTTGCAGGAATCAATGTACTGCTATTAATTTCTGCCATGCTGAATCACGGCGAACTGGCAATGTACAGCATTTTGGGCATCGGAATTTTCAACTCTATTATGTTCTCAAATATTTATACTTTAGCCATTTCAGGTTTAGGGAAATACACGAGCCAAGGTTCTTCATTGGTGGTAATGGCCATCCTTGGTGGAGCAATTGTTCCAATTTTTCAGGGATATTTGGCAGATATTTTCGGAGTACAGCATTCCTTTATCATTCCGGTATTCTGTTATCTTGTGATCCTGATTTTCGGCGCTTATTGCACAAAATATTTAGGTCATGTAAAACAGGATGTTGATGCTAAATCAGGACATTGATATTTCTGAATTTTAAAATATGAAACCTGCTTTTGAGCAGGTTTTTTTTGATTTATAATTAAAATTAAGCTTCTTCAATTATTTCATCAAATATTACAGGATCAGCGACTTCCTGAAAACGCTCCCAATCAGCTTCAATTGCTCTATTTGTTTTCATTTGTTCTTCAAGCTTTAATGTCTCTCGATACTGCTTCGCTTCTGCCAGAAGTGTCCATTTACAATTTATACCAAGTCTTTCAATATGATTTTTTAAATCAGTAAGTTCTAGTTTAAAAAATTCTTTTCGTGGATTAATTTTATTAAGTTGATTTTTTAGAAATTTTCTGTGAAGTTGTCTCTCCAAAGCCGGTGCATCATCACAATAAATCATTGCATGAACATCAAATTCAAATGGAACACTTGCATCACCAAGCTCACGAACCCTATCTAAAGGTTCCAGACGTCTTGTCATACCAATTTTATAAATATCATCACCAAAAGAACCAACATTTGAAATAATGTAAACATTACCAGTTTTAGTTTGTTGTGCCATAGAAATTGCTCTACGATTTTTGTCTTCTGCTGTTGTTAGTTTTTCTTGAAGTTCCTCTAATTTCTGTTGGAGAATCGCTTTCTGTTCTTCATTTGCTCTGGAAACTTGAGCTTCGGCCTTTTCAATTAATCTTTTTAAAGTCTGCTCCTCTTTTTCAGCATCTTTCATTGCTTTTTCAAATTCTTTTCGTGCCTTTTCTTCCTCGCGTATCTGTTCTCTGATTTCTCTTTGCTCTTCAAGCTCCAATGACCTTAATTCTTGTGCAACAACTGCCCACTTCAGTTCTTCCAATCTCGCCTGATGATAAATTTCAGATATTCTTGCATTTCTAAAAGCTTTCCCATTAAAATTTACGATTTGAAAAGCATCGTCAATTTTTTGTTTTAAAATTCCGTAATTATCTTTTCTTACCGTTGAAAGAATAGAATCAACTTTACCGTTATAAGCATCAATAACAAAATCTATTGCAGTCTTTTTTCTTTCAACATCCATATACTCGCAAATTCCAGCTTGTCTGTTAACAATCATCATCTTATTATTCACACGAAGTTTTTTTAAATTCTCCCCAGCATCTTTATGGCTGAAATCTTCTGCAAGCTGATCTAAAAGTGTGTAATTAGGAATCAGGTATTCATTTCCGTAGCCTTTAATCACGTTTTTCATTGCCTGAATTCTATCTGCAATTTCATTTGCTTCACGCAAACTCTTATAAGCGTCACCACCGATTGCTTCAGCTTTGTTTTCTGCGCTTTCAATAATCCGATTGGATTCTCTTACCGCATTTTCATACAATAATTCTATTTCTCGATGTTTTTTTTCCGTAAGTTCTTTAATATTCTTTCTTGACTCTTTAGCATTTTCTTGCGCTTCCATCAATACTTGATTTCCCTGTTCCCTCAGTTTTTCATAATCTTTCTGAGCTTTTTTAAGAAGATATTCGCATTCAACTTTTACATTTATTATATTTTCATATTGACTTAATTCTACAATTTTATCTTTCATTTGAAGATTAGTCGCCTGAAGATTTAGATTTGCGACATTAAGAGTTTGAATTTCACTTTTAAGCAAATTGTTTTGTACTTCTAATTCATTAAATTTCACATCCTTTGTTGTAGCTTCTTTTTTTAATTTCTTAAACTTAATGTAGAGGTAAATTAGAAGAATGGATAATAGTAAAATTAAAATAGTTCCCATGATGATTAGTTTATTTGTTTCTGATAAATATATACACAAATTTTTCGGACTCACTAAGGTTTTCCGTAATTTCAAAAATAAACTTTAGTAATGTCAAAATCAACCGTATTTCCACTGAATATAAACTTCCAAAACACCCGTTTTCAAACCTCACAACTTTGCCGGAAGTCACAAAACAAGTGTTTTGTAACCAAACAACTTTTACTTTTGTTTCAAAACAACTGTTTTATAACAAAACACAATTGGCGAAAGTTTCCCACAGTTAGTGTGAGACCAAAAACAAAGTTGTTTTGTTTCCCATAAAAAATTTGGAACTAATCAATAATTTATTTACATTTAAAATCTATAATTAATGAATTAAAAACAATTAAAACACACTTTGCATGAAAATTACATTATCAAAATTGAGTACCAAAGATTTGGCTACGCTTTGTCAGAGAAGTATCAATACTTCGGAATCAGGAAATTTCGCTGTCATCAGCAATCATCCTTTGCTTACAGAATTGCAGACCATGTATTCAGAATATGATGAGGTTTATACTAAACAGATCTACAGCGGTAAAGGCGTTAATGTTGCAGAAGCAGACAGACAGAGAGACAACGCCTTTAGAGTGCTGAAAAATTTCCTAAACGGTTATCGAAAAATGACCACCGTAAATCATTATCAGTTTGCAGAAGATGTATATCAGATTTTCAAACTTTATGGGATAGATATGGATAAAGAGAGCTATTCAACTCAGACCGCTCAAATGAAAAAACTTATCGAAGATTTAGAAAAACAAGAGAATATTCAAAAACTAAACGCACTTTCATCATTTTCTGCTTTTAGTGAAATGAAATCTAAGCATGAAACTTTTGAACAAATATTTGCCGAACAGGCTCATGCAAATTCAACTCTTCGACAGATGAAAAGTGCATCCGCAATCCGCAGAGATTTAGAAAAATCTTTAAAGTCTTTCCTCAACCTCATCACTGCAATGAAAGACATCCCAGAGTGGAAACTTTTGTATGCGGATATCAATGAGTTGGTAAAGGCAGCAAAAAATTCTTCAGTTAAATTATCTGAGAAGAAAGTCGACAGTAATCATGTTGATTAATAATTAAGCATCAATCATAATAATTGTCTAAAAAATAAACCCCGACTTTTGATCGGGGTTTATTGTATGATTTAAAAATTAAATGTGCTTAATCTTATTGATCTTTGTTATTTTTTAGAACTTCTGGAAGTGAAAAACATATACGCTAATCCTAACGTAACTCCGGCTACCACTGCCATTTTAGTTTTCTTACTTGGAACTGGTAGAGAGGTTTCTCCGTAGATCTGATGAGGTTCAGATGATGCCTGAAGAACGTTACCAGATGTGGGTTCTCCATTTTTAAGCTTCATCATCATTCGCATTCCTGCGGAAGCTGTGTTGATGATCATTTTAGGGAACATGCCGTAAATATTGACTAATGCTCTTGATGTAAAATCGGGAAAAAGATCTTTTTGAGGCTGCTTCGCCAGCTGTACAATTTTAGAAGCTGTGTCTCGTGGATCAGACGCAAATGGTGGAACTTTAAAATCTAACCCGGAATATTTTGCGGAATGCGAATTTCCCGTGGAACGCTGTATTTGAGGATATAAATTAGCAATATGAATGTCTGCAAAATCTGAAATTTCACCCTGAAGACATTCCATCATTCCACGGATTCCGAATTTCGTAGAAGAATACACCGCACTGTAAGGCGCAGGCATGAAACCGCCGATAGATACGTTATTGATCAGTATTCCTTCATTCTGTTCTTTGAAAACAGGAAGCACGCTGTACGCTCCGTGCATATAACCGAAAAGGTTGGTTTTGATGACCTGCTCGTGAAGCGACATAGGAATTTCTTCAAATTTACCGCTTGCCATTACTCCCGCGTTATTTACCCAAATATCTATTCGTCCAAATTCTAAGATTGCTCTTTTAACCAGATTATCCACTTCTTCAGCTTTAGAAACATCCGTAGGTACGGCAATGGCTTTTACTTCTAGTTCGTTGCAGAGATTTAATGTTTCATCCAGTGCTTCCTGTCCGCGCGCCGCAATTACGATATTGCAACCTTCCAGTGCAAAAGCTTCCACAGTAGCTCTTCCGACTCCGCTGCTTCCGCCCGTAACGACTACAGTTTTACCTCGAAGACTTCTTTTTTCTAAATTATTTTCTGATTTCATATTTTGATGATTTTATATCAATAGATTTGATACTTACAAGCTATCTATTTTTACACCAAAGAGATATGAATCAGGATTTATTTTAAATTTAAATTTTTCATTTATTGATTTTAAATCCTAAAGGAGCCATTGTTTGTGCTTTGTCATACATATTGAGATAAACTGTGACAGTGTCGTTTTTTCCCTCATAGGTTACTGCATATTTATCCAGCAATCCCATCCCAAACGGACTGTTATGAGATTTAAACTCGCAACAGCTTCCACGTCTTTCATAAGAAACTTTTTCACCGTTGGGTCCGGTAAGTGAGTTTAGATAATTTCTTTCATTATGAGGACCGCTACCAATGCCTCCGACTTTTATGGGATTCTTTTCTGTAAAGCCATAGGTAGAATCTTTAGAGGATTCTAGAATTTTATTTGATGAAGTATTTGCAGTTCCGCATGATGACAATGCGAATAACAGCAGTGGAATAAAAAGCAGTTTTTTCATGGTGTGTAAATTAGTTTTAAGGTTTATGATATGGTTTTTTCATTGATCCATTCGTGTTCTACGTTTCGCATCAGCAGCGCATTGTCAAATTTAACAGAACCTTTCGGAAATATAGTTTCGTCTTCAAAAAAGCTTGACTTCACTACAGAAACGTTTAGTGGTTGTACTTTCCACTCATATGCATTCAATCTCAGTCCGTCGAAATTATTTCTGTTTGGCGAATATCCCAAATCTCCTTTTTCAAAAAACCCAGAAGCATTTTCAAGGTTTTCAAAGATTGAATTGTCATTGAAATTATCCGTTTCCGTTGCATCAATAGAAATTTGTGTACGGTCTGAACTAAAAAAATCTACGTGATAATTTCCAGCACCTTCTTTAACATTAAATTTTGCTAGATGATGTTTCCCCGGAAAAATTCTTCCGCCAACAAAAGTATTTAGCAGTAAAGATGTATCTCTTCTTGGAATATAAACACCAGACTTCACTTCGTCATTTTCATCCCATTCAACAGCAATTCTGTGAGCGCCATTCTCAGAATTTACTCCCAAAAAGTCTGCGAAGCCTTTGGTTTTATATCTTTCAATCTGATAAGACAAATTCCTACAATTGCTTTGTTTCTGTAAATTTTTGGACGAAAAGGAAATGGTAAAATCTTCTCAACATCTCTAGGATCTGCGGTATAATTAATGAGTATCCGGCGATCTATATACCCGTGAATGGTTGGGATTTTCATAAACTGGAGCGTTTATGATACAGGCGTTTGATCTTCAGATTTACTTTAATATAAAAGTTTAAACCTTCAAATATTTAATACGTCAGGCTGTTCTCCTTATAATTATAAGCGATGTAATTTCGTTTATTATTGTCAGGCTTTATCAACTTATTTAGACTGATGATTTTAAGATTTTTACAATTATAGATCATCAATGTACCAGAATTTTCGTCTACGATCACTTTATCGGCTTTGTCAAAAATTATAAAATCTGATTTAAAAGAAACATCGCCTTCATAAACAATAGTTTTTTCTGTAACATTTCTTTTACTTTTTAATCCTTTAATATCTAAAGTTTTTTCTTGCTTAGAATTATTTTTCTCCTGAGAAAATGCTTGCTGAGAAATAAATAGCAAAAATACAGCTGTCGAAATTTTTAATAATTTATTCATTTTTGTTTTTTTTGTATTGTAAAAATTTAATGATTAAAAGTATAAATACTATTCACTTTTAATGGATAAAAAATTGTTAATTTTTTTATAAATTTTTTATCCATATTTTCCGATGGTAATCTATTTTTTCACGCTCATATTTTCTCTTAAATCTTCTCCTTTTATGTTTTTCTCGAACACAAATGGAACTGAAACGAGTGACTTTCCTTTTTTTGGAACAAGCACATTAAAATGGAGGTGCGCCGCGGTTGTATATCCTGTAATTCCGCTTAATCCTATCGGCTGATCTCTTTTAACTGCATCACCTACTTTTACAAAACTTCCATTCTGTTTCAAATGAACATATTGAGTGAATAAACCACTTTCTGGATGATAAATGGTGATAAAATTGGCATAAGGAATCCATTTTCTGTCATTTCCTCCAAATTCATAATCTTTTATGACACCAACTACATAACCATCATCAGCTGCTACTACAGTTTCTCCGACAGGCATACTGAAGTCAATCGCGTATCTTGAATAGTTATCATTATGACTGAGATTTCCTTTCTGTCCCTGCATAATCAGATAACGTTTACCTTTCACAAAAGGAAGTGCCAAATTAGTACTCATTATCTTACTGCTTTCGTCTCCCAATAAACCGTCGAATCGAAAATTCACCTTATTAACATCGATATCTTTTGCGAAAATTTTGAATTCTGCAAATGATTTATCTCCTATAGTCACTTTTAGAGTATCATCAATAATATTTTCATCTTTAAGATAACTTGAGAAAACTCTAAATCTCAATGGGCAAAACAGGGGATTTTCTATTCGTAAAAAAAGCGTATCGTTCTTATAGTTTTGTTCAATCTTTTCTAAAGTAAATTGCTCAAGGCGTTGTGTGGGAATTATCTGGCTTTCACACGAAGCAAATGAGAATATAGTGATAAATGATAGAATTAACCTTTGAAGCATGATAAAATAATCTTTTTCATATTGAAATAACACTCAAAAATAAACATTTTGTTACACAGTTTTATAAATTATAAATATCATCATCAGTGATTTGGCTACAACAATCTGTGATTTGGTCACGATTTCAAATTCTACATTTTCCAACTTTGTATTGTAATAATTAATCAATTAAAAACAATCAAAATGGACACAAAAAAAGTATGGCTAGTGACAGGAGCTTCGAAAGGTTTAGGTTTAACCTTGGTAAAAAAATTATTGGCGGAAGGTCATTCAGTAGCGGCAACTTCGAGAAACATTACTGAACTTCAAAAAGCGATAAGTGAGGAAAACGCAACATTTCTACCGTTAGAAGTTGATCTCATCAATGGAAATTCTATTGAAAATGCAGTTTCAAAATCAATAGAAAAATTTGGAAAACTGGATGTCGTGGTGAATAACGCCGGATACGGACAATTGGGAACCTTGGAAGAACTGACAGATTTGGAAAGCCGTCAAAATTTTGACACCAATGTTTTCGGATCTTTAAATATCATCAGAAAAACGATTCCTTATTTAAGAGAACAGAAAAGCGGCTTCATTATCAATATTGCTTCTATTGGCGGACTGACGGGAGAATTTGCAGGTTGGGGAATCTATTGCGCTACAAAGTTTGCCGTTGTAGGATTTACAGAAGCTTTGGCAGCGGAAGTGAAAGAATTCGGCGTGAATGCTACTGTAGTTTATCCAGGATATTTCAGAACTGATTTTCTAACTGGCGGTTCGCTAAGAACTCCTAAATCTGAAATTAATGAATATACAGTCGCAAGAGAATTGCAGATTGCTCATGAAAAAGACATCAACGGTAATCAGCCGGGAGATCCTGAAAAAGCAGCTGTAGCGCTGATAAAATTGGTCGCAATGGAAAATCCGCCTGTACATTTGGTTTTAGGTTCTGATGCATTCAGCATTGCCGGAAACAAATTAAATGCGCTTCAAAACGAAATTTCTGAGTTTAAAACGCTAAGTACATCTACAGATTATTAAATTTGTAAAGGCAACAGTTTCTTGCTGTTGCCTTTTAATTTTAAGGTTATGACTAACAGAAAATTATATACCATCGATACGATCTCGGAATTTCACAGAATTTCCGGCTTGCCAAAACCTCAACATCCGCTCATAAGCCTTGTAGATTACAGTTTGGTGGAATATCAGATTGAAGAATCGGAAATCAGCTGGGTTCAGGATTTGTATTTTATGGGTTTTAAAAGAGATCTTCAGGGGAAACTGCATTATGGGCAGAGTCAGTACGATTTTGATGAAGGTTTGATGTGTTTTATTGCGCCGAGGCAAGTCGTGAAAATGGTAATCAGCAAATATGAAACAAAACCTTCAGGCTATCTTTTGGCATTTCATCCCGATTTTATCTGGAATACACCTTTGGCAAAGACCATTCATAATTATAAATTCTTTGGATATGATGTGAACGAAGCTTTGTTTCTTTCCGAAAAAGAGGAAGAAACGTTAATCGGACTTTTCAAAGGCATTGAAAAAGAATATCAGTCGGGAATTGATCAGTTTACTCAGAATATTATCATCTCTCAGATCGAGGTGATCTTAAATTATTGCGAAAGATTTTATCAAAGACAATTCATTACCAGAAAAAAAACCAATCATCAGGTTTTGGAAAAATTAGAAATAATTCTTGAAGATTTTTTTAATGAAAATATGATTGACAAAGGTTTGCCAACTGCCAATTATATCGCAGAACAATTGAATATTTCAACCAATTATTTAGGCAGTTTATTAAAACAATTAACTGGACAAACCACGCAACAGCACATCCACGAAAAACTGATTGAAAAAGCGAAGGAAAAACTTTCTACAACCAATCTTTCCGTAAGTGAAATTGCCTATGAATTGGGATTTGAACATTCACAATCTTTCAGTAAACTGTTTAAAGCTAAAACTGATATTTCGCCTTTGGAATTCAGGAAATCGTTTAATTAAATTTTTCGGCTACAACATTATACTTTTCGGCTACAAGGCTATAAAACCGAAATCTGAACTTTGCTTCATTAAATTATATCAAAAAAATATATTAAAATGAAAGTATTTGTAACAGGCGCAACAGGTTTTGTAGGAACCGCCGTAGTGCAGGAATTATTAGCGAATGGTCATCAGGTTTTGGGATTGGCACGTTCGGAAGAATCAGTAAATAAATTGATTGCAGCCGGCGCAGAAGCACACCGAGGAGATTTAAATGATTTTGAAAGTTTAAAATCGGGAGCCGGAAATTGCGATGCAGTGATTCATCTAGGTTTCGTTCACGATTTTACCAGGTTTGAAGAAATGTGCAAACTTGACGGACAAGTGATTGAGGCAATCGGTGAAGCCCTAATCGGAACAGAAAAGCCATTTCTCATCACCTCAGGAACGGCACTATTTTCAAAAGACGGAGTTACAATTGAAACTGACCGTTCGGTAAATCCGCATCCGAGAATTGCAACAGAAAATGCAGCAGATGCGGTTGCGGCAAAAGGTGTGAAAGTTGCGGTTGTCAGATTATCACCATCCGTTCACGGCAAAGGTGACATCATCGGTTTTGTCCCGACTTTGATAAGAATTGCAAAAGAAACAGGAAAATCTGCAGTCATCAATCACGGTGACAATGTCTGGCCGGCCGTTCACAGATTAGACGCTGCGAAACTCTACAGATTGGCTCTGGAAAAACCTTTTGAAAGCGGCACAAGATATCACGCTGTCGGAGAAGAGGGAATTCCATTAAAAGAAATCGCAAGTTTGATTTCAGAAAGATTAGATGTTCCGGTTGTTTCTCTCACCAGCGACGAAAGTTCGGAACATTTCGGTTGGTTTACGCATTTTGCAAAGCTTAATAATAGGACATCCAGCGAAGTAACAAAATCCTCATTAGGTTGGAATCCCGAACATCCAACATTATTAGTTGATATGGAAAATATTTATTTAGCTGAAAATAAGTAATCTGATCTTTATAATTTTTAAATTTAATTAAATATTTAAACAATGTCTGACGCACCGATAAGAATTAAAACCATCTCGCAGTTTCATACTTTGAGAGGATTGCCAAAGCCGAAACATCCGCTTATTAGTGTGATCAATTTTGAAGATATGAAAGCTGCATCGGAAAGCGGAAAACAGAGTTTAATATTCGATTTTTATATGATCTCCGTCAAGCGGAATATGGACCACAAATACAAATACGGGCAGCAGGATTACGATTTTGATGAAGGACTGATGTTCTGTATGGCTCCGAACCAGGTTTTGACAATTATAAGAGAAGAAAACGGAAAAAATCCTTCCGGATGGTCTTTATTGATTCATCCGGATTTCCTTTGGAATACGGCAATGGTAAGCGCAATCAAGAAATATGAATTCTTCGATTATTCAGTAAATGAAGCTTTATTCTTATCTGGAGATGAGGAAATTAAAATTCAGCAAATCATTGAAAATATCAAGCAGGAATATCAGACGAATATTGATAAATTCAGTCAGAATATCATTATTTCTCAGTTGGAAACGCTGCTGAATTATTCTGAACGTTTTTATCAGCGACAATTTATTACACGTCAAAAAGCGCATCATCAATTCTTAGAGAAATTAGAAATTCTGTTGAATAATTATTTTGAACGAGATGATTTTAAATCAAAAGGATTACCGAGTGTTCAATATCTTTCTGATGAATTCAATATGTCGCCGCAGTATATGAGAAGTCTTTTGAAAAATTTGACCGGACAAACAACGCAACAGCACATCCACGAAAAAGTAATCGAAATCGCCAAAGAAAAACTCTCAACAACCGAACTTTCCATAAGTGAAATCGCCTACGAATTGGGATTTGAGCATTCACAATCATTCAGTAAATTGTTTAAAGCTAAAACTGATATTTCGCCGTTGGAGTTTAGAAAATCATTCAATTAGAAGTTTTACAAGACTACTTCTAAGAATAATATCTTTGATGCGTGATTCAAAAAAATAAAACAATTCGCTGTTTTCATTCATTTGATTTTCCAGAATAATCAGGCTTACATCATATTCAGGAAAATACAGATTTAGTGAAGAAAAACCATCCCCCAATCCTGTATGGCCCAAATATTTTATACCGGCATTTTCTGCAATTCTGATATTGTAACCATAACCCATTTTTTCTTTCCCAAACACGTCATGCTGCGATTTTGCAGATTCTGTGATCATCTTTTTGTACATTTTCCGACTCAAAATTTTACCCTTATGCAGATGACTGTTCCAGATTACAAGATCTTCTGCTGTCGTAATTATTCCGTCGGCAGGCAAATTTTCTTCATCAATAAATGAACTGTCAACTATTTTAAAAGCACTTTGTTTAATCTGGTGACCACTTACCAGATTTCTTTTATTATCTTTTGAAAAGCAAAATGTATTGTTCATTTTAAGATCCTTGAATAATTCGGAAGTAGCTTTTTTATATGTTTTACCTGAACTTTTTTCAATGATTTTTCCTAAAAGGATATTAGACAGATTTCCATATTTAAAATCGCTTCCGGGTTTAAATAAAAGTGGTTTTTCAAGCTCTGAAATTCCGTGCGTGTGATTTAAAAGATGATGAACTTTTACAGAATTTGCCCAAGATTGCTTCAGGAAAGGTAAATATTTTTTGATAGGTGCATCTAAATCAACTTTTCCCTTCTCAACTTCTTTTAAAAGCAAAACTGAGGTAATCTGCTTGGAGTTTGACATGATTTCAAACTGATCATTTATTTTGTCTCAAGATTTCTCACTCCAAAAGCCTTTGAATATTGTGCTTTTCCATCTTTGGTTATCAGAATTACTCCATTAAAAGTTGTAGGATCCTTTATTTGAATTAAACTGTCAATGCTTGCCGCCCAGTTTTCTCTGGTCTGAGAAAATATATTGATTGACAAAAATAGAAAACCGAAGATTATATTTTTCCTGAAAATCATTTGTTGTTAAATTAAAATAATATTCAAATTTAGGATTAAAATATTCAAATTTCGGGACAGATTTGTAAGGATTTGTTTATCGATGTTTCCGCTCACTTGCTTGCATATCATGCAAGAATTAATTCATAAAATGATCAAATTTTCATTAAGAAATAAATACCTTTAAGTTTTAAAATCAAAATAATGAAAATAGAAATCTGGTCAGATGTAATGTGCCCGTTTTGCTACATAGGAAAGAAGAATTTTGAACAGGCGCTGGATAAACTACCATTTAAAAATGAAGTAGAAGTAGAATGGAAGAGTTTTCAGCTTGATCCTACTTTGAATTCTGGGGAAACAAAAACTACCTCAGAATATTTCAGGGAGAAAAAAGGTTTCCCGGAAGAGCAGGCAAAGCAGATGACTGCGCAGGTGGTACAAATGGGAAAAGCTGCTGGAATTGAATTTAATTTAGAAAAAGCTTTGATCACCAATACTTTTTCTGCCCATAAAATTCTTCATTTGGCTAAAAAACACAACATATCTATCGAAATGGAAGAAGAACTGTTCAGGTCGCATTTTCTGAATGGGGAAAATATTGGAAGTGTAGAGGTGTTATCTACTTTAGCACAAAAATTAGGAATCAATAAAGAAGAAGTTTTGGAGACTTTAAGTTCTGATCAATTCGACAATGATGTTCATCAGGATATTTCAGAAGCTCGCAACAATGGCGTTTCCGGCGTTCCTTTTTTTATTTTAAACGGAAAATATTCCATTTCTGGTGCACAGCCCGCTGAGCTTTTTGAGGAAGCTTTAACGAAGACTTATCATGAAACCGTTCAGCATTCAAAAGATTCAAAAGACAACAATTTATCCTGTGACACAGACGGATGCAGCATTTAATGAATATATTTTTAATTGATCAATGATAATAATAAACAACGAAACAGCATTCACAGTCGAAGACACTTTATTTGTTTTCGCTCTTGATTCCGAAGCCGGAAAAGTGTTTGATCACACCTACAAAATAACAACAGGAATCGGTAAAGTAAATGCTGCAATAGAACTTACAAAAGCAATTCTGAAAAATAAACCGAAACTGATCGTCAATCTGGGTTCAGCAGGTGGAATCGGTTTTCATAAAGGTGGAATAATCTGCTGTACACAATTTATTCAGCGTGATATGGATGCACGCGGTTTAGGTTTTAAAAAATTTGAAACACCATTATCCAATATCCCGATTATTCTCGAAAACGGATTGAAAATGGACAACCTTCCGGAAGGAATCTGTGGCAGCGGAGACAGTTTTGAGATGAATCATATCAACACAGAATACAACGTGATCGACATGGAGGCTTATCCGCTTGCATTAATTGCGAGACGAGAAAATATTCCTTTTCTGTGTCTGAAGTATATTTCAGATGATGCCGGAAGTAATGCTGCAGACGACTGGTCTGTGCAGGTACATCTGGCTTCTGAGGCTTTTAAGAAAATTCTATTTAAAGACTTCATCTAAATAAAGATTTAAAAAATAAGGCTTTCCGATTCCTTTAAAACCTTTCTCTTTTTCTTTATTAAACTGAATTCAAATGATTTACAAATGAAATTTATCAAACATATGTTTGAATTCCAACGTTCTTGTGGCGGATAAAATGGGATAAACAGACAATTTTACTTATATTTGAAAATTCTTAGTTTATTTTAATAATGGAAGAGTTTTCGATTGATCGAATTTCAATTAATATACCATTATTAAATTTTATTAATCCAGCAAAGGTTCTGTTGAATGATAATATTTACCTTTTTTCATTAGAACATCTTTAAATATGTAAACCGGTGAAGATTCACAATAAAAAAAAATACCTTAATTTTCTGAAGTTTAAGAGAGATTTTCAGCAATTTGGTATTAAAAAAGTCCGTAGTTACGAGATCATTTTACATTGGCTCAACAGCCGACTGAGCAGAAGTCAGTTTTTGATTCTTTCCGGTATTTTGGTTGGTTGTACGGCAGGTCTCGCGGGTGTTCTACTAAAAACACTAGTTCACCATATACATTATTTGATCAGCAAAGTTCATTTTGAATATCAGATTCTATTTTATATCATTTTTCCGTTTTTAGGAATTGTTCTTACTACAAGTATTGTTCTCACTTTGTTTCGCGGACAAGACAGAAAAGGGATTGGTGCCATTCTCTACGAAATCGCCCAAAACTCAAGCATCGTTTCTTCCGTAAAAATGTATTCTCAGATTGTTCAAAGTGCGATCACAGTAGGACTCGGAGGATCTGCAGGGCTTGAAAGCCCGATCGCTGTGACCGGAGCCGCAATAGGCTCCAATTATGCGCAGACCTACAGATTGGGATATAAAGAACGTACACTTTTGCTTGCAGCAGGAGCCACAGCAGGTGTTGCTTCAGCTTTCAATGCACCGATCGCAGGAGTGATGTTTGCCTTTGAAATTCTTCTTACGGGAGTAGTATTTTCAGATTTTATTCCTTTGGTTGTTGCTGCAGTATGCGGAAGTCTTTTATCTCGAATTTTGCTTCAGGAAGATATTCTTTTTAGATTTCATGCTAGAGAATCATTTAATTATTTTAACATCCCTTACTATTTGATTCTTGGGGTTGCGACCGGTTTATATGCAAGATATTTTGTTGTGGTTTCCCAAAAAGTAGAGCATTTTATTCATAAAATGAAAGTGTCGCGCTTGCGGAGGGCGGTTATCGGTGGTGCGGCTTTGTCTTTATTATGTGTACTTTTTCCACCTCTTTTTGGGGAAGGATATGAGACCGTAAAAGCATTTACCAATGGCAACGCCAACTATATTATCCAAAACAGCCTTTTCAGATATTTTGAAATCGGTAACTGGACTGTCATTTTATTTTTGCTATTAATTTGTCTTTTAAAAGTATTTGCAACCTCCATTACCATTTTCAGTGGTGGAAACGGTGGTAATTTTGCTCCTTCACTTTTTGCGGGAGGGACGCTGGGTTTTCTCTTTGCAATGATCTGTCAGCAGATTGGTTTTGATAATGTTCCTGTGACCAATCTTGTCCTGGTAGGAATGGCGGGAGCAATGAGCGGAGTTCTGTATGCGCCTCTCACAGCAATATTTCTGATTGCTGAATCAAGTTTCGGGTATGATCTTTTTATTCCGTTGATGATCGTATCAGTAATCTCTTATCTGATGGCTAGATGGTTTTCGGGTATTTCGCCAGAGTTGAAATCTTTGGCAGATCAGGGAAAAATTTTCACGCATGAGCACGACAAAAATCTACTTTCTTCGCTTCGTACCAATGATTTGATCGACAAAGATGCTCAGGTTATCAAATTTGATGCACCCATTACCGATCTTTACGAGCTAATTGTGAACGGGAAGAAAAATACTTTCGCGGTAATTGATGATCAAAATATTTTAAAAGGAATTTTAACAATGGATGATCTTCGGCCTCTTTTGCTTAATAAAGACAGAGAAGAACTCAGTATTTTTAAACTGATGAAAGCTCCGCCGGCTGTTATTTATCCTAATAATGATCCTTTAAAAATTATTCAGGCGTTCGACGACACGGGAGTCTGGAATCTACCCGTAGTTTCTGAAAACAACGAATTCATCGGGTTTATCTCAAAATCAACAATTTTGATGAGTTACAGACAGCTTTTAAAAGAGTATTCGAATTAATTTTTAAAAAGCTGATGGTTAAAAAAAGATCTTACAGCTTTCAATAAGGTTTGAAAAATTTCAGAATAATTAGATTTTTTGCGCAGATACTAATATTTAATTATCTCGTTGTTGAGTTTTATTATAATTAAAATCTCATTAGAAATAAACTAAAATAAGATTAATATGTTATTATTTTCAAAAGAAAACCTCACAAAATAGTGGAAGGTTCTCTGAAAACACTTTAATGATGAAAATTAATCATAATTCAAATGTATAAAATATTATTATAATTTTTAGAATTTGTGAGAAAAAATCAATAAATAAGTGTAGTAATCATAGATTTATTCAGCTTAAATCAAATCCCATTCTGTAATTTTTCGAATGGGATTTCAATTTTTAAATTCGTTAAATTTAGATTCTAAATCCGCCGGAAACTTCTATTCTCTGCGCATTGATCCATTTTGAATCGTCTGAACAAAGAAACGCAACTACGCTCCCGATGTCGTCAGGCAAACCAACTCGTCCTAATGACGTCTGAGAAGAAATCATATTGTTGTAATCTGCGCTGTCACGAACTGCTCCCCCGCCAAAATCCGTTTCAATCGCACCTGGCGCAATAGAATTTACTCTTATTTTTCTTGCACCAAGTTCTACTGCCTGATATCTTGATAATGAATCAACCGCTGCCTTCATCGCACCATAAGCGGAATATCCAGCGAATGAAAATCTTGCCAAGCCAGAAGAAGTGTTTACGATACTGCTTCCGTCATTGAGTAACGGTAATAATTTTTGAGTCAGGAAATACGGTCCTTTAAAATGAATATTCGTCATCGCATCCAACGTTTCTTCTGTGGTAGTTTCGAAGCTTTCGTTGATTCCGATTCCTGCGTTATTGACTAATGCGTCGAGTTTTGCAGAGCCAAATTCAGTATTCAAAAGATCTTTCACTTCATTTACAAACTGATCAAAACCTGATGTTGTTGAAATATCTAAAGGTAGTGCAAATGCTTTCTGACCAAGAGTTTCAATCTCTTTTACCACTTCATCCGCAGCTTCTTTTTTGGTTTGATAAGTCAATATAATATCAAATCCTTTTTTTGCAAGGGCGATTACAGAATCTTTACCCAATCCGCGGCTTGCGCCTGTTACTAATGCTATTTTACCTGCCATTTTATTTGTTTTAATTAATGATACAAAGTTGAAAAATTATAGCATTTGCTTATTTGCATAAATCAAATTAAAATTTGTGAAAATCAAACAATCAGTAATTCTCTATAATTCTGAGGCGATTGCTTGCTGTACTTTTTAAAGAAGTTAGAAAAATGAGCTACCTCTTCGAAACCCAAAGTGAAAGCTATTTCCGAAATGTTCCATTGTGTTTGCGTCAAAAGTATTTTCGCTTCCTGAAAAATTCTGCTTCCGATGATCTCACCGGTCGTTTTTCCCGTGGTTTCTTTCAAAACTCTGTTGAGATGATTGACGTGGACTCCCAAAATTCCGGCAAAATCTGCGGGAGTTTTCAACTGTAAAAGCTGGCTGATGTTTTCGATAGGGAACTGTCTTTCTAACAGTTCTATAAATAATGTTGTCGTTCTGGAAGCAGCAGTTTTGGTATTCACAACTGGCTGAATAGGTTTTAATTTCTGACCAAAGTGAATGAGTTCCATTACATAATTTCTCAGCAAATCATATTTGTAAACGTAATCTGAACTAATTTCTTCGTGCATTTTCAGAAAAACAGCTTCAAATTGATTAAACTGTTCCGTTGAGATCTGAAATATAAAATCACTCTGCGCCGAGAAAACAGGAAGATGGTCTAGTTCTAAACCAATCTTGGAAGTTGGCAAAAAGTCTTTGGTGAAAACGCAGAAATGACCCGATTGCTCAGTACATTGATGGGTGTAATTATAGGGAATTTTCGGCGACGCAAAAAGAACAGCGCAATCTTCGATCTCGATGGTTTTGTCTGCATATTCCACTTTATTTTTACCGTTGATTAAACTTATTTTGTAGTAAGTTCTTCTGTTGTAAGGCATTTCGGTCTTCGAGGTGCAGTTTCTATAAATTTCAGAAATATCAAAAACATTGAAATGACCAATATCTTTATGAATATTTTCAGTTAGAAATTGATTAATATCGGGACATGTACCTCCCAAAATATCCTGATAAAATTCTTTAATGGTAATTGAACTCATTTTGTTGTAAAAATCAAAGATACAGATTAACTTTAAATAAATTTTTTAATAACAAGCGGAGTTTAATTTAATTGAAAATATTTGGATTCATAGCTTTTCTAAAATAAAAAAATTCAGACTACACTTGATTTTATTGATTCTAATGATTACTTTTAAGAAAAAAACACAAGAATGAAGTGGACTCAGGAGCAGCAAAAAATTATAAATTCCACTGGAAACATCAAGATAAATGCAGTTGCAGGCTCGGGAAAAACAACAACCGTTATCGAATATGCAAGATCAAGATCTGCGGAAAGCAAAATTTTATATCTGGCGTTCAACAAATCTGTAAAATTGGAAGCTGCAAAAAAATTTCAGAAAGCCGGTCTACAAAATGTTCAGGTAGAAACTGCGCATTCTCTGGCGTACAAATACATCATTTATAACAGCAATTACAGAATTAGAGCGCAAGGATACAAAACGAGTGAAATTGCAGAACTTCTTCATCTACAGGGAAATGGTGAAAAACATAATGAATATATCATTGCCAACCACATCAATAAATTTATAACTTATTTCTGCAATAGCGACAAACTCAAAGTTCAGGATCTGAATTATTTAGATACAATTTCTGATACCAATGCGAAAAAATTTGTGACTACTTTTTATCAGTATATCCTCTCAAAAACAAGGTTACTGCTCAGCAAAATGGATAAAGGCGAAATTGAAATCACTCATGATTTCTATCTTAAAAAGTTTCAGATTTTGAATCCCAAACTACCTTTTGATTTTATCTTATTTGATGAAGGTCAAGATGCCTCGCCGGCAATGCTCGATGTTTTTCTGAAGCAAAATGCTACAAAAGTAATCGTGGGAGATACTAATCAGCAGATCTACGGATGGCGTTTTGCAGTCAATTCGTTAGAAAAAGCAAATTTTGAGACGCATTATTTATCGGCGAGTTTTCGTTTTAGTCAGGATATTGCTGATCTTGCGAAACAAATATTTAAATATAAAAATTACATCAACAATGAGGAGGCGATTTTGATCACCGGAAAAGGAGAAGTTGGTGAGATTAAGAGCAAGGCCATTATCGCAAGAACAAATCTCGGCTTGCTGCTGAAAGCGATAGAATACGTTACCGAAAATAAAAAAGTAAAGTATATTTATTTTGAAGGAAATATTAATTCTTATACTTACGCTGACGAAGGAGCTTCTTTATATGATGTTTTAAATTTACAAAACGAAAACCGTCATCTCATAAAAGATAAGCTCATTAAAGCGATGAAAAATCTCAAGGAACTTGAAGATTATATTGGTAAGACAGAAGATATGCAACTGGGAATGATGGTGGAAATTGTGAAAGAATACGGCAATAAGATTCCGAATATCATTAAAACGATTAAGAATAAACACGTAGAAGGTGACGAAAAAGAGAAAGCGGAAATGATTTTTTCTACCGTACATCGTTGTAAGGGAATGGAGTATGACAGTGTGCGACTTGTAGAAGATTTTATTTCTGAGGAAAAATTAGAAAAGATAAAGAAAGACAAAAAGCCCGAGGAAATTAATCTCACGAAACTTAATGAAGAGATCAATTTATTGTATGTTGCCGTTACTCGTGCAAAAAGCAAACTCTATATTCCCGAATCTCTGATGCCGCTCAATTTTCCGGAATCTTCTCAAATACATGTTATTAAAGATATTCCGAAAGAGGATAAAAAGGCTGAAAAGACTTATAACGTTGATCTCATACGCGAAAAACACAAAGGCGCATACCAACCGTGGACGCCAGATCTTGACCAAGAATTGTCTGAAATGTTTTCTGAAGGAATCAGCGGCAGTGATCTCGCCAGACATTTTGGCCGTACAAAAAGTGCAATTTCATCGAGACTTAAAAAATTAGATATGAATAATTTTTAGAATTTATAAGATCAAAAATCTAAAGTCCAAAAATCCTTCTTTAAAAATATAAACACAATGAACAATGGAAAATATTTCGGAAATTGTATCCCATTTTAATTTTACGCAGACCAGAAAATCCAGACAATATTTAAATCTTTTTTTCAGTCAGAAATCTTTTAATAAAAACCAGACATTATATACGCAGCAAAAGCTAAAAATGTTTTTAGAAAATCTTCATATTATAAAAGATTACAGGATCAGCGAAAATGCGGTTTCTGTGACTCATAAACTTTTGGGTGAGGCAGATTCTTACAACTACACATTTATTAGAAATTTGACTTACAGAAATTTTTTTAAAGAAATAAATAATAACCTGTCAATTTTTATTGAATTTTTTCATGGTTTTCACGCCGTACTGGAAAACTTTAAACAATCTGAATTTTGTAAAGATTATTGTGCTGAAATAAATGAAACCCTAAAATTTATTGAATCTTTGACTGTAATTGATTATCATCAAAAAGAATTGAATTTCAAACTTAGAAAGACATTATTACTTATAATTAAATCAGAAATTGGAAAGAAAAGCTTTGAGTCTTTTTGGGATTTCTTTTATATGTTTGATGTGCACTCAAGTATTGCAAAAGGTATTGCTCTCAATGATCTTGTTTTTCCGGAATTTTCTGATAATCAAAAATTTATAATAAGAGAATTTTACCATCTTGATCTTACAACGTCGGTGAAAAATACGCTTACTGAAAGAGAAAAAAACATAATGGTCTTTACAGGAGCGAATATGTCTGGAAAGTCAACGGCTATGAAATCTGTGAGCATTATTGTTTTACTCGCACATTTGGGAATTGCTGTACCTGCAGAATCGTGCAAAATACCATTCTATGACCGAATTTTTCTACATTTCTCTGTTACTGATAATCTTAAAGAAGGTCACAGCCATTTTATGCAGGAGATTATCAATATTAAAAATGTACTCGTCGAATTAAAAACAAAAAACTGCTTTGCGGTTTTTGATGAAATATTTAGTGGAACAAATATTAATGATTCGGCAAAAATTACCGGTGATACGATACTTGGAATTTCGAGATATACCAACTCAATGTTTATCTTTTCAACCCATCTCAATATGATAGAAAATCTTTTAAAGGATGAAAAGAATATTACATTGCTCAACTTGGAATGTCTTTTTGAAAACAACGATTTGTTATTTACTTACAGGTTGCAGAAAGGCTGGTCTAAACTTGAAGTAGGAAAAATAATTTTTGATCAGTATGGTTTGAACGATCTTTTAAAAGATGATCATCAATGTTAAGAAGTTTTTGTAAATTCAAAATTTCTACAGAATTGAATCTTTAAATTTGCAGTTAAACAATTGACGGATTAGTCAGTAAATAAAAAATTATCACAGATGAAAATTCTGATTATTGAGGACGAATCTGAACTTGCAAAAAGCATTGCAGAATATTTATCAGAAGAGAATTATCTGTGCGAATTTGCTGCAACATATCGTGAAGCGATGAACAAAATCGCCGTGTTTCAGTATGACTGTATTTTGCTGGATATTACTTTACCGGATGGAAACGGACTGAAAATTCTTGAAGAATTGAAAAAAGAACAGAAACAGGATGGTGTGATTATTATTTCGGCTAAAAATGCTTTAGATGATAAAATAAGAGGTTTGCAGATTGGCGCAGATGATTATTTGACCAAGCCATTTCATCTATCTGAATTGACGGCCAGAATTTATTCCGTCATTCGGAGGAAACAGTTCAGCAGTACAAATGTGGTGAAGCAAAATGAACTTCAGATTGATCTTCTTTCTAAAACCGTTGCTGTAAACAACAAAATCATCGTTTTGACAAAAAAAGAATTTGATTTATTAATCTATTTTATCGGAAATAAAAACAGAGTAATCTCTAAAAGTACATTGGCAGAACATCTTTCGGGAGACTTTGCCGATATGCTGGAAAACCACGATTTTGTATACGCTCACGTAAAAAATCTGAAGAAAAAACTCTACGACGCCGGCTGCGACCATTATCTGAAAACAGTATATGGAACCGGATACAAATGGGAGAGTACATAAATTGATAAAATGAAGCCGTTATTAAGTAAAACAACCAAACCGTTTTTGATCTTTGTGCTGATTATTCTGACAATCAGTATACCTGTCTATTATTTTATGGTTGATGCGATCTGGCAAAATGAACTTGACGAGCACAATGAAATTGTTGCAGAAAAAACTTCATTTGAATTTAACCGAATGAAGATTTCCAATAAAGATATTCAGCGGAATATCAATTTATGGAATCAGATTCAACCCGGCACCAGTATTCAGAAACTTCCTTTTAACAGTTATAAGAAAGACCAGATCTTTACCACCGAAAAGTATAAACCATTTTCTTCTGATAAAACAATCGAGCGTTACAGAACTCTCAAAAAAGTGATTTATATTAAAAATGAACCGTATCTGTTTACCATAGAAACCAATATTGAGGAAACCGAAAGTACAGTAATGATTATCGGAATGATTACTCTTTTCTTTTTTATTATGATCGTAACGGGACTTTTTATTCTGAACAGAAGATTATCAAAGACAATCTGGAAACCGTTCAGAAACACATTAGATAAATTAAAGAATTTTAATCTTAACACACAGACAATCATTGAGTTTGAAAATACTGACACTACAGAATTCGATGAGCTGAATATTTCTTTAAAAAAGCTTATTGCTCAGAATGTTTCTGTTTATAAAGCCCAGAAAGAATTTACCGAAAATGCATCTCACGAGTTGCAAACACCGTTGGCTATTTTGAAGAACAAGCTTGATCTTCTATTGCAGGATGCAGATCTTACTGAAAAACAGTACAATATCGCTGAAGATATGCACAAAGCACTGTCGCGAAGTGCAAGAATCAATCAAAATCTTCTGCTGCTGGCAAAAATTGAGAACAGCCAGTTTCTTCATTCAGAAATCATCAATTTTGATGAATTACTGACTCAAAGTATTGAAAATCTTCAGGAACATCTTGATCAGAAAAACATAACTTTAAAGCTCGGTGTCATTCAAAAAACGTCCATAAAAGGAAATACAAGTCTTACAGAAATACTTATTAACAATCTGTTTCTGAACGCAATTCGGCATACTGCAGCAGATGGTATTATTTTCGTCAGCTTGCAAGCTTCAGTTTTTTCTGTCGCCAATACCGGAGCCGAGAAATTAAATGAAGATCTTTTGTTTAAAAGATTTGCAAGGCTATCTGCAAACAACAGCGGGAGCGGTTTAGGGCTTGCTATTATTAAAGAAATTTTAAAATCTCAAAATTGGGAAGTGAAATACAGCTTTACAGATCAAAAACACCTTTTTTCTGTTACATTCTAAATTGAGAAGCTCTCTTTATTTACTGAATTCAAAATTTCTTCGAAATTGAGTCTTTGCTTTGCTTTTTAATAGCAAACAGTGACTTCAAAAAATGAATACAAAATTATCCCAAAAGTTATTTAAGAGCAGATTTTCTGTATTATTCAGCATTTTATCTTTATACATTTCTCTGTCTTTTTTTATAAGGATTACAATGATGATCTGGTCTGTAAAAGATCTAGACCTTAACCCGATTTATATTTTCAGAGCATTTGCAACAGGTTTTTTATTCGATCTTATAATGGGATTATCAATTCTGGTTCCTTACACAATCTATTTATTAATTTTTCCGAGAAAATGGATGGGTTCATTATTTGACAGATGTTTTACTTATTTTTATCTCACAATCATTTTAATTGTCATTTATTTCAGTCTTCTTGCGGAAATTCCTTTTTGGGATGAGTTCGGAGTAAGGTTTAATTTCATTGCGGTAGATTATCTCATTTATACTTATGAAGTTTTTGCCAATATCAACCAATCTTATCCATTACCTTTAGTTGGCGTTGTTTTGGTGGGATTGATCATGCTTACATTCATTGTATTTAAAAAATTTAGTACTTTTAAACACACCTTTTCTCGTAAAACGCCGATCCGTAATCGTCTATTTCATACGGTTCCTGTTTTTGGAATTGCTGTTATTTTAGGATTAGCTTTGAGAAATAAACAGGCAGACTTCAGCAATAATCTAGTAATTAATGAATTAGGTAAAAACGGAGCTTATTCTTTTGTAAGTGCTTTTAGATCTAATGAACTTGATTATGAAACGTTCTATCCCAAACTGTCTGAAAAAGAAGCCTACGCAATCGTCAGAAAAAATCTTTTACAGGAAAACCAAAAAAACAGTACAACACGATATGATGATATTTCAAGAATAACAGCCGGCGATCAGGAAAAAAAACCAAATATCATTCTTATTGCTATCGAAAGTTTCAGTGCAGATTTTCTTTCGGAATTTGGAAATACTAATCATCTTACGCCCAATTACGATAGATTATCCAGCGAAAGTATTTTCTTTACAAATCTTTATGCAACTGGTACCAGAACGGTTCGCGGCATGGAGGCTCTGACGTTATCTGTCCCACCAACTCCGGGAAATAGTATTGTAAGAAGACCAGACAACAAAAATTTATTTTCAGTTTCTACCATTGTAAAATCAAAAAACTATCAGCCTTATTTTATTTACGGTGGCGACGGTTATTTTGATAATATGAATACTTTTTTTGGAGGTCAGGGATTTGATATTGTAGACCGAGATCGTGGAAATCCGCTTTCTGATGAAATTACAACAAATAGATTTGCAATTCCTGACCAAGAAGTTACCTTTGAAAATGCCTGGGGAATTTGCGATGAAGATCTTTATAATCAATCCGTAAAATATGCTGATAAAAATTTTAAATCCGATAAGCCATTTTTTCAGTTTGTAATGACCACTTCAAATCACAAACCGTATTCTTTTCCCGCCGGAAGGATAGATCTTGCACCGGGCGACAGAAACGCTGCTGTGAAATATACAGATTATGCTTTGGGAAAATTTATTGAAAAAGCCAAAACGAAACCCTGGTTTAAAAATACTGTATTTGTTATCGTAGCAGATCATTGTGCAAGCAGTGCAGGGAAATGGGAAATTAATATCGACAGACATCATATACCTGCCATAATTTATAATCTACCGAAGCAGATGCCAACAAAAATTGCTCGTTTAACATCACAGATCGATCTAATGCCGACTTTATTCGGTTATCTCGGCTGGAATTACACAACAAATCTCTATGGGAAAGATATTAATAAAACTCCGATAGGAGATGAGAGAGCCTTTATCGGTAACTATAGAACTTTAGGAATGTTGAAAGGTAATATTTTTACTCAAATAGACGACAGAAAATGTGTTAAACAATTCGTTGTTTCTGGTAATGAAAAGCAGATCTTAACAGTATCGAAAACAAAAAATAAGGATTTGGCTTCACAAACTATTTCTTATTATCAGACGGCAAGTATGAGATTTAAAAATGGTAAGATGAGAAATAAATAAAATTCAAGCTTATCATGAGTTAGTATTTATTTTTTAGAAACTAAAATATTAAATTCAAAAAAATTGAACATTGTAATATTGTAAAAACTTGAATAATTATAAGTTTTAAAAATCCTAATATTAATTTATAACATACTGATTTCAAGAACCATAGAACATTAAAATTAAATCGACAACAACACTCTATTTAACATAATATAAATTATAGGACTTTTTAAATGTTGACTGTGGAGTAGTTTACATCTTTAAAAAGTACCAAAATTCATGTATTAATTACATATTTCTCTACTCATTATTTGACTCACGTTTGATTGTAAATCAATTTAAATTCATTATTTAAATATTTTAATAACTTAATTATAATTCTTATCGCTATCTATGGTTTTCAAATTTTTTGAAATCCTGAGTATGATTTAAATAAAAGATTTTTATCCGATTCTCAGCGATTAGAATTTCGAATTTAATTTTAATTTTTTCTGTCTAATATAATTTAAGAATTATTTCAATCATTGTCGTCATAATTTAAATATGTTAAATATAATTTTATTATAAATTTACCTACCATTCAGATTACAATGATTATTTTAGCAATACAAATCAATTTAATATAATATAAAAAGTCATGAAAAAGTACATTTTATTAGGTTCGTTATCATTATTTCTGATCAACTGTAACAAAAAAGTTGAAACTACGGCTCCTGCGGCTAATGCAGATTCGCTTACAGACACCACTGCTACTGTGGTTGATACCTTGGGGGCAAAATCATACTGCTTTATGGGTGCAACAGGAAAAGACAGCGTTTTTGTTAGTATTGATGATAATCTGGGTACCGTTACGGGAAAAATGGCCTATAAAAATAGCGAAAAAGATAGTTCTAAAGGTGAACTTACCGGCTTCAGATCTGGAGATACCTTGAAACTGACGTACGAATTTGCATCTGAAGGAACTACCAGTAAAAGAGATATTTTCTTTCTACAAAAAGACGGAAATTTAATGGAAGGTATTGGAAATCAAAAAGATGAAAATGGTCAGATGAAATACGCTGATGAAACAAAAGTTGCCTATAAAGATGGTCAGAAACTGGAAACTGCTGATTGCATTATGGTCGCAAAAGCTTTGAAAAAATAATTTATCTTTGGAAAAAATACAAAAAATGCAACTTTCTGAGAGTTGCATTTTTTGTATTTATATATTATTATTATTATTAATGATTTCTATAAAATCTTCAACCGCTTCATCTTTTGTATTCCATGATGTGATCAGCCGAATTGCTGAAGAATTTTCATTGATGTTTTTCCAGATGTAAAATTCAAACTTATCAGATAATTTGTCAATAATTTCATGACTCAAAATCGGGAAAATCTGGTTTGTAAAAGTATCTGAAAGAAATGAAATCCCTTTTTCACATAAAGCATTTTTGATTTTCATTGCCTGTTGATTTGCATGTTTTGCCAGATCGAAATACAGATCATCTTTTAGCAGTTCTAAAAACTGAATTCCCAACAATCTGCCTTTTGCAAGCAAAGCACCTTTTTGCTTTATGTTGAAAGCAAAATCTTCCTGTAAAGATTGATTATTGATCACGATCGCCTCTCCTATTAAAGCTCCGTTTTTCGTGCCTCCCAGATAGAAAATATCCGTCAGTTTAGCAACATCTTTTAAAGATAAATCACTTATTTCGGAAGTAATTGCATGTCCCAATCTTGCGCCGTCCATGAATAAATAAAGATTATTTTCACGACAAAATTTAGAAAGACTTTCAAGTTCTGTTTTTTGATAAATCGTTCCAAGTTCTGTAGAATTTGAAATATAAACCAATTTCGGCATCACCTGATGAGGAATATTTTTATGACCATCTAAAATTGGCTGAATATCTGAAGGTTTTAGTTTTCCGTCTTCAGTTTCTATACTCAAAACTTTGTGTCCGGTCGCCTCGATGGCACCTGTTTCATTATTCAAAATATGCCCCGTGGATGCAGAAATCACACATTGATATGGTTTTAGAACTGAAGAAATAACAAGCAGATTGGCCTGAGTTCCGCCCGAAACGAAATAGATATCAGCAGCCTGATTGTCTGTTTTTTCTTTAATTAAATTTTTAGCTTGTAAAGAATATTCATCTTCCCCATAACCCGCCTGCTGATCAGTATTGAAGCGTAAAAGCGAGTCTAAAATTCTGGGATGACAACCTTCTGAATAGTCGTTTTTAAAGGAAAATTTCATTCAGCAAAATTAAAAAAACTTAAAATAACAAGACTTATTTTTAAATAATATTTTGTTAGATTTGTAACGAAAATCATCTAACATTTTGAGAACAACATTAACAGAGGAAAATTATCTGAAGGCTTTGTTTCATTTAGTTGACCATGAAGGAAAAGTAACGATCAACGAACTCAGCAAATTTTTGAATGTAAAAATGCCGAGCGTCAATAACATGATGAAAAAATTTGCTGAAAAAAAATGGGTAGTTTATGAAACTTATAAACCGCTGAAAGTTACAGAAAAAGGCAGACGCGAAGCAGCTCTGGTCGTAAGAAAACATAGATTAACGGAGATGTTTCTCGTCAAAAAAATGAATTTTGGATGGGAAAATGTTCACGAAATCGCCGAACAGCTGGAACATGTACATTCCAAAATATTTTTTGATAAAATGGACGAGATTTTAGATTACCCCAAATTCGATCCTCATGGAGAACCAATTCCTGATAAAGATGGCAACATCATTTCGCAGGATTTGCAGAAATTAAGTGATTGTAAAGTAGGAGAAAATATTGTATTCGCTTCTGTAACGCTTTCTGATGATGCTTTTCTTAATTATCTTACAGAAAGAAAACTTCTTTTAAATACTAAAATAAAAATTATTAAAATTGAAGATTTCGACAGGTCTGTAACCGTGGAAGTTGAAGGAAAACAGGAAGTTTTAAGCAAAAAAGCGACTGAGAAAATTTTAGTAAAAAAATAAATATTTATACACCTAAAAATCCCGAACATCAATATTCGGGATTTATTTATTGTATGAAATTTAATTAAATTAATCTAAAACACTCCAACCTCTTTTCGGGTTAGTGTTTGAAGAAACTTCCTGCTCGTTGACGATAATATTTTCTTTTCGCTGTCCGATGTAATCCAGTTCGCTTAATTTGGAGAAAATAGTTTCTAAACTTCTCAGCATCTGATGAATATATAAAAGTGGTTCGCCGCAATTATGATGATCATAATTAGTCTCTGCAACCGTTGATAATTGATTTAGCAAAGTATGAGGTGCAATTTCGCTCCATTCTAAGCTATAATTCAACATTTCTTCCAACTCTGCAGGAACCAAAACCTGTGTAGCATTATAAAGTCTCAAAGCTAACTTAGCAAAAGTTTCGATTAAAAATACAGGTGCCTGATAAGGAATCACATTTCTAAACTGAAAATACATATCTCCAAAAGTATTCACCAAAACAGTACACAGCGATTTTACATTTAATGCTAAAGCGGTATTTTGATTTTTGTGAGAAGCTTTCTGGATAATTTTAAATGCGTATTGCTGAAGATTTCCGATTGATTTTGCGTATCCGTTATAGTAATCGATCAGCGCCGGATGGCTCTGCACCGATGTACATGGCGGTATAAATGTAGAATTAACCTGTGCGATATTGCCTTTAAAATCTACTTTTCCCACAACCAGATAATTCCCTCCAGAATAGCTGCTGTTCAAAGATGAAACTGCTAACAGTTCAATATGGTAGTAGGCATGAGCATTCGGATGTCTTGGCGGAATTTCCTCAGGATCGATATCGCCAAATGGTACTTTATCAAAAGGATTAACAGAAATTAAAATATAATACTCTCCATCGATCTGATTTTCATCCAGATTCATCGATTTGGCAAGTGCTTTTACGCTTACTCTTCTGTCTTTTAGCTCAATTCTGTAACCTGCTAATGTGACGGCACTGCAATGTTTGATAACGAGCTGCACATCATTGGTTGCGGTATTATGAACATCAAAAATCGTTTTGTCGGTAAATTCGTTCGGAATCGGCAACAGACCATAATTATAAGTTGTGATTGCTAACGAATTGGCATCTCTTATGGTGTCAATTAAAAAATTATCCTGGTCATTGAGATGTCTTTGAGAAACTTTCATCCCGTCGACCCAGTTGATTGCAAAATGTTTGATTGGCTGTATCATAGTAATACTTTTTAAATTTGTGATGGTGATCTTCTTCCTTCCTCTTCATGCTGGATAACCCTTTTACAGACTACCACTTCGTTTTCAGAGATATTATTGGTGCTGATATCCTGATCGAAATCAATATATTTTCTAAAGCTGAAGAATGATTTTTTTGTATAAAATATCCAGTAATATGATTCTCTGCTTTCGTCTGAAAGATGAATAATCGACTGTGGGTTTTTGTGATTATAATCGTCTACCACACGGAAAAACCAGTCTCCGAAAGTAACACCAGTCGGCAAAGTTTTGGCTTTTATTCTGAATCTGTTGGCATCTTCAAGATTTTTACTCAATTCAACATTCAAAACCATTAATCTGTCGAAATCTGCTCCTTCAAAATTCGGTGGCTTCTGATCCGGAGAATATCGCCATGTTTTATAAATATCAACCGGAATACTGATAAACTGAATATAACAGTAATGAAAAACCATTGGCACAAAAAAGATCAATGCACTCGTAGCAGACATTACCGGAAATCCCTGATCTTTGCTGATCCATCGGAAAATTAGTACAAAAAGATAAGCTCCCAGAAGCACGCAGGTCACAGAAAGTACAGACTCAAATAAGACACTGAGACTAAATGATTGTATATGTTTTCTGAAAAAACGATGCATCAAATTGACATGAAAAATCCCAAGGATTAAATATACAACCTGAGAAATCAAGTAATAATAAGGATTAAACAGATTTCCTGCAAAACCTAAAAACCCAGGAAGTGCCAAACATAAGCTGCAAAGCAGTACATAAATGATGATCACTTTGATCTTTATCGCCGGCTGATTTCTTCTGATCGCACCCAGAATACCCATCATAATTACCGCCAGCAACGGCACTAAAATATATCTTAGAAATACACCTTTTACTGAAGAAAATTCCATTTAATTAAATTAATAGTGATTGTGATTGATGATTGTAAATATAATAAAATATTTTACAGAAAAGTAGAGAAACCAAGCCTGTTAGAATTTCTTTCGCCATCCTCCAGCATGAATGAATATTCTTTCTTTTCTGTTATAAAATTTTCTTCAATATCTACACTTACAGGAAGACAATAATCATACAAAGCCTGCAGAACTTTTCTGAAAGGATTTCCGGGAATGTACTTTTTCATATCTTGATAAGGAATGGGCCCGATGTTTACAATCCAGTTTCTTTCGCCATCCATATGTCTACCGCTGGGAATGTAAGTAACCCCAAGTCTGGAGTTACCCAGAAGCATAGAATCATCTTCCCTTTCTATCCTGTCTATGATATTTGGAGTGAACGTAATTTCCACAGGAACCCGCAGAAAAGAGGTAAGACATCGCTCAAACCATTTTTTGTCGCCGCGAATCTGATGAAAAAACGGAATGATATGTATAAAAATGTAGGCACTTTTTTTGTCAAGCATTTTAACAACAGGCCAGAGTTCTGAAAAAACTTTTAGGAGAGAATCTGTTTCACTTGCAAGATCAAAATCGTATTCTTTGAGTAATGCACCGATTTCCGTAAAGAAAATTTCAAGCTCAAAAGGTCTGAAAAACTTTCTAGCGTCGTCTTCTACCCTCTTTTGCTTTCTAATTTCATTAACGACACTTTCTACATTTTTCCGTGATGTATTAAGCGATGGCGGGTGAAAAAGACCTTCCGGTAAATAGTCGTAAATACCTTCTCTATAGGTTTTTATACTTAAAACTTCTTCATCAAAACCAAGGTAATGACTGGAAATACTTTTGATATCTTTAAGATAAGCTCTGTCATTGATTCCGATCCTTTCAATAAAAATATTGCTGACTGCCCGA
Source organism: Chryseobacterium sp. CY350 (assembly GCF_027945075.1). Classification (NCBI taxonomy): domain Bacteria; kingdom Pseudomonadati; phylum Bacteroidota; class Flavobacteriia; order Flavobacteriales; family Weeksellaceae; genus Chryseobacterium; species Chryseobacterium wangxinyae. The sequence continues at coordinate 807,153 of NZ_CP116034.1, forward strand.
TGGTATTTCAGGAGATTCACGGCAACTGCCTCAGCCTTAAAATCTGTCTGCAGTTTGTTGTAATGCATGTCTACAATGCTGGTGTCGTACATACTCTCGTTCTGTGATGTGGTTGTTAGTGTAAAATAATATTTGAAAAAAATTAGCCAAATATTTTATAAATCCAATTTAGTGATAAAATTTGTGATATTGTGAGTATAAAAATAAAATTTAGAAATTTGATTCAAAACTTTGAAAGATTAAATTTATTTAACAATGCTAAAAAGTTATTATAAAATAGATTGCATATTATCTGAATTCGGAAAGTGTACCTTATCTTTGTCGATCTAAAATTATTACTAAAAATGAAAAGTATTTATTTAAAAATGCTGTTTTTGATGTTGATCTCCAGTTCTTTATATTCTTATGCGTGGGGATTGACGGGACATCGTGTTATTGCCGAGATTGCAGAAAACCACCTTTCCGGAAAAGCGCGAAGAGAAATAAAAAAAATGATGGGACAAGAACGTCTTGCTTACTGGGCAAACTGGCCGGATTTTATTAAATCTGATACTACCGGAGTCTGGAAGCAGACATCAGTGTGGCACTATGTAAACATTGATCCACAGACAGATTTTTCATCTTTTGAAAAAAATCTTAAAGCTCAAGCCGGGCCGAGCCTTTACTCTCAGATCAAAACTTTATCTGCGCAAATAAAAGACGAAAAAACTTCTGAGAAAGACAGAAAAATAGCTTTGATTTTTCTGATTCATATGATGGGAGATCTTTCTCAGCCAATGCACACAGGAAGGTCTGAAGATCTTGGAGGAAATAAAATTAATGTTACTTATTTTGGAGAAAAAACAAATTTGCACTCAGTATGGGACGGAAAATTAGTAGATTCTCAAAAATACAGTTACACGGAATATGCTAAGCTTTTGGATATTAAGTCGAACGACGAAGTAAAGCAAATTCAGTCGGGAACGTTAGAAAACTGGTTATTTGATTCTCATCAAATCGCCAATAAAATCTATGCACAGACACCAGACGGCTCAAAATTAGCATACGATTATCAGTATAAATTTAATGATACAATGGAAAGACAGCTTCTATACGGAGGTTTAAGACTTGCAAAAGTGTTGAATGATTTATTTTAAATTTGAATTGTGAATCTGTGAATTTTTAATGTTAATTTTTAAATTCAATATAAATAGAAAGTGAGGCTTCGGTTTCACTTTTTTTATTTTCCACAATTCTACTACTTGTTTAGAAAATTATTGTAAATACTTAATTAATAAAAGATTGGTATGATTCATAAACCTGCCGATAGGTTTTATAGAAAGCTACGCTAATTGAAGATGATCTGTACATTAGATAATCAAGAGCGATAATTTACAACTAATTTCTCAACCATATTTTAATTAAATAAAAAATTATTAAAATCTCTGTAACCTTTTTAATATCTCAAACGTATAATAGAATAGTAACTCTATTTTTGAGAATAAAATAAATGAGACAATTAAAAATAACCAAGCAGGTTACCAACAGGGAAACCGCTTCACTAGACAAGTATTTGCAGGAAATCGGTAAAGTAGAATTGATTACGGCAGACGAAGAAGTTGATTTGGCACAAAAAATCCGCGCCGGCGATAGAGTCGCGTTGGAAAAATTGATCAAAGCCAACCTTCGTTTTGTAGTTTCAGTATCTAAACAATACCAAAATCAGGGACTTTCTCTTCCCGATTTGATCAATGAAGGGAATTTAGGACTGATGAAAGCTGCAAAAAGATATGACGAAACAAGAGGTTTTAAATTTATCTCTTACGCCGTATGGTGGATTCGTCAGTCGATTTTACAGGCTTTGGCTGAACAGTCGAGGATTGTAAGATTGCCACTGAACAAAATTGGTTCGATCAACAAAATCAATAAAGCTTACGCTCACCTTGAGCAGGAAAATGAAAGACCACCTTCTCCGGAAGAATTGGCTGAAGTTCTTGACATGAGTGAAGAAGACATCAAAGAATCAATGAAAAACTCTGGAAGACACCTATCAATGGACGCACCATTGGTAGAAGGAGAAGATTCTAACTTGTATGACGTATTGCGTTCAGGAGAATCTCCTAGTCCGGATAAAGATTTGATGCTGGAATCTCTTCAGATTGAAATTGAAAGAGCATTAAATACATTGACTCCAAGAGAGGCAGATTTGGTAAGATTGTATTTTGGACTGAACGGTAAACATCCAATGACATTAGAGGAAATCGGTGAAACTTTTGACCTTACAAGAGAGAGAGTTCGTCAGATCAAGGAAAAAGCAATTAAAAGACTAAAACATAATACGAGAAGTAAAATTTTGAAATCTTATTTAGGTAAATAATTTTAGTTTTAATAATTAAGGAGCGGAGTCTGAATTTTTCAGGCTCCGCTTTTTTTTGCAAAAATTATGAATATCTTTAACTGATTAAACTTGTAGGTTTAAAAATAAACTTAAATTTTATAATTTTAGCGCAAATACAATGAAAAAATTGAAAAATTAGTGTATATTTCTCCCGAAAAGCAAAATTAAAGAATAATTATCTAAAACAGATGCTTTAGAAAAATTTAAAAATAAATGAACCATATTTCAATTATCGGAGCCGGAATTGGTGGCTTAACTTTAGGAAACGTTCTGAAGCAGCAGAATTTAGACTTTACCATTTACGAATCTGCACAGGCAATAAAACCTGTGGGAGCAGGAATTATGATGGCAGTTAATGCAATGCAGATTTTCGACAAACTCGGTTTAAAAGAACAAATTGAAAATGCAGGAAACAAAATTCATGGAATTTCTATCACTGATGAAAAACTGAAAACAATTTCTACAAATAATATTTTAGCTTTAGAAAAGAAATTTAGTTCCTATAATGTCGCGATTCAAAGAGCTGATTTGCAAAATATTTTGGCAAAAAATCTAGGTTATGAAAATATAGAACTTGATCATCAATTAAATAGAATTGAAAAAACAGAAAATTATCACTTAACGTTCAAAAATGGCGATAACATTGAAAGCAAAATCGTTTTCGGCGCAGATGGAATTCACTCAAAAATTCGAAATCAAATTTTCAAAACGGGAAAAATCAGAAATGCTGAACAAAAATGCTGGCGCGGATTAACCCAATTTAATCTTCCTGAAAAATATCTTCATCATGCTTTAGAAATTTGGGGAAAAGGAAAACGCTTTGGTTTTGTTAAAATTTCTGAAAATAAAGTCTACTGGTACGCTTTGATCAACCAAAATAATTTTACAGAAAATATTGATCTAATTGAAACGTTCAGTGATTTTGACCCTTTAATTCTACAAATTCTGGAATCTACAAAACGCGAAAATATAATTGTGAATGATATCATTGACCTCGCTCCTATTCCCAAATGGTTTTCAGAAAACCTCTGTCTCATCGGCGACGCGGCTCACGCCACAACTCCTAATATGGGACAAGGAGCTTGTCAGTCGATTGAAGATGCTTATGTAATTGGGAAACTCTTAGAAAAAAACAGGAATTTTAATTCAGTATTTGAAGATTTTCAAAATATCAGAAGAAAAAAAGTTGATCATATCGTAAAAACCAGCTGGACAATTGGTAAGGTTTCGCAATGGGAAAAAGGAAACGCGATCCGGAATTTTTTCATGAGATTAATACCTGAAAGTACTAATCAGAAGATGATTGAGAAAATATTACAACTGGAAATATAAAAAAAAGAAACTCTTACAAGGGTTTCTTTTTACATTTTATAAGGACTTACTCATTTTTTATTTAGGTAGTACTTTATATGTAGGATCTTCATCAATATTCACTTCTATAAAACCTTCTGCATTCTTTAATAGTCTTGTACAATCTGCGCTTAGATGTTTTAAAATCACTTTTTTGTGATTATTTTCATATTTTTCTATTACTTTTTTTAAAGTCTCGATTGCCGACATATCTACAATTCTGGATTCCTTAAAGTCAATAATAATTTTTTGGGGATCACCGACGAAATCAAATTTTTCTGTAAATGCAGCAGTACTGCCAAAAAATAAAGGTCCGTAAATTTCATAAATTCTATTACCATCACTATCAGTAGATTTTCTTGCTCTAATTCGTTTTGCGCTGTCCCATGCAAAAACTAATGCTGAGATTATCACTCCAATCAGAACGGCCAACGCTAAATTATGCAGTAAAACCGTAATAACCGCTACAGTAATTCCGACAAAAATATCAGATTTTGGCATTTTCGTGATGATTCTGAATGATGCCCACTGAAATGTACCAATCGCTACCATCATCATTACACCTACCAGTGCAGCCATCGGAATCTGTTCGATTACAGGACCACCTGCCAAAATGATGATCAAAATAGTGACAGCTCCAATAATTGCAGAAATTTTGGTTCTCGCGCCCGCATCAATATTTACCAAAGTCTGTGCTACCATTGCGCAACCGCCCATTCCTCCAAAAAAACCGTTGGTAATATTAGCAATTCCCTGAGCCATTGCCTCTTGATTTGATTTTCCTTTTGTATTGGTAATTTCATCTACCATATTCAGAGTCAGAAGTGATTCTATTAATCCTACGCCCGCCATAATTGCAGCATAAGGCAAAATAATCTGAAAAGTTTCTATAGAAACAGGAATATTCGGTATGTGAAATTTTGGCAACGATCCGCTTACAGAAGCAATATCGATTACCTTTTTAGTATCTATTTTGAGAAAATAAACGACTGCGAACACTACAATGATTGCGACTAGAGAAGCCGGTACAGCTTTGGTAATCTTTGGAAAAACTATTACAATTGCGATCGTAAGTACCGTTAAACCCAGCATGGTATAAAATGGTGCACCATGCATTAAAGTGGAAACTCCATTTTCTACGACTTCAAATTGGGCAACCTGTGCCATAAAAATAATAACGGCAAGACCATTCAGGAAACCGTACATTACAGGTTGAGGAATTAACCTTACAAATTTCCCTAATTTTAAAACTCCCACAGAAAACTGAATTATCCCAGCCAAAACTACGGTCGCAAACAAATATTCAACACCATGAGCAGCTGCTAAAGCGATCAAAACTACTATGGTCGCTCCGGCACCACCTGAAACCATTCCGGGGCGGCCACCTAGAAAAGCGGTTACGATTCCCATCAAAAAAGCAGCGTAAAGTCCCGTCAAAGGTGACAGACCTGCAAGTATTGCAAAAGATAATGATTCAGGAATCATCGTCATTGCAACCGTAAGTCCTGCTAATATTTCAGTTTTTAAATTGACATTTTTTAATGATTGAAAACTTATTGTAATGTTTTCCATAAAGTAAAAAGATATATATTATTCCTCAAAGAGTTGGGAACTACATTATTAAAATCAGTTTGAATTACATAAGAATTCTGTCCAAAAAAGCAATTCCGGATATATAAATCATAAATCTAAATCAAGGCGATGTGATTTGCAATGTTGCAGAACAGAATTTTGTCATAAGAAGTGGCAAATTTATAAAAATTTAGTTAAGTTTTACAAATTTTCGTACATCGCCAGCGAAACCAATTTAAAGAAAATACATCTTATAAAAAAAGAGAAACCTACGTTGAGCTTCTCTTTTTTCTTTTTTTTACTTTATTTCAGATTTTACAGATCCGCAGTCAAGCATCGATTTTCCGTAATAAGGATTTACGATTTGCTTTTCGCTGCTTAGCCAACTTCCTTTTGCCATCGGACAGTATTGTACGAAAATGGTTTTGTCAGACAATTTATTTTCTTTAGCCAAACCAATCATGATATCTGATAAATTGTAAAATGCTTTTCTCTGAGTTTCAATTTTTTTTCCCTGAGCAATCGTCGTGGCATCAGTTTTTAACGAAATCAGATTCTTTTCTGCAATCATTTTTGCATTAACGGTTTTAGAAGTTTTTAAAAATTCTCCTGCAGCCATCGAAGTTTTCTTTACATCATCCGAAGCCAAAGCAGATTTTACAGAAAGATAATTCTGATAGAGCTTTACCAACTGCGGATTTGATTTTGACTGTGCCGTTGTTGAAACAAATCCTATTAAGACGAAAAGAAATGTTATTATATATTTTTTCATAATATTTTTATAATTGAGACAAATTTAAATGAATAATTCAGAATAAAAAAAACTCCTGAAAATTCGGGAGTTTGAAATCTTATTTTATTTTAAACTCAAGTTTTACATTAAAAAACCTTCCCGTCAACCGTACCGGAACAGGATACATCAAATTTGTATTCGCATCGGTAATCCATTGATTGGAAACCGTATTATTGATATTAAACGCATTGAAAACCTGAACACCTAAAATCAACTCTTCAAAATTCCCCCAAAATCCGTAGGTTTTTTTATTGTCTTTTCTGTCAATAAATACCTTCGATAATCCGATATCTACTCTTTTATAAGAAGGTAAAGTTTTTTGATATTGATAAGGATCTGTGAAAACAGGTGCTCCGTTTGGTAATCCCATCGCATAAGTCAACGTTAAATTCACACGCATAGAAGGAAATTTCGGCATATAATCCTGATAAAACATGGCAAATCTGAATCTTTGATCCGTAGGTCTAGGAATATCTCCTTTACCATCAATATTTTCATAAATTCTTGCATAACTGGCAGATAACCATGAATCTACACCTGGAACAAATTCTCCAAACAACCTTGTATCAATTCCGTAAGCGTATCCTGTCGCATTATTTTTTCCTGAATATCTAATTCTCACATTATCCATATAATAAGGAATCAGGTTATCCATCTTTTTATAATACAATTCGGTGGTAAGTTTGAAAGGGCGATTGTCAAATTCAAACTCAAAATCATTAGCAACGATTGCCTGAATCGAACGCTGGGATTTTATATTAGAATTAAAATTTCCATTGAGATCTTTTATTTCTTTGTAAAAAGGTGCCTGATAATAAACTCCTCCTGAAATTCTGAACAACATATCTGTATTCCAATCTGGTTTTATTGCAAACTGTGCTCTTGGTGAGAAAATCGTTTCATCATTGAAACTCCAGTGAGCAACTCTAGCGCCGGCGTTGACGAAAACTTTGCTTGATCCCCAATAAAACTTTTGAGAATATTGAGCGTAAGCTGAAAGTCTTGTCGGCTCAATTTTATTATTTCCGGCAATGCTGTAATATAAGTCTAAATCTGACGCGTCAGGAAACCTCGGATCGTCAACAGGATGCGGAATACTGTAACCTGAAGAGTCAACTAATTTCCACTCATTGGTGAGATCACTCAGATTTTCTTTTTCGAATTTAAAACCAACTTCAATATCTGTATTGATATTGGGTGAAAAACGGGTTCTAAACTGCGTTCCGTATGTTCTTACGAAAAGATCATTTCGTGCGTGTTCTATCTGTCCGGCAACATCATATGAGGTTACAGGATTTCCAGTAATGGGATCAAATGTTTGCAAGATGTAACTTGAAGATATCGTGTAATATTCCTTCTCTCTGTTCTGATAAGCAAACGTGTCTAAAGTAAATCTCCATTTATCAGACGGTTTATAATTCATCGAGAACGTTCCCATCATATTTTTATACTGATCATTTTCTTTACCATTATAAAAAACAGAGAGATTAATTGGTCGTTGTATAGATCCAAAATCTACAGAACGTTCCTTAGGAAACATCTCGTAGTCGTTTTTTGAATAATATCCGATGAATGACATTGTAAATTTTTCACTTACATGATAATTCAGATAGGTCTGAAAATCAAAGTATTTCGGGTTGAAATCTGTATCTTCATTCAGCGTATTCAAAACTAGATTGGTATTTCTGTATCTTCCTGAAAATAAAGCGGTCAGTTTATTATTTTTTGATGCTAAACCTGTTGTCAACCGTCCACCAATTAAACTTGCTTCACCTGAAAGTTCAAATTTCTCCGGCTCTCGGTAATAAATATTTAAAGCTGAAGACATTTTATCACCATATCTCGGCTCAAATCCTCCGGCAGAAAAGTTGACCGTAGAAACCATATCCGGATTGATGATACTGAGACCTTCCTGCTGAGAATTTCTAATCAGAAAAGGACGGTAAATTTCAATATCATTAATGTAAATAAGGTTTTCGTCATAGTTTCCACCACGCACCATGTATTGTGAAGAAAGCTCTGTATTTGAGTTTACAGACGGCAAGGTTTTTATTATTCCTTCAATACCTCCGGAAATGCTTGCAACATTCTGAGCATCTTTGGCAGATATTTTTACCGTGGTAAGGTCATTAGTACTTCCAACTACTTTTTTTTGGAAAACGACTTCCTCAATATCTGTTGTTCTTGTAGTATCTCTTTTTTTTGTTTGAGAGAATACTAACATGGGAACCATAAGGCTCAGTGGTAAAACTAGTTTTTTCAAAAGGAATGTTTTAGAATTCTAAAATTAAGGATTTTTTAACAATTACAAAATGGATTCTCTTACTCTTGTCAGTTTTTGTAACAAATCTTCTAATAAATCCAGTCGAAGCATGTTTGCACCATCAGATAAAGCAGTTTCGGGTGTTGGGTGTGTTTCGATAAAAATTCCGTCTGCGCCCACTGCAATTCCAGCTTTGGCTACCGTTTCTATTAAATCTGGTCTTCCGCCTGTAACACCTGAGCTTTGGTTTGGCTGCTGAAGAGAATGTGTAACATCTAAAATTACAGGAGCATAAGCTCTCATCGTTGGAATTCCTCTGTAATCAACAATTAAATCGGTGTATCCGAAAGAATTTCCTCTTTCGATGATCGCAACTTTTGGGTTATTAGAATCTGTGACTTTCTGAACGGCAAATTTCATCGATTCAGGTGAAAGAAACTGTCCTTTTTTTAATGAAACACATTTTCCAGTCTTTGCTGCGGCAATCAAAAGATCTGTCTGACGAACCAAAAATGCTGGAATCTGCAAAACATCAACATATTGAGCTGCCAAAGCGGCATGTTCGTTCTCATGAATATCTGTTGTCGTAGGAATATTAAAAGTTTCCCCGACTTTTTTAAGAATTTCCAGAGATTTTTCTTCACCGATTGACGTAAAAGAATCTACTCTACTTCTGTTTGCTTTTTTGAAACTTCCTTTGAAAATATATGGAATATTATATTTATTGGTCAGTTCAATTACTTTTTCGGCAATTCTCAACGCCATATCTTCACCTTCGATGATGCATGGCCCGGCTATTAAAAAAAAGTTTTTAGAATCTTTGTGTTGTATATTGTCTAAATATTGAATCATTTTTATTTGAATTAAAAGTTCAGTAAAAATACTTATAAAGTTTCAGAATTGGAAATTAATTATCACGAGTAATTAAAGATATCCTGCATTAAAGCAGTGTAAAAAACAGTAATCAAAATAAAAAGTAAAAAAAATAAAACTAAATACAAATAATAGTTTTCTACTTTAAATACTTTTATTAAAAGTAAATGAGAGAAAAATAAAATTGAAAAATAACCTCCAAAAGTTATAAAATCTTCCAAGATATAGTCAACTCCATCTATCAAACAATAAAATATTGAGAAAAGTATTATTATACTTAAACTTAATGAAAACCTTTTCAGTAAATTTATACGTATTGGAAAAACAAAGTAAAAGAAATTTGCTAGAGCAAAAGCTATTATTATTAATAAAATCCCAAACATTAAATTTTTTTCAAAATCTTCTCAAAAGTATTAATATTTCTGCTTGTAAACTGGTCTTTCAGATTTTTTCTACCTAAAATTTTCCCGAAAGTTGAATCTAAAGTATTCCCTTTCGGAACCTGCCAATAGAAATTCCCGTTAACGATTTTTGCTTCTTCATTTTCAGTTTTTAAAGCAGCGTCAAATTCTTTCATTAAAACATTCTCGACATCTTGATTTCCGATAAAAGTATAGACGTGCAAATCTTCGTTTTTCTCAAAAGGATTTGAATTCAAAAAACTTTCAATTTCATCCTGAGATTTTACAAATAGAAAAGCTTCGTATTTAAAATGCTCAGACATTGCTTTTTCGAGAATCAACTTTAAATTATCTGCTTTTTGATCAGATGAAAAAATTATATTTCCGGAAGCTAAAACCGAAAAAACATCTTTCATTCCTGCTTTTGTAAAAACTTCACAGACTTCCGCCATTTTCATGTTGGTTCCTTTTACATTAACGCCGCGAAGGAAAGCACAATATTTCATGGGTTTTGGTTTAGGTTAAAAGTTCGGAATTATTTATCTTTTAGTCTTTCATAAAGATTATAATCTGTTCCGGAAGGCTTCAGTTTGTAGATTTTCTCTAATATTTTGTTGTCATTTTGCAAATGATTTTTTATTCGGAATTCATTTAACAATTTGTAGTGGGTTTTGTAGTAAAAACCATCCTTTCCTTCAAATAAATTATTGTAAGACAACAGATATTTTGGTTGTCGCTTTTTTACTGTATTCAGCCAATAATGAGGTTTATCTTTTTTAATCTCTTCCTGAATTTGTTTGTCAACCAAGCCAACTTCATCGATGGTTTTTAAACCTGAGAAATAAGGGATATATCCTGCGGGTTCCAGCAAAATCCATTGTTTTTTGTCTTTCTCGTAATTATTCAGAAATATCCCGATAGATCGTCTGTAATTCCATTCTCCGTTTCCTGTTGCAATAGAATGTATGGTTTGGAAAGCCAGCATTGGCAGAATGTAAAAAATAATTAGTGCTGAAAGCCACCAGTTTCTTTTTATTTTTTGCTCTATTACAAATATTAAAACCGGAACGAAAAGTAAAATCTGAGGAACCCAGTAATACCAGTCAAAAAGACTTTTCTGAGAAAGAAAAATAATTTGTTTTGCCCATGCGAAAAGGAAGATCATCCAAAGAAAATAATTTCTTTTTTCCCGCTGTCTGATCAGGAAAATAAAACACAGCAATTCAAAAACTGCAATAATGATTGTAAATGGATTGAAGTCTCCCGGGAGTTTCAGCATTCCCCAAAAGTTGCCATAGTTTAATCTAAAATATTCAAAATCCTGACTTAAAGTATAAACTCTGTCATAAGCCAGTTTTTTAGCAACAATCGTATTATTAACGATTTCTCCAAAGTAAAACCAATTGAAAGCCAATGCTGCTGAAACGCCTAAAACTCCACCTAAAATATATCTCAAGTTTATTTTTTTATTCCAGAATACATCAACCAAAAAAACAATTCCGAGAAAAATTACGGTATCAATTCTTGTAAATAAAATTAAAACAGGAAATACAATAAATGCCCATTTTTTCTCATTTTTAAAGCCATAATAGAGCAAAGCCATTTCGAGGAAAAAGAGAATTCCGTATTCCATTCCGAGGATCGAAATTTTTATCGATGGTGGTAATAGCCCAAACAAAAAGATAAAAATTGCTTTATGCCAGGGATTTTTCAGCAATAAATGAGAAAGAAATAAACTTCCGATGGTAAAGAGAATCGTATTGGTCACCAAAAGCGGTACTATAAAATTTTCTTTTCCAAAAATTAAATTAAAAAAATAGGAAACAAAAACGTACAAGTGTGTTGTAGAAGCTGAAATTTTGGTATCGCCGTTGAAACCGATCACTCCGTAATCCAATAAATTCTGGGCAACTCGCCAGGTAATGAAAGCATCTTCCTGAATGTGATGCGTTAGAAGAAAATAAAGCTTGGCAATTACTGCAAATATCACAGCATACAACGGAAGATTTTTGTTTTTGTTCTCGGACATTGCGTTTTTTTGATGCACAAATATATATCTATTATTCTTGAATATCAACATAAAAAAAACGGAACCGAAGTTCCGTTTTTAAGTATTTGAGATTTATGTTTTCTACTGTGTTGCTTTAATAATAGAATTGGTAATCTGATCTTCTTTTTCTTTCGAATACGTAGAATCAAAAGGTTCCATAACATCAAATAAATATTGATAAAAAGGTGTAATTCTCTGTACGTTTTCAGACTCTTTTCTTGCCTTTTCTTTTCCCATCTGCTGCAGATCTTTGATGAAAACATTAAATTTCTTATCAATCGGCTCTATAGATTTTACCAGATACGAATAAGCTTTCTGATCCTGACCAATTTTTTTGTAAGCATCTGTAACTGATGAAACTACAAGAGAATATTCCATTGGTTTTGATCTCATCTGCCTTCCAACATATCTTTGATCGGCTTTACTTAATGTTAAATAATAATCATATTCTTCAAAAATTCCCTTTTTAAGAATCTCTGCAAGTTTTAATCCTTTTTGCTCTTTTCCGGCAACTATATATCCGTAAACCATTGAGCTTAAAGATCTTGGATCATTATACTTCTCAGCAGGAATTTCTTTTGCCGCCAAATCAAGAATTTCTAAAGCTTTAGCTTTTTGTCCTGATAATGCTAATGCTGCTGCTGCTCTGCTTGCTGAACTTCGGTAGCCTATTATATTTGACGTTGCAGTCTCATCAAAGTGAACATTCATATCTTTAAAGTTCCCCCATTTGAAGTTTTTCACGACGTTATATAATGAGTTTGCATCTACTCTACCCATCTCGCCGTCGCTGCTTCTTGGTGTTTTGATAGGAACCAATCTGTAGCTGAAACCATCAAACTGAAGATATTCATCCAGGAAGAAAATATTTTCACTGTCATAAACTCCACCTGACGAAAAATTAATCGGGCGTTTCCAGTCAAAATTGGCTAAAATATCAAACATCATCAGATTATTTTTATATAATGTTCCTGACTTATAAGTAATCATAATCTGGTCGACAGTATTTGGAAGATCAGAAGGATTGATGATTCCTGATTTAACTGCATTTTGCTTATTAACAGGTAAAATAAACTTGTTTACAGGTAAGAAATTATATTTCTCGAAACGTGCTTCACCAAAGATCATTTTTAAAACTTCATCTTTTTCAGGAGATTTTATTTTAAGGAAATTCACCGCATCTTTTAAAGTCATTGAATCCTGCACAAGATATTTCTCAAAAGGTTTAAGCATTTCTGCCGGAGCTCCGGATTCTTTCAGATTGCTTATAACACCTTGCCAATCGTCTTTTTTCATTAAATAAATCTGGTCATTCACACCATCTCTGTAATCTTCGTGCGTCAGCTGACTTGGGATCGGATTCGCATTGTACGTTTTTCTCTTCACCTGATCAATATTCCAAGGAGTTGAAAGAAGTGTAAAGTTTACAACTTTCACATCATCACGGAATCTCTCAGTTTCCTGCATTGCCCAAACCGGATACGTATCGTTGTCACCATAAACAAAAAGGATGTCTTCTTTCGGCAAAGATTTTAACATTGAGTATGAATAATCATACGCTGTATATCTTCCGCTTCTATCATGAACATTATAATTCTGGAAGCCCATCATTAAAGGAATCCCCAATAAAACAACACCAAACCCAATATTTGCAGCATTTGATTTTACTTTAGACTGTAAATACCAGAGAATTGCTCCGGCTCCCAGACCGATCCAAATTGCAAAGGCGTAAAAGGAACCGACAACCGCATAATCTCTTTCTCTTGGTTCAAAAGGTTTCATTCCTGTGTAGAAAACAATTCCGACACTTGTTAATATAAATAATGAAAGAATTGCATAAAATCTACCAAAATCTCGCATAAACTGGAAATAACATCCGATAATTCCTAATAACAACGGTAAGAAGAAAAATGCTACTGTACTTTCATTTTTAAATTTTGAAGGCATTGCATCCTGACTTCCCAACAACGCATTATCAATTGCAGGAATACCGGAAATCCAATTTCCTCTTGTGTTTTCACTGTTTCCTTCAAGATCATTCTGCCTTCCTGCAAAATTCCACAATAGATATCTTATAAAGTAGTATCCGTTTTGGAAAGTGATAAAATAGTCCATATTCTGAGCAAAAGATGGTCTCTGAACGGTAATCAGTTCATATGGTTTTACCTTCAGATAATCTGCTGCTGTTATACTTCCGTCTTCATATTTCCCTCTTAGTTCTTCAAAAATCTCTTTAGCCTGAGGATCATCTGCAATATTTTCGTTTCCATAATTAAACTGAAAATCCGGTGCTCCGTACATCGATATGTAGTTTGCCATGACGTCTTTATCTTCATTAAACATTCTTGGCATAAAACTCACATGAGCAGGATTAAATACATAATTAAAACGATCTCCTGTTTTTCTGTACGTTCCTAATTTCTCATCTTTTTCATAGATTTCTCCTGTCTTATTGGTTTTAAAACTTCCGTCTTCATTTTTTTCAATACCGCTGTTATCCAAAAATGCAGTGTAGTTCTGACCATAAATTGTAGGCCAGTCACCGTATTGCTCTCTGTTGTAGTAGTCAAGCATACCAATTGCAGTGTCAGGATCGTTTAAGTTCATTGGCGGATTGGCATTTGCTCTGATAGGAATTACCATCCAACATGAGAAACCAATCATCATATAAACAACTGACAACGCAATCGTCTGATAAATGTTCTTCTTCGCCTGTCTTGCATATTTTAAAATAAAGTAGCAAAGTGCAACTAAAATTATAAATCCGGCTATCGTTCCTGAGTGGAACGGAAGACCAATACCATTCACAAAAAATATTTCAAGTTTTCCGAATAGTGACATAATCACAGGGAAAATAATTTTGAAAACAACAATTAAAATTCCTAAAGTAATTGCATTTGCCCAAAGAAAATTCTTCCAGGTAAATTCATAATTTCTTGTATAATAAACTAAGCACACTGCCGGAATTGCCAACATACACATCATGTGAACACCCACAGAAAGACCTACTATAAAGAATATTAAAATAATCCATCGCTCATTATCAGATTCCGTATACTCATTTTCCCATTTTGTAATAAGCCAAACCAGAATTGCAATAAATAATGATGCCATTGAATAAACTTCGCCTTCTACCGCAGAAAACCAAAAAGTGTCTGACCACGTAAAACATAGAGAACCGATTACTCCGGCAAAAAGAATAGCTATTTCCTGATGTTTGGTCACTTCCTCAAAATCCTTATTGAGAAGTCTTCTTACAAAATGTGTAATCGTCCAGAATAGAAATAAAATCGTAAATGCGCTGAATAATGCAGACATTGCGTTGATTACAATAGAATAATTTTCACCTTGTCCAAACGCGAAAATCGCAGCAACCGCACCTACAATCTGGAACAGAGCTGCTCCCGGTGCGTGAGTTACCTCTAATTTCACGGCTGAAGAAATGTACTCGCCACAATCCCAAAAACTGAAGTTGGGTTCTATTGTTGAAAAGTACGTGAAAAATGCAATGACGAAAATCACCCATCCGATAAGGGTATTCCATTGCCTAAAAGTCCAGTTTTTCATAGTATAAAATCAATTAGTGCGAAAATAAGGTTTTTACTTCATTTTAAATTGATTTTAACAAAATTTAAAAGATTGGCTTGCTTTTTGCGAGCGTTTCGAGGCTGTTATGAAGAGCTTAAAAGCATATAATTTTACTTTCAACACTTATAATTTCTGAAAAGTTTAAGAATTATTTATTTTTTTGTATTTTTGCGGTCAGATTTTTATTTGAAAAATAACAAATAATGAGTAATGTTTACGATAATATTCTTGGCTTGATTGGGAACACCCCTTTAGTGAAACTTAATACGGTAACTAAAGAGATTCCTGCGAAAGTTTATGCCAAGTTAGAATCATATAATCCTGGACATTCCACCAAAGATAGAATCGCACTTCATATTATTGAAAACGCTGAGAAAAAAGGTTTATTAAAGGAAGATTCTGTAGTTGTAGAAACTACTTCCGGAAATACAGGTTTTTCACTCGCTATGGTTTGTATCATTAAAGGATACAAATGTATTTTAGCTGTAAGTGATAAAACGAAGGCTGAAAAGATAGCATATCTGAAAGCTCTTGGTGCAACAGTATATATATGTCCTGCGAATGTACCTGCGAATGACCCTAGATCATATTATGAAGTAGCTAAGAGAATTGCTGCCGAAACCCCAAATTCTGTTTATATCAATCAGTATTTTAATGAGTTAAATGTTGATGCCCATTATCAGACCACAGGTCCTGAGATTTGGGAACAGACAGAAGGAAAAATTACTCACCTTTTTGCATGTACAGGAACTGGCGGAACATTATCCGGTTCGGCAAAATTCTTAAAAGAAAAGAATCCAAACATCAAAATTATCGGTGTAGATGCTGACGGATCTATTTTGAAAAGTTATCACGAAACTGGAGAAATTCATAAAGAAGACGTTCATCCTTACCAGATTGAAGGTATGGGGAAAAATTTAATCCCTTCTGCTCTACTTTTTGATAAAGTGGATGAATTTGTAAGAGTAAACGACGAAATGTCTGCATACAGAACCCGCGAGATTGCTTTAAAAGAAGCTATAATGGGTGGCTACACAACTGGAGCCGTTACTCAGGGATTGATTCAATATGCACAATCTCACGAACTAACTGAAAATGATTTCGTTGTGATGATTTATCCGGATCACGGTTCACGTTATATTACAAAGGTATACAGTGACAAATGGATGGAAGAACAAGGATTCATCAACAACTGTTTCCACAATTATGATGAAGTTTTCAAAACTGAATTCATCAAATAAGAAAAATATATTAATACAAATTAAGCCTTTTCGTAAATCACAAAAGGCTTTTTTACATAAAACATACTCATACAATGGTAGATATTTTTGAAAGAATAAAACAAAATCCAGGACCACTTGGTCAGTTTGCAGACTACGCAGAAGGATATTTTGTATTCCCAAAATTGGAAGGTCCGATTGGCCCGAGAATGAAATTTCAAGGTAAAGATGTAATTTTCTGGAGTGCTAATGATTATTTAGGATTGTGTAACCACCCCGAAGTATTGGAAGCCGATGCAAAAGCTGCAGCAGAATTTGGAATGTTTTATCCGATGGGTGCAAGAGCGATGTCTGGTGAGACACAGCAACATCAGCAATTGGAAAAAGAATTGGCAGAATTTACTCAAAAAGACGCTGCTTATCTTTTAAATTTCGGTTACCAAGGGATGGTTTCATGTATCGATGCGTTGGTGACAAGACATGACGTGATTGTTTATGATGCTGATTCTCACGCTTGTATTGTTGACGGAGTTCGTCTTCACATGGGGAAAAGTTTTACTTTCAAACATAATGATATTGAGAGTTTAGAAAAAAACTTAGCGAGAGCAACCAGAGTTGCTGAAGAAAATGGCGGAGGAATTTTAGTTATTACGGAAGGTGTTTTCGGAATGAGAGGAATGCAGGGAAAATTGAAGGAAATCTGTGATTTAAAATCTAAATTCAATTTCAGACTTTTGGTTGATGATGCACATGGTTTCGGAACTTTAGGTAAAACCGGAGCTGGAGCTGGCGAAGAGCAAGGATGTCAGGATCAGATTGACGTTTACTTCTCAACTTTTGCTAAATCAATGGCTGGTTTCGGAGCATTTCTTTCGGGAGACGAAACTATTATCAGATTTTTGAAATATAATCTTCGTTCTCAGATTTTTGCTAAATCTTTAACAATGCCAATGGTAATCGGAGGTTTAAAGAGACTGGAATTATTAAGAACACGTCCGGAAATTAAAGATAAGTTGTGGGAAAACGTAACTAAATTACAAAACGGATTAAAAGAAAGAGGTTTCAATCTTGGAAATACAAATACTTGTGTAACACCAGTTTTCATTCAGGGAACTACGATTGAAGCAACACTTTTAGCAAAAGATCTAAGAGAAAATTATGGAGTATTCACATCTGTTGTTGTATATCCTGTAATTCCAAAAGGGATGATTCTGTTGAGATTAATTCCTACAGCTTCTCATACTGATTCAGAAATTAATGAAACTTTGACTGCTTTTGAAGGAATAAAAGAAAAATTAGAATCTGGAGCTTACGCAGAAATGGAAAAACAAATGAATATCGAGTACAAGCAAATGTAATTTCGATTTTCATTTAAATATTTATGAACCGTTAGAGTTTTCTAACGGTTTTTTTGATTTTAAAACATTAAGAAAATGAAATAATAAAGTTTTAAGATTGAAATAAATTTGAATGAAGTAGTCTGCTTAATAATATCTTTAGATATTTACTGAATCATTATAACCATCTAAAGTTTATTACTATTTAATTTTTCAAATCATTCAAAAATTTTCTTCCTTTTCCATTTAAACCCATAAATTTGCAAAAAATTACTTTTGAAAGATCTTCTTCTTATAACCCCACCTTTCACTCAGCTCAATACTCCTTATCCGGCGACCGCTTATATTAAAGGTTTTCTAAATACCAAAAATATATCAAGCTATCAGATTGATTTGGGGATTGAAGTGATTTTGGAATTATTCTCAAAAGGAGGAATTCAAAAAATTTTTACGAAGCAAATCGATTTAAAAAACGCATCTGAAAACTCACAAAGAATTTTTGCATTAAGAGATGAATACATCAAAACTATCGATCAGGTTATTCTTTTTTTACAAAATAGAAATCCTACTTTAGCAAGGCAGATCTGTTCAATGAATTTTTTACCTGAGGCTTCCCGTTTCAATCAGCTTGATGATATGGAATTTGCTTTTGGAAATATGGGTTTACAGGATAAGGCTAAACACTTGGCTACTTTGTATTTGGAAGATTTATCTGACTACATAGTTGAACACGTGGATCCTGATTTTGGTTTTAGCAGATATGCCGAAAGATTAGGAAAGTCTGCCAATTCTTTTGACGAATTATATTTAAAATTAAATTCAGATCAAACTTTTATTGATGATATCACTTTAAAAATTCTTTGCGACAAACTGGAAGTAGTTCAGCCAAAACTGGTTTGTTTTTCGATTCCTTTCCCCGGAAATTTATATTCTGCTTTTCGATCTGCCAAATTTATTAAGGAGAATTATCCTCACATTAAGATTGCAATGGGCGGAGGTTTTCCAAACACTGAGTTGCGGGAAGTTAAAGATAAACGAGTTTTTGAGTTTTTTGATTTTATTACTTTAGATGATGGTGAAGCTCCTTTGGAATTGGTTTATGAAAATTTAAAAAAAGATGAAAATTCTGAGTTTAAACGAACTTTTTTAATTGAAAATGAAGAGGTTGTTTATAAAAACAATTCCACAAAGCACGATTACAAACAGGCACAAGTCGGAACTCCGGATTATACTGATTTACAATTAGATCAATATATTTCGGTTATTGAAATTGCCAATCCGATGCACAGTTTGTGGAGCGACGGAAGATGGAATAAACTGACAATGGCTCATGGTTGCTATTGGGGGAAATGTACTTTCTGCGATATTTCTTTAGATTATATAAAAATTTACGAACCCATTTCTGCCAAAATTTTGGTTGATAGAATGGAAGAATTAATCGCTACAACAGGCGAAACCGGATTTCATTTTGTTGATGAAGCAGCTCCACCAGCTTTAATGCGAGAAGTAGCTTTGGAAATTTTGAGAAGAAATCTAGTTGTAACCTGGTGGACTAACATTCGATTTGAAAAAAGCTTTACCAAAGATTTATGTTTTCTCTTGAAACTTTCTGGTTGCGTTGCCGTTTCAGGTGGATTAGAAGTAGCAAGCGACCGATTGTTAAAATTAATTGATAAAGGAATTTCTGTTGAACAGGTTGCACAGGTGACAAGAAATTTTACTGAAGCCGGAGTAATGATTCATGCATATTTGATGTACGGCTACCCGACTCAGACCATTCAGGAAACGGTGGATTCTTTAGAAATGGTTAGGCAGCTTTTTGAAATGGGAATTTTGCAGAGTGCATTTTGGCACCAATTTGCGATGACAGCACACTCGCCTGTAGGATTAAATCCTGAAGAATTTGGAGTAACTCCCATCAAACAGGAAATTTTATTTGCCAACAACGATATTAATTTTACAGACAAAACCGGAATCGATCACAGTCAATTTAGTTTTGGTTTAAAAAAATCTCTGTTCAATTATATGCATGGAATCAATTTTGAATTGCCATTGCAGAATTGGTTTGATTTTAAAATTCCGAAAACAACGATTCATCCTGATTATATTCACGATTCACTTTTGGAAGAGGAAAATTTTTCATTTAAAGGAAATTCAAAAATTATTTTTCTGGAGAAAAACGTAATCGCTGAGAATTACATAAAAACAAAAAAACAAAACTCTTGGCCGTACACACGAATTACATTCCATTTAAAAACAAATGTTGTTTCGGTAGATTTTGAACAGGAAAAAGGAAATTGGCTGATAAAAGTTCTGCAGGAAAATACTTTTGAGAATAAGAAACGCATTACTTTGCAACAATTGAAAACTGATTTTGAAAATAGCTTTGAAGATTTTGAATTGTTCTGGTTTTCAAAACCGATGCAGCAACTCAAAGAAAACGGAGTGATTTTGAGTTTGTGACTTTTTAGTTTTTAGTTTTTAGTTTTTAGTTTTTAAAATTATAAATAAATTTAGATTCCTACGGAATGATAACCAGAACGTTAATCAAATTTATATAAAATAAAAATCCTTAAAGACAATTTCTCAGGGTTTTTAAGTTTTGGCTAATGCCATAGAATTTTTATTTTTTGTAACCGGGCCAAAGCCCGTTCCTAGTGATTCAGTTTTCAAAAATTTACTTTTTATCTTTTTCAACTCCATCTTTCACCACATCACCCACAATTACTTTTTCCTGAATTTTTATAAAATTAGGATCCAGAATTGCCATTCGTTCTGCGATTGCTTTATACGTTGGATATTTCAGGATTGAAGCTCTCCCTGACATTTCCCGATATATTGTAAAAGTTTTCCCACCTGCGGTTTTGATCTGTTTTGTTGTCGTAATATATTTTCCGATATATTTACTTTTAGCATCATAAATTTCGATGTCGATAAAAGTTTTGTCCGTAATTCGATCATCTGAACCGAAACTTACAGGCAAATTGGTAAAATATCCAACGGGAACGCCATTGCTCAAAATTTCACCAACGCTGTTGACTTCGAGATTTAATTTATCGATTTTTGTTCGGATCGTATATGCTTCTTTTGTTTTATTATCGAGTTTTCGTTTAGGCATATTTTTAAAGAGCTCATCCAAATTTTTAATATTGATTCCTCTTTCATCAATAATTTTCAGACTTTTTATACAAGTATACACCGCAGATTTTTCGTCACCCGAAAATGCGGATGGAGATATATAATCTAAATCTAAAGTTTTCTCACGGTTATATACCCGATTAATTTTTACGTAACTATCTCGTACTGAATCAACAACGCTTTTATCAACAAATTCAACAGTGAAAATAGGAGTTTCTTTTAAATCCATAAAAGTATATTCGTTAGATTTATTAGAAATTTTGGCTACGTGAGTTCCGTCGAGACTTACAATTCCTCTTTTTGTTTTGATAATTTGAGCATTACATATAAAACTCAGAACTGTAAAGAATAAGATTAAACTTTTCTGCATGAATCAGATTTTATAAGGCATAAAAAAAGTGTAACAAAGTTACACTTTCTTGAAAATATATTTAGCTTCTCAATTTAATTATTCGCAAAGGATGATTCCTTTATCGTGATTAAATTCTATCACACCACTTTTTATAGGATAAGAAAAAACAGAGTCTTTTTCATTTTCTTTGGTAAAGTTTTTAGCAAAAGCTTCGTTGATAGAATTTGCATACAACTTAACTTTACCTCCAACTAATGAAGAAACGATTCCTGCGTGGTTTTTCATGATGTGAAATTCACCATTTTTTCCAGGCAATAATACAGAGTTTACCTCTCCTTCAAAAACTACGTATTCTGGTGTTAAAATTTTTATATTCATTTTTCTCAGATTAAAGAGTAAAGAGAAAAGAAAAAAGAGTGAGAAATGTCTTTACTCTTTTTTCTTTATTCTATATTTCTAATTAAGCGTTGTCCGCTAACATTTTTTGTCCGGCTTCGATAGCTTCTTCGATAGTTCCTTTCAAGTTGAAAGCAGCTTCCGGTAAGTGATCTAATTCACCATCCATAATCATGTTGAATCCTTTGATGGTATCTTTGATATCTACCAATGATCCCGGAATACCTGTAAACTGTTCTGCAACGTGGAAAGGCTGAGACAAGAATCTCTGAACTTTTCTAGCTCTGTAAACTACAGATTTATCTTCTTCAGAAAGTTCTTCCATACCAAGAATTGCAATGATATCCTGAAGAGCCTTATATCTCTGAAGAATTTCTTTCACTCTCTGAGCACAGTTATAATGTTCTTCACCGATAATTTCCGGAGCCAAGATTCTTGACGTTGAAGCCAATGGATCTACCGCCGGGTAAATACCTAATGAAGCAATTTTTCTATCTAATACAGTTGTTGCATCTAAGTGAGCAAACGTTGTAGCAGGAGCCGGGTCAGTTAAATCATCCGCAGGTACGTAAACCGCTTGCACTGAAGTAATTGAACCGTTTTTAGTTGAAGTAATTCTTTCCTGCATCGCACCCATTTCAGATGCCAAAGTTGGTTGGTAACCTACCGCAGATGGCATACGACCAAGAAGTGCAGATACCTCAGAACCAGCTTGCGTAAAACGGAAGATGTTGTCTACGAAAAACAATACGTCTCTACCTTGTCCTGTTTCTCCACCGTCTCTGTAATACTCAGCTAAAGTAAGACCAGAAAGTGCTACTCTCGCTCTTGCTCCAGGTGGCTCATTCATCTGTCCGAAAACGAATGCAGCTTTAGAATCTTTCATAGCTTCTAAATCTACTTTAGAAAGATCCCAACCACCGTTTTCCATAGAGTGCATGAAGTCATCACCGTATTTAATAATACCTGATTCCAACATCTCTCTCAAAAGGTCATTTCCTTCTCTCGTTCTTTCACCTACTCCGGCAAAAACAGAAAGACCACCGTGTCCTTTTGCAATATTGTTAATCAATTCCTGAATCAAAACCGTTTTACCAACACCGGCACCACCGAACAATCCAATTTTACCTCCCTTTGCGTAAGGCTCAACTAAATCGATTACTTTAATACCTGTGAATAAAACTTCTGCAGAAGTTGAAAGTTGATCAAATTTCGGAGCTGGTCTGTGAATTGGAAGACCACCTTCCTTAGAAATATTTTGAAGCCCGTCGATAGCATCCCCAACAACGTTGAATAGTCTTCCGTTTACAGCTTCACCGATTGGCATCATGATAGGATTACCATATCCTATAACTTCCTGCCCTCTTTGAAGACCGTCTGTAGCATCCATTGCGATACATCTTACTGTATCTTCACCAATATGTTGTTCTACCTCTAAGACTACTTTTTCACCGTTCCCTTTGATAATCTCTAACGCATCATAAATACTAGGAATTGCTTCCACATTATTAAAAACTACGTCGATTACAGGACCAATAATTTGAGAAATTTTTCCTTTAATTTGGTTTGCCATTGCTAAATTTTTTCTTGGTGCAAATATAATGAATCTTCACAAACCTGCAATTGCTAAAAAAAAGATTTTTATCATGCTTTTTTCAATCTTCTAATAATCATTTTGCGGTATAAAACATTGGCAAATTGTTATATTGATACATTGTCACATTATGTTTATATTTGCAGTCAAAATTTTTCCGCTTTGAATATCTTCAAAAATTTTAAAGATTACCATTCAGAAAAGCCTTTAGCAATGTCTCTGGGCATGTTTGACGGTGTACATCTTGGTCATAAATATATTATCAACGAGCTGAAAAAGATAGGTTCTGAGAAGAATTTGGAGACGGCGATTCTCACTTTCTGGCCTCATCCACGTTTTGTATTTAATCCTAATGAAGATTTAAAACTACTTAATACGATTGATGAAAAGGAAGTTTTGATGGAAAAATATAACATCAATACATTATTTGTAAAAGAATTTGATAACGAATTCCGAAATCTTACCGGTGAAGAATTTGTACGTGAGATATTAATTGAAAAATTAAACGTAAAATATTTAATCATCGGCTACGACCATTATTTCGGTAAGAATAAAAGTGGCAATTTTGAGCTTCTTCAAAAATTGTCTTCTGAACTCAATTTTGAGGTCGAGCAAATGGAAGCCATTAATATTCACGAAAGTAATATCAGTTCAACGAAGATTAGAAACGCTCTTTTAAAGGGAAATATTAAAGAAGCCAACGAAATGTTGGGCTACTCCTACTCGATCTCCGGAACTGTTGTTCATGGAAAAAAATTAGGCAGAACGATTGGTTATCCTACTGCTAATCTTGAAACTGAGTCAATTAAGCTTCTACCTAAGAAAGGAGCATACATTGTTGAAGTTTTTGTAAAAAATCAGCATTATAAAGGAATGTTGAGTGTTGGAACCAATCCAACCGTCAATGGAGAGAAATTAACCGTTGAAGTTTATATTCTTGATTTTGAAGGAGATATTTACGACGAAAATATCACGGTGAAATTCAGAGATTTTCTACATGATGAAATTAAATTTGAAGGTCTGGATAAATTAATCGAAAGATTGGATGAAGACAAAAGGCTGACCGAAGAGTTTCAGTTTTAATAAATAAGAAACTACATAAAAATATGCAGTTTCTTCTTTATCTACTTGACTTGAAATAAGTTTTAATTTTATTCATTCCTTTACTATATTTTATGTATTATAATTTCTAATCTTCTAATTCAATAAGATTATGTCCTTTTGTAACATGATCATGCTACTAATTGTTAGAATTTCCAATCTCCTCTTTTACTTTCTTTGTCAAAGACTTGAAAACCAAATCATAAGAATGATCAATCATTTTTAGAATTAAATCTCTTTTAAGACCATCTATCATGACAGAATTCCAGTGAGTTTTGTTCATGTGAAATGCTCCTGTGATTTGCGGGTGTTTTTCGCGGAGTTCCTGACTCCATTCAGGATCTGTTTTTACAGCTATCGTTAAAGGTTGTTTTTCTAAAGACATGAGCAGAAACATCTTTGTTGCCACTTTCATTACTAATGTTTCCTGATCGAAAGGAAAACTTTCTGTCACTGCTTTTTTCGCAAGACAATAATCTAAAATTTCGTTAGCATCCATGTTTTTTATATATGATAGTTGATGTGTGATGAGTGATATTAATTTCAAATTTAGTAAATTTAAAAAAGAAAAATAAATCAGCATAATCACAATTAGTATGAGAGCTTTGGTAATCGGTGCTACGGGCGCTACAGGTAAAGATTTGGTCACTCAGTTATTAAATGATAAAGACTTTGATGAAGTGAATGTCTTTGTCAGAAAACCTCTCACTATTCAAAATGAGAAACTTAAAGTGCATGTCGTTGACTTTGAAAAACCCGAACTTTGGAAAAATTCTGTAATTGGTGATGTCGCTTTTTCTTGTATGGGAACAACTTTGAAAGATGCTGGTAGTAAGGAAGCTCAAAGAAAAGTGGATTATGATTACCAATATGAATTCGCAAAAGCTGCCAGAGAAAATAATGTAGACGACTATATTTTGGTATCAGCTTACGGTGCCAATTCTCACTCAAAAATTTTCTATTCTAAAGTGAAAGGCGAGCTGGAAGAAGCTGTTAAACAATTACATTTCAACAAAATTACCATTTTTAAACCCGGAATGCTTGAAAGAAAAGATTCTGCAAGAAACGGAGAAGTTTTGGGAAGCAGAATTATAAAGTTTGCAAATAGACTTGGACTTTTTGAAAGCCAAAAACCTTTACCAACAGATGTTTTGGCAAAAGCGATGATCAATTCAAGTAAAATAAAAAGCAACGGCTACTCAAGTGTGAAATTAGCTAATATTTTCGGATTTGCTGAAAAAAGCAGCGACTGATTTTTTTCTGGTTTGAAATCTGTAAATTCTAATTAAAAAAATAACTCCGCTCAGAAATTATCTAAGCGGAGCTTTTTTTTGCTGTAACCAAAGATCAATTATTGCAAATACTTCGTAATAGCCTTATCTGTAGGTTTTGTTGTGCTGATGAATGTATCAACTAATTTTCCGTTTTCATCAATTAAGAACTTTGTAAAATTCCAAAGAATCGTTGTGTTTTTTACTCCATTTAACTCTTTTTCAGTAAGATATTTGAAAATAGGAGCTGTATCATCACCTTTTACAGATACTTTTGCTGCTAAAGGAAACGTGACACCATAATTTTTTTGACAGAATGCTCCGATTTCAACGTTTGAACCTGGCTCTTGTCCGCCAAAATTATTCGCAGGAAAGCCAATTACAACAAGTTTATCTTTGTATTCGTTTGACAATTTTTCAAGATCTGCATACTGAGGTGTAAAACCACATTCTGAAGCAGTGTTTACGATCAGTATTTTTTTACCTTTATAATCTGCAAAATTAATCTGCTTACCTTCTTCCAAAGCATCAACCTTGTAATCGTATATCGTTTTTCCCATAAGTTCTTTACTTTTAGCTTTTGATGTGCTCTTTTTCTGTGCACAACTGTTGAAAAATGCTACGAATGAAAGCAGCATGATGAATAATTTTTTCATTAGATTTTAATATTGATGATAAACTTTAAAATTTAAAAACATTTGCCGGAAAAACTTTGTTGACATCTACTTTATTGAGAAGCATTACAAAATCACCGTCTTTTTTTGTGCTCGAAGATTCAATTCTGAAAGGCATTTGCAGATTTCCGACTTTTTTGTATTCAGAGTAGCTCAGAGTTTCATCTCTTTTTACTTCTTTCAAAAGCATGTATGTCTTCGTATCAAAATAATATAAATTTTTATTTACATTTTTGGTAAGTTCTACTTTATGACAATAGATCTCTCCTACTTTTTCTTTTCCTAAATATTTCGCTTCGAAACCCTTATTTTCCCAATCTATAAAATCATTATCAAAACTTTCTGATACATAATCGGGATAAACCTGAAGCTTATTGGTTGCATAATTCATTGCGTAGCCTTTACTTCCGTCATAGCCTTCTATTGCTGTCTCTTTGCCGCTGATTGTAAGTACAGTTTTGGTAAGATTTGGCCGTTGCTGATAAATTTTGATAGGGTATTCATCTTTAACTCCTAAAATAACTTTCCCTTGAAGTAATACTGAATTTAAAAGCTTCCAACTCGTTAAACCTCCGGACAATTCGATGTTTTTATCAATGATTTCTTTTGCTGTCTGCCCAAAAGATATCTGTGAAAATATCAGGACGAGTAGTAAGAGTAATTTCTTCATTCAATCAATTTATAAATTCAAATATAAGCCTTTCTTCTTTAATGTAGCAATCTATCACCATAACTGTATAACAAAATATACTGATTTTTTAAAGTGTTGGATTTTTAATTTTTTAATTTTTTATTAAACCTTTACTAAATCTTTATAACAACTTTCTGGCTTTTTCCAAATCTTCCGGCGTGTCGATTCCTACTCCTATAAAATTGGTTTCTATCAGCTTGATTTTCATACCATATTCAAGATAACGGATACATTCAATTTTTTCTGAAATTTCTAAGGGCTTCATTTCAAGTTTTGAAAACTGAAACAAAGCATGTTTTCTGAAAGCATAAACTCCGATATGTTTAAAATAGTGAACGTCATATGAAATTTCTCTGTGAAAAGGGATCACAGAACGGCTAAAATATAAAGCAAAACCATTGTTATCGGTAATGACTTTTACGTTATTCGGGTTCTCAATTTCTTCTTTTTCAGTCAGTTGAATTTTCAGAGATGCCAAAGAAATTTCCTGATTATCATCTGATTCAAAAACTTCAATAAGTTGCTTTAAAGGTTCTAGTTTAAGAAATGGCTCATCACCTTGAACGTTGATAACGATGTCGCAGTCGATATTCTGAACGGCTTCGGCAATACGGTCGCTTCCCGTCTCGTGTTGACCTGTCATCACAGCTTTCCCGCCATTGGTTTGGATTTCGTTAAAAATAATCTCAGAATCTGTTGCTACAAAAACTTCATCAAAAAGTCCGGTTTCCTCAACATTTTGGTAAGTCGTTGTGATTACGGTTTTATTACCCAAAATCTGCATCAGTTTTCCAGGAAAACGGCTTGCTTCGTAACGAGCAGGTATGACGGCGATAATTTTCATATATTTTCTTTACTTTCTAATCTAAAATCAAACTTGTATAAAAAACGATTCGCCCGCAGCCCGACTTGAGCGGAGCTTTTTTTGCCGGAACAACGTGGAGGCAAAAAAGCGGGAGCCCTTCGATAAACTCAGGATAAACTTCAGGCGGAAAAAGCTGCCCTAAAAAAACCGCTTATGAATATTGCCAAAAACTTCCATAAAAAATGCCGAAGTACAAATCTTCGGCAATTTATATGATTTTTTCTAAAACTCAAATTCTCCAATAAGAATTTTGCTGTCACGCTCCTGTTTATTCTCTTTCTGACTTTGAAAAACGGCAATTTTTCGTTCCTGTCTTCCGTCTGAATAGTATAGATAAACTTCTGCCATAACAGTCGTTGGTCCGGAAAGCATATTTTGCCTTTCACCGAAAAAGTTGGTTTTGATTTTATATTTTCCTTTGATTGCTTTTTTTAGTAAAAACTGTTCCGGACCAAAACCCTGTGTAAAATCATTGCTCAGCCGACCGCCGATTTGGGTCGATTTGTGGCTGTACGAGCAATCTTCTCCACGAGGATCTGTCACCCAAAGATCGATGTCGGTATTGTCTTTATTCCAATTGATTACGACACGAATGTCAACCGGCAGATCTGCTTTCAGACGATCATCAATCTTGCTTCCGTCGACATTTTGGTTCTGCTTTAAAATATTATTGATTTCCATAATCAGGATTTCTTCTATTCCGTTGTCTCTCACCGAAATTTCGTCTGTAAATTCCTGATAAAGCAATGATTTATAAACATTCAATGCTTCCTGTGGTTTTTTATTATCAACCAAAGCTAACGCATAATCTCTGTGACTTTGGGAATCAAAAGGTCGCCATTCTAAAATTTTCTGAGTAATCCACAATTCTTTATCATAATAACCACGCTGTTTCAGAAGATAATAAATGGTTTTATACAGTTCTTCGTTTTCCAAATCAAGTTCTGCTAGTGTACTTAAAACCCTCAGGGATAGTGATTTATCTCCCTTTTTGAAAAGCAATTTAGAAATATCAAAATAGTATGAAATCTGCTTTTCATATTTTGAGCGATTTTCTAAATATTTTTGATAAATAACTTCTGAAGACTGAAGATTTTGAAAATCATTCATATACTCTTCTTTGCTTTCAACGTCAACTAAAGTGATTTTTCCTTTAGGTTTTGGTACAAAAGCTACCTTTTTATTAGAACTTTCAACTTCTCGAACTACATTTGCTGACGCACTATATCCCATAACAACTACTTCTTGAAGTTCTCTACTATCTGCCGTGTCTCGCGTAGACTGATTAGAAATTGTAGGATATTTTTTTTCTGCTGAAGGTTTAAATTCTGTATTCCACCAGGTTTTTAATTCCCTTGTTTTGGCGAAGGCTTTAGATAAAAGATTTCTCCTCTCCTCTAAAATTCTTCCTTTATTCTGAGATACAATTTTATTATATTCTGCTCGTAATTCTTGTGGTGGCGTAATTTTGTAACGTACATAATCATTGATATCTTCCAAAACAATCAAGCTTGTATTTTTGCTTACAACTCCAAATTGTTCACTTATATTTTTTATTTCATTGCGGTTTTGGGTAGAATTCAGTTCCAGTTCATTGATTTTTCTCTGAGCCCAGAACTGAGCAATCTGCCAATTTTCAATCTGAGAACCTGCGTTAAAATCCACAGGTATTTCATACTTCTCGTTTCCAACGGAAAAAATAGCGGTCAGTTTTCCTAAATTTGGCGATGAAATTCCAAAAATATTGACAGGCTCATTTACTGCAGAACCTATTGTAGGAAATAGATCCTGAATCAACGGATTTTCTTTAAATCCTAAAAACTTTACCGGAAGTTTCTTATATGTTTTTAAAGCTGAATCTGTATCTACTTCATTTAAATTGATAAAATTGCCGCCAGATTGTGAAGATAAAAGTTTAAGCGTATTGAAGTCGGAAGTCGGTGTACTAGTAATACTGTTGAGCGGTTTTTTGAATTTGATTGAAAGATCTCCAAAATTAGAAATTCCATCAGAAAATAAAAGATATTCTTCAACATTCGGAATTTCTTTTAAAGCTCCGAAATCAGTTCCTCCATCATATTTTATATTTAAAATTTTATTTTTTAAATCACTCCAGTTTCCTGATGATACGATAAAATCTTCTGTCTTTTCTAAAGTGTTATTTAATAAAATAAATGATACCGAAACATCTTTATTATCATTAAAATATGCCTTTAGAAACTCAATTTCTTTATCTCGATTTCTTTTTGATCCGCTGAAAGAATTATCCCAAATTATTGCAATTTTCTGCGATTTAGTTTTCTCTTTTACCGGAAAATTCATGGCAATACTTGCGGCAAAATAAGACTGATTATCAACAGCTTTTTGAAACATTACATTTGCAGATTGATTGATCTTCGGAATTGTAATTTTAAGACTTTCGTGAGGTCTAAAATTGTCTTTCCGAAGCTCCGCAATCCATTGATTTCCTTGTTTCTGAAATGTAAAACTACCATCCGGATTTTCTGAAATTTTTGGTACTGAAGTATTCTCATGAATCGAAACATTCAAACTAAATTTTGAAATGGTAGTCGCATTGGCAAAACTTAAAAAATACTGATAATCTGAAGCCAGATTCTTCAATTCCTGATGATATGTAATCTGAACTGTTCTGCTTCCGTTCTGCGGGATGGGGTAAATTCTTGTTCTGAAATTATTTCCTTCTACTTTCTCAATAATTCCGGGATCTACATTTCTTCTTTCAACGCTTTCAAAAACTTCTTTTGCCCTTTCTTTGGGAACAGGAACTGCATTTCTGAGTTTTCCATTAATATCTAAAGCGTAACCGCTTACACTTATACCTTCAGGAAGTGGAAAAGTGAGCGTTCCTTCCAAAATTCTGCTACTTGGATTATAAAAAGTGTAAGTTGCCGTAGTTGTAGCAAGATTTCCTAGAATTTTTGTTTGAAATTTTGCTTCCTGCAAGATCACGGGATGCTTTTTTTGATTTTCAATTTCCAAAGTCGGAATTTGTGAAAAAGCCGCAGTGAAAAAGATTAATGCACAGATGTTTAAAATTTTATTCATATAAAGATGTGTTTCCTTTAGTTATTAGATTTTGTATCAGTCAAATTAGTTTTTAAAGATAGTGTGAATTTGTTTAGCAACAATCCCAAAATTAAACCCCTGAATTTCATCAACTCCACTAAAATTTACAGCAATTAACTGTCCGCATTTATTAAAAACAGGCGCTCCGCTGGCGCCGTGTGTAGAAGTGATACTGTATTGAATTTTATTACCGTCAGATTCTTTACTGATCTGCCCGTTATAAAGCTGAACCTTTATTCCAGTATTTGTCTGCGCCAAATCTACACCAAGAGGATAACCGATCATGATCGCTTTTTCGCCGGGTTTTAATGACTGATCTTCTGTAATTGCATTATTTAGATCGATAATGTTTGCAACACTTTCCGGTGTTTTTTTGTCACGAAGCTGTAATATTCCCAAATCAATATTTTTATCATCTGCTAGTTTTGCAATATCACAACTCAACCACTCTTCATTAGAATCATGCAATGCAACTGAAATTTCGATTGTTTTCATGTAAACCTCAATATTTTCCTCAGAAATATATTCTTTTTGCTGAATTGAAGCTGCAATATCTGTCGCCGCAATTGCGGTATCCGTTTGATATTCAGATGAACTCACAAATTCTTCTCCTGCATTCTCTTCAGATTCAAGGTCATTTTCAACATAAGAACTTTCTTCATCATATGCTGATGCGTTTTCCCAATTGCGGAGAATAAAACTTTCAAAACCATCTTCGTTAATATCTGTCGTAAGAATTGATGCGATTTTCATCTTCATATTCGAAATATTGGTCTGAATCTTTTCATTTTCCTTTTCATTAGAATTCCACGGTTGCAAAACATGACTGTTGGTAATTAATGAGCCTTCTGTATCAACAAAAAAGCCTGTTCCGTAAATAGTTTGTACAGCAGCTTCAGGAACAGTAAGTTGAAATTCTTTACCATTTATTTTCACAAAATAGCCGTATTGATGTTTGATGAGTACAACTGCATTTTTGTAGGCGTCGTAAACTTTAGTGTCTGTATCTAAGCATTGGTTTATTGCGGCAGGAGTAACTTTCGGTTTCATATATTTATAGCCAAAAAAAGCCACAGATCCGAGAATAACAACAGCTCCCAAACCATAAAATGCAATTTTGTAAGGATTTTTCTTTTTAGTTTCGGCAGGCAGAGTAACCTGATTGGTTTCTTCAGCTAACGAAATATTTTCTACAGAATCAATCTTAGAGTTTTCAGAAAGAGAATTTGGAGATTGAGAAAAATCGTAATGTTGTTGCGACTGTTCGCCGCTCGATTGAGAATCCAGACTGTTGTCAGGTTCGTTTTTTTCGTTGTTCATTTGTGTTTATTTGAGTTAAAAAAAATGTTGATCCCAGTAAAAGGATCAACATTCTGTAAAATTAAAGAAAATTCGTATATCATTTTAAATTATTCAAAGCATTTTCTAATTTCGGCATCATTACTTCAATCTCAGCGATGTCTAAACCACCAACTGAAGCTCTGAACCAAGGTTCTGTTTTTGCCTCACCGAAAGCCGAAAACGGCACCAAAGCAACTCCTGCATCGTTGATTAAATAGAAAACCAGATCAGAAGAATTTTCAATGACCGTTCCGTCAGGTTTCACTTTTCCTATATAATCTAATTTAATGGTAAGATATAAAGCTCCCATCGGCTCGATGCTTTCTACAAAAAGTCCTTTACCTTTCAGATCCTGAATTCCTTTGTGAAGAACTTTTAGACTTGCTTCAAGTTTTTCTTTAAATTCACTAACGAAAGTATTCACATTATCAGCGTTTTGATAATATTTTGCAGTTGCTTCCTGTTCAGGTTTTGGCGCCCAAGCTCCCACGTGAGTTAGAAGTGCTTTCATTTTATCAATGATGATTGCCGGACCAAATCCCCAACCTACACGCACTCCTGTAGCAGCCAGACATTTTGAAATTCCGTCGATATAGATCGTAAAGTCTCTCATTTCCGGGAAAAGTGAAACAGGATCCACATGTTTTGCACCAAAAGTAAGATTAGAATAGATCTGATCGTACATTACGTACAAAGGTTTTTCGTCTGCTCCTCTCCTCTTATTTTCTTCTAAAACCAGTTCACAAATTTCTGAAAGCTGCTCTTCTGTAAACATCGTTCCCGTAGGATTCAGCGGAGAACAAAGTGCCAGTAAAACAGCTCCTTCCAGATGTGGCTTTAGTTCTGCAGCCGTTGGTAAAAAGTTGTTTTCAGGTGTTGTTTTTACTTCAACTGCGTTTGCTGAAGTAAGATATGCGTAATGATTATTGTTCCAAGACGGTGTAGGATAAATTACTTTATCACCTTCATCTACAATTACTTTATATACAGCATAGATAAGCGGTCTTGAACCTGCCGTGATCAAAATATCATTGGCATTGTATTCAAGATTCCATCTATTTTTCAGATCATTAGAAACCTCTTTTCTTAAAGATAAAAGTCCATTCGCAGGCGGATAATTTGTTAAATTATTCTGATAAGCTTTCTGAATTTCTTCTTTCAACTCTGCTGGAATCGGATACAGATCAGAATTCAGGTCGCCAATGGTAAGGTTGGCTATTTCTGCTCCTTTTGCCTTAAGATCATTTACTTCATTACCAATTTTTACAATTTCAGAACCAATCAGGTTCGCCGCTAATTTTGAAACTTTCACTTTTTATATATTAGATGTTAAATGTTATAAGTTATTAATTATGAATTATGAGTTTTTACTCTTTGTGGTTATAATAATGCTTCTCAATATTTTAAAAATTTCCATTGCTGGATTTATTAACTTTTCAAATTCCTCTTTTGAAATATATTGGGTTTCATATAAAAGTTCTAGCCAATAAATTGTTTCGTCACATTCTTTTTGAGAGATGGATAATTTATGTATAAAATCTAATCTACTTTGTTCATTTAAAGCTTCGCGAACATTTGCTCCTATTGAAGTTCCTGATCGTAAAAGTTGTTTAGATAAAATATATTCTTTTTTATCAACTATAAACTTTCTATAAAAATTGACGATAATACAGCGATATCAAAACTTTTCTTACCAACAATGCTTTCACTCATAATTATAATTCAAAACTTATAACTAATTATATTAATTTAACTGAAGATCTTTTCTTACTTCTTCTATTTTTGCTTCCAAATCTTTTAAGGTCGATTTAAAATCTTCTTTTGAGTTTAAATTTTGTTTCACAGAAACGTAGAACTTAATTTTTGGCTCTGTTCCTGAAGGTCTTACGCAAACTTTTGTGCCATCCTGAGTATAATAGATCAAAACATTTGATTTTGGAATTTCATCCATCACGTGTTTTTGATTCTCAGAAACCACAAAATTGGTCTGCTCCTTAAAATCTTTTACTTCTTCAACTGGAGAACCAGCCAATGATTTTGGAGGATTTTCACGGAAATTCTTCATCATATTTTGAATTTCTTCTGCGCCTTCTCGTCCTCTTTTTGTAACGTTGATTAAACCTTCATAGTACATTCCGGTTTCCTGATAAATTTCGATCAGGTATTCGTACATGGTT
Source organism: Chryseobacterium sp. CY350 (assembly GCF_027945075.1). Classification (NCBI taxonomy): domain Bacteria; kingdom Pseudomonadati; phylum Bacteroidota; class Flavobacteriia; order Flavobacteriales; family Weeksellaceae; genus Chryseobacterium; species Chryseobacterium wangxinyae. Next base: position 841,664 of record NZ_CP116034.1, read on the forward strand.
TTCCCGTTGGCTTTACACCAAGCTGCAATTTCGCAAGCTAAAACAATACTTCCGCAAGAATCTTTATCGCGAACGAAATCTCCTGTCATAAACCCAAAACTCTCTTCGCCACCGCAAATGAATTTTTCCTGACCTTCAAAATCACGGATCATTTTTCCGATCCATTTGAAACCTGTTAATCCAACTTTACAGTCAACTCCGAATTTTTTAGCAATGTCAAAGAAAATATCTGAAGTTACAATCGTAGAACCTATGAATTCTTTTCCGGTAATTTTACCTTGTTTTTTCCATTGATCTAAAATATAATACGTTAAGATCGTATTACATTGATTTCCATTTAATAACTGAATTTCACCTTCCAAATTTCTTACTGCAATTCCTAATCTGTCGCCGTCCGGATCTGTTCCGATCACGATGTCAGCATTAGTAATTTTTGCTAAATCCATTGCCATTTCCAAAGCTGCAGGCTCTTCAGGATTCGGAGAATCTACCGTTGGGAAATTGCCGCTAGGAATCATCTGTTCCTTAACCAAATCAATTTTTTTGAAGCCTGCCTTTTCCAAAGCTTTAGGAACAGTTGTATAAGTCGTTCCGTGAATTGACGTAAAAACAATATTCAAATTTCCTTTTTCAACATCTTGATAAGTAGAATTTTCGATACAGGCATCGATGTAAACATCATCCTGCTCCTCTCCGATCCATTCGATCAGATCATCATTTCCGTTAAATTTAATTTCTTCAAATTTCACAGAATATACTTCATTGATAATTGCTTCATCATGCGGTGGAACGATTTGCGCACCGTCATTCCAATATACTTTATACCCGTTGTATTCTGGCGGATTATGAGAAGCTGTCAGCACAATTCCTCCGTTGCATTTTCTGTCGCGAACGGTGAAAGACAACTCAGGAGTTGGCCTGTGGTTTTTAAATAAAAGAACTTTGATTCCGTTTGCCGTTAAAACATCTGCAACCAACTTTCCGAATTCTTTTGAGTTGTGACGAACGTCATAGGCAATTGCAACACTAATTTCCTCACCTTGAAATTGCTGTAACATATAATTCGCAAGTCCCTGTGTTGCCTGACCTAACGTGTACTTATTTAAACGATTGGTTCCAACACCCATTATTCCGCGCATTCCTCCTGTCCCGAACTCTAATTCTCTATAGAAAGAATCTTCCAAATCGGGAGAGTTACCGTCAATCAATAATTGAACAGCATCTTTTGTTTCTTTATCGAAGGTATCGCTTAGCCAAAGTTGTGCTTTTTCTAATGTTGTCATATGTGTATTTCTAATATTATAGTTTGATTTTATTACTCAGTTTAGTCATAGATTTTTTCATCTTCACGAAATAATTACTGAAGTTTCTTATTTTCTACTCTCGTCGTCTTATCAACTTTAAAAGCTCTGATCGGATCATTATAATAGATAAACTTTGCAGTATTCTTCACAGTTCCTTTCAGTGAATCTTTTACATTGACTTCAGCATAATTTCCATTCTGAGAATCCAGATTAAGATTAGTAATTTTCCAGTAAGGAGCGATCAAACTTGCTGTATCTGAGATCTTTATCACTGCATTTTTAGTTTCTCCCAAAAAATTGGCTCGGCTTCTGTTCAGCATTTCAACTTCTGCTCTTCGTGTGTTCACTGAACCCATAAAAGTAGCATTATTTTTTAAATTGAGTCTAAAATTATCGGTTTTAATTTCGCTCGAAATATTCATTTCGACAGAATCTGAAAGAGAAACTTTTTCCAAATTATATTTTGAATAAATCGTTACATTGTAGAAATCTACACCTTTTGTTCCTCTGCCTTCTTTGATAGAAAGTGTTTTATCATCTACATCAACATCCAGATTATCAGCAATATTGGAATAGGTTTCTATTTCGATAAAGTTTTTTGGACCACGAGCATAAAATACACGGAATTTTCCGTCTAAATCTAGATTAACGAATTCTTCGACGTCAATTTCCTTTTTTTCCAAGTTACCTTTTGGAGAAATTTTTCCACAAGAAACTAAAGCAAAAAATGAAAGTACATAAAAAATCTTTTTCATCTTATATCACTTCGTCAATATTATAATTCTTATGCTCTCTATTCGTTCTGATAATCATTTCACCCAAAAATCCTGCTATAAAAAGCAAAGTTCCCATCAACATCATCGTTAATGCAATAAAAAACCAAGGATTGTCGGTAATTAAATGTCCATAAATTCCTCGTGCAACGTCAATTAATTTTGAAATGCCCAACCAAAATGCTGAAAGAAAACCTACGATAAACATGATGGTACCAACGGCTCCGAAAAAATGCATCGGTCTTCCACCAAAACGACTTACAAACCAAAGAGTTACCAAATCTAAAAATCCACGAACGAATCTTTCAGTACCAAATTTTGAAGTACCGTAAGGTCTTGCCTGATGCGGAACTTCTTTCTCTGTAATTCTTCTGAAACCTGCATTAGCAGCCAAAACGGGAATATAACGGTGCATATCTCCGTACACATCGATTGATTTTACGACTTGTTTTTTATAAGCTTTCAGACCACAATTGAAATCATGCAGATACACTCCAGAAACTTTTCTTGCCGCAGCATTGAATAGTTTTGAAGGAATATTTTTTGTCATTACGTTATCAAAACGCTTTTTTTTCCAGCCGGAAACGATGTCATAATTATCCTCAATCACCATTCTGTAAAGCTCAGGAATTTCTTCCGGAAAATCCTGTAAATCAGCATCCATGGTAATAATTACATCGCCGTTTGTTCTCTCAAATGCAGCATGTAAAGCCTGAGATTTTCCGTAATTTTTGGAAAATTTAATCCCATGGATCTGTGGATGTTGCACTTTTAAATTCTCAATAATGCTCCAGGATAAATCTGTACTTCCGTCATCTATAAACCAGACTTCGTAAGATAAATTACTGGTTTTACATACGTTATCAATTCTTGTAAAAAGCTCTTCGAGAGATTCTTCCTCGTTTAGCAACGGAATAACTATAGATAAATTCATTTAATTTCAGTAAAAAATTATTCTTCAATGATTTCTTCCGGCATCGTCTTCTTTCTGAAAAATGCTCCGAAAAATACTGACAAAACTACGTAAAATATAAGAATTGCCGCAAAATATCCTGAAAAATGACTTGCTGTCAACATATCTTTTCCTTTAACTATTTTAGGATCAAATCTCTGAAGACCTTCTTTATATTTTTGCTCCAGCTCGTCGATGTCTTTTTGATGTTTCAAAATCTTTTTTGCAGACAAATATTCTTTATCTAATTCTGATTTCTGTCTCTGTACATATTGATAATTCAAAAGATCTTTTGCATCGGTATCAATGAAATTTAAGAAAGAAAAAATGCTTACAATTGATAAAATTCCGCCTACGAACATCGGAACAAAAGCTCTTTTAAACGCCTCTCTAAAACCCATCCGATGTTTATTCCAACGGGATTTTACAGACCAAAAAGCTGCAAGAGCGTAAAATATTGGTAATACGAAAGCATTGACTTTCAATGAAGTATCAAAATATTTAACGCCTGAGAAAAGAAAATAAACTACAAAAAAGATCAACATTGTAGCAGCATAAAGCAAAATTCCTAAGATTACTGGACTTTTCGTCATAATTCTAATTTTTAGAAAATTTCTTAAAAAATATTGCTCTAAATTTCAGCGGTTTAGCTTTGATAAAGGTTTTTTCTAAGATTTTTTCTTTAATAATATTTTTAAGTTTACAATTAATTCCTATCTTTGCAACGGCAAGTCCTAAACAACCAGCTCCTGAGAACCCTCCAGGGTGGGAACGCAGCAAAGGTAATTGGTCGTAGCGGTGTGATTTAGGTAGCTTGCCATTTTTTATTTTTTAAACTAAGAGATTAAGATGATTTATTTAAATTACTTAATCTCTTAATTTTTTTGTTATATATCGAAACTTTCGCCCAGTTTTGGAAGAATCAATTCAACATTTTTTTCACTAAAATTTTTCATAGCATTTTCATGATCAATTTCTATTGCAGGGAAAGTATCAAAATGACAACCAATAACTTTTGGAGTTTTCAATAATTCTGCTGCTGCAAAAGCCGCTTTTCTTGAACACATTGTGTAATGACCACCAATTGGAAGGATTGAAAGATCTAAACGACCGTACAAAGCAGGAAACAACTGCATATCTGCCATTACTCCGGTATCACCAGCCAGATACACGTTTTTACCTTCTGGAAGTCTGAAAATATATCCTACAGGAACTCCACCATAACTTCCGTCCGGAAACGAACTCGTATGATGAGCCGGAACCATTGAAATCTTCAGATCACCGATTTTTGCAGATCCACCTAAATTTACATCGTCTTTATTTTTTGCATCTTTAAAGTATGCGCAGATTTCTGGCTGACCGATAATGGTAGTTTCAGGATAATGCTGCAAAACCTCTCCTACGTCAGCAATATGATCGCCGTGAGCATGAGTAATCAAAATATAATCGATTTTCTGTGCAGAAATATCAAATCCTGATTCTTCTTTTTTGTAGTTGTAAAAAGGATCACAAAGAATTGTTTTTTCTTTGTACGTAAACAGGAAACAGTTTTGTCCTAAGTATTGTATTTTCATTTTTAATTTTATTTGAATTTATTTTAACTACTAATGATACTAATATTTTCCAAAAATGGTAGAATTTAGAATTTAAGGATGTGCCAAAAATTAAATAATTTTTACCTGAAAAAATTCAGTCCGAAAGCTGTAAGTACAGCCATCATAAACGTGAGAATTCCGACCTGTTTCAAAAACGGATCAAGCTGCCTTGGCTCTTTTACTACCATGATTTTTCTTCTCAGTTTCGCAAAAGGAATAATTAAAATCATTACAATAAAAACATAATAATTCTGTGACTGTAAAAATCCGTTTACTGCTAAAAAGATCAAAATCAATATTAATGGAAACTGCAGTAAAACCATTTCGTAGATCATGGCATTTTTAAACCCAATCCTCAAAGCCAAGCTGTTTTTTCCAGACAATTTATCGCTTTCTATGTCTCTCATATTGTTGAGATTAAGAACTGCCATACTCATCATTCCCACTGCTGTTCCGGGCAAAAGCATATCCCAGCTGAAAGTTTTAGTGAATAGAAAATAACTTCCGCAAACTGAAACCAAACCGAAAAAAATAAAGACAAAAATATCACCCAATCCCATATATCCGTAAGGTTTTTTCCCGATAGTGTAACCGATCGCTGCTAAAATACTTGCGATTCCCAAACCGATGAAGATGTAAAATTCATTCATAAATTCCGGGATAAAAGCCATGTATAACAAAGCTACGGTTGCTACAAAAGACAAGATTGAAAATAAGATTACCGCATTTCTCATCTGTTTTGCGGTAATTTTACCGGAAGCCACAGCCCTTGATTCTGCTTCAGTTGCTCTTTTAGAATCAGTTCCTTTTATTCCGTCGCCGTAATCATTGGCGTAGTTTGACAAAATTTGATACAGTAATGTTACCAAAAGTGCCAATGCAAATATTTTCCAGTCCCAGGTTCCGCCTTCACCCCAAAGTCTCCACTTTGCGATAAACGAACCCATAATAATTCCGCTCAGGGAAAGCGGTAAAGTTCTCAGCCTTGCAGCCTTTATCCAATCGTTCATAATTATATTTGATAAGAGATAATTGATTAGTAAATATTGATTAACACTAATTAATTATCATTTATTTTTTGATGTTTCTATTTTATAAATACAGTAATTCAACATTTTTTGGAGTTTAAAAAAGTCTAAAGCGACCATTTTGAAGCGTCCTGCAGAAGTAATAAATGTGATGCTTCCTAAGTTTGTTTTCCGTTGCCAAAAATACTGAGAAATTTTCACAGTTTGAAGCTTTTCAACCTCAAAAGTTCGGTAATCTATATCCCAAATTCCTGATTTTAGCCTGATAAATCTTTCGTTAAAAAACAATGTAAGATTTCGAAAAGAAATCAAGATCAATGTTTCGGCCAAAACAACATAGATAACTGCTAATAACCAATAATTTAAAAATAAACCTTTATTAATGATGAGAAATAAAAATATCGGAAAAATGATCCATTGAAAATTATTAACAATAATCAATCTAAAATTTGGTTTTAAATAATTATTGAATAGAGGATTTTCATTCCAAATCGAAAAAACGAGTTGTTGCTTTTCAGTCATACTTATTCCCGGAACTGAAGAGACGTTTTTTTCGTTTTCGTTTTTTCCGATCTGCAAAAACTTTACATATGAAATTTTTAATTGTTTCTGAATCCAATTTTGTGTTTCGGCAATTACCTGCACTTTTGATTTTGTTACAATGGAATTTTTGGTATTAAACAAGCCAAATTCAAAAGAAAAACTCTGAATATTTTCCGTTATTTTAAAGTTGTAATATTTGATCAATGTTCGAGCAGCATTGATTAAAATTCCTATAAACATGATCAGCAAAACAACAAATACCAGCATCGGAACTGAAAATCTAAGAATTTGAGATTCAACGGTATCATAATCCAACACTGTATCAAACTTTGCTTTTTTCAAAAGATTATTTAGCTCAGAAAAACCGTAAACCATTAAACTCACAAGCGCAAAAAAACTTTGAAGATAATTGGCAGTTATACCATATTTTAATAGGCTCCAAACTGAAATTCTAATGTGAGATTTTTTATTTTTTTCATTAGCAAATTGTTCTTCTGTTACATTGCTACTTTCTTCAGAATGTAGCTCTGTGAGAAGATATTTTTTTAAGTCAATCGCATTTTGCTTTGTCAGTGCAGAAATCTTAACTTCTTTATCAGAGCTACCAGGCGTGTCTATTTCGAGTTTATAAATATTAAAGAATCGATGAATGAAAGGTTGTGAAATATTAACTTCCTGAATATTTTCTCGTTTTATTTTGATTACAGATTTGTTAATAATTCCTTCGTGAATTACAAATTCTTCATTTTCTTCATCAATAAAATATTTGAAATGATAATATTGTATTATTGTAGATATGATTAAAATTAACAATGCAGCGATAATTGCAGCAATGACCAACCATGAATTTACGCGGTCTTTATTTACAAAAAAAAGAATCACAAAAACCCATAAGCTTTTGATCACCGTTCCGATATTATAAAGGAAAAGTAAAACGATGCCTGTTTTTGATTGTCTTTGAGGCTGGAAAAATGAATTATGATTGTCCGCCATTTTCTGTTTTGTCTTTCGAAATACTTACCCGAATAATATGGTTAATTCCTTCTGCAATACTTTCAGGCAAGCCATTGACGGTAACATCACCTCCGCTCACGCCGGCTGTATATACGGTAATTGATTTTAATTGTAAAATTTTAGAAAACCAACCCTGCTCAACTTTAATATGTTGAATTCTGATAAACGGAACAATAATTAAACTTCTCTTGAGCCAGCCGTACTGATACACTAAATCTCTTTCACGAATTGCATACTTCCTGAACTTAAATCCTAAAACAGCACTTATAAAAATAAACGAAATCACCAGAAAAATTGCAATTACTGCAGTCGATATTTGTAAAACACTCAGATTATTGTGGAAAAAATAAAAAGCTAAACTAACCGCTGCAATCAAGAAGATAGAAAAAATAGAAACATTCAACAAAATAATCCTTAGATATTTAGGTGACACAGCCATTAATTTTAAATCATTAAAATCAGGAATCTCGAGATCAAGGATTTGAGAGTTTTGAAAATTTTCTTCCATACTTAATTTTGCAACACGTTTTGAGAGAGAAGCAGATTCAGTTTGTAATCTTGAAAATCACCAAATCTGCGAACAACATTTCAGACAAAATAATAGGTAATGAATTCGCTCATTACCTATTATTGTTATTTATGATTTAAGAAATCCATTGATCTTTACCAAAATCTGGTTTTCTCTTTTCGAGAAATGCATTTCTTCCTTCTTTTGCTTCTTCTGTCATGTAAGCTAAACGGGTCGCTTCGCCTGCGAAAATCTGCTGACCAACCATTCCGTCGTCTGTGAGATTCATTGCAAATTTCAGCATTCTGATGGAAGTCGGAGATTTCGCTAAAATTTCCTGAGCCCATTCATAAGCTGTATCTTCTAACTCTTCGTGAGGAATCACAGCATTCACCATTCCCATTTCCAGAGCTTCCTGTGCAGAATAATTTCTCCCTAAAAAGAAGATCTCACGTGCTTTTTTCTGTCCGACCATTTTAGCTAAATAAGCAGAACCATAACCTCCATCAAAACTTGTCACATCTGCATCTGTTTGTTTAAAAATCGCATGTTCTTTACTGGCTAAAGTAAGATCACAGACCACGTGAAGAGAATGACCGCCACCAACTGCCCAACCGGGAACAACTGCGATCACAGCTTTTGGCATAAAACGGATCAAACGCTGAACTTCAAGAATATTCAGACGGTGTCTTCCATCTTCGCCTACGTAACCTTGCTGACCTCTTGCATTCTGATCACCGCCGCTGCAGAAAGCCCAACCGCCGTCTTTTGTACTCGGTCCTTCTCCGGAAAGCAATACAACACCTATTGATGAATCTTCGTAAGCATCATAAAAAGCGTCATATAATTCTGAGGTTGTTTTGGGTCTGAAAGCATTACGAACTTCAGGTCTGTTGAAGGCAATTCTTGCGACACCATTGCATTTTTTGTAGGTGATGTCTTCGTATTCTTTGACGGTTTTCCACTCGATCATTCTGTAAAATTTTCCTCAAAGATAAGAAATTACATAGAAATTTCTGGTTGAAATCTGATGATAATCATGCAAAATACATAAACTTTTACTACTTAATATTACATCATAAAAAGAAAAACCGAAACAAGATTGTTTCGGTTTTAATTAATTCAATTGAATTAAATTATTTTGGCTGTTTAGCTTCAAGTTCAGCTTGTTTTGCTTTCAACTCGTTTGCTTTCGCCTGATTTTTTGTAATTCCGTAAATTTCGCGTAATGTCGTTACAGCATCCAAATTTTCTGTGTTGGTCTGATACCATTTTTCTGCGTAAGGCAATGCTTTATTAAATCTCTCCTTTCTGGCTTCAATCAATTTTGTAGCCTCATCAGGATTAGATTTTCTAACAGCGTTGATGCTTTCAACAGCTTTTGCATCATCACCAATTAATGTATACACTAAATTTTGGTTAGCATTATTAGTCAATGTTGGGTTATTAGCCGCAAGTTCAATTGCTTTTTGAAAAGAAGCAATAGCTTCAGCTTCTGTTGCAGGATTTTTAGACTGTAAAACTCCTAAATTATACCAATTTGTTCCGTCGTTTGGATTTTTAGCTAACTGCTCTTTTAGATTTGACATAAATTTGTCAGTATTTCCTGTAGCATAAAGTGCAGAACCTTGATATTCTTTCAATTTTGCATTGTTAGGAAATTTAGCAAGACCTTTTTCAATCAAAGCCAAAGCTTCGTCATTCTTTTTAGCATTCAAAAGTAATGTTGACAAAGTTTCGTATAAATCTGGTTCTACACTTTTAGTTTGCTCAGTTTTAAAATCCGTATAATCTTTTGAAGAAGATTTTTTAAGCAAATCCCAAGTATTCTTATCAAGTGTAGTAACTTCACCTGTCTTAGTTGCTTTTGCAGTATAATTGGTCTGCACTCCTGTGTATCCTGAATTTATTAAATCAGTATAAATCTTGATCGATTCATCTACATTATTTGCAAGAGCATAGCTTAATCCTGCGTAATACATATAGATTTTATCATCCTGACCACTTGTCTTCATTAAGTTGTAAACTTCTAAAAACTTTGGAGCTGCAACGGCATAATTTTTTGCCTGATAAGCATCCATTGCTGCTTTATTAGAAGCTTGTAATTGAGCATTCACATCCTTTGCATCTTTCTGTCCGAAAACAAATGCTGATGAAATGATCGCTATACCTAAAATTAGCTTTTTCATAATAATAACAATTTTATTTTTATTTTAATTATTCTTCAGAAGCAGTATCTTCAGTTGTATCTTCTGAGCTTTCGTTTTCTGAATTATTTTCTATTTCTGAAGCGTTACCTTCTTCTGTTGGCAAAATTGCAGTTTCTTCACCATCTAAAAGATCTTCTTCTTCCACAACGTCTTTATCCATTTCTACTTTTGCGATGGCTGCAATTTCGTCATTCTTTTTCAGATTGATCATTTTCACACCCTGAGTATTTCTACCCATCACACGCATCTCATTCATATTCATTCTGATCGCAACTCCAGATTTATTGATAATCATCAATCCATCGTCGTCTGTTACATTCTGAATCGCAATAAGGTTACCTGTTTTCTCAGTGATATTTAGCGTGATCACCCCTTTTCCACCTCTGTTGGTAATTCTGTAATCTTCAACGGCAGTTCTCTTTCCGTATCCTTTTTCAGATACTACAAGCACTGTGTCATTTTCGATGTCGTTCACCACAATCATACCGATTGCTTCGTCATTATCTTCCATGCTGATACCGCGAACTCCAATAGATCCTCTACCCACTTCTCTCACTTTCGCTTCAGGGAAACGGATACATTTACCATTCTTGGTAGCAATCATGATTTCAGAAGTTCCGTTTGTAAGGTATGCACCCAGTAACATGTCATTCTCTCTAATTTCAATTGCATTTACACCATTTACTCTTGGTCTAGAATATGCTTCAAGAGAGGTTTTCTTAATTGTACCATTTTTGGTTACCATTAATACGCTCATTTGATTTACATATTCAGAATCTTTTAAGTTATTGGTTCTGATGTATGCTTTAATCTTATCATCCGGCTCGATGTTGATCAAGTTTTGTACCGCTCTTCCTTTTGCAGTTTTAGAACCTTCAGGAATTTCAAATACTCTTAACCAGTAACATTTACCTTTTTCTGTAAAGAACAACATATATTGGTGATTAGTCGCAGATACGATGTATTCTAAGAAATCTGAATCTCTAGTCGTTGCCGCTTTATTTCCTACACCACCTCTGCTCTGAATTTTATATTCTGAAAGCAATGTTCTCTTCACATATCCTGCGTGAGAAATTGTAAGAACTACCGCTTCGTTCGGGATGATATCTTCAATAGACATTTCACCACCAGAATAATCGATTTCGGTTCTTCTTTCATCGCCGTATTTTTCTTTAATTTCAACCAATTCATCTTTAATGATCTGAAATCTTCTTGGTTCGTTAGCCAAAATATCTTCCAAATTATTAATTTCTTTCATAATTGCTTCATACTCATCACGGATTTTGTCAAGCTCCATTCCCGTCAAACGAGCCAAACGAAGGTCTAGAATCGCCTGAGCCTGAAGTTCAGACAAATCAAATTCCTGAATAATTCCCTCTTTCGCTGCCTGTGGATTGGCACTGTGACGAATAATGGCAATCGCTTTATCTAAAGAATCCTGAGTTCCGATCACCTTCATGAAACCTTCAAGAATGTGTGCTCTTTCTCTTGCTTTTCTAAGCTCATACTCCGTTCTTCTTACGATGATAACGTGTCTGTGCTCAACAAAATGGTGGATGATATCCTTTAAATTCAACTGTTCCGGTCTTCCGTGTACCAATGCAATATTGTTGACACTGAAAGAAGTCTGAAGTGAAGTATATTTATATAATAAGTTGAGAACAACATTAGGAATCGCATCGTTTTTCAATTCATAAACAATACGCATCCCGTTTCTGTCTGATTCGTCTCTGATTTCGTAGATGCCAGGAATTTTTTCATCCTTCACCAACTCAGCAGTTCTTGCAATCATTTCAGCTTTGTTAACCTGATAAGGAATCTCAGTTACAATAATTGCATTTCTGTTGTGTACTTCCTCAAAGCTCACTTTTGCTCTCAGAACTACTCTACCTCTTCCTGTATGGAACGCATCTCTTACCCCATCATAACCGTAGATAATTCCACCTGTAGGAAAATCGGGAGCAACGATGTGCTGCATTAATTCATCGATGGTAATTTCTCTGTTATCAATATATGCAGTAATAGCATCTACCGCTTCAGATAAATTATGAGGCGCCATATTGGTCGCCATACCTACTGCGATACCGGAAGTACCGTTTACCAAAAGATTTGGAATTTTTGTAGGCATTACGCTTGGTTCTGTCAAGCTGTCATCAAAGTTATTCTGGAAGTCTACCGTATCTTTATCAAGATCAGACAAAATCTCATCTGAAATTTTCTTTAGTCTGGCTTCCGTATAACGCATTGCTGCAGGAGGATCGCCATCCATAGAACCAAAGTTACCCTGACCGTCAACCTGTGGATAGCGCAAACTCCATGTCTGAGCCATTCTTACCATAGCATCGTATACGGAAGAATCTCCGTGTGGGTGATATTTACCTAAAACATCCCCTACGATTCTTGCAGATTTTAAGTGCTTTCTATTCGAAAAAACGTTCAAACCATACATCCCGTAAAGTACTCTTCTATGAACAGGTTTCAAGCCATCTCTTACATCCGGTAAAGCTCTTGAAACAATAACGGACATTGAATAATCAATATAAGATGACTTCATTTCATCAACAATGTTGATAGGAATCAATCTTTCTCCTTCTCTTTGCATATATAACTTTTATTGTAATGATAATCAGATGTTTAAAAAACCACCCGAAATCAATTTATTTTGAATATTTAATAACGGGCTAATTTACGAAATTTTTACCGATTTTTGCTGAACTATTTATTCAAATAATCTTAAAAATTCCTAAAATATGAGCGTATTGAGCATCACTTTCCATTGTACAAAAGATAAGATCGCAGAATGGGAAAATTACGTGGATGATACCTTGTTTTTGATGACAGAAAATCTTCTGGATGTTGAAAAGTATATCTTGTCTGAGGTACACAGCGATTTTATAGAAGATGGAAAAAACTACAATCTTCTTTTAATTTTTGATAACAGCGATAAACGGACAGAGTTTATTGAAAGCGAACTTGAGAACATTACAGAAATTATCGATAAAAAATTCGGTCAGGAAGTCATGATATTTAATACATTTCTGAATCCTAAAAAGACCAGACTGTAATTATTAAAAAAGAAAGAAGCTCCTGATGGAGCTTCTTTTATTTAGTGTCTGCCGTGATGATGGTGACCTCTCTTTTTAACTTGTCCCGGAGCGTAATGCTTTGCACTTCCACCATAAATTTTCTTAGCCTGACCCGGAGGCATTCTGCGACCGTGAGGTTGATGTACGACGCAAGATACCAATAGAGATCCTGCTAAAATTACTGTACCAAATACTTTTAAGAGTCCTTTCATAATTCTTTATTCAGACATTTCCATAAACAATCATGATGCCAAAGATTTATTAAATGAAGAACTAACTATTGAAGTTTAAGAATTATCAAATTACAAATTATCTGTTACTGGGATGCCTATCTTTCAGTTCCTGCACTTTTTTGTCGTGTCCTGGCGGCATCGGTCTTTTACCCGGATGAGGGACGCAGGAGTAGAAAAATGATGCAATAATTAACGCAGCGATTGTATTTTTAAGTAATTTCATTTCCATTAATTTTTAATTATTCATCAAAAGTATACAATCAAAATGCCAAAAGATTTAGCCTTTTAGTGACATTAGAACTTTATCTAAAGAATATTTGAACTTCTTCGTTCGAGCATCACTAAATCCATCCATTTTCCGTGAAGCTGACCCACTTTTTCACGGATTCCAACATTTCTGAAACCATTTTTCAAATGAAATTTTATGGATGCTTCATTTTCCGGAAAAATATTAGACTGTAAAGTCCAGAATCCATGATTTTCGCTGTCTACAATCAATTTTTTCAATAAAAGAGAACCTAAACCTTTTCCGGTAAAGTTTTTGTCAAAATATATACTGACCTCGGCCACACCTCTGAAACATTCTCTTTTACTAACAGGTTTTAAAGCACACCAACCAATCACCGTATTAGTTTCATCTTCCAAAACCCAGCGACAGTCGTTGATAAAACTGGTATTCCAAACCTCTACATTGGGAAGTTCGGTATCAAAAGTAGCGATTCCGCTGTCTATACCCTGCTGAAAAATTTCCATCACACGGCTTTCGTCTTGAGGAAGCATTTCTCTTATTTCGTAATTCATTTTTTAATGATATTTTCTTTTATTTTTTCTTTTAATTCGCGAATAATGCGTCTGCTTATCTTTTTCGTCCTCTGAGATAACACTGATATTTCCATCGACTTCCAAAATTGAAAGTTTTACATTTTCTATTTTTTCTATTCCGTGTTCTCTGATTGATTCATTCAGTTCGTCAAAACTAATCTTCACCTTTCGCAATGCTACATGATCTACAACTCCATCTTTCACTAAAATCACAGGATCAGCTTCCATAAAACTCGCAAAAGAACGATTGGAAAACATCAATCTTTTCAAAGTGAAATTTGCCGCAAACAATACTAAGGCAGCAACAATTCCGCCTTCAAGAGACGTATTCTCTCCCACCATTGCATTCTGTACGGCATTCGAAATCAATAGCAGCAAGACAACATCTCCTGCATTAAGCTGTGAAAGCTGATTTTTACCAAACACCCGAATCGCAATCACCATAAAAAGGAAAACGCAGAGAGAGCGGATAACAACATCGAGGATAGGATTCACGGTAGAAGAAATTTAAATTCAAATGTATACAATTACCGGAAATAAAAAAACTGCTTTTTCAAGCAGTTTAAGGGAAATTGTATATAGTTTGTTTATCAATTATTTCTGATTATCTGTTGTTGATATCAACTCTTACAGGCATTACGAAAGACGATGCGATCATATTTTCATTAAGTTTGTTTGCATCAACTTTGTACTGAAGATGGCTTAAAACATTTTCAATTTCTTTACTCACGTTTTTACAATCACCTTTTGAACGGACATTCACGATTTTTCCGTTTTCTGCAATATCAAATTTCACTTCTGAATTTACGATTCCTTGTTTGTAATCGGAATTTGTAAAATCAAAATTAGCAGCCAACAGATTTCTGATTTCATTGAAGGCATCATTTTTATTTAATTGAACTTCCTGAATCGTATTATTAGAAGTCGTTTGAGCTTTTACATTTCCTGCAATTACTGTTAATCCTAATGCGAAAAGAGAAGCAACAAATATTTGGATTTTATTTTTCATAAGTCTTTGATTTTAAATTATATATTAAACTTGTTTTGATTTCTAATTCAAAGATATAAAAAAATATTCATACTAATTTCACATTGAGTTAACATTGAGTTAACATTGAAATACAAAATATTGATAATCAAATAATTAAATTTTAAAAATAATTGAATTGTTAACATTGGATGCCGATTTTTAAGCACAAAAAAAGCTAAACTTTTAAGGTTTAGCCAATATTTAAAAATTACAAGCCTTCGATAATTCTTTTATTTTCCAATTCATTTATAATAAAATGAGCATCACTTTCACTGATATATTTGTTTTCATAAAGCCAATGTATTCTACCAATTTGCACGTGAACAGGAATTAAATTATCTACTTTATAATAGTTTTTTAGATAGTAGTCTCTTTACTTTCTTTGATTTTTGAAATGAATAAATCAACATCCATCATATCTTTTTTTGTATAGAAAAAGACAATTGGCTTTGTTGCGACCAAATTTTTTGAGTTTTCTTTTCTGAACTCATTATTACATAAACCTACAACCACTAATGCAGGGATCATTATTAAAGCGAAAACAAAAGCACCCATTGATCCTGACAAATCGAAAGATTCATTGATAATAATATTTATAAAAATAGCGTTGAATATGACTGATAAAGCAATACATAGCAATACGACATCTTTAGATTTTCTAAAAACTGTTTCATCATCCTGAATGTCTGTAAAATTCACTTTATATTCCTGTACTTCTTTAGCAAAATTATCTTTTACTAAAACTCCATCTTCAAGAATTTCAAAGTATTTAGAATTTCTACCGTTTTTTTGTTTTAAAATACTCATTAAAATAATACTACATCTCCTTCTTCAAATACTTCCCTGTCAAGCTTTTCTTCGATTTAATAATCTCCTCCGGAGTTCCTTTGGCAATAATCTCACCGCCGTATTTTCCACCTTCAGGACCAACGTCAATAATATGATCTGCCAATTTGATGACATCCATATTATGTTCGATGATGATGAATGAATTTCCTAATTCTACCAATTTATTGATGGCATCCATCAGAATTTTAACGTCTTCAAAATGAAGTCCGGTTGTAGGTTCATCAAGAATATATAAAGTATTTCCGGTTTGTCTTTTTGCGAGTTCTGTTGCCAGTTTGATCCGTTGCGCTTCACCACCGGAAAGTGTGGTCGATTGTTGCCCCATCGTTATATATCCCAAACCGACATCCTGCAAAGTTTTCACTCTTGCAAAAATCTTAGGAATCGGCTGGAAGAAATCTACAGCTTCATCAATCGTCATGTCCAACACATCGGAAATCGATTTTCCTTTGTAACGGACTTCCAGCGTTTCTCTGTTGAAACGTTTTCCGTTGCAGGTTTCGCAATGCACATAAACATCAGGTAAGAAGTTCATTTCAATGACTTTCAAACCGCCTCCCTGACAGGTTTCGCATCTTCCGCCTTTTACGTTGAAAGAAAATCTTCCCGGTTTGTATCCACGGATTTTAGATTCCGGCAATTCAGAAAATAAATTTCTGATATCGGTAAACATTCCTGTATAGGTTGCAGGATTCGAACGTGGCGTTCTACCAATCGGAGTCTGATCTACATCTACAATTTTATCTATATTATCAAGACCTTCTATTTTTTTGTAAGGTAACGGTTCCTGAACGGCTCTGTAAAAATGTTTGTTTAGTATCGGATATAAAGTTCCGTTGATCAGAGAAGATTTTCCGCTTCCTGAAATTCCTGTCACAACCACCAGTTTTCCTAACGGGATCTCAAGGTTTACATTTTTAAGATTATTTCCTGTCGCACCTTTTAAAACGATACTTTTTCCGTTTCCTTCTCTTCTGACTTCCGGAATGGCAATTTTTCTTTTTCCATTGATGTAATCTGCCGTAATCGTATCGGCTTTTAATAGATCTGCAGGTTTTCCCTGCCAAAGAATTTCTCCGCCGAATTTTCCGGCTCTCGGACCAATGTCCAAAACCTCATCGGCTTCCATGATCATATCTTTATCGTGCTCAACTACCAAAACAGAGTTTCCGATGTCACGAAGGTTTTTTAATGATTTAATGAGTCTCTCGTTGTCTCTTTGATGCAAACCGATACTTGGCTCATCCAAAATGTACAATACGTTCACCAGCTGCGAACCAATCTGTGTGGCCAAACGAATTCTCTGAGATTCACCTCCGGAAAGTGTTCTTGAACTTCTGCTCAAACTTAAATATTCCAAACCGACATCCAGCAAAAACTGAAGTCTTGTTTCGATTTCCTTCAAAATTTCGTGAGCAATGATTGCTTGTTTCGGCGAAAATTTATCTTTTACATCTCTCAACCAATCTTTTAAATCTGATAAACTCAAACCGTTGATTTCAGCGATATTTTTTCCGTCGATTTTAAAACTCAAACTTCCCGGCTGTAGACGAGTTCCTTTACATTCAGGACAGGTTTCTTCGGTAGTAAAATGTCTTTCCAACAAAACACCTTCATAAGACTCTTTTTCGTCAATGATTTCTTCCATGAAGGGAATCAAACCATCGAAACTGATCTTTATTTTTTTGGTAATTCCTGCATATTTCAGGTCTTTATTAAATTCTTTGTGGCAACCGTTGTACATATAATCCAACGCTTCCGCCGGAATATCTTTAAACGGAGTTGTCAGTCCCAAACCGAAAATTTCAAGAATATTTTTAATTTGTGCTAAGATCCATTTGTTTGATTTAATATCTTCCAAAGGCAACAATCCTCCCTGATTGATGGATAATTTCGGATTTTCAACAAAATAATCGGTATTGATTTTCTTTATTGTTCCTAAACCTTTACAGTTTGGGCAGCTTCCTTTCGGTGAGTTGAAAGAAAAGGTGTTTGGTTCCGGTAATGCTAAAGAATGACCTGTCTCGGCATCCATGAGGTTTTTTGAGAAATATTCAATTTCTGTACTTCCCAACATTTGAATTCCGATCAATCCTTCACCCATTTCCATGGCAGTTCTCAGAGATTTCTCCATTCTCGCTTCAGAAGCAGATTCGCCGATAATCCAGCGGTCGATGACGATGTCGATGTCGTGGGTTTTGTAACGATCAAGTTTTAAATCATACTCAATATCCTGCAATTCGCCGTCAATTCTAGCTTGTCCGTACCCTTTTTTAGCCATCTGAACAAAAAGTTCGTGGTAATGACCTTTTCTCGAACGTACAACCGGCGCCATCAACATCAGCTTTTCGCCTTTATAATTTTCCTTTATTGTATCAAGAATCTGATCTTCAGTGTAGCTTACCAATTTCTTTCCGGTCGTCTGAGAATACGCATCAGAAACTCTCGCAAATAATAAACGCAGGTAATCGTAAAGTTCTGTTACCGTTCCAACCGTAGAACGCGGATTTTTATTGGTTGTTTTTTGCTCAATTGCAATTACTGGAGAAAGTCCTTCAATTTTATCGACATCAGGACGTTCCAAACCGCCTAAAAACTGACGAGCATAAGCGGAGAAAGTTTCGATGTAGCGACGTTGTCCTTCGGCAAAAATCGTATCAAAAGCCAATGACGATTTTCCGCTTCCGGAAAGTCCGGTGATAACCACCAGTTCGTTTCGCGGAATTTTGACATCAATGTTTTTAAGATTGTGCTCTCTGGCTCCGTAAACTTCTATATATTCTTTTGATTCACTCATAATTTGGGGTGATCTTACATGAAAATCACGATTTGCAAAATTACGGAATTTTATGGAAATTATGGAGTTAAAAATAGTCTTGATTTAATCAGAAATGCATCTATTTCTTTAAATTTTTAAATCTAAATCTCATTCGTCGTTATCATATATCTTCATCAATTTTATTTAAATTTACATCGTATTAATCAATATTCATGAACAGATTACGGCAGCATATCGAAGAAATAAGTCCGATTACGGATGAAGAATTTGAATCTATTCAAAAATTTTTCATCCTTAAAAACGTCCGTAAAAATCAGTTTCTGCTTCACGAAGGTGATGACGTAAAATATGAATATCTGGTTTTAGAAGGAATTTATAAAGTCTTCTACCTCGACGAAAACGGGAAAGAACACATCGTTCAGTTTGCCAAAAAAAACTGGTGGATGACCGATTATTCTGCTTTTTTCAAACTAAACAGCTCGACGATGTTTGTAGAATGTCTCACGGAAGGTGAAGTTCTTTGTCTTACACTGGAAGGACGAGAAAAGTTATCAGCAGATTATCATAAAATGGAACATTTTTTCAGGGTGAAACTTACAAATGGTTTCGTTGCTTTGCAAGAAAGGATAAGGCTGTTGTTATCAGGCACGCCTCAGCAACGATATGAAGAATTTTCAAAATTATATCCTGATCTTATGCTTCAGATTCCGAAAAAATATATTGCAGAATATCTCGGAGTGAGCAGGGAAACTTTGAGCAGACTTTACTCGAATACAAAATAGTATTTATAACTCGTTAATTTTGATCTTTTTCTTTCAAAAATGAGTGAAATCGATGATTCTACGTAGTCAAAAGGCTTTGTTTGCATTATTTTTTTAAGTGTTCTTTATAATTCTTTGTATATCCTTGCTTTTATTTATCGCAAAGTAAGACTAGGATTTTACAATAATTTCTTTTTTAAGATAAACAATGGCATTTCATTTAGCAAAGAAAGACGAGGATTTTTAATTTTCAATTCCTTTTATACCTTTAAATAAATAACGATACTTATAAATTTTAATTGATTTAAATATTGTATAAATTAAGTGTGATTTCGGTCACACTTTTTTTGTGACTTCCCTCCTTCTGTTGAGGTTCTGGATCGCCATACATTTGGTATAGAAATTTAAATCAAAAAACATTCACTAAATTTTTTAAATATGAAACCAAAAGTATTAATCATTTTATCCAATGCAAACTCAATAGGCCCAAACAAAAAAAGAACAGGAATTTTTTTACCAGAAGTCGCACATCCTTACGCAGAATTTGAAAAAGCAGATTTCCAAACAGATTTCGCAAGTTTAACGGGTGAATCACCATTTTTAGATGCATTAAATTTAGCTGATGATCCTGATAATTTGAAATTCCTGACAGGCAAAGGCTGGGAAAATATGCACAAAGCTGCAAAACTTTCTGAAGTTGATGTCAAAAGTTACGATGCGGTATTTATTCCAGGAGGTTTAACGCCTATGGTCGATATGGCGGAAAATGCTGAGCTGAAAAAGGTAATTGCAGAAGTTTATGAGAGAAACGGCGTTGTAGCAGCAGTTTGTCACGGTCCGGTTTCTTTACTCAATGTAAAATTAAGCGATGGAAGTTATTTAGTAGATGGTAAAAATATCGCCTCGTTCACTACTGAAGAAGAAGAAAACTATGCAAAAGCTGATGTTCCTTTCGATTTGCAAACTGCATTGACGGCGCAAGGTGCGATTTTTCATGCGGCGGAAGCTTGGTCTGCGAACAGTATCGCTGACGGAAATTTGGTTACCGGACAAAATCCTGCGTCGGCAAAAGGTGTTGGTGAAAAGATAGTTGCCATTTTAGAATCTAAAAATTCAATTTAAATCAAAAAAAATGAATAAACCAGTTTACGTTCATGCCAAATGGCAGGTAAAAAAAGGAAACTTAGATAAAGTTTTACCACTTTTGAAAGAAGCTTCAAAAAAAAGTGCTGAAGAAGAAGGAAATTTGTTTTATAAAATCCATCAGGACAAAAATGATGAGAACACTTTAATTTTATTTGAAGGCTATGACGATGATGCGGCTCTGGAATTTCATAAAAGTTCAGATCATTTTCAGAATATGGTTGTAAAACAGATAGTTCCTTTGCTGGAAGGCAGGGAAGTAATTTTAATGGATCAGATTATTTAATTTAAAATTCCGAAAAGCTTCAGTTCAATTGATGCTTTTCGGAATTTTTTTGCAGATTAAAATTATAATTTAGTTATTCTGACTTACTTTTCATGATAATTATTTCACGAATGAATTGTAAGAATTTAAGACAGATTCATAAGCAGAATCCATCGTTCTGATGTTCGAATCTTCTATTTTTCCGGACGATTTTGAATCTCTGATCAGCTTTCTGAATTGATCAAGAAATTCTGAAGCACCTTTATTCAAGCTTTCAAACTGAGATTTTTTGTGTGCGTACTGAGGATCTTTTACGTCGAAAGTTTTTGCTGCGTTAGTTTCTACGGCTTTTGCAAACTCGTCATATTTTTTCTGCGCTTCTGCCTCATTAAAACCATTCTGATACTGCTTATCCAACACATCCATCACAGAATCCATAGAATTCATCAGGCTTTTAGATGAAACGATAAAGTTTTTCATCGGATGATCTTTGAGGATTACTTCTTCTGCTGCATCTGTTGCAGGTTTTATTTTAATTAAGATACTTTCACCCGCCGTGAAAAAATCCTGCGCTTCGGCATCAATTTCTTTTTTCAAAGCTTCAGCTTTTGCGCCTTTGTCATCTTTATAGTCTTCTGACGTCATGTAAGATTTCAGCTCTTCATATTTCTTTTCAATGCTTTCTTTTTTGGCTTTGTAGGTGTTGAAAGTGGTCTCAATAATTTCTCTGTCGTTTTCAAATCCTGTAGGAACTTCTTTTATTTTACTTAAAGAGTAATCGAGCGAACTTATTACAATCGGCATGATCATTACATCGCCGCCTTTTGCTTTGGTAAGGGCAGATTCTGCATATTTTACAATGCCTTCAATATGCCTTGTAGAATTTTTATAAGAATCTAAAAAGTCATTATTAAAATCTATAATTGCCTGAGAATTGTTTTCTCCTGCTTTCATGACTACGTTTCCCAGTTTATCCATCCCTTTTTTACAGCTCGTAGCGGCTGTACTCACCGTTATGGCGAGTGCAAATACAATTATTTTTTTCATATAAATCTGTTGTGGTATTATCTTTTAATTTTCAAAAAAATCGGTGTCTTCATTGGTGATCATTACACGATACTCTATTCCGTCTATTGCTTTTGAAACGATTTGATTTCTGAGAATGTTTGCCATATTTTCCCAATACACTCTGCCGTAAAACGAATAATTTTGCGGAACAACCTCAACGTCAACGGTTCTTACAAAGCCTTCTTTCGGTTTGATGCTGATCATTGTTCCTCTTTTTACACGCACGTCTTTCAATTCATCTTTCAGAACCATTCTTACGTAGCTTTTTACATCTTCAAGAGAAATTATTTTATCTCTGGTCGTCAAAGCGTATTTATATGCCTGAATGCTGTCTGTACCTTTCTGCTCTTCGGCGCCGCCTATTGTTTCGGTGACGAGTACCAGAGTTTGAGATTTGATCTGATTTGAAAGTTCGGTTCCCGGTCTCATATGATTGGCAAATGTACAATGGGTAATCCAGAAGGAAGCGTATGTGTGGTCAGTTTTTTCCACAGGCTCCATGATGACATAATTGAGTTCCTGTCTGATGTTTCTTTTGGCATTATTTACTTTCTGCACCATAGATTTCATCTTATCAGACATTTCGCTCAGCATACCTTTCACATTGTCCCGGTTTAGTAATGAGAAAGCGGCGATTTCATCTCTTGTAAGTTCAAGAACATGAGAAATCATATCTACGGCATTTCTATTATTAAATCTTTCCATTCCTCCTTTTCTGACGGTGTATAGACCTTTTTTTAAATCATCTGATGGCGTGAACGGAATTTCTGTATACTTTCTGCCATCGCCATCCTGCACTTCATCTACATAGAGAAAATGCTCACCTTCATCGGTGATTAGAGGAATGTTGTTTCCCATAATATCGAGACTGTACTCTGTTTTTTTCCAGCCACGGTTGTAAATAGGAAAAGCATTAAGAACAAAAGTAAAATTATCTAAAATCTCAGCCGAAAACTGCGGCGGAAACTCAAATGTCAGCCAAAGAATAGATTTTCCGTTGATGTATTTTTCTATTTCTTCCCTGCCATTCAGAAAATCTAAATCCTCAGGAAGTTTCCCCTGTTCTGAAAACAAATCTCTAGACAGGCCCGCAACCTCAATGAATTTATGATGATAAATACTTTTGATATCTTCAATAATTTTTGTCTGAATCGACTGCTCATGAAAAAGCTGTTCGTATCCTTCAGATTGTTCTTTTTTAAGATATGTGATGCCTTCTTTTACAAACAATGGATTTCCGTTGCTGGAAACTTTAACGTATGGTAGCAACTTGTATACATAATCCAAATGCTCAAACGCGGGGTTAGAACAATAAATTGCAAGCGATCTCGGAAACTTTTCGTTTGTATATTTTGAAACGTCAATCCCTACCGTAACTTTTCTGTAATCAGACGGTTTTCCCTGAAATCTGGAAATAGGAATCTTGTTTAAACTCTCGTCTATACTGTAACAGGTATTTCCGACGAACATAATGGAAGTCTGTATCTTATTAGTTCTGATACTTCCTATAGGTGTAAAAGGTATGTTGAGCTGTTTGTCTGATTCCGACTTTATGGTAGAATTCATCTGTTTTCTGAAGAAAAACTCTGTATGCTCAAGCAAAATCTCTGACGACTCAAAAGGCATCGTGTAAGCAACAGCATGCGCCGGGATAGGATGCGTATAAATTGAAGGCGTTAAAAGCTTCGCCAGTTTTTCTAAAATTCTTGCATTGACGGTTTGAATTTCATTATTAGCTTTAAAAACTTCTGTACTGAAAGCATCAATGAGAAGTTTTACGAATGGATCCAGCGATTGCGGACTTTTCAATCCCCAGACTTTGGTAGCATTCTGTAACATTCTGGCTTTTACAGATTCTTTCGAATAGATATTCTGATCTAAATTCATATTTGTGATAAGGTGGTGATTAATCTATTGACATCGGACTCAGAAAAAGCTCGGTGGAAAAACTGAAACGTTCTCCTGTTTCTTCCATTTTTGCGTTGATCGCAATTTTTACTTTTTTCTTGATCTCTGTATGTTCTTTGGTGTCGTAGTTGTGTTCTACGATTTCTACGTGTGCATCGATCTGTGGCTGAATAATTCTAGGCTCGAATTCCAGAATCTGGCGTTTGAGACTTTTAATGAAAACATTTTCCCAGACTGCCGATGTAACTCCGTTATCGAATTCTAAATTCCAAACGTCGTTTCCGTAGTTTTCATCATATCTGTTTTCGCCTTTTTTTGTCGTGATCAGAAGCATAATGTTGTGGGCAATACTTTCACCCATATCGCAGGTGTCTATACTTCCTCCTTCAGACATCAGCACTGATGGCACAAAGGGCATTCTGTAATTTGGTGTGTCCATAGATTTTTCTTCTCTATTTTATTTTTTTTGGTGTCATTAATTAAAATGAAATACCAAATTAATCATTTTCGGGAAATAATTTATGATAATCTTTTGAAACTTTGATGGGACGCAAATCTTGATAGCTAAAATTAATTTAATAAGAGCAATAAAGATTTCAATTTGTACATCATTTAAAATGAAAAAAAACATCATTTAAAGTCGGGAACTTACAAACAATAGTGAAACAAACCTCCCGAGAACTCCGGAAGTCGCAAACAAATCAGCTAACACTTCACGAGAAGTCGGGAACTTACAAACAATAGTGAAACAAACCTCCCGAGAGCTCCGGAAGTCGCAAACAAATCAGCTAACACTTCACGAGAAGTCGGGAACTTACCAACAATAGTGAAACAAACCTCCCGAGAGCTCTGGAAGTCGCAAACAAATCAGCTAACACTTCACGAGAAGTCGGCGAGATTCACTTCGGCTTCGCTTAGGAAACTGCAAAAATTTATGAGTCTGTATTTTTAGTACGATTAATGATATAATAAACCGGAAGTCCCAATAAAACAATCAAAAACCCTGGCCAAGTATATTGTTGCTTATAGATCAGGAGAAGAACGCAAAAAACCGTTCCTATCACCAGATAAATAATTGGCGTTACGGGATACAACCATGTTTTGTAAGGTCTTTCAAGATTGGGCTGTTTGATTCTTAAATAAATCACCCCGAAAACAGTAATCATATAAAAAAGAACGATGACGAATGAAATCATGTCTAAAAGATTTCCGTACTGTCCGCTAAGACACAATACCGAAGCCCAAACTCCCTGCATCCACAAAGCGTTTGACGGAACATCATTTTTATTGTTATCGATCGCTGATTTGAAAAACAAACCGTCTTTTGCCATCGTCTGGAAAACTCTGGCTCCCGCTAAGATCAATCCGTTATTGCAACCGAAGGTGGAAACCATCACCAAAACCGCAATAATTACGGTTCCTGCACTTCCGAAAATATTCTGTGATGCAGCCACCGCTACTCTGTCATTTGCTGCAAATGCAATCGAATCACGATCAATAGCATTTAAATAAACAAAATTAACCGCAATGTATAAAAGCATTACCGCTGAAGTTCCTAAGATCATGGCTTTTACAACATTTTTCTTCGGATTTTCAATTTCTCCCGAAACGAAAGTCACACTTTCCCATGCGACAGAACTGAAAACTGAACCTACCATTGCAGCAGCAATTCCGCCCATTAAAGTCATTCCGTCAATAGATTCCCAACCAGTTTTCAAGAAATTTCCTTCAGCATCTTTATTAATGTTGTTGAATGCACTATTTCCAAAGCTAAAATTTTCTGCTAAATGCGAAAAATCTACAAATATAAAACCTGCAGCAATCAATCCCAATAAAGCTACTATTTTTGAACCTGTAAATAAATTCTGAAGGATTTTTCCGCTTTCTACACCTCTTGTATTGATGTACGTGAGCAAAAGTATTATGGCAATTGCTAAAATCTGAATCCACGTGATTTGAAATTCACCACTCCGAAAAATAGGAGCCGCGTCATTTAATGAAGGAACGAGATACGCCGTAAATTTCCCGAAAGCCATCGCCACGGCAGCAATTGTTCCTGTTTGAATTACTGTAAACAATCCCCAACCGTATAGAAAACCCATTTTTTTGCCGAAAATTTCTGTAAGGTAAGTGTATTGTCCGCCTGCTTTTGGGAACAGTGCAGAAAGTTCGCCATAGCTTATTGCTGCGGCAACTGTCATGATTCCTGTGATTATCCAGACAACGATCATCCAGTATCCTGAGCCGAGATTCCGCATCATATCTGCGCTTACGATAAAGATTCCGCTGCCAATCATGGATCCCATTACGAGCATTGTTGCGTCCCAGAGTTTTAGTTTTTTCTGCATAATTAATTACTACCCTCAAATATAGATAAATCTTCAATTAATTTTGATTTTGTTTTAAATTCATAAACAAACTGATTTTATTCCGCTATATAATCAATATTAATTCAGATTTTATTATTAATTTTGGGGAAAATATTAAAAATGAAATTAAAATCCATATTATTTTTAGTTGCAATCAGTGCTTCTTCTTTGGCATTCTCTCAGGAACAGAAAAAATCTGGCCCGCCTGCCGGAAATGCAATCGTAGGTGATACTTACGGATCTGTAGTTACTTCACCGGAATCGAAAGCAATGACTGTTGATAAATTGGCCAAAAAGCTAAAAAAAGACAGCAAAAAAGTTGAGAATGTTGCGATCAAAGGAAAAGTGGTAGACGTTTGTGATAAAAAAGGTTGTTGGCTGACGATTCAGACGGAAGATGACACACAGTTTTTCGTAAAAATGAAGGATTATGGGTTTTTCGTACCAACTGCTTTGAAGGGTAAAAATGTAGTTTTAGAAGGTAACGCAGAAAGAAAAGTAACTTCTATCGACGAACAAAAGCACTATGCTGAAGATGCTAAAAAGCCTCAAGCCGAAATCGACGCGATCACAAAACCAAAAGAAGAAATCAGATTTGTTGCCAACGGAATTAAAGTTGTTAACTAAATTAAGATAAATTTTAAAGAAAAGCGGAACAGTTTATTTGTTCCGCTTTTTTTTATTCTTCAATTTTAAAACTGACTTCCGCATCCAATTTGGGATATTTTGTATCGCTTACAAATCTTTTTCCTGTACAATCGATCTCCAGCCAACCTTTTCTTTTAGTGACATCTCCAACTTCCATCACAAAAGGAATAAATGAAATTTCTTCTTTTCCTTCCTCCAAAATTTCTTTAAACTGAACGGCAATATCAAGAATGCATTCGTGCTCAGTATTCAATTTCACATTTCTGTAGATAATATCGTAATGTGTTTCCAGATTTTCCGGTATTTCAAGATACTTTTCCCATCCTGTAGTTTCAGATTTTAATTCGCTGATGGCTTTTAATGCGTAATAAAGAGCAATCGTATAATATTTTCTCGTTCCTTTACGTGTATAGTCATCTATAAAATGTCCTCCTTCGAAAAGAATCGTCGGCATTCCTGCCTTGATGAAATTATCACCTGTAGAAGTGGGATAGAACTCATCGGTATATCTTCCGATCTGATTAGGAATCAATTCTTTTAAATGGTCGTAAATCTGACCGATTACTGCCATACATTTCTTTCTATTTTCCGTAACCGATCTTTCTTCATTTTCTGAAGGAGCTAAAAACGAGAGTGTCGCAGGATGAACACCGTCTGTTGTGAAAATCGTGCGTTGCTCGTGGAGATTAAGAGCGTAATCATATTTTTTATCAAAAGCCAGACTTTTCAGAATTTTAATTTCTGTACTTGCTTCATTATGGAAATCACGGTTCAGATCAATTTCCTCAGCAGTAAGTCTCGTCCATCTTTCAGAACCGTCAGGATTTAGCATAAAGATAAAATCTAAACTTATCCGACTGAAAAGTTCATCCTTCAATTCATGAGCTTTATCCAATGTCACTAAAAGATCAAGCATTGCATGAGTTGCGTTCGATTCGTTTCCATGCATTTGAGACCACGCCAAAACTTTTGTTTTTCCAGTTCCAAGAGTCAATTTATAAATTGGCTTACCTAAGAAAGATCTACCTATCTCCACAATAGACTCGCTGAGATTGGCATGTAGGTAAGAATATAATTTTTCAGGAGAAATGTAGCGATTTAGGAAATCGGGATTTTGGATATACAAATGTTCAAAATTCATTTAACTCAATTTACAAGAGTCAAAATTAATGATTTTTGACAACAAATTAAAATTTACATTTGTAATAATGCTAAACAATGATAATTGCCAAAAAGTCTGTTAGTTAAATTGTGGATTGCGAAAAATTTAAATATACTACTTTAAAAAACTTTTAATCAACCATTTACATTATTTATATCAAGTAAAATTTTATAATTACTTTAAGTGTAGATTATCGTATATAACTGGAAATGAGTGTTATTTTGCTAAACATTCTAATTGTGGATTAACCATAAAATCAGGTAAATTACACAAATGTAAATTGGTGTAATTTTTCAATATTTCATCTACTTAAACACCTAAAATGTGCTTTACCGGTCTGATGTAATTGTTTTGATTAGTATTGAAAGAATGGTATAAAATCTTAGTCTAAATATTTTGTTAAAATTGCTATGGATTGCGGTTTCCTGGAAAATATTTAACCAAGAGAACTTTCAATATACGTATTTAACTGATATAACCAGGTAGATAGACTCTCTCCCACTCTATACAGATATAGGTGGCGATTTACTTCTGAAAGATATATTAAGTCTTTTTAAACTGTAAAATCGCCAAAATTTTTACTTAGAATAATTTGTTAACAATCTTATCTCGAGGTTTACTTTAAGTCTAAAGACGAAGGATACGAGTTCAAATTGTTTGCGACAGTAATTTGGAGTTATCAACAAATAATACTTAAGCAGTTGATCTACAGTCAGTTTTACAGTTTACTTTTGTATATTCATTTTCGTTTTGTTTATTTACATTTGTATTTTGCAATTGTAAACATTATTTTTACATTTGTAACAATATTTAAAAGCTTATTTTATGAGTTTAAATGAAAGAATTTCAAAGGTTATCGAGTATTCACAATTAAGTTCTTCAGAATTTGCAGATGAAATTGATGTGCAAAGATCATCGATTTCGCACATTACTTCGGGACGGAATAAACCTTCCCTCGAATTTATTATAAAGATAAAATCAAGATTTCCTGAAATTTTGTGGGATTGGTTGGTGAATGGCGAAGGTGAAATGTTAAAATCTGATTTGCCGGAAACAGATACTATAAATGCTGAAGAAAATTCAGAGGAGAAAACAAAACCAACATCACTTCCCGATTTATTCACAATGATGAATGATGATGGAGATTTTGGAAGCGATGAAAAAAATATAGAAGAAATTCCGGTGTTGCGAGAATCTGTTATTTCGAATCAGAGTAAAGCTGAAGAAAAAATATCCGATTCTCAGCGATTAGCAAAATCAAATGAAGAAATTATCAGTCAAGTTATTGAAAACCAAACAAATAAAATAAAACGAATCGTATTGTTCTACGAAAACGGAAAATTTGAAAGTTTTGAACCATAAAATAAAAAATCTGACCATTTCTGATCAGACTTTAATTTATTTTAAAAAAATTATTTTCTTCGTCTATCAAGTTCTTTTTTGATCAAACCTAATTCTCTTCCGGTTTGTCCGGCCACAGAAGTATTTTCTCTTGCTCTTCTCGTTAGATACGGCACAACATCTTTTACGGGTCCGTATGGTAGATATTTAGCTACATTATATCCTTTATCCGACAAATAAAAACTAATGTTATCGCTCATCCCATAAAGCTGTCCAAAGTAGATGTGAGGATTATCATTTTCCAAACCTTTCGCTTTCATCTTGTCCATGACCAACTCAGATGAAACTTCATTATGGGTTCCGAAGAACGCAGAAACTTTATCCAGATGATTCAATACGAAATCAATTCCTGCATTATAATTTTTATCTGAAGCGTCTTTATTTGGCTGAATAGGATCAGCGTAGCCTTTTTCTGTAGCTCTGGCTCTTTCTTTTTCCATGTAAGCACCTCGAACGATCTTGTAACCGATAAAATAGTTGCGTTCTCTTGCTTTCAGAAGGTTTTCTTCCATGTATTCAAGACGGTGAGTTCTGTACATCTGAATGGTATTCCATACTATTGGTTTTTCCTGGTTGTACTTTTCCATCATCTTTTCGCAAAGACTGTCTGCAGCGTCCTGCATCCAGGATTCTTCGGCGTCAATCATCACTTTTTTATCATGCTCATGACAAAGTTTACAGACTTCATCAAATCTTTTCACGACTCTCGCCCATTCTTCTTGTTGGCTTGAGGTAAGTTCTGCATTTTTCCCGACAGCTTCGTATAAATCGATTCTTCCGAAAGCGGTAGGCTTAAATACAATAAAGGGAATTGCAGGATTTCCTACTGAAAATTTAATGATATCTTTAATTTCCTGACAGACAGCATCAAAAGTCTCTTCATCTTCTTTTCCTTCTATCGAGTAATCGAAAATACTTCCTACACCTCTTTTGAAAAGCTGCTTCACCGCTTTCATGCTTTCTTCACGGGTTTCACCACCAACAAACTGCTCAAAAAGAGTGCTTTTTACAATTCCGTTGACGAACGGGAAGTTATTGTGAACTGTGAAATTAAGCAGAGAAGTTCCGATATTAGTCAAAGCAGGCTGTTCAATCATTTTAAACATCCAGTACGCTTTTCTTAACTGTGCATCTGTTTTATCAGCAAACGCAACTTTGGTATCGTTAAAAATGGGCATTCTTTATTAGATTTAGATTTTGGCAAATGTAAGAATAACCGTCGCGTTATTAAAATATATTTTCTACAATTTACCTTCGATTCCGTTGAGCAACATTGCAATAATGCCGACAAAAACCCAAAACCGTAATGTGTTGATTGTGAAAAACTTACTCTTTTTAGAATAATTTAAAATAAAATAAATACATAAAATCATCACAAACAATCCTGCAGAAAAGTAGTAAGACATGAATCCTGAAATCCCCGTTTTTGCAATCAGCTTCATGGAAACTGCCATTGTAAGAATAATCAGAAAAATAATGACTAATTTTGCCGTTTTATCTTTGAAGGAATTTGGAATTGTTTTGTATCCAAAAATTTTATCTGCGCTTTTCGTAAGTGTATCTTTTACAATATCTATACATAGGAGCATGAGAAATAAAAAAATGGCCATCAAGAGAACTTTTTTAGAGAAAGTTTCATAATAAACCATCATTCCGAAGAAAGGATATAATGTAAGACTTACAAACGTAAGATTATTTAAAATTAAAACCCGACTCAATTTATGACTGTAAAACCACATAAAGAACTGGTAAACAATGAAAAAGATTAAAACTCTGTAAGAAATAAAACTCGCAACACCCAAAGAAATTACCGTAAGAGCAAGATAAGCATAAAGGAAATATTTCTGTTTCAAAAAGCTCTGGATCCGTGTTCTGAAAGGTTTAACAACAAAGTCTTTTTCAAAATCATAAAACTGGTTGATAATTCCTCCGGCAAGTATTGAGAGAACTGTACAGAAAATTATACCATGAACTTTAAAATCGAAAACAAATTTTCGGAAAGTTTCGTCCTGATTAAAGAGGAAAAATGTAGAAACATATAAGGCAAAAGTGAGCAAAAGTGCCACAAAAAATCTTGCGCCTATCAAAAAACCGACAAATTGTGAGAGTCTGTAATATAAAGATTTGGAAACAAAATTCTTTTCCTGGAAACTTTCTTTTTCAGAATTCATTTCTGAAATATTAAAACCTATAGATCACTTCTTTATGAAAACCATCGAGCATTTTTTCGGCTTTTTCGTAATCTTTAGTAAAACCTAAGATATATCCGCCACCGCCGCTTCCGCAGAGTTTAAGATAATAAGCATTAGAATCAAGACCTTTTTTCCAAATGTTAAAAATACTTTCAGGAATCATAGGACGGAAATGTTCGTATGCCCAATGGGAAAGCTTTTTCAGATTTCTAAAGAAAGGATTCATATCTTTTTTCAGGAAAGAATCAATGCAGGCATTGTTGTATCGAATAAATTCTTCTTTCAAAGTCTTACGGAAACCTTCGGTCTTCATTTTTTCAAAGAAAATCTGAATCATCGGTCCGGTTTCTCCTGTAATTCCAGAATCGATAAGGAAAATTGCTCCTTTTCCTTCTTCACCTTTTGGCATGGCAACTTTACCTAGATTTTCTTTGTTTTCGATAAGAATAGGAAGATTCATGTAGCAAATTAAAGGATCCATTCCTGAACTTTTACCATGAAAATAGCTTTCCATTTCACCAAAAATAGCTTTGATATTTTTCAGATCGTTTCTGGAAATATTTTCAGGATCATGTTTTGTGAAACAGTATTTTTCGAAAATAGCTGCTACCAATGCTCCGGAACTTCCCACTCCATATCCTTGTGGAATGTTTGAATCAAAGAAAAGTCCTTTAGAAATATCTTCTTTAAATCTTGAAACGTCTAAAGAAAAGTTTTCCGGTAAATTTAAATTAACTAGGAAATCTGAATATTTCTGCAAATGTTGATTAGATTTTTTCTCAAATTCAGATTCAGAATCAGAGAATTTCAATGTGCCTTTATAGAAACTGTAAGGAACTACAAGACCCTGAGAATCTTCTATCATTCCATATTCTCCGAAAAGAATAATTTTAGCGTAAAATAAAGGGTTTGTCATTGATAATAAATCTTTTTGCAAAGTTAATGCATTCTGCTCAATATTAACAAATTTTAAGCCATTTACAAGGTGTCTCTGTTTTTAATCATGTTTACTTTCAGAAAACGTATCAATACCAATCCTGCAGCGAAGAAAACAGTCATAGAAAGAGCAGCATAACGCATATTATTAAACTGATCAATAAGTGTTGCGAAGATGAATGTACCTACAATGATCGCCAATTTTTCCAGTACATCATAGAAACTGAAGTAGGTTGTGTTCTCCATAGAATTTTCCGGAAGAAGTTTTGAGTATGTAGATCTCGACATCGCCTGAAGACCGCCCATTACCAAACCTACAACTGCAGCTACACCATAAAACTGATACTCTACATTAGGATTTTCTTTATTCAGAAAATAAGCCCAGATACAGGCAACGATCCATAATACGATTGCAATTGAAATAACGTTTTTATTCCCTATTTTTCTTGAAAGTCTTGAGAATAAAATAGCTCCGATAATCGCTTCTATCTGGATGATTAATAGTGTGCCGATCAGCTTATCCTGTGCAAGGTTGATTTCGCTTTTTCCAAATAATGTTGCCATCAGGAATATAGTCTGCATGCCTACACTGTAAAAGAAAAAACTTGACAAGAAATATTTTAGATTTTTATCTTTAAACAATTCATTCCCCACTTTGAAAAGTTCGTTGAAGCTTTCCTTGGCAACGTCTTTATAGAAGCTTATATTGTCTTTCAGAACTCCAAAGAAACCACCTTGCTCTTCGTGTCTTTTAAAGATATTTTTATAATTTAATAAAACAAGATCTTTCGGAAGCTTTTCTTTAACGTCCCCAAACTGAGGCAAATGTTTGAAAGTATATTGTGAGAAACCGAACCACCAAGCTCCGGTTAAGAGAAAAGTAATTCTTGTAAAAATCAGTTTCTGCTCTTCTCCTTTTGCTAAAAACATAATTAAAACCAGACAAAGAACCACCAAAACTACAGAACCTATATATCCATAAACATATCCTTTTGCAGAAAGCGCATCCTGTTTGTCTCTCGTCGCAATATCCGGAAGAAATGAATTATAAAATACGAGACTTCCCCAGAAACCGACACTGGCGGTAATGCTGAAAAGCAGTCCCAGAAAAACATTGTGCATACCGGTAAACATTGCCAATCCCATACAAGAGGTAGCACCAAGGTAACAGAAAAACTGTAAAAAAGATTTCTTATTCCCTATCGTATCTGCTAACGACGATAAAAATGGTGATAGCAACACGACGATGAAAAATGATATTGTGAGCGAATATCCGTAGACCGCATCCGGCTGATATTCTTTTCCGAAAATTCTGATGAGATGCCTTACGGGTACATCAATATATTTCCCGGTTGCCGCAACATATTCTTTCTGCTCAAATTTTGTAGTGATGATAGAATAATAGATGGGAAATATGGTAGACGTGATTACCAGAGAATACACCGAGTTTGCCCAGTCGTACACTGCCCAGGCTTTCATGATCTTCGGATTGTTCTTGATATTATTTGTGGTTTGAATTTCTGTTTCAGACATTTTCAATCGAATTAGTTGCACAAAAATAGAAAAACCGCTGAATGTTCGGTCGTTTTTTGTTTTTTATTTTTACTATTTAGCTAAGAATTAATAATGAGAATTATTTTTCATTCCAAATTTTCATTTTACAACAGGTCTGGTTATAAGATAAATCGGCCACAGTTTCGGGTTTTCTCCGTCGGAACTTCCGACGAGCATTCCTAATTCGGGTTTGCCCTGTCGGAAGTTCCGAAAGCTTCCCCTGGTTTTGGTTCTCTCCGTCGGAACTTCCGACAGCCTTTCCTAAAGTGGATTCATGTCGTCGGAAGTTCCGACGGCGTCCCCGGAAGTGGATTCGGGTCGTCGGAACTTCCGACGGTCTTATCCTTTTTGGGTTTCGATTGTCGGGACTTCCGCTGGAGGGTATTTTTATCGACCTCCAAATTTTTATTTAATATTATAAAGTTTATTGAGAGATTAGTACGTGATAAATTGATTAAAACCTTCTTTATAGAGATAGCATCATTTTTTTAGATTTGATTTAAACAAAAAAAAGCCAAAAACACGGATGCTTTTGGCTTTTAAATTTATTGTAAGTGGTTCTATTTATTTAAAAAATCTTTAAATCTACGATTCGTCACAAGTTTAAAAATAATTAACAGAATTCCTAAACATTGGATAACAGTACCTATCGTCAAGCAAATATTACCATTAATGGCCCTAAGTGAAATATGGGTAATTTTCAGCCAGGCTCCGAATAAATTGATTAAGAAACCTGCTAAAAAAATCATGATGGCATATTTTGCTTTCATACGATCTTACATATTTTCGATAACAATAGCCGAAGCTCCACCACCACCGTTACAGATAGCTGCAGCACCGTATTTACCGTTATTTTGCTTCAAAACGTTAATCAAAGTAACAATAATTCTAGAACCTGAACTTCCCAGCGGATGTCCCAAAGCTACCGCTCCACCATTTACGTTTACTTTAGCAGCATCCAATCCTAAGATTTTATTGTTTGCCAAACCAACGACAGAAAACGCTTCATTAAACTCGAAGAAATCAATATCAGTAAGTTCTAATCCCGCCTTTTTAAGAGCAATCGGTAGAGCTTTTGAAGGTGCCGTTGTAAAGTTTTCCGGCTCCTGAGCAGCATCAGCATAAGATATTATCTTTGCTAAAGGTTTCAACCCTAATTCTTCCATTTTCTCTTTAGAAACCAGAATTAAAGCAGAAGCACCGTCATTTAAAGTTGATGCATTGGCTGCAGTAACGGTTCCGTCTTCTTTTTTGAAAACTGTAGGAAGTGTAGGAAGTCTGTCAAAATTAACAGCTTTGTACTCTTCGTCTTCAGCAAATATAATTGGGTCTCCTTTTCTCTGAGGAATTGATACAGGAACTACTTCTTCAGCGAATTTCCCTTCGCTCCATGCATTTGCAGATCTTTTGTAAGATTGTGTTGCAAAATTATCCTGATCTTCTCTTGAAAAACCATAGTCTGCCGCACACTTTTCTGCGCAAACTCCCATGTGAACTTTATTGTAAACGTCTGTAAGACCGTCTAAAACCATTCCGTCCTGCATTTTTACATCACCTAATTTGGTAGCGTTTCTTGCATTATAATAATGAGGAACTGCAGACATATTTTCCATACCTCCTGCAACGATAACGTCTGCATCACCCGCTTTGATCGCCTGTGCAGCCATTGTCACCGCTTTCATTCCTGAAGCGCAAACTTTATTGATTGTAGTAGACGGAGTTTCATTTGAAAGTCCCGCGCCTAATGCCACCTGACGTGCCGGAGCCTGCCCTTCACCAGCCTGTAAAACGTTACCCATATAAATTTCCTGAACGTTTTTAGGATCAAGATTAATTTTGTCTAAGGCTCCTTTTACTGCCGTTGCTCCCAATTTTGTAGCAGGAACTGTAGATAAGCTTCCCATAAAACTCCCGATCGGTGTTCTTACTGCGGAAACAATGAATACTTCTTTCATTTTATATATTTATTTAATTTTTAATTACTCTATTTTTTCGAGGACAATTTCCTCCTTTTTATTATAGTTTATAGTTTCTATTTTGATAAACTGATGATCTGTTTCCAGAACTTTATAGGTAACGACGTCACCAATTCTCATAGGATATTTCCCGTCTGTTTTTGCAGTGACTGTTGCTTTGTACATGCAATTATCAAGAAAGTCAATTTTATATTTGATATAATCTTTATTGTTGTTAAAATATTCTCTCTGCGAATCTTTTTTAATCACAATGTTCCACTTTTTGGCAGATTCACCTTCTTTTATGAATTTTCCTTCTTTTATAAGATTACATTTTGTGGGCGAATCGGGTAACAAAAAATGTTCCTGAGCTTTCATTTTAGAAGAACAAAAAATAAAGATTAGTATTAGAAATGCCGCTTTCATATTTTTTTCTTCGTTGCAAATAACATAATTGCTGCTCCCAAAAATTCAATTGCCCAACCCCATTTTAGCTTCACCGTTGCGGCTAAAGTTTCTGTCCATGATTTGAATGGCAGAAAACTGAAATAACTGAAAGCCTGATATTTTGTAGCGAAAATGGTGAACAGAAATAATAGAATCAATAATACAGCAAATGTTTTAACGATTTTCGGACTGTTGTTCAAAATTCCGAATAAGGCGATCCCCGAGAAAAGCCAGCACGCGACTGCTAAATAATGATCTACTTGCCAGTAATTCCAGTTACCGATGATAGGAACATGAACAAGTGGCAGGAAACTTCCTACAACCACCAAAATCAATCCGACTAACTGTATATTTTTCATGTTTTTATCTCGTTCTTAGAATGCCAAAATACAAAAAAAAACACACTTATTCAAGGTGTGTTTTAAAATTAAATAATTGAAGATTAGCAAATACTATTAATAAATTATTTAATGAAGAATTAATTATAATTTAATGAAAATTAATTTTTTATAAACAATTAAAAATTTAGATATAATAATTCTAAACCAATTTGAAAACCATATTTGTTGTTTATTTTCACATTATCACCAAAAAATGGTGTGAAATCTTTTTTAACAAAAACATTAAGCGCGCCAAAACCTACCGATATTTTTCCTCCAAATAAAAAGTCATTTACCATATCCGGAATGTTTTCGCGGTCTACAACCCTATGATTGTCAGCATTTTTATAAATAATCTGATTTTGGGTTAAAACTCGCAAACCGCCATACACGCCTGCTGTTACCCTGAAGTTACCTTTGGTATTATCCAGCATTTTTTCACCGTTTTCTACCGTATATTTAGGATTCAGAACAAATACAAAGTCTAACGGCGCTACAATGTAATGATTTGTAAATCGCGATTTTTTCAAATGACCCAGAGTAAAATCCGTAAGAGAAATTTCATTATTATTAAAATCAGCTATCTGAGAATTTTTTGGGACAAATGTGTCGCCTCTGTATCCAAAACCGAATCGATAAAATACGGGTGAAGTTAACGATCCCAACTGTCTTGTAAATCTGAACTCTGTAACAGCGGATACTGATTTGCCAAATCTCATTTGAGAAGACTCACCTCCCAAAGCGAATGACGACGCCGATTTTGTAAGATCGATGTAACCAAAAGCAATATTTACGTCAAATGTTTTTAATATTTCTTTTTTTGTACGTTTAGAATCTTTAAAACTTATCAATGCATTATTCTGTGCAAATCCTATTTGGTCAGTAGATTTGTCTTTGCCAAGAACCGAATTTTTCACAATTTCTTTCGTTGCGTCTTCAAGATCAGATTTCTCATTATCCACTTTTTCATTGATAATTTCTTCATATTTCAAAGCCACTTCTTTTTTTTGTTTTTGCTTTTCGTCAGAAGATATTTTGTTGTTTTTAAAACTTTCTTCTAAAGCATCAAGCTCAACATTCATTTTAGATTTTTCGGAAACGATGATGCTGTCAATTTTTTTTGAATAGTTTCTCATTCTGGCGTCAGTGTAAGAATTTTCCTGAGCATTTGCATAAGACATTGCTGTAATGGCAGCGAATAAGGCAATTTTTGTTTTCATATTCAGTAATTATTTTTAGACATTATTTTACTTCTGCATACAATTGTTGCAGTTTTTTCACTTCAAAAACTTTATTTGTTATCTGGGATCTACGTACACACTCACTCCCAAAACAGTAACATTGTGAAAATTAGGAAGAACTTTGTCAAGATGTATAACGCCAAATTTTTTCTTCTCCACATTGGCATTTTCACGGGATCTATCCAGCTCTCTCCCAAGTAGTAAATCGTTTGCACTCACATAACTGATCTTTTTTGTTTCGGAAATTACAGGATTGCTCTTTTCAATAATTTCAGGATGTTCACTTTGATTTTCAGGTTGATTAATAACAATTATCGGTTGTGTTTGTTCTGAAATTTGGGATTTAATAAGTTCTTTTTGAGGTTTAAAATCTTTTTTAATAATCGGTTTATTTTTTGTTGCAGTTTCAGTGATCATTTTCGGAGCTGTTTTTTCGATTAAATTCTCCTCGTGAACCATTATTTGAGCAGGATTTTCAATTTTAATCAATTCTTTCTCTAAATTCTTTTTTACAAGATGATCTGTTTTCTCTGTGTTAGAATCTCCTGTAAAGTAGATCACTGTGCCGAAAGAAATTAGCAGTAAGACAATCGCCGCATATTTCAACCAGCCAAAAGATGAAGAGGATTTAACTGAAAGTTCAGATCCTTTCTCCAAAGCCGAATCTAATTGATCCCAAAGATCCGCAGAAGGCTTTATTTGAAGCTCCTCGTAATCAGATTTTAATTGTTTTATGTTTTTTTTCATTTTCCTTAGATTTTAAATAATCAGCGATCCATTTTTTAGCTTTATTCAGTTGACTTTTGCTTGTGCCTTCCGAAATCGTAAGAATTTCGGCAATTTCCTGATGTTTTTTTTCTTCGAAAATGTAGAGATTAAAGATCAGTCTGTAGCCTTCAGGCATTTTAGAAAATATTTCTTCAATATTAATGTCAATCAGCTCTTCATCGAAGTCTTCATCAGAAATATGATCTACGATTTCTATGTCTGCATAAAGAATATTTCTATTTTTCCTGAAAAAAGTAATGGAATCGTTCACCACAATTTTCCTCAGCCAAAAGGGAAAACTCTTCCACTCCTTGCAATCTGCGATTTTATTAAAACACTTTAGAAAAGAGTTTAATATGATATCTTCAGCATCATGAATGTTATTGGTATAAGAATTTGCAATCGCCAGCATTTTAGCTGAAAACAAATCGTAAAGAGCTTTCTGGGCTCTCCGATCCTGTTTTTTGGCAAGTTTAAAATTCTCTTCTAAATTCTTCATGTATCAGTTTCTATCTATAAGACGGTAAAAATTTGAAATGGTTGCCCTAAAATAAAAAAAAATTGCACTTTTTTTCAAAAGTGCAATAATATAGTTGAAGAAAGAAAATTATTGTGCGAAAGAATACCTTGGTCCGCCAGACTGGAAAACAGCTAACATCCTGCTTTTCTGATCATTTGAAAACATATACATTGCTCTGTCATCTACATAATCCATATAGTTCATAGTCATTTCTACAGGATTTCCGGCGCAAGTGCTGTAATGCGGATACGCAGGCGCACCATAATTTGCAGTATTGTGTGAAGGTGTATCAGCAACAAGATCGTTTCCGCATGTGGTATCTCCCCAAATATGACGTAGATTCATCCAGTGACCAATTTCGTGTGTGGCAGTTCGCCCTAAGTTAAACGGATAAACAGCAGTTCCTGTACTTCCAAAATATTTAGAATCGATAACAACACCGTCGGTTGCGCTAGATCCTCCGGGAAACTGTGCATATCCTAAAGTACCATTACCGATTGTACAAACCCAAAGATTAAGTTTTGTGGTTGCCGATATAGGATTTAAACCTCCTTGATTACTTTTTTTCATTGCGTCTCTTGTTCCCCAAGACGTCTTATTTGTTGATTTTCTTACGACCTGATCTAATACGAAGCGAATACCAACATTTGCTTTAACAGTAGAAAATGCTGCTGGAACATTATTGAAATCGCTATTTGTAGCATTAAAATCTTTATTTAAAATATCAATTTGCGATTGTATCTGAGTTTGAGAAATATTTTCTGCAGTCGTTTTATAAAGTACATTTACAACAACTGGGATCTCAATGACACCATTCACAAGCCTTGACTGAAAGTTTTCGCTTATTTTTGATTGGGTGAAATTTTCTATTTGCATCATTCTCGCCTTTAGCTGAGGATCATTTGCCATCTGTTCCTTTAAAACTTCATCAGAAGCGCAGCCACGATGTGCAACAGAATTGGAAATTTGATTTTCTTCTGATAAGTTTTCTCTTTTCTCATCCGACTCGCAGCTGATCAAAAATGCACTTGCTATTCCTAGCATAAAAATTGTTTTTCTCATATTATATTTTTATTTAAATGTTTAAAAAGCTATGTAATTCTTAATAAAATCACATTTCTTTAACAAATATAAAAATAAAACACACAAAAAAAACTTTTTATGTGTTAAAAATAAATATTTTATTACAATTCCTATTAAATCAAGGAAAATTCTTCATTAAAATAAGATTTTAACTTATTTATGGAACTTAGAGATCAATGATTGATGCTTGAAAGTTCATTAGGATCGTGTTTATGTTTAAAAAAGATAGCAAATAGAATGGTTATGATCAAGGCATAACCTGCAAAGATCAGCCAGATCTCATGCCACATTTTATCGCCATTTTCGAGGGTAAAGAAATTTGAGATAATCCATCCGCTGCCGAAGCTTCCCGCAATTGCTCCAAAACCGTTGGTCATCATCATGAAGAGACCTTGTGCTGAAGAACGTATTTTATAATCTGTAGTCGTTTCAACAAATAGCGAACCTGAAACATTGAAGAAATCGAATGCCATACCGTAAACGATACAGGAAAGTATGATTAAACCAAGTCCAAACCCGTAAGGATCGCCATAAGCAAAGAATGCAAAACGTAAAACCCAGGCAAACATCGAAATAAGCATCACATTTTTGATTCCGAATCTTTTTAAGAAGAAAGGAATTGCCAGAATAAATGCAGTCTCAGAAAATTGTGAGATCGACATAATTAAAGTAGATCTCTTTACTACAAAACTATCTGCATAAGCGGGATTTTTACCAAAATCTGACAGAAAAACATCACCATACATATTCGTTAATTGCAATGCAGCACCCAAAAACATTGAGAAAATAAAAAATAAAGCTAGTTTATAGTTGCCAAAAAGTCTAAAAGCATTTAAACCTAATTTCTCAGATAATGATGCATCTTTGGGAATTAAACTCTGTGGTTTGCAAGCCGGCAAAGTGAATGAATAAATAGCCAAAATTACGGCAAAAGCTGCTGCAATATAAAACTGATTTGCTGAGGCTTTGTTACCCGTTAAATTCGTGATCCACATGGCAGCTATAAAGCCTAGAGTTCCCCAAACACGTATTGGCGGGAAAACCTTAACCACGTCAAAATTATTATTCTTTAAAACATAATAAGCGATAGAATTTGAAAGCGAAATTGTAGGCATGTAGAAAAGCATTGCCACCAACATCACCCAAAAGAATGTTGTTGGATTATCCACCTGGGGCAAATAAAGCAATGTAATAGCGTATCCCAAATGTAGAATTCCGTACAGCTTTTCGGCGTTCATCCATCGGTCGGCAATGATTCCTGTAACGGCCGGCATGATGATGGAAGCGATTCCTAATGTCATGAAAACAATCCCAAATTGTTCTCCGCCCCACTGCATGGTACCAAACCAATAATTGGCAAAGGTGATAAGCCAGGCTCCCCAGACAAAAAACTGCAGAAAGCTTAGTATGGTCAATCGTAATTTTAAATTCATTATGTATTTATAAAATCTTAATCAATTTTCTTTTTTCTTCTTTTGATCTCTTCCTGAATCTCAAGAGCGGTATCAAAATCTTCTTCTTTTACTGCGTCATCCAGCAACTTTTGAAGTTCTTCCATAGAAATATTTTTCAGGCTATCTTCATCCTGAATAGTTTCAGAAAAAACATCATCCTCTTTGGCTGTTTCTTCTAATTCAAGAAGAATTCCTGCTTCGTTCAATACTTGCTGAGTTGTGAAAATAGGAGCATCGAATCTTACCGCCATTGCAACGGCATCAGAAGTACGCGCATCTAAAATCAGCTCTTCTTCGTTAAGTTTATTTTTAAAATTGATATTTGAAAAGAAAACTCCGTCAACGATCTGATAAATGATCACAGAAACCAATTCAAACTGTGCAGAAACTATAAATTTTGTAAATAAATCGTGAGTAAGCGGTCGCGGCGGATGAATGTCTTTTTCAAGGCCTAATGAGATGGATTGTGCCTCGAAATTTCCTATAACAACAGGTAATTTAATGTGTGTTTCTTCATGTTCCAATAACAAAGCGTACGCTCCCGATTGAGTCTGGCTGTACGATATTCCGCGAATGATTAGCTGTTTATAATCCATGACTACAAATATAAATTAATTTTTTATTGTAGGTTTTACTTTTTAGACAAAAATAAAAGCCCGGAAGCCGAGCTTTTATTGTATATATTTTAATTGTGAATACTCAAATGTCAATTCACTTCGTTGTCAATTTTAAAAAAATCACTATTGACTTGCGAAGCAAAATTCACAATTGCCTATCCTTTAATTGCTTTTATTTTTTCTGTTAAAGCAGGAAGAATCTGGAAAGCATCTCCTACAACACCATAATCAGCTGATTTGAAGAATGGAGCTTCAGCATCACTGTTGATTACAACAATAGTTTTAGAAGAGTTGACTCCAGCCAAATGCTGAATTGCCCCCGAAATACCGATTGCGATATATAAATTTGGCGAAATTGCTTTCCCAGTTTGTCCAACGTGTTCTGTGTGAGGTCTCCATCCGATGTCAGAAACTGGTTTTGAACAAGCGGTAGCAGCGCCCAAAACGTTTGCTAAATCTTCTACCATTCCCCAGTTTTCAGGGCCCTTCATTCCTCTACCGGCAGAAACTACCACTTCAGCTTCTTTTAGGTCTAATTTACCCGAACTCTGCTCGTGAGAAATCACTTTTGTATCTTCATTGGCCACTGAAAGATTTTTAACTTCTTCGGAACCAGAAACTGCATTTTCTTTCACACCAAAAGCATTCTGAGAAACTGTAACAATTACTCCGCTTCCTTCAGCTTTTGCGTGCATAAAACCTTTTCCTGAAAATGCTCTTCTTTTAACCTGAAATGGAGACTGGCTTTCCGGAGCTTCCAAAACGTTTGTAATTAAAGAAAAATTCTTCATTACCGCCAACATTGGTGCAACAGAAGATGCATCTGTAGTATGAGGAAAAACGATTGTATTTCCATCTAAAACTTCACTTACCGCCTGCGCATAAGCTTTTGCTGAGAAATTCTTAAGACCTTCGTCTTTGATATTGATAACGTTTGTTGCTCCATATTTATACAATAAATCTGAAGAATCTGTAGGGTTCACAGAGATTGCAGTAACGGTTTCACCCGCTTGATCTGCTACTGCTTTTGCATAAGAAACTGCTTCAAAAGCTGCTTTTTTGTAAACTCCGTTTATATTTTCTGCGTATACGAATACTGCCATTGTTTTAAAATTAAATGATTAAGAAATTTAATGGTTAAAAGATTAGATAACTTTAGCTTCCTCGTGAAGTAATCTTACCAATTCATCTAAATTATCCGGAGAAACCATCTTCACTGCTGCTCTCGGAGGAACAGAATCGTAAGAAACTCCCTGAACTTTCACTTCTGAAGACGTAGGCTCTACAACCTGCAAAGGCTTTGTTCTTGCAGACATAATCCCTCTCATGTTTGGAATGATTAAATCTTTCTCATCCACTAAACCTTTTTGTCCAGCAAATACCGCCGGAAGTTTTACTGAAATTGTCTCTTTGCCACCTTCTATTTCTCTAACAGCAGTAGCTTCGTTGCCATTAATATCTAAACCTACCGATGCATTTACGAAAGGCTGACTTAGTAACTGAGCTACCATTCCCGGTACAGAACCACCATTATAATCAATAGATTCTTTGCCACAAAGAACCAAATCGTAACCTCCGTTTTGAGCAACAGAAGCAATTTCTTTTGCTGTAGAATAACTGTCTTTGGGATCTAGATTTACTCTCACCGCATCATTTGCGCCAATGGCCAAAGCTTTTCTTATCACAGGCTCTGTCGTAGCATCACCAACATTCAATACTGTTACAGTTGCTCCCTGAGATTCCTGTAACTTGATTGCTTTTGTT
This sequence comes from Chryseobacterium sp. CY350, assembly GCF_027945075.1. Taxonomy (NCBI): domain Bacteria; kingdom Pseudomonadati; phylum Bacteroidota; class Flavobacteriia; order Flavobacteriales; family Weeksellaceae; genus Chryseobacterium; species Chryseobacterium wangxinyae. The sequence continues at coordinate 886,026 of NZ_CP116034.1, forward strand.
AAAGCAAATTCATCAAGAGGATTAATCACCCACTGAATTCCGTTTTTGTCGAATGCAGATTTGTCTGCAGTAAAGTTAATTTTAGAAGTAGTATCAGGAACACTACTAATGCAAACTAATATTTTCATATGTTGTTTTAATTATTTATTTAAAATATGCTTTTCAATTTACTTTGATAACAAATTCTTCCGCTTACAATATCTATAAAAATGATAGAAACAAATTTTGTTTGTTAAGTTTTGTAAATATAATTAAAAAATATATTATGCATGCATAATACTTATTTAATTATTATTCAGCGCATTATAAGTTTCTAACTCTTTGGTTTTGTTGCTCTAAACTCTATTTTGCTTGGTAGAACACGAGGATTCATTTTTAAAATATCTAAGACTAAGTTCCCCATATCTTCAGGCTGTATTTTCCAATTATCTTTTTCTGAAGGTTCGTTTCCGTTAAAATGAGTTGCTACAGAACCGGGCATAATGACCGTAGATTTAATATTGTATTTTCTCAAATCAATCATTGCAGCTTGAGCAAAACCTACCACACCAAATTTTGACGCATTGTAGCCAGTTCCGTTCTCAAAGAAGTTGGCTCCTGCCAAGCTTGAAATAGTGATATAATATCCTTCACTCTTTTTCAATTCTCCAACTGACGCTTTTAACGTATGGAAAACCCCTGTAAGATTGGTCTCTATCATAGAATTCCACTCTGCAGAAGTTAATTCGTCGACTGGTTTGAAAATTCCTAATCCTGCGTTAGCAATTACAAAATCTAACTTCCCAAATTTATTTACAATACTTTGAACTGCTTTTTCTTCGTTATCTAAATTTCTCACATCCGACACAATCCCTAAAACCTGTGCAGAATACTTTTGCAATTCTTTTTCCGCTTCAACAACGTCTTCTTCTTTTCTACCAGAAAATGCCACTGAAATTCCATTTTCCAGTAATGTTTTAGCAATTCCGAATCCAATACCTTTTGTCCCTCCTGTAATGTACGCTACTTTATTTTCTATCATATTTTTAAATTTATTCTCTAAAATAACAAAAACGCCCCAATTGGAGCGTTTTAATTTATTAAGATCTATAAGTTCTTATTTTTTGATGAATTTTTCTGTTGAAATACCATCTTTAGTTTCAACGTTGATTAAATAAGTTCCAGCAGAAAGACCTGAAACATCAACTTTATTAACATCTAATTTTACATTTACTTTTCTACCTGTCATATCAGAAACAGATACTGCATTGATTTTTGAATCTGTCTTGATGTTTAAGATTTCTGAAGTTGGATTTGGGTAAATTGAGATACTTCTTTTATTAATTTCAACAGTTTTCACATCATTTATTGACAAAGTACCTGAATTTCCAAACTGAGAAATTATATTATCAACTCCTGCCGTATTACTAGAGGTATTGCCTGTTAAAGTAAGGTTTTGGATGTATATGTCTTTTGCAATCATTCCCGAAATCTGATCAGGATCGGTTGAAACAGAAGTTCCGCCACCAGGCCAAGACCATGACATAGCTCCATTAGTCTTATTATATGTAAAAGTTACAGAAACCCAAGTATTTACCGGGAAAACAGGTGCACTTGCATCAGCTAAAATTAAATATAGAGTAGGAACTCCACTAGCATTATTGAAAGTTCCTAATCCATTCAACTTCTTCGTTGTGAAATTGTATGTCAAACCTCCAAGAACTGATGCTGTAGTACTCGTTGAGCTGGTGTTTCCAACTACCGCAAACCTAAATTCACCTGCACCACTTGAAGATCCTGTATAAATTTCCGCACTTGCTTGTATAATATTATTTGAAGCAGTAGCTGTTATAGCAGGTTGTCTTGCAGCAGTTCTATTATTTGGATTTGAAGCAGCAGCATAACCGTTACCACTAGTAGTAGTCAACGATAAACCATGTGCTGCATCAATAGAAACTACTTGATAATCAACAGCAGTACCTCCTCCTGTTAACCATGAGTTTTGACTTCCTAAATTACCTGCTGTCAATGAATTAAAATTTTCGTTGATTAGAATCTGAACCTGCCCAAACATCATCATTGTTGCAGAAGTCAACAATAAAGAAGATAGAATTTTTTTCATAAAATTAATTTTAAATTATTTAATGTAAATATAATAAAGTTTAGCAAACTGAATTAAAAAATATTGTTAAAATATAAAAAATCCTCAAGAAAAACTTCCTGAGGACTTATTATCGTTATTTAGAATAATTTTCGAAGAATAGAGGTATACTTTCAATTCCTTTGTAAAAGTTGAATAAGCCGTAATGCTCATTAGGTGAGTGAATTGCATCCGAATCTAATCCAAAGCCCATTAATACAGATTTTGCATCCAAAACCTTCTCAAACATAGATGTGATAGGAATACTTCCACCGCTTCTATACGGAAGAACTTCTTTACCGAAAGCTGTTTCCATTGCTTTTTTAGCGGCTAAAAATTCTTTTGTATCGCTTGGTAAAACATAAGGCATTCCTCCATGATGAGGAGTTACTTTTACTTTTACATTGCTAGGAGCTATTTTTTCAAAATACTTTGTAAATTTTTCTGTAATTTCTTCCGGAGTCTGATAAGGAACCAAACGCATAGAAATTTTCGCAGAAGCCTTCGAAGGAATTACCGTTTTTGCTCCTTCTCCAGTGTAACCGCCCCAAATTCCGTTACAGTCTAATGTTGGGCGAATAGATGTTCTCTCAAGCGTTGTGTAACCTTCTTCACCTTCAACGCCCCTTAAACCAATTGATTTTTTAAATTCTTCAGGATTATCTTTCAGCTTATTCATTTCAGCTCTTTCTTCGTCCGAAACATCTTCGACGTTATCATAAAATCCATCAATGGTGATTTGTCCGTCTTCATCAATCAATTTTGCAATCATTCTGGAAAGTACGTGAATAGGATTCGGAACTGCCCCGCCATAAAGACCTGAATGCAAATCTCTGTTAGGACCTTCCACTTCTACTTCTACATAACTTAAACCTCTTAGACCTGTCGTTACAGTAGGTTGTTCATTACTGTAAATATGAGTATCTGAAATTAAAATACAGTCACAAGACAATTTTTCTTTAAACTCATTAACAAAATCACCTAAGCTCACAGATCCCACTTCTTCTTCACCTTCAAAAATAAATTTAATATTACAAGGAAGAGAATCTGTTTTCATCATCGCTTCAAAAGCCTTGATCTGCATAAAAAACTGACCTTTATCATCCGCTGAACCTCTAGCAAAAATTGCTCCTTCAGGGTGAAGTTCCGTTTTCTCAATATAAGGTTCGAAAGGTGGTTTTCTCCACAATTCTAAAGGATCTGGCGGCTGAACGTCGTAATGACCGTATACTAAAATTGTTGGTAAACTATTATCAATGATTTTTTCTCCGAAAACGATAGGGTAACCTTTGGTCTGGCAAACTTCTACATTGTCTGCTCTTGCATTTTTAAGATGTTCTGCAACTTTATCAGCGCAAAGGAGTACTTCATTTTTATAAGCCGGATCTGCTGATATTGAAGCAATTCTCAGTAATTCAAATAATTCATCTACAAAACGAAGTTTGTTTTCGTTGATGTAATTTAATGTCTCTTGCATGTAATTTAATTTGGATAAATTTAAAAAAATTGAACAGCTTCAACAAACAAAACACCTGTTTTATCTCGAAAAAGCTCTGAAACAAAAAATCCCGCCAAAGAGCAGGATCATAATATTTTTCTTAAAACTATTAGTGTTGTTCAGCGGAAGGTTTTTCTAAGCCTGAAGTTGTAACCTCAGGAGATTTCTGAGTATTTGTACTGTCAGATTTAGGAGTTTCAGCCTTATGCTCTTCATGCAAAACATCCGTATGCTTTTCTGCAAGATCTTCTTCTTTTCCGCTTGTTTGCTCATCATCAGAATATCTTTCTACACCTTCTTCAAGTTTTAGGGTATTTTTATTACCTCCTGCCTGAATTTTTTTACAGCTTACTGCAACCGAAGCAATTGCCAAACATATAATTAGTTTTTTCATTTCTAAATTTTTGATTGCCCAAAAGTAAGAAATATTGCATTTTTTGGCAACATTTTTATACTGATTTTAAGATTATTTTACCTTTTTTGGACTGAGTAAAAATTAGATAATCATTTCCTCCGTCTTTCAAGCCATATTTTTTCTTAATTTCCTCAGGTTTCAGAGGATAATTTTTAGAAATTATATTAAACTGGCTTTTCTTTTTAATCTCCTTACCATCAATCACTTCCATCTCAAAAACTCTACCCGGAAAATTATTTATCTTGTTTTCTGAAGTATAAATATGAGTATTTGGATGGAGTTTTTTCAGATTAAATTTTTTTGAAATTAAATTGAAAATCCCTGCTTTCAAAATTGTATTATTAGGAATATAAATGAATTTTTCAGGTTCCGAAAATTCCGAATGGGCATTTTCTTCGCTACCGAACTCGAAAATAAGGTCAGATTCTTCACTTTCCAGATTAATACAGTGACATTTAATATGTTGAGAATTTTCTTTTGATAAAAAAACAACGACTTCTTTCACATCATTTTTAACCGCAATAATATCAATTCTAGCAACATTTTTTAAAACAGAGGTAAGATATTTCAAATCAATAAGCGGAGACAACTTCACCACAACTTGCTTGGATAATGAAAGCAGTTTATCCTGAATGTCGAGAATGTTGGGCGACAGATGTTCTAATAGGAAAACTTTGTTTCTGTTAAGATCTCTACGCGCAGGATCAAGATAGATCACATCAAAATTTTCGGTATTTTCATTTAAAAAATCTTCTAGTTTTTGATTGATAAACCTTGCTTTTTTATGTAAAACATTCCAATTATGCTCTACTAAATTTAAAAGTTCAGTATTTTGCTCAACCAAAGTAACATCTTCGAAATTTTTTGAAAGATAAAAGGCGTCAATCCCAAAACCACTGGTAAGGTCAATGAATTTCTTTCCTTTTAAAATATTAGATTTATAAAAAGCTGTTTTATCCGATGAAGACTGCTCTAAACTAAGTTGTGGCGGAAAAACGATTCCATCTTTCAATAAAAAAGGAAATTTTTTCTGTGCCACCTGTTTTCCTTTAATTTGCTGAACAATTTCCTGAATTGAAACATCGGTAAAAGGCGATTTTTTCAACAACAAAGAATGCATATCTGAATTTAGATTGGCAGCAATATATTTCTGAACATCTCTATGGAGAACTGGAATTTCCAAATAATTATCTTTTATAAAAAATATAATCCGTTAAAATCGGTTGAATTCCCTTTTGTTTTAATAGCGAGTTAATTTGTCCGCGGTGATAGGTAGAATGGTTGATTGCCTGAAAAAGCATTTCAAAAACAGTATTTTCAAATCTTTCACCTCTCGAATTCTGATATTCTATTTTTTCATCTAAATCCGAATTTTCAACAATTAAAATACTCTTTTGGAGATTGTGCTTGTTTATTTCTTCTAATTTTTCAATCGGATAAATTTGCCAGACTTCAAAAGATTTTTCGTTTAAAATTCGTGAGTTCCAAACTTGTTGAGCGCTTAAAGTATGATTGATCAAACTGATTGTTTTCTCTTCTACTTCAGAAATTTTTTCAGAAATAACTTCTATTATTTTGCTGTTATAATGATACGTATATTCGAATAGATCAATTAGTTTTTCCTTCATTCCAGCAAAAAATTATTCAAACATTTCAGCCCAACGAACTGCTTTAATTTCCTTTTCGTTATAAAGTTCTTGAACGGATTTTTTAACGTCTAACTTTGGATATAGATTAACACCAATCAGTTTAATTTTTCCTTCCTCAACCCATTTTTGTTCTTCAACAGCTCGATCGTAGATTTGTTTCTGAAGAATTCCTTGTTTTAAATTTTCCAGATAACCTCCGGAATTTTCAATTTCTAAAAAGAATTGCCACGATATTTTCGCTATTTGCTCAGTAATGTCTTCGATATAATAACTTCCGTTTGATGCATCTTCAAAAACATTAATAATACTTTCGTAAGCCAAAACGATCTGTTGCTTGAATGAAATTTCCTCAGAATTCTCCGTATTATTTCCTATCTGATAATTGGTGCTGAAAACTGCATCTGCGCCGCCAATCATTGCCGCTGCAAGCTCTAAGGTTGAACGGATCAAATTATTTTCACTGTCAGAAACTGATTTATTTCTTGAAGACGTTTCAGCAAAAATATACGGAATATCATCTAAACCATACTCTTTTGAAAGCTGATTAAAAACGAGTTTAAAAGCACGTATTTTAGAAATCTCGAAGAAATAATTTGCACCGATTGCCAATTTAAAAATTAATTTGTTTAAGATTTCCGCTCCGTAATCTTCAACCAGTTCTTTTGTTTTTGCCAAAGCAATTCCTAACTGCTGAACAATTGATGCTCCGGAATTTTGATGAAGTGAAACATCAACACAGACATTTCTTTTAAAATCTTTTGCTAATAATTCTTTAACCAACTGATCATCAATTATTCCGTTTTTTTCATCAAAAACATCAATAAGAGAAAAATATTGGTCTTCATCCTGCGGACTGATATGTTCTGCCAGATCTTTATTATTGACAAAAATAGTTTTACTTACCAAATTTTCCACATTTTCGTTCAGTAAAAATGCAAAGACATCTTCTTCCAAAGTTTCATGATACGTCGCTACTAAATGCGTGCTTTCTTCTACCTTAGGAAGATTTACCAACGGCTTTTCTACTGAATCGTAAAAAGGCTTTACATCAATTCCCTCCAAATTTTCTTTTTTCAGAATCGTGTAAATATCATCAGTTTTTAGCTGTTTTTTAACGAGCTGTTCCCAATTAGAAAAGTTTTCTGTATATGGCATAAATTATGGGTAATAAGTATTGAGAAATTTTTAATTTAAAAAAAAGCGAATTGACAAATATCTTGTCATTCCGAAATTATTTTTTTGCAATATTTGCGCTGTCTACCACCAAAATAAAGATCTCCTCATTTGGTTTCTTCATAAAGTAGTTTTCTCTGGCGTATTTTTCTTTCTCAGATTTATTATTCATCAGCTTTTTGTAGAATTGATCATTCTTTTCGTATTCTGATTTATAGTAAGCAAGCTGCTCTTCGTACTTACCAATTTCACCATTCAGCTCATTGATTACTAAAAACGAAGTCTTATCGAAAAAAATCATCCAAACCAAAAAAAGACAAATTGCTATCACATATTTATTAAATACATAATTCTGAAGAAACTTTACAGTCTCCGATTTGGGTTGAATATCTTTGATTAATTCTTTCTCAGCCATTTTTTAATGTTTTCTCAATGAATTTTTAATTACGGTCGTCAGAAAATCTATCGCTACAGAATTTTGCTTCATATTGGGAATAATTAAATCTGCATCATTTTTTGAAGGCTCAATAAATTCCTGATGCATCGGCTTCAAAGTCGTCTGATAACGGTGTAATACTTCATTTAGATCTCTTCCTCTTTCCTGCGTATCTCTTCTGATTCTTCTAATCAGTCTTTCGTCGGAATCTGCATGTACAAAGACTTTCAGATCAAATTCCTTCAGCAATTCTTTGTTCGTGAGAACCAAAATTCCTTCTACTACCAAAACGTTTTTTGGCTCAACGGTTACGTGATCACCAGTTCTTGAATGCGTAACGAAACTATACACGGGCTGTTCGATTGATTCGTTATTTTTTAATGCTTTTACGTGTTTCAGCATGAGTTCAAAATCTATTGACTTAGGATGATCGTAATTTAACGCTTCTCTTTCCGTCAGTGTAAGATTATGATTATCATGATAATAATTATCCTGAGATAATATATTCATTCCCTCAATGTCAAGCTGTTGAATGATTTTATCGACAACCGTAGTTTTGCCGGATCCTGTTCCTCCCGCAATTCCTATTACAAGCATTTAATATAGTTTTTACAAATATACTATTTTAGATGAAATTTAATCTCAAAAATAATACTAGAGTTTACTTTAGAATTAAAAAACTCCGGCAATTGCCAGAGTTTATATTATACGATTTCGCTTGTTAAGCTTCTTGAAATTAATTTCTCATGCATAGGTTTCAAAACATCCATCGAGCCAGTTTTTACCGTGCATTTACCTTTATAATGTACGAGCATTGTACACTGCTCGGCTTGTATAAGGTCATGTTTACAAATTTCTATCAGTGCTTCTATGACATCATCAAAAGTATGGATATCATCATTATGCAAAATTAATTTGTAAACTTCATCCGTTTCATCCAAAACAAGAACTTCTTCTTCATACTGACGTTTCGGATTTTCGTAATCTTTTATGCTATTATAAAAAATCATTTTATCAAAATTTTAATCTTCTCCAAATTTATCTAAAATATCATCTACGATATTATTAGGTTCATTATAAATCAATTCTACCATCTCAACACTCTTATTATTCATTTTTAAGATCTTGAAGTGGTAATTCTCTAAGTCAAACTCCTGGTTTTCTTCAGGAATATCTTCTAAGGCGTGCAAAATAAATCCTGCCAAAGTATTGTATTCACTTTCTTCAGAAACAGTTAGTTTTTTAGGTAAAGATTCGTTAATCTCATCTAATGGCTGTGTAGCTTTTACCCAAAAAATATTATCTCCTACTTTGTCAACGAGCTTTTCTTCATCATCTTCCTCATCCTGAATTTCGCCAACCAGTTCTTCTAAAATATCTTCAAGAGTAATAATTCCTTCTGTACCACCAAACTCGTCAATAACGATTGCCAAATGCTGTTTTTTCTGCTGGAAAATTTTCAATAAGTCTGAAATCTTCTTACTTCCTACCACAAAAAAAGATTCCCGCATCAATTCTCGCAGATCTTCATGGCTTAATTCTCCTTTTCTTTTAACAAATTCTCGGATGATTTCTTTAGTATAAAAAACACCAATTATGTTATCAATAGAATTTTCATAAACAGGAATCCTTGAGTAACCGCTTTCCATGATCTTATTAATGATTTCATTTAAATCATCTGCAAAATCAATCGACGTAATATTTTGTCTTGGAACCATGATCTGTTTCGCAGAGTGATCTGTAAAATCGAATGCATTTTTAATGATCTCATAGTTTTCTTCTTCAATTTCACCGCTGTCTGCACTTTGTTTTACCAAAAGCTGAAGCTCTTCTGTAGAGTGAATTTCCTGCTCTGAAGCCGGATGGATTTTCATCAAACGCAAAACTCCATTAGACATTAAATTCATTAACCAGATAAATGGTTTGAAAACCGTATAAAACACTCTTAAAGGAACTGCAGTTGCCATTGTGGTTGCTTCTGCCTTTCTGATGGCGATCGATTTAGGAATCAATTCACCAAAAACGATGTGCATAACTGTGATAATCAGAAAACTGATGACAATCGAAATAGTTGTAACAGTAGATTCGCTAAAATTGATATTTAGGGAATGAAATAAATTATCAATTACGTGATGCATCGCACTTTCGCCAACCCAACCTAAAGCAAGTGATGCTAAAGTAATCCCAAGTTGCGTGGCAGAGAGATATTCATCAAGATGTTTGATTATATGTTCAGCTTGTTTTGCCATAGAATCACCTTCGGCGGCTTTAAGCTGAATTTGAGAATAACGAACTTTAACAATTGAAAATTCTGCGGCTACGAAAAAGCCATTTAATAATACAAGAAACAAAGCTAATAGTAGCCTGACTATGTCCGAGTCCATTTAAAAATTATAATTTATTACGCAAAGATATACAAAATAAAACTAACAAAAAAAGCACCGAAGTTATCGATGCTTTAATATTCTTTGAAAATTTTATTACGAGTTTTTCAAAGCTTCTGCTCCTGATACGATTTCTAAGATCTCGTTTGTAATGGCAGCCTGTCTTGCTTTGTTGTAGAAAATAACTAAATCATTCTTTAGTTCCTGTGCATTATCTGTTGCTTTGTGCATGGCTGTCATTCTGGCACCGTGCTCTGAAGCTACAGAATCTAAAACCGCTTTGAAAACCTGAGTTTTGATAGATTTCGGAATTAAATTGTCCAAAATTTCGTTTCTGTTTGGCTCAAAAATATAATCTGTTTCAACCTGAGTTTCCGCAGCATCGGTTTCTACCATAGAAATAGGGAGAACTTTTTCTGTCATTACTTCCTGAGTAGCAGCATTGATAAATTTATTGTAAATTACATAAACTTCGTCAAATTTACCTTCTCTAAAGTTGCTCATTACCGTTTCGGTAACATTTGAAACAACGTCAAAACTTAGCTTATCAAAAACATTACTTTCATTAGAGAAAACGGTACGCCCTCTTCTCACAGCATCGTAAGCCTTTTTACCAATGGTAAGAACTTCAATTTCGTACTGAGAATTGTTTTGGAACTGAATATTCAGTTCTTTCACAACATTAGAGTTAAAGGCACCTGCCAAACCTCTGTTTGAAGTTACAGCAATAAAAAGTACTTTTTTAACCTCTCTTTTTTGAGCATAAATAGAAACCTGATCAGGATCTGAACTAGAATTCACATTCTGGATGATTTCCTGCAGTTTTTCAGAATACGGTCTCAACATTACGATGGCATCCTGTGCTTTTTTAAGTTTCGCTGCCGAAACCATTTTCATTGCACGTGTGATCTGCATCGTAGATGAAATCGAACTGATTCTTCCTCGTATTTCTTTTAAGTTTGCCATATTGGGTTAGTTGTTGGTTGTCGGTTGTTGGTTGCTAGTTTTAGAAAATTCTGTCAACTATCAACCAACAATCATCAACTAATTTTAGTTATATTTTGAAGCTAAATCCTGAGCTGCCTGCTTAAGAACAGAAGTAATATCATTATCGATTTTACCTGCTTTGATTGCAGCCATTGTTTCAGGGTGCTTAGATCTTAAGAAAGCGATATATTCTACCTGGAATTCTTTTACCTTTTTGATAGGAACGTTTCTCATCAAGTTTTCTGTACCAGCGTAAATCATCGCAACCTGAGTATCTACAGGAAGTGGTGAGTTTACCGGCTGCTTCAACAACTCTACGTTTCTTTCTCCTTTAGAAATAACTGCTAAAGTAGAAGCATCAAGGTCTGAACCGAATTTAGCAAACGCTTCCAATTCTTTATATTGAGCCTGGTCTAATTTAAGAGTACCAGAAACTTTCTTCATTGATTTGATCTGAGCATTACCACCAACTCTCGATACAGAGATTCCTACGTTGATCGCAGGACGTACCCCAGAGTTGAATAGATCAGACTCCAAGAAGATCTGTCCGTCTGTAATAGAGATTACGTTCGTTGGAATATATGCAGAAACGTCACCCGCCTGAGTTTCAATAATCGGAAGTGCAGTTAATGAACCACCACCTTTTACGATTGGCTTTAATGAATCTGGTAAGTCATTCATTTGGCTAGCAATAGTATCGTCAGCAATCACTTTGGCAGCTCTCTCCAATAATCTTGAGTGAAGATAGAAAACGTCTCCTGGGTAAGCTTCACGGCCCGGTGGTCTTCTCAAAAGTAGAGAAAGCTCACGGTAAGCAACCGCTTGTTTAGACAAATCATCATAAATGATCAATGCCGGTCTACCAGTGTCTCTGAAGAACTCACCGATAGATGCACCAGCCATTGCAGAATAAACCTGCATAGGAACTGGGTCTGAAGCATTCGCAGCAACAATTACAGTATACGCTAAAGCTCCTTTATCAGAAAGCGTTTTAACGATTTGAGCTACTGTAGATGCTTTTTGCCCGATTGCAACATATATACAATATACAGTATTTCCCGCATCAAAAAATTCTCTTTGGTTAATGATCGTATCAATAGCAACAGTAGTTTTACCTGTCTGTCTGTCACCAATAATCAACTCTCTCTGACCTCTTCCTACAGGAATCATTGAGTCAATCGCAACAATACCAGTTTGTAAAGGCTCAGTAACCGGCTGTCTGTAGATAACACCCGGAGCTTTTCTTTCCAATGGCATTTCGTACAATTCACCTTCGATAGGACCTTTACCATCGATAGGGTTACCTAGAGTATCAACTACTCTACCCAACATACCTTCTCCTACTTTGATAGAAGAGATTCTGTTTGTTCTTCTTACTGTATCTCCTTCTCTTACCAATTTACTTTCACCTAAAAGAGCCACACCTACGTTGTCTTCTTCTAAGTTTAGTACGATACCTTCTACATCGCTAGCAAATTTTACCAACTCACCGTACTGTACATTTTCTAACCCGTATACACGAGCAATACCATCACCGATGGTTAAAACTGTACCTACTTCCTCAACGTTTGATTGAGTGTCGAAGTTGGCCAACTGTTGTTTTAAGATCGCAGATACTTCTGCCGGATTTATTTCTGCCATTATATGGTTGTTTTTTTCTTAATTTAAATGAAAATCTTTTTTGATATTATTAAGCTTAGATTTCACAGATGCATCGATCTGCTGATCTCCAACTCTTAAAATATATCCTCCTAAAATATCAGGATTGATGGTAAGATTTAAGTCAAAGTTTGAACCCGCTTTTACCAAATCTGTAGATTTTAAAATCTGATCAATATTTTCTTTAGAAAGCTGAGTCGCTGTAGTAAGAGTGATTCTCTGTACCCCATTGATATCTTCAACTTTGTTGATGAATTCCTGAGCAATATTTTTCAATTGATTTTCACGACCGTGTCTGATCACTAAAGTAATCAAATTTTGAGAAACCGGTGAAAAACCTTTAAAAATCTCTTTTGCAACGTCTTCTTTCTTTTTTGCATCAATGTAAGGCGTCTTGAAAAATTTGTTTAAATCCTCAGATTCAGACATCACTTTCTTAACATCTTTCATTTCTGAAAATACAGCAGCAGTCTGTCCGGATTCGTTTGTGAAATCCAGCAAACCTTGTGCGTATCTTTTAGCTACTTTAGATGTAAGCATTCTTAGTTAAGATTAGATTTATTTAAATAATTTTGAACCAACTCGTCCTGAGCCTCAGTTTTCTCTAAATTTTTCTGCAAGATAGATTCTGCAATATTTACAGATAAAGCACCAATCTGAGTTCTGATTTCTGACATTGCAGCATTTTTCTCAGTCTGAATAGTTTGCTTAGCAGCATCAATGATTTTATCACCTTCAGCTTTAGCAACATCTTTAGCCTCACCTACAATTCTGTCTTTAATTTCTCTAGCTTCTTTAAGAATAGAATCTCTTTCAATTTTAGCTTCACGAATAATTCTTTCGTTATCAGATTTAAGATCTTCCATTTCTTTTTTAGCCAATTTAGCCTGATTTAAAGCATCAACGATAGAAGCTTCTCTGTCATTTACTGCATTTACAATTGGTTTCCAGGCAAATTTCGCAAGGATAAATAATAGGATAGCGAATGTAAGCGTCATCCAAAACAAAAGTCCAATTCCAGGTTCTATAATTCCCATATCTGTAATTCTTTTTTTAATGTAATAATTTATGGATATCTTTTTTAAAAATCCTTAGCAGCAGCCAACCGCTTCACTGCTAAGAATATTTTCTCTGAGGATAATTACTTGATGAAAGCACCAAAGATGATCGCGATAAGACCAGCACCTTCGATAAGACCTGCAGCAATAAGCATTGCTCCTTGAATCTTACCAGCTTGTTCTGGCTGTCTAGCGATAGCATCCATAGCATGCCCACCGATTTTACCAATACCAAGACCTACTCCTAATACTGCTAAACCGATTCCTACGTAAATTAATCCTAATCCAGTTGATGGTTCCATAATAAATAAATATTTAGTTAAAATTATTTTTTTTGTTTAATTAAGCTACCATTGTGTCGTGACCTACACTGTCATCATCGTTGTGCGCATGATCGTGATCGTGTTCTGCAACCGCGATACCGATAAACAATGCTGATAATACTGTAAAGATATAAGCCTGCAATGCTGCAACTAAAAGTTCCAATACTGAAACAAATAATGCCAATGGTACAGATGCAAATCCTAAAAATGGTGATTTAAAGATAAAGATCAAAGAGACAATTGCTAAGATCATAATGTGACCTGCAGTAATATTTGCGAAAAGTCGCATCATTAAAGCGAAAGGTTTTGTAAAGATTCCTATGATCTCGATTGGAACCATAATTGGGTATAACAATAATGGAACCGGTGGCATAAAGATGTGTTTCCAGTAATCTTTATTTGCACTGAATAATGTAATTAATAAAGTAATGATTGCCAAAACTGAAGTGATTGCAATATTTCCTGTCAAGTTAGCTCCACCAGGAAAGAAAGGAATCAATCCGAATAAGTTATTGAACCAGATAAAGAAAAATGCAGTTAATAAGTAAGGCATAAATCTTTTATACTTTACTGAACCAATATTTGGAATAGCCACTTCATCTCTGATAAATACAATAACAGGTTCTAATAATTTTCCAGCTCCTTTCGGTAATTGAGATTTTTTATAATTTTTAGCCATTCCTAGGAAAATAATCAGCATAAAAATTACTGATAAAAACATTGAAGCCGTATTCTTTGTAATTGACATATCAAAAAACACATCGCTTGCCTTTTGTTTTCCTGAAATCACAGCAAAAAGAGTTGCTTTTTCGATCCCTTTAGTTGAGACTACCTGACCTTCATGTAAAGTATAGCCATCATGTTCGTGACCGTGTGCAATATCTTTAGATAAGAAAGTATGCCATCCTGTATTGTCCTTGATAATGATTGGTAATGGTATTGAAAAATGATCTTCCTTTCCGTTTTCATCTTTAGTAGTCCATAAATGCCATTCGTTTGAATCACTAATGTGTTCCATGATCATCTTTGTAGCATTAAAGGGCTTATCGCCTTCTGCATGCTCTACCTTTTCAGCTGATTTTTCACCTTCAGTCTCGTGCTGTGCAGCGGCAAAACTGCTCATAAACACAAATAAAAATGCGAAAAATAATGAAGAAACTTTTCTGTTCATATCTCTTTTTTAATCGTGTGCAAATATATTGATTTTATTAAACTCTACCAATATTAAAAATTGATATTTATCATCAAAAATATCAGGATTTGTTAATTTGCTTTATTACCGGCATATATATAGTAATAGATGCAATAATAAAGCAGATGATAATCAATAAAAAATTAGCTTTAGTCTTTTCTATTATCAATAATGAAATAATCAGCCATAATAGATCTTTCGAAATATTAAGTACAATAAATCTCATTGCGGCATTTTCTTTCCCGTACAGATATTTTTTAAATATTATAAATACAATAATATTCAAAATTGCTATCAGAGAAATGACAATAAAGCTATCCCAAAAATTCATTTTGCAAAAATAGGATTATAATTTACATTCAAAACAAATCTCTTAATACTATATATGATAAATTATTAAAAATTCCTTATTTTTGCACACTATAATTTATAATCAATATGTTCAATAGTTTACAGGATAAATTAGACAAAGCACTTCACAATCTTTCCGGACGCGGAAAAATTACCGAAATCAACGTTGCGGAAACCGTAAAAGAGATCCGTAGAGCATTGGTAGATGCCGACGTTAATTATAAAGTTGCTAAAGATCTTACGAAAAGAGTTCAGGATAAAGCATTAGGCGAAAACGTTCTTACTTCGCTTACACCAGGACAGTTGATGACAAAGATTGTTCATGATGAGTTGGTAGATTTGATGGGAGGTTCTCAGGAGGGAATTAATCTTTCAGGAAAACCATCTGTAATTCTGATCGCCGGTCTTCAGGGTTCTGGTAAAACTACTTTTTCGGGAAAGCTTGCTAACTATTTAAAAACTAAAAAGAATAAAAAACCTTTATTGATAGCGTGTGACGTTTATCGTCCTGCAGCAATCGATCAGTTGAAAGTTCTTGGCGGACAACTCGGAGTTCCTGTTTATACTGAAGAAGGCGCAACAAATCCTTCGACTATTGCAGAAAACGGAATCAATTTCGCAAAGCAAAATGGTCATGATGTGGTGATCGTCGATACGGCAGGTCGTCTTGCGATTGATGAGCAGATGATGAGCGAGATTAAATCTGTTCATTATTTCATCAAACCAAGCGAAACTTTATTTGTTGTTGACGCAATGACAGGTCAGGATGCTGTAAATACGGCGAAAGCTTTCAACGAAGCTTTGAATTTTGACGGAGTTGTTTTAACTAAATTAGACGGTGATACTCGTGGTGGAGCCGCTCTTACTATTCGTTCAGTAGTTGAAAAACCAATCAAATTTATCTCTACCGGAGAAAAAATGGAAGCTTTAGATCTTTTCTACCCGGAAAGGATGGCCGACAGAATCCTAGGAATGGGAGACGTTGTTTCTTTGGTAGAAAGAGCTCAGGAACAATTTGATGAAGAGGAAGCAAAAAAGCTTCATAAGAAAATTGCTAAAAATGAATTTGGTTTTGATGATTTCTTGAAGCAAATTAATCAGATCAAAAAAATGGGAAATATGAAAGACTTGATGGGAATGATTCCCGGAGTTGGAAAAGCCATTAAAGATGTTGAGATTAGCGATGATGCATTTAAACATATTGAAGCCATTATTTATTCGATGACTCCTGAGGAAAGAAGAAGACCTTCGATCATTAATACTCAGAGAAAAAGCAGAATTGCCAAAGGTGCAGGAAGAAAAATTGAAGATGTGAATGCATTAATGAAACAGTTTGACCAGATGGGAAAAATGATGAAAATGATGCAGGGACCACAAGGAAAACAAATGATGCAGATGATGAGCAAAATGCCAAACATGCCTGGAATGGGCGGAATGTTCGGGAAATAGTCAAAAAAAATTTAAAAAACATAAACTCTCAGAATTATTTCTGGGAGTTTTTTTTGTTTGTGAGTTTGACTTAAATTTTTAAAAAAAAAGTTCTAAGAAATTAATCTTAGAACTTTCTTTATGAATAATATTTTGCTGTTAATTACTTAGCAAATACATATTTAACACCGATACCAACGTTAGCTAGGTTTAAACCGAAGTTGAAGTTATTTGTATTTTGAGCACCTTCAACATCCCATTTAGTAGTATTGTAACCAAATTCACCGATTGTAGCTTCAATAGTCCAGTTTTTATTTAAGAAATAATCTAAACCTGGCTTCACAGAAACTCCGAATGAATTGTATTTAACTTTGTCAGAAAGTGAAGTGTTGTTTTCAGTTTCTTCATATTTTGAATTTCCGAATTCCATTGGAACTGAAAGCTGACCAAAGATATATAATTTATCTCCTAAAGTCCAGTATTTTCTTACGAAAGGTTCTACAACGAATGCAGATAAAGTTGCTTTTTCGAAACCGTCATTGTAAGTAGCCTTTTCACTGCTTGAAGCATAACCAACTCCTACTCCAATAGCCAAGTTAGGTGCAACAAAATAACCTACAGTTGGGATAATTCTGAAGTCTTCAGTTTTTGTATCGTCATTATTATCTTCAGTAGAAGAATAAGCAGCAGTTCCTGATAGATATACAGTTCCTTTAGCAATTTGAGCGTTTGATAAACCGAAAAGTGCAACAGCACTTGCAATTAATAATTTTTTCATTTTGAATAATTTTATACTTTCTTGGCTGCAAATGTATAATGACGAAATCTAATATTAAAATTTGTTAACATGATAAAAATCACCCATGAACATTGACTTTTTTGGATTAAAATCAAATCAGGGAGAATTACTTAAATAAAATTTAAAAATATTAAATAAAAAACTCCAATTTTGCAATTGGAGCTTAATATGACTTATTTAAAAATATTTTACTTTAAAAAGAAATTGACCCCAAAGTTGATCGCTCCGAAATTATTATCTATTCTTTCTCTGTCAAAATCTCTTCTGCTTCCGACAGTTTGATATCCAATATATAATTCAGCTTTCGGCATTTGATAACCAAATTTCGGCTGCGCGTATAAACCACCATCTACTCCATCTTTCACTGAAATTGCGTATCCTAAATCTAAAGCAACGAAAATAGGCGCTTTTGCAAATCTATATTTCCCTGCAACAGCAATGGGTATGAAGCCAAAATCATCAGATTTATAACGGTTACCTCTAAATTCATAATCTTTACCTACAAAATGTGAGTAACCTGTAGCCACACCAAGATCGAAGTTTTTTGCGATGTTCCACATATAAGCTCCGTCTACACCAAAGGTAAAAGAAGAATAACTGCTTGCATCTCCCACAGGAACGCCGATGTGACCACCAAGTTTTAGTCCTTCCTGTGCGTGAGCTGCGCCTCCAAACAATGCGAATGCACCTAATAAAAGTAATTTTTTCATTTTTATTGATTTAAAGTTTATTATGACTAATGATTTCACATGAATAGCAAATTAGATGCCGCTTGGTACCACATCACAAAAAAAGCAGGACAAAATGCCCTGCTTATATCTTTGGAAAATGTAAATTCTTAGTTTCCTCCAAATTTGAAACCTACACCAACTTGTAAGAAGCTGTTTGTAAGTTTTTCTCCATTTGCAGCATCTTTAGCTAAATTAGATACACCCATATTATATCTCGCGTCGAAAAACAATCCATTCTCAAGCATATATTCAGCACCGATGAAGGGAGCAATATTTAAAGTATTTGTTTGATCTTTAATATCAACTTCATCACCAATCGAAATTCCTACTCCTGGTAAATTAATTCCGGCATTCACTTCATACTTTGTTTTAGCAGAAATTATAATTCCGAAACTTGCTCCTGCAGAAAATGATAAATTTTCAGTTGCAAAGTATTTAGCAGAAATTGGAACTAACACAGTACCAAAATTAATTTTTGCTTGAGCAGCAATAAATGTGTTTTGGTCAACTTCAACAGCTTCATCGATTTTACCACCCAACGGAGAATATAAAACTTCTCCTTGAAGACCAAATTTATCACTTATTTTGTGCTCAACAACACCACCAACATAGAAAGTATGTAATGGATCGGAACTTTCAGATCCTTCATTAGATTTAGCTTTTAAAGTTGACATAGAATAACCTGCTTTAACACCAAATCTTGTTTCTTGCGCTTTCACAGCTACAGAACCAAACATTGCCAAAGAAGCAACCAATAATAATTTTTTCATAGTTTAAAGTTTTAACAAATTTTAAGACTCCAAATATATCACTTTTTATAGAATGGCAAAATATTTTCAAAAAAATATTAAAACTTAAAAAAAACTTATTCTTTTGACCTCTTGTCTTCCTCATTGTAAGCAAGAATAATTTTCTTTACAACAGGATGCCTTACGACATCTTCTTCAGTAAGATAAACAAAACCGATCTCTTTTACATCTTTCAATATTCTCATGGCCTCTTTTAATCCGGAATGCTGTTTCGGAGGTAAATCTATCTGTGTAGGGTCACCGGTAATGATAAACTTAGCATTCATCCCCATTCTAGTCAGAAACATTTTCATCTGTGCGTGCGTAGTATTTTGAGCTTCATCCAGAATTACAAATGCGTCATCAAGAGTTCTCCCTCTCATGAAAGCAAGCGGAGCAACCTCAATTACCTTTTTTTCCATGAAACCTTCCAGTTTCTCATGCGGAATCATATCCCGAAGTGCATCATATAAAGGCTGTAAATAAGGATCAAGTTTTTCTTTAAGATCACCCGGCAAAAACCCAAGACTTTCCCCTGCTTCAACGGCCGGTCTTGTTAATACAATCCTTTTCACCTCTTTATCTCGTAAAGCTTTTGCTGCTAAAGCGACACTCGTATATGTTTTACCTGTTCCTGCCGGTCCGATGGCGAAAACCATATCTTTTTTCTCGGTTTCTTTCACAAGTCTTTTAAGATTGGTAGTTTTTGCCTTTATTATTTTTCCGTTGACACCTTTTACGATGATGTCCTGATCAAAAACGAGATGTTTTTCATTTTCATCTTTAAGATTAAGAAAGTTTTCTACATCTTTAAGACCGATAGAATTATTTTTTGAAATAAACGACACGATGTCGTCTAGTTTTAGTTTAAATATATCAAGAGCTTCCTGATTTCCCATCGCAAAAATATGGTGATCTCTGCCGGTAATTTTAAGAGTTGGAAAGCTGGATTTTATTAAATTGAAATATTGGTTATTAACTCCGTAAAAGTTTTTTGCATCAATACCTTCTAAATCATACGTTAATTCAAACATGCAAATATTTTTATTGTTTAGATTTTAAATTTAAAAGTTTTTTTTCAGATTTAAACCAAATTCTTATCCACATTATTTATTTCTTTCCTTTTATTTTAGATAAATTTGCAGTTCTATCAGATTTATTCATGTCAATTATTACCCTCACCTCAGATTTCGGACGTTTAGATTACAGAGTTTCGGCTATGAAAGGGAAAATACTGTCTTTGAATCCTGAAGTCGACAGTATTGATATCAGCCATGACATTCAGGCATATAACCTTATTCAGACGTCCTATATTGTAAGAAATGCATACCGATATTTTCCAAAAGGAACCATTCATATTATTGCCGTAGACAGCTTTTTTCACAAATCAAGAAAAAATATTTTGTATAAAGCTGACGGATCTTATTTTATTGCAGCCGACAATGGATTGTTGAGTTTGATTTTTTTTGATATTAAACCTGAAGCGATTTATGAAATTACTCTTAACAACAGATTTGATGATGTTGTAAATTTTACTTCAACGGATGTCTTTGTTCCTGTGGCAGTACATTTGGCGAATGGCGGACTTCCTGAAGTGATCGGAAGAAAGATAGAATCTGCAAAACAGCTTTTATTTCCAAAACCTGTTTATAATGAATCTGAAAAGATGATCATTGGTGAAGTAATGTACATTGATAATTTCGGAAACATAATATCAAATATTAGTAAGGAATTCTTTGAAACTCTAGCCAAAGGTTTCGAAAAGTTTACAATAAAGTTCAGAAATTTGAGTTTATCGAAAATCTACTCAAGCCACACGGAAGTTGTAACAGACTGGGACAGAGAAACCGAGTACCACGGGCAATCCGCAGCAATTTTCAACGACAGCCAACAATTGGAATTAACCATTTACAAAGGCAGTAAAAAGAACGGTGCCAAAACACTTTTCGGATTAAACGTCGGAGAAAATATTTACATCGAATTTTTCTAAAATTATCTATTTCATAAAAAAACCGATTTTTTTTATATATTTGTCAAAATCTAAAATTAGAAAATGGCAGAATACAAATTATTGCTTCCTTCTATGGGTGAAGGCGTGATGGAAGCTACGGTGATCACTTGGTTATTCAATGAAGGTGATCAGGTAAAAGAAGATGATTCGGTAGTAGAAATTGCAACAGATAAGGTAGATTCGGATGTTCCGACACCAGTTTCGGGGAAAATTGTAAAAATCCTGAAACAGAAAGACGAAGTTGCAAAAGTAGGTGAAGCCATTGCTATTTTAGAAATTGAAGGAGAAGGCGGAAGTACAGATGCACAAGAAGCTAAAACAGAAACTTCAACTCCGGACGCGGAAACCATCAAAGCAATTGAAGAGCCTTTAAATCCAACAACTACTTCTCACGTAGAATTTTCGGGAGACCTTTATTTGTCACCTCTTGTAAAATCGATCGCTCAACAGGAAAATATTTCTGAATCTGAACTAAAAACCATTAAAGGAAGCGGTTTAGAAGGAAGAATTACCAAAGAAGATATTTTAGCACACGTTTCCAACAGAGGAAATCAGCCACAAAAAGAAACTCAGCAACAAGCTACTCCGGTTCAGGCAGCTTCTACTCCACCAGCGGCAACGTCAGCTCCGGCTTCTACAATTTCTGTAGCTGCAGGTGACGAAATCATTCCAATGGACAGAATGAGAAAAATCATTGCTGAAAACATGGTGAAAGCAAAACACATCGCGCCTCACGTTACCTCTTTCATCGAGACAGACGTTACCAACGTTGTAAAATGGAGAGCGAAAAACAAAGATATGTTTGAAAAACGTGAAGGTGAAAAACTGACTTTCATGCCTATTTTTGTGAAAGCGATTGTGAAAGCAATTCAGGATTTCCCGATGATCAACGTTTCTATCAACGGTGACAATATCATAAAGAAGAAAAATATCAATATCGGTATGGCAACTGCTTTACCAGACGGAAACTTGATTGTTCCAGTAATTAAAAATGCTGATCAGTTATCATTATCAGGTTTGGCAAAAGCAATCAACGATTTGGCTTACAGAGCAAGAAATAAAAAATTAAGACCAGAAGATACTCAGGGAGCAACATACACAATTTCTAACGTAGGAAGTTTTGGCAACTTGATGGGAACTCCAATTATTCCTCAACCGCAGGTTGCCATTATGGCAATCGGAGCGATCGTTAAAAAACCTGCAGTTCTTGAAACTAAGGATGGTGATGTTATCGCAATCCGTCAGTTGATGTTCATGTCTCACTCTTACGATCACAGAGTTGTTGACGGTTCTCTAGGTGGAATGATGCTAAAACACGTTCATGATTACCTTCAAAACTGGGACTTGAATACTGAAATATAAGTAATGAGTAATGGGCAATGAGTAATTTTTGCCGATTTCAAAATATAACCTTCGAATTTTTTCGGAGGTTTTTTGTTTGAAATCGGCTGTAACATTTTATAATAAATACGAATAAAAAATGTAATAGAATAAGCTTTTCAGCTGTCTTACATTAGAACAAGAAATAAGATTCTCAAAATATGAAACAAATTTTCTTAACAGCTATAGCTTTAAATATTTCTGTTGCAGTTTTCTCACAGCAAACCAATCAGTTTAAATTAATTGACAATTATGTAAAAGAAGCTATTAAAGCAAACCAAATTCCCGGATTAGCTGTTGGTGTTATAAAAGATGGTAAAATAATTTTTGAACAATATTATGGAGTAGAAAATCTAGAAGACCTTAAAAAAGTAAGTCCATCTTCAATGTTCAGAATATATTCCACCTCAAAATTAATGACCAACGTGGGCATCTTTCAATTAATCGAACAAGGAAAATTATCTTTGGAAGATGATATCTCAAAGTATGTTGACAATCTCCCAAAAGACTGGCAGAATGTAAAACTAAAGAATCTCCTTACACATTCGTCAGGAATACCTAATTTTATAGAATTTAGCGATATTTTGCCTGAATACTCAAGTTTTAAAACAATTGAGCGTTTAAGTAAAGAGAAAATGGATTTTACAACAGGAAATCAATATAGGTATAATCAAACAAATTATATGCTTCTTGCTATGATTATTGAGAAAATTACAGGACAATATTTTGAAAATTTCATTCTTAAAAATCAGTTTCCAGATGTTAAAAATCAAGTAGTTTTTTCTTCAAATGCTCTTGAAAAAATTCCGAACCGTATTATAAAGTATAATTACAATTCAGAAACGAAAGAATATCAAAAGTCTACGGATATTGAAGGGAAGAAGGCGTATCCGGGAAATGGATTAGCAATTACTCTTCCCGCCTTTTTAAAATGGAGCAGTCATTTAATCAAGAATGATTTTCTGAATCAAAAAACGAAAGATATAATGTGGCAATCCTTTGATTATGGCAATAAAAAAGATGTCTTTGGATATGGTTGGGAAATCAGCAAAGCAAATAATATTCCGTCTTATGGCTTTTCTGGCGGGAATGTAAGTGCGTATAGAATCTTCCCACAAAATAATATGGCAATTGTCTTGATGTCGAACGGATATAATTTTTTCCCAGCTCAATATCAGATCGTTAATCATATTGCAGCAATTATTGATAGAAATTTAACTGATGAATATTCTTTAGCTGAAGAATCCGTCATTTTCGAATTTTCTAAAAAAGATAATCCCAATGCAGAAAAGAATTATTATAATATTAAAGAAAAAAATCCGAAATGGAATTTCGAAGATACATTGAATAACACTGGATACATTTTATTGAGAACTTCAAGAATTAATGAGGCACTAAAAGTTTTTGTGTTAAATGCCAAAGAAAATCCTCAATCGGCAAATGCTTTTGACAGTTTGGGTGAAGCATATCTTTCAATTAAAAACTATCCTTTGGCTATAGAAAGCTATAAAAAATCTTTAGTATTAAATCCTGAAAATACAAACGCTTCCAATATGATCAACAAAATACAGGATTTAATGAAAAAAAAGTAACATTCATTATAAAATAGATATTTCAATAAAAAGTTAATCCTGACTAGAGTTGGGATTTTTATTTGTAAAATATCATTAAATAATTTTATTTTTATATCTCCAAAACAAATAGATGCTGAAAATTTTCACTCTCTTACGAAAAAGTCTTAAAAAATCCTTCGACAATATCCGAAACGAGCAGCTGAAGAATAATCTTCTCCAGGCGATTCCTTTCTGGATCGGCTCTGTGATTACAGGCTTTTTTGCGGTGATGTATGCCAAAATTTTTGCTTGGGGAGAAAAATTGTTAGACTTAATGCTGAATTGGAATGACTGGATGATTTTCTTTGTCGCTCCAATCGGATTTGTACTGTCGTGGTGGCTGGTCAAAGAATTTGCTCCTAATGCAAAAGGCAGCGGAATTCCACAGGTAATGGCAGCTGTGGAGCTTGCGAATCCAAAAGAACATACTAAAATCAGAAGTCTTTTAAGCTTAAAAATTATTGTTTTTAAAATTATCTCATCGGTAGTTTTAGTAATTGGCGGCGGTGCAGTAGGGCGAGAAGGTCCGACTATCCAGATTGCGGGTTCTATTTTCAGGAAAGTGAATGAATATTTACCAGATTGGTGGCCAAAGATCTCAAAGAAAAACATGATCATGACAGGAGCTGCGGCAGGATTGGCAGCGGCTTTTAATACACCACTCGGCGGAATTGTATTTGCCGTAGAAGAACTTTCAAAAACGCACATTAATTATTTTAAAACAGCTCTCTTTACGGCTGTAATTATTGCGGGTTTAACGGCTCAGACATTAGCAGGCTCATATTTATATTTAGGATATCCAAAGACAAATGATGTTTCGCTAATGGTGATGTTTCCAATTATTTTAGTCGGAGGAATTGCAGGAATTTTAGCAAGTCAGCTTTCGGTTACAATGTTAAAAATTAATGATTGGAAAAAGAGAAAACTAAAAACCGACAGAGCGAACGTCGCTTTTTTAATATTGTGCGCTTTGTTTATAGCATGCATCTCCTTTTTTATCAGCCGTGAAGTTTTAGGTTCAGGAAAAGAAATCATGGAACGCGTACTTTTCACTCAGGATAAACACGAAGATTGGTATGTTCCCATATTAAGAATGCTTGGCCCTGCCCTATCTTTTACTTCCGGTGGCGCAGGCGGAATTTTCGCTCCGGCTTTGACGGCGGGCGCAAGTATTGGTTCGGTAATTTCAGGGGCGATACATTTAACACCAAATGAAACCAATGTTGTGATTCTTGCAGGAATGGTTGCATTTCTTACAGGAATTACAAGAGCTCCGTTTACGTCTGCTATCATTGTATTGGAAATGACGGACAGACATTCTTTAATTTTCCATCTGATGTTGGCAGGAATGGTTTCCTCAATTGCTTCAATTTTAGTGAGCAGACATTCCTTATATGATGTTTTGAAAGTGAATTTTCTTGTTGAAATCAGAAACAAAAAAAATGAAGCTGTTTAAATTTAATTTAAAATGATAGAAATGATTTCATTTGAATTTATTTCATCATAATACCGCTCATTTATTGTGTATTATAAATATAATTCATATTTTTGCACCTCGAAATAATTAACAAATTCATTTAACATTATGAACAATTACGAAACTGTTTTCATTTTAACTCCCGTTCTATCTGAAGCTCAGGTGGAGGAAGCAGTGAACAAGTATGTAGATCTTTTAAAAGAAAAGAACTGTGAAATTGTCACTAGAGAAAATTGGGGATTAAAGAAATTAGCTTATCCGATTCAATTGAAAAAGAACGGATTTTACACTTTAATCGAGTTTAAAGGTGAAGGAACTGTAGTTGCTGACTTAGAATTAGCATTCAAACGTGACGAAAGAGTAATTCGTTACCTTACTACAAAACTAGACAAGCATGCAATTGACTATGCGGTAACTAGAAGATCTAAACTTAAAGCTTCAAGAGCTTAATTACTAACCCAAATTTAAAAAAGACAACGACATGGCAATAGATGATATGGCTAAACAAGCCTCTGCTGGAGGTGAATCTGAAGTAAAATTTCTTACTCCACTTGATATCAATACAAAAACTGATAAAAAGTACTGTAGATTCAAAAAATTCGGAATCAAGCACGTTGATTACAAAGACGCTGATTTCTTATTACAGTTCGTGAACGAACAAGGTAAAATTTTACCAAGAAGATACACTGGTACTTCTTTAAAATACCAAAGAAAAGTTTCTTCGGCGATCAAAAGAGCAAGACACCTTGCTATGATGCCTTACGTAGCTGACTTACTAAAATAAGACAAAAAGAAACAAGAGAAAAGAGAAAAGATTTCTGGTCTTTTTCTCTTTTTTTAAGTTGCTGAATAAATAATTAATTCTAACGATTTTTAGATTGAAGAAAAGAAATAATTTTTAAGACAACAGTCTTTCTTCTTTTTTCTTTATTCTTTTCTCTAAAACTAAAAAACGGACAACAACAATGGAAATTATCCTTAAAAAAGACGTAGAAAACTTAGGTCTTGAATTCGATACAGTAAATGTAAAACCAGGTTATGCAAGAAACTTCTTGTTACCTCAGGGAATCGCTCTTTTAGCTACACCAAAAAACAAAGCTACTTTAGAAGCTACTTTGGAAGCTAGAAAAGAAGAAGAAGCTAAATTAATCGCTACAGCAAACGGTGTGGTTGATCAATTGAAGAAAACTTCTATCACTATTCCTGCAAAAGTAGGTTCTGGTGACAAGTTATTCGGATCTATCAACAATGCAGATCTTTCTGCAGCATTGGCTAAAGCTGGTGTACAAGTTGAGAAAAAATACATCAAAATCCCAGGAAACACAATTAAGAGAACTGGTAAAGTAACTGCAGTAGTTAGACTTCACAGAAATGTAGAGTACAACTTCGAGTTTGATGTAGTATCTGATGCACCGGTAGAAGCTCCTAAACCAGCTGCTCCTAAAAAAGTTGCAGTAGAAGAAACTCCTTCTGAAGAAGCTTAAGATCTTAAGAGACCTTTTCAAATATAAACCACTTCTGTCGAAGTGGTTTTTTTATTTGTATTTTGATTTATTTAGTAAACGTGGTTATAATAAATATCGCTTCACATAATTTAAAATCAGCAGTATTATTAATCACATTTAGGAACATAGAACGCCCTTCTTTAGATTTAATCATGATAAATAATATCTAAATGTCATAAAATCTAACAGAACCAAAAACTGCTAAATATTGATCTTCGATGATCCGATAGGAGTTTTTCTGTAAACTAAAAAACCGAGAGAACTCTCGGTTTTATGTTATGATTTTGTTGTCCATTTGTTGAAAAAATCTTTTACTTTTTCGAGACTACAACCTTTACCTTCTTCCAGTACATCACTTTGCTGTACATGCACCATCTTGCCATTTTGATCTAGAACAATGAAAACTGGATAGCCAAATTTATCTCCAGGATTTCCATATTTCTCAAAAACTTTTTCGTTCTTGTTATCTGGTGAATAATTGAGGTGATAGTAAAGATAATTATCATCCACCAATTTTTTAAGCTCAGGAGTAGTTTGTACATATTGGTTGAATCTCAAGCACCATATACACCAGTTTCCCCCGGCCTGAATCATAATATTCTTCTTTTCCTTTTTAGCTCTGGCCACCAAATTCTGAATGTCTTTATCAGCATCAGCCTTCGGATCATAAGGTTTAGGAAGTTTGGCTTTCTCTTCAGCAGCCTTTTTCTTAGCATCAAGTTCCTGATGATCTGCTTTTACTATTAAAGCTTTATCATCAGAATTTTTTACAGAATTTTCTTTTATATTTTGCGCGAAAGACAAACTTCCGACTGACAGAAATCCTAGAATTGCTATGTTTTTTGAAATCTTTTTCATTATATAAATTTAAAAAAATAATACTTATTCGAAGCAAAAATGAAACCGTAATTTTATTATTACTAAATTTGTAGACTTTATGAATTTTCTGATCAAAATACTCTACTTAATTTCGAAACTGCCGCTTAAAATATTATATATTTTTTCGGACATTATTTTCTTTTTAAACTATTATTTTGTAGGCTACAGAAAGAAGATAATTACTCAGAATCTTAAGAAATCATTCCCGGAAAAAACGGCAGAAGAAATTTCCGAAATCAGGAAAAAATTTTATTTAAATTTTTCAGATTATCTTGCTGAAACCGTCAAATCTTTTACAATGTCTAAGACAGAGACGCGGGTGAGAATGCAGCACATTAATCAACATCTTTTTCACGAAGCTAAAGCTGAAGGTAAAAATATCATCCTTTTGGCTGGTCACGTATTTAACTGGGAATGGATGAATGCTTTGGCTACAGTGGTTCCGCAAAAAAACTGTCATCCTGTTTATCGTAAAGTAAATAGTGAATTTTGGGAAAAACAGATGAAAAAAGTAAGAAGCAAGTTCGGAAATGATGCTTTGGAAGCCAATGAAGTTATTCTCAATATTTTCAGGAATAAAAATGACGGAGATTCTATCTATCTTTTTGTTGCTGATCAAACTCCTCATTCTTCCCATGTCAATTATGGTTTAGAGTTTTTGAATCAAAAAACTCCCGCTTTTATCGGTTATGATAAATTGGCAACGAGAATGGATCTGATTTTCCTTTACACTGAAATGAAGAAGGTAAAACGAGGTCATTATCAAATCAATTATTCAAGAATAGAGCCTGACGGAGAAAAATTTACCAACAACGAAGTCGTGAGAAAGTTTCACCGCTTACTGGAAAATACAATCAAAAGAAGACCAGACAATTACCTTTGGTCACATCGAAAATGGAAGTATCAGGATTCTATCAAAACATTTGATTCTGAAAAAATTTAACATCAATGTCTGAAAATTTAGCAATCGTCATACTCAACTGGAACGGTAAACACTGGCTGGAAAAATTTCTTCCGAGCGTTATTCAGTACGCCCAAAATGCTGAAGTTTATGTTATTGATAATTGTTCTACGGATGATTCTATAAAACTTCTTCAGACACAGTTTTCTACGGTTAAAATCGTTCTCAACAACAAAAATTATGGTTTTGCAGGCGGTTACAATGAAGGTTTACGATCAATCCGGGCAGAATTTTACTGTCTTTTGAATTCTGATGTTGAAGTCACAGAAAACTGGATTGATCCTGTTTTGAATTTGTTTAAAACGGATTCTAAAATTGCAGCCATTCAGCCAAAAATTTTATCATTTAACAATCATAAATTTTTCGAATTTGCGGGAGCGGGAGGCGGACTGATAGATAATTTAGGATATCCGTACTGCAGAGGACGAGTTTTTGATGACGTAGAAGAAGATAAAGGTCAATATGATGATGAAGCAGAAATTTTCTGGGCATCCGGCTGTTGTTTATTTATCAGATCTAAAGATTTTTGGGAGCAGAATGGTTTTGACGCTAGATTTTTTGCTCATCAGGAAGAAATCGATTTATGTTGGAGAATGAAAAATTCCGGCAAAAAAATATATTATACAGGAAAATCAAAGGTTTATCACGTTGGTGGTGGAACATTAAACAAACAAAGTCCTCAAAAAACCTTTTTAAACATCAGAAATAACCTCTCGATGATGCTTAAAAATTTGCCCTTTCCAGATTTAATCTGGGTACTTTTTTTAAGAATGATTCTCGATGGAGCGGCATCTTTTTACTTCGCTTATAAAAACGGCATATCGCATCTTTGGGCTGTATTAAGAGGACATTATGGCTTTTATGCTCACATTCCGGGAACCTGGAAGCTTAGAAAGGAAAATCAGATGAAAAAATATTACCAAACAAAATGGCTCATTTTCAAACATTTTTTAGGAGGTAAAAAAAATAATTATTAATACAAATTACTTATCATTTACGCTAAATTATGGATTTCTGCGCAATAGATTTTGAAACAGCTACCCACGAGAGACATTCTGCTTGTGAATTAGGAATCTGTGTGGTAGAAAATTCACAGATTGTCTCAACAAAAACATGGCTCATCAAGCCGCCGAGTTTTCCCTACTTTAATCAGAGAAATATGGATGTACACGGTATTTTACCTCACGATGTGAAAGACTCACCTACCTTTGATGAAATATGGTACGAGGTACAGGAAATGATGTATGGAACTTTAATGATTGCGCACAATGCGAGTTTTGATGCAGGCGTTTTACGCAGCTGTCTTGATTATTATGGAATGTTTAAACCTAATCTAAATTATCTTTGCAGCATTCAACTTGCAAAAAAATCATGGAATTATCTTCCAAAATATGGTCTGAAACATTTAGCAGAAACACATCAAATTAAATTTAATCACCACAGAGCGGGAGACGACGCAGAAGCTTGTGCGAGAATTTCATTATTGGCTTTCGAAAAACTATTTATAACCAGAAACGAGGAAATTAGCGAAAGTTTCCAAAGTAAGATGAAAAAATTATAATAATTAGTTGATCAAAACCGTTGACAGCAGATTAAATTTCGGAATATCAATCTCAAAATTTTCTTGTGTCTCTTCGTTTCTTACTAAATATTTCCCACTCATATTCCCAACGCCTGAACGAAGCATAACATTAGAAAAATAAGCAAATTCATCAGTAGGAGGAATTTCAGGAGTAAGTCCGATAACGCCATCACCCACAACTTCTGTAAAACCGAAACCTACATCAAAAATCAACCATTTTCTCTTCAGAATTTTTATCGGAAAATCACCATCGTTTTCAATCACGATATTGTATTTAAAAACAAATCGGTTTTCGGAAGGATAACTATTTTTGCTATCATACTCAGGTGTAACAGACACCTTGATATTCGAAGTAATTTTAGAAAACATTTTGTTCTTTTTTTAATTTGATACAAAAATCTCGCCCTTTTTTCGAAGGCGAGATTTTAAATTTATATTGGCATGATCGATTAAAGTTCTAGACCTTTCTTCTCATCACCTCCAAGCAAGAACTCAACTGGATTGTCGATACCTTCTTTTACAGCGACCAAAAAGCCTACAGACTCTTTTCCGTCAATAATTCTGTGGTCATACGACATAGCAACATACATCATAGGACGAATCACAACCTGCCCGTCAACCGCAACCGGTCGTTGGATGATATTGTGCATTCCTAAAATTGCAGACTGCGGCGGGTTAATAATAGGGGTTGACAACATAGATCCGAAAGTACCACCGTTTGTAATAGTGAAAGTACCACCAGTCATTTCATCAACAGTAATTTTACCGTCTCTTACTTTTACTGCTAAATCTTTGATATTAGCTTCAACACCTTTGAAAGACATATTTTCAGCGTTTCTCAATACCGGAACCATTAATCCTTTCGGACCTGAAACTGCAATTGAAATATCGCAGAAATCATAATTGATCTTAAAATCTCCGTCAATAGATGCATTAACATCCGGATATAATTTAAGAGCTCTTGTAACCGCTTTGGTGAAGAAAGACATGAAACCAAGTCCTACCCCATGTTTTTGAGCAAATTCTTCCTTATATTGTTTTCTTAATCTGAAAATTTCAGACATATCAACTTCATTGAAAGTCGTCAACATTGCAGTTTCGTTCTTCACAGAAACCAATCTCTGCGCGATTTTTCTTCTAAGAACAGAAAGCTTTGTTGTCGTTGTAGATCTTGAACCGGTAGCCGTAAGAGAACTTCCGCCCATTGCAGGAACAGCAGCCAATTCAGCATCAGTTTTAGTGATTCTACCGTCTCTTCCCTGTCCTGAAACCTGAGAAGCGTCAATTCCTTTTTCGTCAAGAATTTTCTTTGCAGCAGGAGAAGGAGAACCTGTAGCATAAGATTGAGGAGCAGCTGGAGCCGGTTTTGGAGCTTCCTGTTTTACAGGTTCTGCAGCTTTAGGTGCTTCTTCCTGTTTTGGAGCTTCTGCAGCCGGAGCGGCAGCACCTGCTGGCTTAGCAGCATCCATATCAATTAAACAAACTACCTGACCTACCTGTACAACGTCACCTTCTTCAGCTTTTAAAGTGATGATACCACTTTGTTCTGCAGGCAATTCAAGAGTTGCTTTGTCTGAATCTACTTCAGCGATAGGTTGATCTTTTTCTACGTAATCACCATCTTTTACAAGCCAAGTTGCAATTTCAACTTCTGTAATTGATTCGCCCGGTGAAGGAACTTTCATTTCTAAAATTGACATATGAGTATTTTTTATTTTTTAATTGAATATTATCTAAATTAAGCGGTAACAGGTCTTTTTGCGGGAGCATCATCTCTGTCAAAAACTCTGTTGATTACTAAGTTTTGGTTTTTCTCAAACATTTTGTGACTTCCGGGAGCCGGTGCACCACTTGCTACCGGAGAAATTACCTGAATTCCTGTATCTCTGAAGTTTCTTAAAATATACGACCAAGCTCCCATATTTTCCGGTTCTTCCTGAGCCCAAACGATTGACGTTTTGTTTCCATATTTAGCAAATACAGCTTCGATAGCATCATTTTGAAGAGGATATAATTGCTCAAATCTCACCAAAGCAACATTTTCGCAGTTCAACTCTTCTTTTTTAGCTAATAATTCGAAATATAATTTACCTGAACACAATACTAATTTTTCAACCTTTGCCGGATCAGCAGTAGGATCATCTAAAATGGGCTGGAATCCTTTTTCTGAGAAATCTTCAAGCGGCGAAACCACTTTTGGATGTCTTAATAAAGATTTCGGACTCATCACTATCAATGGTTTTCTGAATCCCCATTTCAATTGTCTTCTTAAAAGGTGGAAGTAATTGGCAGGTGAAGTAATATTTGCCACAACCATATTTTCGTTCGCACAAAGCGTTAAAAATCTTTCCAGTCTTGCTGAAGAGTGTTCTGCACCTTGTCCCTCGGATCCGTGAGGTAACAACATCACCAAGCCATCCTGGATCTTCCATTTTTCTTCTGCTGCAGCCAAATATTGATCAACAATAATCTGCGCACCATTCACGAAATCACCAAACTGAGCTTCCCAAATCGTTAAAGTATTCGGAGACGCCATCGCGTAACCGTAATCGAATCCTAAAACTCCGTACTCTGAAAGATGAGAGTTGAATACATCAAATCTATTCTCAGAAACATGTCTTAATGGAATATATTCTTCTTCAGTATCTTCAGTTTTAATGACTGCATGTCTGTGAGAAAAAGTTCCTCTTTCAACATCTTCACCAGAAATTCTGATATTGTGACCTTCTGTAAGCAAAGTTGCATAAGCCAACCATTCACCCAATGCCCAATCCAGAGAATTGGCATCAATTGCTTTCAGACGGTTATCAAAAAGTCTTGTAATTTTATTTATGAATTTTTTATCAGCTGGAAGAGTTGACATTTTAACTGCCAATTCTTTAAGTTTAGCTAAATCATATTTAGTATCAACCGCATTCTGAACCGCTCCTCTTTTTGCAAGCGGGAAATCCGTCCAGTCTTCTGACATAAACAAATCCATTACATTTTTCTCAATCTCTTTGGACGCATCAAAATCTTTATCTAAAAGTGCTTTAAAGTCAGTTTCCATCGTTTTAAGAACGTCACTTGAGATCACACTGTCCTGAATCAATTTATCTTTATAAATTTCTCTAGGATTAGGATGTTTTGAGATTAATTTATACAAATTGGGCTGTGTAAATCTTGGCTCATCCCCTTCGTTGTGACCATATTTTCTGTATCCCAATAAATCGATATAAACATCTTTACCAAATTTAGCTCTGAAATCTGCTGCAAAATGAATCGCATGCACTACTGCTTCAGCATCATCTGCATTTACGTGCATTACAGGAGATTCTGTAACTTTAGCAATATCTGTACAATATGTTGAAGATCTCGCATCAGCGTAATTTGTAGTAAACGAAACCTGATTGTTCACAACAATATGAACTGTTCCACCAGTTTTGTACCCTTCCAAAGTCATCATCTGAGCAACTTCATAAGCGATACCCTGACCTGCAAGAGCTCCGTCACCATGAATAACGATTGGTAAAATCTTAGAAAAATCACCTTTGTACTTATCATCTACTTTTGCACGGCAAATACCTTCTACCAAAGCAGAAACGGTTTCTAAGTGAGACGGATTCGGTGTAAGGTTAATTGAAACTTCTTCTCCTGATGCCGTTTTTATTTTTTTAGATGAACCTAAGTGATATTTCACATCACCTGAGAATACATCTTCTTCAAATTCTTTTCCTTCAAATTCTGAGAAAATCTGCTTGTAAGACTTCCCAAAGATATTAGATAAAACATTCAATCTTCCTCTGTGAGCCATCCCAAGAACAACCTCATCTACACCTAATTGAGAAGATCTTGAAATCAATTGATCCAATGCAGGGATTAACGTTTCGCCACCTTCAAGAGAAAATCTTTTCTGACCTACAAATTTTGTGTGAAGATAGTTTTCAAATGCTACAGCCTGATTTAGTTTTAATAAAATCTCAGTTTTTTCATTAGCATTAAGGCTTGGATGATTTTCGTTTACCTGAAGCCACTGCTTGATAAATTCTTTTTCCTCAATATTATTGATATAAGTATACTCTACCCCGATCGAATCGCAGTAAATATTATCTAGATGTCTGATAAGCTCCTCCAAAGTCGCGGGACCTTTCATCCCGGTTTCTGTAGCGCAATTGAATTTTGTATTTAAATCTGATTTATCTAAACCGAAATTTTCTATGTCTAAAGTCGGTGTATAATGCCTTCTTTCACGGACAGGATTAGTTTTTGTAAACAAGTGACCTCTCGTTCTGTAAGCTTCGATAAGATTTACAACCTTAAATTCCTTTTTGATGTGCTCAGGAACTTCTCCGTTGGCTGCTGCCTGAGAAATTTGCTGAATTGCGGGTGCAGAAGTCACAGAATTTTGAACAAATTCTATTCTCTCGTCATCGTTGTAATTCTCCAACGCAAAATCAAAACCTTGAAAAAAGGCTTTCCATGATGGTTCTAAAGAATCCGGGAATTTTAAATATTGTTGGTATAAATCCTCAATTAACTGAGAATGAGCTGCGTTTAGGAATGAAAATCTGTCCATTATTACAGTTTATCTATTATTAAATTTTGTTAGTAATATTAATCTTCAAATTTAATAAAAAAAACCGACTTTGGGCAGAACCAAACTATTAAAAAAAATATAATGAACTGATTTGTATCATATTTATTTATAAACAGATAGAGACAGCTTAATATTCACATCTTTATCTGCCACAGGCTGTTCTATAAAAGTCTGATAAATATCTCCGTACCGCATTTCGTCTGTTTTTGCTTTTTGCATCAACTGCTGAATTGCTTTTACTCTTCCGGCATATGTACCTTTATAATACATCACATAATTTTGAGTTGGGCTCACAGATCTGAAACTAAAATTATTATCGTTAACTCCTGATTTTTTAGACAAAGGAATTCCAAAATAATATGAGACTTCATTATCCTTAAAATTATCGGCATCTGTAATCAAAACCGGATAGCCAAATTCATCATCTTTTTTGCCTAAATCCATCGTTACAAAATTGTAAATCTTATTGTAATTCATCACAATATTTCTGTATAAAGCATCTTTTTTGTTGGATGTGCTTACGCTGATTCCTAAAAGCATTCTGGCTTCTTCTTTCTCAACCATCAGGCTGTCGTACTTTATTGATGCCATTAGATTGTCTTTTGAAACTTTATTACCCAGCACATTTTTAAGATTCACCATACTTTTTTCGATATTGTCGGTAAATTTATCTTCAGTCCAGAAGTTTTGAGCTCTTGTCAAAACCGATAATTTCGGAGTATGAACAAACCATGTTATTTTGGTTTTTTCTGCAGATACAGGAGTAAATTTTACGTCGATTAAAGTCGGATTTTCATCCTCATCTTCAAAAAGCTGATATCGTAATGTTTTGTTTGGATTTTCGTATCTGATGAACATTTCACCGCCATCTTCGCTCTTCGGATCATTATAGCTGATAGCACTACCTTGTCCTTCGTATGGCGTGTAATAATCGATAGTAATGGTTTTTGAACTCGTAAAGAAATTATTCCATCGGGTAAAATGCTGGAGATTATTAAATTGATTAAAAACTTTCTCTAAAGGAAAATCAACCTCTTTTTCAACTTTGAAACTTTTGCTTTCGTCAACAAAATAATACATAGAAGCAGCATAAGCTCCTACAAGCAAGGTGATTATTATGGCTATGATTTTGAAAAAACGCATCGCACAAAAGTAAGACAAATAAAAAAAGTGACCAATATATGATCACTCTTGTTTGTTATGTTTTTAACATCTTAGCCAATATGAGTTCCCGGCAGCAAAACCGCACCTTTCTTCACGCAGACAATACCATCCTGAACAGAATATGTTCCGTAATCTCCGTCATTAAGATGTTTTCCGCCGATGATTCTTACATTATCACCAATGTAACAATTTTTGTCTAAAATAGCTTTTTCAATATAGCAATATTTCCCGATTCCCATATTGGGTAAACCCTGACTGTCATTGCTTACAATTTCTTGGGTGTTTTGATAAAAATCTGCTCCCATCACATAAGAATTTACAATGGTACTTCCTTTGTCTATTCTGGTTCTGTTACCAATAACAGAGTTTTCGACTTTATCTGCTAAAATGATACATCCGTCACCAAAAACAGCTTTACTCACGTACGAACCATTAATTTTCGAAGGCGGAAGCATTCTCGCTCTGGTGTAAATAGGTGAAGATGAAAATAGATTAAATTGCGGAAAATCCTGGCACAGATCAATATTCGCTTCGTAGAAAGATTCGATTGTCCCGATATCCGTCCAATATCCTTCATATTGGTAACTCAAAGTACTGTATTTCCCGATCGAGCTTGGGATGATATCTTTACCAAAATCATCTCCCGCACCATCTTCAAACATTTTTTTCAAAATAGATTTGGTGAAAATATAAATTCCCATTGAAGCAAGATATTCTTTTCCCTCAGATTTATTTTTATCAGAAACTTCAGACTGCAAACCATCCAAAAGTTCATAGCTTGGTTTTTCAATAAATGACGTAATATTGCCTTCGTCATCAGATTTCAGAATTCCAAAACCTGTAGCATCTTTGGCATTTACAGGAATTGTTGCAATGGTAACGTCTCCTCCTTTTTCGATATGGAAATCGAGCATCGCATTAAAATCCATCTGATATAATTGGTCTCCTGACAGGATCAAGATATATTCATAATCATATTTTTCAAGATGTTTCATAGACTGACGTACAGCATCCGCAGTTCCTTGAAACCAGCTGTCGTTTTCAACATTCTGCTCTGCGGCTAAAATATCTACAAAACCTTTACTGAAAATGTCAAAATGATATGAATTTTTGATATGTGCATTCAACGATGCAGAATTGAACTGTGTAAGTACAAGAATTTTATTTAATCCCGAATTTAAACAGTTTGAAATCGGAATATCAACCAATCTGTATTTTCCGGCAATTGGTACAGCAGGTTTTGATCTTGAATATGTTAACGGAAAAAGTCTTGTACCTCTTCCTCCTCCTAAAACGATTGAAATAACATTTGGATTCATAAATTAATTTGTGGTTTATCTCTATTATTAGTATTATTTTTTGACTTTATTATATTTCAATCATTACTAAATGTGAAAAATTAAAGATTTAATATTTGCACTGAACATTTGATTCTTAGAATCTAAAATTAGTTCTTGTATAAAGCTAAATATTTTTCCGCAGATTTCTCCCATGCAAAATCAAAGTTCATGTTTGAAAGTACAAGTTCTTCCATCGCCTTTTTCTGATTAAATATTGCGAGACCGCGAATCATTGCATGAATAATATCATCAACTCCCGGATAAGTAAAATTTAATCCTGAACCGCCAGTTGAAATATCTTTAACAGTATCTCTCAATCCGCCTGTGTAGCTTACGACAGGCACTGTCCCGTAACGCATCGCGTACATCTGATTCAGTCCGCAAGGCTCTACTCTTGATGGCATCAACAAAAAATCTGCCGAAGCGTATATTTTGTGCGACAAATGTTCCTTATATCCGATATCTGTAGCGAAATTTGCGTAGACATAATCTAATTCCTTTAGTTTATCTTCAATATAAGAGTTGCCAGAACCCAAAATCATTATATTCAGCGAACCGTATGTTTGTTTTATACTTCGCCATACAACTTCGGGAAGCAGGTCTGCACCTTTTTCTGTAGCAAATCTTCCGATAAATGCGAATAAGGGTAAATCTGGGTTTAAACCATACTCTTTGCAAAGTTTCTGCTTGTTCTTCTTTTTTATTTTAAGTACATTTTTTTTATTGAAATTGAAATCAAGCATAGAATCGGTTTCAGGATTCCAAACGTCGGAATCAATACCGTTGATAATTCCATAAGCTTTACCAAATTCATCTCTTACCAAACTTTCAAGACCTCTGAAACTTACAAATAATTCTTCGAGATATCCTTCAGAAACGGTAGTGAAAGCGTGCGAGCACTTTATCATACTAGCTAAAGGATTGATGAAGCCATTCCAGTCTAGAAGTCCCCATTTATGATGATCAAATGATGGCATAAAATGAATCATATCCCAACGCATCATCCCTTGGTATTCTCCATTGTGTATTGTTCCGATGGTTTTAACACCTTTTAAAAAATCAAACTCCGGACAGTGCTCTACCATAAAAGGAACCAATCCTGTGTGATAATCGTGGCAATGCAATACATCGGGACGAATCTGCATCGCAGTCAGCCAATGTAAAACTCCGTGTTGAAATGCCAAAAACTGAAAGCTTTCATCCTGATAACCATAAGGATTTTCGCGGTCAAGAAGCCCGGGAATTTTCACTAAAAACAATTCAAATCCTAATGTGTCAGATTTTTCTTTCATTACCTGAACCTGAAGCATATTTTGCCCCTGATGAATAAAGCCGTCAAAAACCACTTCAAACTCATGATCATAGATAAAAGATTTATTGTACCAAGGCATCACCACTTTGGCATCAACATCTTTCATTTTGTTCTGATATTTCGGTAGCGCTCCTACAACATCTGCCAAACCTCCAACTTTGGCTACGGGATAACATTCTGTGCTAAGGTGATAAACTGTCATTTTATTTTTTGTGTTGTTTTATTCTTGGTGTTTTATATTTTCTGTCTTTTTTCATTTTTAGAACGACTCCGGCGAGCGGCGGAAGTTTCAGGTAAATACATTTCGGACGATTCATCCATTCTTCTTGATCTTCTCTGAAAACTGTGCTTTCTACTCCACTACCATTATATTTTTTATGATCAGAATTAAAAATTACTTCCCACTGCGCTCCTTTATCTACTCCTACTTTGTAATCAAAGACATTCGGAGTAAGGTTTAAAATAACCATTACAACATTATCCTTCCTTTTTCCTTTTCGCAGATAAACGAGAACTGAATTATCTGTATCATCAGCTTCTACCCATTCAAAACCATCCGGATTAAATTGATTTTCGTAAAAAGCCGTTTCACTTCTATACAAATGATTTAAATCTTTCACTAAATTCTGCAAACCTTTGTGAATAGGAAAATCAAGTAAGTGCCAATCTAAACTCTGTTTGAAATTCCATTCGCCGGTTTGCCCAAACTCATCTCCCATAAACAGTAATTTTGCTCCCGGATGAGTAAACATATACACATATAAAGCTCGGAGGTTAGCAAATTTTTGCCATTCGTCGCCTTTCATTTTGTAAATTAAACTTGCCTTACCATGCACTACTTCGTCATGAGACAACGGCATCATATAATTTTCATTATACATGTACATCGATGCGAATGTCAATTTATGATGATGGTGTTTTCTGTCGCCGTATTCTTCTTTAAAATAATCTAAAGTATCGTGCATCCAACCCATCATCCACTTCATTCCGAAACCTACTCCGCCATCATGCACAGGCTTTGTAATTAGAGGAAAATCTGAACTTTCCTCAGCAATCGTCATGATACTGTTCCCAAATTCTTTATAAACTGCTGTATTAAATTCCTGTAAAAATAATTTAGCTTCGAGGTTCACATTAGTTCCCAAAACATTCGGCTCCCACTCACCCTCATTTCTTGAATAATCGAGATGCAACATTGAAGTCACCGCATCAACACGCAAACCGTCAGCGTGATATCGATCCAACCAAAACATTGCATTAGAAATAAGGAAAGATTTCACCTCATTTCTGCCATAATTAAAGATATAAGATTTCCAGTCGGGATGAAAACCTTTTCTGGGATCTTCATGCTCATAAAGATAACTTCCGTCGAAACGGTGCAATCCGTTGGCATCACCCGGAAAATGAGAAGGAACCCAGTCAAGAATTACTCCGATCTCATTTTTATGAAGTTCATTGATTAAAAACATCAGATCCTGCGGCGAACCAAAACGTGAGGTTGCAGCAAAAAAACCAGTGATTTGATATCCCCAACTTGGATCATAAGGAAATTCCATCACCGGCATGAATTCTACATGAGTAAAACCCAAATCTAAGATATAAGGCAGTAATTTCGCAGCTATTTCTCTATAATTTAAAAATCTTTTCGGATTTTCAGTATCTCTTATCCATGAACCAAGATGCAATTCGTAAACTGAGATGGGCGAATCTAAGCTGTTATTTTTCCAGCGTTTTTCCAGCCACTCTTCGTCATCCCATTCGTACCAAGTCGTAGAAACCAGAGAGGCAGCCTGCAAATTCTGCTCCCAACTTAAAGCGTAAGGATCACTCTTCTCCAAAATCTCTCCCTGACTTTCGATAGCGTATTTGTAAAGCGTTCCCCAAGTAAGACCTGAAATGAAGCCTTCCCAGATTCCTGAACCATCCCATCGCTGAAAAAGAATATGGTCCTGATGATTCCAATTATTAAAATTTCCGATCACAGAAACTTTTTTGGCATTTGGAGCCCACACTGAAAAATAAACGCCCTTCACACCGTCTTTCTCAACAGAGTGAGCGCCAAATTTTTCGTACAATCGATAGTGTTTACCTTCTTTGAAAAGGTAAATATCGTGATCCGTGAAAAGAGTATAGGTTTTTACCGAGTTCATCATAGTGTTTCTTTAACCGACAGCATCATTAACTTTAAGACTGAACAAACCCAAACAAACATAATGCTAAATTAGTTTGTCTGAGAGTTGTGATGACTATCAAATATAAACATTTTTCATTTGGTAACCTCTCTTTTTTATTAATTTTAAACAACTTATATAAAAAGATTTTTTATACTTTTATGGGTTAAATTAAAATACAATTATTTTAACACAAATATGAAGTTTACCCTTTACACAGAAGAAGCTGATGAAAGACCAATATATATAACAGGGAATTTCAATGCATGGAACCCGAAAGACTCTCGCTTTCAGCTTTTACAAATCGATCCGAATAATTATTATATTGACATCCCGAATGATTTTCTTAATGAAATTATTGAATTTAAATTCACGAAAGGAGGATGGGAAAACGTAGAACTCGATCGATACGGAAACATTACGCCCAATAAAAAAGTCCTGAAATCTGAGAATGAATTTTCGCATACTGTTGAAAAATGGAGATTCAATTGGGGACCTTTCAAAAAGGAATTCTTTCCGATTGTAGAGATTATATCGGAAGAATTTTATATTCCGCAGCTGGAGCGTCATCGGAAAGTCTGGGCGCTTTTACCTTACGATTACTATGTTTCAGACAAGAATTATCCTGTACTTTATCTTCAGGATGCACAAAATTTATTTAATGAAGGAAGTCCGTACGGAAACTGGGAGATCGATAAAAAGCTATCGATCCTTGCGGAATATGGCCGTGGAGATGTGATTATTATCGCCATTGAACACGGGAGTGAAGAGAGAATAAAAGAATATATCTTTGATAACGATAACGTTGCAAACGGTTCTGAAGGCAAAAAATACATTCGTTTTATCACAGATACCTTAAAACCATTTGTGGATGAACATTACCGAACCAAAAAGGATCGTGACAACACTGGAATTGGCGGAAGTTCTCTGGGCGCACTGATCAGTATTTATAGCGGATTTTTATACCCTGAAGTTTACTCCAAACTTTTGATCTTTTCTCCGTCACTTTGGGTAGAGCCAGATAACAATTTTCCGATGATGAGCTTTAGAGTTCCGTTTAAGACTAAAATTTACTTATACGGCGGCGAACAGGAAGGTTCAAAAATGGTAAAACGAATTCAGGTTTTTGAAAATTATCTGAAAAAATGGGAAAAGAAAAATCTTTTTGATTTTGAATTTAAAACCAATATCAATCCCGAAGGTTCTCACAGTGAATTCTATTGGTCGCAGGAATTTCCGAGAGCAATCGAATGGTTATTTTACAACAATACAGAAAATCCTGTGGAAGTTACGCCGCATCAGGACACTATAGAAAACTAAAATAATATTTAATCGCCAGGTTTTCAAACACCAAAATCGTTGAAGGTAAGGCCATAACATATGACCATAAAAAATAATAACTATTAAGATATGAAACTATTAAATAAAAGAAATAAAAATTATGCGCAGATTTTTGAATTGTTCACAGAAGAATCATGGTCAGAAAATCGCAAAAAATATAATAAAAACATCTCTCTTCTTTTTTCAGGAAAGAAAAATGAGATTTTTGTTGAAGCCAAAGAAGAAAGCATTACCTATTTTATCGGATTAGGAAAATCAAACCTGCAGAATTATGAATTCCAGCAAGTTGCTACTAAATTTTCCCAAAGTCAAAAGAAAAATTTTCAAACGGTTTCCACTTTAATTTTGGCAGATTTTATTAATGAAAAGCAATTTCAAGAATTTGTAAAGGGACTTTTTCTCGGTACCTATAATTATCCTTTTGAGAAAAATCATCCTTTTTGGAATGATACATTTGAATTTCATTTTGGAAATTTAAGTCAGAAAAAACTTGACAATATTTTCACTAAATCGAATGCGATTTGTGAGGGACAAAGTGCTTGTCAGGATTGGCTCAATAAGCCAGCCAACTTAAAAAGACCAGATGCTCTTAACGATTATCTGAAAAATTTAGCTAAAAAAAATCAGCTTAAATATACCGTTTTCAATAGAAAAAAATGTGACGAAATAGGTCTGGGAGCCTTTCTTGCAGTGAATCAAGGAAGTGCTTACGATGCCGCTTTTACAATTTTAGAATATAAAACTACGGTTAAAAATGCCAAAACTTTTGGTCTGGTCGGCAAATGCGTATTGTTTGATACTGGCGGAATTTCCATTAAAGGCTCAGACAACATGCATTACATGAAATCTGACATGGGTGGTGCTACAGCCGTCATCGGAGCTTTAATTTACGCTTCACAAATGCAATTGCCCGTTAACATTACCGCGATTTTGCCCATTACCGATAATGCTGTTTCCGAAAAAGCGTATCTGCCGAGCGACGTTATCACCGCGTACAACGGGAAAACTATTGAAGTTCTGAATACCGATGCCGAGGGCAGAATGACTTTGGCTGACGGACTTTCTTACATGGCTAAAAATTACAAAACTGACGTCCTGATCGATCTTGCCACATTAACAGGAAGTTCCGTCAGAATGTTTGGAGATACCTGTGGAGCAATGTTTTCTAATAATGATGAATTAAAAAATTTATTGATTAAAACCGGAGATAAAACCAATCAGAGATTATGGAATTTACCTCTTTGGGATATCTGGAAAGAAGACTTCAAATCTGATGTTGCAGATTTCAAAAATATATCAATGAAACCAATAGGCGACTGCATCATCGCTGCAAAATTTTTAGAAGAATTTATCGAAGGACACGACAAATGGGCTCACCTGGATATTGCCGGCGTGGCCTTTGGAAATGTAGGATATGCAAAAGATAAAGCTGCAACGGGTTATGGCGTTCAGTTATTAGCCGATTTAATTGAAAATTATCATTAAAAATTAGTTTATCTCGAAAAATCTCTGTATAATTGATTAGCAATTTTCAAATACGCATTGTTTATTGATTTTTAACATTAAAACATCAATAAACAATTGCTTTTATTTTTGAATATTCATCAAAAATTAAAAAACATTATATGGAGGAGAAAACTATTGTATGCATTTCGTGCTATTACAAAGGGTATGATTTTATGGACGAGATGAAAAAACTCGGCAATAAAATAATCCTGGTAACATCCGAAAACCTTAAAGGAAAAGATTGGCCTTGGCATGCCATTGATGAGGTTTTCTATATGCCCGAAGTGAAACCGTCTGTCTGGAATCTTGATCATCTTGTTCAGGGATTTTCACATCTGATGAAAACACGGAAAGTAGATGCTGTCATTGCATTAGATGATTATGATGTAGAAAAAGCAGCATTAATTCGCGAGACATTTCGTATTCCCGGGATGGGACAGACTACACACCGTTATTTTAGAGATAAATTGGCAATGCGTCAAAAAGCCAAAGATTCGGGGATTAATGTCCCAGAGTTTACTGCAGTCTTCAATGATCAGGAAGTAGAAAACTTCACCAA
Organism: Chryseobacterium sp. CY350; assembly: GCF_027945075.1. NCBI lineage: Bacteria > Pseudomonadati > Bacteroidota > Flavobacteriia > Flavobacteriales > Weeksellaceae > Chryseobacterium > Chryseobacterium wangxinyae. Next base: position 930,393 of record NZ_CP116034.1, read on the forward strand.
CAAAGTCAGTGCACCGTGGGTTCTAAAGCCAAGATCTGAAGCCTCTGCCTCCGGAATCAAAAAACTTAACAACAAAGAAGATCTTTGGACAGCTCTGGAAACATTGGGTGAAGAACGTCATCTTTTTCTTCTGGAAAGCTTCAAGCCCGGTGATGTTTATCATGTTGACAGTCTTACATTCAATAAAAAAATTGTTTTCACATCAGCCTCAAAATATCTGGCTCCGCCGATGGAAGTTTCACATGAAGGGGGTGTTTTCAGAACCAAAACTTTAGGAAGATATTCTGATGAATTTATCGCATTAGATGAAGCCAATTCTAAGGTTCTGATGAACTTTGGCTTGATGAATGGTGCGACGCATACAGAATTTATTCGTGGTAAAGAAGATGGAAAATGGTATTTTCTTGAAACAGCCTCAAGAGTTGGCGGTGCGCATATACCAGATCTTGTGGAAGCATCTAGTAATATTAATATATGGAGAGAATGGGCAAGAATAGAAGACGCATTGCTAAAAGGCAAAAACTATGAAGTCGCAAAACCTACGGGATATTATTCAGGATTGATCGTTGCATTAATTAAAGATAAACAGCCAGATTATGATCAGTTTCAATGTGAAGAAGTGGTAAAATTTCTTCCAATTGATTATCACGTGGGAATCGTTTACAAATCAAAAGATTCTGAAAAAGTGGTAGAAAGATTAGATCGTGCTGCTGAAAAGATTTATTCACATCTGCTCAATATTATTCCACCAAAAGAAAAACCAACAGCTTAAAGATTAGTTATTATTAAATTAATTGAAATTCAGAAACTTATTAATTTAAAATGAATTAATTTGGAACCTAAATGACGATTCAGTTAAAATAACCATATAAAAATTCAGAAATAAAACTAAAAATCTATAGTACATGCCACATATAGAACACACAGATTATTACTCACATATATTAGGAATTAGCCTTAAAGTTGAAGTTACGGGACATTTCGGTTATCCGATCATTATGTTTCCGACTTCGCAGGGACAATACACTCAGAATCATGATTTTCACCTAAACAGCAGCATAGACTGGTTTGTTGAGCAGGGAAAAGTAAAATTATACAACATTCAGACAATTGATGCATGGAGTTTTTATGATGATAAAATTTCTCCCCAGCAGAGAATCAGAAATTACGAAAAATATGTACAATTTCTCATTCAGGAATTTATACCCTACATCCAGAAACTTCATGGTACACATCGTGTAGCTGTAGCCGGAGCAAGTTTCGGAGGTTATCATGCATCGAATTTTGCTTTTAGATTTCCCGATGTAGTTTCTCATTTATTTTCACTCTCGGGAGCGTTCAGCATCAGGAATTTCATGGATGGATATTCTGACGATTTGGTTTATTTCAATTGTCCGAGAGAATTTATGAAAAACGATGAAGCCTGGAAATACAAACATATGCATATCGTTCTGTGTACTTCAGATGAAGATATCTGTAGAGACAAAAATATTGAAATGGCAGATATTCTTCGTGCAAAAGGTATCGACTTTTGGTACGATGAAAAAAGGTGGATCAATCATGACTGGCCGCTTTGGCGAATGGCCTTTCCTAACTTTATCGGAACTTTCTTTTCTTAAAAATTTAAACAACTCAAATTAATAATAAATCATTAAAAAACAAATTATGGCAAAAAAAGTAGGAATTTTATTTGGTATGGAAGATACTTTTCCGTGGGCATTTATAGATAAAGTAAATGAACTTGGAAAGGGAGAAATTGTAGCTGAAGCAGTAACAATCGATAAATTAGAGCAGGGTGCAGATTATGGGTATGCAGTAATTATTGACAGAATTTCGCAGGATGTACCTTTTTACAGAGCTTATCTTAAAAATGCAGCATTAAAAGGAACTTACGTCATCAACAACCCTTTTTGGTGGAGTGCAGACGAAAAGTTCTTTAATAATGCTTTGATGTCTAAACTTGGAATTCCGTTACCTAATACTGTTTTGTTGCCTTCGTACGAAAGACCTACAGATACGTCTGAGACATCGTTCAGAAACCTTAAATTCCCTCATGACTGGGATTATATTTTCAATTACGTTGGTTTCCCAGCTTATATGAAACCTCATGACGGCGGCGGCTGGAAAAGTGTTTACAGAGTTGAGAGTCCGGAAGATCTTTGGGAAAAACTTTCTGAAACAGAGCAGTTGGTGATGATGGTTCAGGAAGAGATTGTATTTCAGGATTATTACAGAGTGTATTGTTTAGGCAAAAAATATGTTCACATAATGCCATATGAACCAAGAAATCCGCATCATTTGAGATATGCAACAACACATCAGACAGAAGGGAAAGATTTAGAAAAATTGTTAAAAGTGATTCATGATTATACGATTACAATGAATGAAGCTTTAGGTTACGATTTCAATACCGTAGAATTTGCCGTTAGAGACGGAATTCCTTATGCAATTGACTTCTGTAATCCTGCGCCGGATGCCGACAGAAATTCTGTTGGTGAAGAAAACTTCGCATGGATTGTTGAGCATTCTGCAAAACTGGCAATCGAAAAAGCCAAAGAATATGTTCCCGGAAAACAAAATATCTCATGGGGAACTTTTGTGAAAGATTCAGTAAAATAAAACCATAAAAAACACAAATTAAAAATGCATCAGTTTACTATTGGGATTGAAGAGGAATATCAAATCATTGATTTAGAAAGCAGAGATTTGGTTTCTCACGTTTCAAAAATCATCGAAGGAGGAAAAGCGGTTTTAAGTGAAAATTTAAAGCACGAAATGCACGAATCAATGATTGAAATGGAAACCGGAATCTGCCAGAATATACAGGAAGCGCAGGCGGAACTCACCAATCTGAGAAGACATCTCATCAATACAGCTCATGAGCAGGGACTTCGTGTTTCAGGTGGTGGAACGCACCCGTTCTCAAACTGGGAACACAATACGATTACTAATGGTGAACGTTACAACAAAATTGTAGACGATATGGGCGATGTAGCCCGTGGAAATCTTATTTTTGGTCTTCACGTTCATATTGGGATTCCGAATCGTGAAGAAGGCGTAAGGATTCAGAATGTGATGCGTTATTTTCTTCCGCACGTTTATGCTCTTTCCGTAAATTCTCCTTTCTGGATTGGCAGAAATACAGGATTCAGATCTTACAGACAGGAAATATTTGTAAAATTTCCAAGAACGGGTATTCCGAGTTACTTCAATTCTTTGGCAGAATTTGACAGCTATGTAGATCTTCTGGTGAAAACCGGAACAATTGATAATGCTAAAAAAATCTGGTGGGATTTGCGCGTTCACCCATTCTACCCTACCATAGAATTTAGAATCTGCGATATGCCTTTGAGAATCGAAGAAACCGTTTGTCTCGCGGCGATTATGCAAAGTTTAGTAGCTAAAATCTATAAATTGCATCAGCAGAATTTAAGTTTCAGAAGCTACAGAAGATTGTTGCTTAATGAAAATAAATGGCGTGCTTCCAGAGACGGAATTCACTCTCAGTTAATTGATTTTGGCAAAGAAGAATCTGTACCATATCCCGATTTACTCAAAGAATTATTAGAGTTCATAGACGATGTTGTAGACGATTTGGGATGTAGAAAAGAAGTGGAATACGCATGGAAAATATTAGAAAACGGAACAGGTGCCGACAGGCAACTTGCGGTCTATAAAGAAACAGGTGATCTGAAGAAAGTCGTTGATTACATGATCTCTGAGACAGAATACGGAATTACTCACGGTGAAAATGCTTCGTAATATTTTTAATAACTTTGCATAAAATATGAGTTATGAAAGATCTTAGAATTGCTTTGCTGGACATGAATAATAATCAGGTAAATCAAGGATTTAAAAACATTAAAGAAATATCTGAAGCCTTCCAGAAGCAGTCTGAAGAAAATATTAGTATAGAAGTTTTTGATGTAAGATTTAAAAATGAAATGCCCAATGTCAGAGATTTTGACATTTTTATTTCTTCCGGAGGCCCAGGAAATCCGCACAGAGAAGGTCATGACTGGGAACAGAAATTTGCTGATTTTTTAAATTCTGTTTACGTCCACAATCAACAAAATGAAGCGAAGAAATTTCTGTTTTTAATTTGTCATTCTTTTCAGTTAGCTAGCATTCATTGGGAATTAGGAAATATCTGCAAAAGAAATTCGTACTCTTTTGGTGTGATGCCTATTCATAAAACAGAAAATGGTGAGCAAGAATTCTTATTTAAAAACCTTCCGGATCCTTTTTATGCAGTAGATTCTCGGGCTTATCAATTTATAGAGCCTGATCACGATCGTTTTGAAGAACTGGGAATGAAAATTGTTGCGATTGAAAAATTCCGTCCTCATGTGAATTTAGAAAGAGCTGTGATGGCGATTCGCTTTTCAGATGAGATTTTCGGAACTCAGTTTCACCCCGAGGCAAATCCTGAAGGTATGATCGAGAACCTGAAAGATGAAAAGAATAAAAATGCAATGATTGAAAATTATGGAATGGAAAAATATCTCGAAACGGTTGACAGGATGGACGATGAAGATAAAATCGTTCTTACACAAGCTCAGATTTTGCCACGATTCTTGAGATTAGCAAAAAAAAACATTTTGAAAGACGTTGAAGCAATGGCTTAATCTTTTATAAATAAAAACTATCAAAATCGGGCACAATTGCTCGATTTTTTAAATCACAAAAGAAAAAAACATGATTCCACAATACAGAAAACAGTTTAATGAGGAATTTACTCAGGAAAAATATGATCGTTTTAAAGAAATTTTAAAAGAAAAAAGTGGATTGGAAGCTTCTTTCAGACTTTCTGAGAGTCCGATGTTTCTCACAAATGAATTTAAAGACAAACTGATTGACGCAAGCGAGAGCATTATCGATCAAATAAAAGCTTTGCCAGCGGGAATTTTAGAAAAAGCTATACCAGAAAACTGCAAAGTTCCCAACGATACAAAACAACCTCATTTTTTCACGATTGATTTTGGAATCTGCAGAAGTGCAAGCGGAGAAATAGAACCACAATTAATTGAATTGCAAGCTTTTCCATCTCTGTATGCTTTTCAGAAAGTTTTTGAAGAAACATTTTGTGAGGTTTATCCTTTTTTAAATGATGTTAAAAGCCAAATGCCACAGGAAGACTTTCAAAATTATCTGAAAGAATTAATTGTTGGTAATGAAAATCCTGAAAATGTAATTCTACTTGAAATTTTTCCTGAAAAACAGAAGACAGCCGTTGATTTTGCTTTAACTGAAAAATTATTAGGAATAAAAACGGTTTGCCTGACAAAAGTAAAAAAAGAAGGTAAAAAGTTATTTTACGAAAATGATGGTGAAAAAATTCAGATCAATAGAATTTATAACCGTGTGATTTTTGATGAACTAGACAGAATTCCTGATCTAAAACTTGAATTTGATTTCCGCGAAGATGCAGATGTAAAATGGATCACGCATCCGAATTGGTTTTTTAAAATTTCAAAATTCCTTTTGCCGATGCTACAGCATAAGTTCGTTCCTAAAAGTTATTTTTTACATGAATTTCCTGAGAGTGAAAATCTTGAAAATTTTGTTTTAAAACCTTTATTTTCTTTTGCAGGAAGCGGAGTTAATCTAAATCCGACAAAAGAAGTTACAGACGCAATTGAAGATAAGGAGAATTATATTTTGCAGCGAAAAGTAGTTTACGAGCCAGTTTTTGAAGACATCAACGGAGAATTTTCAAAAGCCGAAATTCGCTTACTATATATTTGGAGAGAAAATGACGAACGACCGATTTTGCTTGAAAACCTTGGCAGAATGACGAAAGCTGCAATGGTGAATGTAGATTTTAATAAAAAAGATGCGATTTGGATTGGAAGTTCTAATACTTTTTTTGTGGATTAACATTAAAACTAACAAAAAGATGGAAGAAACATCTCGTTTTGACGTTTTCGATATATAAAGTTTTTAAAAATTAGAACAAAGCTGGAAACGGTTTGGTAAACAAAAACCTCAGAAATATTTCTGAGGTTTTTTTATGATAGTAAGCTGTGGCGGACATCTTTGAAGTCCGCCGCAAATATATTTTATATTTTACCATCTTCAAGCAACTCTCTCGCTTGATATTCCTGTACGAGATCTATTGCATTAGAAATAACATCGCTCAATGCGGTGATGAAGGTTCCTTCTTCAGCCATTCCCATAGCATGTTTTAGAGCTTCAATTTCTTTAGGAATCGTTTCATAGCTTACATCTCTCCCTGAAGATTGCATTCCCTCGATGATTAAGCCGTTAATCTCCTCCTCTGTTCTTCCTCTTAGATGCTTTTCATTTCGGATGATAATATGATCAAACATTCTTCCTGCAATTTTACCGCATAATCTGATATCTTCGTCTCTTCTATCGCCAACGCCTGAAATAATTCCTATTTTTTTTGTCGATTCTACATTTTTAAGATAATCTTCGATCGCTTCATATCCTGCAGGATTGTGTGCAAAGTCTATTAAAACTTTAAAGTTTTTAAATTTAAAAACATTCAATCTTCCTGGTGTAAGCTGTGCGCTCGGTATGAAAGTTCGAAGAGAATTTGAAATATCTTCAATACCAAATCCATATAAATAACAAGCTAAACTCGCTGCCAAAACATTATCAATCATGAATTTTGCTTTACCATCCATGGTGATAGGGAAATCTTTGGCTTTACCAATCCTTATTTTCCAGTCGCCTTTTTTGATAGTTACGTAGCCTTCTTCATAGACGCAGGTTGTTTTACCTTCTTTCGCAAATTTTTTGATATATTCATTGTTTTCATCCAAACTGAAAATTGCCACATTGCTTGGCAAATCATTGATGATTCTCATTGAATACTCATCCTCGGCATTCAGAACGCTCCATCCATTTTTCTTTACCGCATCCAGAACAACTCTCTTTACCTTCGTAAGGTCTTTAAGATTGTGTATGTCATTAAGACCCAGATGATCTTCTTTAATATTGGTTAAAACTCCAATATCGCATTGCGAAAAACCTAAACCGGAGCGAAGAATTCCACCTCTGGCAGTTTCCAGAACGGCAAATTCTACAGTAGGATCTTTTAATATAAATTCGGCAGAAATAGGACCAGTAGTATCACCTTTTGTCAACATTGTATTTTGAATGTAGATGCCGTCAGACGTTGTAAATCCTACTCTATACCCGTTACTTTTAACAATATGTGATATTAATCGTGTCGTTGTTGTCTTACCATTAGTTCCCGTCACTGCAATAATAGGAATCGTAAACGGCTTCCCTTGTGGATATAACATATCTACTACCGGAGCAGCCACATTTCTAGGCAGACCTTCGCTTGGCGCCAAATGCATTCTGAAACCCGGCGCGGCATTAACTTCAATAATAGCCCCACCACTTTCTTTTAATGGTTGAGTTAAATTTTCGGCCATAATATCAATTCCGCAAACATCTAAACCGATAATTTTTGAAATCCTCTCAGCCATGGTGATATTTTCCGGATGCACCATATCGGTGACATCGATTGATGTTCCGCCTGTTGAGAGATTAGCTGTAGATTTCAGATAAACCACTTCTCCTCTTTGTGGAACTGTATCTAAAGTATAATGAAGTTTCTCTAGTAATTCTGAAGTATCTTTATCAATACTGATCTCGGTAAGAACATTTTCGTGTCCGTAGCCTCTTCGTGAATCCTGATTTTCTTTATCAATTAATTGCTGAATATTCATCTCACCGTCACCAACGATGTGCGCAGGAACTCTTCTTGCTGCAGCAACCATTTTATTATTAATCACTAAAACCCGGAAATCATATCCCGTAACGTATTTTTCAACAATTACTTTATTTGAATAATTTTGGGCATGTTCCAAACCAATTTTGGCAACTTCCCAATCGTTTACATTGATTGAAGAACCCTTTCCATGATTTCCGTCTAAAGGTTTTATGACAATAGGATATCCAATTTTCTGAATTATATTTTGAAGCTGTTCTTCTGTGGTAATTAAATCACCTGTCGGAACCGGAATCGCGGCATCGTGCAGCATTCTTTTCGTTAATTCTTTATTGCAGGCAATATCAACAGCAATCGAGCTCGTATTTCCGGTAATTGTAGCCTGAAATCTTTGTTGATTTACTCCGTAGCCCAGCTGTACAAGAGAATTACTTCCCAGTCTTATCCAAGGAATTTTTCTTGATACCGCTTCTTCTACGATACTTCCTGTTGAAGGCCCAAGACGCACGCGTTCTCTTATTTCCTTTAAACTTTGTATGCAAAGATTAAGATCGTATTCTGTTCCGTTAATTAAGGCATGAGCTATTTCTACCGCTTGTTCTGCAGCATAAATTCCTGCATTCTCTTCTATATAATCAAAAACTACATTATAAACTCCGGGCGTTTTCGTTTCGCGAGTTCTCCCGAATCCGGAATCCATCCCGGCAAGAGTCTGAATTTCTAACGCAATATGTTCGATAACATGCCCCATCCAAGTTCCAGTTTCTATACGGTGAAAAAAACCGCCATGTGTACCTTCAGAACATCTGTGAGTAATTAAAGAAGGAATCAGTTTTTCTATTCTTTCACGGAAGCCCTCAATTTTATTGGTAGGGAAATTCTCCATTTCTTCAAGATCCAAACGCATTTGTATCAACTTCTTTCTTCTAATACTCCAGATATTAGGACCCCTCAAAGCTTGTATCTTCTCAATTTTCATAGTTTAGTATCGAAATTTATATTAATAAAATTATCTTTTCATATCAAAGATAATGCAAAACCTTAAAAAAAACCACAGTGCTGTTAAAGATTTATTAAAAAACTTTCAATTTCGTAATCAATTTATAATCAATACAAATGCATTAAAACTGCTTTGAAATTTCCTCAACTATTAATAATTTTCTAACTTTGCCTGCTATGAAACCTGTTGGAAAATTAATTATTATCGGGGGAGCTGTTAATAAAGGCAGTTTCTCAGAATCCGATTACGATCAGAATATCGAAAAAAATCTTAACTTTTTTGAAAGAGGAATTTTAAGAAAAATCATTACTGAATCAAAAAACAAAGAAAACTCAATTATTGAGGTTATTACAACTGCATCTCAGATTCCTCAGATTGTAGGAGCAGAATATAAAAAAGCTTTTGAATTTTTAGGAGCTAAAAATGTCAACATTCTTGATATTCACAACCGCGAAGAAGCCAATTCTGATGCCATCGTTGCAAGAGCAAATGCGGCAGACGTTGTAATGTTTACAGGCGGAGATCAGCTGAGGCTGACGTCTATTCTGGGCGGAACAAGATTTCACGATACTATTTTATTAAAATATCTGGAGCAGGATTTTATCTATTCCGGAACTTCTGCGGGAGCTGCTGCAGCATCCGAAAATATGATTTATCAGGGAAGCAGCTCAGAAGCTCTTTTGAAAGGTGAAATAAAAACTACACAAGGATTGGGACTTATTGATAACGTTATCGTTGATACCCATTTTGTGCAGCGAGGCAGAATAGGAAGACTTTTTCAGGCTGTAGTTAGTAATCCCAGAACTTTGGGAATAGGATTGGGAGAAGATACCGGACTTTTCATTTACAATGACACAATGACCGCTGTAGGTTCGGGACTTGTAATCATCGTAGACGGAAGGTTTATAAAAGACACTAATCTTACCAATATTAATCTGGGTGAGCCCATTTCTATTGATAACCTGACCGTTCACGTGATGTCTATGAATGATCATTATGATTTAACGACCAGAAAACTTACCATAGAAAATTCACAATTTAACCCGATACCGCAAGCTTAAATATATCATTAAAGATTATTTATTTGCAAATGAATTCAATTTGTGAATTAATTAATTTCTTATCAACCATCAATCACAATTTTATGAAAATCATCATTCACGGAGGTTTTTTCTCTGAAAGCGATCAAAGCAATGACGTGAAAATTGCTAAGCAAAATTCTTTGAAAGATATTGCAAAAAAAGCTTACCTTTATTTAGAAACGCATTCTGCATTTGAGACTGCTGCTTTTGCAGTTTCTCTTTTAGAAGACGATGAATTATATAACGCGGGGATTGGATCGCAGATTCAAAGTGACGGAATTATTCGCATGAGTGCTGCAATCATGGATGGTGAAACTCAGAAAATGAGTGGCGTCATCAATATTCAAAATGTCAAAAATCCGATATTTGTAGCTAAAGATTTAATGAAAGAAGATGACAGAGTTTTGGGTGGAAGCGGTGCTAAAAATTATGCAACTGAACATGGTTTTGAAGATTTTTCAACCGAAATTCCTCGACGCAGAAAAGAATATGAAGCCAAGTTAAACAATGGTGGAAAAGGCACTGTAGGATGTGTCGCATTTGATAAAGATAAGAAACTGGCCGTCGCAACATCTACTGGCGGAAAAGGTTTTGAAATTCCTGGAAGGATCTCAGATTCTGCCACAGTTGCAGGTAATTATACCAACGAATTCTGCGCTGTCAGTTGTACAGGAGTTGGTGAAGATATTGTGAGCAATGCGACGTCAGCAAAAATTGTCACACGAGTAACGGACGGAATGAATCTAAAACAGGCTTTTGAAAAGACTTTTGCAGAGCTAAAAACTATTGACGGTTTTGCAGGAGCAATTGCAATTGATAAAGATGGAGATATGTATCATCAGGATTCTCATCCAATGATGGTTTTTGCAAGTTATGACGGAGAAAATTTTGAAATATTTAATTAAATTTTAACAATCTTTTAGTATTACCCAACTTTTTTTGGCACGTATTTTACATACTAAGAGTTATAACAAATTTAAATATAACTTTTAAAATCAGAAATCATGGGAAATAAAACAAATGGCTTATTAGCATTAGTTGGTTTAGGAGCATTAGCTTATTGGAAATACAAAAAATCTACTCCAGAACAGCAACAAGCAGTAAAAGATAAGTTCAATAATGCAAAAGACAACCTCAACAAATGGGGAAATGATCTAAAAGACAAAGCAAATGATGTAGCTTCTCAGGCTCAAAATAAATTTGACGAAGCAAAAACAAAGGTAGAAGATACTGCTACAAATATGTAGGATTTGCTACAACAATTTTAATATTATTTACATTCATATTAAAGAAAAAGTCATCGATTACGATGACTTTTTCTTTGCTTTTATGGCATAAACCATTGGTATCTTATTTCCAAATTTAGAGATTCTCCATTTTCCTTTTTCGAACTCCTTTACGTGTTTAAAACAGGGATAAGGAGACCAATCAAATTCCTGAAAATTCTTAAGCTCTAAATTTTTATTGATTAAATTTTGAAGTACATCAGATAATGGATGATTCCAGGAAACATAATCCTGAACGATATCTGCAGAAGAGTCTGCGTATGTACCTTCTAAGGTTTCGGTGATCGGTTTTTCATTAAAATAATTGTAAGCTACACCTTCAAAATCATCATCGTACATCCAAACAACAGGATGGAATTCTGCCATAACGAATTCTCCGTCGGGTTTTAAAAAATGACTGACAACATTTGCCCATTTTTCGAGATCCGGCAACCAACCGATCGTTCCGTAACTTGTAAAAACAATATCAAATTTTTCATCTAAAACATTGGGAAGATTGTAAACATCTGAACAGATAAATTCTGTATCTGTACCACATTTTTTTGCTAAATCTATTGCCGCGTAGATCGCCTTATCCGATAGATCAATTCCGGTAACTTTTGCTCCCAATCTCGACAGCGATATGGAATCTTGCCCAAAATGACACTGTAAGTGCAGAATACTTTTTCCTTTTATATCGCCTAAAAGCTCAAGTTCGATAGAATTGAGTGAAGTTCTTCCTTTTACAAATTCATCGACAAAGTAAAAATCTGATTCCAGATGAGGTTGTACCCTCGCATTCCAAGAGTTTTTATTGATTTCTAAATAATTTTTCATTTGGCTAATAATTATTAACAGTATTCTTAGAGATAAAACGATTAAAATAAAACGTCCAGGGAAATAATGAAATTAGTAAAAATGCAAGCACTATCTTAGACTTGTTATTATAATCTTTAACCTTATAGATATAATCATCATATTCTTTAAGATAGTAAACAGCGATTGAAGATTTTGTTGGAAATTGTTCGCAAACTTCAGAACTCAGTTTTATTGAATATTTTTTTCCATCCACATTAATTAATACACTAGACGAACTTCTTCCGTATTTTCTACAATGTTGACGAGTAACAATATGCGAACTCTTTACACCATTTTCGGTAGTTTTGTGATATTTATTATCTGAATACAAAGCATATATTAACATAATAATCACCATTCCAATAAAGAAAAGATGATTATTACTATAATATTTTTTTCGTTTGAGAGTCAAAATTTTCACCCTAAAAACTCCTCCAAAGAAACCGTTTTCTGTTCTCCAGCTTCCAGATTTTTATAAGTAACAGTTTTGTTTTTAATTTCCTCTTCGCCTAAGAAAACAAGATTTTTAATCCCTTTCTTTTCAGCGTAAGTAAATTGTTTATTTATTTTTGAACTTTCAGGATAAAGCTCCGCAGAAATTCCTTTTTCTCTTAACCGAACAATTAGTTTTAATGCTTCCAGAGTTTCTTCACCTCCAAAGTTGGCAAATAAATATTCAACGTTAGAAGTAGCATCTTCAGGGAAAAGATTCAATTCTTCCATCACGAGATAAATTCTATCTAACCCAAAAGAAATTCCGATTCCGGGAACATTTTTCACTCCGAAAACTTCCGTCAAATTATCATATCTTCCGCCGCCGCCGATAGAACCCATTTGCGCTTCGTCGGCTTTTACCTCGAAAATTGCTCCTGTGTAGTAATCTAATCCACGCGCCAAAGTAATATCAAAAACCAAATTCTGAATATCAACTCCCAAATTCACCGACTGAGTGAGAACAAATTCCAACTCTTCAACGCCTTTTAATCCGGTTTCGTTTCCTGCAAATTTTTCTTTCAATTGAAGAAGATTTTCCAAAGCATTATTTGATTGTGTAAAAAGGAAATCCAGTTTATCAATTGATTCCTGAGAAATATTTCTTTCTAAAAGTTCCTTTACTACTCCATCCTTCCCTATTTTGTCAAGCTTATCTAAAGCAACCGTAAACTCAATTAATTTATCGGTTATTCCTGCATATTCTGCCAAACCTGAAAGAATTTTTCGGTTGTTGATATGAATTGTAACTGAAACTTTTAATTCAGCAAAAGATTTTAAATACAATTGCACCAAATCTACTTCCTGCCAAAGACTTTCGCTTCCCACCACATCGGCGTCACACTGATAAAACTCTCTGAATCTCCCTTTTTGCGGACGGTCTGCTCTCCAAACCGGCTGAATTTGGTAACGTTTGTAAGGGAATGTCAGCTTTCCATGATTCATCGCTACAAATCTCGCGAAAGGAACTGTTAAATCGTAGCGAAGTGCTTTATCTGTAAGGTTTTCTGAACTAAAAGGTTTATCCAAAGCTTTCTGAAAATCATTCTGCATCAGAACTTTCTTATCGTCTTTCGCCTCGTTGATACTTGAATTTAAAATCTTAAAAATCAAGCGATCTCCTTCCTCTCCATATTTTCCTGTCAAAGTAGAAAGATTTTCAAAACTTGGAGTTTCCAAAGGCTGAAATCCGAACAATTCGAAATTATTCTGTAATATATTGATGATGTATTTTCTTCTTGAAACTTCCAGCGATGTAAAATCTCTCGTTCCTTTTGCTAAGCTTGGCTTCATATATAATAAGTAATGGATAATGAGTAATTACTTGCAAAAATAAGGAATTGGAAGGACTTTTAAATGAATAAAAAGCCGGAGATTTTGCTCGCCGACCTTTCACTCAATCATTTATTTTTAATTTTCTGAATCTCTTACACACTTTCTAAAATTTCTAAAATCTCTTCACCATAATTTTCGATTTTATGTTTTCCAAAACCTTTGATATCAAGTAATTCTTCTTTTTTAGCAGGTTTATATTTTGCTACAGAAATCAATTCTTTATTGGTCGCAATAAAATATGACGGAAGATTTTGTTCTTTAGCTTTTTCTGAACGCCAAATTTTTAAAGCATCCAAAATTTCGATCTCATCGGAATTTAGTGCTTCGTCTTCAGCTGAATATTTTGCAGATTTTGAATCTTTAACAACATCTTTGTCCACTGCGATTTTATATTCATTAAAATACAGAACTACCGACCAGAAATTTTCGTCATGCACAAATGCGGTCTCCACCTTTACGATCTCGTGATCGTTGAGAAAATCATCAATCATCTTTTGATCCTGAAGCAAAAATTCATCTGCAATTCTCACTTTTAAAACTTTGATATTCATCATGTACGATTTTAGAATTCAACAATTATTTTCCGCTAAGAAGTAAAAGTTCGTCTACTCTAATTTCTGTAATATATCTTTTCACTCCGTCTTTATCATCATACGATCTGTATGTAATTTTTCCTTCGATGGCAATTTCTTTTCCTTTCGGAACATATTTCTGAAAGATTTCGGCAGTTTTCCCAAAGGCAACGAGACTGTGCCATTGTGTTTCTTCTACTTTTTCACCTTTTGCATTGGTATAATGATCGTTTGTTGCCAATGATACGGTAGCTCTCAGAGTTCCGTTGTCGAATGACATCATTTCTACTTCTTTTCCTGTGTGACCAATCAAGGTGACTTTGTTTCTTAGTGACATAACTTTTATTTTTTAGATTAATTATTCAGATAAGAGACGTTCACTGTTTTCTCAAATCCCTGTTGCAAAGATTCGAATGGTTTGAAAATTTAATCGGTTGAAAATTATTTGAATACGTTTGTAGTCGTTTGAAAATGATTAACTAATGAGTTATAACAAAAACAATCCCTCAAATTTTTAAGTATATTTGAGTATAAAAAGCAAAAAAAATGATTTTCAAAGAGGGCAATAACAATGATTTTTATTGGATCGAACTCATTTCAGATAATAATTTAATGAAAAATTTTATTTCAGATTTCCCACAATTTATTCTCAATAAAAATCTTGCAGTCATTTCCTTTGATAGCGGTTCCATGATTTTGACTGACGAAGAAATTAGTAGAGGATGGAAGTTTGAAAATGAGGTTGCCTATTTTGAATTTCTTAATCTAAATGAACTTTATGGCCCCATTTTCAGTATTTATGACCAATGGTTTTTTCTGCGAACTGGGGCAAGAATAAAAAAATCAGATATTTTTGTAAATTATCTAGGATTTACCATTGATGAATCCAATGCTAAAGATTTACCAAATAAAGATATTACAAAACTTTTTTGGAAGACTATTGAAGAAGAAAATGTAGAAAAATTTATTTTAAATGGTGATCTTTTTTCATTTGGAACAAAAAACAAAAGTGAAATTACACGTATTAAAAATCTATGGATTTAGATATTAATAAAGATCCCCTCCTAAAATTCGCATGCTGCGTCGCCGTAAAATAATCACAAAAAATCTGATAAACTTCAGAATCTGTATGTGTTGCCCGAAGTCCCAACTGAAAATAAATTTCCAAAATCTGATGCGATAGTTTTTCTACCAAACCGATTGAGAAACTGTGAATTTCAGATTGTTTCTCAGAACTTATTAATTCCAAATCTTTCAAAAATTCTTCAATTTTATCAGCAAATTTAAATGCTTTTTCCAATTCATCATTTATTATTTTATTAATCAATTTCAAGCCAAGATTTGGTCGAATTTTAATAGCTTCCTCCAAAAAATGCGCCGCCATCCCAAGGTAATTGACCAGCAATGTCATATCTGCAAAAATCCGAAACGGGATTTTATCTAAAACATCATCCGTAAAAAATTCATCGTAAACAAAACTGTAATCTTCTGAAACTCTTGCATTGTTCACTCTAAAAGAATACGTTCCGGTGGCTTTCATTCCCATTGATTTCCAGTTGGGAATAATTTCTACTTGATCTTTATAAATAACAAAAGAACGGATGATTTCAGAACCCGATTCATCCAATAAAGGATTACCGTTTTCAGTTAATGCAGCATTTAAAGTGAAATGACTTAAATGTGGTGCTCCGGTTGCAAAATGCCAAAGTCCGTTGATCAGAAAAGTTCCGTCATTTTGTTTCTCGGCAGTACCGCCAATCATTCCGCTACCTCCGAAACAGGTTTTTGGATCAGAGAATAATTCTTTTGCAATGCTTGGTTTTAAATTTCTTGAGAAAAAATTGGCTCCCGAACATAAAGTGAGCATCCACCCCAAACTTCCATCGATTTTCGACCAATCGAACAATACAGACAAACCTTCTCTTAGGTGAAATCCTAATCCACCATAAATTTTCGGAACCCAAATCTGAAGCAATCTTTCATGATGAATTTGATTTATGATCGACTCAGAAACTTCAGAAGCTCCCAACATTTCTTTTCTGATTTCTTCAGACGTAAGCATTTTCTCTTTTATTAATTATTTTTCTCCACTCCAAATATCCTGAAATGGCAACAATGAACAAGAAAGCCGTCAAAACAGCGTACAAATAAAGATCTTTGTGAATCAATAACGGAATTGCAATCATGTTACTAATATTCAGCAAAATCCAGTTTTCAATTTTTCTGCGAGCCATGAGCCACATTCCGGCCCATGCAAATGCGCTGACCAAGGAATCCCAAACGGGAACATCAGAATCTGTAAAATGCGTCAGAAAAACCCAGAACAAACCGAATGTTCCAATGACGATTCCTGCAGTAATTAATTTTTCTTGTTTTGTCGTTTCAGAGATCACGGTTTCAGATTTCCGCTTGCCAAACTTCCAATAAAGCCAGCCGTAAATGCTCATTATCAGATAATAAAGGTTAAGCGTAAACTCGGCGTATAGCTTAGAAGTCATCATCACATACAACGTAAGTGAAACTCCGGCAATACCGAAAAGATAATTGTTTGAATTGTTTTTTCGCGCCAAAAGCACCTGAAAAACTGAAAAGAAAACCCCAAACCATTCCGGCAAGGTTGTCTGTTGTAAAATTTCCTGCATCAAATTAACTTATATAAATTAAATGATGAGATGATAAAATCAAATTCCCTACGTCGGCATTATCCGAATCAGGTGTGGAAGATTCCCGGGTATCATCTCAGCCGCAAACACGCAGCACCCCATTGATGGCGCAAAATTGAAGTTTTTTTCTGAAATAAAAAATTAAATTATAAAGTTTTTTAACCGTAAAAGAGACAAAAGAAATGATTTCAAAAAAAGTATTTCAAAAGCTATCAAAATGTGAAGTTAATTTTACGATGAATGTTTTATCATTTTTGAAATATCTAACGCTACGTAATCTTTTGAAACTTTTGCGATAAAACAAAAACCGTTTTCAAACGGATATTTTGTATCTTTAAATTTTAATTATCAGAAACTGTGAAGAAGACGCTGAGAAGAACCTACCGTGTATCGAAATATGTAATTTATAAAGAAACTCTTGTCGATTACAAAGAACATTTTTGGTCGTTTCTGGGAGCTTTTTTCGGAATTGGAATTATCGCTTTTTTACAGTCACAATATTTACTGCAAGAGGAAAATGTATTTTTGATCGGTTCTTTTGGTGCCTCAAGTGTTTTGATTTACGGAGCTATTCAAAGTCCGCTGGCACAACCAAGAAATCTTATCGGCGGACACGTACTTTCGGCCTTGGTAGGAGTGACAATTTATCAGATTGTTCCGGATATTTTGTGGCTTTCGGCGCCGTTAGCAGTTTCTTTCTCAATAATTTTAATGCAATATACCAAAACACTTCATCCACCGGGAGGCGCAACAGCTTTAATTGCGGTAACGTCAACAGGAAAAATTCCTGAATTGGGATATTGGTATGTGATTTCTCCAGTTTTATCGGGATGTATTATCCTATTGATTGTCGCCTTGTTTTTTAATAATATCACAAAAAACAGAAGCTATCCTAACAGCAAAAAATGGAGAAGAATTTTAAATAAAAAACACAAACACAATTTGAAAAATTAACAAGATGGAATGTATCGAATGCGGCGAAAAAATCACCGGAAGATCCGACAAAAAATTCTGCAATGATGCTTGCCGAAATGCTTACAATAATAAGCAGAATAAAGATTCTAGCAATCTGATGCGGAATGTGAATAATAAACTTCGGAGGAACTACCGCATTCTCGCCGAAATAAACATTGATGGTAAAACCAAAATTGCCAAATCTAAACTTGATGGCTTAGGTTTTGATTTTAATTATTTTACACAAATCAAAGTCTACAAAAATGGTTCAGAGTACAAATTTGTTTATGACCAGGGTTACAAAATTTTAGATGAAGATTATATTTTAATTGTTAAAAACTGAAAAAATCTCAAATCATTACATGAAAGAAATTGTAGTAATTACCGGAGCGAGCGGATCTGTTGCAAAAGTTTTAGCCAAAAAACTTGAAAACGAATATTCTGTTCGGTTTCTCACACGTACCAAAAATCATGATAATGAATTTGAGTGGAACATTAGCAATAAAACGATTGATGAGAAAGTTTTTGACAATGTAAGTCATGTCATTCATCTTGCGGGAGCCAATATTTCTGAAAAAAAATGGACGAACGAAAGAAAAAAAGAGATCATTTCGAGCCGTGTAGATTCTGCAAAGTTGATTTTAGAAACACTTCAGAAAAAGAATATTCAGCTTAAATCTTTTATTTCAGCATCGGCAATCGGAATTTATGGTGCCATTACATCACAAAAAATATTCACGGAAGAAGATGATAAGGGAAATGATTTTTTGAGCGAGGTAGTGAGTCTTTGGGAAAATGCAGCAGATGAATTTTCAGTAAAAAAAATCGCCGAAAGAGTTGTAAAGCTGAGAATAGCAGTCGTACTTTCTGAAAAAGAAGGAGCTTTGAAAAAGATGTCGGTTCCTGTAAAATTCGGTGTCGGATCACCTATTGGAAGTGGTAAACAGTATATTCCGTGGATCCACATTGAAGATATTTGTTCAGCCTTTGAATTTGCTTTAAAAAATGAAAATTTACATGGCGCCTACAATGCTTCTGCATCGCAACATACCGATAATGAAAACTTTACAAAAGAAATTGCGGAAGTTCTGGATAAGCCGATGTTTATGCCCAATATTCCCTCATTTGTTATGAAGATGATGTTTGGGGAACTGTCTGTCGTATTACTCGAAGGATCCCGGACTTCTTCCGAAAAACTTCAGAAAGCAGGATTTAAATTTAAATATCCTGAATTAAAAACAGCTCTAAAAGATCTATTCAACAAAAATTAATTAAAAAAACTATCTTTTCAAGATTGTAAATCTATGCAGAATACAAACGTACATATCGAAAAAACTGAAATTCTATCGGATAACTGGTACACTTTAAGAAAAATAACTTTCAATATTCTAAAAAAAGACGGAACCTCCGAAACTCAAAGTCGCGAAGCATACGACAGAGGAAATGGTGCTGTCATATTACTGTATAATACGATTTCAAAAAACATTATCCTTACAAAACAGTTCAGAATGCCTACGTATATCAACGGAAATCCTGATGGAATGATGATCGAAGCGTGTGCAGGACTTTTAGATGATGATAATCCCGAGGAATGTATTTTAAGGGAAACCGAAGAAGAAACCGGTTATAAAATTTCGAAGGTCGAAAAAATATTTGAAGCGTATATGTCGCCAGGTTCTGTAACTGAAATTCTTCACTTTTTTATAGCCGAATATTCAAGTGAAATGAAAATTACAAACGGAGGAGGTCTGGAAGATGAAGGTGAAAACATTGAAGTTTTAGAGATTAACTTTGAAAAAGCTCTTGAAATGATTGATTCCGGTGAGATCAAAGATGCAAAAACGATTATGCTGATACAGCATCTGCGTATTAAAAATAAATTATAAGATATTTGTAAAAAATTAGAAATTATGAAACTGCAATTTTCTGTGATCCTTTTTTTATTGTTTTCTACTGCTGTCTTTAGTCAAAAAAAACAGGCTCTAAACACTAAATATCAACATGCTGTTGAACATTTTAAAAGTGAATACAAAAAGAAAAATTATAAAAAGTTTGAAGGAAAAATTACCACAAGAGACAATCAAATTATTTTTGATGACAAAGTAATTTTATTCGATAAATCTGATCGGCTGACTGCCGCAATATTACAGCAAGGGCTGATCTATCCTCAACTTCTCACCGATTATCAAATGAATAAATTTATTGATGAAACTAAGGATAAAACTCAGATACGATTCCTGAAACTGCACAAAAACCCAAGAGCGCCTTTCGATGTAAATAATATCTCAGTTGAGATCACTGAACTTCCTTTTTTGCAGGAAAAAGACAGTTCAAGGAGATTTAGACTGACAACAAAAAGCAGAAATTTACCCAATTCTATTGTTTACTTTTTAGAAATTACCAATAACAGAGCAGCGAAAAACATAAGTGCTGAAGAGTTTGTAAAAGGCGCAAAACTGACGTATCTTGATCAGCAGTAAGATTCGATTTTAACTCCGTTATGATTTAATAAACAGATTTTTACAGAGAATTAGTGGCAAAAGTGTGAAAATTAATTAAAACTTAATATGTATCTGATTGTTAAATTTAATTCAAACAAATTAATAATCAAAAGCTTACAATTTTCTCAATTAAAAAGCCTAATTTTGCACTCCGTAAAAAGGATCATCCGTTATGAAAAGAATAGGCGAACACAGAAAACTTCTTGGGGTAGATAAAACTGCTACTTTAAAAGATTTAAAAACAATTTACAGAAATACGATGAAGGATACACATCCTGATAAATTTGTAAATGATGAAGAAGGCAAACTGGCTGCAGAGGAAAAAAGTAAATCAATCATTGAAGCCTATCACTTTCTGGTAAGCATCAACCCTGAAACTCAGGAAAAATATAAAGAAGAATATACTGAAACGATCACAAAATCTAATATTCAGGATTTTTATCTTGAAAAATCGATTTTGAAAGTTCAGCACTTGAATGGAAAAATGTTTGAATACATCGGTGTTCCAAGAAATACGTATATCAAAATGGTAAATGCTGATTCGCCTAGCCGTTTTGCAAGAAGACACATCTATGGAAATTTTATCTTTAGAAAGTCCGGTGAAGTGATGGCAGATTAATTCTTTTGAAAATAAAAGTAGCTGTAACAACAGTTTAAATATAAAACCGTATTCTCTGAATGCGGTTTTTTGTTTAGTACTACTCATCTTCTCGATACGAATTTTTAAAAATCTACTTGAATTGACGTGGTTTTGATTATAAAATTTCGAAGGTCAAAATCTGATTAATCAATCAGATAATTAAATTCTTTTCTATATTGGGACGGACTTTTTCCTGTATATTCTTTAAAAGTTTTGTTGAAATAACTGAAGTTATTAAAACCGGATTCGAAGCAAACATCTGTAATGCTTAATGGCTGTTCGGCAAGTAGTTTTAGAGAATGCGTAATTCTGTATTCGTTAACAAACTGGGTGAACGTTTTATTGGTGATTTTCTTGAAATAACGACAGAACGAAGGCACTTTCATGCTTGCCAAATCAGAAATCTGCTCCAAAGTAATCTGATCTTTAAAATGATCTTTTACATAATTAAAAATATGATTGATTCTCTCATTATCTTCCACCTGCGTCTGAAGGTAATATTTTCCAGCATTTAAAATCCTATAATCCTTTGTAGAGGCCAAATCTTCCAGAATTTTAATGAATTTGATGAGTTTATCCAAAGAAGAAGAGTTGTGCATTTCTGTAATTTTTAAACCGATTTCTTTTTTGATTTTGTCTGAAAATACTATACCTGCTTTTGCTTTTTCTAATAAATTGGCAATCTTCTGCATTTCAGGAAGAAACCACATTTCTACGCCTAAAAAATCAGGTTTAAACTGGATAACCATTTCGTAATCATTGTTGGTATTTTCATTCGTCATGCCGCAATGTGGTAGATTGCTGCCCATTAAAACCAAATCACCGTCAGAAAAATAAGAAATATTACTTCCAATTTGTCTTTTTCCCGAACCTCCACAGACGAAAATTAACTCAATTTCCGGATGATAATGCCAAACATGAGATTTGATGTTTTCATTTTTTAAAAACTTTAAACTCGTGAAACTGCTTCCCAGATTGGGTTTTACAGCTTCAAAGGCGGGATGAGAATGTTTCATATCTTAACCATTAATTGTATGCAAAATTAACAAATATTATTTAAATAATTAACATCAAGGTTAAAATAGCACATATATTAGAAAATAGTGTAGTAGAATGGCATCAAGGTTTGCTCTAAATTTGCAGTATTAACAAGTGAAAAATTAACAGTATGAAAAAGTATTTAAAATCAGTTTTAGTGATCGGGTTCTTATCAATCTCAATGAGTGCAATGAGCAAAGAAAAGGATTTTTCTCTTTCATTTGGAAAAAGCAAATCTGAATCTGTAACCTTTAAAATAGCAAACGCAAAAAATATTTCGGTAACAATTTACAGCGATGTTGATGGTGAGTTGCTTTCTGAAGATTTAAATTCTGAAAAGAATATTTCTAAATCCTACAGTTTTAAAGATCTCGATTCAGGAATTTATTTTCTGATAGTAGAATCTGATTTAAAAATTGAGAAATATAAAATAAAAGTAGACTCTAACAAAAAAGTTATCATTGACGAGAAACCTGTTGCAGAAATTGTAAAGCCAGAATTTTCTGTAATCGGAAATAAAGCAAAAGTGCATTTCTCAGACTTGAAAAATTCAGTGAAGATCACAGTTTCAGATCTTTCAAATACTGTTTATTATAATGCGACCAGATCTGCAACCGATGGCAAACTAGATTTGACTTTTGATTTAAATCCAAACACAGCCGACAACTACATCATCAGTGTAGAACAGGACGGAAAAGTTTTCAATAAAGTCATCAGTTTGAAATAAGTATTTATTTCAGTTTAAGAATATTATATAGTTTTCTTTTATAAAGTTAGGTTTTGCTGAGTTTCAGGAAAATCTAACTTTTTCTTTTTTTAATGCAAGGTTCGCAAGTTTTTTTCACTAAAAACTGTTTTACTTTAGATTTGCAAAGGCGTTTCACTTAGCTAAGAAATACTAAGTTTTTTAAATTGTGATATTTTTAAATATTAAACCAATTTTTTCAGTTTGTTTACTGAGCCGATAAGGTTATTTAGATATCTGTTGAGGTTTCGGATCAGTCGCTTGCGGTTGACTGACGAGATTTTTGAGGTTGTGGAACCATCTGTTCCTGTGTTTTACGTATGTGGCGAGGTTAAAGATATATCCGAAACGGTTCCTGACCTGTCGGTTGGGGTAGAAGAACCTATCGGATATGGTCGTCAACGAGCAATTTACGGTTTGGAAGCCCGACGTGAGGGTTACTTAACTATTAATTTACGGTTCAGGACACCATTGGACTTGTCGCAGACGTATCCTGAGTACTTCAGGACGTATCAGGATCCTTCTCGAGCGCAGTTTTAAAAATTCAGTTATTAAATATTAATATCTTTAAGGCTTGGGGATTGTCTTACTTATTATTCAAACAAAAAAAGCGCATCAATAAATTGATGCGCTTTAGGTTAATTTAGGTTGTTATATTAGTCTATGTGTTTCGGCGTGTAACCGTCTTCACTTAGTTCTTTTTCTTCATAATCAGCTTTCATTTCAGCGTCATAATCTACTGTTTCATTTTTACCCATTCTTCTCAACATTGAATCGAATAGTGAATAAACCGTAGGAACAATAATTAAGGTAAGGAATAATGACGACGTCAAACCACCGATGATTACCCAAGCCAATCCGTTGTTCATTTCCGCTCCTGCCCCTTTTGCAATCGCAATCGGAATCATACCGAAGATCATCGCAATCGTTGTCATCAAAATCGGACGAAGACGTGCATGGTTAGCCTGAATCAAAGCGTCATGTGTACTTGCTCCTGCTGCTTTTCTCATGTTGGCAAAATCGACAATCATAATCGCGTTTTTCGCCACTAGACCAATCAACATAATCATACCCAACATTGTAAAGATATTAATCGTATTTCCTGTAATTGCAAGAATCAACATTACTCCGATCAATGCCAAAGGAATTGAGAACAATACCACAAACGGATACACAAACGAATCATAGAGCGAAACCATCACCAGATAAACCAGTACAATAGCCGCCAGTAAAGCGATTCCTAAAGTACCCATACCTTCTGTCTGATTCTCCATATCTCCGCTCCAGAGGTAATTTACTCCGGCTGGTTTTGTTTTTTCATTGGTCATAAACTGGTCTGCCCATTCGTTGGCAACATCCGCCATTGCACGACCTACCACTTTAGATTTCACTTTTACGGAAGCTGTTTTATCTCTACGCTCCAGCAAACTTGGTCCTGATCCCATTTTCACATCTGCAAACTGACTCAATCTGATTTGCTCGCCTGACGGATTGGTAAACATTAAGTTTCTTACATCATCAATCGACTGTCTGTTGGCATCGCCAAAACGGATGTTGATATCATATTCGTATTCTCCGGCTCTGAATTTTCCGTCTGTATTTCCTGAGAATGCAGTCTGCATTGTTTGACCAACACTTGAAAGATTTAAACCTAAAGAAGACATTTTATCTCTGTCGATATTCACCTGCACTTCAGGGTTTCCTGAGTCGGAAGATAATTCTGCATCTACAGATCCCGGAACTTTTTTAAGCAAAGCAAGAATTCTGTTGGCTTCTTTGTTTGCCGTTGCGTTATCAGGAGCGGTAACTACCATTTCGATTGGTGCAGCGTCTGCTCCCATCAATCCGATTGGTGCTGTTTTAAACTCAACTCCGGTGAATTTTTCTTCTAAAGCTCTTTTAATTTTAGCAGATTTAATATCTGTACTTTCGTTACGTTCAGATTTATCAACTAAAATTACCTGAATTTCTGATTGGTATAAAGTTGCCTGCGCTCCACCAAAACCTGATGATTGCTGACCAACTGTAGTAATCATATCGACTACGTCTTTATCATTTCTCAGGTATTTCTCAACCTGTAAAGTCAATTGGTTTGTTTTTTCAACGGAAGCATCTTTAGGTAATTCCATTTGAACAAGGAACTGACCTCTGTCCATTTTCGGGAAAAATTCTCCACCGATAAATCCTCCACCCATTAATCCCACTGTCACTACAATCAGAAGTACAAACGTAAGAACAACCGTCATTACCCTTCTTAAACCGGTTTTTAAAACCCATTCCAGAATTCCTGTAATCCAGTGCGTAAATTTATCTAACTGCTTTTCAAACCAAAGAATAAATTTCTCGAAAGGATTTTTCCCCGTCAAATGAACCAACTTTCCAAATCTTGAAGATAGCCAAGGAATAATGGTAAATGATGCCAGTAATGAGAACAGTGTTGCAATAACTACTGTGACGCAGAACTGCGCTAAGATGTCGGATACCAAACCAGAACTCATCGCAATCGGTAAGAATACCACCACGATTACCATCGTAATTGCTGTTACGGTGAAGCCAATTTCTGAAGCTCCATCGTAGGCAGCACGGATTCTGCTTTTACCCATTTCCATGTGACGGTAAACGTTTTCCAGTACTACAATCGCGTCATCCACAAGAATACCTACAACTAGTGAAAGTCCAAGTAGACTCATTAAGTTTAAAGTATATCCCATCAGATACATTCCAATAACTGTTGCAATCAACGATACCGGAATTGAAACCATTACAATGAATGCGTTTCTGATGTTGTGAAGGAACAATAGCATTACAACTGCCACCAAGATAATCGCTAAGAATAAATCGAAAATTACATGATCTGCAGCCTCAAGTGTAAAGTCTGTGTTATCATCTACGATCGCAACTTTTAATCCCTGAACTGCATAATTGGTCTGAACCTGCTCAATTGTCTTCTTTACTGCTTCAGAAACTGATACTGCATTGGCATCAGACTGTTTTTTTACCTGAAGTAAAATGGTGGGATTTTGATTAAATCTCGCTACTTTTTCAATATCTTTCTGAGTATCGAAAACGGTTGCAATATCAGATAAACGAACCTGAGCTCCGTTTTTATTGGAAACCACAAGACTGTTCATTTCGGCAATATCTCTATATTTCCCTGAAAGTCTGATGGTAGATCTCGAAGTTCTTGTTTTCAAAGCTCCCGTCGGGAAATCTAAGTTTGAAGAAAGAATAGCCTGCTGTACGTCTGCGATTGCAACGCCATAACCCTGCATTTTCTTTTCATCTAAATTCACCTGAATTTCTCTCTCCTGTCCACCAACAAGATCAACCTGAGCAACACCGTTTACACGGGAGAAAACCGGTTCTACTTTTTTATCTAAAAGATCATAAAGCTCTTTGTTATTTAGTTTATCACTTGCAATACTCAATGTCATGATTGGTAAATCATCCAGTGAGAATTTCTGTAATGATGGCGGATCTGCATCTTCAGGAAGGTCTGCCAAAATAGCATTTACCTTTCTCTGCGCATCATTCAAAGCATAATTTACATCAGCTCCTGTGTTCAGCTGAACCATAATTACCGATAAACTTTCGTAAGAAGAAGATTCAACTTTTTTTACGTTTTCCAAAGAACCAACGGCGTCTTCAATCTTTCGGGTCACCGACGTTTCCACCTCAGAAGGTGAAGCTCCCGGATACACCGTAGAAATCGTAACCATATTGGTTTCAAACTTCGGAATCAATTCGTACCCCATCATGGAGTAACTTAATAAACCTCCCAGCGTCAGGATCGTAAATAGTACGATAACCAGGGACGGTCTTTTAATGGATATTTCTGCTAACTTCATCTTCTGTTACTTTACGATATTGATTTTTGAACCGTTATCAAGGTTGATCTGTCCGCTGGTAATCACTTGCTCGCCGCCATTCAATCCGCTGATGATCTGTACTTTGTCGCCATATACTTTTCCTGTTTTCACGGTAATCATTTTAGCAGTACCATTCTGAACGATAAAGATTTGCCCTGAACTTACTCCGTTTGCAAAAGCTTCTGCAGGAACCGTCAGCATATTCTGAGTTTCAGCACCGTTATTTGTTTTGAATAATGCCGTTGCATACATACCCGCTTTCAGGTTTCCTCTGTTCTGAACTTCAATTTCTACTGGGAAATTTAAAGAAGCATCACTTTTTGGAGCGATAAATGTAATTCTTCCGCTGAAAGATTCTTCAGGTAAAACATTGACATTAATTGCTACTTCCTGACCCAATTGAATTCTTCCGATTTGGCTTTCGTCAACCAAAACTGAAAGTTTTAAGCTGTTGATATTTACGATTTCGAATAAAGCGGTTCCCGGAGCAACCACCATTCCCGGCTCTACCATTTTTTTGTTGATAATACCGCTGATTCCTGCTCTGATGCTTGTATCATTTACTTTTACACCTTGAGCTCTTACTGCAGCCTGCATATTTTTCAACTGTAATCTTGAATTGTCTAACTGTTGTTTTGTAACACCTCCTGTTTTGAAAGCATTCTCGTAACGCTGGTTATCTGCAATTGCGTTCTGCAAATTATTCTGAGCCTGAGTAACGTCTACTTCAATCGCATCTCTTTTAATGGTTGCTAAAACCTGACCGGCTCCTACTCTAGAACCTTCTTTCACCAAAACGCTCACAATACGTCCTGAAATTTCAGAAGACTGATTTGATTCCTGTTTTGGGATAAAAGTTCCGTTTGCAGTATAATCTGTGTTGATATTTTCTCTGGAAACAGTCACTACATTCACATTGATTTTATCAACCTGTTTTGCTACTTCTTTTACTTCGGTTTCCTGTTTCTTTTTGTTATCAGTAATTTTCCAAGCTGCCAAACCAATAAGCACTGCAGCGACGATGATATATATTAAAGTTTTTTTCATTTTCAGTAATGATTATTTTTAATGTAAATGGAATCTCTTTAAAGAAGATTTCACTATAGTTTATTAAATTAAGGGTTTTGTAAAGTATTAAGTTCGCCTTTAGCCTTGATCAATTTAATCTCGGCCTGTTTGTAATCTAATAATGCATTGGCATAGTTTTGTTTTGCCTGTGTTAGCGCATTTTCAGTATCCAGAACTTCTGTAAGAGTTGCCAGACCGTACTGATAATTGGCTTGTGTATCTTTCTGTACTTTCTCAGCCAGCTCCACATTGTTTTGCATACTTTCGATATTGATTAATGAATTTTCCATATTGGTAATGGCGTTTTTATAATCAAGGCTTAATGAAAGCTGTGTATTTTCGATATCCAAATCCAGATCATCGATATCAATCTGTGCCTGCGCAATTTTAGATTTTGTGGCTCCACCCGTAAAAATCGGAATATTGATATTTAAACCAATTGCAGAAAAATCACTCCAAAGTACACCTTTACTAAGTCCGTTTGTTAAAGGAAACTTCCCACCTGTTGCTCCCCAACCGTAGTTGGCAACCAAATTAACAGTAGGATAAAGATATGCTTCCGTTGCTTTTTTATTGTAAATGAGAAGTTCTCTGTTTTTCTGTAAAACCTTTACCTCAGAGCGGCTATTCAGATCAACATTTGATGCCAATAGTTCTGGTTTTGGCTCAATAGATTTTTGTTCAAGAACAATTTCTGTATCGATAGGAATTCCCATATAAAATTTCAAAGAATTTTTAGATAGCTCCACACTGTTAATTAAAGTTTGCTTATTTGATCCGATGTTAGTAAGCTGAACATTTGTTCTGTCTAAATCTATTTTTTTTGCTAAACCATTATCTACAAGACTTTTAATAACGCTTCTTACTTTTTCAGTATTTGCATAACTTTCGTTTACAGTTTTCAAATTTTCTTCCTGTACAAATACCTGATAATATGCTGTAGCAACATTTTCAATCAATTGCTCATTCGTTAACTGAGCATTGAGTATGTAAAATTCTCTTGTAGATTTTGCAGCTTTCAATCCCGTGAAAACTCTCTGATCAAAAATTGCCTGCTGTACCTGTGCAGTTGATGTGGTTTGCCATGGCTGTCCCAATTTTGCACGAATGCTTTGTCCGCCAAACTCCAGTAAAGACTCCTGAATCACCGGATTGTAGGTAAGACCGGAAGTTATACTGATCTGTGGTAAGGCTCCGGCTCTCGCCTCGGCGATTTTATAATCAGCCTTTTTGATCTGCAAAGCTGCTTTTTTGGCTTCTGCTTTATTTTGCAACGCCTGTTTTATGGCCTCTTGCAAAGACACCTGTTGCTGGGCAAATGCAGATGTAGAGCCGAAAATCATAAATGCTGCAGCTATACCTATTTTTAGCTTTCTTGCAGTTATACGTTTTCTATTCATAATTTTATACTTCGTTTATTTTTTGTAGTTGATTTCTTTCTTTGCTTTATTCCTAAATGACGAATCAGTTTTATAAATACTTTAACATTTTTTTATTATTTCGTAAAAAGCATGTTTAGAATGATTTCTTTCCGCTCCGTAATGATCTGATCAAATTCTTTATCACTAATCATAAGATTTTCTAAGAATAAAGGACGTACAGCACTCGGAAAAACCAGCAGCGAAACCATATTCAGCAGAAACTGTACGGGAGCCATTTTCACAATATTTCCCAACTGCATTTCTTTCTCAATGTCTCGGTACAATTTTTTCAGTTCAGCTTCTTCAACGTCTTTTTTATGGCAGCTCCCTTTATTGATTTGTGAAACGATGTATGTTTCTAAATAAGGATACTGAAGACTGGTAGACAAACTTCCATCAATAAATTCTGCGATCTTTTCTTTAAAAGGAAGATCAGAATTCATAATGATCTCAGATTTCTTTTTCTCAACGCGATGAGCTTCATCAAAAATTATCTGAATCAAATTGTCTCGTGACCGAAAATAATAATTGATCAACGTTCGGTTAACGCCTGCTTCGTCTGCAATCTCCTGTGTAGTTGCATTAAATTTCCCCTGAACAAAGAATAAATTCTTCGCAGTCTCCTTGATTAATTCCTGTGTTTGATCTTTCTTTTCTTGTTTTGACATTTTTGTTAAACAATTTTGTGCAAATATATATCAAACATTTGTTTTGACAAAATTGTTAAACAAAATAATTAACAGAAATTGTCTGATAATTATCATAAAAAAAGTCTGAACAAAAATGTTCAGACTCAGTTTTTATTTCGAAAGTAAATTTTAGACGAGCTTTATTTTATCATCCAAAAGATCTACTATTTTGTCTTTATACAAACCACCAAGAGCTTTTTTGAAGTTCTTTTTACTCATCTGTAACTCTTCTTTGATTTCTTCGGGAGAAGATTTATCAGATAAATATAGAAGTCCAAAATTTTCTTCGAGTTTGTTGATTATTTTCTGTTTAAATTCATCTACGTTTTCAAAACCTTCAGGCTGAAGTGAAACATCAATTTTACCATCTTCACGTACCGCTTTGATGTATCCTTCCTCTTCAGATAGCGGATATAGTTTTTTATAAACATCTGATGTATAAATCAATCCAATGTATTTTTTATTGACGACAACGTTCCATCCGAGTTCGCTCTCATTCATCATAATAAGCTCTACCTTATCACCTTTTCGAAAAGGAACATCTTCGTATTGTGGATTTCTCTTAAATTTTGTAGTCCCGGTAATTAAACCCAATTCTTCGTCAACGTATAAATTGACAAGGTATCTTTTCCCTTCAACGATCTTCGTTTTCTGTTGTTTATAAGGAACAAAAAGGTCTTTAATGATTCCCCAATCCATAAATGCACCGCTCGGAAGACTTTGCACACAACTCATCACACCAAACTCGCCCACTTCAGCTACCGGAATCTCTGTTGTTGCTTTTAATTTGTGATCATCCTGATACACGAAAACTTCAATCTCGTCACCAATCTCTTTTTCTTCGCGAATAAAGACTTTAGATAAAAAAGCAGTTTCACCAGTTTCGGATTCGAGCATCCAGCCAGAATTATTTTTTTCTGAAATTTTTAACGTCTGAGTTTTTCCGATTTGCATTGATGATAAATTTAGTTTGCAAAGGTACGGAAATTAGTTTGAGAGTTATAAAAATGCAGTGTTGTAGTTTTAGTTAAAACAAAAAAAAGACTGCCAATCCTGACAGTCTTTTATAAATATTTAAATTTTAATCTTTAAAGTAGATATTACATATGCAATGCTCTTTTTCCTGTAGCATCCAAAGCTGCTTCTTTAATAGCTTCTGCATAAGTTGGGTGTGCGTGAGAACTTCTTGCAATATCTTCTGCACTTGCACGGAATTCCATTGCGATTACGCCTTCTGCGATCAAATCGGCAGCTCTTGCTCCGATCATATGGAAACCAAGAACCTCATCAGTTTTTTCGTCTGCAATGATTTTCACCAAACCATCAACATCACCACTTGCACGGCTTCTACCTAAAGCTCTCATTGGGAAAGTTCCGATTTTGTAAGCAACACCTTCTTCTTTCAGTTGCTCTTCAGTTTTACCAACTCCGGCAACTTCCGGCCAAGTGTAAACAACGCCGGGAATTAAGTTATAATTGATGTGAGGCTTTTGTCCGGCCAAAGTTTCAGCAACAAAAACTCCCTCTTCTTCAGCCTTGTGAGCCAACATTGCTCCTTTGATCACATCACCAATTGCATAAATGTTTGCAACATTGGTCTGCAAATGGTCGTTGGTTTTTACTCTTCCTCTTTCATCTAATTCAACACCAGCTTTTTCCAAACCAAGTCCGTCAGTGAAAGGTCTTCTACCTACAGAAACCAAACAGTAATCTCCTTCTATGGTTACTTCTTCTCCTTTTTTATCTTTTGCAGTCACTTTTACAGAATCTCCATTTCTTTCGACTGCAGAAACAGCTGTAGAAAGCATAAATTTCATTCCTTGTTTTTTAAGAACTTTAGTCAATTCCTTGCTTAAAGCTCCATCCATTGTAGGAATTATTTTATCCATAAATTCAACTACAGTTACCTGAGCGCCTAATCTTAGGTAAACCGAGCCTAATTCAAGACCGATTACTCCACCGCCAATCACTACCATGTGCTTAGGAATTTCTTTTAAATTCAAAGCTTCAGTAGAAGTAATTACTCTTTCTTTATCTAAAGTGATAAACGGCAAAGAGGAAGGTTTAGAACCTGTAGCGATAATTGTATATTTAGAATCGATTGTTTCAACAGAACCGTCGTTTTTTGTCACTTTAATCTGAGTTGCAGATTCAAAACTTCCAAGGCCTTCAAAAACGGTAATTTTGTTTTTGTCCATCAAAAAGTTGATTCCTTTTGTAGTCTGATCTACCACTTCATTTTTTCTCGCAATCATTCTTGCGATATCAGCCTGTGGCTCATTAATGATAATTCCGTGGTTTTCAAAATTATGTTTTGCGTTTTCGAAATGTTCAGAACTGTCTAGAAGTGCTTTTGAGGGAATACATCCAACGTTAAGACAAGTTCCGCCTAAAGTTGAATATTTTTCAATAATTGCTGTTTTGAAACCTAATTGCGCAGCGCGAATTGCAGCTACATAACCTCCAGGACCAGAACCTATTACGGTAACATCGAATTGACTCATTGTATTATTATGATTTATTATTATCTAGTATAAAGTATTACAAATTTACTGATTTATTGCCACGCTGCAAAGTGAGATTTGTCAAGTTTAATGAAGAAAAATAAGTAATTACAGATCTACATTCAGTTTTCCTTGTCCAAAAGATCCGGCACTTTCAAAATAAGAACCTCCGAAAATATACCAGTCAAGATTTTCCAAGTATTCGACTGCATTTTCAGGTTTCATTCCTGCGACTTCTTTTTTTGCGATAATCCCTTTGTACCACCTTCCGGATTTTGTAAAACTTTCAAATTCCACAAGATATTTTAGCCAGATTCTCTGACAAAGTTTGCATTGCAAAATACTTACATCAGCATATCTTCCGTTGGTTTCATCGATCCCAACCTCTGACGTTCTATAATCCGTATGGTGCAGTTCCGGTTTTTCGCAGATACATCCCAACTTTTGGATTTTATTCATGAAAATTTTGTTTTAAAATTATTGCTGGTCAAATGTAATAAAATATCAAAATTTAAATACTTCATATGTTTTATTTTTTCATCAAATCAAGCAAAACCTTCTCATAATTATCCAAAATTATATCTTTTGAAAATCTAGATTTTATGGAATTAATAATCCACTCTTTATCGTAATTCTGCTGCAAAATAGATCTTATTTTTTGTGCAAAACCTTCATGATTATCAATATTTCCGATTTCTCCGTTGATGTCATTCTGAATGATTTCGTTAATTCCACCCGGACAGTTGTTGGCCAAAGAGTACGTACCACAAGCTCCAGCTTCCAATAAAACATTGGGAAAACCTTCATATCTCGACGAAAGAATAAATAAATCGGCAAATTTTAAAAACTGATAAGGATTTTCCTGTCTTCCGTGGAAGACTACATTTTTTAAACCTAGAAAATCTTTCATCTGATGAAGAATTTCACGGTCTTTACCGTCACCCAAAATATGCAGAATTATTTTTTCATTTTTAAGCCTTGCAAAAACTTTCAGCAGATTGTCAAAACCTTTTCTGGCAGACAGATTCCCAATCGCCACTACGTTTTTATAATTGTATTTGAAACTGTCTGGTTTTTGAGAAAACGAAAGTTTTTCATTAATAAAATCAAAGTCAACAGGATTATTTATTTTAATGATTTTTGAACGGTTTATTTTAAAATTATTTACGAGATCATTCATCATATCATCACTTTGAGCAATGATCTGCTGATAATTATTGTAGAAATTATAGAAAAACTTAATCTCCTTTTTAGTCACATGTTCTGAAACTACATTGGTTTCTCTAGCAATAAACTTAACCTTGGGAAAAAGCTTGATAAATAAAGATAAATATGCATTTACTTCACCAAATCCCGAGAAAACGATATCCGGTTTTCTACGGTAAATCTCTTTTAAAATGGGTTTTAAAGAATGTCTGATTCTTTCTGTACCAATATCGATAATTTCGACATCACTTTTAAGAAAATCCAGATAACCTCCCTGTTTTCGCAAAAGCAAAATCTTAGGCTCAAAACGATCTCTGGAAAGATGATTTGCAATGGTGGTGACGATTCTTTCTGCACCTCCGGTTTCGAGATCCGGCAGAATAAATATGACAGAAATTTTTTTCATGAGTATAAAAAATGCTAAAGTTTTCCTTTAGCAATAGTAAATATTTTTATTTATTTCCTTGTAAAAACCATTCAATTAAAAAATTAAAGACATAAAATATCATAATATAACAACCCAATAAAAATAGAGCGAAATACAGTGCATATTTTATATATTTCTTCATACTTTAATTCGCGACATCACTGATGAATTTAATTCTCAGCATTCGCACTTCATCATCAGAGAGTTCATCACCAAACTCATCCAGCAGAACTTTCATGCTGTCGCTTTCAGATTCCGTCATAAATTCCATGAAATCATCTACGATATCTTCATCAAAATTTTCTTCAATGTAATAATCGATATTAAGTTTTGTTCCCTGATAAACAATTCGTTCCATTTCCTTCAACAAATCGTTCATTGACAGGTTTTTTGCTCTTGCT
Organism: Chryseobacterium sp. CY350; assembly: GCF_027945075.1. NCBI lineage: Bacteria > Pseudomonadati > Bacteroidota > Flavobacteriia > Flavobacteriales > Weeksellaceae > Chryseobacterium > Chryseobacterium wangxinyae. The sequence goes on from NZ_CP116034.1 coordinate 964,834, forward strand.
ATATCTTCAAGATCAATCTTTTTATCTGTACTTTGAATAATAAAAACTTTATGGCTTGATTTATTCGCAACGTTTTTCAGAACCATGTCCTGAGTACGCTCGATATTGTTGTCTTCGACATATTGAGAAATAAAATCAGCAAATTCCTTACCGTATTTTTTAGCTTTTCCTTCACCGACACCGTAGATCTTTGCAATTTCTTCAAGAGTAATCGGATATTGAACAGTCATGTCTTCCAAACTTGGATCCATGAAAACCGTATAAGGCGGAATGCCATGTTTTTTGGCAACTTTTTTTCTTAATTCTTTTAATAGTCCAAATAAATTCTGGTCTAGACCTCCTGCTGCCTGCATCTGTACCTGATCACTGTCTGCTTTTGTCTGAGAGAGATCAAATTCGCGGTCTTCAGCTATCAGAAAAGATTCTTTATGCTTCCCATCAATTACCTGATGGCCTTTTGGTGAAATCTTCAGTACACCATAGGTTTCAATATCTTTCTGCAGAAAATTCTGAACAGTTGCCTGTCTTAAAATTGTTTTCCAGTAATTATCTTTTTCATCTTTTCCGAAACCAAAAAATGAGGTTTGCTCTAATTTGTAAGATTTCGTAACCGCATTTTCTTTTCCAACGATTACCGAGATAAGATCTTTAGATTTAAACTTTTCGCTGGTTACATTAATTAGTTCCAAAACTTTTTCTAAATCTTTAGTCGCATCTTTTAATTTTGGAGGATTCGAGGCATTATCGCACATATTCGCGCCTTCACCAGTAACCGGATCGAAAGTTTCACCGAAATAATACAAAATATATTGCCTTCTACTCATTGAAGTTTCGGCATATCCTACGACCTCATTTAAAAGCTGTAACCCGATTTCTCTTTCGGAAACAGGCTTTTGAGCTAAGAATTTTTCTAATTTTTCAATATCTTTCGGATCGTAGAACGCAAGACAATGACCTTCTCCGCCATCTCTTCCTGCACGACCTGTTTCCTGATAATAGCTTTCCAGAGATTTTGGGAAATCATAATGAATCACGAAACGCACATCAGGCTTATCGATTCCCATCCCAAATGCAATCGTTGCTACTATGACATCAGCTTCTTCCATCAGAAACTTATCCTGATTGGTCACTCTAACTTTTTGATCAAGACCTGCATGATATGGAAGTGCGTTTACACCATTAACTTGCAAAAGCTGAGCAAATTCCTCTACTTTTCTTCGGCTTAAACAGTAAACAATTCCAGATTTACCTTTATGTTTATTAATAAATTTTACAATCTCTTTATCGACATTCACTTTCGGGCGAACTTCATAAAATAAATTAGCTCTGTTAAAACTTTCTTTAAATACCAAAGCATCCGTCATTCCCAACGTTTTCTGAATATCGTCCTGAACCTTTGGCGTTGCTGTAGCTGTAAGTGCAATCACCGGAACATCGGCAATTTTATCTATGATTGATTTTAAATTTCTGTATTCCGGTCTGAAATCGTGTCCCCATTCTGAAATACAGTGCGCTTCATCAATCGCAACAAATGATATCTTTACATCCCTAAAAAATTCAAGGTAATCTTCTTTAATCAGAGACTCTGGGGCAACGTATAAAAGTTTTGTTTTTCCGCTTTTTATATCGTCAAAAACCTGTTTGGTCTGGGTTTTGTTGAGAGAAGAATTGAGAACGTGGGCTACTCCATTTTCAGACGACAATCCGTTGACGGCGTCTACCTGATTTTTCATTAAAGCGATCAATGGAGAAACTACAATTGCAGTTCCTTCAGAAATTAGTGCAGGAAGCTGGTAACACAAAGATTTACCACCTCCTGTAGGCATTAAGACAAAAATGTCTTTTCCTTGCAGCAATTCTTCAATAATAAGTTCCTGCTGACCTTTGAAAGTAGAAAAACCGAAGTATTTCTTTAACTCGCCTGATAAATTGGCTTTTTTTGCGCTCATCTAAATTTGTATTGCTAAATTTGCATCTAACCCAAAGTTATAACTTTTTTACTGAAAATAAAAGTAAAACCGATTTATAAAAATAAGACATGCATCATTCACTCTTAAATTATGCAGTTTCTCTTGGGAATATTTTTAGACAGAAATCATATCCAAAAAATGGACACATCAAACATTATTTCAATCGCCAAGAGCACTTTAGCTATAGAAATTGCAGAATTAGAAAAGTTGAAAAACAGAATAGATCATGATTTTGTGAAGGCAGTAGAAATCATCAATTCAGCACAGGGAAAATTAATTGTTGTAGGCATAGGAAAATCTGCTCATGTCGGAAATAAAATCGTTGCTACTTTAAATTCTACCGGAACTCCGTCGCAGTTTCTGCATGCTTCAGAAGCTATTCATGGTGATTTGGGCGTAATTCAAAAACAAGATGTAGTGTTATGCATATCCAATTCCGGAAATTCTCCTGAAATTATCAATCTGGTCACTTATTTAAAAGATTACTCTTCTGCATTAATAGGAATGACCGGAAACCGAAAAAGCAAACTAGCAGAATATTCTGATGTCATTCTTGATACCCGAGTCGATCTGGAAGCTTGTCCGAATAAACTTGCGCCTACAAGTTCTACAACGTTACAAATGGCGTTGGGAGATGCTTTGGCAATATGTTTAATGGAACTGAATGATTTTAAAGAGCATGATTTCGCGAAATTTCATCCTGGCGGAAGTTTGGGTAAAAATCTTACGGCAAGAGTTGAACAGTTTGTTTCCTCTAAAAAGCCTATGGTTTCAGAAGAATCTTCGATTAGAGATGTCATTATCTCAATCAGCTCATCAAGTCACGGAATTACCGTTGTTACCAGCGGAGAAAAAATTACCGGAGTTATTACCGACGGAGATTTGCGTAGAATGCTCATGAATGGCGACGATATTTCTAAAGTTTTGGCAAAAGATATTATGTCCGAAAATCCTAAAACCATCGAGAAAAATGCTCTGGCAAAAGAAGCGATGAAAATTATTAAAGATAATAATATCGGGCAGCTTATTGTTGTTGACAATGGTAATTATTTTGGAATAATTGATATTCATAAGCTTTTGGACGAAGGCATTAATTAATTGGGGTTGAAATTTAGGTTACATTAAAAATTAGGCTGATTGGATAAACAATCTTTATAAACGTTAATTTTAAACATTCGAGCCATAACTTCCTGTTTCCGTAATTGAACTCCCGCTTTTTTTCCTAAATTTGACAACATTAAAAAAAATTCTGTGAGTGAAGGTAAAGACATGTCCTTTTTTGGGCATATTGGAGAACTGAGAGGTCATCTTATCCGTTCTATTATTGCTATTATTGTTGCAGCTGTAGTTGTTGGATTCAACATCAACTGGATTATGGATCATGTTTTCTTCGGACCAACCAGAAATGATTTTCCAACTTTTAAAATCGTCAATCATTTTTCGAGAATGGTTTTGGGTGAAGATAGTATTGAGCTTCCCAAAGAATTTCCGGTGCGTGTACAAAGACTTTATCAGCAGTTTAATGTAATGATGGCCGTTTCTATTTTCGGCGGTCTGGTGATAGGTTTTCCATACATCGTTTGGGAACTATGGCGATTTATAAGTCCGGCTTTACATCCCAACGAGAGAAAAAATTCAATATTCATCATCAATTCTGTTTGGGTTCTCTTTATGTGCGGCGTTTTGTGCGGATATTATCTGATCTTACCCTTCGCAGTAAATTTTGGGGTGATTTTTAAAATTTCCGATATTATAATTCCGCTTTACGATTTGAGCGATTATACTACTTTATTTTTACAGGTCGTTATAGGAATGGGTGTCGTTTTTCTTTTTCCTGTATTGATCTATTTTCTTACCAGTATCGGTATTCTGAATCCTGCTTTTATGAAAAAATACAGAAGACACGCAATCGTTTTAATAATGGTTGTCGCTGCAATAATCACTCCGGCTGATGTTTTGAGTATGATGATGGCAGCATTGCCACTGCTATTTTTATACGAATTCAGTATTTTAATGTGCGGATATACCTACAGAAAAGTACAGAAAAGAGAAGCAAAACTTCCTGCTGTAAGATAAATTTAACAAGAGAAAAATTTATATGTAAATAAACCAATAGTTTATCGGATTAAACCCTGATAAACTATTTTTTTTAATTTAACTTTCAATAATTACTGAAAGTTCAAAAATATTTGTCTACATTTGTTTAGAAATAAATACAATTATAATGAAGAATTTTTTAACCTATTTTATTGCAACGGTATGGCTTATCAACGGTCTATTTTGTAAAGTTCTAAATCTGGTTCCTCGTCATCAGGAAATCGTTTCGAGAATTTTAGGTGAAGATTATTCAAGAATAGCAACAGTTCTTATTGGGGTTTCAGAAATAATTATGTTTTTCTGGATCATATCTGGATTTAAATCTAAACTCAATGCAGTAGTACAAATATTCGTGATTGCAATTATGAACACTCTCGAATTCATTTTGGTTCCAGATCTACTTCTTTGGGGACATTATAATTCGTTGTTTGCTTTCATATTCATTATTTTGATTTATTTTAATGAATTTAAATTAAAACTAAAAACACAAAAACAATAATGATTAATTTTTTAAAGAATCATCCGTTTCCTGTAGAAGCTTTTTTTGAAAGTTCACTGGTTTTCACGTTTGCAGTTCCGAAAGAAGAATTACAGAATCTCATTCCAGAATGTCTCGAACTGGATACTTTTCAAGATCAATGGGCTTTCGTTGCTGTAGCAATGGTTCAGACAAAAGATCTTCGACCGAAAGGTTTTCCAAAACTTATGGGAAATGATTTCTTCCTGATTGGCTATCGTGTTTTTGTGAAATATACCAACAACGCAGGAAAAAGATTACGAGGTTTGTACATTTTAAAATCTGAAACCGACAAAAAGAAGATGGAATTCTTAGGAAATATTTTTACCCATTACAATTATACGACAACCGATATTCAGCAATCGGAACATGAAAATGTAAAAGAAATTTATTCAATTCATTCAAAATTTAATGTAAGGCTAAGTAACAACGAAGAAATTATTTCGCTTCCGGAAAATTCCCCTTTTGCAACATGGAAAGAAGCGAGAAGATTTGCCGGACCTTTACCTTTTACTTTTACCTTTAATAAAAAAGCAAAGGAAGTTTTGATTATCGAAGGTGTAAGACAAAACTGGGTTCCCGAACCTGTAAAAGTTTTGGATTATCATTTTGATTTTTTGGACCAATTAAACCTGAAAAACCCCATTTTGGCAAACGCATTTATCATTAAAAATATTCCATATCATTGGAAAAAAGGAAAAATAGAATCATGGAAATAAACAGAAGAAAATTTCAGGGTGTGCTGAATATTTTAAGCTTCAACCGACATTTTTATTTTTTTGGAATCGGGATTTTAGCTTTAATGATCATCAGTCACCAAATCTTTCACTGGTCAGATTTTTTGTTTTGGATCATCATTATTTCATTTTTGTACGGTTTAATTATGCCTTTAATCGTTTCGGCATATGTTTACGATTTCTCAGGATATTATGATTTTAAATGGTTGAAAAATTGCGCAATTAATGATTCAGAGGTTAAGCAAATCCTTAATATCAATGCAGGTTTTGACGAAACCAGTTTTATCATTAAAAAGAATTTTCCTAACGCCGATCTGAAGGTTTTTGATTTTTATGATGCGGAAAGACACACTGAACCGGCTATTATCAGAGCGAGAAAAGTGAGTATGGTTTATCCAGACACGCAACAAATGAAATCAAATTTAATAGTAAGCGATGATCATTCTGGTGATCTCATATTTCTTTTGTCGGCGGTTCACGAGATCAGATCAAACGATGAAAAAATTCAGTTTTTAAAAGAATGTTACCGCGTTTGCAAACCAAATGGAAAGGTAATTATGGTGGAACATCTCCGAGATTTTCCGAATTTTTTAGCTTTTTCTGTGGGATTTACTCATTTCTTTTCGAAAAGAATCTGGAGAAATGCTTTCAAAAATTCGGGTTTTACAACATTTGAAGAAGTTAAGTTTACACCATTCATGTCTATTTTTATCTGCACACCTTAAAATTTTTCACAATGCATATTCATTTCGTTATCATTGTAATTCTCTTCATTATTTTAGCTTTGATTCATATTATTTTTCCTAAATATTTTGATTGGGAAAACGAATTTAAATCTTTAAGCCTTATTAATCGTCAGATTATGAAAGTTCACACCATTTTTATAGCTTTCACGGTTCTTTTGATGGGTCTGCTTCTTATCACATCTTCAAATGAATTGCTTGAAACCAATCTTGGTAAAAAGATAATCTTCGGATTGGCAATTTTCTGGACATTCAGACTGATCATTCAGTTTTTCGGTTATTCAGCAAAACTGTGGAAAGGCAAATTGTTTGAAACTACCGTTCATATTACTTTTTCTCTTCTTTGGTTCTACATTAGTTTTGTATTCTGGATCGCATATATTGACTATTAAATTAAGATTATTAGAATTTAATTTATATTTTTGAAATCATCAAATTTCACATTGTATGAAAAAGATTTCACTATCTGTTTTATTAATTTCAGGATTGACTTTCGGTCAGTTTTTTGAGCAAAATAAAACTTTCACAAACCAAGACACTTTAAAAGGTTCTGACACAGAATTCCGAAATTTTTGGGATGTTAAAAAGTATGAATTATCTGTAGAACCCAATTTTTCTCAGAAAAGCATTAAAGGAAACAATAAAATCAGTTTTGAAATCATAAAAGACGTCACAAATCCTGTCTTTCAAATCGATCTTCAAATGCCGATGAAAGCGGATAAAATTGAATGCAGTTTCCCGACTAAAAATGATTTTAAAAGAGATGGCGACTTCATTTTCGTCACAGCCAATAAAAAATTCAAAAAAGGAGAAAAATATACCATTGACGTAACGTACTCTGGCAATCCTGTAATTGCCAAAAGAGCTCCGTGGGACGGCGGCTGGGTTTTTACTAAAGATGAAAAGGGAAATCCCTGGATGAGTGTTGCCGATGAAGGTATCGGCGCTTCCATCTGGCTTCCTACAAAGGACATCTGGAGCGACGAGCCAGAGAACGGAATCGTTATGAAAATCATCACTCCGTCAGATCTTGTGGGAATCGGTAACGGAAGACTGACAGACAAAAAAACCGAAAACGGAAAAAACATTTTTACCTGGGAAGTTAAAAATCCTATTAACGCCTACTCTATTATTCCGAACATCGGTAAATATGTAAATTTTAAAGATTCTTACGACGGCGAAAAAGGTAAACTTGATCTCGATTATTGGGTACTCGATTATAATTTAGATAAAGCAAAAAAACAGTTTCAGCAGGTAAAACCTATGTTGAAAGCCTTCGAATATTGGTTCGGGCCCTATCCTTTCTATGAAGACTCTTACAAACTGGTAGATTCACCCTATTTAGGAATGGAACATCAAAGCAATGTGGCTTATGGAAATGGTTACCAAAACGGATATCTGGGAAATGATCTTTCGGGAACCGGTGTTGGTTTAAATTGGGATTATATCATCGTTCACGAAAGTGGTCATGAATGGTTTGCCAATAATATTACTGCAAAAGACCAGGCAGATATGTGGATTCATGAGAGTTTTACAATGTATTCTGAAGTACTTTTTACTGAAAATTACATGGATAAAAAATCCGCTAACATTTATGCTCAGGGAATTCAGAATAATATTGCGAATGATATTCCGATCATCGGAAAGTATGGCGTAAGAAATGAAGGAAGCGGCGATATGTATCCGAAAGGTGCTAGCATGCTTCACACAATGCGACAGATTTTGAATAACGACGAGAAATTCAGACAGATTTTAAGAGGCCTGAATAAAGATTTTTATCATCAAACGGTAACGACCGAACAAATTGAAAAGTACATTTCTCAGAAGTCCGGAATTGATTTTTCGAGTATTTTTAATCAATATTTAAGAACAACAAAAGTTCCTGTTTTAGAATATTCTCAAAATGGAACTGAACTGAAATATCGTTTTACCAACGTGGTAAAAAATCTGAATCTTCCCGTGAGATTTGGCGATCAGATGATTTCTCCTACTGAAAATTGGCAAAAAATTACACTTAAAAACAGCCAGCCAGTTGAGTTTAATAAGAATTACTATTTGAGATATAAGAAAGTATCGTGATAATTTAAACTAAAAAATGATGTATAAATGTTTTTTAATATTCTCAATTTTATCCTTTAACATTTCAGCCGGTCAAGAACTAAAGACTGTAAATATTTTTGAAAATCAATATAATAAAATCACTTATAAATTATTTCAAGATAAACTTGATTTTTTTTCTTTAAATAATATTGAGAATTCTAATTCAGAAAATATCATTAGATTTTGGAATACATCTAACTGCATACAACTCGAAAAATCAAAAAACTTCATAAGTGGTAAAATAATTTTTGTTATTCAAAATTCTGATAATAAATTAGAGTTTTTAAGAAAAGAAATTTCATTAAGTGAAAATCAGATAAATGAAATTTTAAAAATCATAGCTGATTATAAATTAGATCAACTACCTACTGAAGAAAACATAAAAAAATGGAAAACTGGTTTTGATGGACACTTGTATGAGATCGAATTATTAATAAATAAAAAATATCAATTTAAATCCTATTGGACTCCAGAGATTCAAGATAATCCTGAAGGAAAATTATTAGTGAATTTAAAAAACAATATAGAAAAAATTGTAAATATTAGTAATCTTTTTAAAGAATTTATTTCAGAAAATAAATTTCCATGCTATAAATACTATGGCACATCATATTCAATTTGTACTATTTATACAAAAAAGGAAACAAGAAGATTAAAAAGAAATGCAAGGAAGATGAAATAGTGATTTTCTAAAATTAAAATTGCTTGAATTCAGATTCATCTGTAACAAAACCAATTTTCCGTCAACTACTTATCTATAATTAAATCTAATGAAAAAAACAGCATTTAGCTTAGGAATTCTTGCAGCAGCTTTCGTTAACGCGCAGTCGATCAAAACAAATATCGACCTTGTCAACGTAAAAGACGATAAAGTTGCCGTAACGATGGAATTTCCGAAAATGAAATCGGGAGATGTGAAATTTCACTTCCCAAAAACCGTTCCCGGAACTTATTCTGTGGATGATTACGGACGGTTCATCGAAGGAATCAAGTTTTTAGATAATAAAGGAAAAGAATTGGCTTTCACAAAAGTTGGAGACAATACTTATACGCTTAAAAATGCACAGGCTTTAAATAAAGTTACTTATTTTGTAAATGACAGTTTTGATGAAGAAGGTGACGCTACAAAGCATAAAGCGGTATTTTCACCATCAGGAACCGATATTGAGCAAGGTAAAATTTATATGGTCAATACTCACGGATTTGTTGGGTACATTGATAATATGCAGGATGTCCCGTATCAGTTGATTATTCAGAAACCGGCTGATTTCTACGGCACAACAGCATTGGTTGATCAGGACAAATCTGAAGCTACTGATACTTTTATTTTGGCAAATTATGCTAAACTTACAGATTCTCCATTGATGTATTCAAAACCTGATTTCATCACATTTAATGCTGGTGGAATGGACTTGGTTTTAGGCGTTTATTCACCGACAGGAAAATATAAAGCAGCAGATTTTAAAGAAAACCTTGAAAAAATGGTTTTAGCTCAAAAGAAATTTTTGGGAGACATGAATACCAACAAAAAATATGCGATCATGCTTTATCTTGCAGGAACAGAAGGTCCTCAAATAAAAGGTTTTGGTGCATTGGAGCATCACGAATCTACAAGCGTAGTTTTGCACGAAATGATGCCTAAAGAAGCGATCGATGAAGCCATTGTAGACGTGGTTTCTCACGAGTTTTTCCATACAGTGAATCCTTTGAAAACGCATTCGGAAGAAATTCATTATTTTGATTATGCAGATCCTAAAATGTCTCAGCATCTTTGGATGTATGAAGGTGGAACTGAATATTTTGCTAATTTATTTCAGATTCAGGAAGGTTTGATCACCAAAGATCAGTTTCTTCAAAGAATAAGTGACAAAATTAAAAATTCAAAAAGCTACAACGATACAATGCCTTTTACGGTAATGAGTAAAAATGTTTTGCTTGATGAATACAAAGATCAGTACAGAAATGTTTATGAAAAGGGAACACTTTTGACGATGTGTCTTGACATTGAATTGAGAAAATTGTCGAATGGTGAAATGGGTTATCGTGATATGATCAGAAAATTATCACAGAGATTTGGTGAAAACAAACCTTTCAAAGATGATAAACTGATTGACGAATTGGTAACCGTAACAGGTTATCCTCAAGTAAAAGATTTTTATAATAAATATATTGCAGGAAGTCAACCGACACCTTACGCAGAATATTTGGCACAAGTAGGTGTAGAAATCAACAAACAGGAAACTCCACCAATTTTTTGGTTTGTAAAAGACCCGAACCAAACAGGTTATAACGATAAAAACAACACATTTGTGTTTGACGAGCATTCTGCTTTATCTCCGTTTGCAAAAAGTATCGGATTCAAAATCACTGACGAAATTGTGGCTTTGGACGGAAAAACAATTAATATTCAAAATATTCAGGAATTTATTAATTATTCTAAAACGATCAAAGACGGACAAAATGTTACCGTAACGATTCTCAGAAAAAATGGTGATAAATCTGATAAGATAGAGCTTAAAGGAAAAGCTGTTTTAGACAAAATGACGATGGAAACATTACAGTTTAAAGCAAATCCGACACCGGCTGAAAAGAAACTTCAAGACCAATGGTTAACCGGTAAAAAATAAAGCAAAAAAAAGCGGAGAAAATTTCTCCGCTTTTTTTATTATAAATTTCTTAAATCTTATTTATATAAATCCGGTTCTATGGGATTATTATTCTTTTTAAATCCTTCTTTCGCCTTCTTCTCCATTTCTCTGAAAACCTGATTCGGATCTGAAATTTCTTTTCCGTTTGCTGATGTTGTTTTGAAAACCACTCTGTTTGTTTCGGTATTCTTCATCATCATTTCACGCATATTTTTCGTCGGATCATTTACATAAGATTTCCAGGCTTTTTTAAATTGGTTTTTATTGATTTCAATATCTTTTCCACCCATTCCGTAGATTTGTACTCCTTGCGGAAGTTCCGTTTCTTTTTCAGCAGCTATTGCAATCATTTTATTTCCCACCAAAGTCATCGAATGCGACCCTGTTTTATCTTCAATTTTCACAATTAAACCCGGAAGTCCGTAGAATTTATAAGGCCCGTCCTGAAATGGCAGATCAGTAGAAAACCAAGCAGTCCATTCTCTTCCGCCAAAATTTGTTGTAGCTTTCTGAGTATTGTATGCTCCTATTTTCTGCTTATTCTGAAGAATTTTCCATTCTGGTTTTTGATCTTCTTCAATTTTATAACTGTCGCTGGAAATTCTTGTAAAAAGATATGTTTTAAAGTCCGGATATTGCTTTCTTACTTTATAAGAGATCTGTCCCGGCTTTTCTCTTCTATTGATATTGATGTTATTCGGACTTAGTTTCAACTGTTTTTCAAGATCTGCTTTTGATGTAGAATCTGATACAAATTTATCCTGACTGTAATAATTTGATCCGTTTTTATCGATATCTAAAAGCATTATTTCCTTTTTAATATCTGCTTTATCTGTAGAATCTGAAATAAATTTATATTCGTAAAAGAAACGATTGCTTTGCGAGAATATTAATATCGCAGAAAGTAAGAAGCTTAGACTTAAAATCTTTTTCATTATGCTATATTTTAATTAATTCTATTCTGTTATTATCTTTTTTAAATCCTGCTTTTATGCGTTCTTCCTGCTCTTTCATTTGATTTGCCGTACCGTCTTTCATGATCATCGTTACGCCACCCATCTGCATTTGTCTACGGCCTTTCGTTGGGTCGTTCTCAAAGTCTTTCAACAATTTTTCATATTGCTTCTGATTAACGTTAATTTGTTTTTCACCAAAAATATCTGATGGAATATTAGCGATCGTTTTTACAGCCTGCAAATTGAAAACATGAGATTTTGTAACATCTTCGATTTTCACAATAAGCCCGGGAAGACCATGGAATTTATACGGACCATCCTGAATGGGGATTTCAGAAGCAAACCAAGCAATCCATTTTCTTCCGCCAAATTCTGTTTCGGCTTTCTGTGTGTTCCACTCCCCGATTTTCTGTTTTTTAGATTTTATCTTCCAATTAATTTTTCGGTCATCAGAAACTTTGTACTGGTCGCCAAGAATTTGATTATGCAAAAAAACTTTGTAATCAGGATAATCTTTTGATATAGAATATCTTACCAGGCCTTTTCGCATGTCAGATCTTACGTTCATCATTCCGGTTGTGGCCAGCTGTTTTTCAAGATCAACTCTCATGATTGAATCTGAATGATAAACGGTATAACTGTAAAATTTCGACTGTGACGGCGAAGTATCCAGAATCATCATCTCAGATTTTACATCTGCAATATTGGTAGAATCAGGAATAAATTGATACTCGTAAGTAAAACGCTTATTCTGTGCGCTGAAAAATGTAGTGATAAATGATAAGCTGAAAATGATAATGTATTTCATACTGTTTTTATTTTGTGGAAAATTCTACTTTATCAAGTTTTGAAAAACCTTTATCACCGTACGGCGTTCTGTACATTTTTACAGATTTGAAAGGAGCTTTTGCTACTTTAATATCTTTATATGAAACTTCATCTTCAAAACTCTTCATATATTTTTTAAGCTCTTCTTTTGTAAATTCTTTTCCATCAATAAAAAATCTTCCATCAGTTATAGACATCATCATTACACTAGATTTTACTGGTGCTTTACTTTTATCAACTTTTGACAACGATTGGTCTTTGTTTTTTAAATAAGAACCAATTTCATCAAACTTGAAAACGATTATATCTTCTTTTCTGCCTTCAAACTCTTTTTCTGATTTAATACGTAGCCTTTCTGAATCTTCTCTTAGTTTCGATATTTCAGCTTGAGTAAGTGGATTTTTATCATAATCTCTTCCTTTTTTAAAATTTATGCTTTCTTTTTCCATCACGTCAGCGGCTTCCTGTGCAGACTTTCTAGCTTTTGCCGCTTCCAAAACTGATTGTCGCAGGTTCTCGCTTTCTTCATCAGAAGAAACCATTCTTGTCATAAACAAAAACATATCGTTGCCCACATTATTTTCCTTCATTAGCTTGTTTCTTACAGAACTGGAGAACTTATCATTGTTTCTTGCCGCACTGTAAATCATCACTTTTATACGTTCATTTTTAGGCGAAGAATGACTGAAAATATAATTGGGAGTTTCTCTATTTTTTTTAAGAAAATCTTGATATTCAGATTTACTTACCTTCTTCCCTTCTACCAAAAAAATATCAACTTCTTCCGCATCACTTAAAAATTTCTCCAAAGGATCTCCGTTGATTTTTGCAATCTTTATATTTGAAATGGCAGCAGCAGTTGAAGTTTCTGAACTGATTGGTGTAATAGTATCTCTTGATGCGAGTTTTTTACCCGTTACAGATTTTTCAACAATTACTTTAGTGTTATTATTGAAACTTTCAGCCTCCAATGTTTTTATAATTTTTTCAGCATCTGTGTTCACTTTTTCTATTTCCTTGTTTTTCGCATTTACCATGTACGCAAAGGCAACAGTAAATAAAACCGGTAATGCTAAAATTCTACGCAAATACCCGAACTTTGTATGTGGTTTTTGAATCATTTTAAGTCTTTTTTTTATGTTTGAACTAAGAAACGGACTGGTAATCGAAACTTGATTTCCCGGAAAATGACTGGCCAAAAGCATCTGCGCAAACGCTTTGGTATCCGAATGTCGTACCGCTTTTTTATCTGCTAAATATTCGTGAATTAAATAAATTTCTTTTTTAAGTAAATGAAAAAACGGATTGAACCAAAAAACAGCATTCACGATTTCGATGAAAACTTTGTCATAAGAATGTTTCTGCTCAATATGAACCATTTCATGTTTCAAAATCTGTTTTCCGATGTCCGAATTGATCGCTATCGTATTTTTCCAAAACAGATTTTTAAAATAAGAAAAAGGCGCTTCTGAAAGATTGGTCTGGTAAAAATTGATTCCCTCAATCTTTTCTCTTTTAAATTGAGCTTTGAATTTATGAATTTTAAAGATTCCAAAGAAGAATTTTAATAGTAAAAAAATTGTGATTCCTAAAATCCCATAGTTGAAAAATTTAAGATAATTAATTCCGTCATTTGTGTTTTTGTAATCCGTGAAAGTTTGAAATTTATTGATTAAAATAAATACTTTATCGCTAAATTCTATCGTGAAATATTCAACTTTTAACAAAGGCAAAATAAAGGAAATAGCCATTATTGAAAGAAGATAAAATCTGTTGTAATGATGGAATGTTTTGTCTTTCAGGGCAATCTGATAGTACAAAAACATGACACCGGAACCGATTACTACTTGTAAGAAATATAAAAACAGAGCTTCCATGATGATCAGTTTTTGAATTTATTTTAAATGACAAGTCTTACACAATTATTGTTTTGAATTTTCTTTCTTTGTATTTATAATTATTTCTCCCTTTGCTTTACCGTTAACCTTGCTTTTAACAACATTCATATCTTTAATATTCTTTGCATCAAATGCAGCTAAATCTTCACGTGAAACAACTTTTCCATCAATGGTTACTTTCATGTCTTCTTCGAAAGCATCTTTACCATTTATATAAAACTTATTTACCCCGGAATTAGAATTTTCGGTACCATCGGTGATTACCCTCGAATTTTGAGTTTTTACAATTTTATTATTGACGGTATTCTCAGAATCCACATATTTTGAAATAACGGTATAGTCAGCTTTTGGAGCAGCATGTGCATCAACCGATATCATCCAAGGATTATTTTGGGCTTTTGCTCTCACAATTTCTGCTTGCTTTCTCGAAATCTCAGCTTGTTTTTTTGACAGTTCAGCTTTTTCCTTTGATAATTTCTCTAGTCGTCTCTGATCCTTTTGAGATAAATGCGAATACTTTATTTCCCTGTAAGTTGAAACGCCTGTATATCCACGAGTAATGGGGGGTGTTATAGGAGTTGGCGGTCTTTTGAAATTATTATCAGCATAAACTTTTTCACCCTGCAATACCTCAGTTAATCTGTTATCAAGTTCTTTCTTTAAATTCCTGTATCCTTCACCTTCATGATTGGTCATATCAACTGTTGCATTTCTATTCTCATTCAGTCTCAGAGTGTAGTTTTTACCTTCGGGTGAGGTTGTTCTAAATTCTAAATCATTAAAAATAATTTCACTATCCTTTTCATTAAGATTTCTATAAACGATCTTATCCATCTCACCGGAAAGCTGTTTTAATTCTTTAGCCTTCAACTCAAATTCATAGCTTTTATCGCCTTTTTCTTTAGCAATTTTCTTTAGTTCAGCAGCTTTTTCTTTTGATTTTTCGCTTAACGTTTTCAGCTTTTCAGACTGAATCTTTAATTGTTCGTTAGCTTTAGAAATATTAACTTCCTGTCTCTCTACGATCTGATCGATACTACTTTTAGGAGAAATGGTATCTTTTTTAATCTCAGAAACTGCTTTTTCTATTTCAATATTGGTTTCTGCAATTTCTTTGTTTTTCGCGTTCACCATGTAAGCGAAAGCAACTGTAAATAACACCGGTAATGCAAAAATTCTACGCGCATAACCGAATTTGGTTTGTGGTTTTTGTAACATTTTAAGTCTTTTTTTAAGGTTTGAACTTAGAAACGGACTGGTCGCTGGCAACTCTTTTCCGGAAAAGTGGCTCGCTAATAGCATCTGCGCAAATGCTTTGGTGTCCGATTTTTTGACGGCTTTTTTATCAGCCAGATATTCGTGAATTAAGCTTATTTCTTTTTTGATGATATGAAAAAACGGATTGAACCAGAAAATCGAGGTAATAATCTCCATTAAAATCTTATCGTAAGAGTGTTTCTGTTCGATGTGAACCATTTCGTGCTTCAAAATCTGCTTTCCGATGTCCGAATTGATGACGATTGTATTCTTCCAAAACAGATTTTTAAAATATGAAAACGGAGCTTCTGAAAGGTTAGTCTGGTAGAAATTGACGCCTTCAAAAGTTTCTTTCTGAAACTGATTTTTAAACTGAGCAATTTTTAGAATGCCATAAAGTAATTTCCCTAAAAAATAGAGAGACACCAATCCCAGAGCTGAAAAAATAATTCTAAAATAAATGTTATCATGGTCTGTAGAGTTATTTGAATTAAAATTTTGCAACTTATTAAGAAGCACATAAAGATCGTTGCTCACCTCAATTGTAAAATCTTCTACTTTCACCAGCGGCAGTAAAATCGAGATCAACATGGCCGACAAAAGATAAAATCTGTTATAATGATGAAACGTCTTGTCTTTCAAAGACAACTGATAATACAAAAACATTACACCCGAACAGATGATTACTTTTCCAAAATATAAAATCAGTGTTTCCATGTTAATCCTTGTTTTTTAGTTCATTTAAAAGCATTTCAAGATCTTCAACAGTCATTTCGTTTTTTTCAACTAAAAATGAAACGGCACTTTTGTATGATCCTTTGAAATAATTTTTCACCAGACTTTTCATGGTCTTACCAGAATATTGCTCTTTAGAAACAAGAGGAAAATATTCGTGCTGCCTTCCGTAAACGTTATAATCTACAAATTCTTTATCCTTTAAAACTTTCAGAATCGTAGAAACGGTATTGGTATGAGGTTTCGGCTCCGGGAAAAGATCCAGAACATCTTTTAGAAAACCTTTTTCGATTTTCCATAAATACTGCATGATCTGCTCCTCCGCTTTTGTTAAGTTCTGAATTTTCATAAAATCATTTTTAAGATTCTAATTGGTAGCATTTATCAAATATCACTATCAAATTAGTTATACAAATGTAGAAATAAAATTCATCCCGACAACTATTTTTTTAGTGATAAACGCAAATTAGATATATGTAACTGATAATCAGAAAGATATTTTTAACCCAAATATATTGAATTACTAACAAACTAACTTTTATGTGTAATCGATTGTTACTAAAAATCATGTTTAAATTGTAAATTCTTAAAACTTGTTAATATTTATTAAATAAAATTAAAATCTACTTGCTTAAACTGAGAAAATATATTTATTTTAGTGCTTTAAAAATTTCTCATGAAAAGATATAATCTACTTACTGTTTTATTATTGTTTATTTTTAGCCTTACATCAGCGCAGGTTTCTTCAGTTTTCGGTTCTGTGACCGAAGCAAAATCAAAAATAGAAGCCACAGTTCCGGTTGTAGTGGAACATTTAAAAAAGATCAGTGAAAAGCAAGGTGATGCAACAGTTTTAACAAACGGAAAAGCAGCCTTAAAAAATGAATACAACAAAGTTTCTCAGGAATTCGAGCTATACAAAGGAAATATGGCAAGCTGTATTTTGGGAAAATCAAAAAAAGCGACAAAGTGTATGAACTATCATACACAATTCTTCAGAAATACTTTGGGAATCTACGAAAACTACATCAATTACATTACTAAAAAGAACGGTTATCTTGGTGTATCTGATGACAGTATCAAACTTGATTTTAAACCAACAGAGCTCGCTACGAAAATTGATAAAGATTTTCAAGGTGCAGCAGGAGCGGTAAAGAAAATGAAAGGAAACAGCAAATCTAGCTACTTCGATCATCTGAAGTCAGAAGATATGAAACTTCAGAACTTTGATACTTTGGCAAACTAAAAAAAAATATCCCGCTTCATGAAGCGGGATATTTTTTTCTTATAATTAACTTACAATATATTCTGATATCAAAGGCTGATCTTTAGTGTTGTCCCAAAATAGCTTCCAGTCTTCTGTAACGTCCATATCTATCTTCTGATCTTTCATTTCTGCCACGTAACGCACCTTAAAATTAACTGCAAACCAATCTTTACCTTCTTTCGTAATTTTTACATCACTAATATGATGTTTGGTGTTTGACAACATATTATTTTTCGATTCGGTAAACCAATTTGAGAAAGCTGCATGACCCATAAAAAGATCATTTCCAGGAAATTTCATCTTCACATCTTCAGATAAATATTGAGTGAAAAAGCTATTATCATCTAATTGATCAAAATGCTCAAACCATTTGTTCATAAAAGATCTTATCTTTTCTAAATTATTTTCTCGTAAATTTTCCATTTTTATATGTGTAATAATATTTAATTCTTTCGATTCGAATTTCAAACTCTTTCCTTTTAACCGCATAAGTAGAAAAGACAATAAATTTCATTATCTTAATTTAATTTCTCTTTTTATAGACTAATAAGATTTGCATATTCTTGTGAACTTTGGTAGCACATTTCATTCCAATAATGAATTCAAAAATAAAAGCACAAAAAAAGGAGAACTACTTTCGTAATTCTCCTGTTGGTAGCGGGAACCGGACTCGAACCGATGACCTTCGGGTTATGAGCCCGACGAGCTACCTACTGCTCCATCCCGCGGTGAATTTTTAGAGTGCTTACCGAAAGCACTGATCTTAGTAGCGGGAACCGGACTCGAACCGATGACCTTCGGGTTATGAGCCCGACGAGCTACCTACTGCTCCATCCCGCGGTGTATTTTTAGAGTGCTTACCGACAGCACTGATCTTAGTAGCGGGAACCGGACTCGAACCGATGACCTCCGGGTTATGAGCCCGACGAGCTACCTACTGCTCTATCCCGCGATATTGGATTGCAAATATACGAATTAATTTTAAAAATGCAAGTTTTTCCTGCAAATAAAGCAGTTCCCGAAAATAATTTAAATATTTGTACCTTTGTTTATGGCAAAAATTTTAAGAATATATCCCGACAATCCGCAGGAAAACCTTATCAATGAGGTCATTAAAACCTTAAATAATGGCGGGTTGATTATTTATCCTTCTGATACCGTTTACGCATTGGGCTGTAATATTTTTGATATTAAAGCCATGGAAAAACTGGCGCAGATCAAAAAACTGAAGTTAGATAAAGCTAAATTTTCTATCATCTGTAACGATCTCAGTCATCTTTCGGATTTTACTAGACCGGTAGACACTTCTGTTTTCAGATTTTTAAAGAGTCATCTTCCTGGTCCGTTTACGTTTATTCTTGAAGCTAACAAAAGTTTACCGTTAGCTTATAAAAATCATAAAACTATCGGGATTCGTGTTCCGGATCATTCTATTCCTCAATTGATCGTAGAAAAGCTGGGTCATCCTATTGCGTCAACATCCATCAAAGATGACGATGAAATTATCGAATATTCTACAGATCCTGAATTGATTGCTGAGAAATACGATCATCTGGTAGATATCGTGATAGATTCCGGTTATGGAGACAACGTAGCTTCTACTATAGTTGATCTTACATCTGGTGAGCCGGAAATAATCAGACAGGGAAAAGGGGAAATTTAGAAGAGTTTATGATGAGTCTTAACGGGAAATATTCTATTGGCATTCTACTTACGTTTGTATTACTTGCCTTTTCAATGCTTTATTCGATTCCTTTGATCAATTATTTTTTTCATTTTAAAACCATTACTGCTGATCTTTTCTTTTATAACAGACTTTCGATCTGGTTTGTATTGATACTTATCGTTGTCTACAATTTATCTTTTGAGAACAGGTCATTCTTCGTTTGGGCAGACAAAAAATATTCTTTAGGATTTTATTTTGCAGCAGTATTTGCTCTTTACCTAATATGCGTGGTCGGGGGCACTGTTCTTAATGGAATCATCATGCTCATCACTCATGAAAAAATAAGTGACAAGCTGGTGCAGCTCAGTTCGATTTTTAAAAACAATTACTTTCTGATTATTTTCACGTGTCTTACTGCGGGAGTTACCGAAGAATTATTAATGCGCGCTTACATTCAGCCAAGAATTGAAAAAATTTATAACAGTCCATCTTTGGGAATTATTGTCTCTTCATTACTGTTTGGGATCTTACACAGTACTTACGGAACAATCGGTCAGGTTGTTGTACCATTCTTCATAGGAATCGTTTTTTCATTATTTTATAAAAAATATTCCAACATTAAAATTTTAATTATCTGTCATTTCATGTTTGATTTTATTTCTGTAATGCTGATGAATACGATTGATCTTAAACAATTATCTGCCTTTTAAATTATGAAAATCATTACGTCACCTGCAAAATTAATGAATACGGAATTCTCGACAGATCTGTTAAGAAGTACCACTCCGAAATTCATTGATGATTCAGAATTTATCCATTCATTTTTAAAACCTAAATCTCCAAAATATCTTTCCGAGCTGATGGAAATTTCCTCAAAACTCGCAGATGAAAACTGGGACAGAAATCAGAAATGGAAACCAAAACCCACAGCAACAGATTCTGCTCCTGCAATGTATGCATTTACCGGAGAAGTCTACAGAGGTCTGGATGCTAAAACTTTAGATAAAAAAGCAGTCGATTATTTACAGAAAAATTACAGAATACTTTCGGGATTATACGGTTTGCTGAAACCATCCGATAAAGTGATGCTTTACCGACTGGAAATGGGAAGACCATTTGAGTTTGATGAGTACAAAAATTTATATTCTTTCTGGACGGAAAAAGTGACAGAACATCTCAATTCTGAGATGAAAAAAAATGAACTCCTTCTCAATCTCGCAAGCAACGAATACTTTAAAGTAATAGATCGGAAGAAACTTAATCATAAAATCATTGATTTTGAATTTTACGAATTGCGTGAAGGAAGCCTGAAAACCATCGTTGTTTATACAAAACATGCGAGAGGTTTGGTGGTAAGATTTTGTGCTGAAACACAGGCTAAGACATTGAATGACGTAAAAGCTTTCAACTATGAAGGCTACAGAATTGATGAAGAAAAATCGACAGATATTAAATTGGTTTTTACAAGATAAATGACAATTTCAGAATTTAAAAGACATTTTAAAAAAGAACTTTCAGATTTGTATACAGATTCTGAAACCGACTTTTTATATTCAATTTTTGCTGAAAAGTTGTTAGATTTAAATCAGATTCAACTTAGAATGATGTCTGAAAATGATTTATCAGATGAAGACGAAAGTAAATTTCAAGAAATAATTTCAGAATTAAAAACAGGAAAGCCATATCAACATATTTTAGGTGAAACCGAGTTCTACGGAATGACTTTTTTTGTGAATGAAAATGTATTGATTCCACGTCCGGAAACTGAAGAATTGCTGGAAATTGCAATTAGTAAAATTCAAAATTCAGATTTAAATTCTAAAGGTTTAAAGATTTTAGACATTGGTACCGGAAGCGGCGTAATTCCTTTAGTTTTAAAGAAATACTTTCCAAATTCTGAAATTTCATCCATTGATTTTTCAGAAAAAGCATTGGAAGTTGCAAAAAGAAATGCCGAATTTCATCAGCTTGACGTCAAATTCATTCATTCAGATTATCTGAATTTAGATCTGACCGAAAACTATGATATTATCATTTCAAACCCACCATACATCGGGATTGAAGAAGAAGTAGAAATCAAAGATTCTGTAAAAGGATTTGAGCCTAATATGGCATTATTTTCACCAACTTCAGATGCATTAATTTTTTATAGAAAGATCGCCAAAGATGCCGAAAAATATTTAAACAAAAACGGACTATTGTTTTTGGAAATTAATCAGAAATTGGGTCAGGAAACTTTAGAATTGTATGAAAACACTTTTTCGAAAGCTGAATTGATAAAAGATTTATCCGAAAATGACCGTTTTATTTTTGCCATTAAGTAAATTGTTCTATTAAAAAAATCTTCAAAAAAATCGGTTATTTCTAACCGATTTTTTTCTTTATAAATATTTCGTACGATAAATAGAGAAGTGGCAATGCCATAATTCCTATAAACATAGAATTTTCTATGGCCGCTTCAGGCTGAGTAGCAATTGCATAAACCAATCCGAAAAACGCTCCACCTAAGTGTGCAGCGTGTCCTAAATTATCCCATTGTTTAGGATTTAGCATCATATAGACTGAGTATCCAAAATATAAAAGTCCAAAAACAAAACCAGGAATTGGAATTGGGATAAAAAACATATATAGACTCATCTTAGGAGCCATCGCAATTGCCGCGAATAGCACCCCAGAAACACCACCACTTGCTCCGATTGCCGAGTACCACGGTTGTTTTTGATAAATAAACAGAGAGAAGATGTTGCCTAAAAGTATGGAACCTATATATATAATAATAAATCCTGCCGCACCAAATCCCTCCAAAATAACCGGTCCGAAGAAATATAAAGTCATCATATTAAACAACAGGTGCATCATATCTGCATGTAAAACCCCTGCAGAAAGCAATCTTATATATTCCTTTTTGTTCAGAATTGCGCCTACATTGAATTTATACTGTTCAAAAATACTCTGGTTGTTAAAAGCTATAAAGCTGATAATTGCGGTTATTGCTATGATTAATATTAATATACTCATATTTTAATTTTTAGTCTTCAGTATTCCCGGCATCAAACAAATCACCAATCGTGCCACCATCTTCATCTGCAGAAGGGGAAAATGGCTCATCATCGACTTCAGGCTCTTCTTCTTCCTCCGGTTCGGGAATAGTGACATTAATCGTCTTAACTTTAAATTTTGTAAACTGATTTCCTATTGCTTTTATTCCTTTCACGGCAATAAATTCATCAATATTAATCACTTCAGGATCACGTTCTTTTCCTTTATCTTTTGCAAAAATAATTTCTGCAGTTGCACCATTTGAAACCAAAATTCTTTCTATAAAAGATTTCGGATGTTCTGACGGCATAAAAGTCTGCGGATTGGTAGTATTCTCCAGCAAAAATCTCTTAATAAAATAAATATCTTTTTCGCCGTCATAATAAATACAGGTAATCGGTTGCTGTGGCCTCCACTTTTCCAGAATAATATATTCATCATCAAAGCGGTTTCCAAGGTCAAAACTGATCAATTTTGCTTCACCATGAGAATTGACAGTTAGTATCTTATCATCACCTTTGAAACTCCCCAGCAAAGTTCCGCGCACATCTGCATTGAGACGTCTCACCGTATCATCAAACCAGATTTTTCTCGGCGCCAAAGTAGAAACTCCTTCTTCTTTTAAATCTACTTTTTTCACTGAATATTTGGTTACCAGATTTCCTTTAGAATCCCGGCCTTTGATTCCTATTTCTGAAAAATCAATATCCATTTTATTTTTTCGGATTCTCGGATTTGGCTTTAAAAGTACTGTCACGGTCTCTGCCTCACCATTCGGATTTGCCGAGAAATAAAGAGTTTCAGAACCCCGCGCGTCTGAAGCTAACCGATAATCTGTATTTCTAGTCACTCCCGTTACCGAAAAACGCTTCATATAATACGGCCCCTGCATTCCTTCTCGGTAAATCATATTATAGACCGTTCTTTTGTCGTTTTTTTTCCAGATAGCAACGTGAAGAATATCTTTTCCGATGAAGGTTTTGGCTTCCACTTTTACGACTTTCATGCTACCGTCTTTTCTGAAGGTAATGATGTCGTCAATATCTGAACAGTCAAATAAAAACTGATCTTTTTTAAGCGAAGTTCCAATAAAACCTTCCTCAAAATTGGCGTAGAATTTTTCATTCGCAACCGCAACTTTTGATGCATCGATGGTATCAAAAATTCTCAGTTTAGTTTTGCGTTCTCGCCCTTTTCCGTATTTTTTCTGAATATTTAAATAATAGTCAATTGCGTACGTAATCAGATTTGCTAAATGATGCCTTACCTGCTCAATTTTACCTTCGAGCGATAATATATTTTCTTTAAATTTATCTAGATCAAACCTTGAAATTCTCTTAATTCTAATCTCCGTAAGCCTAAGAATATCTTCTTCTGTAACTTCTCGTAAAAGATGTGCTGTGTGAGGTTTTAGACCAATTGCGATTGTCTTCAAAACATCTTCCCAGCTTTTTACTTCTTCTATATCGTGATAAATTCTGTTTTCGATAAAAATTCTCTCTAAAGAAGAAAAATGCCAGCTTTCCTGCAATTCATTCAACTCAATCTCCAATTCTTTTTTCAACAATGAGACCGTATGATCGGTGTTCATTCGTAAGATCTCAGAAACATTTAAGAACATTGGTTTATCACCAACAATCACACAGGCATTAGGCGAAATCGTCACCTGACAGTCTGTGAATGCATACAAAGCATCAATTGTTTTGTCTGGCGAAACTTCGTTGTGGAGATAAATCAGAATCTCAACCTTATCTGAGGTATTATCTTCAATTTTCTTTATTTTAATTTTACCTTTTTCATTGGCTTTGATGATAGAATCGATCAGATCGCCGGTATTTTTTGAAAAAGGAAGCTCAGAAATCATCAAAGTATGCTTGTCTACCTGAGAAATCTTGGCTCTTGCTCTTACTTTTCCGCCTCTGTGACCGTCATTGTATTCTGAAACATCCAGAAAACCTGCCGTCAGAAAATCTGGAAAAAGCTCGAACTTTTTTCCTTTTAAATAGGCTACAGAAGCACTGATTAATTCATTAAAATTATGAGGAAGAATTTTTGTGGAAAGTCCAACACCAATTCCCTCAACTCCTTGTGCCAAAAGCAAAGGAAATTTAACGGGCAAATCTACTGGTTCATTATTTCTTCCATCGTAAGATTTTGACCAGACGGTTGTTTTCGGGTTAAAAACCACTTCCAAAGCAAAAGGCGTGAGTCTTGCTTCAATATATCTCGCTGCCGCAGCAGAATCTCCTGTATAAATATTTCCCCAGTTTCCCTGCGTATCAATCAGCAATTCTCTCTGCCCGATTCCCACCATTGCGTCGGTAATCGATGCGTCACCGTGAGGGTGATATTTCATTGTATTTCCAACGATATTGGCAACTTTATTATATCTGCCGTCTTCCAGCTCACGCATAGAATGCATAATTCTACGCTGAACCGGTTTGAAGCCATCGTAAACTGACGGTATTGCTCTATCTAAAATTACATAAGATGCATAATCCAGAAACCAGTCTTTATACAGTCCTGAAACTTTTTTTAAGCTTTCGCCTTCGTGAGAGTTTTCTTCTATCATTACTTCTTACTATCTTCTTTCTTTGTTTGCTTTGATTACTTTATTGAGCGAAAATTTGAGGTCGTTGATTTCTTTTTTTGTAAGGTATGAGATTTCATATTTTAAAGTCGTAGATCCGTTGTTTTTGCTGGAGATCGTCACGTACAATCTCTTGATAAAAAGCATAGTTATGGTCTCAAATTTTATTAATTTATACTTGGGAAATTCATCGCTCAGCGGCTTGCTGAGAAACGGGATAATATTCCTGTTTTTGATGTGGAGAGCCTCACCGTCACTGTCGTACTCGAAAATCTGGCGTCCGTTGACATAGAAAGTAATTAATAATATGAGAGGCAAAATAATCAAAAGATAGCTAAATCCCCCAAGAATATTAAACTTATATTTTTCTAATATAAAACCTACAACTCCTATACACAGTGACATTAGTATAAGTGTATTGAAGAAACTATAGACAGGAGTTTTCTTACGGTTACTTAATCTCATAAAAAATTAACTAAATTTTCTTTAAAGCTCTTCTGCTTCTGTGACAATCTCTTTGTCACTTATATTTGAATCTTCCACTACCAGATTTTCAAGGATAAAAACCTGTCTGTCCGGAGTATTTTTTCCCATGTAAAATTCCAGCAACTGCTCAATCGTCTGGTCTTTACCGAGAACGACAGGTTCTAAACGAATGTCTTTTCCGATGAAATTTTTAAACTCATCTGGCGAGATTTCCCCTAACCCTTTAAATCGGGTAATTTCCGGGTTTTTACCTAATTCATTTAAAGCTTTTACTCTTTCAAGCTCAGAATAACAATATCTTGTTTCCTTTTTGTTTCTAACTCTAAATAATGGAGTCTGAAGGATATATAAATGTCCGTTTTTGATTACATCCGGAAAAAACTGAAGAAAAAATGTGATCATCAAAAGTCTGATGTGCATACCGTCGACATCTGCGTCGGTAGCGATAATGACTTGATTATATCTTAAATCTTCAAGACTCTCTTCAATATTCAAAGCTGCCTGCAACAGGTTGAATTCTTCATTTTCGTACACCACCTTTTTTGTTAAACCATAACAGTTCAGCGGTTTACCTTTCAAAGAAAATACAGCCTGCGTTTCTACATCTCTTGACTTGGTGATCGATCCCGATGCAGAATCTCCTTCTGTAATGAAAATCTGGGTTTCAGCTTTTCTCTCTGCCTTCTGATCGTTGTAATGCTGTCTGCAGTCACGTAGTTTTTTATTATGAAGCGAAACTTTTTTCGCTCTTTCTCTTGCTAACTTCTGAATACCTGAAAGTTCTTTTCTTTCTCTTTCTGAGATCAAAATTTTTCTCTGAATCGCTTCTGCAATCTCCGGATTTTTATGTAAAAAATTATCTAATTTACTTTTTAAGAAATCGATAATGAAAATTCTTACCGTCGGACCATTCGGACCGATGTCATTAGAGCCTAATTTTGTTTTTGTCTGAGATTCAAAAACAGGTTCTTCAACGTTGATAGAAATTGCGGCAACAATAGATTTTCGAATGTCGGAAGCATCAAAATTCTTATTAAAGAATTCACGAATTGTTTTCACATAAGCTTCACGAAAGGCATTCAAATGAGTTCCGCCCTGCGTTGTATTTTGTCCGTTAACGAAAGAAAAATACGTTTCCGTCTGCGATTTGTCTGTATGCGTGACTGCCAATTCTATATCATTGTCTCTCAAATGAACGATCGGATACAGTACATCACTCTCCAACTCTTCTTCCAACAAATCTTTAAGACCGTTTTCAGAATAAAAAGTTTCACCGTTAAAAAGAATTTTCAAACCGGGATTCAGGTAAGAATAATTACGGAGCATTCTCTCAATATATTCTTTTCTGAATTTAAAATGAAGGAAAATATCTGCATCCGGCACAAAAGAAATCTCCGTTCCATTTCTGTCTGAAGTGTCTTTTTCTGCATGATCTTCGGTGATCATCCCTCTCGAAAATTCCGCCATTTTCATCTTCCCTTCACGGAAAGAGCGAACTCTGAAATAGTCTGAAAGCGCATTCACCGCTTTGGTGCCGACGCCATTCAAACCAACTGATTTCTTAAAAGCTTTGCTGTCGTATTTACCACCGGTATTCATTTTTGAAACGGCATCTACGACTTTTCCTAACGGAATTCCACGACCAAAATCACGGATCGTCACTTTTCCGTCATCCACTTTTATTTCTATCCTCTTGCCAGACTTCATCCTAAACTCATCAATCGAGTTATCGAGAATCTCTTTAAGTAAAATATAAATACCATCGTCCGCAGACGAGCCATCGCCCAACTTCCCGATATACATTCCGGGGCGCAGACGGATATGCTCCTGCCAATCGAGGGTTCTGATGTTATCTTCGGAATATACAGGGTTTATTTCTTGTGACATAAATTATTTCAGCAAACATACAAAAATACGAAATCGCGCAAAAATATCCGAATATTTCGACTCATTTTTTATGATATTTTCTTAGTAAATCATATGTTTTTGATCTCTCAATAAAATTCCTTTGATGATCTATTTTTAAATTTCAAAAAATACTGTACATTCGAATGAAGTAAAAAATTACGTTCATGATACAACTTCCTTTTTCTAAACTTTCTAACGTGGGAACCACAATTTTCAGTCAGATGACCCAACTGGCAAATGAAAACGAAGCTATTAATTTATCACAAGGGTTTCCTGACTTCTTGCCGGACTCCAAATTGCTTGATCATGTAAATCATTTTATTCAGAAAGGATTTAACCAATACGCTCCGATGGGCGGAATGATAGGGCTGAAAGAAGAAATCGCAAGAAAAATAGAAAAATCTCATCAAGCGATTTATCATCCGGATGCTGAAATTACAATTACTGCGGGTGGAACTCAGGCTATTTTTACCACAATTGCCACTTTTATTAAAATTGATGATGAAGTGATTATTTTCGAACCTGCGTACGACTGCTACGAGCCAACTGTGGAACTTTTCGGTGGTATTGTAAAACGATTCGAAATGAAAGCTCCTGATTATAAGATCGATTGGAATGCTGTCAAAAATTTAGTTTCAGAAAAAACAAAAATGATTATCCTGAATAATCCCAACAATCCTTCAGGAAAAATTTTGGAAGAGAATGACATTCAGGAATTAACTAAAATCGTAAAAGACACGTCTATATTGATTTTAAGTGATGAAGTTTATGAAAACATTGTTTTCGACGGAAAGGAGCACTTAAGCATCTGTCGATATCCGGAACTTAAAGACAGAAGTCTTTTAGTTGCATCTTTCGGAAAACTTTTTCACGTTACCGGATGGAAGATAGGATATTGCGCGGCTCCGAAAGCTTTGACAGACGAGTTTCGTAAAATTCACCAGTTTAATGTTTTCTCTGTTAACACACCAATTCAGCTTGCTTTGGCTGAGTACATGAAAAATGAGGAACATTATCTTAAATTGGATGAATTTTTTCAGGAAAAAAGAGATTTTTTAAGACAAGGTTTAGCAAATACTTCATTTGAATTACTGGATTGCGAAGGAACATATTTTCAAGCCTTAAAATATGATAAAATTTCGGATAAAAGTGATTTTGATTTTGCTAAAGAACTTACCATTAATCATAAAGTTGCGACCGTTCCATTTTCTTCTTTTTATAAAAATAAGCTGAATGAAAACGTGATCAGACTCTGTTTTGCCAAAAAAAAGGAAACTTTGGAAAAAGCGATTGAGAATCTTTCAAAAATATAATAGTTGAGAATTATTAAAAATCACAGAAGTATTTTTGACTTATACTGAAGATGGCAAATTACATACTACAGATGTTTAAAAAATAAAAAAAGCGCTTTCAAATGAATGAAAGCGCCTTTAAAATACTATATAACTAACTTTTAATATTTTTAAACATTAAATCTGAAGTGCATAATATCACCGTCTTGCACGATGTATTCTTTTCCTTCAACAGAAAGCTTTCCAGCTTCCTTTACTTTCGATTCTGTACCGTACTGTACATAATCATTGTATTTTATAACCTCAGCGCGGATAAAACCCTTTTCAAAATCAGTATGAATCACACCTGCAGCTTGAGGAGCCGTCCAGCCTTGCCCGATTGTCCAGGCTCTCACCTCTTTTACTCCAGCTGTAAAATATGTTTGAAGTTTTAATAAATCGTACGCTTTTCTGATCAAACGATTTACGCCAGGTTCCGTTAAACCTAATTCTTCCAGGAAAATTTCTCTTTCTTCGAACGTATCCAATTCGTTTATATCTGCTTCGATTTGAGCAGCTAAAACTACTACTTCAGCTTTTTCTTTCTGAGCCATTTCTTCGATCTTGGCAATCCATTCGTTTCCGTTTTTAATAGAATTTTCGTCTACATTACAAACGTAAAGAACTGGTTTATTGGTCAATAACTGAACATCTGCTATAATTGATGCTGCAAAATCATCCATTGGGAATTCTCTGGCATTTTTTCCGTCTTCGATAAATTTTTCAAGGTTATGAAGCGTCTCGTAAGTCAGGATATCTTCTTTCTTTCCTGATTTAATGAATTTTTTAGCTTTTTCAACTGCTTTACCAACAGTTTCTAAGTCTTTCAACTGAAGCTCGATGTCGATAATTTCTTTATCTCTCATCGGATCTACAGAACCTTCTACGTGAATAATATTCCCGTTTTCAAAACATCTTAAAACATGAATAATCGCCTCGCACTCTCTAATATTGGCCAAAAACTGATTTCCCAGACCTTCACCTTTACTCGCTCCTTTTACCAAACCTGCAATATCAACGATCTCTACAACAGCCGGCAAAACCCTCTCAGGATTCACCAGTTTTTCAAGCTCAAATAATCTCTGATCCGGTACCGAAACTGTTCCTAAATTCGGTTCAATTGTACAGAAAGGATAATTGGCAGATTGCGCTTTTGCATTGCTTAAGCAGTTAAAAAGAGTTGATTTACCTACATTGGGTAAGCCTACGATTCCACATTTCATAACGAAATTTATTTTATTGATGTTATGTCACCTTTCGGTTTCATATTGTAATATTAAAAGTTTTATCTTTAAAGTTTAGAATCTGAAACACATCAGAGATTTCAATTCCAATCTGAAAGCTTCAACTTTAAGCGTGCAAAGATACAAATTTTAAACAGAGATTCATAATAAAAAAATCTGCCAGAAATTGGCAGATTTTGAGAAATAATAAAATTTCAATTGTATTTTTAAGGATTATCTCCTGTAGCGTCTTGCGCCATTTTCACATCATCCGGAGCAGATTCTAGTGTTTTATCCAGAGAGAACAATGATTCGCCTGAAGCTCTGTCTCCACCTGCAATTTTTAATTTATCAATAAGGTTTTGCGCAAGAGTTTCTTCTTCAATCTGTTCTTTTACAAACCACTGCATAAAGTTCCACGTTGCCCAGTCTTTCTGCTCTAGAGACAGATCAACAATTCTGTAAATTGATGTCGTATTATCAACTTCATGTCTGAAAACACTATCAAAACATTCTGTGAGCGAGTTAGGATCATTTGGCGGAGCAGGAATTGCATCTACTTTTGGTTTTCCGCCACGGTTCAGAACGTATTCCATAAATTTTATTGAATGATTCCTTTCTTCCTGTGCGTGTCTGTAGAGAAAATTTGCAATTCCTCCGTAACCTTTGTCATCTGCCCAGATTCCGTAAGATAAAAAAGTGTGAGAAGCATGTATTTCTTTGTTCATCTGATCACTCAATGCTTTTTCTAGCTCAGGTGAAAGTCTATTAGTATCCATAATCATATATTTTTTTAGTGATTGCTATAAAGGATACAAAAATGATTCCGAGAAAATAGTATTTAATGATAATTCAAATTCGACGATCTATAACCAATTATATATCATTGTTTTAGCTAAATAATTTATAGTCAATCTAAAATAAAAGCCAGCTCAATGTTTTGAACTGACTTAGTATATTTTATTTTATTATTTTTTGAAATCTTCTACCTACTTCACCTTCTTTGCCATATAATCACTTTCATTTCCCAAACGGTCAATCGCTTTAATAGCAATCGCAGTAAGAGTTTTTCCGTTTTTTGTTTTGGCAATTTCTTTTGAAAGGTTTTCTAAAGTAAGAATTTCTGTTTCCCAAACTCCATTATATTGAGTAAAAAGCACCCATTGGAACACATTTTTTATATTTTTAGAACTCCAGCTTGTCTGGATAGAGACTCCATTCTCATTGGTGAAAAGTGTAGGTTTATCTAAAGGAACAGATTTTATCCACGGACTTTTTGGCGTGAGAGCTTTTTCTTTATACGGTCCGTTTTTCAAAGTCGGAAGCATATTTGAATTTTTCGTGAGCCCGGCAATACTCCAGTGAATTTCGCCTGCATCATTTACTAATATCTGTCTTGTAACTTCGATCTGATTTTTAATTTCTGTTGGTTTGTCAGAAACTCTGATTTCAACAGTATTCAGTCCCGGCCAAAGATGACGGTTCATGGTATTTTCTGATTTCCACCAGTTTAATAAAGAACCAAAAGGCTGACCTTTTGATTCTATAGGCCAATATAATTGAGGTGAAAAATAATCTACCCAGCCTTTATTTAACCATAATTTCGCATCAGCATAAAGCTCGTCAAATTGTGAAGAACCAACTACTCCTTCCGGAAATCCCGGTTTCCAAATACCAAACGGGCTGATCCCGAATCTTACGTAACTTTTTTCTGCATGAATCTCTTTATAAATTCTTTCGACAAATTTATTAACACTGTCTCTTCTCCAGTCTGCCCGTGTTAAAGTTCCTCCGGAATTTATATAAGCATTCCAGCTTGCAGAATCGGGAAAATCTCTTCCGCTGTTGTAAGTTGCATAAGGATAAAAATAATCATCAAAGTGAATGGCATCCAAATCATATCTTTTCACCAAATCTTTAACGACATTGGAAACATGACCCTGAGTTTTCGGATTCGCAGGATCAAACCAATACATCCCGTTCTTTAATCTAACCGTAAGATCAGAAAGTTTATTCACCATCGATTGGCTTGAGACCGCTCCACCGTTAGAATGATGCGCTCTGTAGGGATTTAGCCAGACATGAAGCTCCATCCCGCGTTTGTGAGATTCTTCGATCCAAAACTGCAGCGGATCATAGTTTGGATAAGGTGCCTCACCTGTTTTTCCGGTCAAAAAATAAGACCACGGTTCCAGTTCACTTGTATATAAGGCATCCGCAGAAGGTCGCGCCTGAAAAATAACTGCATTGAAATTATTTTCCTGGAGCATATTCAGCATATTGATGGCTTCCATTTTTTGCTGTTCGACAGAAAGATTATTTCTTGATGGCCAATTGATATTCGCAACACTTGCGATCCAGGCACCACGAAATTCTCTGTTTATTGCGGGAAGATTTACTTTAAAATCTTCTTCGATAATGGTTGTTGAGATCTGCGGAACTGTTTTCGGATCCGGAGTTTTAATTGTAGAAGTTTTGGTTTTAGCAACTGTTTTGGTTTTAACAGAATTATTCGACGCAGCACAAGAAGTTGCGAATGACGCTAAAAGACTTAATATAGAGACTAATTTTATTTTAGAGATTTTCATAGATGATCTTAAGAAAGAATTTCTGAATTGTTAAAAGGCAAAACTAATAATATAAAGATGATTTTAAAAATATCATCCCTAAAAATTTGGCTAAAAGCTTTTGAACAAAATAAATTTATTTTTTTAATAATTAAACGAACACCAACAAATCACTACTCTAGCCTTCCTTCACTGATAAATCCTTCACGACCGTCAGAAAGTTTCACATGAGACCAAAGACCATCTGATGCAAGAATCTTGACCTGTGTTTTTTGATCAATTGTGGATAATATTTCATACTGTGTGCCAGAACCAGCCCGAATATGAGTTCCTGCTTTAGCAAATCTTCCTGACATTTTTTCAAAACTTGATTCCCCAATAAACTTAGGAATAGCACGCTGACGAATGTACGGATAGGGATTCACTGCGCCACCAGTAGAATAAATCCCAAAATGCAGATGCGTGGCTCCTCCTGCTGCATTTCCTGTGTTTCCTACTAAACCAAGAGTATCACCGACTTTCACAAGATTCCCGGATTGTGTAAGAACACTGTCTAAATGTGCGTAGTAATGAGAATTTCCAATAGCATTGTCACGCAACCAAACTCGCTTACCGCCGAGTCCGTGATTTCCTGTTCTTATAATGTAACCTTCAGCAACGGCCACTACAGGCGTTCCCCGTGGCGCAAAAATATCTACACCTTCATGACTTCTGCCGCCACCGTCACGGCTCGCTCCCCAAAAACTCTGCACATTTTTATTTCCTTTTCCTGCTACCGGGAAATGCAGAGATGGTTGTGTGTAGATTTTTATTTTAAATGTCGCCGCATTATCAATTTCCGGCTGTAGAATAATTTTGTATGTTCCTGTATGATCAATGTTTTTTAAAAATCGATTATTTGTGATAAGGTCGGTTTTCGTTGTTTCTGCTCCGGTATTGTGATCTAAAAGATCCACAAATATTTTTTTATCTGAATTATATAGGTCGGATTCAATGATCAATAAATCTCCTTTCTCCAGTTCGATAGAATAACCCAAAGCCTCTGAACTCGAGTTAAAAACGGTTAATGATGAACCATCTTTTATTTTTAAATGATTTACTTTGGCGGAAGAGAAGCTTTTTTTCCAACCACTCATGAGGCTGTCGGATCCGGAAAAGCTGCGTTCATATTTTGCCCGTTCCGAGGTTTCGAAAATACTTTTAGGCATCTTTAATCCGTCACAACTTGTAACGAACAGAAATAACAGTAAAATAATTAATAGTGACTTATACTTGAACATTTTAGTTTAACTACAAAAATTTAGCCGCGAAGACCGAATAAGTTTCATCTGCTCAAACCCAACAAAAAAAGCCCCGAAAATCGAGGCTTTAGATATATTTAAGAATGTCAGATTAAGCTTTCGCTCCTCTTTCAATTCTTTTTCTTTCTTCTTCAGAAAGTACTTTCTTTCTCATACGGATGAAGTTTGGAGTTACCTCGATCGCTTCATCCCCCTGAATATATTCCATGCATTCTTCAAGAGAGAAAAGGATTTTCGGAGCGATGTTACCATCTTTATCCTTACCTGCAGCACGAATGTTGTTCAGCTGTTTTGCTTCTACGATGTTTACTACCATATCATTCGGCTTGTTTTGCTCACCGATCACCATTCCAGCGTAGATCTCCTCGCCCGGATCAACGAAAAACTTACCTCTATCCTGTAATTTAGCAATAGAATATTCAGTTGCAGGACCTTGAGATTTACTGATCAATACCCCAACAGATCTTCCAGGAATTGCTCCTTTGAAAGGTTTGTAATCTACAAAACGGTGAGCCATAATCGCTTCACCAGCAGTAGCCGTCAACATCTGAGAACGCAATCCGATCAAACCTCTAGAAGGAATTTCGAATTCCAAGTGTTGCATTTCACCTTTAGTTTCCATAATGTGAAGGTCACCTTTTCTCTGTGTTGCTAAGTCGATTACTTTTGAAGCAAATTCTTCAGGAACATCTACCACCATACTTTCGTAAGGCTCACATTTCACACCATCAATTTCTTTAAGGATAACCTGCGGCTGACCGATCGTCATTTCGTACCCTTCTCTTCTCATTGTTTCGATCAAAACTGACAAGTGAAGAATACCTCTACCGAATACGAGGAATGTATTGGCATCTTCAGTAGGCTCAACTCTTAATGCTAAGTTTTTCTCTAACTCACGCATCAATCTTTCTTTCAGGTGATTTGAAGTAACAAATTTACCATCTTTTCCAAAGAATGGAGAGTTGTTGATTGAGAACGTCATGTTCAACGTAGGCTCATCAATTGCAGTTCTTGGCAATGGATCCGGATTTTCTAAATCTACGAATGAATCACCGATCTGGAATTTATCAAAACCAACAATTGCACAAATATCTCCGGCCTTAACTTCAGTAACTTTTTTCTTACCTAAACCTTCGAAAACGTATAATTCTTTTACTTTTCCTTTTACGATTTTACCATCTTCCTGCGCAAGACCGATCCATTGTGATTCACTTACAGAACCCTGAATAACTTTACCAATAGCAATTCTTCCTAAGAAAGAAGAGAAATCTAAAGATACAATCTGCATTCTTAAAGGACCTTCTTTAGCTTCAGGAGCAGGAACATGTTCCAAAATTCCGTCTAATAAAGGGAAAATATTGTCAGTTTCTTCTAATGAAGTATTGAACCAACCTTGCTTTGAAGAACCATAGAATGTTGGGAAATCCAATTGTTCTTCGGTAGCATCCAGGTTATAAAATAAGTCAAAAACTTTATCGTGAACCTCATCCGGACGACAGTTTGGTTTATCTACTTTATTGATTACAACAACCGGTCTTAAACCTAATTCTAAAGCTTTCTGCAATACGAATCTTGTCTGTGGCATTGGTCCTTCAAAAGCATCTACTAATAAAAGTACACCATCTGCCATCTTTAATACACGCTCTACTTCACCACCGAAATCGGCGTGACCAGGTGTATCAATAACATTAATTTTTGTACCGTGGTACATTACAGAAATATTTTTTGATAAAATA
The DNA here is from genome assembly GCF_027945075.1 of Chryseobacterium sp. CY350. Lineage (NCBI taxonomy): Bacteria > Pseudomonadati > Bacteroidota > Flavobacteriia > Flavobacteriales > Weeksellaceae > Chryseobacterium > Chryseobacterium wangxinyae. Next base: position 1,000,434 of record NZ_CP116034.1, read on the forward strand.
GTGATACCACGCTCTCTCTCCAGATCGTTATTATCCATTATTAAATCTCCAGATTCCTGATTGTCTCTAAAGACGCTTGTTGCGTGGATTATTTTATCAACCAAAGTAGTTTTACCGTGGTCAACGTGTGCGATAATCGCAATATTTCTAATGTTTTGCATGAATGATTTTTACGGGTGCGAAATTAGTGATTTTTAATGAATTAACCATAAAAAGTTTTATTAATTAACAAATTCATAATGAGAAGCTTTTGGAAAGTTAAAGGTTTTTGGAGAGTAATAAAGGTTCAGATCTTAACTAAATCTAATGTTTAAAGCAACGTTTAGAATCAAATATTTAATTATTGCTATTCTACATTAATATAAAAAAGACTCAGATAAAAATATCCGAGTCTTTTATGTATTGCTTACACGATTTGCTTAAACGTTTTGGTCTTCGTGTTTGCCTTCATTAATTTCCTCCACCATCTTAGCATTAAAAGCCGGAAGATCTTTCGGAGTTCTGCTGGTAACTAAACCGTTATCGGTAACAACTTCACTGTCTTCCCACACCGCGCCAGCATTTTTCAGATCAATGCCAATAGAATTTACAGAAGTAAGATTTCTACCTTTTACAACATCTGCACTAATCAAAATTTGCGGACCGTGGCAAATCGCAGCAACTGGTTTGTGCTGGCTGAAAAAGTCGCGTACAAAACTTAATGCTTTTTCATTTGTTCTAAGCTGATCCGGATTAATGACTCCTCCTGGCAATACCAACGCATCATATTCTGTGGCAGAAACCTCATCAAGAGTTTTATCAACATTATATTCATTTCCCCAGTCTTTTTCTGCCCAAGCTTTAATGCTTCCAGATTCCGGACTGATAATATGAGCTGTCCAGCCTTGCTGTTCCAAATGCTCTTTTGGAGATTTCAGTTCGCTTTCTTCAAATCCGTTTGTTGCTAAGATTGCAATTTTCTTTGACATATTATTTTATTTTTTGATGTTATGCCATTAAGTAAGAAAAAATGATGCCGTGATAAAGGAATATATATTTAAAGAATGTTAAAGTTACAATACATTTTCAACGTTCAATATTTTAAGGTTGAAAAATATTACTATAAAAATCTGTGCTAAAATGATTAAACCTATTTTCAACAAAAAATTCGTCTTTGAAACCTTATGTCTGAAAATAACCATTGCCAGAACGGCTCCTATCGTACCTCCAATAAATGTCAGAATCAATAAAGAAAACTCTGAGATTCTTCTTCTGTTTTTTACAGCTTTCCATTTATCTAATGAAAAAGTAAAAAAAGTGATCAGATTGATGACGATAATAAAGTACAACATAATGGCAAATCTAAAGCAAAATAAGTTTAACAAAAACATTTAAATATCATTCAGCAGAATAAAAGTTTTACATTTGTCACCCAAAAAAATAATCCGATGACCGTAAACGATCTCGCAGGAAACTATTCGATACAGGGAACTAACCAGGAAGAAAACAGCAGCATTTATCATGGTTTTTTGACTTTACGAGTGGATGAAAACGCCCGCATCGTAGCCGAATGGATCATCGGTGATCACATTCAACATGGTACAGGTTTTTACAAAGACCAGATTCTGATCATCAATTTCAGTTACGAAGGTGAAGGCCAGAAAATATACAAAGGTGTCGCGGTATACCGCTGTCTTTCTCAAGATATTTTAGATGGATTCTGGTCTGAAAAGCATGGTGATCCTTTGTATTTGGGGAGTGAGTATTGTGTGAGGATTCGGGAGCAGGGGTTTTTGAATTGATGCTATTTCTTAATTGCTTTCTCTTAAACCATGAAGGAACTGGCTTTGTACATTGGCGTAGATAAATCTACTTACTCCAAAATTGAAAAAGGATTAAGAGAACTTACGGTTTCGGAACTTAGTAAAATGGCTAAACTTTTTAATCTTACCACAGATCAGATTATTAATTACAATGAAAATATAATTCCTAAAGAGATTGTGATAGAAGATAAATCGACTCTCGAGCAAATGGAACTCATTCAGCAGCTAGACGAAGAAGATAAAAGCACCGTCTTTAAAATCATCGATAAAATGCTTACTACTAAAAGGTTTAAAGATTTCTTTAATATAATGTCTCTGCTGTATAAAAACACAAAAAAACCTCGCATTTTGCGAGGTTTTTTATCTTTAAAGGAGCAAACTTTGCGTAGCGGTTTTTTTCCATAATTTCTCTATCGTGACACATCGTTGTCGTTAGAGTTCTTGAGCCATATACTATCAATCACTGAAAGATTATTGCCTACAATTGCAAATCTATTATTTTCGAAAATTTTAAAATCTAATTTATAGGATGTTTCTTTACCAAATATAATTGTTTTAATTTTTTTTACACTTTTTACATATTTATTACTTTGTGTAAAAGAATTAAATTTAATTTTTGATAAATGTAATTTCAATGACTCTTTTTTATAAAGAATTTCAGTAGAGTCTATTTTTTTATCATTTTTAGTTAAATAGATTACACTTTTATTATTGTTCAACAATTTAATTTGATAATTATTTTTGAAACTATCTTTAAAAGAATATTCACGATAACTACCACAAGATATTAAGGTTAGCGAAAAAAATAGCACTAAAATATTTTCTTTCATCTTAATTAATTTGAATTAAATTGTTGATCTGGTATTCCTTCAGGCGGATATAATGGAATGACTCCAATAAATCCAGGAATACGCGGTGATTGAGCGGATACACCAATATCATTAACCATATTAGCATTAACACTACTAATATTAGAGATTGTAGTTGTTGGAAAAATTCCGCTTTTAAATAAAGTTTGATTTAAAATATTTCCCTGATCCTTAATGTTATGAGAGTTATAAATAAATTTTCCATCGAATGAATATTGTGCTTTATATGCAGCAACTTCATCATTAACGCCATAACCCTGACCTGTTCCAATATTATATTCGCCTCTTGCGTTTTGTCCTCCGTGTTTCACTTCGTGAAGTGTCAATGCTGTATCATTCCCAACGTACATTGTTACTTCTCCATTGCCAGTCTGTCTTGTATTATATGTTCATTGATACTATTTCCATCCGATTTTCCACCTGCTTTATCAAATTTATATTCTGTGGTCTTATCATTTCGCATATCAGAAATATCAGATTTCGATTTATTTAATTCAGCAATTCTATCACCTTTATCACTAGCATTTCCTTTTTGTAATTCGTTTATCTTATTAACTAATGTTTTTTCAAGAGGCTGCGCTTTCTTTTCTGCTTCTTTGCCAAAATATTCTACACCACGTCCATCTGGGTCAATGAAACGAATTGGATTATTTACAGTATAGTTGTAAGTAGACTGCCTTCTATATTTCTCCGCCAGCGGATCTACAACACCCCATCTACCAATATCCGGCATATAGAACCTTGCCCCGTAATCATACATTCCGGTCTCCTGCAATTCCTTCCCGTTGTACTTATATTGATACCTATTCATAGTTGTTGCAGTGTAATTATGCATCAACCCAAAAGGGTAATAATTATTGACTTCCACAACCTCTCCCGGCATCCAGTAATCATAACATGCCATATTACCATCTCCCATATCTTCACAATATTTTGAATTCATATCGCGTGGCAAAATCCCGCCGTCATGATTGGAATCGGCATAGCTCAAACGTATATTTTCAAATAGACCAGATCATTTATTTTTATTAAATAATCCCCAATAAGTTGCTTTTGCTCCATTTTCATAACTTTTATCATATCTGCTCAAAACGTCTCCATTTTTAGGATCTAATTCAATTACCTTTATTTTTTTACTATCCGAACTATCTTGAATATACCATACATCTCTTTTTTTATTATGAAAACTTGCATTTGTTAATGATTGATAACAAATATTTTTCAACCCATTTGCTTTAGCAACTTTCAGCGCGTTTTTGGGTGATAAATATTCTTTGCTTTTTATTTTATTATAATAATTCATTATAAATTTGTAATCATAATCAGAATATTCTTTTTATTAACAGTTTCACAAGTATATGTGCTTTCATGAAATGGCTTACCTTTATATAAAAAGCCGTACTGATAATATTCAAGATAGTCGAAATTAGGATATTTATCCATAAACTTTTTTATTTCTGAATGATTTTCAATATTCAAGAATATATTATCATATTGTTCATTATTTGGATCATTAGTCAAAACATTAATGGAGCTTTTATTTTTATAATATTTTATATTTTTTTTAAAGAATCTTTCACCAAAAGATTTTTTAAATATAGAATCATACTGTAATCTACATTGTTCTTTCAGTTCAATTTTATCTTGTGAGAAAATAGTTATACTTAAAAAAAGAAATAAAATGCAATATTTTATTTTCATATTTATTATTTTAATAAATTCCAATAAGCAGCTTTTTCGCCTTCTTTATAACCTCTCTCGAAAAGGGTTAAAACCTCTCCAGATTTAGGATTTACTTCAATCACTTTAGATCTTTTTTCATTGCTACAGTCCTGTATTTGCCATACATCTTGATTTTTATTATAAAAACTTGCATTTGTTAATGATTGATAGCAGATATTTTTCAAACCATTTGCCTTAGCAATTTTTAGTGCTTTTCTAGGCGATATATATTCTTTATTCTTTATTTTATTGTAATAATTCATTATGAATCTGTATTCATAATCAGAATATTCTTTTTTATTAACAGTTTCGCAAGTATATGTCATTTGTGAAAATGGTTTTCCTTTGTACAAAAAACTGTAATTATAATAATCCAGATAATCAAAATATTGTGCTTTATATATTTTTTTTAAAAATTCCGTATTATTTTTATTAACTAAAAAAGATATAAACATATCATCGTCCTCACTTTTAACGTCAACAGTATCTAACACTCTTAAAAAATATTGTTCTTCATCAAATCGAATATTTTTTTTAAAAAATTTTTCTCCAAAATAATCTTTAAATATAGAATCATACTGAAGCTTACATTGTTCTTTTAAGTCTATTTTATTTTGTGAAAATAAATTGATTCCAAAAAAAACTAACAGTATATAGTATTTTATTTTCATATCCATTATTTAATTGATTTTAATCTACCATTTGAACCACACTGTCTTGGCATTGCTTTAAGAGTCTGTGATTCGGCAGGGGTGATATACTTAGATTCCACTACCCCATATCCACTCACATTTCCTTTAGGTGTTATAGAAGTCATATCAGTTCTACCAATAATCGCTCTAATAGCATCATTGGTAATCGGTGAGCCTTTAAAGGTTGTGATTTTTTTAGATCCTGAAGTTGTTATCAGTATATCATCTGTTGTATCCATCATCAAACCAGGATCTCCGTGTACACCTCCTAGATTATGACCTATTTCGTGGTTAAAATCATGTTCAAATTTACTGGCATAATTCAATCCTTCGAAGCCATTACTTTATTTGCATCTGATACAATACTTTGTCTATCTGCCTCAGCCGTATTAGCAGCATCAACGGTTCCATTAGAAATATAGTTTCCTAATCTTGTGACAGTACCATCGCTGTTTTCAACTTTGTCAGATTTAGCAGAAGCAATTGCCGCATCCATACTTTGTGATTCCGTTGCTGAAAGCTTAAATATTGCATAAATTTTTCCTCCTTCGGTATTTATTTCTCTTGCAACTCCATTATTATTATAAGTAGAGATTGATGCTCCTAAACCCTGCTTTTGTTCTTTGGTTAAACCAAAGTGGTAATAATTTGCTGTCACAATAAAAGGGTCATCTATGGTTCCTGTACCTGTTACTCCTCCGTCTCTACCATCAGGATCTACATATCTAATTGGATTATTTAGAGTGTAATTATATGGAGTTAGAGAGATATACTTCTCTGCCAACGGATCAACAACACCCCATCTACCAATCTGGCATATAGAATCTCGCTCCGTAATCATACATTCCGGTCTCTTGCAGTTCCTTGCCATTGTACTTATACTTATAAGCATTCTACGTGGAGATTACATAGTGATTCAAATATATTTAGTTACAATTATATGGATTACATTTTTCTAAATTCCCCATAGAATTAAAGTGTAGTACCCATGATTTAGGATCATAGCCTTCATAAGAGTTTTCAATATTGATTTGTTCTAATTTATTTTTCCTGAATTTTTCAAATAATTTTGGATTGCTATCTTTATCAAAAATATAAAACGCATTTACAGATTTTCTATAAACATCATAATCTTTCCTAAATTCATTTATTTGATTTTGATTTTCAAATCTACAAATGGTAATTGTAAGACCATTATATATGTACTTATTTATGTTATCGTTATCCACTTCTGTAATATCTGGTTTTTCTTGAAAATATAATGCAAAAACAGAATTATCAATTTTTATTTTTGCCTTCTCAGAAAATTGATTAATAATATTTTCAGTCAGATTAATATCATTTACTGATATAATACTTTTTTGCTGAGCTTTACAAGAGCTAACTAAAAATAATGTTACAATTAGAATTATTCTTTTCATTTTATTTTTTGCCTTGGTTTGTTATGGATATTATCTTTTGACCATCAAAATTTATTCTAAGTGCCCCTTGTATATAATTTGGAGAATACATAATAAATTTAGCATTTGGATATTTCCCTGCTACTTTCATATCTCCACTTTGCAAGCCATGACTGTAGCTAAATTTTCCAGTTTCTGGAGAATAGTCGACATTGAAGCCACTCGGTGAATTTGAATAAGGGTCAGGATGACTATGTTCGGATTCTATTAATTGATTGCCTAACATAACTAAGGCAACTTTATCTTCTATATGAATAGTTCCTACAAAACTAAATTTATCATTTTTACTATTTGTAAATACATTTCGATTAAACTCAACATTAGTATTTTCAGCTAAATAATCAAAAACATTTTGTGCTGTTTCACTATTACTTCCAAATTTTATATAATCATATTTTTTTTCAATAGTATCGCCAGAGGCATTGGTAATTTCTACTTTTTCCGAACCTGAATTTTTTGCTATAAATCCTTTCTCACCCACATCAACACCACCATCATTCTCTGCTTTTAAATTTCCACTACTGTCAAAATTCTTTGAAGCATAAATTACATCTCTGTCTGATTCTGCTTTCCATGCTAGATTCCCGTCATTATCAACCTCATAAATGTCCTCGAGCATTCCTGTTGGATCTGTAAAAGTTATAGGATTATTATATCCATATCTAAATGGGGATAAATTTGGAGCTTTCTCTGCCAGTGGATCTACCACACCCCATCTTCCAATATCCGGCATATAGAATCTCGCACCATAATCATACATACCGGTCTCTTGGAGTTCCTTGCCATTGTACTTATAATTATAATCTTAAATTAATTATTAGATCTTAACCATCCAATTTGATAATAGTTCATATCTTCTATTAATTTTGTAAAAAAATCAGTTTCATACTTCGAATTTTTCATGCAGTCATACATTACAGGAAATCTTCTCTCAATGTAGGAATCATTATTTACAACTTTATACATTAATGTAAATCCATCAGTAGCAATACAATTATCTATACCAGTATCGTCTTTTAAAGGATTTTGTAGCCATCTATTATTACCTTGATTTTGAAGTTTTATTTTTTTTTCTGATATTACTTTACCTTTTTCTAAATTATAAATATTTATTTCATCATTAGAATAACTCCACATATAAGAATGTTCAAAAGATAAAGAGCCTAATGAAAAAACATTTCCATTTGATTTATACAATGAATTATAAAGTTTTTTATTTTTTGATATAATATCATTTGCCACATTTTTAGTTTGGCAAGAGAAGCATATAGAAGATGCTATTATATAAATGAAAAGAATAATATATCTCATGATTTTATTTTATTATTAGATTATTAACGATAGATTGTACATAATCCATAGTAGCTTTTATACCCGCATTTTCCCAATCTGTTAGGTTAACAGTTACAACACTACCTGTTCCATTGTAATATGTAACACTATTAGTACCAGTTCCAACCACAAATGCATTTCCATTGTAGCCTCGATCTTCTAAAATTCCTTGAACATCATAATCAGCACCTGAAGGATTTGAATGTCCTAGCTTAGTAGTAGAAAGTTTAACATCAGGGTGATCATGCCAATACATTTCTAAATTTGATGCATCTTTAGGAATTCCCCCTTGAAATAATTTCATTCCAGCTTCTGTAACAATTTGCCCCTTCTCATTTTCATATTGTTTTGCAGCTCCTCCTTCATTACTCCTAGTAGGTTTGCTATCACCTTTAAATGCATATCCTCCATTTTCTCGTCCTGACTTTTTAGTATCGGAAATAGATTCGCGAACACTATTCAGCCTACTTCCAGTAGGAATAAGTGCTATCTTTCCACTATCCGACAAATCCCCTGTATAATTCTCCCCTTTTTTTGTTGCCTTCTCAACGTCTCTTCTAACACTTCCTGTTGCTATGTAAACTTTTCCTGTGTTTTTACCATCATTACCTATTAATTTAAGTCTATTGCTAAATGCACTAGCTAAACCATAAATAGGATCCATAATTTGCATTCCATCGGGATCAATAAATCGAATTGTGTTATTTATTACATAAGTATAAGGAGACCATCTTCGGTATTTTTCCGCTAAATGGTCTGTAACCCCCCATCTTCCAATATCCGGCATATAAAATCTAGCTCCGTAATCATACATACCCGTCTCTTGCAACTCCTTTCCGTTGTACTTATACTGATAGTAACCTCGTAATTGCGAGGTTTTTTTATTATCTGCCACACGATAAAATCGTGCGGTAGCGAGGGGAGTTATTATTGTTTATTTATTCTTTAGGATGTGTATGAACGTTAGAGACCTTTATGTCGACATTACAATTTAAATCATTTGTGATTTGTTTAGGCATCGCAGTGGAAGTCATCTCTTTTTTATATACAGAAAGGTTATCTTTACAGAAATAATAATTTACTGCTTTTTTTGCATCATCTCTAATATATCCCATATCTTCTGTCAAAACTTTTACAGAGTCAATAACTTTATATTCAGACAGTTTTTCAATAATTTTAGGATCTCTTCCTTTTTTATCATCATACCAATAAAATAGTTTTTTTCCAAATTCAGTATATTGATCTTCAATACCTCCTGTGGGGGATCCATTTACAATATATATTTTATTATCATCACCTAAAATACTAACTCCAATAATTCCAGAATTATATTCTTTATAATAAATAGAAAACGCATCATTTTTTTTTGCTAGTGAAGAAGTATGACAAAAATCTATAATAGCATTATTAATTGCTTTTTCATAATTTCCAGTCTTGATTAATTCTTTTTTCCATGTTGAACAGTTTTGAGCAGTAAAAGCCAAAACTATTATGTATATATAATTTCTCATTCTAATCATTTGTATAATCAATTTCCTGAACACCATAAGGATAGTTTGCTTCTTGAGTTAAAATTATAAAATTATAAAACATTTTTTTATTATTAATATCATTTTTAAAATCTATATCTGAGCGTGATGCAGATTCAATAGTTCTTCTATCATATCCCATAGTTGGATGCACATGATAATCTGTTATTGTAAAAAAATTATTAAGACTTGGATTATTTCCTGAATAACATTGATGTAAAGATGGGTAAGACTTACTATAAGTATTATTTTTATATTTATCAATATAAAATTTACTAATTGCTGCGTCTTTACTACTATCTTGAGACAAAAATGCACCTGATATTTCGGTTCCAACGTAATTAGATAATTTAATTGCAAAATCTTTTGCCTGTGCTAATGTTGGTTGACCTTTCCCACCCACATCTATTACATTATCACTAGTCTTAAAATTTTGACCATCTTTTAAAATACCTTTTGCAATATTATCTACCTCAACTTTTACGTTACCTTTTTTATCTAAAACTGCATTACCTTCTTTATCTGATTTAACTATTCTATCTGGATCATCATTGGTTTCACCAACTTGCTTAGTTTGTCCTGTCTTTTTATTAACCGTATAGTCCGTAAGAGGAGCCCTTCCATCAGGATCAATAAAAATTACAGGATTGTTAAAAGCATAATTATAAGGACTATGACGAGTCATTAGTTCCGCCAGCGGATCCACGACTCCCCACCTACCAATATCCGGCATATAAAATCTTGCTCCATAGTCATACATTCCCGTCTCTTGAAGCTCCTTTCCATTATATTTCATTTGATAACTATTCATCGTTGTTACTGTATAATTATGCATCAATCCAAAAGGATAATAATTGTTGACTTCCACAACTTCTCCCGGCATCCAGACATCATAACATGCCATATTACCGTCTCCCATATCTTCGCAATATTGTGAATTCATATCACGTGGCAAAATTCCTCCGTCATGATTAGAATCGGCATAGCTCAAACGAATATTCCCCAAATGATCAGTATAATTGTAAATGTACAGATTTTTTTCAAAATCAAAATAGCCTTCAGAAGTAGGAACAAACTGAAGTCCAGCAACCAGAACAGTTGAAGGTGAGGTTACATACTGAAAACCATCTAAATAAATTGTTGATTTTACACTATTCCCTTGATAATAAGATTTTGAGACTTTTACTCCATCTGCTCTATAATTATAAAAAGTTGTTTTGGTGAATTTTCCCGGCATGCCATTGATCTTGTCGGGAAGATTCAGAAAATTATACTCTATAGATGCAATCCCTTTATCTTTATGAGTAATCATGTTGCCATTATCATCGTAAGTGATTGTATTATGGGTAGATAAAGAAGGATAACCATTGCTGTTGCCAATCTGTTCTTCGGTCACTTTAGTCAGCCTGTTACCTGAATAATCATATTTCAGATTATCGATTGATAATGCCGTGGTGCTTCCCGAAAGCAAACCTGCAGATCTTTGTAATCTTGTGATATTGCCGTTGCGGTCATATTCCATTCTTTCGAAATATTCTTTGGAGGCTTCAGAACCTTCTTTCTGGTAAAATCCTGCAGACAGACGATTCAAATTATCATAAACATATCCGTATCTTTTCAAAGGCTCGTTCTCTTCTGTTGCTGTTCGCCAGTCTACTTCTGCAATATTCCCGTTGAATTTGGGCTTTACCTTGAGATCCATAAAATCAGTATTGGGATTTTCAAGTCCGTCTACCTGATTATATTTTATTTTATACCCGAACAAATCAATTCCCAAATTCGCAGGATCATTGATCTGCGTCATCCAACCGCGGATGTTGTAGGTGTAGTCTACCTTCTGAAGTCCCATTCCTAAAACTGTACCGCCAACTCTTTTCGTTTTCAGTTGCGAGAGCTCATTATATACATTCTGAGACAAAATTTCTTCTGCCCTGTTATCAATTTTATGCTTATGGGTCAGCAATCTGTTTTGATGATCGTAGGTAAAAGTTTCAGTGATCACTTTTTCGGTATCTGTAGCCAATCTTTTATGATAGGTTTTCATTTGCAATACTGCACCTGCAAAATCCAGCTCAGATTCAGTTTTGGTGTAGCCTCCAAGATGATTGATAGAGTAGGCTCCGACAGGTCTTCCTTTTCCGTCATACCAGGTATAGTTTTTAGTCCAGCTATCATCTTCAATGTTTCACGAAACCCATTACAGGAAGGCTTTTGGTGCTTCTCTTAAAACTTCTAAACTTAAAAATATTGCTGCAATAATGTTCTGTTTCCGTATACAAAACAGAACTTATATAACACAAAAAACCTCGCATTTTGCGAGGTTTTTTATTTATCTGTTCGGGAAGACTACGGCAACATAAGTCTGTATTTATTTTGATCCTTCAATCTATAAACATATATTTTGTTTGCAGCCTTCGTAGAATCTAGTTCAACTTTTATAGGTGTCTTTTTTACGTAATCAATTCCATCATCATATTCTATTACATTTTTTATTGGAAATGACATTGTAAAGATATATTCATCTTTTTTATTTAGCTCATCTTTTGCCTCTAAATCTATTCCAATTTTTTTTAATCGAGGTTCATAAGAAATGATATATCCCAATTTACCATCTAAATGTGATTGTTTGTATAGGGAATCATTAAAAATTTTAAAATTATATTCACCTACAAATTCAGTATCAACTTTCTTTTCTTTATTAATAAAATAAAAGAGTAAAAATATTATCAATAGAAAAGATATTCCTAAAATTATTTTTTTATTCATAAGTTAATTTTTAAGGATAAACTCTAAAGTTCCCAGACGGAAGACTCATTGTTTGTGATGGTGATTGGCCGTTTTTAAAATATTGCCAAACTCCACCATAATACCATTGAGTAGTTGCCTGACCAGAACTGTTAAAATTAACTTTTTTGTTTGTTCCTCTAACTTTATCAACTCCGGTATCTCTACTGAATCCTTTTGCCAATGTTGTCCCTGCAGTCATTGGTGAATCATCCGGATTATTTGAATTACATGTATTTAAAAATAACGTAGCTTTTGAAATATCAGCTTTTGGATCTGGTAAGTCTGATATTTTTTTACCTTGTGTTCCTGTTAAATTAGTTTTACCATTATTGGTAGAAACTATGTATTCGCCATCGAAAGTATCTTGATTATTATCAGGATCTATATTTAAGTGCAACTGTTGATTACTTCCATGATGATTCATAACAATTTCAGAAGGCTTCCCTTCCATATCTCCCCAATCTTGAGCAAAGTCTTGTTCAGTCATTGCATCACTTAGTGCAACACTACCTTTTCCAAATTTCTTTTCGTACTCATCGTATTGCTGCATCGTTTGGTCACCAAATCCATCTGCAACATTTGGGTTATAAAAAATATAAACTTTTACTTTTTTTAATTGATCTGAAGATAATTCTTTTCCATTTTTATCTCTCCAATCCTCATTTTCCATTCCATCGGGATCAATAAACCTAATCGGATTATTAAAAGCGTAGTTATAAGGGCTATGACGACGCATTTTCTCCGCCAGCGGATCCACAACACCCCATCTTCCGATATCCGGCATATAAAATCTCGCACCATAATCATACATTCCGGTCTCTTGCAGTTCCTTGCCATTGTACTTATACTTATAAGCATTCTACGTGGAGATTACATAGTGATTCAAATATATTTAGTTACAATTATATGGATTACATTTTTCTAAATTCCCCATAGAATTAAAGTGTAGTACCCATGATTTAGGATCATAGCCTTCATAAGAGTTTTCAATATTGATTTGTTCTAATTTATTTTTCCTGAATTTTTCAAATAATTTTGGATTGCTATCTTTATCAAAAATATAAAACGCATTTACAGATTTTCTATAAACATCATAATCTTTCCTAAATTCATTTATTTGATTTTGATTTTCAAATCTACAAATGGTAATTGTAAGACCATTATATATGTACTTATTTATGTTATCGTTATCCACTTCTGTAATATCTGGTTTTTCTTGAAAATATAATGCAAAAACAGAATTATCAATTTTTATTTTTGCCTTCTCAGAAAATTGATTAATAATATTTTCAGTCAGATTAATATCATTTACTGATATAATACTTTTTTGCTGAGCTTTACAAGAGCTAACTAAAAATAATGTTACAATTAGAATTATTCTTTTCATTTTATTTTTTGCCTTGGTTTGTTATGGATATTATCTTTTGACCATCAAAATTTATTCTAAGTGCCCCTTGTATATAATTTGGAGAATACATAATAAATTTAGCATTTGGATATTTCCCTGCTACTTTCATATCTCCACTTTGCAAGCCATGACTGTAGCTAAATTTTCCAGTTTCTGGAGAATAGTCGACATTGAAGCCACTCGGTGAATTTGAATAAGGGTCAGGATGACTATGTTCGGATTCTATTAATTGATTGCCTAACATAACTAAGGCAACTTTATCTTCTATATGAATAGTTCCTACAAAACTAAATTTATCATTTTTACTATTTGTAAATACATTTCGATTAAACTCAACATTAGTATTTTCAGCTAAATAATCAAAAACATTTTGTGCTGTTTCACTATTACTTCCAAATTTTATATAATCATATTTTTTTTCAATAGTATCGCCAGAGGCATTGGTAATTTCTACTTTCTCAGAACCTGAATTTTTTGCAATAAATCCTTTCTCACCTACATCAACACCACCATCATTCTCTGTTTTTAAATTTCCACTACTATCGAAATTTTTAGAAGCATAAATTACATCCCTTTCTGATGCTGCTTTCCATGATAAATTCCCATCATTATCAACTTCATAAATATCTTCAAGCATTCCTGTTGGATCTGTAAAAGTTATAGGGTTATTATATCCATATCTAAATGGAGATAAATTTGGAGCTTTCTCCGCCAGTGGATCCACAACACCCCATCTTCCGATATCAGCCATATAAAATCTCGCTCCGTAATCATACATACCTGTCTCCTGAAGTTCCTTTCCGTTGTACTTATAGTTATAGTAACCTCGCAAGTTGCGAGGTTTTTTGTGTTTATCTGCTCAAAGTTGGGAGACTTTTTACTGCAGGGAGACTATCAATATAACATAAACCTTTCAAGTTATCAGACCTGTATATGTTATCCATACCTCTCTCTCTACATATCTCTGTTTGTTCATCAAATTTTATACAGTCTGGAACAAATTCAAGAGGGCTGCCTGTTGCTACATTTTTAGGTATGTAATCTTCCGGTATAATTATTCTATTAAGATTAAATAAGTTATATTTATCTCCTAACTTAATTGTCTTACAATTAGTAATTACTTCTTTCTTTGAGACAACTTTATAGGTTTTTTTCTCAAAACTTAAGTATACTAAATAATAATTATTAATTGAATCAATTTTGAAAACAGTATACTTTGGTTCATCATCAACTTCAATTTTTTTGCTTACATGATTAGTCATACAGCCAAACTGCAATGCTAAACAACAAAAAATAGATAAAAAAAACATTTGTTTTTTAATATGGTGTAAATGTTCCATTTGGATATTTTGTAAAAATTACGTTACCACTTGAAATAAATTGGGCACTCTTCACATTATTACCTATCGGCCCAAATGAAAAGCCTGCTGGATTCCTAAGGATTATCCCATCATTTGTCATATATTGAATCTCAATACTTCCTCCTGGTTGCTTAACAGCTGCGTTGTGAGCCCTCAAATAAACACTTGCGGGATTTGCTGCATCAGCTTGAGTTGCAGCACCTACAAAATTACTCTCGGCTCTAGATATTAAACTCCCTTCATAGGCTTCTGAAACTTCGTGCAATACACCTTCTCCCGGTTTACTGGCAAAATCGCCCATCCTTCCCAATATTTCAGGATTAATTGCTTGTTCTGCTGTGACGATTCCTGTAGCTGCATCTAAAGAGTTTCCTAAAAATGCACCTCCATTATGCGTTATACCAGTACTTGTAGTAAGTGTGTTTTCAGCCGCTACATTAACTAAAACAGAATGATCGTTTATGATTTTAGCAACTTCGGCAGCATTCCCAGATAAAGTTCCTGTAGAATTTTGAGTATAACTAACATTTCCACTTGCATCCCTTGATAGTGTAATGTCAGAGCCTGCAGATTTTTGCAATTCTGTTAAAGCTTTATCCGCTGATCCACCATTTATACGAATATCGGTGGCACTTCTTCCATCAGGATCAATAAATCTAATAGGATTGTTCATTACATAATTATATGGTGACCATCGACGGTATTGTTCACTTAGCGGATCTACCACACCCCAATCTTCCAATATCCGGCATATAGAATCTCGCACCATAATCATACATTCCAGACTCCTGAAGTTCCTTTCCGTTGTACTTATATTGATAACTATTCATCGTTGTTGTTGTATAATTATGCATCAACCCAAAAGGGTAATAATTATTTACTTCCACAACTTCTACCGGCATCCAGACATCGTAACATGCCATGTTACTATCATAAATTTATTTGGTTAAAGTAATCTTGACACCCATTACCTATTAATAATTTCACCAGAAATAGGAGTACAATCTCTGAAAATTGGATAGGCATATTGAAGTTTAGACTTCATTTTTTCTTTTTCCTCGTAATACTGTTTAGTATTTCCTTCTTGTATTATCCACCATTTTGAATGACCATCAAAATAGACAGTATCATTGTGTTTATTATTTTTATATTTTACAAACGCATATTCAACATAATCATTAAATTGTGGCTTTATATCATTAACATATTTTAAAACTTTGACTGAATCTAAAATTCTATCAAAACTAGAGCTACTAAAATCTTGTGTAATAAATGTTTTATCTTCAAAATTCATTCGCCAAAACCTAGCTATTTTAAAATCTACCTCTAAATCAGTAGATTCATTTATTTGCTTAAAAAGAATTACTTTCTCACTAAAATCTTTCCGATACAAACAGCTGGAGATTATTAAAAGAGAAGAAAGAGAAAGTAGTAAATAATTATTTTTTAATTTCATTGCTTTTTACATTTTTAACTGGAACATATATACCTTGATAAACAGTTCTTTGCGGTTCTTTAAGAGCCTCATTAATTTGATTTGAAAGAATGGTTGTGTATTGTTCTTCTTGATTTTTAAAACCAGGATTTTCCGATTTTTGTTTTCTTCTTTGGAACCAATTTGCATTATCAAAAATATGATTATAAGAATGCACCATTTCGTGACCTAATATGGAGGTTGGGGAGTTTATTTTATCTCCTTTAGTTAATTTACCATTTTCATATCTTTGTACAAGACCTTCAGAACTTTCATTATTATATAAAACACCCTCTTCATCGTTAAATCTTATCCGCCCAATTTGATACAAATCACTATCCCATTTATTATTCTTTTTGTCATAACCCATTCCGAAAGTGAATTCAGATGAAAAATCACTTTTAACAATTCCTAATGTTTTTTTATGGTCTATCAATTTTTGCATAATATTTATATCTTTAATACCATCACCATTAGTATCTATGTTCATTGCATCACTTTCATATAAAGTATCTAATGCAGATATTGCATTATCCAAAAAATTATTTCCAGTACTTTTTCTGGCAGCAGAATATGAATAAATGAATTGTTGTTTTCCTTTGTCATCTTCATAATAAATGACAATTTGTCTTCCGTCAGGATCTTTGAAAAATACAGGATTGTTGAATGCATAATGATAAGGACTAGCTTTAATATATCTTTCTGAGAATGGATCACCAACTCCCCATCTTCCAATATCGGGCATGTAAAACCTTGCTCCATAATCATACATTCCAGTCTCTTGGAGTTCCTTACCGTTGTACTTGTATTGATAACTATTCATCGTTGTTGCAGTGTAATTATGCATCAATCCAAAAGGGTAATAATTATTGACTTCCACAACCTCTCCAGGCATCCAGTAATCATAACATGCCATGTTACCATCTCCCATGTCTTCGCAGTATTTTGAATTCATATCGCGTGGCAAAATCCCGCCGTCATGATTAGAATCTGCATAGCTCAAACGTATATTCCCCAAATGATCAGTATAATTGTAAATGTACAGATTTTTTTCAAAATCAAAATAGCCTTCAGAAGTAGGAACAAATTTTAGTATTGCTGAAGAACTGGGACATCCTAAGCAGAAATCTACTTTGTTATCATACTGAAAACCATCCAGATAATCAATCTCTGTACTTGACATTGCAAATGAATTAGCCAACATTTTTTTTAGCTTTGTACCATCTGCTCTGTAAATATATGAAGAGGAACTTCCTTTTTTGCCACTTCCACTTATAACAGTTGAAGGTAGATTCAAATAATTATAAACAATTGAATTAATCCCTTTATCTTTATGAGTAATCATGTTGCCATTATCATCGTAAGTGATTGTATTATGGGTAGATAAAGAAGGATAACCATTGCTGTTGCCAATCTGTTCTTCGGTCACTTTAGTCAGCCTGTTACCTGAATAATCATATTTCAGATTATCGATTGATAATGCCGTGGTGCTTCCCGAAAGCAAACCTGCAGATCTTTGTAATCTTGTGATATTGCCGTTACGGTCATATTCCATTCTTTCGAAATATTCTTTGGAGGCTTCAGAACCTTCTTTCTGGTAAAATCCTGCAGACAGACGATTCAAATTATCATAAACATATCCGTATCTTTTCAAAGGCTCGTTCTCTTCTGTTGCTGTTCGCCAGTCTACTTCCGCAATATTCCCGTTGAATTTGGGCTTTACCTTGAGATCCATAAAATCAGTATTGGCATTTTCAAGTCCGCCTACCTGATTATATTTTATTTTATACCCGAACAAATCAATTCCCAAATTCGCAGGATCATTGATCTGCGTCATCCAACCGCGGATGTTGTAGGTGTAGTCTACCTTCTGAAGTCCTATTCCTAAGATTGTGCCGCCTACTTTTTTGCTTATTTAAACCATCACTAACTTTGATACACGAGGAATGATCTTCAGTCATTTAGATATGTTTTTATAGCCAAAAATAAACAAGAGCAGGAATCGCCTACTCTTGTTTTGATTGTTTAATTTTTAATAAGTTCTGAAAATCAGTGATTTGTATTTTTGGAAATGCTTATCACTAACTCTGCAACATTACCATAATTCTTAGCTTTTCTTTTTATTTTACAATAATGCCTAAGTTATTTATACAATCCATAAATTCTTTCTTTTTTTCTTCATTAAAATTAGGCAAGCCTTCTATGCCATTCTTTATATCATTATATTTAACTCTGACAATTCCATAACTATTTATTTTTTTATTTGTAAAATAGTAACTTTTAGCGTAAATTTTGGGTTTCGGGGTATTTTTATCTATTTCTAAACATTTTTTTAAATCGCTTACTTTATTGTGAATTACCAGCTCATACCTAAAATATTCATTCTGATATTTCTCCTTAAAGTCTTCCATGGAAATTTTTTTAGTATAGAATATAAAATCGTTTTCTTTGGCTTTGACCTTAACTTTGGTATATGAAAGACTGTCAAGATGTAATTTATATGGGCTTGTTGTAATTTCACAAACATCATGGTTATCTAAGACAATTATTCCATTATAGAATCCTTCTTCATCATGAAAACCATCTTCTATATAAATATGAGAATATTTTTTGTCAGGAATAATATGACAGGATTTAGCACCTAACAATCTGTATGTTAATAAATTACTTTTAACTCCTTCTATTAAAGTCGAATCAATATGTTCAATATCATAATATATATAATTATCCTTTAATAAATATTCATTCATCTGTTTAAGGGACTTCTTTTCCTGAGAAAAACAAGAATTTAAAACGAGTATGCTAAAAAACAAAACAACTTTTTTCATTTGATTTTTTTTAAAATTATTATTGTCCGCGATCTTTAAACTTTTGTAAAAGAAACATAGCAGCTGCCCCATGATAATTATATTTATTTTGCAATATATTATTATTTACTTTCAAAACATCGGCAGAACTTGGAATAGGGGACGTTTGACTCCCGTCTGAATTATAATAAATGCTACTTCCTGCATTATCTATTAATCTTCCATTATTATTAGGAATACAACGAGAGCCAATGCAATTACTTCCGTAGTTGGTTCTTAGTGGAAGACCTGTTTCAGCTCTTATAATATTCTCAACGTGACTGCCATAAATTTCAGCTGTAGTTGCATCAGGACCAAATCTACCATCTGGCTGTGCAATTTCACCCAATGCAAAATTTCCATAAACATGACCCATTTCGTGTGCAATTATTGAATATAAAGGAGAATATTTAGCATCCTTTCCCAGTGTTGTCCAAACACCTTTTCTTGAGTTAGGATTTATATCAATAATATTACTTATAGCATGTCTTATTTGTGAATCTCCAGATGTATAATTAAAATTTATGTCCCTATTTTTTCCGCCTTGGTCAAAGTAGTTAATCATTGTATTTCCAATGGATGTGTTTTTATCCAAGTAGCTTAGTGCAGATACAGTTTGTATAACATAATCTGATAAAGTTGTTTCGTCTACACCAGTCCATTTCCCGTCTACCTTATGTTGAGTAGCCCCATTATGATACCTATACTGAGAACCATTTTGATCATTTATATATATCCATTCTCCATTTATATCAATGTATTTTATTGGATTTCCTGCAACGTAATTATATGGTGATAAAGAATTATAATTCTCACTGTAATTGTCCATCACACCCCATCTACCAATATCGGGCATATACATTCTCGCCCCGTAATCATACATTCCGGTCTCTTGCAACTCCTTTCCGTTGTACTTATATTGATAACTATTCATCGTTGTTGCAGTGTAATTATGCATCAATCTAAAAGGGTAATAATTATTGACTTCCACAACCTCTCCCGGCATCCAGTAATCATAACATGCCATATTACCATCTCCCATATCTTCACAATATTTTGAATTCATATCGCGTGGCAAAATCCCGCCGTCACCATTAGAATCTGCATAACTCGAACGTACATTTCCCAAATATTTTATGTATACCTCAATATTCTTTTGTTGAAATAAATGCTCTTGCTTTTGATCCTGGAATTTTGTTCCAGAAGGCAGCTTTTTCTGTATTATAATAATCCCTTTTATATAAAGACAATAATTTACCTGTCTTAGGATCTGCTTCTAATATTGTTATTTTTTTATTATCATCACATGATTTTACAACCCAAATTATCTCACCTTTATGATAATAACTATATTCTGTGAGACTTTGATAACAAATGTTTTTTAACCCATTTGATTTAGCTAATTTTAATATTTTCTTAGGATTCAAATAAACATTATTCTTCAACTTATCATAATAATTTAAAATTTTTTTATTTTCAAAATTTAATTGCTCAGTATTATTACTAAAATCATATCGGTAAATATATTGATAGAACGAAAATCTTTTAAATAAAAATTGAAATGTATAATAATACATATAAGTAATATTAAAATTTTGTTGTTAAATTTTGATAATAATTTAATATTTTCTTCATTCACAAAAAAATTATTTGTTGTCAAATAATCTTCACTATTTATATCTAAAGTATCGACACTTATAAAAGATTGTTTTTGATTATATTTAACACTCTTTTTAAAGAATTCTTGTCCAAATGATTTTATAAATATAGATTCCAATTTTAACTTATATTTTTCCTTAGAAATTATATCTGCATCTGTTTGTCCAAAAATTATTATACTTAAAAAAAGAAATAAAATGCAATATTTTATTTTCATATTATTATTTTAGTAAATTCCAATAAGCCGCTTTATCAGCTTTTTCATAATACCTCTCATAAATGGTTAAAACTTCTCCAGACTTTGGATCAAGCTCTACTACTTTAGCTTTTTCTTTATTGCTACAATCCTTTATCTGCCAAACATCTTGGTTTTTATTAAGTAAACTTGCACTTGTTAATGATTGATAGCAAATGTTTTCCATACCATTTGCTTTAGCAATTTTTAAAGCTTTCTTAGGAGATAGATATTCTTTGTTCTTTATTTTATTATAATATTCAAGAATTTCTTTATTAATTAGATATAAAACTTCTTTATCGTTTACTAACTCACACAGAAATATTCTCTTATAAAAAACCTTCCCTTTATATAAAAAATTATAATTATAATGTTCTAAATAATCGAAATTAGGATAATCATTTCTGTATTTTTGTATATCTAATTGGTTATTTACGTTTAAAAAGATCATTTTAAAATCATCATCATTTTCTATATCATTTGTCAGGAACAAATTAATATAACTTTCATCTTTATTATACTTTATACTTTTTTTAAAAAACTTTTCTCCAAAAAATTCTTTAAATATAGAATCGTATTCGCTTTTACATTGTTCTTTTATAGTAATGTTTACTTGAGAAAATAAATTCACATTTAAAAAAATCAGTATGATGTAATATTTCATTTTCATAATTATATTTTATTTAATGGATTTTAATCTACCATTTGAGACGCCTGTGATTTGTTTTTTTTCTTCGGCTGTAATATACTTTGAATCCACTACACCATAACCACTTACATTTCCCTGTTTTGTTACAGCTGTCATATCAGTTCTTCCAATTATTGCTCTGAGAGCATCATTAGTAATGGGTGACCCTGTCATTGTCGTTGTTACTTTAGATTTGGAAGTTGTTACCATTATATTATCTGTATCGTCCATCATTTTGCCCGGATCTCCATGTATTCCTCCTAAATTATGACCTATCTCATGATTAAAATCATTTTCAAATTTACTGGCATAATCCAGTCCTTCAATGGCCATTACTTTAGTTGCATCTGATACAATACTTTGTCTATCTGCCTCAGCCGTATTAGCAGCATCAACGGTTCCATTAGAAATATAGTTTCCTAATCTTGTGACAGTACCATCGCTGTTTTCAACTTTGTCAGATTTAGCAGAAGCAATTGCCGCATCCATACTTTGTGATTCCGTTGCTGAAAGCTTAAATATTGCATAAATTTTTCCTCCTTCGGTATTTATTTCTCTTGCAACTCCATTATTATTATAAGTAGAGATTGATGCTCCTAAACCCTGCTTTTGTTCTTTGGTTAAACCAAAGTGGTAATAATTTGCTGTCACAATAAAAGGGTCATCTATGGTTCCTGTACCTGTTACTCCTCCGTCTCTACCATCAGGATCTACATATCTAATTGGATTATTTAGAGTGTAATTATATGGAGTTAGAGAGATATACTTCTCCGCCAACGGATCTACAACACCCCATCTACCAATATCCGGCATATAAAATCTTGCGCCGTAATCATACATTCCGGTTTCCTGAAGTTCCTTCCCGTTGTACTTATATTGATAACTATTCATCGTTGTTGCAGTGTAATTATGCATCAACCCAAAAGGGTAATAATTATTGACTTCCACAACTTCTCCCGGCATCCAGACATCATAACACGCCATATTACCGTCTCCCATATCTTCGCAGTATTTTGAATTCATATCACGTGGTAAAATCCCGCCGTCATGATTAGAATCTGCATAGCTCAAACGTATATTCCCCAAATGATCGGTATAATTGTAAATGTACAGATTTTTTTCAAAATCAAAATAGCCTTCAGAAGTAGGAACAAATTTTAATATTGCTGAAGAACTGGGACATCCTAAGCAGAAATCTACTTTGTTATCATACTGAAAACCATCCAGATAATCAATCTCTGTACTTGACATTGCAAATGAATTAGCCAACATTTTTTTTAGCTTTGTACCATCTGCTCTGTAAATATATGATGAGGAACTTCCTTTTTTGCCACTTCCACTTATAACAGTTGAAGGTAGATTCAAATAATTATAAACAATTGAATTAATCCCTTTATCTTTATGAGTAATCATGTTGCCATTATCATCGTAAGTGATTGTATTATGGGTAGATAAAGAAGGATAACCATTGCTGTTGCCAATCTGTTCTTCGGTCACTTTAGTCAGCCTGTTACCTGAATAATCATATTTCAGATTATCGATTGATAATGCCGTGGTGCTTCCCGAAAGCAAACCTGCAGATCTTTGTAATCTTGTGATATTGCCGTTGCGGTCATATTCCATTCTTTCGAAATATTCTTTGGAGGTTTCAGAACCTTCTTTCTGGTAAAATCCTGCAGACAGACGATTCAAATTATCATAAACATATCCGTATCTTTTCAAAGGCTCGTTCTCTTCTGTTGCTGTTCGCCAGTCTACTTCTGCAATATTCCCGTTGAATTTGGGCTTTACCTTGAGATCCATAAAATCAGTATTGGCATTTTCAAGTCCGTCTACCTGATTATATTTTATTTTATACCCGAACAAATCAATTCCCAAATTCGCAGGATCATTGATCTGCGTCATCCAACCGCGGATGTTGTAGGTGTAGTCTACCTTCTGCAGTCCCATTCCTAAAACTGTACCGCCAACTCTTTTCGTTTTCAGTTGCGAGAGCTCATTATATACATTCTGAGACAAAATTTCTTCTGCCCTGTTATCAATTTTATGCTTATGAGTCAGCAATCTATTCTGATGATCGTATGTAAAAGTTTCAGTGATCACTTTTTCGGTATCTGTAGCCAATCTTTTATGATAGGTTTTCGTTTGCAATACTGCACCTGCAAAATCCAGCTCAGATTCAGTTTTGGTGTAGCCTCCCAAATGATTGATTGAATAGGCTCCGACAGGTCTTCTTTTGGTATCGTAATAAGAGTAGCTTTTCGTCCAGCTGTCGTCTTCAATATTCTTTACCAAAGTCATTATAGGAAGGCTTTTGGTGCTTTTCCCCAATGTTGCTGCATTATCCGTTAAGATCGTTTTCCCGTAAATAGTAGAAGGAAATGAAGGATTGAAGCTGTAAGAAGGGTAGCTGTCGTAATAGTTAACTGATAATACGGTTTCTATATCAACAAAATAACCGTTGCTGTAATAGATCTGCATCCCGTTTTTCGTAAAACCTGAAGGATGTCTAGCTTCAGTAATCACCAAATTTCCTGTCTGGTTTTGCATACTCGTTCTGTCTCCACCAGCTAAAATCCCTGTGTAAATGACTCTTCCGAATTGGTCATACTTTGTAATTAACCATTTACTGTTTGCACGCATATTGGCATCCTGAGTCATGATGAGACGGTCTGCTTTATCGTATACCATATATTCCCAACCTTTTCCGGGAAGTTTCTTTTCAACCAATCTATTGTCTCCGTCATATCGGTATTGGTAGCAAAGGTTATCCAATGTGGTTTGGTCTACAGTTCCTATGGATGCCAAAGGCGGTACTACAAAAGCAAGCTGGTTGTATTTGTTGTAAATATAATAGGTATCGGCATTTTCAGAGGTACTGACTGCTTTTCTTACTAAAACGGTCTGCCCTCTAGTGTTTTTAAATTCGGTGGTTACATTGCCGTCTTCATAAGTGACCGTGTTTTTATAAAGTTGTCCCTGAGGATAACTTCCACCGTCACTTACTCCTGATTTTGTGGCTCCGTTTTCCCATACTGTTGTTTTGGCGTATTTTTTTACCTCGCCGTTGATATTGGTATCATATCCGAACTGTACAGGTTTATTTGCCCAAGCCGTACCTACCTGAATCTGCTGCTGTATCCTGTCTAAAGGTGAATTTTCCGGTATTTTTTCCGAATAGATCTTTTCGGTCCCGTAAATAGATGGCTGTGTCGCATTACTCAGCGCATTGGGAACAATAGCACCGTTCATCGTTCCGGATTGCGGAACCGGAAGATAGTCTTTCAGCTGTCGTCCGAACTGGTTATATTCAATATGAGTTACCACATCTTTTCCTGTGGGTGATGCTTTTACATTCACTACCTGCTTAGGTCTTCCTAAGCCGTCAAAATACTGCACAGTCTGAATCTGTTTTGCAGACGAGCTCGATGTGGTAACAGGCTCAAGATATATTCTGGTCTGTACATAGTTTTCTGTATTGGTTGCCTGTGCATGGTAAAGACCCGCTACAAACAGCATACTAATGGGGATAATAAGTTTTTTCATTGTGTTTTTATGGTTTGTAGTTATACGTGTTTTCCTTTAGTATTTTGCCTTGTTCATCTACGATTTTCTGAAGTCTGCCCGCAGAATCATAGAGGTAAATTTCTCTTATTCCGGACGGCGGCGTAAGACTTCTTACACCTGTTAAAGGATCATAGGTATAGGTTGCAATCTGAAAAGCAGATAAACCCGGTTGATTTCTAAAATTATCGAGCGCATTTAAAAAGGCTGTTTCATCATTATTAGTAACCGCCAGAGCATCTGCATTTGAAGCCGCAACAATTGCCGTTGCCAAGCTACTGACCTGGGCATAGGTGGCTCCTGTAATTTTGGCGATCGGCAGAGTACCGTTGTAGCCCCAGATTACAGCAGTTGGAATTCCATCTTTCGTGGTGTACTGCATCACATTACCATTTACATCATATTGATCGTAGGTTATTTGTGTAGTCATAGATCCTGTAAGAAGATTCTTCGAAAGAACCGATGTAGGAAACAGGTGAGAAGGTTCGTCATATTTGCTTTCCGTTTTAGAAACTACCTCCCCATTAAAAAGAGTTCTTGTTTCAATCAGATTTTTGTACATGTTTTTATTCAGAAGCTTACTGATCTGTTTGCTGTACGGATAGTCATAATAAGTCTCCGTAATATCACCCTGATCGCTTGCTTCTTTAGTGTATTCCACATTGAAGTCATTTTTATTCACCAGTTTTTCGCTCGAGCTAGTTACTGATCTGTTTTGTGGAAAAAATGCAGTGCTGGTAATCTTATGCTTTTTTACATAAATGGGAATCAGTGTTGTGTAACCATAAATATCTTCAATAATAAAAGGATTGATATTAAGGTTATCATAGGTATACTCATGATTTTCGGAAGCAACTTTCTGATTTGTTGAGCTATACACTTCTTTGCTGAGTAATAAACCCCTGTTATTCAAATCTTCCAGATAGTTCATCGAAGAAGTATAATTTGTTATCCAATTATCAGGTCCTATAAATGTATATTTTGAGTAGCCACCATCTGCATTGACCTCTTTAACATTTTTATAAATAATATTTTTATTAAGCTCAGTATCTCCGTACATGGTAATATAATCTGATCTTTTTGACAAACTTATAAACGGTGACAGCGTACCGCTGGAAGTTTCGTTATCCGAGAATCTTTCATAATGGTAAATTTTATAATTGGAAGGCAAGACCGCCGATTCTGAGTCAAAATATTCGATGCTTTTAATTCTAGCACCATATTTACTTTTATAATTATGATTTGATACATTAATATCAGTAAGTTCAAATACAGAAAAATTTCCAACACCGGTAGTATTTCCGCCGACCGTCACTGTATGTGGTCCAGGTAGTCCTACTGGGATATACATTCTGCCATATGCGTCTGCTTCATGGGGAATATTTTGATTGTCATAATAAAGGGCTATGACGGGGATCGCTTCGGGGTCAAGCAATGGACTCGGATCGTAGCCGATTACCTGAAAGCAAAAGACAAGATTTCTGTGATCAGGTGTGTTTGCGCTGCCAGGTGTCACATTGAAAGTAAAGGTACTGTTGATTTTAGTGTCAAAATTAGAAGAAGTAATAAGTTTGTAGTATTGTGTTTCTTTATCATGTTCATATGAAATAGTAGATCCTGTAAGTGGGCTTTGTGTTACAGAAGTTCTGTTTACATAATATTGGCTAGACTCAAAATTAAACTTTACATATCCTTTGGTAGGTAATATCATTTTAGATAGAGTTCCGATGGTCGAATACTTAGGATTATCCGTCCACTCTCTCACAGGTTCGGGATCTGAAGTACAAACATCAAATCCAAAATTGGGCGAAGGACCATATTCTCTTTCTGTACCCGTGCTGTTATAGGCAAATGAATAGGCTTCTATTTCATTTCCCTGATTATTTTTTCTGGTGATCTTATCAAGAACAGTGGTATCATATGCAACGTTGCCACCATAAAAATATTTGTAGTAAGTCAATCCTCCATAAGTTAAATCGATTTGTTGCAGTAATCTGTTTTCTTGATCCTTAAGCTCCAACTTTTTAACAAGATAACAGTCAGACATATGGGTGGAGTTAGATTTATATCTGTTTTGAGGATAATAATCATATTCCAGATTGATCTCACCATATCCTTTTGAAATGATTTTTTTTGGCTTATAATCTGTAAATATTATATTAGGCATCTCGTTATAATGATACTCTGCATATTCTACCGTAATGATCTCCTGATTTTGGGCATCTAAAACTTTACTGAGGTAATAGGCTCCTTTATAATTGTAACTATGGCTAAGAGCTTTGCCTGTCTTATCAAAAAAATACTGATTTCCAAACTCGTCGGTAATTTTAAAGTTCAAAATATCAAAATACTTAGTTGTAGAATTAGTAAATTCTATTTTTTCTTTTGATGTGCCTAAATTCTGAACTGTGATGACATTTGTATTATTTGCTTTCCTGAAAACAAATTTACCGGACATCCCAAATGCATTAAAGTAAAAGACATCATTAAATTGAAAATATTCCATATTCATGAGAGGATTGTTGGCTGCTGCTTCATCAGGACCGCCAATTACTGTTTTCGAAATCACATTATTAACATTCATCATACTCCAGCCCAGACCAACATCAGATGACTGCTGAAAGCGAACTGCATTTTTTGAATGATAAGACATACTGACATTGATGTTAACATTTTTATTTTTGGTGGGTAAACTAAATCCCGGTAAATCTACTTTCGGAACCCCTGTAGAAATATCAACCGGAGTATCTATATAGGTCGACAGATAGGATACGGTTGGAATTGGTTTGAAAATATCAACAGTAGTGTTTTGTGATGATATTTTCACATAAAATATCGTTATAAAAAAGATTAGGTATTTCATCGTGTTTTTATTTTTTAATCAATTTAGCATTCGCGCTTTTATTTGTATCCGTTTTCACCATCACCAGATACGCCCCCTGAATCAAATTCTGCGTATTAATCTTAGTCACTTTATTTTTAGTTTTCAGGCTTTGGAGCTGTCTTCCACCCATATCATACAGCGTAATATCCGCTTCTTTAAATTCAAAACCAATCTCAACATAACAGTAATCAGATACCGGATTCGGATAGATCTTAATATCCTGCTTCTCAATCAGCTGATCCAATTGCTTATCTCCTAATTTTACAATTTTCCAGTTTTCTTTCCCCAATTCTTCAGCACTTGTTCCTGCCAGAATAATCGAGCCGTCACGATTCAATTTAATGTCAGATAACCTTTCTTCCTTTTTTCTCGATTCTCCTTTTACATGCTTTCTCCATTGCTCATTACCATCAGAGTTTAAATAAAGCATCCAGAAAGTTTCATCGTCAGCTTCAATTCTGCCTTCCGCCTGCGTGTAACCTCCGAGTAAAATTCCTTGGGTTAAATCTTTATTCTTTTCTCTTTCATCTTTTCGCTGAATCACATTCATCCCCATCAGGACATCTCTGTTTTTGAAATTGTAAGATTTCTGCCACAGTTCTTCACCTCGGTCATTTAAGGAAATCAGCCAGATATCGGTTCCTTCTTCAATTCCAACCGTTTTATTTCCTGATCTTTCGGATCTCGATTCTCCGCCAACGATATAGCCTGTAGAAGTCATCGCCAAAGTTCTCAGATGATCGTCACCTTTTCCTCCGAAATTCTTTTCCCATTCTACTTTCCCTTCTTTATTTAGTTTGACAACCCAAAAATCTCCTTCCCCGAAATTTTCAGTTTTCTTAGATCCACCAACATTACTTCTTGAGTAAATTCCAAGCAAAGCACCACCGTCAACCGTTGGAATCATCTTTTCAGCTTCATCGAGACCTTTCCCGCCTAAAATAATCTGAGATAATTCTTTCCCGTTTTTATCGAGTTTTGACACGATGACATCTTTAGAACCAAAACCTTTCGGCGCATGCTGAACATTTCCGGCAACAAAAAACCCGAAATCAGTCGTCTGAATCACGGCTTTGGCTTCTTCATCCTGAGACGATCCCAAAGTTTTTTGCCACAGTTCGTCACCAAATTCATTAATTCTGATGAGCCAGATATCGCTTCCGCCTTTTGTATCTTCTTTTTTATCCAATCCTTTCCTGGAAAATGACGTTCCTGCCAATAGGAATCCACCTTCCTGTGTAGAAACTGCTGATGAAAGAAAATCATGATTTTGTCCAGAGAAATATTTTTCCCAGACTTCTTCACCCTGTTGATTCAGTTTCACCAAATGAAAATCATAACCGTTGTTTTGTGTGTTTTCGGAAGTCAGTTTTTTTGATTGAATAGAGCTTCCTGTAATGAGATATTGCTGATCGATGGTTGTGGTAACTTGTGAAAGAAAATCCTGAGTGGATGATTTAATATCTTTCTGCCATACAACACCCTGAGCATACAGTACGGCAGCAGTGCATAAGAAAAGTGCACTCACGTAGAGTTTTTTCATGATTTGAGTTTTTTAATTGTTGTTAATTTTTCGCTAATATAATATTATATTTAATTCCTGCTATAAGGAAAACCATAATCTTTATACAATTTAGATATGTTATTTATGGTCAGTTGGTTTTGTATCATATCACTTGTTGTTTTTTAATTTTAAATGATATTCATGCAAATATCAATGCCTAATGCGACAGAAGTTGACGTATTATTTATTTTAAATTTATTTGTTGATTGTAGAAAATAAGAAAGGCGCAGAGCAGAAGTCAAACCGTATTAGAGGTACTGCGAAGAACCCGACAACCAGAAAGACTACGCCCGCGCCAGTAGTAGACACAGGCGTAAGTCTATCAAAATTTGGTTGTCCTAGAAGATTCGCAGTTTCCTAATACCAATTTGATAGCTTACGCTTTTATTTTTTCGTTAAAATCTACTGCGAATATAAAAAATATTTTAGAATTTTTAGTGTAAATAAATTTAACTTAATTTAAATAATCTCTTATTTTAAGAACTTTAATTAAAAATATTATTTTAAAATATCAATAAAAGGCGTTGGTGTATTAAAATATTTTCTAAATTTGTTCAAATCCCTAACTAATCAATATATGAACACTAATCAATCAAACAAACTCAACATGGCAAAAACCCTTAAGCAGTTTTATTCCGTTGAACAAGGAAAATACGCAGGTAATAATCCTCTAACTGCAAGAATTTCAGAACTGAATACGATCGTCAGCAATCTGGATGCTCTGGCAGAAATTCAGGCGACCGACACCACTGCAAATACAAATTTAAAAACTGATGCCGGAACTTTAATGATCAATCTCACAGTAGCGTACGCCAATACCGCTGCAGATTATTTTGATGACAAAGACAGCCCACTTGCCAAACAGTTGACCACCAGCAAGTCGAAAATAAAAAACATGACCGGTGTCGAAGCTAAAATTTATTGTCAAAAGCTGTATGGTATCGTAAACGAAAATACAGATGATCTTGATCCCGACTATGTAACCGCTTCTGAAGCGCAGGATTGGCAAGCCGCAATCAATAATTTTGATGCCAAAGCATATGATGCAAGTGTACATATCGATACTACGCAAAATGCAACTCAGGATCTGGATAAGGAATTTAAAAAACTCGGTACCTGTCTAAATAAACTAGACAGGTTGATGAAAAAATACGATATTCTTAATCAATCGTTCTACGGAAACTATAAAATTTCGCGCAAAACATCAAATCTGGGAACCCGTCACAACAGTGAAATTCCCACTAATTAGTAAATAAATAGATAAAATGCCTGATTTCATGATCGGGTATTTTTATGAGATCATTTCTCCTAAATCTGTCAAGAACGCTTTCAGAAGGCTAAAGATCATTTTCGACGCAGACAGTTAATATTCCGATGCAGACAGATTGTTCGCCGAGCCATACAGTAAGCATTCCATAGAGTTAAGATCATCATCCGAATCTTACAATTGACATTCCGAGGTAGACAGATGACGTTCTGATCCATACAGCAGACATCCCTAATCATACAGCTCATGGTCTGAGCAGTTCAGATCGCTTTCCTCGCCCGATAGATGACATTCTCCTACAGACATTTCGCATTCCGACACTTATGGCGCAAATTTAATAACAGCACTCTGATATTCCTAAATGTTTAACCAAATGATGTGATAGATAGTTGACCTCTATCGGATCAGTTGATAACGTTCAAGCTAACTCATTAAACAAAATGAAGTTGAAAGGTTATAATAAAGAAGAAACGATCAACAGATCACTGAATATAATTATCAGATAACAGCACTAAATATAAATATTATATTTCAATCCTGCTATTCGCGTTGATTTCCAGCTAAAAAGCAAAATCATTTATGTTGGTAGAAATGTTATATGTCTTTCAAAACTGATGGACTCCAAGATTCAAATTCAACAAAAAATTAAGTGTTAATAACATTTATTTCTCCTAAGTAAGAAAAAAACGTATTTTTGAAAAATTGATTATAAAAAACACAATATACTATGAATTCTTTGGTATTAAAAAGAATGGCCTTAGCGTTTGCATTATCTGCTCCCTATGCTTTTACTCAGGCTCAAAATAAAGCCGAAACGGCTCTTCAGAAGTTCGCAGAAAACTATCCTCAGGAAAAAATTCATCTTCTTTTTAATAAAGATCATTATGTTGCAGGAGAAAATCTGTGGTTTAAATCTTTTGTCTTTGAAGGCTACAATCGGTCAAATATTTCTACGTCTCTTTTTGTTGAACTTTATGACAGCAATAAAAAACTGCTCGACAAAAAAATGATTCCTCTTCTGAAAGGCGAAGGAAGCGGAAGTTTTACATTACCAGCAACCTTAAAGGAAGATGTCTATTTCGTGAGAGCATATACAACATGGATGACCAATTTTAGTGAAGATTTTAATTATCTGCAGCCTATTACAGTTTATAATCCTTCATCTACACAAAAACTTGTTGAAAACGCTGAAAAAGTATGGTCAGCCACAGTACATCCGGAAAGCGGAACTTTTGTTGAGGGTATTGAAACAAAATTTGCAGTGAGATTACGTTCTCCGGGTTCTACATCAACAAACTGGAATGGCTATGTAACAGATTCTGATAATCCGGATCTTCATATTGTGAAATTCACTGGTTTTGACAAAAACGTAGGCTTATTCAATCTAAAACCTCAAGCGGGCAAAAATTATCAGCTAACAGTACAGGATGACAGCGGAAAAAAAATCCAGCTTGATCTTCCAACGGTTACTTCTTCCGGGCTTAACATTCAGGTTGAAAGCAACGAAAAATCGGTGAAATACACTCTCCGAAGTAAAAATATGCCGGCAGAAAATCATCCTTACAAGATATTAGGCACAATTAATAATACTCTCGTTTACAAGGCAATCATATCTAAACTTTCTGATGCCCAATCTGCATCAATACCTACAGATAAACTGATCAATGGAATTTTGAGACTCACTGTTTTTGATAATAAAGAAAATGTAATAGCAGAGCGGCTTTGTTTTGTACAGCCTAAAACACTGCATATCAAAAAACCAAGCATTATTCCTCATCTGAACAGTCAGGAAAAATCGGCAAATGCCCTTACGATAGGAAAAGAGAGTAAATTTGAAAGTTACACTGTTACTGTCTTGGATGCTGACAGCAACAGTCCCGAAGAAGAAAACAGTTTGTTGAGTACATTCTGGCTGAGTGGAGATCTTAATTCACCGATTTACAAACCTGCACAATATTTTTCGGAAAACAGTAATTCGCAGGCTTTGGATGCTCTTTTAATTTCTGAAAAATGGAAACGCTTCGAATGGTATTCTATTATTGCAGGCAATTTTCCTTTTATAAAAAACAAACCCGAGTCTTATATTTCTTACAAGGGAAAGGTTTTGGCACAGGGGAAACCTGCGGTAAATTCAGAATTAAATTTAATATTCAAAATGCCTGATTCTGGCTTAAAATTTCACCAGATAAAAACAGATAATTCAGGTTTTTTTGTTTTAGACAATTTAGTTTTTGAAGATACAATGTCATTTTCTTATCAGCTGAATACTGGTGATAAGTCAATCGCCAACAGTACGCAGGTTTATTTTCAGCCCACATTTAGTTTTGTTCCTTTAAAAAAAGACTTGCCTTCAATTTCTATGAAATTAGCTGACAGAATACAGGGAGAAGAGCTTCCTGCTAAAGTTACTAAATCTATTTCTAATATTACTTTCGAAAAGTTTATCAATGAAAAAATTACTGATATTGAAGAAGTTAAAATAAAAGTCGATAGAAAAAACAAAACCAAGATGCTCAATGATGCATTAAGCAGTCCATTGTTTAAAAGTATGAGCGAAATGGTTTTTGACTTTGTGAATGACAACACGATGATCGGTGGGAACAATATTCTTCAGTGGCTTCAAGGTAGAGTTCCCGGTTTGCAGATCAGATCACAAGGAGCCAACACTACTGCAACCATGCGTGGCGGTACGGTTGATATTTTCTTAGATGAAATGAGAACAGATGCATCACAAATCTCCATGCTTTCTGTTTCAGATGTTGCCATGATAAAAGTAATGAGAGGATTTTTCGCCGGTAGTTTTGGAGGCGGCGGAAACGGAGCAATCGTAATTTACACAAAACGTGGTGGAATAACGGGATCAGTTGATAACGGACAATCTAAGTCATTAAATGAAATGAAGTTGAAAGGTTATGACAAAGAAGAAACTTTTAACAACACAATGTATAAAGATATACAGCCAACTGATCGTGCTAAAGATACACGCAGCACATTGTATTGGAATCCCAATTTACAAAAAGATGACGCAGGATCAGCAAAAGTCGAGTTTTACAACAATGACTACTCTACCCAATTTAAAGTAATCATTATAGGATTTGATCAGGACGATAACCTACTCTATTACAATGAAAATTTAAAATAAAGAGTTTCACAAAACCAATTGCATTCAAGCAGTTGGTTTTTGTTTGAATCTGCATTTGTCTTTAATAACTTAAAAAAACAGTAATTTAGCACTTCCAAAAATTCTGAATGACGACTACACAGTTTATACAATCTACACTCAATATATCCGATAAAAGTATTAATGCTACCCTAAAATTACTTTCAGAAGACTGCACCATTCCTTTTATTTCGCGTTACCGAAAAGATGCAACAGGAAATCTGGATGAAATACAGATCGAACAGATTTCGAAACTCAATAAACAGTTTGATGAAATTGTAAAACGCAAAGAGAGCATTTTAAAATCTATTGAAGAGCAGAATGCCTTATCCTCTGAATTAAAACTTAGAATAAATGAAAGTTTTGACATTCAGGAACTGGAAGATCTGTATCTGCCTTTCAAAAAACGCAGAAAAACAAAAGCTGATGCTGCCAAAGAGAAAGGTTTGGAACCTTTAGCTAAAATTATCATGAGCCAAAAAGCAAATGACATTCAACATTTGGCATCAAAATATCTGAACGATCAGGTCTTATCTGAAGACGAAGCATTGCAGGGCGCAAGAGACATCATGGCAGAATGGATCAATGAAAATATGTACGTCCGTAAAAACCTCCGCCGACTTTTTCAGCGAAAAGCAGTCATCACTTCAAAAGTGGTAAAAGCTAAAAAAGATGACGAAGGCGCACAAAAGTTTTCGCAGTATTTTGAATGGGAAGAAAGTCTCAGCAGAACGCCATCACACAGGCTTTTAGCAATGCTCAGAGCCGAAGCGGAAGGTTTTGTGAAAACAAATATTGACATTGATAAAGATGAAGCGATTGATTTTATTGAAAATGCTATCATTAAATCAAAAAATGAAAGCTCCGAACAGATTTTTTTAGCTATAAAAGATTCCTATAAACGACTTTTGGAACCGGCAATTTCTAACGAAACATTACAGGAAGCCAAAGAAAAAGCAGATAAAAAAGCAATCGAGATCTTTTCTGAAAACCTGAGTCAGCTTCTACTCGCTCCGCCTTTGGGAGAAAAAAGAATTCTTGCGATTGATCCCGGTTATAAAAGTGGTTGCAAAGTAGTCTGCATCGACGAAAAAGGAGATCTACTCCATAATGAAACGCTTTATCCGCATGCACCTCAGAATGAAAGCGGAATGGCAATGAAGAAAATCCGCTCGATGGTGAATGCATACAATATCCAGGCAATATCGATCGGAAACGGAACTGCAAGTCGCGAAACTGAATTTTTCATTAAAAAAATCGCTTTTGATAAGCCTTTGCAGGTTTTTGTAGTTTCTGAAGCCGGAGCTTCGGTTTATTCTGCAAGTAAAATTGCGAGGGATGAATTTCCTAGTTATGATGTGACCGTTCGTGGTGCAGTTTCCATTGGTAGAAGACTGGCCGACCCTTTGGCCGAACTGGTAAAAATTGATGCAAAATCTATCGGTGTCGGACAATATCAACACGATGTAGACCAGACTCAATTAAAAAACGAACTGGATTCAACAGTCATGAAATGCGTAAATTCTGTCGGAATTAATTTAAATACAGCAAGCAAATCTCTGTTAAGCTACGTTTCAGGAATCGGCGAAAAAATGGCCGAAAACATCGTGAATTACCGTGCTGAAAATGGAGCTTTCGAAGACAGAAAGCAATTAAAAAAAGTTCCAAGATTAGGAGAAAAAGCATATCAACAGGCGGCAGCTTTTATCCGGATTACGAATGCGAAAAATCCTTTAGACAATTCTGCCGTTCATCCTGAAGCGTATGGAATTATTGAAAAAATGGCAAAAGATTTAAGTATAAAAACCAATGAACTGATTGCCAATAAAGAAAAAATAGCGCAGATTGATCCTGAAAAATACACCAATGAGACGATTGGTATTTTGGGAATTAAAGATATTTTAAAAGAGCTTGAAAAGCCAGGTTTAGATCCGAGAAAAGCTGCAAAAGTTTTTGAATTTGATCCAAACGTCAAAAGCATCAAAAATCTCAAAACAGGAATGATTCTTCCGGGAATCATCAATAATATCACCGCTTTCGGATGTTTTGTAGACTTAGGGATCAAAGAAAGCGGATTGGTTCATATCTCCCAATTGAAAGAAGGTTATGTTTCTGATGTCAATGAAGTGGTGAAACTTCATCAACACGTTCAGGTAAAAGTGACTGAGGTTGATGAGGCAAGGAAAAGAATTCAACTGAGTATGATTCTGTAATTAAAAACTCATGAAAATTTCAGAACTGAAAAAGAAAGTCAGGTTTGGGAAATTAAGAAACTGCTTGATCAAGATATTTTAAAACAAAAAAATCTGTGAAATCTGTCGATAAAATATTCTCACACAGATTTCACAGAGATAATTTAAATTCTTACAAAGGATATTTTATCGCTTTATCCAACTCAATAGGATTATTATATTTTCTTACAGATTCTCTCAAGCGCTCATTCACTTCACGCGTATTGCTTTGGTTTACTTTGGTTCCGTCGTTCAGGAAAAATTCTTCACTCGATTTTGTGCCACCAGAATTATTTCTAAGCGCATTGATCGGAGAATCATAATATTTCAATTTTGCATTTCTGTACTTATCATAATCAACAGCAACACTTTGTGACGTAAAATAGGAAATGTATTGGTTGACATAAGGTTTTGAAAGTTTCTGATTTTTCACCAGTTCAAACTTGTAATTGTTTTGGTCGTCATAAAGTTCAACAATCAATCCTGGCAGTCCGTGAAATTTATATGGCCCTTCCTGAAAAGGAATTTCGGCAGTAAACCAGGCAATCCAATTTCTTCCGCCCCAAGTTGTTGTGGCTTTTTGTAAATTTAAATCTCTTACCTTCTTTTTTTCGTTGGTCAATTTCCAGTTTTGAGTGTTTTCTGAGGAAAGTTTAAGAACAATATTATCAAGAATATCATAATCATCGTACTTATGTTTTCCGGGTTGATGTACAAGAATACTCGATGTATTGAATTTCGAATCTTTCGGAATCGTAAGATTGTTGGTAACCAAAGAATCACCTACAAAGAAGTCTCGTGGATAATATTTTATTTCTTTTAAATCGATATCCAGATGATAATTTTCTTTTGTGGTAATATTTTGTGTAGAATCTTTTTTGTACTCTACATCATAAATAAAGCGGTGAGCCTGCGCATTTGAAGCCAATGATGCGAAAAAAAATGCTGATAAAAAGATTTTTTTCATAGTGTTTTATTTCTGATTGATAAATTCCTGTTCTTCTTTTGAAAGTAAAATGGTGGTTTCTTTATCTTCTTTAACCGGAACATTTTCCCAGATATTCTTGCTAAGATCTACCTTTGAAACCAAACCCTTCTTCGTAGATTTTGCAAATGTATTGTATATAATTTCTGTACTGAATCTTCGCTCGTCTTTCTGACCGTGATGCATGATAAAAAATTTTTCGCCTGAAGTTTTTTTCAGTGCCTGAATATATTTTCCATCTTTTTTGTAAAAATCGAAGGTCACATTGGCATTGCCTACCTGAAAATCAAACTCTTCACCATCGGTATTTACTCGTTTATAAGCAGGAAAACCGCCTTGTACATAATTAAGGTCATATAAAACCACCACCTTGTCCTTTTTATCATAAGTAATTTCACCATCTATCTCTATCCCGTTTTCAGATTTTATTTTGACACCAATTAATTGCAAATCACCCTGTTCTGAC
This sequence comes from Chryseobacterium sp. CY350, assembly GCF_027945075.1. Classification (NCBI taxonomy): domain Bacteria; kingdom Pseudomonadati; phylum Bacteroidota; class Flavobacteriia; order Flavobacteriales; family Weeksellaceae; genus Chryseobacterium; species Chryseobacterium wangxinyae. Next base: position 1,038,419 of record NZ_CP116034.1, read on the forward strand.
AACAGTCTACCAACATTTTTCGAATTTTTCATCCTCATGTTGATCAACAACCTGTAAATTTCATAGTTAAAAAAGAAATTACCCATTTCATCATGATTAAACTCTTTCGTCTTGACGTTAAATATACTTTTAGAATCATTCTTTTTGAAGTATTTTACATTATTAAGCTGTAATTGCAGCAATTCATCATAATCTTTTTTGTAGCCATACTTAAAATTATAGGCATTCGTTTTACTCCAAAGTTTAGCTTCAGCAATAACCATAATAAAGAGTTTATCATTGTTAAATCCCTTAGATTTGAAGGTAATATCATATAAAGATGGCTCGTCGTAATATCTCTTGTGATAATTTTTGTAAAGATCTTCGAACAGGTTTTTGATATCTACATCAATAATTTTCACTTCTTCAATATCTTTCATAAAAGGCTTTAGCTTCACCACATTTTGAAAACTGCTAAAACTTTCTTTATGAAAACCAGAAGCAGAAACTTCAAAGTTTTTAACAGAACTGTCTAATGGTGCAAAACCATCTTCGTTGCTGTAAACCAACTGGTCTGACAGTACAATTCTGGCATTAGCAATGGGTTTTCCGTTTTCAGCATCTACGACCTGTACTTTTTGGGAATAAAAAATTGTCGAAATAAGGAGAAATAAAATAGAAATTCGTTTCATATTGATTCGTTTATTCTGGTTGATAATTTTTAACAAATATATATTTCAGAACACATACAATTCAAACGTAAATGAATTATTTAGGAGAAATTATCAAAAATTAACTAAATCTTATGAATATTGATGAGTATTTGGAATTTTATAGAGTAAAGATAGCATTGCGAAACAAAGCACAAATATTACTATGACTAAAGAAAAAGGCATAAAAAAAGCCGGCGTTTAAAAGCCGGCTTTATCTGTCTTATTTTTTAGATTCTTCTACAGAAACTTTTCTGAATTCTTTGAACAATTTGCTCAATTCTAAAGCTGACTTACGAGCTCTTGTACCCGCTGCCTTGTTTCCTTTTTCTGATTGTTGGTTTGCTTCACTTGCAAACGCTTCGAATTCTGCGTTGATTTTTTCAATAAGTTCTTTCATGTCTATAAAATTTAGGCTGCAAATATATGTTTTCAGATGTTGCCAGCCTAACATTGGAGAAAAAATTTAAGGCAAAATGTGAATTATTTAACATAAAACCTAGAATTTTCACTTTCAAAAGCACAAAACAGTGGAAATAATTCAATCTGAAAAGGATTTAAACTTAAATTTAAGCCAAATCCGAAGGTTTTTACAACAACAAAAAAATTCAATCAATTGAGAGAAAATTCTTGCAGTAAAATCCCAAACCCACTACTTTCTGATTGAGAATATCTTACTATTTTAAAGGTGAAAAAACTGCAGGATTCATATCATCTTTTAAACCATTGAACAACAAATCAAAAATAATATACAGCTAAAAAAATACTACAAAGTGATCATTTTAAACTCTAATAATTAAATCTTTATCGTTCATTTAAGACTTTTCGGATAAATATGTATTTTGGTAAAGCTTTTGAGGTAACGAACATCAATTCCAGCACTATTCTTGAATTGCATATTTAATAACAACATGATTTAATTTAAAAATGAAAAAAATACTGACGGCATTTATAGCAGGAACATCAGCAACAATCGCATTGATATACCTCGCCGGTTATGGTTACATTTTTAAAGCTGTCGCCATGAACTTAAAAAAAGGCTCTCTCACACCTTCAACCGATGATAATGAAAAATTTCCGTCTCATCATATTTCTAATGCAAACCCAATATTCTGGCAAAAAGATGATTCTTACAATACAAAAAAATTGTCGGAAAAACTGATGGATGATCTTAAAGAAACAAGAGCTTCATCACTCATCATCATTCGAGACAACAAACTTATTCACGAGCAGTACTGGAAAAATCATCGCGAATATTCACTTACAAATTCTTTTTCTATAGCTAAAGGAATCATTTCGATTCTCGTTGGCTGTGCTATTGATGACGGATATTTGCAGTCGGAAGATCAACTATTGTCATCAGTACTTCCGGATTACAAAAACAGCGAGTTTGGAAGACATCTTACCTTCAAACATCTGATGACAATGCAGGCCGGCCTTGATTGGGAGGAAGAATATCATCATCCGTTTGCTCCTAACTCTAAGCAATATTTTGTTGATGATCTTAAAAAGCAGGCACTCGAAGTTGAAGTAAAAGAAATGCCCGGAGAAAAATATGAATATCAAAGTGTTGCTGCACAAGTTTTGGGAATTGCATTGACGGAAGCAACGGGAATGAAATTAGCAGACTATTTATCAAAAAAAATATGGATTCCTCTCGGGATGGAGCTGCCAGCAAAATGGAGCATCGATGAGAAAGGAATGGAGAAAGCTTTTTGCTGCATTCATGCAACCGCAAGAGATTTTGCAAAAATAGGACAGTTCATTTTGCAGAACGGAAATTGGAACGGACAGCAGATCCTGAGTGAACAGTTCTGCAAAAATCTCATTTTACCGACAAAAGCTAATGATGCTTTTTGCTATACAGTCTGGGCAAATGACGACAGCAATATCAAATATCGTTTTTTTTACGGCTTTCTGGGCCAGTTTATCATAATGATTCCTGATAAAAACATCGTAATCGTAAAAACCGGACTATCAAACAGTCTGGAGGTTGATAAAAAGAAAAGACCGCATCAGGTACAGCTTCTCGTAGACGAAATTATTAAAATGACTGAGCAGCAGTTTTCATAATTTTTTTTCTAAAATATTATTACATATCAATAATCATTTACTATTAAGAAAACAATAATTTTTAGTTCAGTAAATTTCTAAAATATTAAATGAATTTAAGATTGGAAATAACTTCATTTGATTAAACTATTTTTGGATAAAAACATTTCATTAACAAGCTTTTTAGCTTATTTACAGTTTTTTCTATATTATTTTTTTCGATTTAAATAATATTATAAGTTATTTTTTTGCCATATAATATTTAGTTATCAAAGCGGCATCACAAGACACAAATCAGGCATTCTGTGATCTACATTATAAAATTATTAAATTTATTACATAATTGAAAATTGTTTGCATATTTGTCAAATTAAAATTCTATTTTTGATGGAGTTAAAGTTTATGTTTCAGTTTCAACTTAGTAAGAATGTACCAAATAACAAATCAGCTTCATAAGATAGGTTTCAGTATCGATTTGATCAGCAATATCATCAGAAGAAACAATTTTCAGAAAAAATTTAATACTAAGCAATTTTTCTGCATTCTGCTGGTTGCGAAAGATATTGATTTAATTATTTCGGGCATTCAATACGAAATAAAAGGCGGCAACGCAGTATTTATCGGCCCCATGAAAGATGTAGAATTTGGAGACGCTTATGGCAAAGAGATTTACGTGATTGTTTTTTCAGCAGATTTCTATGACAAATCAATGAAAGACAGCGTTTTTATGAATTCTCAGGTGTTTTTCAATTCCCGATCTGATGTTTTCATTTCACCCTATTTTGGAAACAATAAATACAATGAAGTCATTTTAGTAGAAAGGCTTTTAAAATTCCAAAGCAAGGATGAAAGTCTTTATATTTCCGCCGCTCACAATGCTATTGAAGGCTTGATTCTCGATGCATATCTTCATGTAGACGAGCATCATACCGAGGCAGATGAGCGTTTGGAATACGTTTCGTTTGTGAACAGATTCAGGGTTTTACTTCAGAGAGATTTCAAAACTGCAAAAAAAGTTCTATACTATTCTCAGGAACTGAAGATCTCATCACGAAGACTGACCGAGATGTGTGAATACGTTTACGGCAAATCTGCAAAACAGATTATTATTGAAAAAATAAAAATCGAGTGCGAAAAAGCAATAAAATTTTCAAATTTTACCATGTCAGAAATTGCTTACGACCTGGGTTTCAACGATGAAGGAAACTTCAGCAATTTCGTAAAAAAACATACAGGAAAAAAACCATCTGAAATGAGGGAAATCTCAGCATAAATTCTTAGATTTATGTAACCAAGATCATTCAAATTATCAGTATGTACGCTAAGTATATTGTGCTTTTCTGCCTTTTAGGACTTTCAGCACTCTTACCTGCACAAGCAGTAGACCACAATCGCATCAATATCAGAATTTACCCCGCACAGGTTCTTTCAATTTCATCTGGCTCAGATTTAAATAAAAACTCGAACACTCAAAAGAATATTGAAGCGAGTGAAAGGCGGGAGTTAATTGTCTCCAATCTCTATGGTTATCAGATAAAAACTTTGAGTGAACGGTCAGATGATCAGGCTGAAAAAAGATTATCTACAAAAGATTGCCCACCAAATTCAAGACTTTTATACCAAAGAACATCCTCTTCGGCCGATCAAAGAATCGGAACAACCAATTATTCTGAGGTTTTTGATAAGAAATGCACAAGTTCTAATAACGAAAGACTCCTTGTATATCTCATCATAACTCAGTGAAAAATTACAACTGTATTAACTTTATTTTATGCAACAAATAATAAAAATTCATCATGATTTTTATTAAATTGACTACATAATATTTAAAGTGTTACAATATTTTACAATATAATAACATTTTTCATTAACAATATTTAACCATATAATATTATGTTTAAATTTCATTAAAAACAATAAATGACATGATTTAATAACGATTTGTTAATTTTCACAAAACATATGTCATTTTTCACAAACTTTCATTTTGAGATTCGCTGTACTTTTGCATCAGAAACTTAGAAACAATATAACAATAACTTTAATGAAAAAATTCATTATTACATCAATAGCAATATTAGGTGTAGGAACTATCAGTGGTCAAAACGTAACTCTTAACGTTAGATTAAAACCTATCCAGACGCTTGTAGTAAACGACGGACAGAAAATCGTAAATTTAGACTACGTTACAAAAGATGATTACGCTAACGGTGTAAGCTCTAATAATGTAGATCACTTAAAAATCTTTAGTACAGGAGGATTTCAGGTAAAGGTAAAAAGTGCTACTTCTGCTTTACAAAGTGGCTCTAAAAACATTCAGGCTAATACAATTAGAATAATTGCTACTGCAGGTTCTGATGCTGTAAATGGCGCTCAATATGCTCAGGGAGTTCTACTTTCTGCAAACGAAGCTAATTTGGTAACTTCTGCAAGCGGAGGTGTAGATAAAAAAATCAGCATCGAATATAAGGGTGCAGGCTCAAATACTTATATTGATAACTATATCGCAGGGCAAGATCCTACAATTTACTCAACAGAATTGACTTATACAATCATCTCTCAATAAATTCTGGCCAATTCAAATAAATACAGAAGTGTTGCATCCTTGCAGCACTTTTGTTACATTCAGTACTTTTTTCATGAGAACTACCATTCAGCAAATCTGCATTTTATTTTTTGCAATCATCTTTCAGGCTAAAGCACAGACAGGAATTTCAGTTTCGCCACCTCGACTTTATTTTGAGTCGGCGGCAGGAATCAGCAATTCCGAAAAAATAACTGTTACCAACGTCAGCGCAAAAAATACGCTCGATCTTGCATTAAGTCTTGGCGACTGGCAATATGATGCTAAAGGTGAAAATCAAATGTATCCTGCCAATTCTTTACCAACTTCATGTGCCTCATGGATCAGCATTAAAAAAGATGACACTTATTTTTCCCTCGGTCCGGGAGAAAGACGAGACATTGAGCTTACCATCACCTCGCCTACCCTTTCGAAAGAAAATCTGGCGGCTCACACTGCGTTGCTTTACGTAAGCCAGATGAATCCTGTGGAAGATGTAGACAGTAAAGGTGCCAACATTAAAGTAAGCATCCGTTCAGGAATCAAGATCTTTCACAAAAAGCCGGAAGCAACGAAGAAAAAATTAGAAATTACAGATTTAAAATATGATGCAGAAAAAAAAATACTGAGATTACATTTTGAAAATCAGGCAGATATTTGGGTTGATGGAAAAGTGACTACAGACATTCTGAATGTAGGTAATGGAAAAAAAACAAGCCTGAGCCCAATTGTATTTTACACGATGCCGGGCAACAAACGCGAAATGGAAGTTCAGCTGCCAACACCTTTAGATAAAGGAAACTATACGGCTTCTGTACTTGTAGATTATGGTGATTCTGAAAATCTGGAGATGGGTGAATTAAATTTTAGTTATGAGTAGAAAGCTCTGTTTTTTAATGACGCTATTTTTCGTAAGCAACTATTGTAATGCTCAAATATCATACTCTTCATGGGTAAACGGTTATCTTCAGATTAATTCTTATCAGGGCGAAACAAATCCCGATGCGTATACCGCAACTTTTGCCGGAAACGGAAATTTTAAGTACACAAACTGGAGATTGGCTGCCCTTTTAAAAAGCAGCATCACCGCAAACAATGGCCCTTATATTTTTCCCGCAAACAAAATTTCTTTTCAGCCTGTTTCGTCTTCAGGCCAGGCTTATCCCAATTCTGTTCCCACTATTGCAGAAATAGGAATTCCTCTCAACACGACCGTTACAGAAGCAGGAGATTTTTTATTGATCCCGACATCTAACGCGCCACTTTACAATCAGCCGAGTCAACCAAACGGCTATTATAATCTGCAGTTAAAATTCAGCATTATTGTTGCCGGAGGAGCATATCTCGGGAATTACCCTGCATGGACAACCTTTACCGCGCCTATTGAATTTACTGCTTATGATCAAAACAACATGATTATCGGCAGGATGGATCATCTCTTTAAATTCCAGATTGGGGCACTCACGGGAACGCCACCGATGAGCACAGAACTTTCGTTAAAAGTAAATGGTAACGCAGCAAACGGTGTTTTGGAATTTAGCAGTATGCAGGATTATAAAGACGGAAAAAGCGTTATTTATCCAAATGCACTTACTGTAAAAGCTAATACAAATTTCCAGATAACTGTACGGTCGATTCAAAATAACTTTATTTCAGCTGCCGGAAAAACTATTCCTGTAAGTAATGTTAAGATGAATTTAATTCCGACTGCGCAAAATACTGGATCAACATTTTCAACTGTTTATCTAAATACAGCCTCGCAAATCATCACAAAAGGATCTTCTACGCAAGGCGCAAATCTTGATTACACGATCAAGTATTTCACAAAACCAAATGACGAATATTTCATTAATGCAAAGCCTGATGAATATTCTGCAACTTTACAATACGAGATTACTCCGCAATAATGTCATCGTCTTTCAGCAAGAATTTTACCCAATATTTTTCGGCTTTTCTGATCATGATAAGCTCGGTAATTTTGTCGGCTCAAAATAAAACTGAAAGCATCGTTTTTGACATTCACGAAAAATCTTACAACGAAGATTCTAAAATTCTTGACATCGTAATTTCACTTAATAACACTACGAATCAAAATTTTAATGGAAAAATAAAAATATCTGTTCCTGAAGGGTTTCGATCAATCATGGGTGAGGAAATTCTTATAGATCTTCAAAAAAATGAGAAAAAATTTATTTCAGTTAAAATTTTTGTGAGTAATAGTGCTGACGCGGGAGATGCAAAAATCAAGCTTTCATTGACAGACCAATTTAACAACAAAATTGACCAAAAAACCATTTTGCACCAAGTTATTGAAAAAAGTCTGCTGCAGATGGTTGCAGAAACTTCGCAGATTTTCAGAACAGATGCTCGGGATTCTCTACAAGTAAGAGTAAAAGTTTCTAACAAAGGAAACAGAAGGCAACAGACGACGCTGGTCTTTAAAATTCCTGAACAAAATGACAGCAATTTATTTATAGAAAAAAAAGGAACAATTCGCCCGCAGCAGGATTCCGTTTTTATATTCAGTTTTTTGCCTTCAAAGGAGCTTCTGAAAAAAAGTACTTTTAATATTAATGTGACTGGTTTTAAAGATGCTGATAAAGAAATTTTTGGCAATACCAGAATTAGCGTACAAAGTGTTTCGCATATACAAAAGTTTCAGGATGAGCAGCAAAGTGGTTTTGCCAGCACTTCGAAAAATACGGTTACTACAAGTTTTCGCAGAGTTGGTGATGACCTCAGTATGTATCAGATCTTGGGAAATGGTGGTTTTAACGTTTCTTCCGGATATATTTTCATCAACGGAAATGTGTTTTTAATGAATTCTCAGACTGAACCGATCATTAACAATACCTATATTTCTTACCGCCGTGAGAAAAGTGAGTTTACGATCGGAAACATCAGTAAACTTCTGGAACTTTCTCTTTTCGGACGAGGAATAGAATACAGTTTTCTGAATTCTGCTAAAGACAAAAAAATTGAGGTAGGTTTTATAGAGCAGAGCTTCAGTTTACTGGAAAAAAATTCGTTCCTGAAAAATGGCTACGGATTTTATGTCAAAGGAATTTTAAATCCTAATAATTTTTCGCGAAATCTTTCTACTATCTATATATTTAAAAATGATCCTTTCGAAAAAGCCAGGCATCATTTGGTAGGTACAGAATTTACGCACAGCTTCAACAATCTTTGGCAAAGCTCTTCAAAACTGTACGGCGGAGTGAGTTTCTACGATCAGAATGATCTTAAAAAGCCATCTTTTGCATTTGAATCGCAATATTCGGGAATGGTAAAAAAGATTAATCTAAATGGAAATTTTTTCTACAGCTCAGATTATTATCCCGGTAACAGAAGAGGGAATCTACAGCTTCAGCAAAATGCAAATTTGTTGGTTTTAAAAAAACATTATGCCTTTGCTAATATTTTTTATTCTAATTATTCGCCAAAATATTACTTTTATCAGACGCAGCTTTCTTCGGACAATATAAAAATCGAGACCGGACTGAATTTAGCAAAAAAAGGAGAATTCGGTTACTCTTTGGCGTATCAGTTTCAGTCTGAAAGATCGAATTCTTATAATAACTTTCTCCCAAAGAGTAAAGAAAATGATTTGTCAATTACCGCCCACAGGATAGTGGAAACTACAAACTGGATCAGCAAAAACAGAAAACATTCTGCTTTACTGGCTTTCGATCTCGGATTTGCACAATATCCAAATAATGAAAACAGCCAGTTTCAAGGAAAGATTGTTGCAAATTATAATTATCGAAAAATCAATTTTGCATCTCAATATCAGTTTGGAAGTTATTATCTGTCGGAGTTTGCATTTTCTCAGCTTATTAACCAAAATATCAAATACAAAAAAGTAAACACTTCTTTGTACTACAGCAGCAGTACTTTCAAAGAAAAATTAAGCGTTACTTCAGGACTTTCTTACACAGATGATAATATTTATGGAAAATCTCCGTCTGCATTTTGCAATCTAAAATGGCACGCAAGACTGTTTGAGTTTTTCGTCAATTCATCTGGATATAATTACTCATCCACAAATATGAGAAATAATATATTCACCATTGAGGCAGGAGTTACGTTAAACATTCATAAAAATTCACTGTCTACTCAGAAAAAATCAAACATTCGCGGTTTTGCATTTTATGATGAGAACAACAACAATCTTTTTGATCCAAACGAAAAACCGGCGCCAAACTACCTTATTACCATCAATAATATAGCCTTCAAAACAGACAGTAATGGCACAATGACCTACAAAAATGTTCCTTTTGGAAAATATAAATTGAAGCAGACCATTCAGGAAGGTTGGTATTACGACGAAAAAATAGTAGAGATCGATTCTTATCAGTACCAACTTACAATACCATTGCATCAAAACGGAACTGCAACAGGGCGAATAGATTATCAGTTTGATCATAAAACCGCAATGGATTTTCAACCCAAAACAAGTGGTATTGCATTTAAAATTTCCCAAAACAATGTTCCGATTGAGACGGTATATTCTGATGACAACGGCGAATTTATCGCATTTTTACCCATCGGAAACTACACAATTTCGCTTTCAGAAAATACACTTCCTACTAACACTTTCTGCGAAAAACCAGTTATTCAAGTTGATATAAAAGCAGGACAACTCACATCACTTCCTTCATTTCTTGTTAAAGTGAAAGAGAAAAAGATTCATTCTAAGAAATTTTAAATTACATTAAAGAGTACAATATTCGATTTTCTCTTAAATATGATGTAAACATTTGTAAATAAGATCATTTTTGTATAAATGTCACTCTTCACAGACAGTGCAGGATAATCATTAATCATATTTATATTAGATTGCGAATAGCAAAGGAGATTTTTTAAATATAGATCTTCCGAAAACTTCTAATGTTGTGAATTCATGAAAAATTATCTTGTATCAATTCTAATTTGCCTGTTATCCAGTTCTTTTTCGGCTCAATATAAACCGTGGACTTCCCCAAAGCAACCTTTAAAGGAAATCAAAGCTTTAAAGAAACAAATCAAAGCTCCAAAATTCAGAAAAGTTGACTATTTAATCACAGATTTCGGAGCAATTGGTGACGGAAAAACAAAAAATACGGAAGCTTTTAGAAAAGCAATTGAAAAATGCAGTGCTGAAGGTGGCGGTAGAGTTGTCGTTCCAAACGGCGTTTTCCTGACTGGAGCAATTTATCTGGAATCTAATGTCAATCTGCATCTGACAGACGGTTCTACGATTTTGTTCAGTCAGGATAGCAACGACTACCCTATCGTTTTCACGCGTTGGGAAGGTATGGAATGTATGAATTATTCCTCTTTGATTTATGCGTATGAAGAAGAAAACATTGCCGTGACCGGAAAAGGAACTTTGGATGGGAATTCAGATTTAGACAACTGGTGGTTTTGGTGTGGTGCAACAAAATATGGTTACAACACATCACGTCCTGGAAGACAAAACCCGGCGAGAGCTAAACTTCACGAATATATGGCCAATAGAACTCCTGCAAGAGAAAGAATTTTTGGCGACGGATGGTATTTAAGACCAAACTTTGTCCAGCCTTATAAGTCTAAAAACTTCTATATGGCAGACGTTTTAGTTAAAAATTCACCGATGTGGAACCTAAATCCTGTTTTGTGTGAAAATGTTTTAATTGAAAGAGTAAAAGTCATCAGTCACGGACCAAATAACGATGGTTTCGACCCTGAAGCCTGTAAAAATGTCTGGATTAAAGATTCATATTTCGACACCGGAGACGACTGTATCGCCATCAAATCAGGAAGAGACGAGGACGGAAGAGATATCGGAAGACCTGCTGAAAACCACATTATCGAAAACTGCGAAATGAAAGACGGTCACGGCGGTGTTGTTATCGGTAGCGAAATTGCAGGTGGTGCAAAAAATATCTACGCCATCGGAAATGTGATGGATAGCAAGAATCTTGACCGTGCATTAAGAATTAAAACCAGTTCAAGCCGTGGCGGAACGGTCGAAAATGTTTTTTTCTATAATACAAAAGTAGGTGCTTACAAAGATGCAGCGGTACGTTTCAATATGTTTTATGAAAAACCAGGGAATCATATTCCGACCATTAGAAATATTTGGGTAGAAAATCTTACCGTAGAAAAAGGTGGAAAATACGCCATCCTTTCTAATGCTTACGAATCCTCTCCTGTCACCGACTTCACGATGATTAATGCAAAAATGACAGGCGTTGAAATTCCGTATAAAGTTAATTTCCTTAAAAATGTGACTTTAAAAAATGTAACCGTAAACGGACAGCCATTAACCGAGCTAAAGCCATAAAATGCAAAGAAAAACCATTTTCGCCGGACTTATTGTTTTGTCGGCATTTTCACTCTCATTTTCCCAGTCGAAACACTGGCAGAATAATGACCGTGAACTGCATTACAAAGAAGATAAAGGCGATTTTTTGTTGGTCAACGGAAAGTACAGATTCAACCGTGCCTTATATGGCGACAACCGTGCATCGCGAGTTGAAGCCGGAGATTTGCCGGAATTTGCACTCTATCTTCCGGGAATGGGCGGAAATCTTCAGTTCGTCATTCAAAAGGGAAATTCAATTAAACAATTAATAAAAGCTGATAAAATTGAAACGCGTTACCGACCGGGTTCAATGTTGTATGAAATCAAAGACCCTATTCTTGGATATGGGACTTTAAAACTGACCGTTTTAGCACAAGCTAAAGAAGAAGGTTTGGTTTTAAAAATGGAGACTGTCAATGTAGATTCTTCAACAAAAATCTATGCAGTTTACGGCGGTGCGAGCGGAAATACTTTCAGCAGAAACGGTGACATCGGTGCAGACCCGGAATCCGGATTTTATCTGTTGCCTGAATATTGTTTGAATAATCAGTTTCAATTCAATAAAAATCAGTTTCAGCTCAATTATTTAAATAAGAAAAAAGAAACTCAAATTGTCAGCGGAAGTTTTTCGAATGTCAATTCATTACAGCAAACTGATGCTACAACTTTAGAAAAACTTACCGAGTTTACTCAAAATAAAACAGACAAATCTCCAATTGTTTACGCTTCATATTCATCACAAAAACAACCGGTTTATATTCAGGTTGCAAAGGGAAAATCGGCTAAGAATTTTTCAGATGAAGATTTGAAAAACATTTTTGATGAGGCGGAAAAATCCCGTTTTACATTAACAAATAGAATTCAGCTTAAAACTCCGGATGCAGATCTGAATAATTTCGGAGCCAATTTAGCGGTTGCAGCAGACGGAATTTGGGAAAGTCCGACCTTCCTTCACGGTGCTGTTGCCTGGAGAATGCGGTTAAATGCCTGGCGCGGCGCTTACACAGCCGATGCTTTGAGTTGGCACGACCGAGCGAAAGAACATTTTGAAAGTTATGCAAATTCTCAGGTTTTAGAACCTAAAAATGCTCCAGTACAAATGGATACTTTAAGGAATATTGCAAGACACGAAGAAAAAATGGGAACTTCTGTTTTTTCCAGCGGATATATTTCCAGAAATCCGAATGATAATACAAAACCGCACCATTACGATATGAATCTGGTGTTTTTTGACCAGATGTTTTCGCACTTCAACTACACCGGAGACAAAGAATTTCTGAAAAAAATGTGGCCCACAATGGTTCGTCATATGGATTGGGAAAAACGAAATTTCAAACGTGGCGATTTGTATGATGCGTATGCTGCGATTTGGGCAAGCGATGCGTTGCAGTATTCGGGTGGAAAAGTAACGCATACTTCAGCCTATAATTACAGAGCCAACCGTGAAATGGCAAAGCTGGCGAAAATCATTGGCGAAAATCCTCAACCCTACGAACAGGAAGCTGATGCGATTTTAAAAGCGATGAAAAACGAACTTTGGATTAAAAACAAAGGTTATTTTTCTGAATATAAAGATGCTTTGGGCAATCAAATCATTCACGACAAACCAGGAATCTGGTCGATTTACCACGTTTCGGATGCTTTTATTTTGAATGAATTTGAGGATTATCAAAATTTACAATACATTAATAATTACACACCGAAAATTCCAATCACAGTAAAGGGTGCGGATAATAAAGATTATTTTACTCTAGCAACTACCACTTGGCAACCCTACGATTGGTCGATTAACAATGTTGCTTTAGCGGAAAATTTACAGACTGCTTTGGCGTATTGGCAAGCCGGAAGAACAGAAGATGCTTACCAACTTTGGAAAGGAAATCTAGTGGAATCGATGTATTACGGAATCAGTCCGGGGAATTTTGAACAGCTTTCTCATTACGATGCTTTTCGTGGAGAATTGTACCGTGATTTTGCTGACCCGATTGGCGTAGCTTCAAGAACTTTGACAGAAGGACTTTTCGGAGTTTATCCGAATTTACTGGAGAATAAAATCAGCATCAAACCAGGATTTCCAAAAGACTGGAATTCTGCAGAATTGAAACTCCCGGATTGGGATTATCAGTTTAAAAGAACCTCTAAAAAGACTGAATATTTTTTTAATTCAAAATATCAAAATCCGGTATCACTGGAAATGCAGATTCCTGTAAATTATTCCAATATCAAATCGGTAAAAGTAAATGGAAAGAAAGTGGATTGGAAGATTAAACCCAATTCAATTTTGCAACCTTTTGTTCAGTTTGAAACGCCGAAAGGAAATGATTTTAAAATAGAAATTAAATATTCGGGAGAAGAAATTAAAAACGAACAAACCTCTTTCACTAATTATATTACTGAAAATCTTCAGTTGAATTTTGATTCAAAAAAGAAAATTAAAAATATCTACGACCCACAAGGACTAATTAAAAATTCCCCTCCTTTGGAGGGGTGGATTCGACCAAAGGGAGAAGACGGGGTGGTTAACCGCGCAATCAATTTAAACGATGAAGAAAGAAAAGGAACATTTTTCGTTCAGGTTGAGCAAAATGGATCGACTTGGTGGCAACCTTTAAATGTAGACATCCGTTTTCCTTTGGAGACCAAATGGGCGAATAAAAAACTACAGATTCAGTCAAAATCTACAAATCAAATTAATGGAAAACTTACTGTTAATGGTTTAAACAAAACATTTTCGATTCAGAAAAATCAAAGTGCATCGATTGAAATTCCTTCAAATTATTTAAGCAAAGGAACCAATTCTATAACGCTTGAGTACAACGGAATTAAACAAAATATTGAAATCACAGATTGGGAAATTGAAAACCAAGGTCAGTTTAACAATATCTCTTTGGCTTCAAAATACAATGAAAAAGTAACTGAGATTTTCAATCAGAAATATCTTTCGCCGAGACTGGAAGTTCCGACTTTACAGCTTCCGTGGCAGGGAATCGGAAACTGGTGTTATCCGTTAATAACTGCTCAAATCGATGACAGCGGATTAATGAATAAAAGAAAAAACGGCAAAGTTGATTTTCTCGGAATTCCATTTTTAATTGATAAAACAGATAAAAATATCGCGTTTGTAAGTCAGTGGGATAACTATTCTGATTCTCTTGAAATTCCGGTTTCAGGGAAAGGAAAGAAAATCTATTTTGTGATGGCAGGTTCTACGAATCCGATGCAGTCGCAGATTGTGAATGGGAAAATTACAGTTCAATATGTGGACGGTTCGACTACAGAATTAGAGTTGAAAAACCCGACAAACTGGTGGCCGATTGAGCAGGATTTGTTTGATGATAATTTTGCGTTCGAAATTCCGGATGATAAAATTCCGTATCGTGTGAAACTGAAAACCGGAGAATTGTACAAAGGCGGAACTTTGAGTAACTACTCGAGTATCAAAGGATTCACAGATCGGCAGGTAGATGGCGGTTCTGCCACGATTTTGGATTTGCCGATTGACCCAAATAAAGAATTAAAATCAATAAAATTAACAGCCGTGAGCAATGATGTGGTGATTGGAATGATGAGTGCGACGGTTTTGAAATAAATAATTAACAAAATAAAAATTCGAATTCCATATTAAATAATGAATTATGAATAAAAAAATAGCAATATATCTTGGGATTTTCCTAATGGGATTTTCTTCAATGAATGCCCAGAAAATCGAACGAAAGAAGGTCGTTCAGCGACATAATGTAGTCAACACAAAAGCCGATACACTTTCTACTTTGACGGTTGGAAACGGAAAATTCGCGTACACGGTTGACATCACCGGAATGCAGTCGTTCCCTGAATATTACAAGAATGGAGTTTCTCTTGGAACCCAGTCTGAATGGGGCTGGAACAGTTTTTCGAATAAGGAAAATTATAAGTTTGAGGAAACTTTAAAGCCTTACGATTTCAATAACGACGGGAGAAAAGCTTTGTACTCTGTTCAAATCAAAGAACCGGAAAGAAATAAAGGTGCTGTTGAATATTTCCGTGTGAATCAACACCGTTTACAGTTGGGAAATATTGGAATTGAACTGACGAAAAAAGATGGTTCGAAAGCAAAAATTTCAGATTTGACCAACATCAATCAGAAAATTGATTTGTGGACGGGAATTATCACAAGCGAATTTTCTCTGGAAGGAACTCCGGTAAAAGTCTGGACGGCTTCTTTCCAAAATTCAGATAAAATCGGGGTAAAAATTGAATCTGATTTGGTTGCTAAAGGTAAGCTAAAAGTATTTGCACGCTACCCTTCTCCGACCGGTCAGTTTTTAGATGATGCTGCTTTTTATGGAAAGGAAAATGATCATTCTTCGAAAATTGTTTCTTCAAAGTCGACGCAGGGTTTGATTCAGCACAAATTGCAAAGCACAGATTATTATACTCAGCTTAATTTTACGGAAGGGAAACTTCGTGAGGCCGGAAAACATTATTTCGTTTACGAGCCTTCTTCGAAAAACAAAACGGTTGAATTAAGTGTTGAGTTTTCAGCTAAAAATCCGAAATCTAACAGAACTTTATTCGCTGATGCTGAAAAAGAAAGTACTTCTGGCTGGAAAAACTTCTGGGAAAGCGGTGCAGCCGTGGATTTTGAAGGAAGTACAGACCCAAGAGCCAATGAATTGGAAAGAAGAGTTGTTCTTTCAGAATATTTAACCAAAGTTCAGTGTGGAGGAAACAATCCACCTCAGGAAACGGGCTTGACATTCAACAGCTGGTACGGAAAACCGCATACAGAAATGCATTGGTGGCACGGCGTTCATTATGCTTTATGGGGAAGACCGGAGATTTTGGAGAAGCAACTGGATTATTATTTCAGATCGTTTGACAAAGCTAAAAAATTAGCAGAAAGACAAGGTTACAAAGGCGTTCGCTGGATTAAAATGTCGGATAACGATGGGAATGAAAGTCCGTCTTCTGTTGCAGCATTTCTGATTTGGGAGCAGCCGCACATTATTTATATGACCGAACTTTTGTACCGAAACAGCAAGGATAAAAAGGTTTTAGAAAAATATAAAGATTTGATATTCGCTACGGCTGATTTTATGGCTGATTTTGCAACTTATGATAAAGAGAAAAACCGTTACAACTTAGGTAAAGGTGTCATTCCAGCTCAGGAAGTTTTCCCGGCAAAAGATACTTACAACCCGACTTATGAAGTGGCGTACTGGGACTGGTCACTGAGAATCGCTCAGGAATGGAAAGAAAGATTGGGGCAACCAAGAGATAAAAAATGGGATGATGTTATTAATAAACTGGCTCCGCTTCCGGTTCAGGATAATGTTTATTTATCGACAGAATCTGCGAAAGATTCATTCACTTTTCCAAAATGGATGACTGATCACCCTGCAGTTTTAGGTGCTTTAGGAATGGTTCCGGAATCTGCGAAACTGGACAAAAAAATTATGAAAAACACGCTGGATATCGTTTGGGAAAGATGGAACTGGGAACACACCTGGGGTTGGGATTTCCCGATGACCGCAATGAATGCAGCAAGATTGGGTCTTCCGAATAAAGCTTTGGACGCTCTGTTTATGAATATTCAAACCAATACGTATTTGAAAAATGGTCATAATTTTCAGGACAAACGTCTTCGAATTTATCTTCCTGGAAATGGTGGTGTTCTGACAACGGTTGCAATGATGTTAGAAGGTTGGGACAGTTCGACAGGTCAATATCCTGGTTTCCCGAAAGACGGAACTTGGAAAATAAAAGCAGAAGGTTTTAAAAAAATGCCTTAAAAATTTCACATTCATATAGTTTCGAAGTCTGTCTCGCAAGGGGCAGGCTTTTTTTTAACGATTTTAGTTAAAGAGTTGGAGAGGTGAAAAGTAAAAGGTTCTCAAAGTAACTATTTTGTTTTTCAATAGATGCTACCAGCATTACGCTTTCAGATACAGAATGATTACCAATTCTTCTGTCAGCTATCATATCGGGGAATTAAAAGCATTAAACAAAAATCAATAGACTTTTTCAATAATCAATAAATCAAATAGTTATAACCAATTAAAATTTTAAACATGATGAATATCACTTATTTTAAAATTTTGTATCTTGTCATTTCTCATTACTAAAGATTTCACGTTTCAGTTTTGCGGCTGAAATTTATATTTACCAAGTAAACATCATGTCAGACACTTTAGAAATCAATATCAACGAAAACTCCAGAGTTCCGAAATACAAACAGATTGTAGATTCTATTTTAAACGGAATTGATGGCGGTCAAATAAAAATTGGAGAAAAAATCCCTTCTATTAACGAGCTCAGCGAATCCTGCTTTCTCTCAAGAGATACTGTGGAAAAAGCCTATAAAGAACTTCGTAAAAGGCAAATTATTGAATCGGTGAAAGGTAAAGGCTACTATATTTCCCGTATCAACAAGAACGATATCATCAATATTTTCTTTCTGATCAATAAACCGAGTACCTATAAAATGATGATTTACAATTATTTCGTCAATGCGATCGGTACAAAAGGAAATGTGGAGATGTATATTTACCATTGTGACGAAACCCTTTTCATCAATGCTCTGAAAAAGAATCTTGGTGGATTTGATTATTACGTTGTGATGCCCCATTTTCGTGATGAACAGTCGAAACACACGAGTTCTACGCAGGAAGTTTTAGATATTATTGAACAGATTCCGAAGAATAAACTTTTGCTTTTAGACAATACAAAACCTAATATTTCAGGAGATTATGGTTCAATTTTTCAGGATTTTGAGTATGATATTTATGATGCCCTGAAAGAAGGTTTAGATAAAATTAAAAAGTACGAAAAGATCATTTTGGTTTATCCTGATAAATCGATTCATCCCTACCCTTTCCGTATCGTGCGTGGATTTGAGCAGTTTTGTCGAGATTTTAAACTTGATTATGAAATTTTGGATGAAATTTATCCCGACATGGAACTGCAGGATAAAGATATTTTCATCACGATTCGTGAGCGTGACTTGGTGAATTTGGTAAAGCAGATCCGTCAGAAAAATTTAAAATTAGGTGAAGACATCGGGATTATTTCCTACAACGAAACTCCTTTGAAAGAATTGCTGGGAATTACTGTGATTACAACTGATTTTAAGGCAATGGGAGAATCTGCTGCGTACATGATTCTGAAAAATAAGAAAGAACAGGTGAATAATGTTTTTAAATTTATTCAGAGAGAGTCACTATAAATATCTGTTAAAAATTATTTTAGTTTTCCTCAATTAATAATAACTAAAAACTCCGTGAGCTTTTATAAGTTTACGGCTTTGTGAGCCTTCAAGACGCTTAGTAGATAGAAAAAACTTTGTGGTCTTTGTGTCAACACTTTAATAGATAACGATAATTACAAAAATTATAAATGAATATTCGCTATTCATTACAATACCAATTTAACGCAAGGTCAAACAAAGATTTTTAAATCCTGACTGTTTTAAAGGTATACAAAGGCGTAAACTTAGCAAAGAAATACAAAGTATTCTATGATTACAGATTACCGACAGTCTTTTATAAAATATATTAATAATTATGATTAAGAAATTAATTTTAGCCATGAGTTTTTTGGTGGCAATCACTGTTTTCGGACAGAAAAAAAATGACATCCAAGCTGTGACAGATGCAGCAGAAAAACTAAGATTAGCGATGATCAGCGGTGAAAAATCTGCTTTGGAATTTTTAATCGTTCCGGAATTGACTTACGGACATTCGGGAGGTCATATTGATGACCCTAAAGAATTTGTTGAAAAATTGGTCAGCAAAAAATCTGATTTTCTAACGATTGATATTTCTAATCAAAACATACAAATCGTTGGAAACACAGCAATTGTGCGTCATCATTTTTATGCGACGACTGCTGATCTGGGAAAAGCTCCGGGAGATGTGACTTTGGATATTTTATTGGTTTGGACGAAGGTGAAAAACGACTGGAAATTATTGGCGAGACAGGCGGTGAAGTCGGAGAAGAAAAAATAGTAAGCATTTATCACAAGGATTTAAATTATTCTTAATTTAGTAAGACAATAAATTTTCCAATACATTATGAAAAAATTGGTTTTAATATTAATACTTTTTATTACAAATATTCTTTACTCTCAAAATATAAAATTTGTAAATTCACAATTTGCAGAGATCGTTCTAAAAAAGTATCCTACAATTGACATTAATAAAAATGGGAAAATTGAAATTGATGAATCAGCAAAGGTTGATAGTCTTGATTTAATGGAAGAAAATTTAACTGATGTTGAAGATTTAATTCATTTTAAAAATCTAAAATATCTTTCATTAACAATAAATGAAATAAAAACACTGAAATTAAATGACTTTCTTAATCTTGAAGAATTATATTGTTCAAGAAATAAGCTAACAAAATTGGAAATTTCTAATATGCCAAAATTGAAGGACTTAGCATTTGGAATTAATCAACTTGAAAAAGTGACAATTAAAAACTGTCCAAATATTGAGTCGTTGAATTTTATGGACAACAAAATAAATACAATTGATTTAAGTCAATTTTCAAAATTAAAATATTTGTCTGCAGATAATAATGGACTTACACAAATAGATTTTTCCAAAAATCCGCTATTAATACAATTCATAATTGATGAAAACCAAATAAAAAAAATTGATATCTCTAACAATCCAAATTTAGATATGAAAATTCTTTATATAGATGACAATGTAGAAATTATAGGTACTAAAAAACAAACTAAAAATTACACTCCTATTTCACGCCCCCCAGCTTCAATGTAAAGAGACATTGGAAAAGGGTTAAAATTCGGTAATGAACTTTGAAATTTAATATATTTAAAATTATTGGGGAAGCCATAACATATTCCTAAAAAACGGGCTAAAGCCCGTTCCTATTGATATTATTTCGTAATTATTTTACCCTAAACTTCTGCAACTCCTCCGGCGTATCACAGCAAACCTGCTCCATCACCTGTCTGAACTGCATTTTCAGCATTTCAATAATATGATCGCCACCTTTGTCGCCTAAAGCTCCGACTGCATACATAAACGTTCTTCCCATAAAGGTAAATTCTGCACCACAGCTCAAAGCACGGGCAACATCCGGACCGGTTCTTACGCCACTGTCCATCATGATTTTAATCTGACCTTTGTATTTTTCACTGATTTCTTTTACCACAGCAATCGTAGATTCTCCTGCATCCAACTGTCTTCCACCGTGATTGGAAATGATCATTCCGTCGAAGCCTAAACGTACTGCTTCTGCTGCATCTTCGTTGGAAGCAACGCCTTTGATGACCAATTTCCCTTTCCATTTATCGCGGATAGCTTTGATTCTGTCTGAATTTAATCTTCCCGAAAAAGTAGAGTTCATGAACTGTCCCAACTGTTTCACATTCATGTTTTTATCCATGTATTTTTCCATCGTTTTAAAACTTGGAACGCCGTGTTTCAAAATTTCAAGGCACCATTCAGGTCTTGCTAAAGCCTGGGAAACATTTCTGAAATTCAATTGCGGCGGCATCGCCAAACCGTTTCTGATTTCTTTAGCTCTGTAACCGAAGGTAGGAACATCAGATAAAACGCAAAGCACATCATATCCGGAAGCTTCACACCGGTCGAGAATATCGTCCCGCAACCATTCTTCTCTCGGATGATAGAGTTGATACCACGCTTTTCCTTCTGTTAATTCAGCAATTCTTTCAATGCTGCTGGTTGTTACCGTACTTAAAATGAAAGGAATATTATGTTTAAAAGCTGCTTTTGCTAAAATTTCGGGAGCATTTGGCCACATTAAACCTTGTAAACCAACAGGAGAAATTCCGAACGGTGCGGAATATTTTACACCGAACAATTCCGTTTCCATATTGGCTTCCGTATAATTGTTGTTCAGGTATTGCGGACGAAGCAGAACATCACGCAATTCACTTGTATTTCTGTCGCGGTTGATATTTTCGTTACAGCCACCATCCAGATATTCGAAAGCGAAACGGGGCATTTTCTTTTTTGCTTTTTCGATCAGCAATTCGAGGGAAGCGTAGTTGGTATCAAATGGAAAGGACATAAATAGTTTTTGGTTGTTGGTTGATTGTTGTCGGTTTTTGAGATTTTGCCATCAACTGACAACCAATAACCGACAACTAAAATATTTTACAAATTAAGGATTAAAGGCTGAAGCACTTTCATCTGATAATGCTGCTGTAAAAAAGTTTCGTCTATTTTTTTGTTTGAAATCACCATCGATGCGCCCAAAGCCGATCCCAACGGAGAATGCGTAGACATTACATTATAATGCTGGAAATGATGAGACATCAGTTTCATAAAGACATCATTGTCTGTAAAACCGCCGTCAATGTAAATATTTTTTATTTCCGAATTTCCGATGGCATTGGTAATCGTGTGAATCTGCAAATCCATTAACTCGATCATCAATTGGTGATATGCTTCTTCAAATGTTGCAAATGAATTTAAATCTGTTGCAGTAATCATTTTTCGTTTTAAAATAATCCCTTCAAAACGGAAATAGATATTTTTATTTTTCATTAAACGCAGATACAAATCCTGATCAAACTGAACTTCTCTGTGGAAACCGTATTCTTTTCCATAATAATCGCACAGTTTTTCAACCTGAATTTTGTATTCATTCCCCATGAAAAAACGGGATGCTTTCACACGTTTGCCGTCGATTCTCATGTAGTTCAGACAGTTGTTTTCGATATCTTCATCCGTCAAACTTTCATCGTTGAATGGATTTAAAGAAATACTCCACGTTCCGGTTGAAAGCAATAAAAACGGTTCTTTTTTACTTAAAATATAAGGCAACAGCGCTGAAGAACTGTCGTGAATTCCAACGCCGATTTTAATTTTTTTGTTTCTGTAAGAGGTGTTGATACTGGCAGAAGTAGGAACAATTGGTCCTAGTAAGGCATCGATTTCTTCTTCATAAACCCAGTCGTGGTAATCTGCTTTGTCGTAATCCCAAAGGTTGGTATGACAGCCAATTGAGGTAAATTCCGAAACAAAAATTCCCGTAAACAAATACGATAAATACTGAGGTAAATGAAGGCTGTAACGGATTTTTTTAAAAACTTCCGGATGTTTGTATTTTAACCAGAATAACTGCAGTCCGGAATTCAGCATTCCGGTTTGGGGCGATGCAGTTTCGCGGGCAATTTTTAGTTTGCTGCCATGTTTTTCGTAAAACAGATCAAGAATATCCTGATCCATTGGTTTGGTATAGTTGTACAATGGCGTCAGAACATTTCCTTTCTGATCGAGGTGTACAAAACTTGCTCCGTACGTAGAAAAATTGATGGCTTTTACTTCAAAATTTTCATCATCTAGAATGGCATTGAAATTATCTTTGATCCAGTTTTGCAATGCTGCCAAATCTTCTGTAGGATAACCATCTTCATCGGTGGTAAGGGGAAGTTCGGTATATTCACGCACAACTTCTTTGTAGTTTTTATCAAATAAAAAAAACTTTTTGTTGGTTTTTCCAATATCAAATACGATGGTTACCTTTTTTTTGGACATTCCTGAGATGAATTTAATGATTTATTGTAAATGGGAATTAGTTTTTTTCAAATGTAAATTACAATTGTTCTAATATTTTTAACGCAAAGTACGCTAAGATATTTTTTTTTAAAATGCTGATTATTTTTAAGTTCGCAAAGGCGTTCTACTCAGCAAAGACTTCAAAGAATCCTTTTTGGCTTTTCTTTAATTAAAAAAAGTAAAACCATCAAGGAGTGTTTAGTTATTAAAAATAATTAAGAAAAAAATCAACTGATTTCTTAAATAAAGAATTCATCTTTAATTCTAAACACTCTTTCTCAACGGTAAATAAGGATACATATAATTAAACTTTCGATTGCACCTGAAAGTAATTATCAAATTAAACGGATTTTACAATCCGGTTGCTTTTGCCCAGCCTCTTTCAGAAATCAAGGTTTCTCTCACCTTTAAACTTCTGTAAGCCGCAATTGGGTCTAAAGCCGCGCCAGTCCGTAATCTTGCAGCTTTCAACAACGGACGGACATCTGTTCTGTACGCATTCTGCAAAATATCCTGAGCTGCTACAACATCATTGTTTAACTGTGCTGTTTTTAAAGCTTTCTGATCAACCAAGAGTGCCTGAGCATAAGCAATTAATATCGCTTCTAAAGACTGTAATAAATCTTCCAAAGGATCTTTGATGTTATGACTTGCATCGATCATCCAAGCCGGATAAGGATTGTTGGCGTTGTTTTCCATTCCGTATACCAATTCATTGAAAATCAAGAATAAAGCATAAGGTTTAATAGAACCCACCGTCAAATCATCATCTCCATATTTGCTGTCGTTGAAGTGGAAACCACCTAATTTACCTTTATACATCAATGTTGCAACGATCTGCTCGATGTTGGTGTTTGGTAAATGATGACCAAGGTCAACTAATGTGAAAGCTCTTTCTCCACAAGCGTTTGCCAGCATGAAAGATGTTCCCCAATCCTGAATGGTTGTTGAATAGAAATTCGGTTCGTAAGGTTTGTACTCGATAAACAGTTTCCAGTCTTCCGGCATTCCTGCGTAGATTTCTTTTAGGCTTTTTTCAGTGTTTGATAAAGCGGTCTGAAAATTTAACTGTCCCGGAAAACTTGCTCCGTCAGCCAACCAAACGGTTAAGCTTTTTGAACCTAATTCTTTCCCGATTCTGATTACTTCTTTGTTGTGTTCAACAGCGTAAGCACGGGAATCTTCGTTAACAGAATTTAGAGATCCGAATTTGTAAGAATGTTTCGCATCCGGCTGATCCTGAAATGTGTTTGAATTCATCGCATCAAAGATCAATCCGTGAGACGCAGCACTTTCTTTCAATGCATTTACATCACTTGGAATATCCCATGGAATATGCAAAGAAACCGCTCCGGCAGAATGAGTCAGGGCGTGAAGCAAACCAACATCATCTAATTTCTGTTCTAAAACAGCAGGTTCGCCACCGTAAGAAAATCTTCCGAATCTTGTTCCGCCTGCGCCTAAAGCCCAACTTGGAATTGCTACCTGAAAGTCGGCAATTTTGTTAACGATTTCTGAAACGTTTGAACCTGATTTTGTTAATTTATCTGATAAATATGCGAAGTCTGAATTGAAATTTTCAACTTCGTTTTTGTTGTGTTGTTCAATGATATCTTTTCCTATAATCATAGTTTGAATTTTAAATTTTTAGATTGAATCAGTTTATTTAAAATATTGAACTTAAACCATTAAGATTATTTAAGTTGTTAAGTTTTTTTAAGAACAATCAAATAGATTTTTTAAGTACACCTCTTAAAGCGAAGCTAAACTTAATAATTCTAAACTTCTTAATAGAACTTAATGGTTCAAATATTTTAATTCATCAATTTAAAATAATTTATTTTAAAATTTTTATCTCGGGAACGCATTTGCCATTCCGCCATCTACATTGATGATGTTTCCTGTTGTTTTATCTAAAATTGCTACACAAGCGAAAACTCCGTTTGCGATGTCTTCTGGAAGGATAATTTCGTTTAATAAGTTTCTTTTGGCATAAAATGCAGGCAATTCTTCTACAGAAATTCCGTTGGCTTTTGCACGGCCTTCTGCCCAAGAACCTTCCCAGATTTTGCTTCCAACGATAACTCCGTCTGGATTCACAACATTAACTCTGATTTTATCAGCTGCCAATTCTGCCGCCAATAATCTTGTCATGTGCTGTTGCGCTGCTTTTGCAGTTCCGTAAGCTACGTTATTTGGTCCGGCAACCAAGCCGTTTTTACTTGCAATATTTACGATGTCGCCACCTAAATTTTGCTTTTTCATAATTTCAGTACCGCTTTTAGCCATCAAAAACTGACCTTTTACCAATACATTTTCCAGTAATTCCCAGTCTTTTGTAGTCGTGTCTTCCAAAGATTTAGAAATAGCCAAACCTGCAGAATGAACGATAATATCTACTCCTCCGAAAGCTAAAACTGCCTCTTTGAAAGCATTTGCAATAGATTCTTCATTCGTCACATCACACGGAACAGACACTGCCTGATCTTTGCTGTATTTTGAAGTAACAGATTCTACAGCTTCCTGATTAAGGTCTGTGAAAACAACTACTGCACCTTCCTGAAGCATTTTGTCAGCGATTGCCTGTCCGATTCCACCACCTGCGCCTGTTACGATGGCAACTTTTCTTGACAATGGCTTTTCTTTAGGCATTCTTTGAAGCTTAGCTTCTTCCAATAACCAATATTCGATGTCGAAAGCTTCCTGTCTTGGTAAAGAAGTGTACTCAGAAATGGCTTCTGCACCACGCATTACGTTGATTGCATTCACGTAAAATTCATTTGCAACACGCGTCGTTTGTTTATCTTTTGAGAAACTGAACATTCCTACTCCCGGATAAATGATGATCACCGGATTCGGGTCACGCATTGCCGGACTGTTTGGATGCTTGCAGGTTTCGTAATAGTCTTTATATTCCTGTCTGTACTGTTCAAAAAATGGATTTAATTTTTCTAAAATCGCTTTAGAATCACTTAAATCTTCATTTTTATCTAAAGTCAACACCAAAGGCTGAATTTTCGTTCTTAAGAAGTGATCCGGGCAAGATGTTCCCATTGGAGCCAATCTTTCCAAATCATTACTGTTGATGTATTCTAAAACCACCTCGCTGTCTGTGAAATGACCAACCATTCTATTTTCAGAAGAAGCCAAACCTCTTAACAAAGGCATGATCTGAGCGGCTTTGTTTTTACGTTCGTCAGCAGGAAGAGATTCTACTTTTTGTCCGCCAAAAACCTGTCCTTTTTCTTCGATTTTTTTAGCGATGTATTCAGAAGCCATTTCGATAACTTCTAAACTGTTCATGTAAGATTCATAAGAAGTGTCTCCCCATGTGAATAAACCGTGGCTTCCTAAAACAATTCCTCTGATTCCAGGGTTATCAGCTAAACATTTTTCAAGCTGCAAACCTAAATCGAAGCCAGGTCTTTGCCAAGGCACCCACCCCATTGTGTCGCCCCAGATTTCTTTAGTAATTGCTTCGCTGTCTTTTGCTGCTGCAACTGCAATTAATGCATCCGGATGAAGGTGATCGATATGTTTAAATGGAAGTAAACCGTGAAGAGGCGTATCAATAGAAGGTGCTTTGCTGTCTAAATCGAAAATACAGTGGTCGAATAATCCTACCATTCTGTCTTCGTCTGCCAAACCTCCGTAAACATTTTTAAGATTTCTCAATCTTTCCGTATATAATCCGGCAATTCCTTTTCTTGTTAAAGTTCCAATGTCGCCACCTGAACCTTTAACCCACATTACCTCAACTTCTTCGTTGGTTAATGGGTCTTTTTCGATGGTTTTGCAACTTGTGTTACCCCCACCATAATTGGTAATTCTAAGGTCTGCTCCTAATATGTTTGAACGGTATAAAAATAAAGCCACCTGATCGTCTCCGAAAGATGCTGCTTTTTCTTCATCCCATAAATAATCTACGTATTTAAATGTTTTTACGTTTTCCATTTGTTTTCTTTTTGTTTTCTGAATTTCACTCAAATTTAGATCGTTTTACCCGTTACACTATCCCGCACTATACTGCTAAAAGCTTTATTTAAAGATAAATTAACGTTTGCCATTTACTGATCAGAAACCTATTTGAGTTTGTTAATATTTAATATTTTGTGATTGTCGGTTCAAAAAAAATAAACATTAAGAAAGTTTACAAGAGCAATCGGAAATACCATTAATCTTTTAAACTCCTTAATGTTTAATTTAATTAAGTATGAAATTTATTAATAACCGGGAAGCTGTGTCAGATTAGGGTTGTCAATCATTGGATGACCTGCAGACTGCGCCGCAAATGGAAGCAATTCTGTTTTATTCGGTACAAATCCGTAGAAAAGACCATCACCTCCACCTTCGATCCAGTTCGGATAAACTCCGCCGTTTTCGAAAGAGCCTGTTGGCTTCGTATAAATGATATTACCTATCTGAAGTGCATTAAATCCTGCTGTAAATCCTACGGCTTTTCTTGCGTTACCGTTAAATGTACTCGTGTATGCCTGGAACATATTTACAGGATACCATTTGTCATCGGTGGTTGAAGTTTGTCCGTTTGCTAGTGCAACAGCCTTCAGAGTTGTCTGGTAGGTTGTATATGCATTATTAGCATTGCTTGTTGGAACTGCCTGAACCTGTGCAATCTGTGCAGGATTTGTAAGATCAATATAAGTCACAGCCAAAAACGGATCTCCATAAACCTGCGCATTTTTATGATACTTATAAAGACGGTAAATTGGTGTACTTGCAAACTGACCTGTACGGTTTGAAAGATTTTTCATTGCTGTTTTTGTAGCTTCAATTTCGGTAGCCAATTTATTCATTCGAATCAAATCGGTACGAAGCATGAACTCATCAGAAAATTCCCACTTACGTTCCTGAACAATTGCGTCCTCAAAAGCCTGTTGCCCGCCAGGAATTGCCATAGACCCTATACCTGCGCGATTTCTTACCTGCTGTAGAGCCGCTATACCAAGAGCGGTAGGTCCATTATTTAAATAATTTTGTGTCTCTGCATACATCAATAATACGTCAGCATATCGGATGATAGGAATATTCAAATTACGTGAATCTGCAGCCTGTGGCTCTACACACCAAGAGATTCTGAATTTCCCCGGCATAATACAAGAATAGGTAGTTCCTACATCTACCCAAGTATCAGACGCAGCTCCGCCATTCAGGAAATAAATACTATAAGAAGTTGTAGCGACATCTCTACGTTTATCGGCAGCATTAAATGACAGATAGTAACTTGGCAAGATGAACTGTAAAGCTTTACGAGAACCGTATGTACCGCCTCTTGAGCCCGGATGTGCGTAGACTCCGAATGCTGAATTGGTATTGGGTCCATACGAAGCTATATGCCAAAGCATTTCCTGATTAACTGCTGCGAAATTTCTCCTGTCGAAATTAAACCAAAGAGCTTCAAAACCACTTTTACCTCCACTCGCCTGCACTAAGCTGTTAGTACCGCCATTAATAACAGAAGCTGCTGCTGCATCAGCAATTTGATACAATTGCTGAACTCTAGCATTATCTGGACGACGAGCCATTGTACCCGGTGTAGAAGTGTTGAGAGGCCAACGAAGTGAATATCCAGCAGCATACAAAGCAATTCTTGCCAGTAATGCGTTGGTAGACTGTTTGTTTAATCTTTCAGGTGTTCCGTTTGAAACAGGCATATTTGCAATAGATTCTTGTATATCACCAATAACTTTATCGTAGATGACATCACGAGAAGCACGCTTAGGATACAAGGTACTTGGATCGTTAGGGTCTGCTTCTTCTAAAGGAATCCAGATTGCCGGAACGTCTCCGTATACCCTAATCAAGTTGTAGTAACAAAAAGCACGGATTGCCTTCGCTTCTGCCAGCAATGCATCACGCTTTGTACTAGCCGGCATATCTGGCAATCGATCGATGGCAATATTGGTTCTCTCAATAACCGCGTACATTGCAGCGTAGATTCCTGTAATGGTGTTTGGTGTTTTTGAGTCATACTGATAATTACAAATATTATATTTAGAATTATTGGTTGACCCATCTTCGGCAGAATGCGTAACTGTATCACCTGCACCCAGCTGGTAAAACATTTCGGTTGGTACAAGGCCTCTGTACAAACCCTGAACAAATGCATCTGCTGTTTCTATATTGTTAAAGACAGATTCTGTGTCTGACGAATTATATGCAGGTTGATCTAAAAAATCATCACTACAAGAATTAACACCCATGCCTGCAATTAGAATTGCGGGAACGATGATCAATTTTTTTATTAAATTATGTTTATTAAATATATTTTTCATGATTGAAACATTTAAATATTAAAAAGTAAGATTGATCCCTAGAACATAACTTCTAGATCTTGGGAACGAAGAATTATCATAACCCGGTGTCACTGTAACGCCACTTGCAGCTGAAACTTCCGGGTCAAAACCTGAGTAGCCCGTGATCGTTGCCAAATTATTAACTGTTGCGTAAATACGCGCATTACTTAATCTGACAGTATTTAAAAATTCTCTTGGGAATGAATAACCTACCGTTACCATAGCAATTCTCAAGTATGAACCATCTTCTACGTAATAAGATGAAGGATATGTAATGTAACTTGAGTTCGTAGTTCCTAAGCTCCAAAGTCTATCACTTTCATTAGGATTAAGTTCTTTTAATCTTACCAAACTTGTTGCAGCCTGCCCTGTATTAGGATCAACCACGTGATAGTAATTATCACCAAATTCTGAAGGTACATTTTGGAACAACGCATACGGACTCATACTATGTTTTGTAGCATTATATACATCACCTCCCACACTGAACTTCATAAATACAGCAAGATCAAAACCTTTATACGAAAAGTTATTGGTAATTCCGCCAATAAAATCTGGAGTACCATTTCCTATTTTCACCAATTTTCTTGTAAACTGATCTCCTGCTTCATTATCAGCAGCAAATTTAATATCGCCCGGCTTCGGAGTTCCTGAAGCTGGTTTTACAACTCCAGGCTTTAAAGTTAGAACGCCATTTGACGCCTGTGTAAAGTCATCAGTAGTATAAATTCCCTGATAAATATATCCATACATGTCACCCAATTCTTCTCCTACGGTTGCATAATACGTTACCATACCTGCTCTATTGCTACCTACGCTGAAGTTTCTAAAAGTTCTTCCCTCATCAAGAGATATTACTTTAGACTTATTTAAACCAATGTTGGCATCTGTAGACCATCTGAAATTTTCAGATTTTAAGTTTACTGAATTTAAGGTAAATTCCATACCTCTGTTTACCATAGAACCAACGTTTATAAATTGGCTTTTATATCCTGTAGAAGCAGGAAGTACAGTTTCCAACAGCATATCACTTACATTATTATTATACCATTCTGAAGTTAGTTTGATTCTGTTGTTAAACAATGCAAGATCAACTCCGATGTTCGTAGATCTCATCGACTCCCACGCTACGCCACGGTTTCCTAAAACAGAGCTTGTTACTAAAGCTAGATTTCCTACCGTATTATTCGTAGGATAATCTGTTCCTACCACATTGGTTCTAAATACATTGTTTGGGATACCATTATTACCGACAACTCCATATTCTCCTCTAAACTTTAGATCATTGATATAATTTTCGATTTTAGAATTTTTCCAAAATCCTTCTTCAGAAACACGCCAAGCTACTGCTGCTGATGGAAACATTCCCCAAAGATTATCTTTAAATTTGGAAGAACCGTCATAACGTAAAGTACCCGTAATTAAGTATCGGTTATCGTAGTTATAATTTACACGTCCGAAGTATGAAAGCAAGCTAAAAGAAGATCTATCTGCACTTTTATCTGCAACAGTAGCATTGGTAATATCATCCAAACCATAATTTAAAATAGTTGGGAATTTTATTAATCTCATGCTGTTGCTTTCATTTTCCTGATAAATGATTTCATTACCGATTAAACCAGTGAATTTATGTTTCTCTCCAAAAGTTTTATTGTAGTTTAATGTATTCGTAATCTGATATCGGTAAGATTCAGAATTACCTATACTACCATTAATCCCAGTGTTTACAGGATCTGTAAGAAAAGCACGCGAGTTTCTATCAGAAAATGCAGTAGATTTACTGTTCGTCCAATTATAAGATCCGGCAGTTCTGAAAGTGAAGTCTTTAAATAAATCGAATTCAAGACCTATATTTGCTAAAAATGTTCTGGCTCGTCTGTTTGAAGTAGAGGCTGCAGTTTCGATATACGGATTCTCTGTATCAAATGAAGAATCTAAACTTGAGAAATCACCAAACGTCTGCGTGTTGAATAACTGATCCTGAGTAAACAATGTTCCTCCTGTGATAGGCTGAAGGAGAATCTTTTTCATTCCAGAATACGCTCCACCGCCATTTGTAGAATTGGATGTAAACATTGAACTGAAATCTAATCTTATCCCTTTGTATAATTCAGAATTAATATTGGCGCGCAATGAATTTCTTGTCTCGCTGAAGTTTTGCAGCAAACCTTCCTGTTTATTGTAGTTGTAACTTACAAAAACCTGTGTTTTATCGGTGCCTGCAGAAACATTCACGTTATGGTTTTGAGTAAGCCCTGCTCCGCCAAGCATTTTTTCCTGCCAATCTAACGCAGGCTCTGAAGCGTAACGGTTACTAATCCTATTAAAAGCACCTGTGTAATATCCTGGTGAATCTATTCCTAAACTATTATCAAAAACATTACTCCACTGCGTCGTTTTACCTTGCAACTGAGCCATTTCATATTGATATTTTACATATTGCTCAGCATTTGAAATCATATCTAGTTTTTTAGATAGCATATCAAACGCCACGAAAGAATTGTACTGTATAGTCACTCTTCCTTTCTTACCTGTTTTGGTCTTAATAACAATAATACCGTTAGAACCACGTGAACCGTAGATTGCGATTGCTGATGCTCCTTTTAGTACGTCAATACTTTCAATATCGTTAGGATTAATAATATTTAATGCATTATCAAACTGGAAACCATCCACAATATACAAAGGCTCGGTACCCTGAGTAATTGAAGAACCACCACGCACGGTAACATTGGCTCCTGCTCCTGGTGCGCCACCAGCTGTAACAATATTAAGACCTGCGGCTCTACCCTGTAAAGCCTGCAAAGCATTCATTGCGGGAGTTGCAGCAAGTTCTTTTGCAGAAACTGAGGATACCGATCCTGTAAGATCAGATTTTTTCACCTTTCCGTATCCTATTACTACTACTTCCTCAATATCTTTGGTATCTGTTTTTGCAGTATCACTTACTGAGTTTTGTCCGAACACAAAGCCAGACGCAAGCAAAAACAGCGGAGCGATGAGTGGCTTAAAATTCTTGTGACTAATTATTAATGACATATTATTAATTTTTATTTACATTACTTATTTCTGTCACCAAAGTACATCGTTACAGAAGTTTTGGCATCCTGTCATATCCTGCATTATAAAATTCTTAATTTAACTTAAATATTTATAAATATTTAATACAAAATTTAATAGTATTAGCAATTCAGCGACAAAAAATAGAATAAAATTTGAAATCGATAAATAACCAATATATTCTTCTCTATCTGTTAACATAAAATTTAATTACAATAAATGTAATAAAATACAAGAAAAAAGCACTGATCTTTATCAGTGCCTTACAAAAATTGAACTATATAAAATATGAATGAAATTTAAAACAACACACATAAAACCGCATCTCTATCTCAAAGAATTTCCGTATCCGACGATCAAAATAGAAATTAATAATACAAACATACCCAAGCAAATCGTGGTAATAGTTTTCTTTGAAACTCCTTTCCATTCTTTAATGATAACGCCCCAAAGATTGGCAATTAAAATAATGAATGCCATGTGTAATATCCATGAACTTGCACCATTCCCCATTTTGCTTTCGCCCATTCCGTAAAAGAAAAACTGTAAATACCACATCGTTCCTGCCAACGCACAAAACAGTATATTTTTTGCAACAGGTACATTTTTTTTAGTGTAATCGGTATAGGATTTATTTTTAAATGCCAAATAAAGACAACCGATGAGATTGGATGCCATACCGCCCCACAAAACAACAACATAAGTCACATTATTTTGAAAAAGAAATTCTCCCTGATTAGGATTTGCTAGTTTCCAAGCTTCATTGGCAACATTTGCCATTGGTTTTCCTGCTTCCAAACCAAAATTAAAACATGCACTTAAAACTCCTGAAATAATGGCCACCGTAAGGCCCAAGCCAAATTTATACTCAGTTTTCACCGTGACTCCATGAGGATCTGTAGATTCTCCTTGAAGTTCTCTGTCTTTCATGACACCGGCTTTTCCACTGATGACAATTCCGATAACACATACAAAAAGTCCCAAAAGAACCATTTGTCCCCATGAGCTTGAAATCATTAATCCGATATTATCTTTTCCGGTCTGCGGAGAGAATTCATAAAAAATAGAAGGAACCAACGAACCGATAACCATGGTAAGACCAAGCATAATGCTGCTTCCCAATGCCACTCCCAGATAACGAACTCCCAAACCGTACATGAAACCTCCAATTCCCCACAAAGCACCAAACAAAAACGTCAAACCAATAATTGATGAACTTTCATTCTGGATAATATTCCAAAATCCCGGAATGGTAAGATATGCTGCTAATGGCGGAACGATGATCCATGAGAATGTTCCCCCGATTAACCAAAACGTTTCCCACTCCCAACCCTTCACTTTTTTGTACGGCAGGTAAAAACTTCCAGACGAAAAGCCTCCCAAGAAATGAAATAAAACTCCTAATAATGCATTCATAATTTATTGTATTGGATGAAACTGAAAATTAACAAGATGTAATCGGTTGCGCATCTTGTAGTGTCATGCAAAAGACTTTTGAAAATTAAGATTTTTTTCTTTATTTCAGAAAGATAAGGCAACTCTCTATCAGATTGAAAGTTATGCCTATCTAAATCACAATCTGCTCTTTTCTATTTAACTAAAATAAACATATAAATCCCATTATTACAGATTTTTGATAATTTAAAAATCAATCTCTCTTTCTGTAAATAACAAAAAGGCTTAACAATTTTCATTATTAAGCTTTTAATTATTTTGAATATAAATTTACTTCAATTTATAAACCTCACTTCCCGCAAGCAGGAAACAGCCCAATCCATAATCTTCAAAATCAGGCACTTTGTCTACAGCTAAAGGTTGACCATCTTTCGGCTCCTTTCCTGTTCCCTGTACCCAACCTAAAAATCCGTTTGGCTGAACAGAATCTTTTACCATCGCATTCCAAGCTTTAACCAAAACCGGCAAGTAAGTTTCTCTGTCGATCAATCCGTTATTCACGCCATAAGCCATTCCGTAAACAAAAAGTGCAGTTCCTGTTGTCTCCTTTCCACCAAAATTAGTCGGATCGTGCAAACTCACATTCCAGAAACCATCTTCTCTTTGGATTGGAAGTAACGCCGCTAACAAATCTTTGTAATCCTTTAAATATTCCTGATAATGCGGGTCAGATTTTGGTGTATCGTGTAATGTTTTGGCTAATGCAGCCACTACCCATCCGTTTCCACGGCTCCAGTAGCAATCTTCGCCATTCGGTTCTTTGTAGGGTGGAAGAAAACTTTTGTCTCGCCACCAGATTTTGTCTGCCTGATTATACAATCCGCTTCCGCCTTCCTTGTATTTGGTATGGGCGTACATTTCGTAATTTTTATCGAAATACTTTTGCTCACCTGTGATTCTGCCTAACTTTGTAAAGAGTGGCATCGACATTTGAAGCGCATCAATCCACCACCAATCGTCCACTTTTGGGGTGGCAATCATACTGTCCATCGCAGCTTTTACGTTTTTAATTCTTTCAGGATGTTTTCTTCCATCGATTTCATAAAGGTCAAGATAGGTTTGTCCACAAGCCTGATGGTCAGCATTTCTGGTATATGTACCGCGCTGTAAATTCCAATTGTGATTGTTTGCCCACGACATTGCATAATCGTAATATTCCTTTTTAGGATCTACGGAATAAAGAGCCATTAAACCTTCATAATAAACCGCTCTCGTCCAGAGATTACTTGGCCACACTTTTTTGCCGACAATATCTTGTTTGGTATCCGGCCACTTGTTCATAAAGTATTGATTGGCTCTTCTCGAAACTTCCAGAACCTCTTTCTTATTCGGAATCTCCACCTTGCTTGCCGAACTGTTTTTCTGGACTGAACAGGAAGTCAATCCCGCCAGAATCAGTGCAAAAAAACCTGTTGTTAATAGCTTTTTCATAAGTATATATTTATTTTTTATTTTCTTTTAAATAATTTTTAAGACCACATTTCTTTAAATCCCTGATGCCTTTCGCCACCAGTTCTGCATTGAAAACAGCACCAGCTTCATTGGTGTGCGTATGATCTTTGGGGAAGAATCCTTTTACATTTTCGGCTCCCATTTTTTCATATTTTTCGATGACCATTGTATTTAAATCTAAAAAATAAGCTCCGGTTTGTTGAGCGACTTCCTCTGCCCAAATTCCATATTGGTCTTTTTCAATTTTGCCTTTTTCATTAAATTTATTTCGTGGAACCGGTGAAACGATGATAGGAATTGCGCCCTTAGATTTTGATTCGTTTGCATATTTTCTCATATAATAACCGTAAGTATAGACCGTTTCGTTCACCTTACGAATTGGATTGTAAATATCTTTTGACTCGTCGCCAATCCCTTTTATCGTTCCTCGTGCTCTTAAAGTATCTGCTAACTCTCCGCCGTCATTATGACCGAACTGCATCAAAACATAATCGCCTTTTTTAATGGTTTTCATAATCGAATCCCAACGGCCTTCCGTCACAAATGTTCTGCTGCTCCTGCCACCTTTTGCGTGATTCTGAATTTCAATTTTTGTCGTATCTAAAAATAAATTCATAAAACTTCCCCATCCCCAAAGTGAGTCTGAACCCTTTCCTGAACCGTTCTGCACCGTAGAATCTCCGATGATGTAAATAACAGGTTTATCCTGAAGTTTTTGAAATGAAGCTCCAATTAGAATGACCAATGCAACCATTGGAATGATGAATTTTATTTTCATGAATGATTTTATTTTTTTGGAGTTATAGTTTTAACATTCGGTTTTGGCATTTCCTTAATCGATTCATCCAGATAATAATCCGTATGCGGTGGCTGATTATATCCCACATTTTGCCAGACAATGCTCAAACGGTATTGCGGATTATGCATCAAAGTGTACAATCTATGTTTCGTCGGAATGGTTGTCGAAAAAATTCTCAATTCCTGATTATCTGTAGTTCTGTACATCACTTCTTCACGCCAATCTCCGAACAAATCGACCACCAAAGCAGGATTTTTCTTGGTTCCATTATTTGATTCACACTGGAAATTTTTAGCATCAAAAATTAGATTTGATTTTTCATTCTTCCAATCCCATTTTGAAACGTTTGTGCCGTCTAAAATTTCGCTTAAAAAATCCCCGTCCCAATAAATCCCCATATTGGCAGGTGGATTTTTGTCACTGATTTTTTTTCCTTTGCTATCATATATTCCTTTCAGTCCAGCTCCGGCTGCCCAGAATTCTGAACCTTCGTAACGAGGGTCAATATTTAAAGACAAACCTCTTCCCGGACCTTGAAATTTCCCCTGTTTGCTGTAAACTGTGGAAGGTAATTTCCATAAAACTTTTCCGGTTTTCCCATCTCTGAAATGCGCTCCTGCATCATCAAATCTCTCCTGAATGTCAAAAATTTCCAGTCCCGGATTGGAAGGGTCCAAATCTCCGACGTGCAATGCATCGCCGTGACCGTAACCTGTACTGTTTAACACTTTTCCGTCGTCATCCACCGTCATTGCCCCGAAAACAATTTCGTCTTTTCCGTCGTTATCAACGTCTGCAATCGTCAAATTATGA
The DNA here is from genome assembly GCF_027945075.1 of Chryseobacterium sp. CY350. Classification (NCBI taxonomy): domain Bacteria; kingdom Pseudomonadati; phylum Bacteroidota; class Flavobacteriia; order Flavobacteriales; family Weeksellaceae; genus Chryseobacterium; species Chryseobacterium wangxinyae. Next base: position 1,075,484 of record NZ_CP116034.1, read on the forward strand.
TTTCCCTGTCCGCGGTATTTTTTATTTTCTTCTGAACTTTCGGTATCAAAAAGCCAACGTAAACTGAGTTTTTTATCTTTATAATCCCACGCTGCAATCGCCGTTCTGGTGTAATATCCTCTCGACATAATCACACTCGGTGTTTTGCCATCCAAATATGCAACTGCACCTAAAAATCGGTCGATACGATTTCCTTTGGCATCGCCCCAGGTTTCGGTCATCTGTTCATCGGTCGGATTCAAACTGCCTGCAAATCTTGGAACTTGATAATTAACTGTATTGATTTCAGCGCCGGTTTGTCCGTCAAAAACGGTCAGATATTCCGGTCCGGAGAGAATCATTCCGTTTTCGTTGACGTAATTTTTGGTCGAATCGCCAATGAATTTTCCTTTTCCGTCTTTGCTTCCGTCGGCGGTTTTCATTACGATTTCAGCTTTGCCGTCCTGGTCTAAATCATATACCAAAAACTGGGTGTAATGCGCACCCTCTCTTATATTTTTCCCTAAATTAATTTCCCACAAAAGCTTTCCATCCATTTTATAAGCCTGAATAATTGGCGGATCGGTTTCGCCTTTCTGACTGTTGTCTTTTGACCTACCGGTTTGATGAAGGATAATTTCGTATTCACCATCTCCGTCCAAATCGGCAACAGAAGCGTCATTCGGTGTGTAACCTTGTGGTGTTTTTAATGGAATTGAAAAATAAGGTTTTTGATTAGCTACATATTTTACAGAATCAATGTCAACCGATTTATCCTGAGTATTTGATTTGACGAAATAGGTGTAATTTTTTGCTTTGTCTGGGGTTTTATCTAAAAAATTCGTTTCGTTCGAAAGTTGTTTTTCATTCAGCTTTTTGGTTGAATTATTTTCAGTTCGGTACAAATCAAAATGGGTTTTTTGAGCTTCTGTGCCGAGCAAACGCCAACTCACAAAAATGCCGGAATCCGCTGGAATGGCAACGATTCCTCTCTTCAGATATTCCATTTGTCTTTGGGCAAAGGCTAATTGCGAAAGAAAAATGACTGATGTAATGAAGATATATTTGACTTTCATAATTCTGTTTTGATTTTATAAGTTTTGGCTAAAGCCGGATTTGAAAAACCTTTTTTAAGCGGGCTTCCTTCGACAAACTCAGGATGACATAACCCGTTCCTATTGATAATTTTCGATGATTTTTATCCTTGCCAAGGTTTGAAACCTTCACAAGGATTTTTTGCGCTGAATCTCTCGCAGCCCGACTTGAACGGAGCTCTTTTTGTGAGGAGGAACGACGAGCAAAAAAGCGGGAGTGGAAGGCGGATAAAGCTGCCCAAATAAAATTCATCGAACCGCTTCAACCGATTGCACACCTTTAATTATTTCTGGGAAGTCTGCTTCAAAAGCCACTTCACCCACTCTTCAGTTCCCTGATAATTGGTAAAATCTGCGGGTAGTTTTTTGCCGTCGATGTACTCGTTGTAGCACCACGGGTCACCCAATGCGAATACAGTTCCTTTACCGATTTTTGCGATGGCTGCGATGTTTTTGCTTTCCGCAGACAGCAATTCTTTCGCTAGACTTTTCACGGAAATCGTTGCTACTTCCTTCATATATAATTTTTGTTCGGAGAAAATTTCATTCCTTGCCGGAACCATCACTTTTCCCTGCTCAAATTCTCTTTTCTGAACTCGGTTGTAGCTGTCTTCATTGAAATGAATGCCAAATTCTCCTGCAAGTTTGTTGAAATGTTCAAACTCAGAATTTCCTTTATCGTTGCTCATCAAAACCAAAACGCCTCCTTTTTTTACCCAATCTGTCAGGTTTTTGATGCTCGTCGGGTCAATCAGATTCGCCTTTCCGCCGTACGCTTCTTTGTCAATATCTGCATCGACGATGATGTAAATATTGGCTTTTTTTAAATCTTTTTTTGTAGGAGCAGTCGTCAGCGTACTGATTTCTGCGCCTTGTTTCTGGAAGAGCTCTCCCAACAGAGAAAACCCGCCGTTCGTTGTATCATTCCACGTGTAATGCCAGGATTCCAAGGCTTTGGTTTCTTTGTTTTCTCTTTTTTCGTTGTTGAAAAAGTTGTCTAAAACGACTTTCGGTTTCTGCTGAGCATTGGAAAAACTGAAGGTCAACAAAGTTCCTAATGCAAATGTTTTTATGATATTTTTTGTACTCATTATCAATTATTTATTTTTTTGAATTCGTGAATTTTCGATTTCATATTTTAATTAATCTGCTTTCTTAATAATTTTTAACGCAAAGTCAGCAAAGTTTTTTTTACTACTAACTTTTTTTTAAGTTACACAAAGGCGTTTCACTTAAATAAGAACACAAAGTTTCAAATTTCATAATCCTAAAATTTATTTTGAATAATGAATTGGAATTAATTGAATTTCGCCATCCAGACCGGAAGGCTGAACTTTCCAGTTAGATGCATCGAAAGGCTTATAGTTAATGTTCACAAAGTTGATTTCGTGATAATTTCGCCACTGGATTTTATTTTGGTCCATATAACGGATACGGTTGGCCATCAGATTACTCACTTCAATCTGAATCGTATTTTTTCCTTTTTTAAGATATTTTCCGACGTTGATTTCAAACGGGTTGCTCCAGACAATTCCGGCCTCTTTCCCGTTGACAACCACTGTCGCACTTTCGTAGAGTTTATCGAACTTCAAAAGGTAATTGTCAGCTTTATTTTTCTTTAAATTAAAAGTCGTTGTGTAGACTCCGGTTCCCGAAAAACTTTGCGTTTGAGCGTCTTCTGTGAAATTCGTCCAAGGTTGAAGTTTCGTCAAAGTTCTTGATTTCGGAAGTTCCGGACCGCCTTCTTTGAAGGTAAGTTGCCAAGGTTGATTTAAAACAATTGGCCCTTCTGTTTTTTCAACATATTTCCATTTTGCAACAGAATTATCTGCAGTTTCAGAAGCTCTTACAATTAAAGATTGCCCGGATTTCAACTGAATTTTCACCGAATTATTTTGAGTTTCAGCAATTCCATAATCCCCATTTTCAGGATTCATCAAAGCGACCTGTTTCCCAACAAAATTCAACGGAATATTCTGATTGATTTCCTTCGAAGTGTGATTGACGATGTAATAATATTTTCCGCCATCAAACTTTCTTCGCACGAATTTCAATCCGGTATCAGTCAGTTTTTCTCTTTCAATTTTTAAAAATTCCAGACCTTTTTCAACATCCGAAGTCAGGATAATTTTTCCTTCTCCAAATGTTGCCGATTTTAAATTTCCGTTTTGCTGAAAAGGAATTGACTTCCATAAAGTCTGCAGTTCCGCTTTTCTTTTTTCTGCTTCAAAATATCCCGGAATATTTTTCGGTTCATTCTGAAATATAATAGATGCGCCGTTTTGAGCTAAATTCAGAATATTTTTCAAGGTAGATTCCGGTAAATAATCCAATTGCGGAATGATTAAAACTTTATAAGAACCACCTTCTTTTGAAACCTGAATATTTTGATTATCCAACTTCGCCTCGCTAATCATTTTATCGGAAACCATATCCAGAGAATAGCCGGATTTGCCCAATTTATCGAGGTTTTTATAAAACTCTGTGGGCTGTAGCCATTTTTCAATATTGTGAATTTTAAAGGCAACATCTTTCCCTTTCGGACTCGCCCACTGGTCATAAACCGGCCAGTAAATCAACAGTTCGTTATCCGATTTTCCGCTCTGCAAAACACTTTGCGTACGTGCAACATACGAATTGAGCCCACTCAACTGTGGCCACAAACTATTCTCGGGCACAAAATTGGTCGATGCATAAAACAACCATCCCGGAAATTGTACATCCGCGGGCGTGTAGGTCGTTCCGTGGTAAAAAACGTGATTGATTCCCGACAAAAAAACCTGCTCCACTTCCGGTTTTGCCTGTGACCACGAGGTTTTGAAATGCTCCGTGAGCCAGGTAAAAGTTTCATTCGAAATCAATTTTTTGCCCGTTACATTGGCTGCCGAAGAAGAAAATTTCAACATATTAATATCGGGAACGTCCGATTTTTGAATGTCGGCGCTGTCTCTTTTCAAACCTAAAATATCAAATGGCGTACTTCCAAATGTTTCAGATTCGGGAATATCAACTGCTGCATATAAATCCAATAAATTTCCCGGCGAACCGTGTGCCTGATTGGTATTTTTGGAGTTTTTGGAATGTGCCCAATTGGTAAAATCTTTGGTAAAACGATTTAAAATCAAATCGCTCAATGTTTCCCTGTAATCAGATTTTATTCTTGCTGCTATTTCGCTTTCCTCATTGCCCACCAAATATTTGATGTACGGACTTAAATCATAACCCCGTCTTTTTTGAAATTCTTCTTTAAAATCGGGCGTCCAATCGGCGTTATAAACTTCATAACTGTCGTTGAAAAAAGAACGGATTCCATAATTTGAATTTCCAAAAGCTTTATCGAAAGTTTTCAGATAATCCTTTGTAGCATTGGGCGAAAAATGGTCTAAAGTGTACCCTTCTCCACCCGGAGCAGCACGTTTTACCTTCTGTAAAGTTTTACCCACAAAAAAGGCGTAGATTGTCCACTTGCCTGAAGTTGGTTTCCAGTTTAAAGTTCCGTCAGCACTGATTTTATCCGTTAAAATCAACGGTTCATTTTTTTCGTTGTAAGCGGTTACAATATCTAATTTTACGGTTTTTAAATTCTTCTGCTTTTCGTCTTTCAGAACAATTTTTTCTGAGAATTTTTCATTCTTTTGAATTTCGTAAATCTGAACAATCATCTTGGTCGCCGCATCATTTTCGTCAACTTGTGGCCCACCGATTGGCCATCCCGTGCCAACTGCCATATCAACGTCCATATTTAAGCTTTTCGCTTTGCTGGTCGTGAATTGCAACATTTCCATCCATTCTGGAGAAAGATAATTGATGTAATTTTTTTCAAAACCTTTTGCGCCGTAAATCGGTACGATTTCCACGCCACCGAAACCTGCTTTATTTAAAGTAGTCAGTTGTTTGTCTAATCCTTTTTCGTCAACCGCATTTCCCATCCACCACCAGCGTGTCCACGGTTTTGCGGTCTCTGTGGGTTTTGGCCACGGGTTTTGTGCGGAGAGATTTCCGAAGGCAAAACAAATGACACTGAGTTTTATGATATTTTTGATATTCATTTTTACTTTTTAATTTAACCGCAAAGTCATAAAAGATTTTAAAATACATTAGTTTGTTGAAAAATCTGCAATTTTCTTTTTAAAACTGCTTGTTGAAATTTCATCAAAATTATTTCCCCAACCCTAAAGGGAGTAATTTTCCTGAAATCTTCAAAGAAATTTTGCTTCCTTTAGGGTTGGGGCAAACAAAATTTCTTTGAAAATCATTTGACAATTAATTTCCATCAGGCTTCAAAGATTCCATAAAAACAGATTCCGGCCAATGGAATTTTTCTAAATCATCAGGTTTATTGGGGTTAAAACTTTTATAATTTTTTGAAATATATTTCTTTAAAGGTAAATTTTGGTCGACGATAGATTTCACGACACATTTTGCTAATTCGTAGGCACCATAAGGGTTAAAATGGGTATCATCTGCCAAAGTTTCTTTCTGATTCGGATAAGAATTGGCTGGATAATATACGAATGCTTTTTTGGAATTCTCAGGTCCCATCGCTTCAAACAACGTTTTGCTCATCGCATTTAAGTCGATTAAATATACATTTTCTTCCTTCGAAATTTCACGCATCGCATCCGGAAAATCCTCCAATTTATTAACAATTTTATTATTCTCGTCAAAAACTCTGCGGTTCATTGAGGTAACCAAAACAGGAATTGCACCCAATTCTTTGGCTTTCGAAATCCATTCTTTTAATCGCTTTCTATAACCGGATTTTGTACTGTTTCCCGCCTTTTGGTCATTGTGCCCAAACTGGATGAACAGATAATCTCCGGACTTTATTTTATTCCAAATTTTATCAATTCGGTGACGGTCTTCAAAAGCTTTGAGGGTTTCACCACTTTCTGCGTAGTTGGCAATCACGACTTCATTTGGAACGAAAAAATACGGCAACATTTGTCCCCAAGACGCCCAAGGTTCGTACTGAGCATCCACAACCGTAGAATCTCCAGTGATATAGATAGTTTTCGCCGTTTTGTTGGGTTGAATGATGACCGAACAAACTTTTGGAGCTTTATCGTTGAATTCAATCGTCAACAGATTGTCCCAATGCAGATATTTTCTTTCTCTCGGTTTCAGTTTTACAATCCCAATTTGAGTTCCGTCCTGATTTCGGATAATGCTGTCTTTGACGTGAACTGTGATTTGTTTTTCGAGGATTTCGCCTTTTTTAGTTTTGACTTCATTCAACATCAGACGACGGTTTTCCACACGAACTGTCGTTTCCGATGTTCCTTTTGTATCGCCTAGATTCAGTTTAATATCATAATTTCCTTCAGGAATTGCGACAGAAAAATAGAATGGTTTTTCGCTGATGATGAAATCTCCTGTCAATGCATTTCCGCCATTATCGACAGATTTCAGACCGGAAATATCCATAAAACCGTAGCCGATTTTCTTATCAAATTTTGAGGTCGACATAATAGGAATAAATCCGTTTTCGTTTCTTTCTGTGCCAAAATCAAAATTAAAAGTCGTCTGTTGCGCGAACAAAAGCGAACCTAAGAAAAGCGTCAAAAATTTTATCCAGTTCTGCATCTTAATCTGTTAAAATATTTTCTTTAGGCATTGTAAACTGCTTATTTTCATCACCCAAATCCGGCAGACCAAAATAGAAATACAATGTTCTTTTGAAGGTCCCATTCAAATGATTCGGTTCACTTTCAGGGCCTAAAGTCGAAGTATCATTATTAATATTAAATGCTAAAACAGTTCCCAGTGGCGGAATAGCATCGAGGAAAGAAATGTTTTCTGTAGGCAGTTTTGGATAACCTTCCGCACCATAAATTCCGTAAAAATCGAAAAGTCTGATGAACATTTTTTCTTCTTTTGTTCCTACCGTAATTTTTCCTTCTGCAGTATTCAATTGCAACCACGAAACATCGTCGAAATAACCTTTAAATTCCGGATAAATCCAAGGTGAAAAACCTGTTCGGGTAGAGTTTTTTAGATTTTGCCAGACATTGTAGGTTTGTCCTTGCGTTCTGTTTTTCCAAACGTGATACGGACCTTTGCCGAGCCATTTTGCGCTGATAACATAATTTTCGGGATAATCGAAACTCACGCCTGAAAACGGGTAATCTGCGGAAAGCGAATATTCATAATTCAATTCTAAAACTCCATTATGATTCAGTTTCCAAATTATTACTTTTCCATCTTTAAAACGAGCTTCTATTTCCGCATTTCCTTCTTCCAGAAAAGATTTGAAAGATGATAATTCCGTTTTTCCGTTCACGAAAACGGGTCCGTTTGTGAAGGTCATTTTTTTGCCTTTCTTATCTAAAATGACAGACTTTAATAATCCATCTTTTTTTCCAAACGAAAATTCTTTTTCGTCTGATTTCAAAATAAATAATGAGTCATTTTCTATAACCAAAATCGGAAATTCTTTGATTAAAGATTTCGAAAACTGTTTTGAAATATCATCGTTTGATTTTATTTTCCAAGTCCAGGTGTAAATTTCCTTTCCGAAAGAATCGGTTGCGGTCAGCATTAAAGCTTCATTTTCTTTCCAATTTGATGGTAGATTTAGTTTTAAATTTCCCTTTTCTGTTGGTTTAATATTAGGAGATTCTGCTTTTCCTTTTTGAAGCACATCAAAACCAGATTCAGACGAGAACGGTGTTTTAAATTTAACCAGTTTCCATTCAAACTGGCATTCATTCAGATTAGTAAAATGATAACGATTTTCAACAGGAATGATTCCATTAAAATCATTCCGCAACGTTTTCAAATCAATTTTTACCGGACTGTAAATTTCCCGTATGGCGTAAAAACTTCCCTCTTTTTCACGATGCGGACCGACCACGCCATCGGGAGCGTTAATCGCATTGACATCAAGTTGATTATTATAATCAGTTCGCACCAATCCTTCATCCGCAAACGCCCAAAGAAAACCGCCTGCACCTTTTTTGGAATTCCAGTGAAGTTCCCAGTAATCGGCTAAAGATGTTCCGCCACCGCCGTCATCCTGCGCGTGCAGAAACTCGGTCGGCATATAAATATTTTCGCCTTCGAGAATTTTTTTGGTGCTGTAATAATCTTCATAATGATTGCAGTCGATGCCGTTGAAAGCGTTTCCAGGTTTGTGATGAGCGTGAATTACAGGACGGTCTGACAAGTCGTATTTTGCATATTCTGCATCCAAATCAAAATTATGTCCGCCTTCATTTCCGTTGCTCCAAAAAATAATTGAAGGATGATTGGCATCTCTCGTAACCATTTCTCTCACGAGCTTTTTTCCAACTTCAGTGCTGTATTTTTTTTGCCAGCCAGCGAGTTCATCCAAAACATATAAACCTAACGAATCGCAAATTTGTAAAAAGGATTTATTTGGAGGATAATGAGCACATCGAACGGCGTTCATATTCATCTCTTTAATGAGCTGAACGTCCATCAAATCGATGTTTTTGTTGACCGCTCTTCCGGTTTCTGGCCACCAAACGTGACGGTTGATACCCTTCATTTTGATTTTGGTTCCGTTGACGTAAATACCGTCGCTTTTTCGGATTTCAATGGTTCGGAAACCGAATTTTTCTTCGGTTTGGTAGATGTTTTTTCTATTTTTATTTAAACTGAATTTCGCTTTATATAAATTCGGCGTTTCAGCTGTCCAGAGTTTTGGATTTTTAAGATTGAATTGGATTTGTTTTAAAGTATCATCTTTCTGAATTTGAATCTGAGATTCCCCAACTAAATTATTTTTAGCATCAAAAATTTCAACCTTTACATTATTGGCAGATTGAATTCCTTTTAAATGAATATTCGAACGGAAAGTTCCATCTGCTTTGGCATCAATTGCTGTCCAAGAAATATTTTCTTTTGGAGTCGCTTCCAAATAAACCGGTCTGAAAATCCCTCCCAAAACCCAATAATCAGCCAGCCGTTCTGCGTTGTTGACCGATTTATCAGTTGACATTTTGAAAACTTTGACTTCGATAATATTTTCTTTTCCGAAAAGTAATTTGTCGGAAATATCATATTTAAATTCATAAAAAGCACCCTGATGAATTGCTCCGGCCAACTTGCCATTGATTTTCACTTCGGTGTCGGTCATTGAACCTTCAAAAACGATGTTGATTGACTTTCCTTTCCAGGAATTCGGAACTGAAAATTGGTGTTTGTAAAGACCTACTTCATCATTGAATTTAAAATTTTTGCCGTAAGTAACGTAATCTCTTCCGTAGTTATACGAGCCAAATCCCTGCTGTTCCCATTGTGACGGAACCTGTATTTTATCCCAGCTTCCGGATTTTCGTCCGCCGGTTATCCAAAAATCCCATTGTTTCGTATGCTCAGAATCTGTTCCGCTTAGGAATTGGATTTCCTTAGATTGAGCATGCAGAAACTGTGAGCAAAAGCATAAAAGAACAAATATTTTGGAATAAAAACTCATTTAGCAGAAATATCGGAATCGTCTTTTTTGTCGTAAGATTGCGTGAGAGAAGCCACTTGCATCACATTGATATTTTTTTGCTTTAAATTCTGAATGTGATTCAGGTTTTGCATTTCAGGTTTTACAGCTTTGATTTTGAAATTTTCAAATGTGAAATCCTTCAAATCAAACAAATCTGATTTTTCAATAGAGAACGCCGTTTCACAACTGATGTCGATATTTTTTATTGTGATATTGTTGGCCAATCCTTTTCTAGGTCTTTCTTCACCTTTTAAATCAAAAAACTGGTTCCAGCCTTTTACATATAAGAAAGTTTTTACGTTTCCGGTGATGTTTTCAACCGTTAGATATTCATAATGCTGAGGCGTGTCGGGACGCATTTTAAGGTGTAATAATCTTGATGCATCTTTTACTTTAGAATTGCGCAAAATCACATTGTAATTGTGAATGGACTCACTTCCGCAAGTCAAAACGCTGTGGCAGAATCCAAAAGTATTGTCTTCGATAAGAATGTTTCTGTTTTCGCCGTTGTTCGGGTCTTTATCAGACTTCGGACCTTTTCCGCCTTTCAAAGCAATTGCGTCGTCGTTCACTGACATATAGCAATTTTTAATTAAGAAATTGGTACAGGCGTCGATGTCAACCGCGTCTGTACTTGGTGCTTTTACAGGTTCTTTCGGAGCGAGAATGGTCAGATTTAATAATTTAACAAAATCACTTTTATAATAATGCGTGCTCCAAAAAGGTGAATTTTTAATGGTAATTCCTTCCACCTGAACGTTTTTAGAATTTGAAACATAAATAATTCTAGGTCTCATTTCGTCCATATTAGTGCATTTAGGATTCCATTCTCTTCTTTTCCAGAATGATTTCCAGAAACGAAGTCCGTTTCCATCTAATGTTCCTTTTCCTGAAATCGTGAAACCGTCTAATCCGTCTGCATTAATTAAGGCAGGAAAATATTTTACTGTTTGACCTTCCATTCTTGTCGTTACCACCGGAAAATCATTGATATCGTCGCTACCTTTTAATTTTGCTCCAGCTTCCAAATGCAAATGCGTTCCCTGTTTGAAGAAAACTGAACTGATGAGAAATGTTCCCTTCGGAACCACCACAATTCCGCCGCCGTTTTTAGCAGCCAAATCAATGACTGCCTGAAGTTCTTTGGTCTGAAGAATCGTGCTGTCGTTCTTCACACCGTTGGCTGTAAGGAGGTATTTCTTGCCTAATTTGCTAATGTCTGTAGGTTTGTTTTCTGTGAACCATTTGTCGATTTTGGTTCCATCCGGCCATTTGTCCTGACTTTTCAGTCCGTTAGAAAATGATAGGATTATTATTAATGAAAATAGGAATTTAGGAGTGTTTTGGAATTTCATAATTGGTTGATATTGTTTAAAACCTGATTTCTGCCTCATCATTATTAAGCTCTAAAAATCAGCAAAATAACTTTCATTTATTATGTGAAAATTATTTTAATATTTCATTTTCATAAAAGTATACATTTTTGGTGCTTGCAGTATCCTGCTCTTTCGGGTTAAAGATACTATCATAATAATTGGAAAGAAAATGTCAATAAAAATTTCTTATTACAACACATTTTGCTAAACTCCATAACTGTAATTGGTAAATTATATTACTATATGATAAAAAATAATAATATTAATCACTAAATTTGTTTAGAAATAATTATATAATGGAAAACAATAATACAATGACCGAAGAACGAATATTTGAACTTTACAGCGATTATATTCTTAATCATGGTGAACGACCAAAAAATATCTATCGCTTTGCAAAAGACAATGAATTTGAGGAAAAAGATTTTTACGAATATTTTGCAAGCTTTGAGCAAATTGAACGAAGAATATTGCAGGAGATTTTCATGAAATCTGTTGATCTCGCTGCGACAGTAAATGAAAACCAAGGTACTCATTCTAAAGAAAAAGTTTTGAATGTTTACTATATTTTCTTCGAGAATCTTACAATGAACAGATCGTTGGTTTTGATGCTATTGGGAAAAAATATGCTTCACAATTCTAAAATACTTACACCTCTCAGAGAAACCCATCGGAACTTTATAAAAACTCTCGATTTCAATGATTGGGAAATCATCAAGAATGCAAAAAGTGATGTTCGAAATTTCAATGATAAAGCGAGAGAAGAAATTTTCTGGTTACATCTGCTTTCAAGCATAGACTTTTGGCGAAAAGACACTTCACCAGCGTTCGAAAAAACAGATGTTTTTATTGAAAAAACAATCGATACAGGATTCGAAATCATGGATAGTCAGCCGCTGAAAAAGGTTGCAGATCTGGGTAAATTTCTTTGGAAAGAAAAATTTAAAAAAGATTAAATGAAAACACTCAATACAATTCCTACAGGGAAAATCGAAAGAACCGGAAGCCTTCTTAAAGCTGGAGCAAAAGTGGGAGTCAATTACATAAAATACTACGGTAACAAAATCACGAAAGATAAAAATGAGGAAGAAGCTCTGAAGACTTTGAATGAAGATAATGCCGCAGATATTTATGATTCCCTCAAAGAGCTTAAAGGTTCTGCTTTGAAAGTGGCCCAAATGCTCAGCATGGAAAAAAATATTCTTCCTCAGGCATATGTAGAAAAATTTTCTCTTGCCCAATTTTCTGTTCCGCCGCTTTCCGGAGCTTTGGTGAGAAAGACTTTCAGAAAATATTTCGGTAAAAATCCGGAAGATATTTTTGATCAGTTTTCTCCCGAATCGATTAATGCAGCAAGTATTGGTCAGGTTCATAAAGCTGCCAAAGATGGAAATAATCTAGCAGTAAAGATTCAATATCCCGGCGTGAGAGAAAGTATCTCCAGCGATCTGAAGATGGTGAAACCTATTGCTATGAAGATGTTTAATATTAAAAAAGAAGGTTCAGAATCTTATTTTCAGGAAGTGGAAGATAAATTGTTTGAAGAAACAAATTATGATCTGGAATTGAAGCGAAGTCGGTATTTTGCTGAACAATGTGAACATTTACCGAATATTGTATTTCCAAAATACTATCCGGAATACTCTTGTGAGAAAATAATCACTATGGACTGGATGGATGGAAGACATTTTTCAGAATTTGTGAAAGAAAAAAATTCCCAGAGTGATTTTAATAAAATCGGACAGGCTCTTTGGGATTTTTATATGTACCAAATGCACAGTCTGAAAATGGTGCATGCAGATCCGCATCCTGGCAACTTTCTGGTTTCGGATGATAAAGAATTGTTGGTTATCGATTTTGGATGTATTAAAGAGATTCCGGCTGACTTTTATAAACCTTACTTTGAACTTGCAAAAAGAGAAAACCTGAATAATGCTGATATTTTCCGCGAAAAACTTTACCAGCTGGAAATTCTAAGAGATGATGATTCACCGGAAGAGCAGATTTTTTTCACAAAATTATTTTATGAACTTTTGGAACTTTTCACAAGACCTTTCAATAGTGAAATTTTTGATTTTTCAGATGAATCGTTTTTTCAGGAAATTGCCGATCTCGGACAGCGATATGCAAAAATGAGCAATATGAAAGGAATGAATCTAAACCGAGGATCAAAACATTTTATATATCTCAACAGAACATTTTTTGGTCTTTATAATATGATGCATGATCTGAGAGCTGAAAATATGATCATTAATAATTACTTAAAATTTACCAAATAATGCCGTCGGAATTGCCTTCAAAAATTTGCCCCATTTGTGGTTTTCCATTCAACTGGAGAAAAAAATGGAAACAGAACTGGGAAGAGGTAAAATACTGCAGCGAACGTTGCAGGAAGAATAAACGCAATGACTTTTAACAAGCATATTGTGATTTAAATTTAAACAAATTATTATGAAGATGTTACTCAATTTGCAACAGATTGACCGTATTATAGAAATGGCCTGGGAAGACCGAACTCCCTTCGAAGCAATCAGTTACCAATTTCAGATTTCTGAAAGTGAAGTTATAGAGCTGATGAGAAAAGAACTTAAATCTTCAAGTTTCAGACTTTGGAGAAAAAGAGTGAATTCTGGTGTTAGCAGCAAACATTTAAAGAAAAGAAGTTCAGAAATCACGAGATTTAGATGCAGCAGACAAAAGACGATTAGTCTTAATAAAATTTCCAAACGCATAAAATAATTAAATCTTATCAATAAAACTTTATGAAAAACATTGTAATAATTGGTTGCGGACAAGGTATTGGACTGGAAGCCGCAAAAATTTTGGCAGATAACAACAATATTATAGGAATTTCGCGTACTGAAAATGAGATCGTAAACAGCCTTGGGATAGAATTTCACAAGTTTGATATCAGCAGTGATGAACTTAGCAGTATTACTTTTCCGGATCATATTGACGGTTTGGTATACGCACCGGGAAGCATTAATCTAAAGCCCTTTAATCGACTGACGACGGAAGATTTTAGAAATGATTTTGAAATTAATGTGATTGGTGCTGTAAAAGCGATTCAGCACTTTTTGCCCTTTTTAAAAAAATCAGGAAATTCTTCAGTCGTTCTTTTCAGTTCGGTGGCAGCAAAATTAGGCATGCCTTTTCACGCTTCAATTTCTGCAAGCAAGAGTGCGGTTGAAGGTTTAACGAAGAGTTTGGCCGCAGAATTATCGTCACATAAAATTCGTGTAAATGCAATTGCGCCTTCTCTTACAGACACTCATTTGGCATCACAATTATTGTCAACTCCAGAAAAACGAGATTCATCAGCGAGAAGACATCCGCTACAAAGAATTGGAAGCGCAGTCGAGATGGCAGAAATGGCGGAATTTTTATTATCTGATAAAGCATCGTGGATTACCGGGCAAATTATCGGAATCGACGGCGGAATGGGAAGCACCAAGCTTTAATTGACAAAAAAAAACGAATATCTTTACGCGAAATATAATATTATGAATACCAACTTTATCATCGATCTTCTTCATGAAGTTAAAAGCTATGAAGATTCTAAATTCTACAAGCCTAACGGTAAAGTTGAGGATTTTAGAGTTTGGCTGAATGAAAAAAAATATGCTGAAGAAAGCCCTACAAAACTTTTCAAAAATGAAGATCATACGGTCTCATTTACTGAAAATGATATCTGCAAACAGATAATTCTGCTGAGTAGATATTCGAAATTACTTATTAGAAAGGGTTTGGGAGAATTTCCTGATCTTGCGAATGAAGAATTTACCTATTTGTACAGGCTGAAAGATGAATCGTCGCTGACTAAAACTCATTTGATCGAAAAAAATGCTCATGAAAAACAAACCGGAACACAAATTATTAAAAGACTGATAGAAGCAGGTTTTGTACAAGAGAAGGGAGATGAAGAAGACCGACGTATCAAGCGCCTTAGCCTAACAGAAAAAGGTGAAGAGATTTTCCATCATTCTGTAGAAAAAGTAAATAAAACATCAAAAGTTCTTACAGGAAAATTAGATGTAAAAGAGAAAAAGGATCTTCTGTCAATTCTAAAAAAGCTGAATGAATTTCATGCTCATTTACACGCAGAATCCCGAAATGTGAGCATTGAAAAAATGCAGGAATTGATATGAGAGGTCTCAGTACTTTTATTTGAATTTCTTAACTTTGCGTAATGGAAAAGAAGGTAACCAGAGCAATATCGAGTTTCAACAAAGAATTAAAACTTCAAGGTTTCAAAGCATTCCAAATTGAAGGAGATGGTGCTGAAACCAGAACGTACAGCCGCAAAGAATTTTATAAAATCTGCCTTACGACGGGAGAAAGTAAAATTCATTATTCGGATAAAACCTTTGAGCAGGAAGGAACTATTTTATTCTTCGGAAATCCTCATATTCCGTATTCCTGGGAAACAATTTCTACGGCATACGTAGGTTACACAATTCTCTTTTCAGAGGATTTTTTCAAAAATTCTGAACGTTCTGAAAGTCTGCAACATTCGTCTTTCTTTAAAATTGGGGGTACGCCTGTTTTACAAATTACCGAAGAGCAGAGATCATTTTTAAATACTATTTTTCAGAAAATGATTACTGAGCAGGAAAGCGATTATATCTTTAAAGATGAATTGATTCGAAATTACATAAGTCTGATTATCCATGAATCTCTCAAGATGGAACCGTCTCAGAACTATGAGCAGAGCAAAAATGCATCTTCCAGACTAACATCTGTTTTTTTAGAACTATTAGAAAGACAATTTCCTGTAGAAACTACCGCAAATCCGCTTCAGTTGAGAACTGCTAAACACTATGCACAATATCTGAATGTACATGTAAATTATTTAAACCGCACCGTAAAAGAAGTAACCGGAAAATCTACTACGACACACATTACCGAAAGAATCATCACCGAGGCTAAAGCACTTTTACAACATACAGAATGGAGTATTTCTGAAATCGCCTATGCCTTAGGATTTGAGTATCCAACTTATTTTAATAATTTTTTCAAAAAATTTACGGGAACTACTCCTACTTCATATCGCATATCTGAAGTTTGATTTTCTTAATCTTTGGTTTGATTATCTTTACGTTAATACACTAAAACGGAGCTAATTTTGTATCTGGTAATCAAATCCAAATACAATGTCAGAATCTAATAACAATTCAGCTTTATCCTCTGTTCAGAAAGACGTTTTTGAAAGGTTGCGCGACGGCGAAACCATTGCTCCGGGCGATCCAGAATCTTACAAAATGATGGAAGCTTCATTTGCCACAAAAAAACTTTCGGTACAAATGAATAACGCCTCCGAACCTGAAGAAATCCGAAGTTTCCTCAGTAAAATTACAGAAACAGAAATTGATGAAACGGTTACGGTTTTTACTCCTTTACACATCAATTACGGTAAGCATACAAAAATAGGGAAAAATGTCTTCATCAATTTCGACTGTGTATTTTTAGATCTTGGCGGAATCACCATTGAAGACAATGTTTTAATCGCTCCCAAAGTGAGTCTGCTCTCCGAAGGTCATCCTACGTCTGGTACTCACCGACATTCATTAATTCCTAAACCTATTCATATTAAAAAAAATGCATGGATTGGCGCCAACTCCACTATTTTACAAGGCGTTACGATTGGAGAAAATGCAATTGTGGCAGCAGGATCTATTGTTTCTAACGATGTACCTGATAATAAAATTGTAGGTGGAATTCCAGCAAAAATACTTAAAAATATTAATCCTTAAAACCACTAAAATGTCAGAACAAAATAACAATTCACGAAGAAGATTCATTCAGCAGACCGCTATTGCTGGGGCTGGTTTGGCACTTGCGGGACCGCTGAATCTTTTAGCACAAAACAACAAATCAGCGATGAGTAAAAACATTAAATCAAAAGGATACGCCGGAAAAGATGTAAAAGGAAAAATGCTCCCATGGAATTTTGAAAGAAGAGCCGTTGGTGACCATGATGTTTTAATTGAAATAAAATATTCCGGCATTTGTCATTCGGACATTCATACCATCAAAGGACATTGGGGAGAGCAGAAATATCCTCAGGTTCCGGGACACGAAATTGCCGGAATCGTAACTGCTGTCGGAAAAGAGGTAACTAAATTCAAAGTAGGCGATCATGCCGGTGTAGGCTGTATGGTAAACAGCTGTATGAAATGTGACAGCTGTAAAAGCGGCGAAGAGCATCATTGTGAAACAACCGGAATGGTGGGAACATACGGAGCTCCGGAAGCCACCTCTCCTACAGGTATCACGCAAGGTGGTTATTCTAATAATATCGTGGTAACAGAACATTTCGCCATTAAGATTCCAAAAAATATTGAGCTAAAATATGCCGCACCACTTCTCTGCGCAGGAATTACGACCTACTCACCGCTCATGAAAGCGAATTTTAAAAAAGGCGACAAGATTGGCGTGATCGGCATCGGAGGTTTAGGACATATCGCCGTAAAGTTAGCAGTCTCGAAAGGAGCAGAAGTTTATGCTTTTACGTCATCACCTTCAAAGCAAAATGATATTAGAGGATTTGGTGCTGCGCAGGTTATCGTGGTAAAATCAGCAGAAGATCTAAAACCATACAAGGGCAAATTAGACTTTATGATATCTACCGTTCCTTATGCGTATGATATGTCACCATATATTGACTGTGTAAAAAAGTACGGTTATTTTACGCAAGTCGGTCAGCCGATTAATGGCGAACTGACTATCAACAATTTTAATATGATTTTCAACCGAGTGAATTTTAATGGTTCTTTGATTGGCGGAATTCCCGAAACACAGGAGGTTATAAATTATTGTGCTGATAATAAAATCTATCCGCAGATAGAAGTCATTAAAGCATCCGAAATTAACGAGGCCTGGGAAAAAGTTGTGAATAAAGAAGCCCGATATCGATATGTTATTGACGCCTCTACTTTTTAGCATTAGAAAATTTATGCAAAAATTTTTTATTTTGATTGCTTACCTCCCTGTATTTTCATTCTCTATTATCGCAAGCAGCATCAAAAACGTGGAGACATTTATACAAAACAACAAGGGTAATTATCTAAAACAATCAACATCAAAAATGGAAATAACAATCGGAACTGCAGTTTTTACAGGAACATTATATAACAACTCAAGCAGCGAAGTTCTTAAAGCAATGTTTCCGCTTACCATTAAGATGACAGAACTCAATGAGAATGAGAAGTATTTTGATCTGGCGGAAAATCTCCCAACCAGTTCGACAGCACACTTACCGATAAAGTCAGGTGATTTAATGTTGTACGGAAACAATACACTCGTGCTTTTTTATAAGAATTTTACAACGTCATACAGCTATACAAAATTGGGAAAGATTGATAACCCGGCCGGACTTTCTTACGCTCTCGGCAGAGGAAATGTGACGGTAAAATTTGAAATTAATTAACCAAAAAAATATGAAAAATATATTGAAATCTTTTGCATTATTGATAATTTCACAAGCCATTCTATCGTGCAGCAATAAAAATCAGAAAACAATGAACGAAGAAAAAAACGGATTAGACCAAATTTTTCCCAAGGGAGAAAAAGGATCAGGTGACACATTTACCGGAAACGCATATAATGTTGGCTTAGTCGATGCAGACAATATTTATACAACTGCCGTTGGAAACGTATATTTTGAACCCGGAGCAAGAAGCAACTGGCATAGCCATCCTGCCGGTCAGATCTTAATGATTACCGACGGAATTGGCTATCACCAAATTGAAGGACAGCCAATGGAAATCATCAAAAAAGGAAGCGTTATCAAATGTCCGCCAAACGTTCGACATTGGCATGGAGCAAGTGCAGATGTAGGTTTACAGCAATTATACATCGTACCAAACACCGAAAAAGGAATTGTAAATTGGGATGAAGCAGTCACCGACGAGGTGTATAACCTGGCAAAATGATGCAACCAAATACTTAAAAACAGGTATTAATAAAAAGTTGGTAAAAACTTTGATATCTGAATTGTAAATATTTCACATGAAAAAGTTTACAGTTCAGATATTTCTTCTTTTTGTAGCTTCAACGGCATTAAAAGCTCAGTCTTTACAGTCTCCTGACGGAAAATTCACAATGAACTTCAATTTAAAGAATGGCGTTCCATACTATAATTTGAAATATGATGGAGCGACAGTTATTGAAGATTCTAAATTGGGATTTCAATTATTCAATGACACGGGAGCGATACCTGTGATTGAGAAACCGATTGACGCAAAATTTAATTTAAATAACGGCTTTACCAAATCTGGAGAAAAAAGAGCGTCAAAAAATGAAATCTGGCAGCCTATTTTAGGCGAAAAAAAGAATTATGTCAACCATTATAATGAGTTGGCAATTTCATTAGATCAAAATCTCAGCGATCGAAATATTGTCATTAAATTCAGATTATTCAACGATGGCCTCGGTTTCAGATATGAATTCCCTCAACAAAAAAATCTCAACTATTTTACAATTCGTGAAGAAGATACAGAATTTGATCTGCCGGAAGATCTGAAAGTCTGGTGGATTGTAGCGGATTACGATTCTCAGGAATATCCTTATCAGACCACAAAAATTTCTGAAATTCCCGAAAAATGGGATCAGGCTTTTGACAAACATTCTTCACAAAAACTCATTAAAGGTTCTGTGCAGTCTCCGATCATGTTAAAAAAAGAAGGGGCAAAACCTTTATATATCAATATTGCTGAAGCTGCAGTACTCGATTATCCTGCTTCAAATCTTGATGTTGATCCTGAAAATTTTAAATTTAAAGTTCATCTTACGCCAGACAGACAGGGTGTAAAAGGCTATATTCAAACTTCTTCAGTCACACCCTGGAGAACAATTGTTGTATCGCCAAAAGCCGAAATGGTATTAGATTCAAAAATGCTGTTCAACCTCAATGAGCCAACCAAGTATTCTAACACTTCTTACATTAAGCCAACAAAATACATGGGCGTCTGGTGGGAAATGATCGTTGGAAAATCACAGTGGGCGTACGGAGAACCGAAAACGAATATTCACATCGGAAAAACAGATTATTCTAAAATAAAACCAAACGGAAAACATGCAGCCAACAATACGAAGGTAAAAGAGTATATCGATTTCGCCTCCGAAAATGGTTTTGACGCGCTGCTGGTTGAGGGATGGAATATTGGTTGGGAAGACTGGATTAATCACTCCAAAGAATTCGTCTTCGATTTTGTAACACCAAATCCTGACTTTGATATAAAAATGCTTAACGAATATGCACATTCGAAAGGTCTCAAACTTATCATGCATCATGAAACTTCAGGTTCAGCTACAAATTATGAAAGATGGGCAGACCAAGCTTTTCAGCTGATGAATAAATATGGCTATAACTCTGTAAAGACAGGCTACGTAGGAGATATTATTCCTAGAAATGAACATCATAATTCGCAGTGGACAATCAATCATTACTACAGAATAGTTGAAAAAGCGCACGAATATAAAATAATGTTTAACTCCCACGAATCTGTACGTCCGGGAGGTGAAAGCCGTACTTATCCCAACTGGGTTTCTGCGGAAGCCGCAAGAGGAACAGAGCATGAAGCATTTTTGGGGAATAATCCTGATCATCAGACGATTTTACCCTTTACAAGATTTATTGGTGGTTCGATGGATTACACACCCGGAATTTTTCAGACTAAACTTGATTATTATTTTCCCGGAGACAAACGTTTTGTGAAAACCACTCTTGCCAAACAGCTTGCGCTTTATGTGGTGATGTATATGCCCGTACAAATGGCCGCAGACCTTCCTGAAAATTATAAAAAACATATGGATGCTTTTCAGTTTATAAAAGATGTTTCTGCAGATTGGGATGATACAAAAATTTTATCTGCCGAACCTGGCGATTATATTGTAACGGCAAGAAAAACGAAAGGTCAAGAAACCTGGTTTGTAGGAGGAATTACCGATGAAAATAAACGTGATTATACCGTAGACTTTTCTTTTTTAGATAAGGGAAAGCGATACGAAGCTACAATATATGAGGATGGAAAAAATGCAGATTACATAGAAAATCCACAAAGCTACTCTATTTATAAAAAAATAATCAACAGCAAATCTAAAATCAATTTTAAAATGGCTCGAAGTGGAGGTTTTGCAATAAGTCTTAAACCTGTAAAATGATCATTTATTTTTTTGAAATTTTTAAAATAAAATAAAAAAAATATGATAAGAAAAGAACAAAATCTTTGGGAAAATGATTTCGCATAAACGTAGTTTTGATTTATTTAAGTGAAGTACAAACCTAGTAGTGGCGCACTATTTGCAACTATTTACACAAAAATCACCAAACAAAAATTTTATGGAATTGACCTACGATTTTCAAAAAAACATTTTGAATCCTGCACAACAAATTGAAGATATTGAAGTAGTTTACAAAAAAAATAAAAAATACAGCGGGCCTTTATTAAACGTAACCGAAGACCCATTTAAAATTATCATTTCAGATGATGAAAAAAAAGAAGATTCTGTGCATACAATTGATTTTGATGCTGCATTACAAATCACAGTGAAGTACAGTGATGATTCTTTTAAGGTTTATCAGGATATAATCGACTAAAAATTATTATAATCAGAAAATTCTCACCCTTTTTCTTTTTTCCAATTTTTTTTCATTTTAGAATATTCAGGATCAGCCTCAGCTTTTTTCCACTTTTCATAGAAAATTGCGGCTGATTCTGCTTTTTCAGGATCGCCTGTACCTCTTTCCAACTGTTGATGATTGTTTTCGGCGTCATATTTTTTTCCGCCTTTGTAATTATAATATCTACGTGCACGCGTAAAACCCATCTGAAGATATTTTCTTGCCATATCTGCACCCACAAAATCATTTTCAAGTAAATACTTTTTAAATAAACTATAGATCGCTGCAGAACTTTCTTCTGCAATTTCTTTGCTCTTGAAACGCCAGAATTTTCCGATTTCGGTTTTGTAAGGTTCACAGGTTAAAACACCTTGTTCACCTTTTCCTACGCGGTATTTTTCAGGATGAAGCCTGTAATCTACATCAGCTTTCCAGAAATAATCATCTTTATTAAAATTTAAATAACTCGGCTTTTGATCTTTCATTTTTAAACTGTGAGAGTTTTTTAATTTAGTATGCAAAAAAAATTCCTGAAAGTAAATCTCCCAGGAATTCTGTTTTTTAAAATGAAATCTTAATCTCTTGTTCTTTCAAGAGTTTCAAATTTAGCATAAGAAGATTTCAGATTTTGCAACTGGTCTGCTACCACAACGGTACTTTGTGGACATAGATCTCCGCTTTGTAAAGCTTCCTGATAAGCATCAATCGCTGCTCTTTCGCCAAAAACTACATTTTCTAATGTAGATTCGGTGTTATCTCCACCAAAAGAATTTTTAACGTCAATCCACGTTCTGTGCAAAGCACCTGCAGTTGTAGATGTATCGTCCGGCGTGCCACCGCGCTCTGTGATTAAACTGATAAGGTCTGACTTCATTTTTTGAGATTCCATAACCATTTGATCATAGTCGTTTTTCAATGGAGAATAAGTTTCCCAAACTTTATCTTCCACTTTGCTGAATCCCTGAATTCTGTCGTTTGTAATGTTTAGTAAATCATTAAGTGTTGATACTGTTTTACTGTTGTCCATAATAATATTTTTAAGTTAGTGATAACATAATGTTTGCAATCAGCATACCATTTAAGCGTTTGATAATGTTAAACTTGTTTAACACAGTACTGTGATTTGAATCATAAAAAAGTTTATTTTTTATGCTTATGTTTCCTGACAATAGGTATACATTTTGAATTAGAATATTCTGAATAATCCTATAAATTTATGTCACAAAACGACTCCCAAACCATTGCCTTAATCGGTGGTGGCCCAGCTGCCTTATTTTCATTAAAACACATACTTCTAAAACAAATACAAACTGATAAGATTATCATTTTCGAGAAAAATGGCCATCTCGGGATGGGAATGCCATATAGTAATGCAGGAGCCGGCCATGAGCATGTAGCAAATGTCTCTGCAAATGAACTTCCTGAGTTAGTAGACGATATTGAAACATTTGTAACAGAACATCCTACAGATGAGTTTCCAGATTATATAAAGAACGGTCACATTAACCGCGATCAAGTAATTCCAAGATTGTTGTTGGGGAAATTCCTCGAAAATCAATTTAAGAAATACATCAAAATGGCCAAAAAATCACATATTGATGTTGTAGGTTTAACGAATACTTCTGTGAAAGATATAACAACAGTACAAGACGGAACATTTAAAATCTTTACTGATAATAATGAGCAACACATGGCAAATGTTGTGATTCTCTGCACAGGTCATCAGTGGCTAAAATCTTTCGAAGGGAAACACAAAGGCTGGTACGATTCTCCTTATCCACCATCAAAATTCACCCAACATACCAATCATCCGGTTGCGGTAAAAGGCGCATCACTAACTGCTGTAGACATTATCAGAACTCTGTCACGTTTGAATGGTGAGTTTAAACACGATAAAGATGATAAATTAACATACACATTGCATTCTAAATCTAAAAATTTCAAAATTGATCTTTATTCTTTAAGCGGATTATTGCCTGCACTAAGATTTCATTCTGAAGATGATGCCTTTTCGCCAGACTGGAAAATGTCTTTTAAAGAAATCTTTGAATACAAAAAAAATAATGGTGGTTTTGTAGATCTTGATTATGTATTTGATAAAAATTTCAAGTCTGTTGTAAAAAATAAAGATCCGGAATTTTATAATGAAATAAGCGAACTGAGTATCGAAGAGTTTGTTGATAAGATGATGAAACTGCGTAGAGAATTAGACAGTTTTGATCTTTTTAAAGCTGAATATGCAGAAGCTGAAAAGTCTATAAAAAGACATCAGTCTATTACCTGGAAAGAGGCACTTACGGCATTCAGCTATGCGATGAATTATCCTGCAAAACATTTCTCCGCAGAAGATATGCTGAGACTTAATAAAACATTAATGCCGCTTATTTCTATTATAATTGCTGCACTTCCGCAGTCGTCTTACCGTGAGATGATCACTCTTTATGACGCAGGAATTTTACAGCTTAGTAATGTTGACCGTGAAAGTACCGTTGAGCCATTTGAAAATGAAGGCGCAATTTATCGTTATCAGACAGAATCAGGGGATTCAAAAGAAATAAGTTACAAAATGTATGTTGATGCCACAGGACAAAGTGCGATGAACCTGAACGACCTTCCTTTTGACGGACTTAAAGAAAGTGGTTTTGTGAGTTCCGGTTATTTAAGTTTTAAAGAAACTGAAGAAGCCATCGAATTAAATAAAAAAGGAAACAAACAGATCATTAAAGGTTACAATGAAAATTTTTATTTAAAAGTTAATGGTCTCAGTATTAACGATCATTTTCAGGCTTTAGATTCTTATGGTAAAGTGCAGGAAAAATTATATATCATGTCAGTTGCATATATTGGTGGCCTGAATCCCGATTATTCCGGTCTTGATTTTTGTGACACAGCTGCAGATACGATTGCCGAATCTCTGGCGATGCCAAAAATGATTTCGAAAGTTGATCTCAGAGCTTAGTAAAAAATTTTTCGATTTCTAATTTGTAGAAGTTGATCCTTTTCCATGTTTTTAATGATTCTGATCACTGTTTCTACCCGCAAATTGGTGAGCGATGCCATTTCTTTGCGGGTATAAGGGATCTGGTAAGAATAGAGTCCGGTTTTTTTATGATAATTCTTCAGGCAGTCCATTAAACCTTTTACTTTATGTACAGGATCTGAAGCTGTAATAAGATTCATCATCACATATCGGTAATACATTCTTTCGGCTGTATAATGATATAATTTTCTGAATATCTGCGGGTCTTGCCCCAACAGTTCAAAAAATTTAGATCTCGTTAACCTCATTACTTCGCTGTCGTCTGTCATCACTTCAGCATTCACAGGATATGGTGAATCGGAAAATAGAAAAGTCTCGCCAATACAGTGTCCTACGGTAGGAAGACTATGTATAAATTCTTTCCCGTCCTGCTGATAATTGTTGAGTTTTACTTCACCGCGGATAATCTGATAATAAAATTTTGGAGTTTCTGCTTCTCTGAATATAAAATCATTTTTGCTGAAACGTAACAATTCTCCTCCATAACGAAAGAGCATATCTTCACTAATTAACATTGATAAAAAGTCTTCTTGTTTTAAACTAAAGTATTGCACTTTACAGGTGCAATACATTGGATTGATATCACGATCAGATCTCCTGAAAGTGAGACTCAAAGGTAGTTTAAGAAGTCTATTTGTCGCTATGATCAAGATCATATGGATTACAGATCGAAAAGTACGGCAGATAAAATACAGTTGACAATCATAATCATTTCAAAATTTAAATGAAACTTTCCTTAAATCTATGGTAATGCACCAAACGAAATGTTAGACTGATATGTTCAGAAATTATTAAGGTAAATTTTACTGAAAAGTTTTCTGATAACGATTTATTAATTAATTAAAAATAAAAAAAGGTGCAAAACTTATGATAAGTTTGCACCTTGTGACCTCGGAGGGATTCGAACCCCCAACCCTCAGAGCCGAAATCTGATATTCTATCCAGTTGAACTACGAAGCCGATCTTTAAAAAGTAATGAGTAATCAATAATAAGTAATGCAATAATGATTATTACCGCTTACTCATTACCACTTTTTTTAGAAAGTAATTTTCACACCTCCCACAACCTGCGCACCAAGAACTTTGTAGCCTTTGTACGTTTGGTATTTTGAGCTTAGAAGATTGTTTCCGAGTGCGAAAATACTGAAATTTTTGTGAATTTTATACTCTGCTGACAAATTTAGATCTGCAAAACCTCCAACTTTGTCATTGGTGTCTTCTGCCGACTGGAAAACCAATGACGGATTTCCCACGCCTTCAAGCATATACGAATTTGTGGTTCTGTCTGTTGCGAAAATTCCTTTGAAGCCTAAAGACAGTTTTTTCTCAAACATCGTATATTTTGCACCGATGCTTCCACTGACTAAAGGTACATTATAAATATTGTCATAATTCTTTAAATCATACTTTAAAAATCGTACGTCAGCATCCACAATCAGATTTTCGAGCGGGAAATATTGTAAACTCCCTTTGATATCGCTTACATTTCCATCATCATAAACTGCAGAAAATGTATTCGCAAAATCATAACCCGGACGGTCTAAAGTAAATGTATTGTCGAATAAATTATTTCCCTGGAAGAACATAATATTTCTCATTTTCCCAAATCCGGCAGAAACATCGTATTTAAAAGTTTCGTCGATATCACCTCTCAAACCTGCGTAAAAATGATATTGTGTTTCCGTCGGTCTCAACATTTGGTCTGAAACCAAGAACGGATTTGCCTGCAATAACTCGCTGTAAGTATTTAGCTTTAAACCACCGTCTACTCCACCATAGAATTTAAATTCTTTAGCAGCAGCAACCTGAAATTCGGCCTGAGGAAACCAATATGTTTTATTATTTTTTAATTCTTCAGCTAAAATTAAATTTGAATTTCTCGCATTTAAAAATGAAAAAGATGATCCTAACATTAAATATGATTCACCTTTTGCAAAAGTCACCTTCGGAGCAATATCTGCGTTAAAAAACGTTGATGAGTTTTCACTTAATAAAGCAAAATCTGTTTTTACAGTCTCCAATCCTAAACCTAAATCTGCATTTAAAACAATTCCGTTGTCAGAAAGTTTCACAGCATGTTTTGAAAGATTCGCTAAGATCGAAGCCTGATTTTCTTTTGCATCAAAATGATCACTCAAAAATGAAGACTTTACTCTAACATCGTTTAAAATTTCATTAGAATAAAAATCGTAATAACCATTTACTTTAAACTGATTTACTTTCTGCTTCAAGTCTACATCCGCAGAAGGCGTCAATGCATAAATTCCGTAATAATTGTAATTATCTAAGCCGTATTCAGCATTAACATTAATTTTTCCTTTCTCTCCATAAGAATTTAAGAAAGCGCCTAAAGTTGCCGAACTCTGATCAGAATCCCAATCGTAAACTTTTTTCAAACCGTTGGTAGAAAGCACATGAACATCTGCTCCCACTTCAATTTTATTCTCAAGAGTTTTAGAAATGTTGGCGTCTGCCAAGATCTTTCCGTAATTCCCCATTCCAAACTGGAAATAATTGTTCTGAGCCGTTCCGTCAAATTTTGGCGCAACATCTTCACTCTGAATGGTAGAAGTTTTAAAATCTGAAACCGCAGGAACGTCTGTAATATTGTATTTCACAGGATTGGCTGATTTCTCTTCCGGCGGATAGTTTTTTATGATTTCAACTGAGGTTTTCTTCTTCTCAATTTTCTTTACTTCCGGTTCTCTTTTTTTATTAAGAATCAGTTTTTCTTCTTTGATCTGAGAAAACGCCACCGACGAAATTCCTAAGAATAATATAGATAATATTTGAATTTTCTTGTTCATACTCTTAATTTTAATCACAAAGGATTTTAAATCTATTGAATATTATTGTTTATTTTTTTAATTAGTCCTCCTCCTAAAAAATCTCGGAAGATTCCACTACTTTCATCTCTTTTATATAAGTAATCATAAAATGTTCCTTCAGATTTTTTACCATTACTAAAATAATAACCTATAAAATGATTAGGGTTAAATCTAAAATCATTTATTATAATATAGGATGTATAAAAATTAACTCCCACTCGGTTTAAGGGACCATAAAAATTTCCGTCCCAATCTCCTCCAAATAATCTGATAAGAGATTCACCAATATATGAAGTTAAAAAATCTTCTAAAATTTCCCGATCACTGTCTAAGGATTTTGAGTATTTCTCTAAAATTTTATCAATTTCTATTTCTAAACTTTCTAATGAAAAATTGAGAACAAATCCTTTCCTTTCCATTATCGTTGCAAAATATTCTGCACAAATTCTTGGATTCATGGGTTCGGAAGTTGAATATTCAAAAGAAATATCCTCTCCTAAAAAAATCATTTCTTAATCATTTTTTTCACTTCCTTCGCTTCTGCCACAATTTCCGGGAAATCTGCATAGTTTGAAATAATTTGATCGCAAGTATAACTGGCCTGATAATTATCTTTCAGACCAATATAATTTTTCGCCATCAAAACCAATGCTTTTGCGCCCCAATAATCTTCTGATGCGTAATTATTAGCCAGTTTAAAGATGGTTTCATTAGAAGACTTGAATGCTTTTCCTTTGTTCTGATAGAATGCTTTTGCGTAAAGAGCTTCTGCTGCAACTTCTGTGTTTGAAGACTTTTCAAGAGAAGTGTAAGCGTTCTGTGCATCTTTATCTTTCCCAGAATTCATCAGACTTCTCGCCTTAATTACTTTTGCCGTTTCAATAACTGCTGCAGAGTTTTTATTGTTGGCAATAACGGCGTTTGCTAATTTCTCAGCTTCTGAGAAATTCTTTTCTTCTGCATACATCTTCATCAACTCAACATTAGCATAATTTTTAATGTTAATATTGGATGAATTTTTAATGTTTTCTAAATATTTTTTAGCTTCAGCAGAATTCCCTTGGGCAATATAAATTTGAGAAACTCTTGTCGCCGCATCGTCCTGATAATCATTCTGAAGATTGGCAATTTCCTGAAGAACTAATAAAGCTTTCGTAGAATTATTCATCTGGTAATAACTTTCACCCAACTCATATTTAGCCTGATAAAGACCTTCCCCTGTAGGATTTTGCGTTAAATATTTCTCATAATAAGAAATGGCATTCTTATAATCTTTCTTCGCGAAATACTGTTTTCCTGTTGATAAATTGATTTCGTCGATTTCAGAAGCATCAATATTCACTCCGACATTTCGTGCAAAATCAGCATATCCAGAAACATCACCGTTTTTCGTGAAAATAGGTTTCGCAGCCTGAACAATCTTCTGTGCGTATGCCGTATTTTTATATTGTTCGCCAAGAGATTTTAATTCAGATAAAGCTTTATCATTTTGATTTTGGTCAATATAGTTCTGTGCTCTGTAAATTGATGCGTTGGCCACCAAATCTTTATCTGGAGAAGATTTTACAACCTTACTGAAGAAATCGTTAGAATTTGCAAAATCATCCTGAGCAGCGTAAGCCACACCCATTTCGTACTGTGCATCATCAATATATTCTGAACCTGGATATTTAGAAATCAGTGACTTTAAATTACTAATTTTTGCAGCCTGATCATCTTTAAAACCTAGAGCCAAAGCTTTTTGATACAAGGTATAATCTGTGGCATCTTCGTTTTTATCGTAAATCGCAATCGCCTGATCTAAATCGTTGTTAGCGTAATTGATATCTGCTAAACGAAGTTCAGCATCATTTTTAAACTCAGGTTTCGGATTTTTTAGATATTGGGTAAAGTACTGTTCTGCCTCATCAAACTTTTTAGATTTAAAATAAGCATAACCCAAATCATAAGGTAGTTGTTGCTTTTCCGGGAACGTTTCGTTGTTCAGTTTTTCGTAACGAACAATTGCAGAGGGATAATTTCCTTTTTGATAATACACCTGACCCAACCAGTATAAAGCCCTGCTGTTGAATTCTTTATTGATATTAAACTCTAAACTTCTGAGGAAATATTTTTCCGCTTCATCAAAATTACCTTTATTAAACTCTTCGGTTCCCAATAAATAAGAAACTTCCTGATCTACTTTATCGGTTTCAGGAGTTGAATTTGGCAATTTATCAATCGCATTCAGAGTTTCTTTAAAATTCCCCGAGTATAGATAAGATTTAACCAAAAGCGATCTCATTTCTGCATTTTTAGGACCACTTGGGTTTGCCGTAATATAATTTTGAATTACCGTTGTCGGACTTTCAAAAGGATTTCCGATGTCGTAACCTAATTTTGCGTACTGCTCGTGCGCCAACTGCTTCACACTCGCATCATAATCCATCTGATAAGACGAACGAAACGCTGAAAGTGCTTCCTGCTTTTTATCAACCGCCAAATATGCATTTCCCAGCTGATAATATGCATTCTGAGCCAAAGCCGAATTGCTGTTGATCAATTGATTATAATAAGAAACT
The DNA here is from genome assembly GCF_027945075.1 of Chryseobacterium sp. CY350. NCBI lineage: Bacteria > Pseudomonadati > Bacteroidota > Flavobacteriia > Flavobacteriales > Weeksellaceae > Chryseobacterium > Chryseobacterium wangxinyae. Next base: position 1,105,450 of record NZ_CP116034.1, read on the forward strand.
GCTTCGTCATATTTTTTAAGCTGAGCCGCTACAAATCCCATTTCATACAGATCATTTTCAGATGGGTTTTGCTGAACGCTTAGATAATCTTTCAAGTGTGGATATGCTGATTCATAATCATTCTTCATGAAATATGATTCACCGATAATTTTGTGAACCTCTGCTTTATAAGACGCCGAAATATCTTCATTCAACAAAGCATTTCCTTCTGAAATTGCTTTATCATAATCTTTATCATTGTAATACATCTGCACATAATACGGACGTACCAATTTTGAAAATTTCGGCTGATCTTTTATCGAATCAAAATACTGAAATGCCTGATCATTTTGCTTGTTTGAATAATACAAATGTCCCAACATATAAGCAATATCTCCTTTTTGAGATTCGTCTGCTGTTTTGTGAGCTTCTTCCAGCGCATCGATTGCGCCTTTAGAATCGCCCATCATAAACTTAGCATAACCCAATTTCAGAATATACTGAGTATTTTCTTCTTTGGTCAGTTGGTATTGATTAACTTTTTTTAAAGTTTTTAAAGCTTTCGCAAAATCTTTTTTCGCCAGATAATAGTCCGCTAAAGGAAGATTTGCCTGCGCAAAATATGCAGAATTAGGATATTCTTTCATAAAAGCCGTCAAACCTTCTTCCGCATGATTTTTCTGAAGAATAACCCCTATCACATTATCAAAAAACTGAGCAGCTTCTTTTTTCGACTGCTCCAAATTCTGATTATAGAAATATTGGCGTGCATATTCGTACTGTGAAGCGTTGTATATTTTGGTCTGATAAAGATTCTGTGCAAGAGTAAACCTGTAGTTTTCCTTTTGAGTAAAGTATTGAGACTGTTGCGCTTCCGAAACTCCGAAATAGAAAACAGCAGCCGCTAAGAGTATTTTTTTTGATTTCATTAATATCAAATTTTAATAGGGGTACATCTTCAAAAATAAGACCAATTGCCTTACATTTTAAACATGTTTTTATCCACAAATTATCAACGAAAATATCAAAAAGATATTGCATAAACAAGTCTTTTCAGATAATGTTAGTCTGTGGATTAATTTTTAGTATTAATTAACTTTTGAGTAATAATTTTTAAGATAATATTAATTATTTAATAGAAATAATTACATTTGTTTTTTTCAACTTATATATAATTATTGATGAATCAACTTTTCAAGAGAAAAAACTATTCAGAAACAGATACTTCTACTAATCTTTTAAGAGTTCTCGGAACCTGGGACATTGTATTTTTTGGTATTGCCGCAATTATTGGCGCGGGTAGCTTCAGCAGTTTGGGCGAGGCTGTTTTCAGAGGCGGTCCCGGTGTAATTTTACTGTACCTGATATGTGGTTTTGCCTGTGGTTTTACCGCGCTTTGTTACGCAGAATTTGCCAGCAGAATTCCTACAGCGGGTTCGGCTTATACGTATGCTTACGCCAGTTTTGGTGAATTAATAGCTTGGGTAATCGGCTGGGCTTTGATCATGGAATATTCTTTTGGAAATATTTACGTCGCCTTTTCATGGTCAGATTATTTTACCAGTTTTATTGAGAGAATGGGAATGCACATTCCCGACTACCTCACGTGCAGCTATACTGAAGCAAAAAAAGCCTTTATGAATGGCTCGGAAAATAAAGAACTCATCAATGCCTGGACAAGCGCGCCTTTGCTGGGAAGTTTGAAATTTATCGTCGACATTCCTGCGCTGGTTATCAACGGATTGATCACGTGGCTTTGCTACCGTGGAGTAAAAGAAAGTAAAAATTTCAATAATTCTTTAGTGATCTTAAAACTTGCCGTGATCGTACTTGTGATCTTGGTTGGTTATTCATATATCAACACCGAAAACTGGACGCCTCTAAGCATTGAAACAGGAACACGATCTTTTATGCCAAATGGTTTTGCTGGGGTAATGAGTGCCGTTTCAGGAGTTTTCTTTGCCTACATTGGTTTTGATGCACTGAGCGTACTTTCTGAAGAGACGAAAGATCCACAGAAAACTTTACCGAAAGGAATGATCATTTCTCTGGCTCTGTGTACAGTTATTTATATTGTCCTGACTCTGGTTCTTACAGGAATGGTAGATTACCGAAAATTTGACGGTGTAGGAGATCCGCTTTCTTTCATCTTTGAAACTTCTAATGCCAACGTTGCCTGGATGGAACTCACGGTTTCTTTTGTTGCAATTGTTGCCATAACAACTGTTTTGTTGGTTTTCCAGATGGGGCAACCAAGAATTTGGTACGCAATGAGTCGTGACGGACTGATGCCTAAGAAATTTCAGGAGGTTCATCCAAAATATAAAACACCATCGTTTGCTACCGTAATTACCGGTATTGTAGTGGGAGTTCCTATTCTTTTTACAGATAAAAGTTTCATACTAGATTTTACGAGCATTGGGACTATCTTTGCTTTCGTATTGGTTTGTGCCGGAGTCTTGCTTCTTCCTGCAAAAGAAAAAATCAAAGGAAGATTTCATCTGCCTTATATCAACGGAAAGATCATTTTTCCTGTCATATTTATAGGAGCTTTGGTTGGGTTTTATTATTTTCAGCCAGAATTTTTTGACACATTGATGGAATGGAATGATCCTAAAAACGGAGAATTTAGGGCTTCAATATTCTTTTTTATACTGATTAATCTTGGACTTTGCGTACTGACGTTTATCAAAAACCTTTCATTGATTCCATTGATCGGTTTAAGCTCTTGTCTATATTTATTGACAGGAATGAGTCACGATAACTGGTTTTGGTTTGGGCTTTGGTTTGCTGTAGGTTTGGTTATTTACTTCTGTTACGGATATAAAAACAGCAAGTTGAGAAGTGCCAATTAGCAGATGAAGTATCTTTTCTGTTTGCTATGTTTAATCCTCATCGGATGCAAAAAAACGTCGTGATGAAAAGAGCAACGATTTAACTATAGATAATTTAGAAGTAAGGAAATTTTCAACAGCAAAAGCACTAAAAGATTTTTTTTCAACCTTTAAGGTTATAAAGTTTTTTACAACAATCAGATTTCAGATTTATTAAAATTCACTAAAGTAAATCATTAAGCAGAGTGCTTAAATCAATTTATTGATTCTTAATCTTTCTTAAGCCTTTCATTTTCTTAATGTTTTAAAAATGTCAAGTGATACAAATTACTATATTTTCAATGCATTAATAATTGGCGAAATAATTGCTAAAGTTTCTTTAGAACTTTAAACTACACTACCATGCCCGAAAGAATCAAAACATACCAAGAGTTCTATCAGTTTTATCTCGACGAACATAAGAAATTAGGAACAAGAATTTTTCATTTTCTTGGAATTCTATTTGTTTTTCTAGTGATTGGATTTGTCATTTACACCGGAAAAGAAAGATTTTTATGGTATATACCGATCGTTGGATACGGTTTTGCATGGCTGAGTCATGCTTTTATTGAAAGAAATAAGCCCGCAACTTTTAGATATCCTTTATGGTCATTAATTTCAGACTTTAAACTTTTTTTTGAACTTTTAACTGGCAGACAAAAATTTAGAATAAAAGAAAAAACAACATTTGATGAACCCAAAAATTAAGCATATGAGATACATTTTAAAAACTTTGATTCTTCCAATAGCTATTTTGTCGATCATGATACAATGCAAACCGTTAGCAAACACAGAGTCAGCAAATGAAAAAACTTTTATAATCGCATACCAAACTGCCGATTGTACAGGAGTTGCGCCGATGAAATGTCTTCAGGTAAAAGAAAAGGAATCTGACAATTGGGGAAATTTGTACAGCAATATCGAAGGCTTCACTTACGAACCCGGATTTGAATATGTTTTAAAAGTAAGAACAGAAAAAATTCCAAACCCTCCAATGGACGGCTCGTCGATAAAATATACTTTATTAAAACAAGTTTCAAAAATCAAGAAATAAAAAAATCCTCTCAAAATATTCTGAGAGGATTTTTTTATTTTTTAGTGTCCTGATTGTCCAAAATCTTTTGGAGGTTTAGGATAATTTGCAGTGCTTAATTCATCCATTTTTTGCGTCGCCGCCATCGAAACCACCAAGTCATTCAGCATTGAGCTTGCTGCTGTTGGCGAATTCGGAAGCAACACCAAATTGCTTCTGTTATTGGCTCCAATCGACTGCAATGTATCATAGTGCTGTGTAACTACAATTAATGCAGAAGCTTCCTGCGCGTTGATATTTGCTGCATTCAGCATTTTTACAGATTCTTCAAGTCCTTTTGCAATCTCTCTTCTTTGATCGGCAATACCTTGTCCCTGTAGTTTTTTAGATTCTGCTTCAGCTTTTGCAACAGCAACAATTCTGATTCTTTGTGCTTCAGATTCATATTCTGCGGCAGTTTTTTCACGTTCTGCAGCATTAATTCTGTTCATTGCGTGTTTTACCTGCTCATCCGGATCGATATCAGTAACCAAAGCTTTGATGATATCGTAACCGTAACTTTGCATTGCTTCCTGCAATTCACTTTTTACAGCCACCGCAATATCATCTTTTCTCACGAAAACATCGTCTAATTTCGTTTTCGGAACTTCTGCACGCACAACATCAAAAACGTAAGAGGTAATCTGATTTTCAGGATTTTCTAAACGATAGTAAGCGTCTTTTACGTTTTCTCTGATGACCTGATACTGTACAGAAACTTTCATTTTAATAAAAACGTTATCCAAAGTTTTCGTGTCAATAATAACGTCTAACTGTTGAATTCTAAGATTTAGACGCTTTGAAATCTGATCCAAAAACGGAATTTTCAGATGTAAACCGGCGTGGCTCACTTTTAAAAATTTACCTAATCTTTCTACGACCGCAGCAGATTCCTGCTTTACTGTAAAGAAAGAAGCGAATAACGTCACAAGTCCGAAAAAGACCAAAATACCTAAGTACACCATAATGTTTTTTTTATGAATTAGCTGATAAGATACAATTTCTTGTAATATAAATCAAATAAAAATGAGTAATTCTACATGGTCATCCCGATATCGATTCCTTTTATTTTTCGGTAAAGGTCGGTCGCGTAATTATCTGTCATCCCGGAAACAAAATCAATGACGCCCAACACTTTCTGGTAATCGCTACCTTCATCATAAATAAACTGTTTAGGAATCAATTTTAAAGCTTTGGTATCGTAAGATTTAATTTTATCCTCAGACTTAAGTATAGACGGAATAAAATGATCCAGAAGCTCATACATGACGTTGTAACCTGCATTTTCAATTTCCACAACCGCTTTATGATTATAAATTTTCTCTATCGAAAAGCTTTCAATATCCTGCAAAGACCTGTTTTCGTTTTTATAGATATCAAGTAAAGCTTTATTAAGGTTTCCTTCAAGAATTTGAGTGAAATTCTGCTTATACATCGCAATAGATTTATTAATTAAAGCATTAATAACTTTCGCTCTGAGGTATGAGATTTTTTCGTTGTCATTGCCTATAGAATCAAGTTTTCTCTTTACTCTTTCAACGTCATCAGTTTCAGATTTTACCAGCTCAAAAAAGAGATTCTTGCAATCTGCTGTTGAAACAATTCCCAATCTGTGTGCATCTTCCATATCGATAATATTGTAACAAATATCATCAGCAGCTTCTACAAGCCACACAAAAGGATGTCTTTTGAAAATTTGCGGCTCCTGACTTTCGGAGATCATATCTGTTCCTTTTGCTATTTCCAGAAATATCTCTTTCTCATTCTGAAAAAAACCGAATTTCTTTCTATGAATTATTCCTTTTTTCTTAGCAATCGCCTCGCAAGGATATTTTGCAATACTCGCTAAAGTGGCAAATGTCAGTTGAGTTCCTCCCGCGTCTTTTCCCTGCTGTTGCTGAGCCAACACCCTGATTGCATTGGCGTTTCCTTCAAAATTAACAAGATCTGCCCATTCTTTATCATTAAATTTTGGCTTAAGATCATTTTCATTTCTGTCAAAATAACTTGCGATGGCGTCTTCACCGGAATGTCCGAATGCAGGATTTCCCACATCATGACAAAGACATGCTGCAGCAATAACATTTCCTAAATTATGATTGTAAAAAATCTTTGATTCTTCTGTAAGATCACTTTTATAATTTTCTGCTACAAACTCTCCTATTACACTTCCCAAACTTCTTCCCACAGAAGAAACTTCCAGAGAATGTGTAAGGCGGTTATGTACAAAAACACTTCCCGGAAGCGGGAAAACCTGAGTTTTATTCTGGAGCCTTCTGAATGCTGAAGAAAAAATAATACGGTCAAAATCTCTTTGAAAATCTGTTCTTGAGGCAACAGTATTTGGATTATTACCGGTCCGCTGACTGGTAAAGATCTTGTTCAAATTCATCATTTTCCAAAATTAATTCAAATTTTACTTTTAAAGGAATAATATTTGAGTTTTTCTTGAAAAAAAAGCTATGCCTGAAGGTCCCACAATTGTTTTAATGAAAGAAGATCTGCAAAAATTTGTAGGTGAAAAAGTACTGGAAGTTATTGGTAGTGAAATTCCCGAAAATCTCGATCTCAGGGGTGAAATTTTGAAAGAAATCAAGACATTTGGAAAACAGACGTACCTCATTTTCGACAAAATTAGTTTTAAAGTTCATCTGATGATGTTCGGTTCGTACAGTCTGTATGAAAGAAAAGATATTGACACATTAAGGCTGGGACTGGCTTTTGAAGATGGCGGAATGTATTTCTACACCTGTACGATAAAAGTCGTTGACAAGAGTATTTTAGAAAAAATCAACTGGGAAGCTGACATTATGAGCAGAAAATGGAATCCCGAAAAAACAGAAGAAACTTTAAAATCACAGCCAAAAATGATGATCTGTGATGCTTTGATGGATCAGGATATTTTTTCGGGCGTCGGTAATATTATTAAGAATGAAGCATTATTCAGAGTAGGAATTCATCCTGAAAGTCTCGTTGGAAATTTAACATCAAAAAAACTTAAAGATATTATTGCAGAAGCTCGAAATTACGGATTTGATTTTAAAAAGTGGAAGAAAGCAAATGTTCTCAAGAGACACTTCCAGATCTATCATAAAAAGCTGTGTCCAATTTGTGGTGAAGAAGTTATAAAAAAAGAAACTGGAAAAAGTAGGCGAACCAGCTTTTTCTGTTTAAGAGATCAAAAATTATTTTAAAAGCTCATTTGTTATATTTTTTGGGGAACATTATTATTGACTTTTTTCGATCATTATGCTGTTCATACTTTATTAATATCATTGTCAACTTGAAAATACAAAATATAGAAACATTAACATATTTACATTTTTTTACGAATAAATCAATTAAAAAGTAACCCGAAGCCCATATTTCATCGTTAAATATTTAATAGTAAAAAGCTCTAAAAAGCATCTTAAATGACGGTAAAACCCTGATATACATCATAATATTTTTATTTGACATTTTACCTGAAAGCTGTAATATTGCATTATAGAATTCGCAATAGATATTTAAATAAATAAAAATTCAATATTATGATCGCAATCGTCGGAGTAGCAACATGTGCAGTTTTAGTTTCTTCTTATATCGCAACAGTGAAAAAAGAAAATAACTAATCAGGTTAAATAGCTGCCTATTAAGCAAATTTATCAGTTAGTATTATTTATGTTTGCAGTCTCAATGGCTGCCCGCTGTTTTGCTCAACCGGAGTAAAGCAGCGCAAAAAAACATAAAAAAATGATTACAGAACTCGAGCAACTACAAAATTCAATTTTTTCTAAGCTCAACTTAATCATCTCTGATCTTCGGCCTGATCCCGAATGTGATGAGTATCTTGGTCATAGTTTTAAACTTGATCGATTCAATATAAAATTCAGAAAAGCTAAAATTACCCCAAAGAAAATCGGGCAGTTTGTTACTTTGTGGAAGAGAAATCCTGTAAGTAAAATAACGGAGCCCTTCAGTTCAGAAGATCCTTTCGATTTTTACATCATTTTTTGTAGATGTGATGATAAGAATGGATTTTTCTTTTTCCCTAAAAATACTTTATCTCAAATGAAAATTCTTACCAATGCTTCAAAGGAAGGAAAACGCGGATTCAGAGTATATCCGAATTGGGATCAACCTGAAAACAAACAAGCAACCAAAACCAAAGAATGGCAGAAAGATTTTTTTATTGAGTTTTCGGATGGTGACTTTCTTGGAGAACTTCGTCAGTTTTCTTTATAAAATAATGAAAAACAAATCGGGAATCAACGATCAAAAGACGATTCATAATCAAAAACTTCTCAAAACTATTATTGGAAAATCTACTTGACGTGACGTAATTTGAATAAATTTTCTATTAACTAAAAGTTTGGAAAGAATTATCTTTGAAACCACAAACTCTTTTAATCAAATTAAAAAATGAATCTGTACAACCTCATCATTCAGTACAAAGAAGAAGTAACGATAGATGATGTTTTCCTGGAACCACAAAATCGACAGCAGTTTGTACAGCTCATTAAAGAACAGACTTTTGCCAAGGAATTGATGGAACACGGACTTCCCGTTAACAATAAAATTCTTCTAGAAGGAAGTTCTGGTTGCGGAAAAACCATGACTGCAAAAGCGATTGCCAATGCTCTGGGTAAAAATATTATTATTCTCAATCTCAGCAATATTGTTTCTTCAAGAATCGGGGAAACTTCACAAAATATCAAAATGATCTTCGACAAAGCGGCTAGAGAAAGATCTGTTTTATTTTTAGATGAGCTGGATCAGATCGGGAAAGCTCGTGGAAGTGATGACAAAGATGTGGGCGAAATGAGACGGCTCGTCAATACGTTGATTCAATTAATCGATTATTATCCGGAAAACGCGCTTTTGGTTTGCGCCACCAATCATGCAGAAATCATTGATACAGCGATTATCAGGCGTTTTCAGCTGAAAATAAAATACGAAATGCCTTCCAAAGATTTCTTGGATTCTTTCTATCATAATCTTCTAGCAAAATTCCCAGAAGATTTAAGAAATATTGAACGAAAATATGAGATCTCTTTCGCTGAAGCAAAAGACTATGCTTTTACGGTAGTGAAAGGAAATTTGATTAAAAAATTAGAAAAAAAAAAATAATTTAAGATCATTTAAGCCAAAGAATATTATCGGTAGAAAACTAATCTTCATCCTAAATCGACTCTCGTAATCTTTCCTTATTTTGATCATTCAAATCAGCAGTGTTCAATATCCCTCTCGCTAACGGATGGAATTTTAGATAAAAAAGATGAAATAGTTTTAAAACAAAAAATCCCTTCAAATAAATGAAAGGATCTTCTAATATAATATGAAAAAAACTAAGTGTATTGTCTTTCTACTGAACGATAATTTTAAAGTTGCTGTTTAAGTTATCTCCCGAAACATTCAGAATATAGTTTCCTGAAACTTTTTTACCACCAAAATTGAGATTGAAAGTTCCGTTTCCATCTGCATTCAGCTTTTCTTTAATGATAACTTTTCCGGTCATATCGATTACTGTCGCCGTCAAACTGGATTTTTTATATTCAGGAAGTTTGATAAATAACTGATCTTTTACAGGATTTGGATATACCGATCCCACATTTTTACTGATGCTGAATTCTGCATTACCCAAAACAGCCTGATTGTACAAAGCAGAAATTTCTGTCTGAGTAAGCGCGTAATTGTACATTTTCAGTTCATCAAATGCACCTTTGTAAGGAGCTGGAGCATTCGTAGTCGCTAAAAACTCAAGCTCACCAATATTTCCGATCACAAGATCACTCGCTTCCCCAATACCTGTAACAGCAGTTTCGTCTCCCTCAGAACTTAAAACGCCATTCGTGTAAATTCTCATTTTGTGTGCAGTAACATCTCTCTGTATCACCACATGTACCCAGTTTCCTGTAAAATAGTTGGCAATTGGGGATGTTATTTCTTTTTTGGTTACATCATCATCGATCGCATATCTTAGCTGGCCACCTTTGATCTCGATATTAAAACGTTTACCAGTTGCTCCTGTTGCTACATTTTTAGTAAACGAACCTTTGCATAAAACATATAAACTTGTCGCCGAAGATGATGGAATCATAGTTGAAGGAGCTTTCATCCAATAAGAAACAGTAAAAGAATTTGTGTTGAATAAAATCTGCTCCTGATGCGGAATACTTGCTATATAAGGAGTTGTGGGTGCCGATGCAAGATCAAGCGCGTAGTTTTCTTTGCCGGGAACTCTTACCGTGGAATTGTCGTAAGCTACATTTAGAGATCCATGATTGGCAAAGGTCGTAACATCTGTAATCTGCTCTCCTGCCAGCGGCGCCTCAGAAAATGGCCAGTTACCTACAAGAGACGGGGTAATAGCTTTGAAGTTCCATACATTTCCTGATGCCGAACCAAGAGCATTTGAAGCATCAATTCTCCAGTAATAATTGGTGGCAGGACTTAGATTTGAAAGTTGATACGTTGGCGTTGCAGAGTAAGGCACTGTGGCAATATTGTTTAAACTCTGCGGATCTGTCCCGAAAAACACTGTGTAACTTGTTGTATTACTACTACCAGTCCATTTTAGAAGCAGGTTACCATTATTCAGTTCTACGTTGGTATTGTTGTTTGAAGGCGTTGGTGTTGAGGCCTGTGCAGGAGCTGACGGAACAGGAGGTGTTGTAACCGAAGTATTTGCTGTGTAAACGGAAGATTCTGTTGCGTTGGTGGCTTTTACTCTGTAATAATATTGAGTATTCGGAGTCAAACCCGTTTCATTATAACTTGTCGTATTTGCCGGCAATGTCGCAATCACTGTAAATGCAGTTCCGTTGAGTGAACGTTCTAAGACATAATTTGTTTCATTGGCTGCATTATCACTCCAGTTTACGGTAAGAGAACTTGATGCCGGATTTCCTGAGGTAAGCGGATTTGTGAAATTTAAATTTGATGGCGGAATAATAAATGCCGCAGGTGCAGTATTCGGCAAACTGTTGATGTATGCCTCAATATTTAGATATGGAGCATGAGCCGTGCTTACCGCCAAAGCATCTGCGACGTTAGGATTAAGTCCGTTGGCAGTTTCCCACACATCCGGCATTCCGTCATTATCAGTATCTAAAGGAGCGGGAGCGCCATAAATATGTCCTGCTCCACCATTTGTAAATCCGAATTGAGTCGTAAGATCAGTCTGTACATACACATAAGTAGCAGCCGTACCTTTAGAAGAAAGATCTGAAATCATTAACTGATCTACCTGATCGCGCTGCGGATAAGATGCACCTACACCTGCAACAATATTGTCAAACGAAGCCTGTGCGGTAAGTGCAGGATTTTTCATCGGGTAATCATATGAAGTAGGCTGTATCGCAGTGATATCTCCTACCGGATAACCTATAAGATCCTGAGGAACAAGGGTTCCATCCAAAATTCCGTTTTTGTTGTTATCAAAATAATTTCCGGAACCATACAGATTAAAATTCGCATTTCCAACGCTAAATGGTGTAGAAACCGTCGAACTTGTATTCGGGCCTCCTATGAAATAATTGTTTAAAATATTTACATAAGATGCTCCGGCAGAATCTCCTCCCATAATGTATGCCTCTCCGGACTGAGTATGTCCGTAGGTATTTCCGTAATTTCCCCAGTTGTACACTACATTATTTACAAACTCGTTGATTCCTTTGATCTTATTGTTACGCGTTTTGTTACAGATATATAGATTTCCAATGAGACTGATTTTCCCTCCCGGCGGCGGTTGCATCAATCCTCCCGCAGAGTGATTATGACGGTGCATTCCCTGTCCGATAATTGAATTCTGAATTGTGATATTGTCGGGAGCAGTACCGTTATTGTCCCAGTTTACAGAAAATACTTCATCTGTTCCCCAAGTAAAAGTCATGTGGTCTAAGATGATATTTGCTCCGTTTGCAATTCCAGACGCATCCTGATTCTGGGAAGTTCCGCCATATCGAATTCGCATGTATCGCGCTATTGTATTATTTGCTCCCGTAAAAGAAACTCTCGGTCCCAAAAATAAAATTCCTTCTCCCGGCGCGGTCTGTCCGGCAATTGTTGTATTGGCAGAAACAGCTACAACTGATTGTAAATTAACAATTCCACCAACTTTAAAGATAACAAATCTTCCCGGCTGGCTCACCGCGTCACGAAACGAACCAGGGCCGCTGTCATTAAGATTGGTCACCAAATATATCTGAGGATTTGCTGCGCCTCTCGCGCCCGTGGTAAATCTCCCAAAACCGGTAGCTTCCGGAAATGCTAAAGTCTGAGCATTGAAATCAGCAACAGATAAGGTGATCCCGCATAGCAATAAAGATTTAAGAGCTTGCTTAAAAAGTAAAGATTTATTTTTCATGAATATTAAATTTTTGTGTTTACCAAGCTAATCACAAAGACAAATACAAGCATCCTGCCCCATCCTGCTACCATCTATTAATCAAACCTTTACAGTATAAATTTTGATTTTAATTCAATATAAACAAGTATTAACATACTGGAAATCACACAAGAGAACTATCTAAAATCTTTCATTTTTTATTTAAAGTTTTGACTTTTGATTTGTATTATAAAGAATTCACCAAATGAAAATAATACAGAATAATATGTAGACTAATTACTAAATTGTTGTGAAATTAGACCAGTATTCTTTTGAATTTTAAATTAAATGATACCATCGGGGAAACAGAAGAGTGACATTACGAAATGATAGATCGAAAAAAAAGTCTACGAATTTTTAGCGGTGTGGCTTCGTTATTGCGTTACGAAAATTAACTATTTTAAGTTTAAGAATTAGTTTTAAAATGATCAATAACTTTAACTTAATAGTACAAAAAAATCTTTAACACCATTAAAAAATATTATTATGCAATTTATTGAATTTAAAAAAGAACACTTTGTTCACGACGAAAAAAACGGAAACTATTTCTTAGAAATCCCTAAAGAAGAAATTGGTTTTGGCGAAATCAAGGTACAAAAGAAACAGGAAGATGAAACGCTTTCAGAAATGGAATACGAGATCACCGATGATCTAAACCATGTTAAAATTACTCTTGAAAATCCACAGAACATACGAGTGAATTTCTAGTTTCAGTTTAAAAATCAAGAAGAGAGAAGATGATAAGCAATCGCATTTCTAAGCTATTTTTAGGCGCAATTATTTTGCCTTTCGCCTGTTATGGTCAAAAGGAATTGCCTTATAATTATTCGCTTTTCAAGCCTGTTCCCAAATCTATGATGAGGGAAATGGAAACTGATCGACCCGACGTTACAGAATCTCCGTACACCGTAGATGCGGGACATTTTCAGTACGAAACTGATTTTGTAAGGCTTGTAAAAGAAAAAACTGAAGAGAAGAAAACCAATACATTATTGATCAATCAGGCGAATATAAAGATCGGACTTACCAAAAGCACTGCAATACAGATTGGTTTCCAGACTTACGGAAAGCAAAAAGAAACTGATATAGCGACCGGAAATAAAGAAATAACGAATGGTTTTGGTGATGTAACTTTAAGAGTTAAACAGAATTTAATAGGAAATGATCAGGGTAATTTTGCAATGGCATTATTACCTTATGTAAAATTTCCCACATCAAAATGTGATGAAGAAAGTCGTTTCGAAGGAGGTTTAATTATACCAATGATGTACAAGCTGCCGGGAGAGTGGAATCTGGGATTTCAGGTTGAAGTTGACCGATTGAAAGACCAAGACCAGCCATCAATGCACACAGAGTTTTTACAAACACTGACAATCAGCCATCAAATCTTGAAAAATGTTGACGGCATCGCAGAAACTTATTACACCTATGATTTTAAAGAACATCATTTTTCCAGTTTTCTAAATGCAGCCGTTCAGATGAAAGTCGTAAAAGATTTTAAATTTGATGTCGGAATTAACTACGGACTTCAACACGATGCGGAAAAACAATTCTTTTTTGGCGCATCCTATCGTCTTTAAATCATGAAAATAGCTTGAGCTGAACTGATTTAAGAAAAATTATAAAAAACAAAATTCTCTTTCAAGGTTCGAAAGAGAATTGATTTTGATAAAATATTTACGAAAACGTAAAAATCCCTTTCATTGCTGAAAGGGATTAATTATATAAAAAACTTTTTATCTACATATAAGCTTCAATCGGCTCGCAAGTACAAACCAAGTTTCTGTCTCCGTAAGCTTCATCAACTCTTGCAACAGTTGCAAAGAACTTATGCTCTCTTACCCAATCCAAAGGATAAGCTGCTTTCTCTCTGCTGTATGGTTTGTCCCAAGAATCAGAAACGACCAATTGCTCGGTGTGAGGAGCATTTTTTAATACGTTGTTTGCCTGATCAGCTTCGCCATTAGCAATCTCATCGATTTCATGTTTGATAGCGATAAGAGCTTCTGCAAAACGGTCGATTTCAGATTTGCTTTCAGATTCTGTGGGTTCAATCATCAATGTTCCAGCAACCGGGAAAGAAACCGTTGGTGCGTGGAAACCGTAATCCATCAGTCTTTTCGCAACATCAGCCACTTCAATTCCTAAAGATTTGAACTGACGGAAATCTACGATACACTCGTGCGCTACTCTACCTTCAGTATTCGAATATAAAATAGGGAAATGCTCAGCTAAGATTTCTTTTAAATAGTTAGCATTTAAAATCGCGTGCTCAGTTGCTTTTTTCAAACCTGAAGTTCCCAACATTTTGATGTAAGCATAAGAAATATTTAAGATCAATCCGGAACCGTAAGGCGCAGCAGAAATTCCTTCAATAGCGCTTGGAGAACCAACTTTAATGTTTGCATTTGTTGGCAGGAAAGGAACCAAATGTTTCGCAACACAGATTGGGCCAACTCCAGGACCTCCACCTCCGTGAGGAATTGCGAAAGTTTTGTGAAGATTTAGGTGACAAACGTCTGCTCCGATGTTTCCAGGACTGGTATATCCTACCTGAGCATTCATGTTGGCACCGTCCATATAAACCTGTCCGCCGTGATCGTGAACCAATTGAGTAATTTCTTTAATGTTGGCATCAAAGAATCCGTAAGTTGAAGGATACGTGATCATTACAGCAGATAAATTCTCAGAATTAGCTTCTGCTTTAGCTTTGAAATCTTCGAAATCAATTTCTCCGCTTTCAAGATTTTTAACGACAACAATTTTCATTCCCGCCATTGCTGCAGAAGCAGGGTTTGTTCCGTGTGCAGACTGAGGAATCAACACCACATTTCTGTGACCTTCGCCTCTTGAGATGTGATACTCTCTGATCACCATCAAACCTGCATATTCTCCCTGAGCTCCAGAGTTTGGCTGAAGTGAAGTTCCTGCAAAACCTGTGATTTCAGAAAGATCTTTTTCTAATTCTTTGATCATTTCCTGATAACCTGCTGCCTGATTTACCGGTACGAATGGATGAACAGCTCCCCAATTATCCCAAGAAAGTGGTAACATTTGAGTCGCAGCATTCAGCTTCATTGTACAAGAACCCAAAGAAATCATCGAATGGGTTAATGACAAATCTTTTCTTTCAAGACGTTTGATGTAACGCATCAATTCTGTCTCTGTATGGTATTTGTTGAATACTTCTTCCGTCAGAATCTCATCTTTTCTAAGATTTTCTTCAGGAATGCTGTATCCTTCTTTTATTTCTAATTTAAAAGTCTGCTTGTCTTTAAACTGAGCGAAAGAAGCCATCAAAACATTCAGTTTTTCCAGCGTTGTACTTTCGTTGATCGCAATGCTGATTACTCCTTCTGTGAAATAGTTTAGATTTAGCTTGTGATCAAGCATCATTCTCATCAATCTCGCTTTCTCATCTTCAGCCATCTCGATTTTTACCGTGTCGAAGATTGGTTCTTCAACAGTTTGGTAACCTAAGGCTTTCAAACCGCCTTTCAAAGCATTTGCTTTAAAGTGAATTTGGTCAGCGATATAGTTTAATCCTTTCGGACCGTGATAAACGGCGTACATTCCTGCCATCACCGCTAAAAGAACCTGAGCAGTACAAATGTTTGAAGTCGCTCTTTCTCTTTTAATGTGTTGCTCTCTCGTTTGCAAAGCCATTCTCAATGCACGTTTTCCGTACATATCCTGAGAAACCCCGATGATTCTTCCAGGAATATCTCTTTTATAATCCTCCTTACAAGAGAAAAATGCTGCGTGAGGACCACCATAACCTAATGGAATACCAAATCTCTGTGAAGTACCAACCGCACAATCAGCGCCCATTGATGCAGGAGATTTCAATTTAACCAAAGCCATAGGATCACAAGCTACAACAACCTGTAAGTCTAATTTCTTATATTCAACGATATCTTCAGTATAGTCTAAAACGATTCCGTTTTTACCTGGATATTGCAATAACACTCCATAGTAAGATTCGTCAAACTGGTGTGTTTTATGATCACCTTCAACGATTTCAATTTCTAAACCTTCAGCTTTTGTTTTTAAAACAGAAACGGTTTGAGGCAAAACTAAATCAGAGATAAAGAACCTGTTTGCTCCCGCTTTTTTCTGATCTTTCGTTCTGTTGTTGAAAAACATGTGCATTGCTTCTGCAGCTGCTGTAGATTCATCCAGCAAAGATGCGTTTGCCAAAGCAAAACCTGTCAAATCGCACACAACAGTTTGATAATTAAGCAACGCTTCTAATCTTCCCTGAGCGATCTCTGCCTGATAAGGCGTGTACGCTGTGTACCAGCTTGGGTTTTCAAAGATATTTCTCTGAATCGCCGATGGCAAAAGGGTGTTGTGATATCCAAAACCGATATAGCTTGTAAAATCAGTGTTCTTCGATGCCAATTCTTTTGAATGATTCAGCATTTCGTATTCTGAAAGAGGTTCTGAAATGTTCAGATCATTTTCTAAACGGATAGATGATGGAATGGTTTGAGAAATCAATTCTTCGATACTTGAAACGCCCATTTTTTCCAACATTGCCTGCTTATCGGCTTCGTTTAAGGAAATGTGACGGCTCACAAACTGCTCTGTATTCATTTTTATATATTAGATTTTGTTTGAAAAAAAAGATTCGTAAAATTACGATTTTTAAAATGATTTCGCAACCTAAGTGGAGACTGGCGATTGGCTTTTTGCAATTGGCTTTAAAATAGAAGTTCTGAATCTTGCGAATGTGTGATTACAGGCGATAAAATGTATTTTATTTAAATCTTCTATCGAAACGATTTTAGTTGATAAGTTCTTATAAAGCTAACAGGAATTGAATATTTTCATTAATTATAATGCTCAATTTGAACACAAAGTGCACTAAGGTTTTTTACTAATAACTGTTTTAAAGTTTCACGAAGCCGTTTGACTTCGTCGAATCTTCGATTTCACTTATAAAAGCTCACGAAGTTTTTTCGTATTGAGATAATAGAAATCCATTCAAAAATCCATTCAGAAATATCCTCAAACTCTTTGCTAATCAACATTTAAAGAAAATTTAAATTTTATTAATTATATTTATTCTAAATTAATATATTTGCATTATGAATAACATCACTCCATTTAAAGTTCCGCCACTGACTCCGGTATTTTCTTTTAAGAATGACGAAATGTTCTGTGGAGACAAGAAATCTTGTTGTAAAAAATTCAAAAAAGGTAAGCGTTGTAAAAAATGCCCAGGAAATAAGAAATTGGCATAGTTAGTTAGTTTAGACTGCTGATTAAAAAATAAATTGCTAAAGCTAAAATCAATAATCCAAAAATTAATCTGAAAATTTTTGGCTTACCTTTAGGATTTATTGCAGTTCTTGGTTGTGATTTAAAGAGTTCTTCAGCCCGATCTCTGAATTTTTCTCCATCGGATTCAAAAACTTCGGTTATCGTAATTCCGTGAACGACGGTTTTGTGCAAAAGTGAATTGGTCGCATGCAGCAATAACTGAAATTTTCCGTTTTTAAATTCTGTTATTTTAAAAGTTCTCTCACCGTAGGCTTTTTCTAATCCAAAAGGTAAAACTTTGACTACATCAGCATTTTGAGTTTGCCAAGTAATGATAATCTCCTCTCCTTTTTTCGCATGAATTTTATTCGCCGAAAAAGTTTTAATCGAAGGTGGAACGGTATATCTAAAACTTTTCTGCAGACTTTCTAAATTCTGATCATAGGTAATTCTTCTTCCTTTATCGCTTAAAGTTTCGTACGCCTCTTGAATTTCTTTGAAACGCTCTGCAAAAAAGTCGTCGTTTTCGTTCTTATCGGGATGGTATTTTAATGAAAGTTTTCTGTAGGATTTTTTGATGTCTTCATCCGAAGCATCACGAGAAATCCCGAGAAAATAGTAGTAGTCTTTCATTTAGGCTAACAAAAATAAGGATTTTGTTGTTGCAACCCAAACGTAGCAATCTATTTTTAACACAAAGTTCGCTAAGATTTCTTTTAATTCTTTGCACATATTTTTCGTTCGCAAAGGCGTTTCACTAAGCAAAGACTTTAAATTAAATAGCCACGAATGCACAAATTTATTGTTGCCTTTTTAAATTACAGTGAGGCTCCTAAATTTTTTTTGATTGCAATAGATTCATAAGGAATTAATTACGAAAATATTAAAAAACATATTATTAGCGCTTCGACAGGCTCAGCGTGACAACGTTTATAATTTACAAATAGTATTAGATATGTCAGGCTGAGCTTGTCGAAGCCTTGTTGGCAAAAAAATTCAGCAGTAAAGCAATAAAAAATTCGTGCATTCGTGGCAAAAAATCATTCACAACAAAAAAATTCCGGCGCGGGAAGCAAAGCTTCCCGCGCCGGAATAAGACAATTTCAATTTAGTTACTTTTTGTTATGCTTCAGAAAAATTTTCTTTTTTAGCATCTTTTCTGCAACATCTTGAAGCAAATTCTTTTTTGAACTTTCCTTTCAGTTCCTGATACTGCTCCTCATCCATTTCTCTAATTTTATCGGCCAATCCGAAAGGTGATTTTTCTTTGATTCCGTATTCATTGAAAATACCTCTTACAAATCTTTTTCTTTCAATTACTTTTTTGGCAACCATTGCAACTCCGGCAACGGCAAGTGCTCCAAGAACACCTTTTAATACTGAATTTTTCATTTTCTTAAATTTTAAATTTTACTACTTCTTGTTTTTTATAGAGACGAATTCGTTTTAGTTTTTACTTTACTACTTCAAAAATTTTAAACTATTCGTTATTTCTGTTGAAGAATCCGGTTGAACATTTCTGTCTCCAGACTTCTTTGAATTTTTCTTTTTCTTCCTCAGACATTCCTTCCATTTTATGTCTCAGATGTTTCTCTTTCATATCTTGCATTCCCCTTCCGAATTTCCCGTGAAAACCTCCGAAAAGAATTTTACTCAACACCAAAATCCCCATCGCCTGCCAGTAATTGATACTTTTAACGCCTATAACTTCGGGCAAAATACAGTTCCAAAGCCACATTACAATCAGCGCAACGGCAAGGAAAATCAAGAGCGGACATAAAATTAAAAGTGCCCAGCTTTTTTTATATTTATTGTTCATTTTATTTATTTCTAATTATTTAAATCTTCGTACAATTGTCTTAGTCTGTTCCTCAAATGCTTCACTGCATAATTTTTTCTACTGATAATGGTTTTGATATTTTCTCCCTGTTCATCAGCGATCTCCTGCAGAGTTTTATCATTGAGTTCATTTTCCATGTACACCAGTTTCTGTTTTTCCGGAAGTTCTTCTAAGGCTTCAAACAGTTTTTTCCAAATCTCATCCTGAAACATTTTCACATCTGGTCCGGCGCTGTCGTCCAGCAACAGAATATCTTTTATCGAAAACGATCCGTCTTCATCTTCGTAGACAAAATCTTCAAGGTTTTCAGTTTTCTTTTTTCGGTATTTATCGATGATTTTGTTTGAGGTAACGCGGTACAACCATCCACCGACATTTACAATTTCCGAAAGATTGGTCAAACTGCTAAACTGATACCAGACTTCCTGCAGAATATCTTCCGCATCTTCGGTATTTTTCACTTTCGGGCGAATAAAAGACATCAGTTTTCCACCGTAATTTGATACGGTTTGCGAAATAATGTTTTCTTTTTCCTTCTGTGGCATTGTTATTTTCTCGGCAATCTCCATATTGCTATGACGATTGTCCTTTTTGTTTTACTTTAATGAATGTAAAGATTTTTTTTGACATTTCAGTTTTTCGTTTGTTAATCATGTTTTTGTTGCAAGATTTTTTCAGGAGCTTATCCGGCTATCCACTATTACTCCTCGCTCCTTCGCTTTTTCCATCGCCTGCTGTGGGGTAGCCGTTTCTATCCGGGCTATAGAACCACCCCGTCAAAAATTCTTCCAGAATTTTCGCCACCCCTCCAGAAGAGGGGAATTCTGTGCGCTGAAATAATGTGTGAAAACTACGATTTTGTTTCACTCTTTAAAACAAAAAACGGAAAGCAAAATACTTTCCGTTCTTTTATATACTTTTTGTTAAAGCTTATTTATTAAAATTTTCTGCGAAGAAACCTAGCATATATTTATACAACTCAAGTCTGTTAGGTTCTTTTCCGAATCCGTGTCCTTCATCGTATTTTACCATGTAAGGAACTTCAAAGCCTTTACTTCTCAATGCTTTTACAATTTGATCAGATTCATTAATATTCACTCTCGGATCGTTTGCTCCCTGAACCACGAACAATGGCTTTTTAATTTTATCAATCTGAAAAACGGGTGAAACTTCTTTCGCAATTTTCGCTTCCTCAGGATTGTCTAAATCATACCAAATTTGCTTTACCATTTCTTTGTACGGTTTCCAGTATTCAGGAAAGGAATCGAAGAATGTGAAGATATTAGAAACGCCAACGTAATCAACACCACAAGAATACAAATCCGGAGTTTTGATCAATCCCATCAAAGTAGCGTATCCACCGTGACTTCCGCCATAAATGGCAATTTTATCCTTATCGACCCAACCTTGTGAGATGGCATATTTAACTCCGTCTTCCACATCATCCATTGCTTTTCTTCCGATCTGTTTGTAGCCAGAATTTTGAAATTCTTTTCCATAACCACCAGAAATCCTGAAGTTGACCTGCAATGTTGCATATCCACGACTTGCAAACAATTGGGTCTCAGGATTAAATCCCCAATCATCTCTGATTCCTTGCGGACCACCGTGAGGATTTACTATCAAAGGAACTTTTTGACCATCAACAGCTGCCTTTGGCAATGTAATATATCCATGAATTGTAAGGCCATCTCTGCTTTTGAATTCGATAGGTCTCATTTCTGCCATATCCTCTTCTTTCAACTGAGGCATAAGATCGACAAGAAGTTTTAATTTTTTAGATTTTACATCATACTCGTAATATTTCCCGTATAATTTATCACTGTCTACAACCACGAGAAGCTTAGAATCGCGATCATCAGAAGAAACCACATAAAACTGTTTGTCACCAAATTCAGATTTTAACTGACTATCAACTTCTTTATAAAATTCACTTACAGGAATATCTTCATTCTTAATACCGTTATAGCTGATATAATCCAGTTCATAATTTCTGTTTTTACCAGCCACGCTTACAGAGTTCACATCAAAGGTTGGATTTGAATAAACCTCTTTAATGACAGCATTTTTCTTTAAATCATACAAAACAATTCTCGATTTGTCACTATCCAGATTCGTAACAACATACGCCTCATCTTTATTTTTTGAATTATCATTAAACCTCATGATGCTGAATGTATCTTTCCAGTCTGTCGATTTTATCAGATCAAAATTTCCTGATTGCAGATTCTTATAATACGTTTTAGTTGTTAAACCGTTTTCTAAAATCGTATAGCCTCTCAAATTTCCTTCTTTATCGAAAAGATAACCGTCAATAGGATTTTTAGGATCTTTATTTTCAAAAAGCTGAGTCATTTCACCCGTAACAAAATTTATTTTGAAAGGCTCAAAAATCTGTTTGTTATTTTTATTCATGGTGACAACCACATAGTCAGTGTCTTTTATGATCTGAACTAAACCAATCGTTACACCATCGAAAGGGGTAAGATCTTTAAGATTTTTACCATCAATATCTGCTGCGTATAAGTGAAGATTTTCATTTCCACTCTTATCCTGAGTATAAAAAAGACGTTTTTTATTTAACCAGCCGTAGCTTCTGATCAGATCTTCTTTTTCAACAAGTGCTTTGGTGGCTTTTCCCGTCGCAAGATCTTTTACATAGACATGATTTTTACTGTCCTTATCCTTTTCTTTATAAGACAAATATTTCCCGTCTGGCGAGATTTTAAACTGAGAAGCCTTTGGTCTTGCAAAATAATCCTCAACCTTATATTTAAAGTTCCCTTTATCATAGGTGATTAATTTTTCCAAAGTAGCTTTTGAGGAAACCAAAGTTGGGTCGCCGGGTAATTTTGTTGTGGAAGTCTGTGCATTCATCATTATGGCTGAAATGACAACCTGAGCGGTCGCAAAAATTTTAGTGTTAATAGTCATAGTAGTTATGGATTTAGTTTTAAAATGAATAATTATTTAAATAAAAATCATCTACTAATTAGACAACTGAAACTCAAAAATGTTACATCCTTTTCCCGGTAAAGAGAAGGCGCATAAAATAAAAAACGGAAAGCAAACTTACTTTCCGGTTTCATTTTGAAAACTTGTGTTATTTAATTTAAGTAAATTCCAAAATACCAAGTCCATGCAATTAATATAACCTGCATCGGGATTCTCTGTTGATATAAATAAGACATTCCGGGACCAGTATAGTCTCCTTTAAAAATATTGACATTCTTTTGCGATGAATTGATATTTGCGAAAAATACCAAAACAAAAAAAACAATGAGTGAAATTGCGGTAATCTCACGAATTGCAGAAATCATTAATCCAATTCCTGCCACAATTTCTAAAATCCCGGTGAAATAAACCCAGAATAATTTAGCAGGAATAAAATCAGGAATCATTAAAGCCATTCCTTTTTGAAATTTAAAATGAGCGAGACCTGTGAAAATGATGAACACGGTCATTCCTAAATTGCCGGCAAACAAAAGATCCCAACTTCCTTCAACGATTTTAGTTCCAAGCAAAGCCAAAATAAATGTGGCAAAAAGGATGATTAACAGTTTCATTTTTTATTCAGAATTATGTACTGATCATTTTAAAGCTAGTAAAATCCTTAGAAGAATTTGACATAAATTAAATAGCCTCGGCAAGATTTTTCACAACTTCAAGACCTTTTGTAAAACCTGTATTCATATGCTCTTCCCAGTCTTTTTCGGTTTGCACTTCTGCATGCAGTTTTGTTTGGCCATCATAATCGATAAGAATATATTTTTCAAAACAGCCGCTCCACTGTTTTACTTCCATGCTTTCCGTATCTTCTATGCCGTCTTTATCTATCATACCAAGATGTTTAAAAATAATCTGATCAGGTTCTTCAATATTGTCGATGGTAGAGACCATTCCTGCACCCTCATGATTTACAAAATAGGTTTTGCCACCTACTTTCCAGTCGGTTTTCATCTGCGAACCAGATCCGAAAAATTGCGTCCATTCGCTGTAAGTATTTTCTCCCCAAAGTACATCCCACACTCTCTGTTTTGGGGCGTTTATGATAATTTCGTAAGATAAAGTTTCCATATTTTTATTTTTTTAAATATAAATTAATCACGATTGATGGTAATTTTACGATCAAAATGCGCTAATCCGATTATTAGAGATATTTGTGTTATTCGTTTTTATTTTTACAATTGATTTTGCGATAAATTTTTAACATTCTGAAGAGCTGCAGGAAATTTATCTTCGAAAAATCCTTTAAACTCTTCGGAAGCATTAATTCTGGCAGTCAGCTTGGTTCCTGTTTCAGTTTCTTGCAAAATGTAAGATTCTGTGGCATCGCCCCAATCTTGCGGCACCTCTACTCCATCAAAAATTTCACCCAAATGAATAAATGTCATTTCTTTGTTGGGTTCATTTTTTAAAACTTTGCTGTACATCCCGTGGTTATTGGGATCAAAAAATTTCATGATACTTCCTTCATCCCAGGTTCCCATATAAAACGATCCTTCGGTGAATGCGGAAGTCCACTGTCTGTAGCTTAAATCGTCCCAGAGTACACTCCAGACTTTTTCGGGAGTTGCATCAATTTCGATATTGTATTCTAAAGTTTCCATAAAATTAGTTTAAGAGAAAAATTTATTTATAATGTTAAATTTTAATACTAAGTCCGCCAAAACTTTTTAACTATGACCATTTTGTCGCAAAAGTCCCATGTGGCAAAAATCAAAGTTTTTTTAATTATCACAAACTAAGAATTATCAGAACATATTAACCTCCAACAAAATCTCCTCCGTTGATATGAATAATTTCGCCGGTAATAAAACTTGAATCTTCCGAAGCAAGAAAAACATAAGCGGGAGCAACTTCCGAAGGCTGACCAGCTCTTTTAAGAGGAGTATCTTTTCCGAAAGAAGCGATGTCTTCAAAGGTTTCTTTCACAAGCGGAGTCCAGATCGGTCCCGGTGCAATACCGTTAACCAGTATCTTTTTCTCTGCAAGATTGACGGCCAAAGATCTGATAAATGTAGCAATTGCGCCTTTCGTAGATGAATAATCTATCAAATGGTTGCTGCCACGATATGCTGTAACCGAAGTTGTACATAATATCCTTCCGTTTTTGTTCATTACCTTTATAATATCTCTGGTAAATGAAATCATTGAAATAATGTTCACATCGAAAGTTTCTGCTATTTGCTCATCAGAAATTTTTTCGAAATCACTTTTAGGAAACTGAATTCCGGCATTATTGACCAAAATATCTACGCCCTTCCACTCTTTCTTAATTTTCTCAAGACATTTGTTTCTGAAAGTCTTCTTTGAAATATCTCCCTTCATCAAGATACATTTCTGACCTTCTTTTTCAACAAGTTTCAACGTTTCTTTTGCATCGTTATCACTTTCTTTATAGATAATGATGACATCTGCTCCTTCGCGAGCAAAATGAACAGCTACTGCCTGACCGATTCCGCTGTCGCCTCCGGAAATAATTGCTTTTTTTCCAAAAAGTTTTTTGCTGCCGATGTAATTTTTTCTGATAATTTCAGGATAAAGTCCGTCCTGAGGTACTTTTGAGATCGACTTTGACTTGTTCTGTGTTTTCATATGCAAATCTTTTTAGGCAAATCACATCAAACAGCAAGCCGAAAAGATTTAAGAATGATAAGCTTCTTCCAAATCTTTAATAACAATTTTCTGCATTTTCATCATCGATTGTGCAACCTTTTGTCCTTTTTCCTGATCAGAATCACTCATCAGTTGAATCAGTTTTTTAGGAATAATCTGCCAGCTGAGTCCGAAGTTATCTTTCAGCCAACCGCACATACTTTCTGTTCCGCCATCGGTCGTCAAAGCATCCCAAAGATGGTCAGTCTGCTGCTGATTATCGGTCATAACGACCGTAGAAATTCCCTCATTAAAATCAAATTTATGATCATAAGAATTATCCATACAGAAAAACGAAAAACCGTCAATTTCAAAATGAGCGTGCTGTACATTTTCCGGAACTTCATGGGTTTCGTTTCCTACACCTTCTCCATATTTAAGGACATTTCCGATTTTAGAATTTGGAAAAATATCAGTGTACAGCTTCATTGCTTCCATTGCTTTTCCGTTGTTTTGATGAATAAACATCAAAGTGGGAATGATTTTCTGTTCACTCTGTTTTTCGCCCAGATACAATTGCCAGGTCACCCCAAACCGATCACGAACCCAACCATATTTTTTACTCCACGGATATTCTCCAAGTTCCATCAGGACAATTCCGCCATCAGATAACTGACCCCAGTAATTCTCAACCTCAGCATCAGTTTCGCACAAGACCATAAATGAAACTGAAGCATTTTTTTCAAATTGAGGACCGCCGTTCAGCAGCATTAATTTCTGACCGAAAAGTTCAATATTTAAAACCATCGGCGTATCTGAAGTGATGGTTCCGCTAAATATTTTGCAATAAAATTCTGCAGATTCTTTGCCATCGCCATTGTACCAAAGACAAGGAAAAATATTGTTGTTCATGCTTTTTATTTTTTAAATGAAATCTGATTTTCGCTCATATGATTTTTCAGTTTTTTGAGTGTGTTTTCACCAAAACCGTGTCGCTGCAAGATTTCATCTTCACAACAGGCTGAAAGTTTTTTCAAAGAATCTATTTTTTCTCTTTCCAAAGCTCTTCTTGCGGGCATTGCGATGATACCTTTCAAAAAATCAGTTGAACCTGCATGATGATCATTACCAGTATGCTTTATAGATTTTGCCATTATGATCAGATTAATCATGACTGAATAATCACTTAATGATTTTCCACATGCTTGTGAAAGTTATTGAGAATCGCATACCAACCGTCACGCTGCATTTCTACAGAATTTTGTTTTTCAGGATCGAAGCTGATCTCAACTTTCGTAGTGTTTTCATCTAATTTTTTAAAAACAATTTCTACATTTCGACCGTCTTCTAAGTGATATTTTATAAGTTGATTTTGTACCAACTCATCATAAATTCCAACAAAATCAAATCCGAAACTGCCGTCTTTGGCTTCCATTCTGTTATTGAATTTTCCGCCAACTCTCAAATCGTTTTCACAACTAGGGCATTCCCAACTTTCATGAGCGAAATTCCACTGAACAATATGCTCAGGATCGTTGTAATACTCCCAAACTTTTTCTACGGGAGCAAGAATTGTAATGTCAATTTTGATCTGATTCATTTATTTTATTTATATATTTTATTTGAAAAAATCCCTTCTGATATTTTACTTTATAAAGATAATTATTTTGAATTTTATGATCATCTTTATCCTTCGTAACCTTCGTCAGTTGAAAAGTTAATCATCCAGTAGACTCCGAATTTATCCTGAAAACTACCGAAATAATCGCCCCAAAACTGATCTTCAAGAGGCATTTCCACGTTTCCACCTTCAGAGAGTGCTTTAAAAATTCTTTCTGCATCTTCTCTGGAATCCGGGAAAATAGAAACATAATTATTGTTTCCTACGGTAAGACTCTGCCCGAATGAAGGAACGATGTCTGATGCCATCAGCAGGTCGCCACCCACAGGAAGCGCGATATGCATTACTCTATTTTTTTCATCATCCGATAGGTTTTCGGTTCCGGGAGCGTTTCCCATTTTTCGAACTTCGCCAACGAATTCGCCGCCGAAAACAGTTCTGTAAAAATTGAACGCTTCTTCTGCTTTACCATCAAAATTGAGGTATGGATTTAATTTAGCCATGACTTTATGGGATTAGTTAGTTAGTTAGTTAGTTGAACTTAATTTCAGGTATCTTAATTAATACTTTATATTTTCATCGAATTCGTATTTCATTCCTTCATAACCAAGAATTCTGCGCATCAATCCGATTTGTCCGCAGAGGTAATCTTCACGGCCGATGCACATTCCGACAAAATTCAGAACGGTTTCAGTAAAGAATTCGATATTCATTCCCATCGGAAAATCTTGATCTAAATCTGCATCAGTTACTTCTAATAATTTGTTATAAACCAAAGGAGAAATCTGGTGAAAACTTTTTTTGAGCTGATCGAGTGTGGGATAATTGAAACCCTCATCAAGTGCTTTACCTTGAGAAAAATATTCTTTGAATTCAAATTCTTCTTCAACTCCTAAAACTTTTCCCATAGCGAATCGCATATCAAGAAAATTCCCAATCATCCAGATAATATGGTTGGTTCTTCCTTCGATCCTTTTTAAAGCATCTTCTTCAGAAATACCGTCAAGAACCATCAGAAAATTCTGGCTGTGACCGCGAAACGCGGGAACGATAATGTCTAGCTTGTTTGATTTTGGTGTATCCATTACTTTTTGTTAAGATTTAAATATAAAATTGCTACAGAGTTGGCATTTGTGAAATGTCGGTAAACATCACATTCCAACCATGCCCGTTGATGTCCCAAAAAGAATTTTGATACATCCACCCATGATCCTGCGCTTCCTCATGTTGAGTGGCTCCATTTGCCACTGCTGCATTCACAACGTTATCGACTTCCTCGCGGCTGCTCATACCGATTGCAACCAAAACCTGAGTAGTGTCGCCGTTCGGAACGGGTCTTTCAGAAAAAGTCTGGAAGAATTCTTCCGTTAAAAACATAACAAACATATTTTCATTTAAATTAACACAAACAGCATTCTCGTTCGATATTTCTTCATTGATTCCAAATCCGAGATTCGTCCAGAATTCTTTTGTTTTCGAAATATCCTTTACAGGAAGATTTACATAAATATATTGTACATTCATCATATTGATTTTATTTGAGTTAGATTTTAATTGAATAGATATTATTGTGAAGGAATTTGAGAAACATCTCCGTACATCACTTCCCACTGATGACCGTCGGGATCTGCGAATGCACTTTGATACATCCAGCCGTGATCTCTTGGCTCGCTGTATTTTGAGCCTCCATTTTCGGTCGCTGTTTGCATCATTTCATCGACTTCATCTCTACAGTTAACGCCGATTGCTAAAAGAGTTTGTGGTTTTTCCGTTTGCAATCGGTCGGTCGGTGAATGTTTTGAAAAATTCTTCCTGAAGGAACATGGTGTATATATGATTTTCTTTCATAACCACACAAATTGCTTTTTCATCAGAAAACTGTTCGTTGATAGAAAAGCCTAATTTCGTCCAGAATTCTCTTGTTTTCCGGACATCTTTTACGGGAAGATTGACATAAATATCTGTGATTTCCATTTTGGAATTTTAAAGATTAGCTTATAACCAAAATTACCAAGTCAAAATGAAAATCTACTTGCCATAAGACAAGATTTATACTTTTCTGGAATGAGAAACCAGTTCTTTGCGGATTCTGCTCAGTGAAGTATCTGTAATACCCAGATAAGAAGCGATTTGCTTTAAAGGGGCAAATTGTATAACATGCGGTTTATGTTGTAAAAGATTGAGGTATCTTTTGGTAGCCGAGAGTGTAAACATCTCCACAGACCTCTGTTTATAGGTGAAAAGTTCGTTTGACATCCAGGCTCTTCCCCATTCGCTGAGATTTTGTATTTTGTGATATAAATTCTGGAAAGTATCAAAATCAATTTTTTGACAAACGCAATCGGTGATGCAGACGATATTTTCCTGTGTTGGAATTCTCTGAAAAAGTGACGACACCTCGATAATAATTTCATTTTCAACAAAAAAATGTGTGGTTACATCATTACCATTAAAATCATTAACAAACGACCTTGCCAGACCTTTTTCTAAAATAAAATATTCGTTCGCCGTTTTACCTTCTTCGAGAATAAAATCTCCTTTCCTGAAAACCACTTTTTCGTGAGCCAGAAAGATTTCGGCAAGCTCTTCTTCAAAGAAAAAGGGAAAATCTGAGTATACTTCAAAGACTTTATTGCTCATGGACAGGATTTTTGCGTTAATGTTTTAAAATTAAAGCTTTTATTGGAATTTTAAACAGAAATTTTTCACATTGATTAGGATTTTCTAATCTTAAATTTTTAAATCATTTTTGTTATCCGATGATAGTTAAGAAGAATTTTTAAATCATTTAAATTTTACAGGAATGGAAAACTTTATTTGATTTAAATTCTAAACCTCCAATTATTTTAAATTCAATTTAAAAATTAAAACAAAGAAAGCTGAATTGGTTTTGGTTTAGAAGGTTTTTCCGCGTCTCCGGATACAGTTTTTCCACCAAACCTCCACGAGTTCTGACGTTCTTCTTCAATGACATCATTGATATCGAAATTAGGTTTAAAATTTTTCTCGGCCTCCGCAATAATGGTATGAAGCTTATTGACTGACTGTAATTTATCTGAATTTCCCAGCTTAGATTTTTCAATTCCTTTCTGTAAAATAGAAATCGTGTCATCATAAACGTTGATCGGAACCGGAAAAGGATGGCCGTCTTTTCCGCCATGTGCAAAGGAAAATCTCGCTGGATCTCTAAATCTGGACGGCGCACCATGAATGACCTCGCTCACCAAAGCCAGACTTTGCAACGTTCGCGGACCAACACCTTTTAACAAAAGCAATTCCTCAAAATTTTCGGGTTGATTTTCTCTGGTCATGTACAAAAGTGTACCCAGTTTTTTCAGATCAACATCAGAAGCGCGCACGTCGTGATGAGCCGGCAAAATAAGATTCGCAAAATCCTGCATGATTTTCTCTGAGTTGGTATGAGAAATTTCCAGAATCCCTTTTCGGCTGTCCTTGGCTTCGTGGGCTGTTAAATTTAAAATATTTCCGCGATTGATCCCCTGAATACCTTTGTGCGGTTCGTCGACAAATGATTCCATATTTTCTGAATGCCAATGGTAACGTCTTGCCGTTCCGTCAGCATCATTCATTCCTTGTTGCACGACAGCCCAATTGCCTTCATCGGAAACTATAAAATTGTGCAGATACAACTGATAACCATCCTGAATCGCCGTATTGTCAACCTTTGCAGAAAGTTTACTTGCCCGAACCAATTCAGTTCCATTTAAACCCGTTTTGTCGGCGATAAGGAGAAGTTCATTCGGGGTTTCTTTGGAAAACCTACCTTTTCCGCCACAGATATAAATTCCGAGTTCTTTAGAATTGGGATTGATGCTGCGTTTCAAAGAGCCCATTACTGAGGTAGTTATTCCTGAAGAATGCCAATCCATCCCCATCACTGCACCGAAACTCTGAAACCAAAACGGATCTGCCAATCTTCTTAGAACTTCATTTTTTCCGTAATCAGCCAACATCACTTCTACAATTGAAAGCCCAAGCGTGGCCATTCTTTCGTAGAGCCAAGGCGGTACTTTGCCGTAATGTAGAGGTAATGTTGCGGTTCCGGAGCGTTTCATAATGTAAAGATAGCTTTAATTCTAAGTAATTTTGATGACTTGACGCAGTTTTTAAGAACACGAAATTCCGCAAATTATTTTCACAATTCCATTAAAATAATAATATATCTTTCGGCTAAAGCCATTAGATTTCTTCTTTAAAAAAACGGGCTAAAGTCCGTTCCTATTGATAAAAAATATGCATATTTGTTTAAGACATTTCTACTGTTTTATGATTATAATTAACAAAAAACCCTGCAAAAAAATTCACAAGGTAATATTTCAATATTTATTTAAACTTTAATGTTTAATAATTTCTTTCACAATTCCGCCTTGCGGTTCTCTTACGGTTTGGGTAAAAATAAATGCTTTCGGATCGATTGCCCGAACGATATTCTGCAACTTTCTCACCTCCAATCGAGTTACAATGGTAAAAATAATATCGGCATCGGAGCTTTGTTCAAAAGATTCTTTCATAAATCCTCGCTCGCCTTTATACACTGTAATTCCTCTGTTCATCGTTAAAACTAAAGCTTTTTTAATTTCTTCACTGTTTCCTGAAACGATGGTTACGCCAGTGTAAGCTTCAATTCCTTCGATCACGTATTTTGTGATCTGACTTGCAACCAGATACGTCACAATCGCATATAAAGCCGTGTCCACTTTCAAGAATTTTGCAGCAATAATGAAGATAATGACATTCATTCCTAAAATGATTTCGGTTATACTGAAACTGCATTTCTTGAAAGTTAATAATGCTAAAACTTCCATTCCATCAAAAGTTCCGCCACCACGCATGGAAAGTCCTATTCCGATTCCCAAAAAGAAACCGCCGAACATCGCAACCAAAAGTTTGTCATGCGTGAGTTCAGGAAAAGGCACAAAATACATTGTCAGCGCAATTAAAAGAATCGTAAGACTGCTTCTGATCGCAAAATGTTTTCCGATCTGAAAATAAGCAAGAACGATAAAAGGAATATTTAAAATAAACAACGTTATGCCTAAATTCCAATGATAGACTTCGTATAATAAAAGTGAAATTCCGGTAACGCCGCCGTCTAAAAAGTGATTGGGAACGAGAAAAGATTTTAACGCAAAACTTGCAGAAATTACTCCTAATACCAAATAAATAATATCTGAAATAGTAAATAAGGGGCCATGTTTGGTTGCTGAGCTCATAAAATGATCAGTAGTTTTTTAGTTTTGTTTTAATAATGTTCAGATTTTCCTGTTTTTTCTGATCGCGGCTTTTGATGGCCGTTTCTGTAAAATAATGATGACTTTCCAGGAATTTTTCCTGCAGCAAATTCCAGTCACGCTCAGAATTAACGATTCCGAACATAGATAGTTCTTCGAATAATTTATCTCCGATCACAAAAAAATCATCTCTGCCGAGATAATCCAGATCTGCATCAGCCAATATCTGTTCTAAATGATTATACGGCGTCTGCGGAATTTTTGTCGCCATGATCATTCCTTTTATTTTCTCAGTCTGTTCCTGAGAATATCCGTACTCGGAAAGATATTCTTCAGCGATTTCGCATGATTTTGCCTCATGCTCTTTTGAACCATACAAAAATCCGGTATCATGAAATAATGCCGCCGTTTTTAGCAAAACTAAATCTTCATCATTAACTTTTTCTGATTTTGCAATTTTTTCGACAGAATCGATCACGTCTTTCACATGCATTACGCTGTGATATGACAAATGCTCCGGAAGGTGTTCCTTCAGCCGTTTTAATATTATGGTATTTAATTTTTCGTATTCCATATTTAAAATAGAAAATGTTTTTTTTGTTTATTTAAACGCAAAGTTCGCAAAGATTTTTTTTAAAATTCTTGAAAATATTTTTTGTTCGCAAAGGCGTTTCACTCAGCAAAGATTTTTATCACTCTTTTTATATCGTAATTCAAACTAAAAATAAACCTTTTGTTACTTTTGTGGTTAAATATCCTTAGTTTCAATTGCAAAATACATATCCATTTCGCCTTTACCTTTGGTGTGAATTTTACCCCTGTATTCGCAATGCACTTTATTTTTCACCAATTGATACGTTGATTCTGAAATATTTATTTTACCTTTTTCACTGTTCTGCTCCATTCTGGCTGCCGTGTTTACAGTATCGCCCCAAATATCGTAAGCGAACTTTTTAACACCGACAATTCCTGCAATCAAAGAACCTGAATTGATCCCGATTCTGATATCAAGAGCTTCCGGATGTGTCTTTTTCCTTTCTTCAATAAAATTAATGATATCTAAAGCAACCAAAACCGTTTGATGCGCGTGATTCTCATTTTTAATTGGAAGTCCACAAACAGCCAAATATGCATCACCAATCGTTTTTATTTTTTCTAAACCATGCTTTTCCATGATCATATCAAATGCGGTAAAACATTCGTTGAGCTCAACCAACATTTTCTCGGCACCCATTTTCTCTGAACTCTGGGTAAAATTAACAAAATCAGTAAACAAAACACTTACTTCGTCATAATATTTGGCTTCAGACGAACCATTTTCCTTTAATTCCTCGGCAACCTCGTGCGGAAGAATATTAAGCAGTAAATTTTCTGTTTTCTGTTTTTCTTTTTGAAGCTCAAAGGTGCGTTCGTCAACCTGTTTTTCAAGCAGATCATTTTGATCCTGAAGAATCTGCTGTTTTTCCTGTTCTTGTTTTAAATTAATATCAGAGAGCCGGTTGACTTCATCCAACTGTTTAACCAGACTTAAATTGGTTGAAGCAAATTGCCAACCCAAATACGCAGAAATTGAAATTGGAAAACTGATGAAAATTAAGATCAGCACATAACCGATAAAATCGTCTCCCATTTCCTCACTTATCTGAATTGTATTCAGTTTATTTAAAAATATAAAAATGATAACCAGTACAATAAAAAGGAAGAAGACCAACACTCCACCTCCCACGATAAAGGCAGATTTCTCTCTTCTAATCATCGCTCTGACGATTAAATAAAAAGATTCAAAAGCTACAAAAGAAAGGTAGAAAAATGCTAAACTTGCGGCAGAAGGAACATTGAAATAATAGATTACAAAAAGTAGAGCTGAGATGATCAGCATTACTTTCAGCCTTATTTTTGTTCTGCCGAATAACGTATTGACAAAGCCTGTGAGTGAGGTTGCAAATGCCATCAATGCAAGAAAAGAGAGAAAAGTGTAAGAATCGAGATCCAGCGGATCACGCATTTCTGAAAAAAGCAGTACCAGGTAGCTCATCAAAGAAATCGAAAAATTGTAGGTAGAGAAATACAGATTGTAAATTGCTTTTCTGTAAAAAATAAACAACAATAGATGAATAAATCCTAACGCGCCAAAAATTCCGCAAAACAGCATAGTGTAAAAGTTGAAATACTGCACCATTTCTGTTTTAGATCTAATCAATTCATTAGCTGACACAATCTCTACACTTATTGCAAAAGGACTCAAATTGACGGTCTTTTTTTTGCTTCCAACTACAGGTAAAAATCTGATAGCTAAAACATTTACTTTGGTATTGTCTAAGGTAAATAATTCCGGAATTCTGTTTTTTATTCTAAATTCTCTTGTTTTTTCGTTCCCAATTTTACCGATGCTTTCAATTTTTTTCCCGTTAAGGTAAATCTCGGAAGCACCAAGCTGAGTAACATCAAAACATAAAGACTCGTTTATAGATGCAGAATCTATTTTAAAATAGTACCGAACCCAGTAAATTTGCTCTTTTTTTGAATTATTTTTAGAGTTATAATTGACAGGATTCCACGAATAAACTTTTTTAGAATTAAAGCTTACATGTTTCCATGCAGAATCGTCAAATTGAGGTAAAGCAAAATCAGGATTATCGCCAGCGAAAAATTTGCTGGCTTCATCTATTTTTGCGCCGTTTTTAATTTCTTTGTGAGTCAGAATCCGAGGCTTTTCAGCAGAATTCTGTGCAAAACAAAATGTTTGCAAGAGAATAAATACAGAAAATAAAAACTTGAAGAGTAGATTTTTTTTCATTGATAAAATTAATTTAAGCCTGATTTACAAAATACATCTCCATTGCACCTTTACCCTTAGTTTCTATTTTTCCGCGAGACTCAAAGGTAAAATCTTCTTTTATTAACCGATATGTTGCCTCAGAAATATTCACCTTTCCTGGTTTGCTATTCTGCTCCATTCTTGCAGCCGTATTTACCGTATCTCCCCAAATATCATAGGCGAATTTTTTCACCCCTACAATTCCGGCGATTACAGGACCTGAGTGAATTCCAATCCTAATATCCAAAGCATTTGGATTTTCCTGTTTCCGCTGTTGAATATAAGAAAGAATTTCCAAACTTGCACTCACCGCGTTTTTTGCGTGCTTCCCATTAGAAAGCGGCAAACCGCTCACTGCCAAATATGCATCACCAATGGTTTTTATTTTTTCCAGTCCATATTTATCCATGATCCTGTCGAATTCTGTAAAACAGACATTCAGTTCATTCAGCACTTCCTGAACGCCAGTTCGTTCAGAATTTGCCGTAAAGTTGACAAAATCTGTAAACAAAACCGATACTTCATCGAAATGTTTTGCACTAGTTTTTCCTTTTTCCTTCAATTCTTCAGCAATTTCGTGAGGCAGAATATTTAAAAGAAGATTATCAGATTTTAGTTTCTCCTCGGCAATTTTTCTGTTATCTTTTCTTTTCTGATTGTATGAAAATACCGCAAAACCTAATAATAGAAGTGAAAGTCCTGCTCCCACAGCCCACATATTTTTCTGGTTTTTAGAACTTTCCAAATCTGCTTTTGCAACAGCGTCTTTTTTTTCCTGATTGATTCTGGCAATATTTTTTTCCTGAGAATATTTTAAAGCTACAGCTTTTTGCTCTTCATCAAATTTAAACTGAATTTCCTTTCTTTTTAAATCTTCTTCCAGAGCCAATCTTTTTCGTTCTTCCTCGGTTTTTGCTGCGGCATGTTTTTTCTCATATTCAAATCGGAGTGCTTTTAGTTCTATTTCTTTTTGTAGCTGAATCCGTTTGGTTTCTTCAACTAGCTGAATTCTAAGTCTTTCATCATTAAGTTGCTGTTCTCCCTGAACCTCGGATAATGCTTTTATTTTTTCAACGCTGTAAGACTTCTCTTGCTGCTTCATCGTCTTATCTAAGTAATAATAAGCCTTATCATAATCGCCCAACATTCCGTAAGCATCTGCCAGAATATTATAATTGTGCAAAAGCAATCCTGAGCTCACGTTATCTTTTTTCAGCTCAATTTTTTCAAAGTTATCAGATAATTCTTTAGTTATATTTTGAAGCTCCTTGTATTTGGCCGGATCTGTTTTTATATTCAGACTGTCCTTTTGCATCAAAATTTTAAACTTAATTGTTCCTAAATAGGCTTTATTGTAAAGATTTGTTTGAGAAGAATCCGGAACAATATTTATGGCTTTCAGGATATAATCTTTAGAATCAGAAAACTTTTTTTCTTCAAATGCAATATGAGATAAAAGATTGTAGGACGTGGAAAGTGCTGAAACATTATCTTGTGTTTTAAAATAATTGATAGCTTCCTGCGCATTCTTTTTAGCTTCATCAAAATCCTTCAACTTCATATAATTGGCGCCCAATGTATTTTTGATTGCATAAATGTAGCTTTCTTTCCCTTTTTGCTTTTCATAAAGCTGTATCGCCTTTTCATAATGGCTGATACTTTTCTTATTAAATCCTACACCCCAATATATAATTCCCAACTGAGTATGAACGTCTGCTAACTTTTCTGGAAATTCTTTTTCGGTAAATTTTAGATATTCATTAGTAATGTTGAATGTATTTGCGTAGTCATTTTTTGTGTAATAATATAATGATATCAACGAATTGTAGTTCTCATCAATTTTTTGTTTGTTGACTTTTTCACCATTTTTATAAAGCGAAATATTCCTGTTAAAAAAAAATATTGATTTCGAATAATTTTCATTGCTATACTGCAAAATCGCACCAATATTATTGAGACGAACTTTATTTTCTAAAGTCAGATCTTTATAGTATTTCTCTGCTTTTTCGAAATGTAAAAATGCTGAACCTTTCTGATTAAGAGTATGATAATTTGCAACTAAATTTAATTCTATATTTCCGATTTTGGCGCGATCATTCATTCTCTCATAGAATGGCAGCATCTTATTCGTATATACAATGACACTGTCAAATTTTTTTTCATTTAAATACGCTGCAATTATTTTTCTACGAACTTCCTGTTTTTCCTCTTCGTCAGAATTTTCCGCCAGCTTATTTTTCAATTCCAAAATCTCTTTAGAATCTTGTGCTTTTACAAAACTAACTCCCGAAAACAGAGAAACGAAAATTAAAAAAGAGGTAAATATATTTTTCAATGACTAATAGTTACGTTGGTGCACAAAAATAAAAAAATCATTCTGTTAAACAACAGAATGATTCAAATTAAGGAGAAATAATTTTATTTACTTCAACGATGCGATAGCCGCTTCATAATTAGGCTCTTGTGCAATTTCAGGAACTTGCTCTGTGTAGATTACATTGGTATTTTCATCTAAGACCACAACCGCTCTGCTCAAAAGACCTTTAAATGGAGAATCTGTAATAGTAACGCCATAATCTTCACCAAAATTCCCTCTGAAATCTGATAAAGTTTCTACGTTATTTAATCC
Source organism: Chryseobacterium sp. CY350 (assembly GCF_027945075.1). Lineage (NCBI taxonomy): Bacteria > Pseudomonadati > Bacteroidota > Flavobacteriia > Flavobacteriales > Weeksellaceae > Chryseobacterium > Chryseobacterium wangxinyae. The sequence goes on from NZ_CP116034.1 coordinate 1,142,768, forward strand.
TTCAGCAGCACAAAATCTCGATAGTGCAAAAGGTAAATCTCTTGAAACATTAATAACTACTGTATTATCAAGTGCTGAAGCTTCTTCGTTAAATTTTCTTGCTGATGCAGCACAGATTCCTGTATCAATGCTTGGGAAAATATTCAGAACAACTCTTTTACCCGTGTAATCTGCAAGATTTTTTTCAGATAAATCTCCCGAAACCATCGTAAATTCCTGAGCTGTGTTTCCTACTGCGGGAAGATCTCCAATAGTGTGTACCGGGTTTCCTTTAAATGTAATTGTAGACATAGTTTATATATTTTAATTTTTACCAAATTTATTTAAATTTCCATCGATTTTGTTTGAAATAAAGGTTAAATAATTCTTAAAACAGAAAATCTTACGTACTATTAAAGTGTAAAAAATTAAAATTTAACTAAATTTGTGAAACTAAAACTTTAAATAATAAATAAAAGTATAATGTCAGAAAAATCAAAAATCTATTACACACTTACGGATGAGGCTCCAATGTTGGCAACACATTCGTTTTTACCAATCGTAAAAGCGTTTACAAAACCCGCGAACATTGAGATCGCAGTTCCGGATATTTCTTTGGCAGGAAGAATTTTAGCAAACTTCCCTGAGTTTTTAAAAGATGATCAGAAAACTGATGACGCTTTGGCTCAGTTGGGCGAACTGGCAACTCAACCTGATGCGAACATTATCAAATTACCCAACATTTCTGCTTCTGCACCACAATTAGACGCGGCAATCGCTGAATTACAGTCTAAAGGTTTCGCAGTTCCAAATTATCCTGCAGAACCTAAAAATGACGAGGAAAAAGCAATCAAAGCGAAATATGCTAAAGTATTGGGAAGTGCTGTAAATCCTGTTTTAAGAGAAGGGAATTCTGACAGACGTGCACCGAAAGCCGTTAAAAATTATGCAAAAGCAAACCCTCACAGAATGGGTGACTGGGCTTCTGACAGCAAAACTGATGTTGCTCACATGAACAGCGGAGATTTCTACGGAACAGAAACTTCAACGACTCTTGAGAATGCTACAAAATATAAAATCGTTTTCAAAGGAAATGATGGTGCTGAAACTTTACTGAAAGATTTCGCTGGTCTTCAAGCTGGAGAAGTTATTGATTCTTCTGTAATGAATTTAAACTCTTTGAAAGCTTTCGTGCAAGAAGCTATTGAAGAAGCTAAAAATAAAAATGTACTTCTTTCTGCGCACCTGAAAGCTACGATGATGAAAATTTCTGATCCCATCGTTTTCGGTGGGATCATTGAAACTTTCTTTAAAGATGTTTTCATTAAATATGCTGAAACCTTTGATTCTCTTGACGTTAACCCAAATAATGGTCTTGCAGATCTTTTTGATAAAATTAAAGGGAATGCACAGGAAGCAAATATAAAAGGCGATATTGAGGCAGCATTGGCAAACGGACCAAGAGTAGCAATGGTAAATTCTGACAAAGGAATTACCAACTTCCACGTGCCTTCTGACATTATTGTTGATGCATCTATGGCTGCTTTGGTAAGAGGTGGCGGAAAAATGTGGAACAAAGAGGGGAGAGAAGAAGATACCGTTTGTATCATTCCGGATCGTTCTTATGCAGGTTTTTATCAGTCGGTAATTGATGATATGAAAGCGCACGGAAAATTAGATCCTACTACAATGGGTTCTGTACCGAACGTTGGTTTAATGGCTCAAAAAGCTGAAGAATACGGATCTCACGACAAGACTTTCCAGGCTACAGCTGAAGGAACAATTGAAGTTCAGGATGAAAATGGAACTGCTCTTCTTTCTCAAAAAGTTGAAGCTGGAGATATTTTCAGAATGTGTCAGACGAAAGATGCTCCAATTCAGGACTGGGTAAAATTAGCTGTAAACAGAGCGAGACTTTCTGATACTCCAGCTATTTTTTGGTTAGATAAAGGAAGAGCTCATGACAGAGAAATGATCAAAAAAGTTGAAAAATATTTAGCTGATCACGACACCAACGGATTGGATATTAAAATTCTTGACGTAAAAGATGCAATGACAGAAACGTTGAAAAGAGCAAGAGAAGGAAAAGATACAATTTCTGTTTCAGGAAACGTATTGAGAGATTACTTAACAGATCTTTTCCCGATCCTAGAGCTTGGAACTTCTGCTAAAATGCTTTCTATCGTTCCATTGATGAACGGTGGTGGTTTGTTCGAAACAGGAGCTGGAGGTTCTGCTCCGAAACATGTTGAGCAATTCCTGGAAGAAGGATATTTGAGATGGGATTCTCTAGGTGAATTCTTAGCGTTACAGGCTTCTTTAGAGCATTTGGCACAAACTCAAAATAATACGAAAGCTCAGGTTTTGGCTGATACTTTAGACGAAGCAAATGCTAAATTCTTAGCTACTGATAAATCTCCTGCTAGAAAAGTCGGACAAATTGATAACAGAGGTTCTCATTTCTATTTGGCGATGTATTGGGCGGAAGCTTTAGCAAATCAAACAGCTGATGCAGAATTGGCTCAACAATTTGCTCCTGTAGCAGAAGCATTGCAGGAAAGTGAAGAGGTAATCAACTCAGAATTAATTGGTGCTCAAGGTAAGCCTCAGAATATTGATGGTTATTTTAAAACTGATACGTATAAAACGTACGAGACAATGAGACCAAGTACAGTTTTAAATGAAATTATTGACGGAATTTAAATTTATGAAAAAGATATTTTTAATTCTGTCTGCATGTTTACTGATGTATTCTTGCGGTAGTTCTAATGACGATATAACAGAAGTTGTGGTAACACCTCCTTTTATTGAAAATAGAATAAATTTAACTTCAAATTATAATGATTCTGCTGAGACGGTTAGTTTGAGCTGGACTCTTGCAGGTGATAATACTTATATGCAATATAAAATTGTTAGAAGTGACTCGCAGAATGGTCCGCAAACCGAACTTTTAACAGCTGGACCCACGCAATTTTCGTATACATCTATTGTACCTTTCAATGCTTATTTTGAATATCAAATAATAGGAATCAAAACAAATGGCGAACAGGTAAAAAGTAATATCGTTAAGGTAGAAAGACCAGACATCAAACTTCTTAACCTAAAAACATTCGACGCTCAGTTTGATAAAAATACAGGAAAATTGTATCTTTTGGATACAGACGGCAAAATTGCACTTTACGATGTAAATTCAGGAACAGTTACTCATCAGATTAGCACAAATGCAACTTTAGGCTACTCTGATATTGGAATCTATAATGGAAGTGTAGAACTATATGTTCCCAGAAATGATGGTTGGGTAGACATTTATGATGGTAATGACCTGACATTGAAAACTCAGGTGAGTTTCGGAATGCCGCTCATAAGTACAGTTTATCATAATGGTATACTTTACGGTTCTTCAAGCAATAGTAATTACAGCGTAATTAAATCAGCAAGTAGAACTACAAATACTATAGTTTCACAATCTCCTCAGCTTTATTATAATACTGGAAGGATGAAAAAGTCGGTTGGAACATCGGTTAAATTATACACCATCACCCAGAATATAACACCAGTAGATTTGGATTTGTATAATTTTGATCTAAATGGAAATTACGTAAATCATCAAGATGATATCTATCACGGAGATCACCCTCTTAATTACAGAATTTTTGAAACATTTCCTGATGGAAGAGTGATAACATCCAGTTCAGGTTCTGTATATAATTCTCAAATGATTTATCAGAATAATTTGCCTTCTGGAAACTCTAAATTAACTAGTTTCGATTTTGACAGTAACAGTATCATTGCAGGAAATATGTCTAAAGCAATTGAGTTTTACAACATCAACACCTACACTAAAACCCAAACTATTAATACTAAAAAATTCCCTTTCAAAGTATTTAATTATAACAACAAAGTGGTTTGTGTAAGTTCGACTACCCAACTCAATGTTCAGAGTTATGATTATTCAAATGTAGTCCCTGAAAATGTAATGATCGAAGTTTTTAATAAGTAAAAAAAATTACATAATTAAATCCCCAATAGTTAAAACTCTTGGGGATTTTTTTTATAATCAAGCATGCGCTTTTCTTAATTTAGTTATACTTAAAATAATCAATCCTAAAATTCCCAAAACAAAATAACCTTCTGCAACTTCTAGTTGAATATCGGATTTAATGATTGCTACAATTCCGTAGCTTATCGCTGAAGTGATGATGAATGCAACTCCGCCTGTCAAACCGCCTGCGATACCTGCAGAATTGGGAAATCTTCCGATGCAGTAGGCGAAATAATTATTAAAAATAAACCCTGCCGTTACATGAATTACGAAAGCAAAAGCAACTAAACTGTAAATATTGTTTAGATAATACGAACAGAAAATCATTGCTACGATTAAAAATATCTGGATAAAGTTTGCATACCTGATTTTCGGGAGGAAAGCTTTTTCTATTAGCGCTTTTCCTAAAAAACCTCCTGTCATCCAGGCAAGACCGAGAATTAATGAAACATAACCTGCAACGACTTCTGAATATCCCATTTTGTGTTCGATGATAAAAGCCCCGCAAAGATTGAAAAAAATCACCATTGCGTAACTCACTCCGCACATCAGCATTCCGTAGAAAAAATCTTTGGTGCGGAACATGAGATCATATTCTTTGAGAACATAATTAAAATTAAAAGGTTTTTTGATTTTTAACGTTTCTCCGGAAAATATCAATTCCAAAATAAGCAGAATAAAACTGTATCCTGCCAAAACGTAAAAATTAGACTGCCAGCCGAATAATTTCTGAAGATAACCACCGATAAATGGAGCAATAATGGGACCTACAGACCAAACAATCGTCATAATGCTCAGATAATGTTTACGCTTTTCACCTTCATATACATCAACAAAAAATGCTCGTTTTGCAACGACGGCAAAGCCAGATAACATACCCTGTAACACTCTCATTGCATAAATGACGACAATATCTTTCGTCAAAGCGGTCACTAAAAAACTGACTACAAACAAAGCCAGAGAAATTGCCGAAACTCTAAACCGCCCGAATGAGTCTACAATGCTTCCTGCAAAAAACTGCGTCAGTCCGTAACTGATGAGAAATATAGAAAGCGTAAGCTGAATGCTACTTTCCGGCTGAATGAGTTCTGTAGCCATACTTGGCATTGATGGCAGATAAATATCTGTTGCCAAACCAGACATCGGAATTACGGCAAATGCCAATATCGTAGCAATAAATTTATTTTTTTCCTGAAGAGTTTTCATTTTTAATATGCGGTCTTTCTGTTAGAAATTTTGTCGCTGCAAAGGTAAATTGATAACTTCAAATAGAGCACAAAAAAATGACTGTTCTTTCGAACAGCCATCTCTTTTTTGAAAATATGTATACTGATAATTAGTTTATTTGTTTTTATGGCCTTTTCCTTTGTTTGATTTATAAGCCTTCGCTTTTTTATCCATGTGTTTGTATCTCTTATCATTATTTTTATTTCGGTTGTACACAGCCACAGGATTTTGCCCTTTGTAAAATTTGGTTTTAAATTTTGTGTACTTATCTCTTCCTAAAATTCTTTCTATCTCAGAATAACGATCTGTTCTCCATCGGTCAGGATTATTTGCGTATACTCTATTCCATCCGTTATAATCTGAATATCTGTCATTTAACGAGTATAATTGATTGGCCTGTGTTGTAGAAAGTACCAAATCTGTAACTACAGTTTGCCAGTTAACATCAGTAACACTTCTTCTGTAATCATTGTAATAGTCTGATTGTGCATATCCTAAACTAAAAGTTCCGAGGAATAATGCTGTAATCAATAATTTTTTCATTTTGATAATTTTATTTAGTCAAAACTCTCAATTTAAATGCCAAACAATTAAATGGAAATCATAATACTTTATTAAAAAACAAATAATCATTTAAATTTTTTAAATTATTCTCAGATAAATTTAAATAACACTACAAATCCAATAGTCACGAGAACTTTCAAGTTTACAAACTGCTGTTATTATAAATATTTAATTTTAAACAAATATAAATTAGGTCAGATTTGTCGAAACTGTGGTATCGTAAGATTATAATTTGTAATTTTAAGAAAGAGTTTTTTTATAAAATATCAAAATCATGGACAATATAGAATTTAACATCACGCCGTATCAGGACGAATTGCAGCTTTTAATAAACGACAAAAAAGTTGGCTATATGTCAATAGCGGTAGATGGCCGGCTATTGAATGTTCATTACACAAAAATCAATGAAAATCTTGAAGGCCACGGATACGCCAAAATGCTTTTAGACGAGCTGGTACGTTTTGCAGAAGAAAAAGATCTGATGATCGATCCCGAGTGCGATTTCGTAAGACAACAGCTTGAAAATCATCCAAAAAGATACCGCGGAATCTGGCACGACTAAATCAATCTTGCCACCAGACCGGAAATGTATTGTCATTTTTATTTAAATCTAAAACCTCACCGATTTTTGGCGTGAGAATGTGTAGATTTTTTTCCTTGCCTAAAGATGTAACTTTCTGCAATGGCTCATTCCATGGGTGAAGAGCAAGAGCAAATTTCCCCGAATGAACAGGAATAATATTCTTCGCCTGAATATCAATACTTGCCTGAATTACCTCTTCCGGCAATGCATGAATATATTTCCATGCCGGATTATATTGGCCGTTCTCCATAACAGCGTAATCAAATGGGCCATACTTTTCTCCGATCATTTTAAAATGAGTGTCGTAACCACTGTCTCCACCTAAGAAAATCTTTTTACTCGGAGCTTCAAGAACATAAGAAGTCCAGAGCGTGTTGTTTCGGTGCAGCTTTCTTCCTGAGAAATGTCTTGCAGGAGTGTAGGTAATTTTAATATTATTTTTCAATTCTAGAACAGCGCCCCACTCTTCTTCCAAAAACTGATCTTCCCGATATCCCCATTTTGCAAAATGCGCTCCTACTCCCAAAGACATAATAACTTTTCCAACTTTTTGGCGTATCGCTTTTACCGTAGGATAATCTAAATGGTCATAATGATCGTGTGTAATGACCAGATAATCAATATTAGGAATATCTTCCGGTTTGAAAATATCTGCTCCGGCAAACGCTTTATTAAAAAATTTAAATGGCGAACCATAACTGCTTAAAACAGGATCAATTAAGAATGAAACACCATCAGTCTGAATGTAGTATGATGAATGTCCCATCCAAATAAAAACGTCCTGATCTTTCGGAATCTTATTTAGGTCGGTATGAATTGCAGGAATCTTGTGATGAGGCTTCAAATATGGATCTTTCTTATCAAAAAAGAAATTATACATCACTTTCGGCATGCTGTATCCTTCCGCAAAAGAAGGGGTATAACTGAGATTCTGAAACTGCTTATTTTTATAGTGTTCAGATTTCAGCATTCTTTCCAGCCTTTTCCCTTTCGGTTCGGCGCCAAAAACCTCCTGAGACATTACTATGAATGTGAATGCAACTATAAGTGCAATAATGATAATTAGATAGATCATTTTTTTTATATAAACTTTAAATGTATAAATTTCCTTTCAATTTTGTGTGGTCGGATTCTATTAGGACGAACGGCGATACTTTTTACTTTTTTTTCTTTTTAATTATCTGAAACTTTTTAAATTTAATCTTTCATAAAACTGAATCATTGAAAAACTTATTATCCATAATTTCCATACTGCTTGTAGCATCCTGCACTTCAATTAAAAGGCAGAATAAAAATACCCAATCTACCGTAACGCCAGATAAGCTGCATCAGGATGTTGATTTTGCCTACAAGAAACTTCAGGAGCTGCATCCAAAACTAAACTGGTACATCTCAAAAAAAGAGCTTGATTTTAAATTTGACAGTCTAAAAAAAACAATAAACCGCCCACTGACGCCGGTTCAGTTTTATTTTAAACTACAACCCGTCATTGCAAAAATAAGAGAAGGTCATCTTGCGCTGAAAATGCCTGCAAAAAAGTTTAATAAAAAAGAAATCAAAGTTTTAAAAAATAAAAAAGGACTTTTCGGTCGATTTGAATATTACGTTTCAGATGATCATCTTTACATCATTGAAAACAAAGATTCTGTAGAAAATATAAAACCGGGAACAGAAATTTTGAGCATCAATAAAATTCCCGTTTCAGATTATCTCAAAAAATACCGTAATCTCATCAACAGCGACGGTTACAATACAACCTTTCAAGATTATTACCTGAAAGATGTCTTTTTTAATTTCTACGTTGCAGAAAAAGGAATAATGGACAGCGCAAAAGTTGAAACACTTTACAATCATGAAACGAGAATCGTCAACCTCAAAAGGGAAGAAAAAAGCAAGCAAGAATTAGAAAAAGAAAAGGCAGATAAAAAACGGACCGATGAAAAAAAAGTGAATGATTACGTTGCTTCCACAAGTTCTTACAACCGCAATTTTAAGTTTTTAGACCAGGAACGGACGATTGCTTATATGAAAATTCAGAGTTTTTCAAGAAGTTTTTCTAATCGTTTTTATAAAGAATCTTTTGCTAAAATTAAAGACGCAAAATCATCTTATTTAATCATCGATATCAGAAATAATTATGGCGGTTCGCTGTACGAGATCAATCAATTGTACTCTTATCTTGCTCCGGAACCTTTTGTTTTAATTAAACCTTCTCAGCTTACATCACGTGCCACACCGTTGAAAACCAATTATTTCAGGAAATCAAATCCGTTGCAATATACTTTGAAAGGTCTTCTTTATCCGGGATATTTTTTCTCCCAGGCATTCAGTGTTTACAAAGGGAAAGACGGTAACGCTTACTACAGGATGAAAGAAAACAAACCTACAAAGCCAAAAAAGGATGCTTTTAAGGGAAAAGTTTACGTTTTAATCAATGGCGGAAGTTTTTCTGCATCGTCCGTCATTTCAGCTAAACTTAAATCTGACAAAAGAGTGACCTTAGTGGGTGAAGAAACGGGAGGCGCAAATGACGGTACCGTTGCCGGATTTTATTCTTACCAAAAACTTCCCAATTCGCAAATAGATTTGCCGATCGGGCTATTATTGATTCAGCCTAATATCGATTTTACGAACACTCAAAAAGGCGTTTTGCCGGATGTTAAAATTGAGCTGAGCATGCAGGATATTATTTCTAATAAAGATCCTCAGCTTGATTGGGTTAAACATCAAATCGCAAGAGAAAAAAACAATCTCGAAATTATTGACTGATCATAATTTAATCCAGATTGTTATTTTTAAAGCAGTTTTTATAGATCAGGATTTATTTTTTGATTTCCGTTAAAAGGCTTTCAATCTGCTGAACATATTTTCCGTAAAAAATTTTATACCAATATTTCCCAAGTAAAAAAAGTCCGAAAAGTCCTGCTGCAAGCATAGAAATAATTGTTGTGGCAACCTGAAAGTCACTCAATGGTTTACGGTGTGGGAGAAACTCTACCACAATGATGAGTTCGCACACCAAAAAAGGAACAAAAGACAACAAAAACGACAGATAATATTGCTTGTTGAGATCAAACTGATACATGAGATCCCTGAGAGAATCAAAAGTTTTCATTTCAGGACTGCTGATGTCTTTATAAAGTTTAAAAAACTTGCTGAAGAAAAATGATACCACGATCATCATCGAAAAAAGCAAGACGGTAAGGTAAAATTTAAATTTAAAAGGAGCTTCAGGAACAGCAATCCAGACGAGGGCAAAACCAAAAATCAGTATTCCGAAAGTCGACCAGAATTCCATCCTCATATTTTTTCTGATTTTCTCCAGCGGAAGATTGATCTTATTATTTTGTTCGATGCTGATTTCTGGTGTATCGTCAGAAACGTCGTCATTCCATGCGTTTTTCAGTTCATCTATATTCATAACGTTTTTTTTTTTGTGGTTTTCAACGTCGGGATTTATGTTTTAAATGTGATCCCGAATTATTCAACACATATTAATTATTATTCAAAATATCTTTCAGTTTATTTTTTGCGCGGTTCATTTTCACGCGTACGTTTCCTTCTGATATTCCCATCTGATCAGCGATTTCTTTACCCGAAAAATTTTCGAGATAATAAAATATAAATGCTTTATCAATAGGATTTAGCTGGTTGATCGCTTTGTACATTTCAGAAAGTTTCTCTTCCTTTTCGAGATCATATTCTTCCTGAATAATTTTGTAGTCGGTAAAATCTTCGTTGCCGATGAAGCTTCTTTTCTTTTCTGATTTTAAAAATACAATCGCAGTATTTAAAGCAATTCTGTAAAGCCACGTCGAAAATTCGCTTTCTCCGCGGAAACCTGCATACGCTTTCCAGACCTGATAGGTAATCTCCTGAAAAAGATCATCCCGATCGTCTTTGTGATCCATATACATTTTAGAAATCTTAAAAATGATTCCCTTGTGTTTTTCGATCTTATGTATAAATTCCTGTTCTTGTGAGGTCATGGCTTTCAACTCTATTGAGTTAGTTGTTGATTGAAATAAATGTTACAAATTTTTTTCAGAATTAAATTTAAATTTAAATCATTTATATCAAATTCATTAGTAACAATAGTAAAAGTCTTTGCCCGCACCCTTTTTTAAAATCTAATAAAATCAAAATTGAGTTTGTAAGGATTTAAAAAGAACGATTTAAATAAAAACCTTTTCATCAGCTTTGATAAAAAAACATTAAATCATCATGACCATGTACCACATCTATATTTCACACGTATGGTGGCGCAAAATTTGTGTTTGGATAACCACATCACAAAAAATATTAAATATGCCTTACGTCAAAAAACAAGACAACAAAAATTTTGAATTGTATTACGAAGATTTCGGTACAGGACAACCAATTATTTTAATTCACGGGTGGCCACTAAGCGGAAAATCATGGGAACTTCAGATTCCTGTTCTTTTAGAATTGGGTTACCGTGTTATCACTTACGACAGAAGAGGCTTCGGAAAGTCAGCACCAACGCTCGACGGGTATGATTACAATGTACTAGCTTCCGATCTTCATGAGATCATTTCACAATTAGAATTAAAAAATGTTATTCTTTTCGGATTCTCAATGGGTGGCGGCGAAGTCGTACGATATTTAACCAATTACGGAACTGAAAACGTAGATAAAATTGCACTTATTTCTTCAATTATTCCCATTGTAAAACAGAAAGAAGACAATCCTGACGGTGTTCCGGAAGCAGATTTAAACGACATTATGGATCATCTTAAAAAAGACAGAGTGACTTTCTTAGAAACTTTCCACAAAAACTTTTACAATTACGGTCTCCTTTCCCAAACAGTCAGCCAGGCACAACTGAATTACGACTGGAACATCGCATCTTGCGCCTCTCCTATCGCAACTATAAAATGTGCAGAAAGCTGGGCAAATACAGATTTCCGTCCGGAAATGCAGAATGTAACGGTGAAAACTTTGATTGTGCATGGTGACGATGACAAAATCGTTCCCATTGCGACTGCCGGAAAACAGGCAGCACAGGGAATTCCAGACAATGATTTCTTTGTCATTGAAGGTGCACCTCACGGCCTGAACGTGACACACACTGATAAACTAAATAATATCCTGGTGAATTTTTTAACTACTTAATAAATTCCTCTTTTAATAGAACTCGGGCTGCCTTTTGTTTAGGCAGCCCGAGTTTTTTTATGACTTTTCTGAAGGTGTTGAAAGCCTCGTGAGTGTTGAATTTTTCGCTGCCTTCACCAGCTCATTGAGATCTGCATAGAAAACTTCCCAGCCTGCAATATCTTTCAAAGCAGTGACGTAATTGAGGTAAGATTTTAAATTTTTCTCAAGTTCTTTTCTAATTCCGGATGCGCTTTTCATCAGTCTCAAATCGGCATTTGCACCGGCCTGCTCTGCAAAAAGAGATTCGAATGCATCGTGCTTCATTTTCATCTCCATGAGAGCAGTTCCTAAAGAAAGCGCAGCGATTTTCTCAATATTTTTGGGAAGTTCCAGATCTGCGATCAGTTTTTTCATCTGAGCAGTTTGAGAAGAATAACTGAGGCGGTCTAGATCTAGTCCGTAGTTTCTGAAAACCTGATAAAGATCTTCTGCCGACTGATAATTTACTGCCGATGGAAGTTTACGATAGCCGTTCAGAAAGGCTTTCAGGTTGCTGTAAGCCAAATCTCTTTCGCTGTCTGCTTCCGCCACATTTTTCCCTTTTCCGCTGTAGATCTGCTTTGCGTAGACGAGATCGTATTCTGTGTACGAAGTTTCCAGCACGCGCAAAAGCGGGTCATTGGTGATTACGGGATATTTCCCGGATTGGGAAGTTGAAATAATTCTTTGCACTAAGGTCGCCAAGTCTTTGGTCGTCAATTCTGTTAATGCGATTTTCATACGATCATTGTGTTTTTAATTAATATTTTACTTTTAATTCGCTTCTTCAAATATATAAAAAAGTTGTTTCGTTACAAACAGCTGTAAAACAAACCTCACGACTTCCTGTGAGATTACCCGCAATTTGCAGGAGACCTCCGGACCTCTCGGGAAGTCACAAACACTATTGTTTTAAACCAACCGAGGTGTCGCGAAGTCGCAAATAATAGTATTTGTAACCTCCGGAGGAGCTGTGGAGGTTGTAAATGGGGTTGTTTGGGATTTTTATTTTTTGGGATTACGGGAATTGTTGGAATTATATGCAGAGTTCAAAATAAATTCTTAGATAAGAAAAATTGGTTTAAATCATTTGGAAGAAAAATTTTCACTTGGGTATCCAAAGAAAAAGATCGAAATTTTTTAAATGATATGAAGTAATTAGTTAACCTTTGCTAGCTGTGTCAATGATTAATTAATGTAAAGAAAACTTATTGATTAAAAACATATTATAAGTATTTCTATTTCAAAACTATATATTATGCTCATTTTTTAAAAACGCAGCAATTAATAAGCACCAGCATTAATTATAGACAAATAAAACCTGCTTCGGTAGGTTTTTTCTTTCCATCATTTTTTGGAAATATGATTTTATTATATTTGATAAATATTTAAACAATTAAATGAAAGAAGAAAATATAGATAAGCTGAATTCTTTGTTTTCGAACTTACGGACAGAAGAACAGAAGCTGAAAGAGAGTCAGGAAAAGCAGAAAAGCGAAGAAGATTTATTTATCGAAGGTTTTAAAACATTGTGCAAAAACCTCATCGACCCGAAAATGCAGGAGTTTAAAAGAATGCTGAAACAAAATGGGTACGGATGCAAAATCACCATGAACGAGGAAAGTAAAAACGGCACAGGAATGAATTCCCAACCCAACATCAAACTACAAATTTCAAGAAATGTAGAATCTAATTTTTACACCAACAATAAGTTTCCTCACATCATGTTCACCGCAGATAAGTATTACAAAAAAATCGGCGTTCATCTCGATACCATTTTCCAGAACGGCACCGGAACAGCCGCAATGAAAGAGCAGACTTATTCGCTTGAAAATCTTGATGAAGAAAGTATAGAGAAAGAGATCGTAGATTCAATTGAAAAGATATTGATGAACAAATAATAAAAAAATAAACCTGCATCACAGCAGGTTTATTGTATTTATTAGATCTTTCTTTTTAAAACAGATAATCTGTACTTAAGAAATTAGAATCGTGATCTCTTACAATTGTATTCAGAAGATTTTTGTTGGATTCTGTAGATTTTGCAGCAACCAGCGATCTGATGGAGAAAGATCGAAGTGCATCAAAAACAGAAAGTGTACCTTCTGCAGAATCTTTTCTTCCTGTAAAAGGAAAAACATCCGGACCTCGCTGCGCCTGACAATTGATGTTGACACGGCTCACAAGATTCACAAAAGGATCAATCAGCTTTGAAACTTCCATGGCATCTTCACTGAAAATACTCACCTGCATACCGTGTGAGGCGTTAACCTGATAATCAATAGGCTCGTCAATAGATTCAAATGGAACCACAGGAATTATGGGACCAAACTGCTCCTCATGATACAGTTTCATTTCATTATTCACGGGATAAACCACCGCGGGAAAAACGAAAGATTCTTCTTTATAACCACCATTTTCATTAAGAACTTTTGCTCCTTTAGAAACAGCATCTTCAATACATTCTTTTAAATAAGACGGTTTATTAAGTTCAGGAAGCGGCGTAACTTTTACATCTTTTTCCCAAGGCAAACCTGGTTTCAGTTCGGAAACAGCTTTGGTTAATTTTGCTGTAAATTCTTCTGCAACATCTTTCTGAACGAATATCAGTTTCAATGCCGTACAACGCTGTCCGTTGAAAGAAAGTGCTCCGAGAATAATTTCGCTTACTGCGATATCCAGATTGGCATTTTTAGTAACAATGGCTGCATTCTTAGCATCCAAACTCAAGATCGCTCGTAGTCTGTTGACTTTCGGATGCAGTTTTTTTAGTCCATTTGCAACTTTACTTGACCCAATAAAAGCAAGAACGTTTACTTTTCCGCTTTCCATGATCGGGGTAATAATTTCTGAACCTTTACCGTATAAAGTATTTACCGTTCCTTTCGGGAAAGCTTCCTGAAAAGCTTTTAATAACGGATAATGTGCCAAAACACCATGCTTAGGAAGTTTAAAAATGATGGTATTTCCCATAATCAATGCCGGAATCAAGGTGGTAAAGATTTCGTTTAAAGGATAGTTGAAAGGTCCCATACTCAGCACTACACCAAGCGGTGCTCTTCTGATCTGTGCAATTGTACCTTCCGACTGCTGGAAACGCGATGATTCTCTGTCTAGATCCTTTAACGCATCGATAGTCTGGTTGATATAATCTACCGTTCTGTCAAATTCTTTTGTAGAATCCGGAAGGTTTTTCCCGATCTCCCACATGAGAAGTTTGATGATGAGATCACGCTCTTTAATCATCAGATAAACGAATTTCTGCATACATTTAATGCGACCTTCTACAGACATCGTCGGCCATTCTCCAAGACCATTATCGTAAGCTTTTACAGATGCTTCAAGAACTTCCATGGCTTCTTGCGGGCCGATATTGGGAATGCTTCCGAGCAGTTTTCTTTCCAGACCGTTTTCAGTTCGGATACAAACCGGAGAATAAATTTCGGTAACATCACCACTCCACTCGATCAGTTCGCCATTCAAAAGGTAAACTCTCTGGTGAATTTCCGAAACTTTGTACTCTTCGGGGATTTCGCTTTCACTTTTAAAAATCTCTTTAAATGACTGTGTATTTTCTGAACCCATAAATTTTTCTTTTTAATAATTTGAAATTTGAAAGAATAAATTTAGAGCTAAAGATTGACTTTCGGAATAGCCGCGTCATAGATTTGTTCTATCTAAAAGCTTTTTGAATTAAATTTAATATTACTTAACAAAATAAAAACTCAGCGGTTGCTGAGTTGATTGTTGATTTATTGTTTTAGAGAATCGTAATTATCTTCAGAATTTTGAAAGTTTTGGAGGATGCGGACAATAGTTATTTCACTGTCAATTACTCTATATACTATCGTATTATGTTTTGTCAAAAGAAACTTTCTAAAATCGGTATCAAAATATCTTTCGAAATTCACATTTGAATTTTCCAAAATTTCAATCGCATCAATGAGTTTCTGATAAAAATCATCTGCTACTTTTTCATTCCATTTATTACGCAAATATTCTTCAATTTCAATTAAATCTAATTTTGCCTCGGAAGAAATCTTAACCTTTCGCATCATTCAATGTTTTCAATCTTTCCCTGCGTTCGGCTACAAAGTTGTAGAAATCCGTAGTTTTTCCATTATCAATTTCTTCCTGAGCCTTTTTCAACGATTCCAGAATTTCTTCTTTGGTTTCATTTCTCCATTGTTTCGGTTCGATGGCTTTTGAAATTACTAAAAGTTCTTCCGGCGTGAATCTCTTTTCTTTTAATTTTTTAAAAAAAGTAGGTTTTTTAATTCCTGATTTCTCAATGATGTAAGACAATTTGAACGGAGAATTCTTTATAATCTCATCGATGTTATTTTGAATTTCGATAAATTTTTCTATTTCAGCTATCATATTTTTATATTCTTTGATATCACTTAGTGAGACAAATATAATAAAATTCTTATTTTAAATCAGATAAAATATTAACGCAAAGATTTAGTTCATCATTAACTGGAGAGAACAAATTTGATTCAACAAGCTGATTTGATGCAGCTACAAATGCCAGACTTCATGAAGGTATGCCTCAAACCTTTACACCATAAGTTTTTCGGTTTTTAAATTAAATCTTTAAGGTAAAATTTCCTGCATATAAAAATCTACAAATGAAAATACCTCGGGTCAGGATATTGAAATTCAAAATCCAATTCTCTAATCAATTTCTCAGGTGAAACAGTTCTTCCAACCGTCGTTCTCTCTCCCTCATACGGCAATCCCTTTTGAGCATTGATCACTTCTTCTTTGTTCGGATGCATCGGCGACACCACGTTATATATTTTAAATTCTGACTGATTGTGCAGCATTTTTTCGACAACCGAACAAATATCTGCGTAATGAATATGATTCACCAGCTGATCAAGATCTGAGATATTATAGTTCTTAAGAAGCCTGTCGTCACCCATCAATCCTGCTAACCTTAAAATATTAGTTTGTGGAAATTTCTCAAGAATAAATTTTTCACTCTCTACATTTTCGGCAGGCTGATCTTCTTCAGAAAATTCTTTTTCCTCCTGAGAATATACTCCGGTAGAACTTGCCAGAAACAACTGACCTTTATAATCTCCCAAAAAGTTGAGAAGATTTTGACGCTTATCATTCATCGGAACCTGTTTTCCTCTTAATCCCGAAAACGGAACACTGATAACAATCGCATCTAAATCTTTTGCAGCTTCCCACACTTTCATCTCCGGATCCAGCTCATTTGGGAAACTCACCAGCGTTGTTTGAAAGCCTTTAGATTCTAAATCTGCGACTTTCGAAACTGTCGTAGTTGTTGCAAATATTTCGTATTGGTTTGATAATCTTTCTGCGATATGGTTTCCCAGCCATCCGCAACCGATGATTCCTAGTTTTTTCATTTTTACTTACTATTTAGTCAGTGAGCGCATTATTTAAGAATTTCAAAAGTATCATTTTATTTCCACAAAGTCAGTTATCTCTCAGAGATCGCAGCATCTTATGCCAATTAGACGTAAGGATTTGGACTTAAATTATTTTCAAAATGACAAGCCTTACGGTTATCATTAAAAAAAAAGCATCTATCCTCAACAAACCTCGTCAGTTCGAGTAAATTCTATAAGAATTTGTATCGAGAACAGTGTCACAAAGAATTACCAACTGTTCTCGATCTTATTAATTATAAGAACTTTTCATCTGTTTGCGTTTTTAATTTATAAATATTAAATCAACTATAAAAAAATTTCTGTGGTAGCTAACAGTCTTATTTTAAACCACCGGAGTGCTCGGGAAGTCATAAACACTATTGTTTTAAACCAAAAAAGCTCTCGCGAGGTTTCCCGCAACTTGCAGGTGACTTCCTGAGCACTCGAGAAGTCACAATCACTATTATTTTAAACCAAAAAAGCTCTCGGGAGGTTTCCCTCAAATTGCAGGTGCCTTCCTGAGCCCTCGGGAAGTCACAAATACTATTGATTGTAACAAACGGAGGTGCTGGGAGGTTTGTTTTGAGGGTGATTAGGAGTTTATTCGGTTGCGGTGGTTTTAAATTAGTTTCTTTTCGAAATCTATTTAATTATTTTTTCTTGTTTTAAGGGAACACGTAATTTACAATGGTTTTGTTTAATTATATTTGAAGAAAAACAATAATAATGACAGAAAAAGAATTATCAGATATTGAAAAGCTTGCAGAACTAAAAGCTAAAGGAATAATTACTCAACAAGAATTTGATGTCAAAAAAAAGCAAATTTTAGATTCAATTAGCTTTTCAAACAATCAAAATAAAAAATTAGAAATTGAGAAAAACACTAAAGGCTGTCTTAAGTTTTTTTTAATACTTATATTAGTTTTTTTTATTTTAATAATTATTGCTGTTGTTTTCGGTGGAAATAGTAAAAATTCAAGCGTTAACTCAAATGCTGAGACTGCTCAATCCTCAGTATCATTAAATGAAATTGCTAAGCTTCAAAAAGAACTTGAAAATGATAAACTAACTAATGTTCAAAGGGAAGAAATTGAAATTGAAATTAAAAGTATTAAAACATTAGAGTTTGCAGAAAAAAATATTTCTGCTTGGGATCGTTCCAACCCCAAATTAGTTAGTGCCGTAAAAAAAACTATGAATAATCCGGATAGTTTTGAACATGTAGAAACTACTTTTGACTACAAAAAAGATAAGGTTATTGCTACCATGATTTATCGAGGTAATAATGCTCTTGGTTCAAAGGTTTTGGGGAAAGTTTTGGGAACTTTTGATTATGATGGTAAACTATTAAATATTGGAGCCAATAATTAATTTTTAAATTATACTTGACATAATAATTACAAACATAATTAACAGTGAATAATGCTCAGAATCACCACTATGTATCTCAAACTCATATTAAAAAATTTTTTAATTATGATGTACAAAAGATATTTATATACGACAAACGATATGAAGGTGTACGATATAAAAATGGCACAAAATACATCTTTAGCGAAGGCAACCTGAACACTATGTTATCAGGTAATGAGTTTGATTACAATACTATTGAAGAGATGTATAACAGATATTTTGAAAATGATTTCAATAAAAATTACCAAATCATAGAAAAATTTATCAATAATCAAATTTTAGACATAGACACTGAAGATGCTCTTCGATATTTTGCAAAGTATGGCGCCCTTGGAAACCACAGAACCCCAGAATACAAGAAAGAAATATCTGATATGTTTTATTTTGGACTAAAAGAAGGTTTGGGTGACAAAATCTTAGAGAATTATGAATTTCTAAAAGTTGCGCAGCCTTATGGAGATAAAAAATATTCTAATTCAGAAATCGATTTAGAAATACCAAATATTATACTAGACTTGATGGGAGATATTTTTTTTACAATATATGTTCCTGCTAGTATTTGCGATTTCTTTATATTATCGGATTATTGTTCATTAACATTACGAGAAAAAATAAATACTTATATAAATACAGATATTACAGAAATATCAACTATAAGTTTTCCTTTAAGTAGCAAAGTATTCTTAGAATTTTATTCCAGTAAAAGTATTCACAGTCCAACAAAATCAGAAATAAAATTCTTAAACACTGAACAAGTTGAATTGATAAATAAACAAACCCTTTCTTTAGCATACAAAACTGTTGTTTGTTCTGATGAAAATTATTTGAAAAATTTAACATCTTGAATATTATTATGACAACAATTGAAATTCAGATAGAGGAAAAAACAGAATACTAAAAGAACTCGAAAAAACGCAAGAAAAGCTTTTAGAATTTAAGAAAAACAAAAAAAGGGGATTGGTGGTTTTACGTGATAATAAAATCGTAAAATCAAACCATAATAAAAATAAAAACCTGCCTCACAGCAGGTTTTTCCATATCTAAAAAATTTTAAAACAAACTCTCATCCACAAAATTCGGCAACGTCACCTTCAAATTCGGTTCAGCTTCCATTGCTCTTTTAATCGCGAAAACAGCACCTTCATTTCTTGCCCAGCTTCTTCGGGAAATTCCGTTGTTCACGTCCCAGAAAAGCATAGATTTTAATCTTCTGTCGGCATCATCGCTTCCATCCAGCAACATCCCGAAACCTCCGTTGATGACTTCTCCCCAACCAACGCCACCACCATTGTGAATACTCACCCAGGTCGCCCCACGGAAACTGTCGCCAATCACATTGTGAATCGCCATATCTGCCGTAAATCTCGAGCCGTCATAAATGTTGGAAGTCTCTCTGTACGGTGAATCTGTCCCCGAAACATCGTGATGGTCTCTTCCCAAAACCACCGCTCCGATTTCTCCGTTGGCAATGGCTTTGTTGAAAGCTTCAGCGATTTTCATTCTTCCTTCGGCATCGGCGTACAGAATTCTCGCCTGCGAACCAACGACCAGATTGTTTTCCTGAGCACCTTTAATCCACGTTATATTGTCTTTCATCTGTTGCTGGATTTCTTCCGGCGATGTTTTAATCATTTCCTCTAAAACGGCACACGCAATATCATCCGTTTTCTGCAAATCTTCAGGTTTTCCGCTGGTACAAACCCAACGGAACGGCCCGAAACCATAATCAAAACACATCGGTCCCATAATATCCTGAACATAAGATGGGTATTTAAACTCCCTTCCAATCGTAGGATTTTCGGACATTACATCAGCTCCGGCTCTGGAAGCTTCGAGTAAAAAGGCATTTCCGTAATCGAAGAAATAGGTTCCTTTTGCGGTATGTTTATTAATCGCGGAAGCGTGTGTTCTCAAAGTTTCCTGAACTTTTTCTTTGAATAATTGAGGGTTTTCTGCCATCATCGTATTGGATTCCTCGAAAGTTTGCCCGACCGGATAATAACCGCCCGCCCAAGGATTGTGAAGCGAAGTCTGGTCTGAACCGATATCGATTCTTAAATTTTCTTCATCAAATTTTTCCCAGATATCAACGATGTTTCCAAGGTAAGCCAAAGAAACCGTTTCCTGATTTTCCTGAGCTTTTCTTACTCTTGCTACCAGTTCATCCAGATTTTCGTGGATTTCATTCACCCATTTCTGTTCGTGACGGATTTTGGTAATCTTTGGATTCACTTCGGCAATCACCGTAATACAACCTGCGATATTTCCGGCTTTTGGCTGCGCTCCGGACATTCCGCCTAAGCCTGAAGTGACGAATAATCCGCCTTTTGGCTCTTTATTTATTTTTCTGAAAGCATTCAAAACGGTAATCGTTGTTCCGTGTACAATTCCCTGCGGGCCGATGTACATATAACTTCCCGCGGTCATTTGCCCGTACTGCGAAACGCCCAGCGCATTGAATTTTTCCCAGTCATCCGGCTTAGAGTAATTTGGAATCATCATTCCGTTGGTCACAACAACTCTCGGCGCATCTTTATGCGAAGGAAACAATCCCATCGGATGACCGGAATACATCGTCAAAGTTTGTTCATCGGTCATTTCCGATAGATATTTCATTGTCAGAAGATACTGCGCCCAATTGCTGAACACCGCACCATTTCCACCGTAAGTAATCAGTTCATGCGGATGTTGCGCCACTGCATAATCTAGATTGTTCTGAATCATCAGCATTATGGCTTTTGCCTGCTCAGATTTCCCCGGATATTCGGCAATATCTCTTGCTTTCATCTCGTAATCCGGACGGAAGCGGTACATGTAAATTCTGCCGTATTTTTCCAGTTCTTCCCTGAATTCCGGCAACAATTCTGCATGAAATTTTGGTTCGAAATAACGCAAAGCGTTTTTCAAGGCTAATATTTTCTCTTCGTCCGTTAAAATTTCTTTACGTTTCGGAGCGTGGTTGATTTGAGTCTCGTATGGTTTTGGCTGAGGTAATTCGGTGGGAATTCCTTGCTGGATTTGTTCTTGGAAAGTCATAAGTAAGTTTCGATTTTCAAAGTTTTAAAGATATTCAAATTAGAAAATTCCTGCAACTAATGAGTGAAAATATACAATGTACTACAATTCCCCTCCTCTGGATGGGTGGATAAATTTATTAGAAAATTTAGACGGGGTGGTTTGAGAATACAGAATATTAAAATCTTGACGCTTGATTCCGCTTTTAAACCACCCCGTCAAAAATTCTTCGAATTTTCGCCACCCCTCCAAAGGAGGGGAATTTTACCCCGTTTGAAAATTTGTGAAAAGAATGAGAAGCTACCTGAGAAGCAGATTTGATTAACTTTTAAACACAACAACACCTCACTGAAAATCAATGAGGTGTTGTTGTTTAAGTATTTCAAGCCTTTATTAACTTACGATATCTTCGTTTTCTTCTTCGTGATCATCTTCATTGTCACTAAGGCTGTAAAAATCGTTTTCTTCATCGGGAAGCTGATCTGTGATCTGCTCAAAATTGTCGTCATCTTCCGCACCGGGAATGTCTAATCCGTATGGCATTCCGTCATTTACATGATCCGGATTTGTGATTGGGTTTCCGTCTCCGTCCAAAGGGATGTGTTCTTCTCTATTGAAAATATCTTCACCCGGATTGTAATCCATTTCTTCTAACTTTCTGTCTTGTTCGTTGGTATTGTCTTCTGATATCATAATAATTGTATTTAATGTTAATCGATACAAGACAAAAATGATTCCAAGATTTTAATTTTACTTATAAACTTCAGGATTTGCGCAGTGCGGCATTTTCTCGCCTTTTGAAAACGCGATAATATTTTCAGCGGCCACTTTTGCCATCCCGTTTCTGGCTTCGATCGTCGCCGAACCGATATGTGGCAAAACGCAGACATTAGAAAGTTTTAAAATAGGATCATCATACATCATCGGTTCTGGATTGGTAACATCAAGACCTGCTCCCCAAATTTCTTTGTCAACGAGTGCATTATACAGATGTTTCTGATTGTGAAAACCACCTCTCGCTGTGTTGATAAAGATAGAATTTGATTTCATTTTTTTGAAAACCGACTCATCAAATATTTCAGAATGTTCCTCAGTGAAATTAGCATGAACACTCAGAACATCAGACTGATTTACCAATTCGTCGAAAGACACATATTTTGCGCCGAGTTTTTTTTCTGCTTCTTCATTATGGCTTCTGTTGTGATAAATAATATTCATATCAAAAGCTTTTTTACACTTTTCAGCCATTTCAAAACCTATTCGTCCCAATCCGAAAACACCCAGTGTTTTCCCGTATAATTCCTGTCCCAAAGCATGGAGCGGATCAAAATCTCCCCAAAGATCAGACTTTACCTGTTCAAAATAATAGCTAGCTCTTCTTGCAACCGACTGCATTAATAAAAATGCAATATCTGATGTTGCTCTGCTTAAAACGTCCGGTGTATTTCCAATCGGGATTTTTCGCTGATTTGCCTGCTCAATGTCTACCGAATCAAAACCGACGGAAAATAAAGCAATCGCTTTTACATTCGGAAATTGCTCAAAAAACCCCTCATCATATTTATTTTGTCCGACATTCAAAATCACATCCGAATCTTTACAATACGTCAGCCATTCATCGTGTGAGAGATCTGCATTTTTAGGAAGTACAACTTCCAGTCCCGCTTCTTCGAGCATTTGGATCCCAATTTCCGGAATTCTTTTGTTGATGAATACTTTCATTTTATCTATTTATTTGATTTTTAACACTAAATTTTAGAGCAAAGTCAGCAAATATTTTTTAACTATTTCAAATGACTGACAAGCAAAATTTGATTACATTTTATTCAATAAAAAAACCTCACTCCTGTTAAAAGTGAGGTTCATTATACTGTTTAAGATTATTTTTCTTCTTCAGAAGCTGATTGATTTTGATTTTTTTCCCAGGCGTCAGAAGCCATTTCTTGAGTTTCTCCCCAAACTTCATGAGCCGATTTTTGAGCATGAGACAAAAACCCTTGTTTTGTAGCTTCCTGATTCTGACTTCTCATCTCATTGACGTAATCTTTTGCCTGCTGAGAAAAGCTTTCTACACTATAACCCGGATTATTGTCCAGATTTTTTTCGATATTACTGAAATCCTGAGACGGTTTGAATCTGTTGGTATCCATAATAATAAAATTTGGTGATTAAGTTTAAAAATGAATTCAATTTTTATTCCGAAATCGCTTAGATTATTATTTTAGAAGCCTTAGAAAATTATTTTAATCTGATTAATTCCCCTTTTCTTTTCACAATATTTTTATAGTCCCACTGAATTTCTTTGGATTTTTCGAGCCATCTTTTTAAATCATCTTCGTCAATTTCATTTTTATCATTATAAAATATAGAAGCATCCTGAAACTTTCTACCTTCAACATTTAATTTCACTTCATTAAAAGATTTTCCGCTCCAAAACATCAGCCGAAGTCCCTTTTTCTCTTTGCTGTATCCTACAATCGGATTTCCATCAAGAAACCAAACGGGATGACTGTGCCATATTTTATTTTCTGAACTGTTTAAATTTTCATCAATCAATTCAGATAATTTCGAGCAGATTTCCTGATCAGATTCATTTTGAGAGCTGTTATAATTTTGGATTTCGGGATTCATGTTTTTTACTAATTTATTAATTAATTCGCGATTTTTTATTCAATATTAATTTAAGTTTATTTAAATTAAAGTATAAAATTTTGCTTAGATTTCTAAGAAATAAAAAAAAGGATTTTAAATTTAAATTGAAAAGAAAATTAATAAAAATTACTGATTCGTATTATTCAACATTGGAACAAATTTATAAGCTCCGAATTCTTCTTTTTCAAATTCTGTCGGCGAAGTTTTGGTAAATCTATACAAAACCTGCTCGTCTGTCTGACCTAATGGAATCACCATTTTGCCACCAACTTTTAATTGTTTTAATAATTCGGTAGGTAAAATTGTGGCTCCGCAAGTCACGATAATTTTATCAAAAGGCGCAAAAGTAGGAAGTCCGGCGAAACCGTCTCCAAAACTTTGAAATTTAGGATGAAGATTTAGTTCTCTAAATTTTTTCTTAGAAAAATCGAACAAATCTTTCTGTCTTTCAACTGTATAAACCAAACCTTTCATCGCCAATAAAACTGCAGTTTGGTAACCGCAGCCTGTTCCTATTTCAAGAACTTTTTCTCCAGCTTTTAATTGTAATAATTCTGACTGTTCGGCAACCGTTGAAGGATGAGAAATTGTTTGATGAGACAAAATCGGGAAAGCACGGTCTTCGTAGGCAAAATCCTCAAAAATACTTTCTATAAAGAGATGTCGCGGAACTTCATTCATCGCCGCAAGTACATTTTCGTCGGAGATCCCGATTCTCTGACGGAGATATTCAACCAAAATTTTTCTTTTTCCTTTGTGTGCGAAAGAATCCTGCATCATTATTCAGTAATTATTAAGTAATTGTTTATTGAGTGTTGACAAAAATAGCAAAACAATCAGTATTTGTCAACCTAAAAGCGATCATCTCTTTCTTAATACCTAAAATTGCTATATTTACAAAAATAAAAAAGCTATGTTGAAAGCAGGTTTGGTAGGCGCCGGACATTTGGGAAAAATACATTTGAGACTTCTAAATCAATCAGATAAATATGATTTTGTTGGTTTTCATGACAAAGATGCAGAAAACGGTAAAAAATTAGAAGCTGAATTTGGTTATAAATATTTTGAAAATCTTGATGAATTATTAGATCAGATTGATATGTTGGATATTGTAACTCCAACTCTTTATCATTATGATTACGCATTGAAAGCAATTAATAAAGGTCTTCATTTTTTCATTGAAAAACCGGTTACCCAAACTTTAGAACAGGCTGAAGAAATTCTCTATAAATGTCGCGAGCACGGCATCAAAGCGCAGGTTGGGCATGTTGAAAGGTACAATCCGGCCTTTATCGGAGCGAAAGATTATATTCAGAATCCGATGTTTATCGAAATTCACCGTTTGGCGGAATTTAATCCGCGCGGGACGGACGTTTCTGTTGTTTTGGATTTAATGATTCACGATCTTGATATTTTATTGAGTGTCGTAAAATCTAAAGTAAAAAACATTCACGCAAGCGGAGTTTGTGTGGTAAGTAAAACTCCTGATATCGCAAACGCTAGAGTCGAATTTGAAAACGGATGCGTTGCCAATTTGACGACCTCAAGAATCTCAATGAAAGCAATGAGAAAAAGCAGATTTTTCCAGAAAGATGCGTACGTTTCTGTTGACTTTTTAGAGAAAAAAGCAGAAGTGATCCGAATGAAGGACGCTCCTGAAAACCCTACTCCATTTGATATGATTATTGAAAATGCGGAAGGCGAAAAAAATCAGATTTTATTTGAATATCCAAACATTCAGCCTAATAATGCTATTCTGGATGAACTGGAAAGTTTTGCAAATGCAATTTTAGAAGACAAAAATGTGGAAGTTTCTCTGGAAGACGGAACGGAAGCGTTGAAAGTTGCTTTGGAAATTATGAAGTTGATTTCTTAATGAATAATATTAAAAAATACTTTTTGCCTGTATTGATTTTATATTTGGCACTAATGTGTCTATATGTCAGTTATTTATTTATAATTGATGATTATAATATTATGAAAAGCATTTATCAGCCTTATAAAACATTCATACAGTTATCACCTTTTAACAATTGGAATATTTTTATAACAATTTTAAAAGGAATTTTTGGTGTGGCAGGCTTTATAAAATATATGATCAATCGTAAATTAATCAACTACTTTAATACATTGTTCTTAGTAATGACTGTATTTGAAATTGTTTTCCAATTATGTAATCAAATTGTCCAATTTAAAAATTTATCAATTTATGTTGATTTGGTTAGCACTATTTTTACAGCTATTTTATTTTTAGTAATCGGATTCTATTACTTTAAAAATGCAAAAATTAAAGAAGTTATTCCACAAATACTCTTAGGCATTTCATTAACGGTCATTTCTTATCATTTACATTAACTTATTATAAAACTACATAAGTGACCTCAAAAGTTTACTTTTTTGATTTTAATAAATAATAAAATCCTATATTCCTTTCAACAAATTTTAAATATATTTGTTAATATCAAAATACTAAAAATTCCCCCTAATATTCAAAATCAAACCCTATGAAAAGAACCATTCTATTATCCGCCCTTTTATTGTCTCAATTTGGGACATCACAATTATTAAAGACTGACGGAAAAAAAATCGTCAATGACAAAGGTGAAAATATTCAATTGAGAGGTCTCGGTTTGGGAGGCTGGATGTTGCAGGAAGGTTATATGCTGAAAACTGCTGATTTCGCAGGTCCACAATTTAAAATTAAAGAAAAAATTGCAGAACTAATCGGTGAAGAGGGAATGAATGAATTCTATAAGGCTTATCTAAAAAACGGAATCACAAAACAGGATATTGATTTTTTAGCAAAATCAGGATTCAATTCCATAAGACTTCCGATGCATTATAATCTGTACACTTTACCAATTGAAAAAGAATCTGTAAAAGGGCAAAACACCTGGCTGGAAGAAGGTTTTAAAATGACCGATGATTTGCTGAAATGGTGCAAAGAAAACAAAATCTATTTGATTCTTGATCTTCACGCAGCTCCGGGAGGACAAGGAAATGATGCCAATATTTCTGACAATGATAAATCTAAACCTTCACTTTGGGAAAGCGAGGCAAATCAGAAAAAAACCATTTCACTTTGGAAAAAATTAGCTGAAAGATATAAAAATGAAGCATGGATTGGAGGATACGATCTGATCAATGAACCCAACATTAATTTCACAGGAAAAAACCCGAACGGAACCGACGAAATGTCAAACGCTCCGCTTTGGAAATTACAGAAGGAAATCACAGAAGCCATTCGCCAAGTCGATAAGAAGCACATAATTTTCCTGGAAGGCAACGGTTGGGGAAATAATTATAGTGGATTGATTCCTATCTGGGACAACAACATGGCTTTCAGTTTTCATAAATATTGGAATTACAATAATAAGGAAACCATACAATTTGCTTTGGATCTGAGAGAAAAACATAACATGCCGATTTGGCTGGGCGAAACCGGAGAAAACTCAAACGTTTGGTTTACAGAGCTGATTCAGCTTTTAGACAAACACAATATTGGCTATGCTTTTTGGCCAATGAAAAAAATCGATAATATCGCCGGAGTTACCAATGTAAAAATCACTCCTGAATATGAAAAACTTTTGAATTACTGGAAAAACGGAGGCGAAAAACCATCCAAAGAGTTTGCAACGAAAGCCTTAATGAAAATTGCCGACAATTATAAATTTTCAAATGTTGAGATCAAAAACGATGTGATCGATGCGATGTTCAGACAGACAAAAGATGATTCTACAAAACCATTTAAAAATCATAAAATTCCAGGGAAAATAATGGCCAAAGACTATGATTTAGGAAAAATTGGCGCAGCATATGAAGACAAAGATTTCATTAATCTCTGGGTAAGTGACGCTTCAAAAAGGTCAGAATGGAATTCCGGAAATCAATTGCGAAACGACGGTGTAGATATTTATCAATCAAAGGACAATCAATATTATGTGGGAAAAACTGAATCAGGAGAATGGTTGCAATACACCATCAGTTCTAACGCAGGTAAAGCTTATAATTTTGATGTACAATATTCAAGCGAAAATGAGGCAAAAATAAGAATTGAAGATGCTTCAGGAAAGCTGCTGAAAAACATTTCATTAAATTCTACAGGAGGAAAAGAAAATTGGAAAACTGTTTCTACTAAAGGAATCAATCTTCAAAAAGGAGAAAATAAAATCCGAATTTACTTTGAAAATAACGGAGTCAATTTAAATTATTTTGAATTGAAATAAGAAATTATCTTAAATTGCAAATCCCTTTTAAAATCTAAAAGGGATTTTTTTAAACCAAATATTATGAAAAAAACCGGACTATTATTTCTTCTATTTTCGGCATTTACTTTTGCCCAACAATCAGCTTTAGAAAATAAAATTGATTTAATTACAAAAGACAAAAAAGCAACGGTAGGAATTTCGGTGCTCGGAATTGATAGCGGATTTAAGTACAATAAAAATTCTGACAAAAAACTGCCGATGCAGAGTGTTTTCAAGTTTCATATTGCTGCTGCAGTTCTTGATTTTGTCGAAAAAGGTAAACTCTCGCTTGATCAGAAAATAGTTTTAAATAATCTGAATCTGCATAAAAATACATGGTCGCCCCTACGCGATAAATACCCAAACGGAAACGCTGGAGTTCCTCTAAGCGAAATTCTTGAATTTACAGTTGCTAAGAGCGACAATAATGGTTGCGACATTATGCTGAAACTTTTAGGAGGCACAAAAACTGTTCAGAAATTTATGGATTCTAAAGGCATAAAAGATTTTCAGATAAAATATAATGAAGCGGAAATGCACAAAAACTGGAACGTGCAATATGAAAATTACAGTACCACAAAGTCTGCTGTTGATGTCTTGAAGAAATTTTATGACGGAAAACTACTTTCAAAAAAATCAACTGATTATCTTATGAAAGTGATGCTTTCAACATCAACCGGATTGAATAAATTGGTAGAACAACTTCCAAAAAAGACTCCTGTTGCCAGAAAAACGGGATCTTCAGGAAAGAACGATGCAGGACTGACGGGTGCTGAAAATGAAATCGCAATTGTTACTTTACCCAACGGGAAACATTATGCAATTGCCGTATTTGTAAGCAATTCCACAGAATCTGATGTGATAAACTGTAAGATGGTTTCAGATATTTCAAAGTCTGTTTGGGATCATTTTAATAAGTAAATTTTAAAGCTTATTTTTAGGCGTGAAAATTGCCATTGACGTTTGTAATGGTAATTTAAACTTAAAATATGAAAAATTTAATCCTAACATTTTCGATAATTTGCAGCACTTTTGTTTTTGCGCAGAAAAATCAGAATTATGTAGAAGTCAGTTATGCAAGTATTTGCTGTGGCACTCCGTCAACAAATCCAGTAATGGGATACATTAGCGATTTTCAGAAAAAAAATAAAACGAAAACTTTCGAAATCCTTCGACAATCGGGATTAGGAAGAGAGGGAGAATTTAATCTGTATATCAGTACCGATCATTTATCAAAAAGTAAGAAAAACAGCTTTTTGAAAGGCCTTCAATCTGCAATTTCTTCACAAAATACCAGAAGAAATCAAAACAGTGACGGAATTGTGAATTTCGAAAAATCTAAAATAGTCACGAAGGCAGATTTAGCAAAAATTGAAAACTTAATTATATATAAAAATAATTTAAAACTAAATAAGGAAAAATGATCAAAAACATTGTAGTTATCGGGGCCGGAACCATGGGAAATGGTATTGCACATACTTTCGCACAGAGCGGTTTTAGTGTAAATTTAGTAGATGTATCTCAGGACGCTTTAGACAAAGGCATCAAAACCATCACCACCAACCTTGACAGAATAATTGCAAAGGGAAACCTTACGGAAGACCAAAAATCTGAAACTTTAGGGAATATTAAAACTTTTACAGCACTGAAAGATGCAGTTACCAATGCTGATCTGGTTGTGGAAGCTGCAACTGAAAATCAGGATCTTAAACTGAAAATCTTTGCACAAATGGATGAGTTTGCTCCTGAAAACTGTATTTTATCTACCAATACGTCCTCAATTTCTGTTACAAAAATTGCAGCAGCCACGAAGAGAGCAGATAAAGTAATCGGAATGCACTTTATGAATCCTGTTCCGATCATGAAATTGGTGGAGATCATTAAAGGCTATTCTACTTCTAAAGAAACCTTTGACTCGATCTACGAAATGAGCAAAACTCTTGGAAAAGTTCCTGTAGAAGTGAATGATTATCCCGGCTTCGTTGCCAATAGAATTCTGATGCCGATGATCAATGAATCTATTGAAACTTTATACAACGGAGTTGCAGGAGTAGAAGAAATCGACACCGTAATGAAGTTGGGAATGGCTCATCCGATGGGACCGCTACAATTGGCAGATTTTATCGGTCTAGACGTCTGTTTAGCGATCTTAAATGTAATGTATGACGGTTTTAAAAATCCTAAATACGCGCCCAATCCATTGTTAGTGAATATGGTGATGGCAGGAAAACTCGGAGTGAAATCCGGCGAAGGTTTTTACGATTATTCGGAAAGCAAAAAAGCAGAAAAAGTAGCTAAAATGTTTTCTAAATAGTTTTCTGAAGTCAGGTCAGCGCTTTTGAAAATTATAAGTTATAAATTTGGCGTCACTGCATTTATAACCAATGAAATTTAAAGAAAAATATATCCAGATATTATTGGTCATCATTACCTTTGTGATGACCATTTTTCGTTTTTTGCTAAACGAGATCGGTAGAGTAAGTCCAGATTCTATTCGTTTCATGCGTTTTTCAAAAGTTTTACCAGTGATTGATAACACGATTACTCCGCTGGGATATCCATCAAGCATTCACTTTTTCACATGGTTTGGCTTTGATGAATTCTGGAGCAGCAAGATTGTAGGAATTACATCATATCTTTTCATTATATTTTTTGCGTGGAGAAAAAATTTCTTCTTTAGAGAGTCTGTAATAGTATGTTCTTTAATCAGTTTCGTAAGTATTTTCTCAGCCACATTAAGTGAATCTTTTATTTTACCTTTTATTTTACTGTTATTTTATGTGGCGCACCAGATTATTTCGGAGAAATTAATCAAATGGAAAGCATGCTTTTACCTTACAATTGTTCTCATTTTTTTGTATAACATAAGATACAGCGCACTTTTTCTTATTGGAGGAACAGGTTTGTACGGTTTGATTTTTTTCAGAAAAAAATATGCGTCTACTTTTATTTTATCTTCGCTAGCGGCTTTTGCTTTTGTGGTTTTGTACAAATTTTTATTCATCGATTATTTTAATGAAAACTACGTACAGCAATCATTAGAGATCGGCCTCAAACCAACTTCGATATTAGTTAGCGAGCTTTTTCAGGGATTAGCTACAAGCTTCAATCCATTTCTTCATATGGCCAATCCCGGCGGCGGAAAAATTAACTTTGTCATTTACGGTATCGGGATATTGAATGTACTTTTAATTGTTTTTTTATTTATAAAAAACAAACTTTCACCAACTGAAAAATACATGATTATGATTGGAATTTCGGGAATCGTCTGCACTTTTTTTGTACAGTATTTTTACTGGATAGATCCTTTAGATTACCGACTTTTATCACCTTTTAGTTTTCCGATATGGTTAGTCTACTTTAAAAAACTCTTTGAAACTTTCAGATTAAAAACATACTCTGTTGCAGCACTGAGCTTACTAAGCGGTATTGTGTTTATGTGGCTCTCAAAAGGAAATTACCTTGAGAACAGAAAAGAAATCAAGAGATATTTGCATTCCGAAAACCTCCAGAATGAGGAACTTTTATTTTATGTAAAAGACATGGAAGATCTTGATAAAGTGCAAATTGCAGAATTGGTAAGCAGCGTAAACGCTAATATCTCATTTACATCAAAAGCCGATGACACCTTAAAAAAAACGACACTCACAGCGCATAAAGTTTTACAAAAAATTAAAATTGACAAGAATAAATATCAATAATTTTATTTATCTTTGAGAAAGTTTAAACATTAAAAAAATGAAATTACCAAAGTTTTTATTAGCGGACAATTCGGAATTTCCTGAAGATTTATTTGTAGTTCATACAGAATATCCAAGATTCATATTGAATGTTGAGGAAGAAGAAGTTGAGTGGTTAGATGATCTAGAAGGCGACGATGAAGAAACTATGGCAGATGAGGCTACAAAGGTTGTAGAAGCTGCATTCAAATGGTGCGACGAAGAGTTGGCAAAATACGACGAAGAAGAGGAAGAATAATTGATTTATTACTCATAAAAAAAGGAACTCAATTTTGAGTTCCTTTTTTATTTTTATTCTGCTTTATTAAATTTCAATAATAGCAAATTATCCTGATACAGCTCAAGAGTCGATCCGTTCACTACATATTTGTTAGCTTTTTGCATCATAGACATAAAGTTTTGTTCCACGCTCATATTGTCACAAGCCATTTTTGTAGAACCAAGCTGTGAAGCAGTAAAAGTTCCGGAAGCGGCATCTGTAGATAATGTTCCAAAATAGCTGTTACAACCAGCGTTTCCGTTTACTTTTGCACCATCAATATTCAGTGTCGGTGTTTTTCCCTTTACGTTATCTGCCAAAACCCACTTTGTAGCGGAGATTGAGGGCTGTGATTTCCCAACCTTTGATGATGAAGAATTTGCCATTGTTCCGCAAGAAGCTAAAAAAGCAACCGTGCATATACTTAAAAATAGATTTTTCATTTTTTTCTTACTTGATTTAAACCAAATTTACGGAAATTATATTATCTAAACAGATTTCGTGGCATTTTATTGTTATGTGAAATACAAAATCGTCAGTATTTAAATTTTTCAACGTATCGTCAGTTTTAGATTAAAAATAAAAAAAACGGATTTTAAAAAAATCCGTTTCTATTTTATATTGCGTTTTGTTGTGTTAAGATCTCAATTCTGCATTAAATTCTTTCTGGAAAGATTTAATTAAAGAATCCATCACTTCGGAGATTTCTTTTTCTTCCAATGTTTTTTCTTCATTTAACAATTCAAAACTCATTGCGTAAGACTTTTTGCCTTCCGGAAGATTTTTCCCCTCATATACGTCAAATAAATTAATGTTTTTGATGAAAGGAGATTTATTCTTTTTCGCAGTTTGATATAGTTCCTGGTAAGAAATATCTTTATCAATCAATAAAGCAAGATCTCTTCTGATTTTATTAAATTTCGGAATGTCTTTAAATTTAAGCTCGTTTTTCGAACGCAGTTCATGAGCAAATTCCAGTTCAATTTCTGCGTAGAAACAATCCTGATCAATGTCAAAATCTTTCAGCATTTGGGGAGCAACTTTACCAATTCTTACCAAAGTTTTCTCATTAACCTCAAAAGATAATGCGTCAGAAAATCTATCATCAGACAAAGCAACTTCTTTATAATCGACACCTAATTTTTCCAGCAAAACTTTTACATAAGCCTTTAAATTATAGAAATCTGTTGCAGATTTTGGCTGCAACCAATTTTCAGCAACATTTCTTCCTGTGACTAAAACTGCTAATTGTTTTCTTTCTTCGTACTTTTCTTTTTTATGATAAATCTTTCCAAATTCGAAAAACTTAAGATCCTGATTTTTTCTGTTGATATTATAAACAGCATTCTGCAAAAGTCCTTCCAATAAAGATTTTCTCATAAACGCCAGATCATTGCTCAAAGGATTCAGTAATTTTACAGCATCAGTTTCATCTTTAACAGAAGTCAAAGAATTGTTCATCACCTCGTTGAAACCCAAACCTTGTAAAGTTCTTGCCCAGCTATTTTCTAACTCGTCCTGATCATTCGAACTCAGTTTTACCGGAGTGAAAGAAAACTTTTGCGGAGCTTCAATTTTGTTATAACCGTATATTCTTAAAATCTCTTCGATTACGTCGATTTCTCTTGTCACATCGGCTCTGTAAGCAGGAACAGAGATTTCAAAACCATTTTGAATTTCATTTAAAACCTGAATTTCTAGTGCTTTTAAAATTTCCTTTACTTTTTCTCTGTGAATTTTTGTTCCTAAAATCTGTTCGATTTTTGAGAATCTGATGATCACATAATTGTCCTCAATTTTCTTTGGATATTCTTCCAATAAATCTCCAACAAGTTTACCTTCTGCCAAATCCTGAATCATCTTGATTGCATGCGTAATCGCCGTTCTGGTGATATTAGGATCTACTCCTCTTTCAAATCTAAAAGAAGCATCTGTGTTAAGACCGTGCGCTTTAGCTGCTTTTCTCACCGCAACCGGATTGAAATATGCACTTTCTAAGAAGATTGTTTTTGTCTCATTTGAAACTCCCGAATCTGCACCTCCGAAAACTCCGGCGATACACATCGGATTATTTTTTCCGTCCTTAATAATAATTTCAGAACCGTTCAATGTTCTTTCAACACCATCTAATGTAGTGAACTTCGTTCCCTCTGCAACGGTTCCGACTTTCACTTTTTTATCAGCAATTTTATCTGCATCAAAAGCGTGTAGCGGCTGACCAAAACCGTGAAGAATGTAGTTTGTGATGTCTACAATATTGTTAATCGGGCTCAATCCGATTGCCTTTAATCTGTCTTTTAACCATGATGGGGATTCTGCAACCTTTACGTTTTCGATTACGGCTCCTATGTATCTTGGTGTTAGTTCAGCATCTTCAATCTCTAAGGTAAATTCATTTGAACCTTCATTATTTAAAGCAACTGAAGACACTTTTTCAAAATCACCTTTCTGCTGATTGGTAGAAAGAAATGCGTACAGATCTCTTGCAACGCCGTAATGAGACATCGCATCGGTCCTGTTTGGCGTTAAACCAATTTCAAAAACCTCATCATTAGTCAATTCAAAATAATCTGCAAAATTCTTTCCTACTTCATATTTTGTTTCATCTAAAACCATGATTCCGCCGTGATCATCACTCAATCCCAATTCGTCTTCTGCGCAGATCATTCCCTGAGAAACTTCACCTCTTATTTTAGCGGCTTTAATTTCAAAAAAGTTTCCTGTTTTATCGTAGATTTTAGTTCCTACAACAGCTACAGGAACAGTTTGCCCGGCTGCAACATTGGGAGCACCACAAACGATATCCAACACTTTTCCGTTTCCTACATCAACTGTTGTTTTCTTTAATTTATCTGCATTCGGATGTTTTTCGCAGGTTAAAACCTTACCTACGACAATACCTTCCAAACTTCCTTTTACGCTTTCAAATTTCTCTATGCCTTCTACTTCAAGACCTATATCGGTAAGAAATTCACCAATTCTTTCAGATTTTAATTCCGTTTTGATATAGTCTTTAAGCCAGTTGTTTGATATTTTCATCCTTTAATTTTGAAAATTTATTTTGAATTTTTTCAAGTTACAAATGTCGTGTTTTTTTGAGAAACAGAGAAATTTTTAACCTTTCAACTGAGGCTAAAAAACAGAAAAGAGGCTGAAAAATCAACCTCTTTTAAATTTATTTATATTTAAATATTATAATCCGATTACCGGCATTGATAACATTAAGATATTTTCGTTTTCTTCAAGACCATCAAGCGGCTCGATGATTCCAGGTCTGTTTGGCTGAGACATTTTCATCGTAATGTCATCTGCTCCGAGAATTCCTAACATTTCTGTCAAGAATTTTGAACTGAAACCAATGTTGATATCTTCACCATTGTAGTCACAAGGGATCTGCATATCTGCTTTGTTTGCATATTCTGTATCTTCTGCATGAAGGTGAAGAATGTTTGCAGACAATTTGAATCTCACCTGATTCGTAGATTTATTTGACATAATTGAAGCTCTTTTAATTGCTCCTAATAATAAATTTCTATTGATTGTCAAAACATTCGGGTTTTCTTTAGGAATTACCGCTGTGTAGTTCGGATATTTTCCGTCAATCAATCTACAGATCCAAACGTGCTTACCGAACGTAAATTTAGCCATGTTTTCATTGAAGTCGATCGTAATGTCTTCATTTGAACTTGCTAAAATATTTTTGAAAATATTCAAAGGCTTTTTAGGCATAATGAATTCCATAGGTTCGGCATTCATCAGGTCGGTTCTTTTATAAACAACCAATCTGTGAGAATCGGTAGAAACAAAATTCGTTTCATTTTCTCCAAATTGGAACAAAACACCCGTCATTACAGGACGAAGAGAATCATTACTTGTTGCAAAAAGTGTATTCGTTAAGGCTTCAGATAAAACACCTGCAGGCATTGTAACGCTTTGTGCAGCATCAAATTCCGGAAGTTCAGGATAATCATCTGTATTGTCTAATGCTACTGCAAAATTATCTTTCTCATCTAAAATCTCAAGCTGGCTTCCTGTACCTTCTGCATTGTCTTTCACAACAAGCGTCAAAGGCTGCTCGCCATACGTTTTTATAAAATCCTGAAAAATTTTAGCAGGAACAGCAAATTTACCGGCATCATCAGATTTTACATCCAACGAAGTCACCAAAGTAGTTTCGCCATCAGACGCTGTAATGGTAAGATTGTTTTCGTTTAACTCAAAAAGGTAATTTTCTAAGATCGGTCTTGATTGAGAACTTGATATTACGCCACTTACAGTTTGCAATGCTTTCTGAAGTTCACCACTTGAAATAATAAATTTCATAGATTTTAAAATAAGTTTTTACAAATATAACAAATAGTACGAAGAATGGAAAAAATAATCGGTGCGAGTTTTAAACAAACATCATCAGTCGGTTTTGAGACTCGATATTACATTTAAATTTCTATAATCATTAATTTCAGCATCAAAAATTTCGGTTGTGTACAAAATGACTGTTACTTTTTTGTTTACCAGAGAATTGTATTCTTAAGGTAAATCTAGATTTGACTCAACGTTTGAAATCCAAACACATTAAAATACTTTTAGAAAATTTACTTTTATAATCCTGTGAAAATAAAAGATTCGAAATCAAAGCAAAAGAACTAATAAATTTTTCTACATCTTAATTTTTAATTTCACAAGGATAAATGAAATAGTAAAAAACATCAAACAAATATTATATTTGTAAAAAGTTTAATGCGCAAACCTCCCATCCATAAAAGTTTTCTGAACGCTTTGCACGGTGTTTTTAGGATGCTGAAATCTGAAAGAAATTTTCAGCTGGAGTTTTTGGCTTTCTTAATTAATCTTTTTCTTATTTTTTATCTGAAACTTTCAACTTTAGATACTGTTTTATTATTAATTGTCTCCTTCGGAGTTTTAAGCGCAGAAATTTTCAATACAGCAATTGAAAAAATATGCGATTTTAGACAGCCTGAATTTGATGAAAGAATTGGTTTTATAAAAGATATTTCTGCCGGAGCGGTTATTTTGATGGCTCTTTTATCTGTAATTGTCGGAATTTTAGTTTATTGGAAATATTTAATATCCTATTTTAATAATTAAATCTTAAACTCAATTATAACCTTCAAAAGCTGCCTTTGTAGGCAACTTTAAAATAGGAAAAAAGCAAATATGCTTATTTTAATATTTATTGACTAAACCTATTCTGGTTTTGTTGTATTTACAGCCTCTAGAATTTTAGCTTCATCATTCAGTTCGCCCTTTATTACATTTACATTTTCAGAATAATCGTTTTGACGTATATAAACGCTCACAACGTTTCCGGCTTTTAAATTTTATGTCGGTTTCACTTTCAGAGAATAAATTTTGAATTTTCCTTAAAAAGACAAACAATAAAGCCTGAATATTTTCCGGATATTTTTCTAAAAACAACAAATCTACAAGCGGTTTCAACTGCTTTTTAGCATTCTCATCCAGTTTTAAAAAAGGTTTAGAATATAAATTGTCGAGATAAGACAATCCGGAAAGGATATTTTTATCCTGAAATAACTGCAGAAAAAAAGCTTCGGTGAACAATATACAATAGCCTTCGATATCTTGCCAGTCTTCAAACACATGAAGTTGTCCCGGTGAAATAAAAAACAGACTGTCTTCTGCTATTTCATAGTTTTTGTAGTCGATAGTTTGTCTGCTATTCCCTTTGGTGATCCACAAAATCTCAAAAAATTATGTCTGTGCGGAAAAACAATATTCTCCGGCTCTACCATTTCCTGAAAAGCATCTATCAAAAAATCAATCCTGTTAAGCGGCTGATTGATATGATCTGCAATAGAAATAGTTGGGAACATTTTGCAAATGTAAGACTTCAATGTCTTAGAAATTCAAAATCATTTGCAGTATAAAGAGAATACTATTTTAAAATCAGCATGATCTTTTTATGTGATTCTATAATTTCAACCAAGATTTCAAATAAGGTTTGTCCGTTTCCAGCAATCAAATCATCAAGGTTTTCCTGAGCTAAATCTATATTGAAAGGTTTTCCCTGCTTAATTTTATTTTCATAAAAAACTTTGGTCGCTTCAAAACCTAAATCTTCTGTTGATTTCTGAGAATCTTTCCAAATGATTTCAAGTTCATCTTTATTTTCAAAACCTCCGTAAAGAATGTCATCAAATCCATCCAAAGTTCCGACTTTCCAATCGGCGTCTTTCATTAAGACTGTAGAAACTTCTTCATAGAATCCTGACAAATCAGAAAAATGGCTGCCATTGATGACAGCCGTTTTCTTGTTATTTTTATTTGAAGTATTCAACTCCGTTTTTGAATATATTATGATAATTCGCAGTCGGAATATTTTTCATTAAACCTTCTGCAAAACGTTCCGGATGACCCATTCTACCATAAATTTTACCGTCCGGACTTGTGATTCCCTCAATTCCGAATAAAGAATTATTTGGATTGAATGGCATTCCGTGAGCAATGTTTCCATCTAAATCTAGATATTGCGTCGCAATCTGTCCGTTCTCATACAACTTCTGAATTTCTTCTTCCGAAGCCATAAAACGACCTTCACCGTGAGAAATTGGAATCGTATAAACCTGATCTTTCATTCCCTTAAGCCAAGGCGATTCGTCGTTAAGAACTTTCACATTCACCATTTGAGAAATGTGTCTTCTAATTGCATTGTGAGCCAATGTCGGAGAATTTTCATCTAAATCTTTAATTCTTCCGTAAGGCAATAATCCTGATTTTACCAAAGCCTGGAAACCGTTACAGATTCCGATGATCATTCCGTCTCTGTCGAGCAATTCGTGAACGGCATTACTCATCTTTTCATTTTTTAAAACATTCACGATAAACTTCGCAGAACCATCTGGTTCGTCACCCGCAGAAAACCCTCCGGAGAATGCCAAAATCTGCGACTGTTTAATTTCCTTTACCCACGCATCGATACTCTCGTCAAGCAACTGATGATTGATATTAATCAGAGGCAAACTGCTTACGATTGCGCCTTCTTTTTGGAATGCATTCAGCGTATCATATTCACAGTTTGTTCCAGGAAAAACCGGTGCAAAAACTCTTGGCTGAGCAATTCCGTGTTTCTTAATGATGATGTTTCTTGGGTTGATTGAGTTCAGTTTAGAATCCAATTCAATCACTATTTTTTCTTTTTCTACAGTTGAAAAAAGATTTTCAAAAGTTTGTGTATTTGCTTCAAGTAATTTTTCGATTTCAAAATTTAAATTATTGATTTTAAAATTATTCGAATTATTAACTTCGCCAATTAATTGAAGATTAACAGAACTTAATTCTTCAGTTGATTCTATAATTAGACTTCCGATATTTTTTGCCAATAAACTGTTCTCATCAGCAATATTAATTTCAGCTCCCAATCTGTTTCCGAAACTCATTTTAGCTAAAGCAACTGCAACTCCACCTTCTTTAACGGTCTTCACAGAAACGATTTTTCCCACTTTGATATTTTCGAAAATCAATTCAAAAACAACCTTTAGATTTTCATAGTTTGGAAGTCCGTTTTCCTGCGGAATATGATTGTAGAAATACAGTTTATTTCCTGCCTGTTTAAGTTCCGGAGAGATCACATTTTTCTTTTCTCCATTAGCACAAGCGAAAGAAATCAATGTTGGCGGAACATTCAAATCCTGATACGTTCCACTCATTGAATCCTTACCTCCGATGGCAGCCAAACCAAGGTTAATCTGCGCATCGTAAGCTCCTAAAAGAGAAGCTAAAGGTTTACCCCACTTCTCAGGATTCTGACCTAATTTTTCAAAATATTCCTGAAAACTTAATCTGATATTTTTATAATCGCCACCCATCGCAACGATTTTTACAACACTTTCTACAACTGCATAAGAAGACCCCAACAGTGAGTTTTGCTTGGAAATTTCAGCATCGAATCCCCAACTTGCAAAGGAAACTGTTTCAACGTTTCTAGCTCCTAAAATTGGTAAAGTTTGAGCGCTTCCTTCCATCAGAGTCTGCTGGTATTTCCCACCCAAAGGCATCGCAACCGTAGTCGCACCAATCGATGAGTCGAACATTTCCAATAAACCTTTTTGAGAAGCAACGTTTTTATCTGCCAAGATTTTCAAGAAATTCTCTTCGTTGAAAACAGGTGTCTCTTCCTCTACTTCATTAAGATGCGTAATCTTAACCTCCTGACTTTTAGAACAACCGTTCGTATCCAAAAATTCTCTTGAAAGATCAACAATCTTATCACCTTTCCAGAACATCTGCATTCTTCCAGAATCTGTCACTTTTGCAACTTCAACAGCCACAATATTTTCAGCTTCACAGAACTTGATGAACTGTTCTTTATCTTTTGGCTCAACCACGACTGCCATTCTTTCCTGAGATTCAGAAATGGCAAGTTCGGTTCCGTTCAAACCTTCATATTTTAAAGGTAAAACATCCAGATTAACTTCCAAAGAATCAGCAATTTCACCGATTGCTACAGAAACGCCTCCAGCTCCGAAGTCATTAGATTTCTTAATCAATCTCGTCACTTCAGGATTTCTGAATAATCTCTGGATTTTACGTTCTTCAACGGCATTTCCTTTCTGAACTTCTGAACTCATTGTGTGGATAGAAGTTTCGTCCTGTTCTTTCGAACTTCCGCTTGCTCCACCAACACCGTCACGACCTGTTGCGCCTCCTAAAATAATGATAGAATCGCCAGCTTCAGGCTTTTCACGTCTTACCCAATCCACAGGAACTGCTCCGGTCACGAAACCAACTTCCATTCTTTTTGCTTTGTAACCTTCATCGTAGATTTCAGAAACCATTGTAGTCGCCAAACCGATTTGGTTACCGTAAGAAGAATATCCGTTTGCAGCCTGTTTTGTGATTGTTTTTTGAGGTAATTTCCCCGGTAAAGTTTGGTCAACTGGTTCCAAAACATCAGCAGCGCCTGTCAATCTCATCGCTTGGAAAACGTAAGAACGCCCGGACAAAGGATCTCTGATGGCACCACCTAAACACGTTGAAGCACCACCAAAAGGCTCAATTTCCGTCGGATGATTGTGTGTTTCATTTTTAAATAATAAATACCACGGTTCTTTTTTACCATCGTATTCAGCTTCGATTTGAATCGTACAGGCGTTGATTTCATCTGAAACAACAAGGTTTTCAAGGTTGCCTGTTTTATGGAAATATCTTCCGCAAACGGTTGCCAAATCCATTAAGGAGATGGGTTTCAATTCGCGTCCTAAGAATTTTCTTTTTTCGATATAATCATTGAAAATGGTTTCCAATGTATGTTTAAACTGTCCTTCAAATTCAATATTCGACAATTCTGTTTCAAACGTTGTGTGACGGCAGTGGTCGCTCCAATACGTGTCTAAAACTTTTAGTTCAGTTTCTGTAGGATTTCTATGTTCAGTTTTAAAGTATTCCTGAATGAATTTTAAGTCATCTAATCCTAAGGCAAAACCGTGATTGTTAAAGAAGTTTTCAAGTTGAGCATCATCAAAATTGATGAAATTTTCGTGAACAATTACTTTTGACGGTGTTTCTTCTGCAGGAATATTTAAAACTGATAAATCTTTCTCCTGAGATTCCACCTTATTAATCAAAAGATCTTTGATTTTTACCAAATCAGATTGGGTAATGCCTTCAAACTCCAGGAGTTTACCGCTTCTCACCTTAGATTTCTCATTTTCAGTCAGTAAAGCGATACACTGTTGAGCAGAATCAGCGCGCTGATCGTATTGTCCGGGTAAAAATTCCAATGCGAAGTAAACTCCTTCTGCAGGATTTTCTTCGATTAAAATATCAGTAACGGGATCAACAAAAGTGCTATTAACAACTTTTTCGAACTCACCATCGTTCAAATTGAAAATATCGTACACATTGTACACTTTTACATTTTTGACCGACGGAACAACCGCTCTTACTTCATCAAAAATTTTTGGGCTTTCTACATCGAAAATTCCTCTTTTTTCTACGAAAATTCTTTTGTTCATTTTTATAGATATGGGATTTTAGCTTTCATTCTAAAATCATTTATTAGATTTATTTTTAATTTATTGTCAAATTTAATTAACGAATTGATTTAAAATTGTTAAATCAGTTGACTCAATAGCAGTCCTACGGACTGTAAATTCATTGATATTTGTGATCAGCTACGCAGATAGAATTCCTCTCGAAGTTTTTTTATCATATTTTTTGAGAATGATTCCTCTAGGAATCGTATCTGTGTAGAAAAATACTTACAAAGATGGCGCAGTCCGTAGGACTGCTATTTTTTCATTCACAAAAATTCAAATATTTAATAACAAAATCATTTTTATTCATCATAGAATTCAAACAAATATTCATTTTTAAAGTCAACCTCAAACGCATTCAGCATTTCAAGATATTCTTCCTTGAAGCTCTTTTTTGAATGATGCTTTTCCTGATTCAAAACATAATTTACAACTTTATCTTTCTGACTTTTCGCATAAGAAAAAGCACCATAACCTTCCTGCCAAGAAAACTTATCTAAACATAATTTCTTATCATTAATGAAATTCGTAGATTCAATTTTAACCGTTTTAATCAATTCCGGGATTTTGATCTGCAAATTCTTATAACTGAAAAAGATATGAATATGATCAGGGTTTGTATAAATAGCTAATACTTTTTGTTTCTTATTGCTAAATATTCCACAAATATATCTTTCAACTTCTTCTCTTACTTCCGATTTAATTTTAATATCACGTCCTTTTGTTGCAAAAACTACCTGAATATAAATTTGTGTATAAGTGTTCGGCATAAATTTTTTTCATCATTTTTACAAAGATAGCATTCCTACGGAATGCAACTTTATAATAACCTTCATTCTACACAGATTTTATTCCTACGGAATAAATTAAATCTAAACTTAATTTTCAAGTAAAAAAAATGCAGCCCAAAAGACTGCATATTATTTATACTTTCAGGTCAGACTCTAATCCAATCAATTCATTGTTTGCATCCAGAATAGGCTGAACTTCATTCGCAATGAATTCTTCCGTTTGAATTGGTGCGAAACCGATAAAGTTTTTAGGATCAAGAACTTCTTTTAATTTTGATTTGTCAAGTTTTAAAGAATGATCATTTAAAATTCTCTCGATCAAATCGTTTTCTTTACCTTCTTCTTTTACCTGTTTAGAAGCTTCCATAGAATGAACTCTGATCACCTCGTGGATTTCCTGACGGTCGCCGCCAGCTTTCACTTCTTCCATGATGATGTATTCTGTTGCCATAAACGGCAATTCTTCCATAATATGTTTGTTGATTCTGTTAGGATACACTACAATTCCGTTCATAATGTTGTTCCAAATCAACAAGATTGCATCAACCGCTAAAAACGCTTGTGGAATTGTCAATCGCTTGTTTGCAGAATCATCTAAAGTTCTTTCAAACCATTGTGTTGAAGCTACCATTGCAGAACTTGTCGTCAAAGACATTACGTATTTTGCCAAAGCTCCGATTCTTTCACTTCTCATCGGGTTACGTTTGTAAGCCATTGCTGATGAACCGATCTGGTTTTTCTCGAATGGTTCTTCAACTTCTTTCAAATTTTGAAGCAAACGTAAATCGTTTGTGAATTTATGTGCAGATTGTGCGATATTTCCTAATAAAGCAACCACTTTCGCATCAATTTTTCTGTCATAAGTCTGTCCGGAAACTCCGAAAACTTTCTCAAAACCGAATCTTTTTGATAATTCTTTATCTAAATGCTTTACTTTAGAATAATCTCCGTTGAAAAGTTCTAAGAAACTTGCTGCAGTTCCTGTTGTACCTTTTACACCTCTAAAACGTAGAGTTTCTAAGAAGAAATCTAATTCTTCGATGTCTAAAACCAAACTTTGTAACCAAAGTGTAGCTCTTTTTCCAACTGTCGTTAACTGAGCCGGTTGGAAATGCGTAAATCCTAATGTTGGAAGATCTTTATATTGAATAGAAAAATCAGCCAGATTTTTCATCACGTTCACCAACTTTTTCTTTAAAATTAAAAGTCCGTCACGAATTTGAATTAAATCTGTATTGTCTCCTACAAATGCCGAAGTTGCTCCCAAATGAATAATTCCTTTTGCTGAAGGCGCTACATCACCGTAAGCGTGAACATGAGCCATCACATCGTGGCGGAATTTCTTTTCATATTCTGCCGCTTTATCGTAATCAATGTTGTCAACATTGGCTTTTAACTCTGCAATCTGCTCGTCTGTAATGTCGAGACCTAAATCTTTTTCAATTTCAGCT
This sequence comes from Chryseobacterium sp. CY350, assembly GCF_027945075.1. NCBI lineage: Bacteria > Pseudomonadati > Bacteroidota > Flavobacteriia > Flavobacteriales > Weeksellaceae > Chryseobacterium > Chryseobacterium wangxinyae. The sequence continues at coordinate 1,187,309 of NZ_CP116034.1, forward strand.
AAAGCGATCCAAAGTTTTCTCCAGTTCTGGAATTTGTTGTTGTGAGAAAAGTTAAACAACATTTCTTCGCTGGAATAGCGCTCTTCCAATGGATTTTTGTAGGAATTCATTCTTTCTTTTACTTTTTAGATGCACAAAAATACGGATTTTGGTCGAGAGAGAAAAATGCTTTTTTAGCGATTTTAAAGCTGAAAAAAGTTTTACTAGTACGAGCTTACAATATTATAAAATAGGTAACTAAAAAAATGATCTTAAACCTCAAAAAGTCAATCTTTTTTAATAAAGTCGCTATTGACTTAACTTAGTTTAAATTGAAGAACATCCGCCTTTTAGCCCTGATAGAAGCGGCATCCTTTTTCTTGCCGGATTGAAAAAAGCGTTGGAGAAAAAGATACAGCGGAAAGCAGGATTAAGCTTCAAAAAAAAACTTTCTATTGTTCACGCATAACTTCTTTATTTTGCACCACTTTCTACTCGAAATAATTTGAAAGCCGTATCTTTGCCCCGCAGAAAAGAAACAAGTATGAAATACGCAGAAAATATTCTCGAAACGATAGGAAATACACCTCTTGTAAAAATCAATAAAGTGTTGGGTGAAGATTTTCCGGCATTGGTTTTGGCAAAAGTTGAAACTTTCAACCCAGGAAATTCCGTTAAGGACAGAATGGCTTTGAAAATGATTGAAGACGCCGAAAAAGACGGAAGACTGAAACCTGGCGGAACTATTATTGAAGGAACTTCAGGAAATACCGGAATGGGTTTGGCACTTGCAGCAATCATTAAAGGTTACAAATGTATTTTTGTAACGAATGCAAAACAGTCTAAGGAAAAATGTGACATTCTTCGTGCAGTTGGTGCAGAAGTGATCGTTTGCCCGACTGATGTAAAACCTACAGATCCTCGTTCTTATTATTCAGTTTCCAAAAGACTGGCTAAAGAAACAGAAAATGGTTGGTATGTGAACCAATACGATAATTTATCTAACAGAGCGGCTCATTACGAGTCTACAGCTCCAGAAATCTGGGCACAGACCGACGGAAAGCTTACTCATTTTTTAGTTGGAGCAGGAACGGGCGGAACAATTACCGGTTGCGGACAGTTTTTCAAGGAAAAAAATCCGGATATTAAGATCATTGGAGTTGATACTTATGGTTCTATTTTAAAGGAAATTCATGAAACAGGCGTGATCAATTTAGAAAACGCTTACAGTTATATTACAGAAGGTATTGGTGAAGATATTCTTCCTGAAAACTACGATATGTCGGTCATCGATCATTTCGAAAAAGTAACTGATAAAGACGGAGCGATCTATGCAAGAAAACTGGCAAAAGAGGAAGGGATTTTCTGCGGATATTCTGCCGGAAGTGCGATGGCTTCTTTGGTTCAGATGAAAGATCAGTTTACAAAAGATGATGTGATTGTTGTACTTCTTCACGATCACGGTTCAAGATATGTAGGGAAAATCTACAATGACGAATGGATGAAAGAAATGGGTTGGTTAGACTAAAACATCTTATTTATAAAATTGAAAATCAGAGCCAATGCTCTGATTTTTTTTTATTTTAAAACATTTCTCTGCACTGCTTCTTTCAACAATTCAAAATCTGCTTCAGACATTGATTTTTTAGGAAACATATAATTAAATTTACCTTCTAAACCTATAAAATTATCACTGATTTCACCAGCCGAAAATTCAGTCCAAAGGCTTGTTTCCTTCTTGTCATTGAGGTTTACTTTAAAGACTTTGGTATTAAACTGAATCTGGTAAATTTCAGTATTTTCAAGTGTTTTTAAATATTTTACGACTTCTTTTTTCCATTTTGAAACTTTGTTGATTGCCAAAGACAGATAAACCGCACACAACAAAAAAAGAAAACTTACAAAATAGAGAATTCCGAATTTCTCTTTGCTTAAATCATCTTTAAAGAAGAACAAAATCACCAAAATAAAAGCAACAACCACTGTTGTAATAAATTTTCCTTTTACTGAAGGTGAAAAAAGCAAACTTCCCTGATTTCCTTGAAGATAAACTTCTTCAAAATCTTTCCTTTTGATATTTAAATTGATGATCTTATCATCATTCATTCTAGCCATATTGTGCGAATTATCGTTTTACAAAACTAAATTAAATATCCTCATATTTCCCACTAATTGCCGAAAGTTTATTCATCAGGTTGCGATTTTTGTGGCTCAATTCATCCATTTTTTGAAGCATATGATGGACGACTTCCAGGCCGGGAAGATTTATCTCTAGATCATAATGCCAGTTGGCGAATCTTTCGAATACATGCAAATCATGATACATAAGATATCTGACGTTATTTTCTGTTTCAACATTCAGTAGACCATTATCTACCAATTCGTCAAAAAAAGTGATTTCTATATTGTAAATTTTTACGAGGTCTTCCCTTGATATTCTTTCACTCATAATTAAGAATTTTTAAGTTGTTCAAAAAGTTCTTTCTGCTTTTCGGTAAGATTAGTTGGCAACTTCACTTCGTATGTCACAAAAAGATCACCAGATTCTCCTTCCTTTTTATAAACCGGAAATCCTTTTCCTTTCAATCTCACGGTTGTTCCGTTTTGAGTTTCGGGTTTTACTTTAAGATTTACGCTTCCCTCCAAGGTTTCTACTTTTATATCTCCACCCAAAACTGCAGTATAGAGATCTATTGCCACTTTTGTTTTCAGATCATTTCCTGCTCTTTCAAAATTCGGATCCGGAATAACATTAAAAGTAATATACAAATCTCCCGTTGGTCCGCCGTTAAAACCAGAATTCCCGTGACCTTTTAATTTGATTTGCTGTCCGTCATAAACTCCGGCAGGAATTGTAATTCTCACCTTTTTACCATTAATGTCAAAAATCTGCTGATGGGATTTTGCAGCTTCTTTCAGGTTTAAAGTCAACTCTGCCTGAACATCCTGACCTTTAAATTTCCCTGAAGCACTTCCGCGTGAACTTCTTCCGAAACCGCCACCTTCACCACCAAACATACTTTGGAAAAAATCTGAAAAATCTTCGCCCTCACCAAAATCAGCACCGGCAAAACCACCGCCATAATTACCACCACCCTGACTTTGATATTGTTTTTGTTGTTGCTGAGCCTTTTCATATTCTTCACCATGCTTCCAATTTCCTCCATATTTATCATATTTAGCACGGTTTTCAACATTGCTGAGAACTTCATTGGCTTCATTGAGTTCTTTAAATTTTTTCTCCGCTTCTTTATCACCCGGATTGAGATCCGGATGCAGTTTTCTTGCGAGTTTTCGATATGCTTTTTTGATATCTTCTGGTGTCGCATTTTTATCTACACCTAAAATTTTATAGTAATCTATATAAGCCATAGAAAAGAATATTTACTCAAATTTAAAGAAATTAGACTAAAAAATAATCTAATAGATTGTTAAAAATAAATCTATCTTTGATAAAATCATTGTATGAAAGAGGTTTTAAAAAACTATTCAGGAATTATTTTTTTACTGATAGGAATCACTGTTGGCAGTATTCTCGGGATCGTTGCACCCCAAATAGTCGATTACATAAAACCTTTAGGAGATATTTTTCTCAATCTTCTTTTTGTAAGTGTAGTTCCTTTGGTATTTTTTGCAGTTTCCAATTCTATTTCATCTCTGGAACAGCAATCAAAGTTTGGAAGGATCATATTCGCAATGATTTTCACCTTTTTGCTTTTTATACTTGTAGCTGCTATTTTCACAATAGGAATGGTTTATTTATTTCCTGTCTCTTCAATTTCGGGAAGTTCTGAAATCATTAGTGAAGCTACCAAGGAAGAAAACTGGGGTGACAGAATCGTTAGTTTTTTCACCGTGGGAGAATTTACCGAGGTCTTTTCCCGAAAAAACATGTTGGCTTTGTTGATTTTTGCATTTCTAACGGGTTTTGCAGCAAGGAAATCCGGCGAAAACGGAAAACCTTTCAGAATTTTTATTGCATCAGGTTATGAAGTGATGAAAGAATTGCTTTTAATGATCATGAAAATCGCCCCGATTGGCCTGGGAGCTTATTTTGCCTATCAAGTCGCAACTTTAGGACCTCAACTTTTTGGATTTTATGCTAAACCTTTAGGTCTTTATTATATTTCCGGAATCATTTATTTCTTTGTATTTTTTTCATTGTATGCATTCATCGCTGACCGCAAAAACGGAATCAAAAACTTCTGGAAAAATGCTATCTTCCCTACTGTGACTGCTTTGAGTACGTGCAGTAGTTTTGCGACAATGCCTACCAATCTGGTTGCTGCTTCTAAAATTGGTATACCGAGTTCGATTGCCAATCTTGTAATCCCGATAGGAACGACGCTTCATAAAAACGGTTCGTCAATGTCTTCTATCATTAAAATCTATGTGGCTTTTCAGATCATCGGAAGAGATTTTTTTGAACCGTCAAATCTTCTATTGGCTTTAGGAATTACTGTTTTTGTCAGTATTGTTGCCGGCGGAATTCCTAATGGTGGCTATATTGGCGAAATGCTGATGATTTCAGTTTATCAATTACCACAGGAAGCAGTTCCTGCTGTGATCATTATCGGAACCTTGGTTGATCCTTTGGCAACTGTTTTAAATGCTGTGGGAGATATTGTGGCGGCGATGTTTGTGAATCGATTTGTGAAGGTTTGACATAATTCCAGATAAGAAAATTTAAAAAAAAATCGCAGGTGCTTTCCAAACCTTACTCATCCAAACTTTAAATTATTTTAAATTTCGGATAATAATTCATTTACTCACTTCGCTTTACAGGTTCTAAATTTTGAAGTTCTTCAGAAGTGAAAAGCTTATAATGTACTTTAAATGTTTTCCCTAAAGGAGTTTCCAAAGAAAATCCACCAGGCCCGAAACCTTCCAGAACATCTAATGTGAAATGTGAATACTGCCAATATTCAAATAGGTCACGGTCGATCCAGAATTCGTGTCCGTTGATGGTTCCGATCATAGCATCATTCATTCTGGGAAAATAGCCTCCTTTTTCAAAGCATTGAGGCTGAGTACCTTCGCAACATCCTCCCGCTTGGTAAAACATTAGTTCACCGTGTTTTTTTTCAAGTTCCCAAATTAAATCAAGAGCTTTTTCTGTGACTGAGAGTCTTGATATTTTATCTTTAGCTTCCATCTCTTTTTTATTTTAAAGTTAAAAAAAACCCGACCAAAATTCTGTCGGGTTCAGAGTATTATGAGTTAAATTACTGAAAAATAAGATTAAAAGAACCCTAATTTGTTTTTATTGTAAGAGATCAGCATATTCTTCGTCTGACGGTAATGATCCAACATCATTTTGTGATTTTCTCTGCCGATACCCGATTGCTTATAACCTCCGAATGGCGCTCCTGCAGGATAAGAATGATACTGGTTTACCCAAACTCTACCTGCCTGAATCTGACGCGGCACGTTGTATAATTGGTGCGCATCTCTCGTCCATACTCCTGCTCCCAATCCGTAGATGGTATCGTTTGCAATTTTGATTCCTTCTTCTTCATCTTTAAAGGTGGTGAACGCTAAGACAGGCCCGAAAATTTCTTCCTGAAAAATTCTCATTCTGTTATTTCCTTTAAAAATCGTTGGCTGAATGTAATATCCTTCTTCCAAGCCTTCTCCAACATGATTTACATCTCCACCTACCAAAACTTCTGCACCTTCCTCTTTACCTAATTTCATATAAGACAAAATTTTGTCTTTCTGAATTTTCGAAGCCTGCGCTCCCATCATCACTGTTTTATCTAAAGGATTTCCCACTTTTATTGCTTTTACTCTTTCAATAACTTTGGCAATAAAAGCGTCAGCAATATCTTCCTGCACCAACAATCTTGACGGGCAAGTGCAAATTTCACCCTGATTTAATGCAAATAAAACCGCTCCTTCAATGGCTTTATCTAAAAAAGCATCATCCTCATCCATCACCGAACTAAAGAAAACATTAGGTGATTTTCCGCCCAATTCTAATGTAACAGGAATAATATTTTCTGTGGCATATTGCATCACCAAACGACCTGTCGCCGTAGAACCTGTAAAAGCAGCTTTATTGACTTTAGGATTTGTCACCAACGCTCGCCCAAGTTCTGCCCCGAAACCGTTAACAATATTAATAACTCCTGCAGGAAGTAAATCTTTAATTAAATCTACTAAAATCAAAATAGAAATCGGGGTACTTTCTGCCGGCTTCAAAACCACGCAATTTCCCGCAGCCAATGCCGGTGCTAATTTCCAGACTGCCATCAAAATTGGGAAATTCCACGGAATAATCTGCGCAATCACGCCAAGCGGTTCGTGAACAATTAGCGAAACCGTATCTTTATCTAATTCATTATGCGAACCCTCATCTGCCCTGATTACGGAAGCAAAATATCTGAAGTGATCTACTGCCAAAGGTAAATCTGCGGCCAAAGTTTCTCTTACCGCTTTGCCGTTATCAATGGTTTCTACGATTGCTAAATATTCAAGGTTTTGTTCAATTCTGTCGGCAATTTTGTTTAATATTACACTTCTTTCGGTAGATGAAGTGTCTTTCCAGGTTTGGAATGCTTCTTCTGCTGCATTTACAGCTAATTCCAAATCTTCTTTGGAAGAATGCGCCGCCTGTGTAAAAACTTTTCCGTTAACTGGCGAGATTACTTCAAAATAATTACCATTTACGGGTGCTTTAAATTCACCATTAATAAAGTTACCATACTGTTTTTTGAATTCCGGCCACTGTAATACGGTGTCTGATTTCTGTTCTGTTGCTGTACTCATATTTGTATTGTTTGATTTTTATTTACATCCAAATTACATGTACTATTGTATAATGAATAGCAAAATCCTACAAAAAAATATCATAATCGTACTTCGATATGATTTTTATCATTTCATTAACAACTTTATAACCCTTTAATCTTTATATTTGATAGAAGTCGAATAAAATAGATTTACCAATGAATGATCCTAAGTTTTTATTGAATACTCCTGAATTAAAGAAGGAAAGTCAGCTTTTAAACTTGGTTGAGAATCAGACTAAATTTAATTTGAACAACTGTGAATTCAGCATTTATGAAACTCATAAAGCCGCTTTTGATGTAAAACTACATTTTGAGACGATTGCCTTTACGGCAATGTTGCGTGGCAAAAAACACATGAAACTGGAAAATAAAACCAATTATTTTGATTATTTGCCTGGAGAAAGTGTCTTGGTTGCTCCAGGAGAAACAATGGTCATTGACTTTCCTGATGCTGATGAAACTCCTTCACAATGTATTTCTTTAAGTTTAAGTCCCGAATTTATACAAGAATCGCTCGATCACCTGAATTATAATTTCGCCAAGGTAGACGAAACTTCAACATGGAATCTAAAGCTCGACGAATATTTTTTATTTAACAATAAATCTCTCGCTTCGGCAACCAACAATATCATGAGAATCGCTATGGATGATAATTCTCAGAAAGATATCATGGCAGATTTTGCGTTGAAAGAACTGCTGATAAGATTGATGCAAACACAGGCGAGAAGTCTGGTTGAACAAAATTTAGCTAAAAATAAATCTAGAATCGGTTTTGTAGTAGATTACATTAAAAAAAATCTTCATCAGAAACTTTCTATTGACAGCATCGCAAAACTGGCATATGTAAGCAAATCTAATTTCTTTAAAATGTTTAAAGACGAACTTGGAACTTCGCCCAACGACTTCATCCTGCAGGAACGCATCAACAGAGCCAAACAGCTTTTAGCATCCAATAACAGCATCAAAGAAACTGCTTTCCAGACGGGCTTTTCTGATACAAATTATTTTACGCGGGTTTTTAAACAATTGGTTGGCGTAACTCCCAAGAGTTATCAGAATAGAATATTTTATGATATTTAATTCTATAAATCAAAACTAAAATCTTCTTAAAAATATATTTTCCGATTTTTCAAGCTAAAAAATAATACCTGAACAATCATTAAACTTTTTACTTACGAGATAAAAACGAACTTATTTAATTTAGAAATAATTTTAAATTTTGTTGACCAAAAAAAAGCACCTCTTGTAAGAGATGCTTATAAAATGTATAATGATTTATTATTTAAAATTTTCAATCGCTTTGTTGATTGCGTCGATCTGCGGATTAATGTTTGAAGCTTTTTGAGGATTTTGCTTCAGAAGTTCCATTTTCTTATTCAATCCGTCTTTCAGCATTTGGGAAATCATCATTTTTACCTGAGGATTTTCTCCCATCTGACCTTTTGCCTGACCTAAAATTTTCGTGATGCTTTGTGTCGCTTCCAAATTATCAGAAGTCATGATCCAGCTGTATCCTTCTTCTGCAACTTTCCCCAACTCAGGATTCTGGAACTTTAAGAAGGGATAAAATGCGACCAACGGAGCAATATTCGACATCTGAGACGTCACTTTATTTTTAACAATAATTGGTAACATCTGGCTTAATAGCTCTTCAGAAGCACCTTCCAAATCTATTTTATCTGCCAGAGTATTTGCTTTAGAAGGATCAACCGCTAAAACTGCCGCCACAGAATTTGCTTTTACTGAATTTGAAACGGCATTAGCACCTTTTTCAAAAATCGGAAGATATTTTTTATCTTTTACTTTAGCTAAAGCAGCAATCGCGGCACCTTGAACCAGAGTCTTTGGATCATTTGAAGCTAACTTTTCAACATCAGCTCCCAATAATTTCATTTGCTCGCCGTTGGATAAATCTGCTAATTCCAAAGCTTTTTTTCTTACTCTGAAATAAGGATCTTTCAATGCGGCAGATAATAGTTTTGTCGCTGCAGGATTTTTACCAACCTGATCTTTTATTGCATTTAAAGCATTATATCTGCTTTTAAATTCTTTAGACCCAATAAACTGCATCAAGTTTTGTTCGGGAGTTTTAGTTTCTGTAACATCTGCAACCAATATTCCGTCAGCATTGATATTCACCAGGTCAGGATTTTTTGAAACGTCAAAAGTGAATGTATTTTTCGCAGCTGCATTCACCCAAACCTGCTGTCTTTTTGGCTTGCCATTATCATAAACATCAATCGCCAAAGGAAATTCAAAAGGCAATTCCTGTGATTGATTAACAACAACGGTAACCTGCTTTTTTACGGGTTCAAAAGTGTAAGAATAATTTAGTTTCGGATGTCCGCTTCCGAAATACCATTGATTAAAGAACCAATTAAGATCTCTTCCCGAAACTTTTTCAAATGATAATCTCAATTGATGAGCTTCTGCATTTTTGTATTCATACGTTTTCAGATAGTCATTCATTCCGGCAAAAAAAGCTTCGTCGCCCAAATAATTTCTCAGCATATGAAGAATTCCACCGCCTTTTTGATAGGTTACAAGATCGAAAACATCTTCACGGGAATCATAATCAAATCTCACTAAATCTTTTTTGAAATCTGAAGGATTGTGAATATAATTATTCACGTCTTCCATCTGATGGTAATCTGCCTGATCTTTTCCGTACTTATATTCGTTCCAAAGGTATTCTGAATAATTGGCAAAAGACTCATTAACCGTCAGATTACTCCAGCTTTCTGCCGTCACCAAATCACCAAACCAATGGTGAAACAACTCGTGTGCGATCGTATCTTCCCACTTATTTTCGTCGATCAATTGTCCCGGTTTTTGTAGAATATCGCTTCCGTGAAGTGTTGCTGTAGTATTTTCCATCGCGCCACTTACATAATCTCTTCCCGAAATCTGTGCATATTTTGCCCACGGATAATCGTAACCCAGTTTTTTTGAGAAAAACTCGATCATTTCAGGAGTGTTTCCGTAGATCTGTTTTGCGTAAGGTTCGTATTCTTTTTCGATATAATAATCGACCGCAATATTTTTCCATTTATCTTTTACAACTGCATATTCACCAACTCCCATGAAGAAAAGATAGGTTGAATGCCGTTTATCCATCACCCAATGATCGGTTCGCATTCCGTTTGATTCTTTTTGAGTATCTTTTAAAAGACCGTTCGAAAGAGTAACATATTTTTCAGGAACTGTCATGAATATTTCCTGAGTCGTTTTCTGAATAGATTTATCAATTGTGGGAAACCACGCTGATGAAGATTCGGTTTCGCCCTGCGTCCAGATTTGTGTCGGTTTATTGGGATCCTGACCTTGAGCATTTATGAAATAAAGACCTTTTGCATCGCTTATTGCCATACTTCCTTCCTGTTTCACCTCGTTTGGTCTCGCTGTATATTTGATATAAACCGTATAATCCTGATTTTTCTGGTATGTTTTATCTAAAACAATCTTTAAAACATCATTTTTATAATCAAATTTTAAAGGAGATTTCTTCCCGTTGTTATCTAAAGCCACCTCATGAATCAACATACCTTTTGCATCTAGAACCAACTCATTTGTTGCATAGAAATATGGTGCAGCAGTCAACCATTCTTCTCCGTTCATCTGCTCTTTCTGATAATCAAAACTGACTTTAAGTTTGGTATGCTTTAGCTCAGTAACTTTCGAAGGCGTTGCTCTGTAGACTTTTTCTCTACCAGAAGTTTCGGTTTGTGCTGATATATTTCCGGAGACAAAAGCACCGAGCATCGCAATAGATAAAATGATTTTCTTCATTTCTTCCTTTATTATTTTTGGATTATTTTTTAGAATTATTTTTTGTAATGATATCGAAAATATCATTGACTAACGTTTCGTAATCTCCCGTTTTCAGCTGTTCTTTAGTTTTAGCAAAAGCTTTTTTGAGTTCGCTTTCCGGGTTTTCATCGTCAATGATTTCGATGGAAGCAACTCCTTTTATTTGCAGTAAAATTTGTTTTAAATTCTCTGCATCAATATTTTGCTCTAAGGTAATTTTAATCGATTTCATATTCAATAAGTAGTTTTTTATCAAGAATAGTTACAAAAAAAGTGAAGTTTCGGGACTTCACTTTTTATCTTTTATAGTAAGCTAATGGGTTCCAAAATATTTAATTTAAATAATTTAGATACGTTTTAAAAATAGTATTGTGATTTCTACGAAATGACAGACTTAAAATCACCGATCACATTCTAAACTGCCACCGGAGCTTTGATTCCCGGATGTGGATCGTAATTCTCTAAGGTAAAATCTTCATAATTAAAACTGAAAATATCCTTTATTTCAGGATTTAATTTCATCGTCGGGAGCGGTCTTGGATCTCGGGAAAGCTGTCTTTCGACCTGCTCAAAATGATTATTGTAAATATGAACATCACCAAAACTATGAACGTAATCTCCCACTTCAAGATCACAAACCTGCGCAACCATCATGAGTAACAACGCGTAACTTGCAATATTAAAAGGAACTCCAAGAAAAACATCTGCGCTTCTCTGGTATAACTGTAAAGACAATTTTCCATCTGCGACATAGAACTGAAACAAGGCGTGACACGGTGCCAAAGCCATATTGGGAATCTCTGCAACGTTCCATGCAGAAACAATTAATCTTCTGGAATCAGGATTTTTCTTTATCTGATCAATTACTTCTGAAATCTGGTCAACCACTTTATTGTCTGCGCCATTCCAGCTTCTCCACTGCGCACCGTAAACAGGACCTAAATCACCATTTTCATCTGCCCACTCATCCCAAATACTTACGCCATTGTCATTTAAATACTTAACATTGGTATCGCCTTTTAAAAACCACAATAACTCATAAATAATTGATTTAAGATGAACTTTTTTGGTAGTCACCATCGGGAAACCTTTCGATAAATCATATCGCAACTGATACCCGAAAACACTTCTCGTTCCCGTTCCTGTGCGGTCTGTTTTTTCTGTTCCGTTTTCTTTGATGTGTTTTAGAAGGTCTAAATAGTTTTGCATAATTATTTTTTAATGCATTTAATAGGTATTATTTTCCTGCTTCAATTGTTCGATCATTTGGTCTTTTTGCTTAATGTACAGTCGAAATTTAATAATGACAGTGTACTTTTTTGTAAAAACCTTCATCTTCAAATTAAACTGCAAATATAGGTCTTTTAGTTTCTTTGGAAAATTTCTATTCGTTAATGTTCTTTAAAAAATAGTTTTCTGATAACAAAATATAACTATTAAACAATCATTTTTCAAATTGTCATTTTAGAAGAAAAGTAAACTTGAATGAAGCAATAGTAAATTTTATGTTCACTCTTATTGCAACAATCTTACAGAAACATCTTTGGTATTCCCTTTGAGAGATTTTAATTTTCCGAAATTTTCTTTATCAATGATGGTGTCATTCCAATAATCTAAACTGAGATTGCCGAACCTAATAAGTTTTCCGATTCTGCTGTGATTGCCAATTTCTTTTATTCCGTAGTCAATCGGTATATTTCCTATTGATTTTAACTGACCAAATTTGCTGTTATCAATCAAATCGTAAGAATAATAATCAATTTCTATATTTCCAATCTTTTTCACTTTTAATTCTTTTGACTGGTCGGATGTTTCCCAATATTCGATATTTACATCTCCTATTTTTTTGAATCGTTCATTTTTTGTGAGGTTTTTATCCCACTGGTCATAATAATCAATTTTTAGATCTCCAATGCTCTTAAGTTTACCATTCTTAAAGGCATCCTGATAACCAAACTCATTATAATATTTTACTTCACCACCCATTTCATCTGAATAGAAATTTGTGATATTTCCATCTTTACTGAGTGTAATGACTAGATTTTCTACTTTAAGATCAACAGATTCCAGCTTATAAGTTTTCGCTGAAACATAAGCTTGAACTTGACTATAAACTAAAGAATGAAGAGCTAAGAATAAAACCGAAAAAGAAACTCTAAGATTTTTCATGCTTTACCAGATTTTTTCAATTGTTTGAGTAACCGTACTCATTATAAAAGTTTCAGATTCTTTTTTTCCGAACATTTCTTTTGCTAAAGGAGATTCGCCGGAGATGGTCATGATCTTTTTATCTTCAAAAGCAATTTCACCAACGGAAGCAGAAATGTAAAACAGACCTTTATCCGTTTTCACAAGAGCACCGTTCTGAACTTTCTCGCAGGTTTCGGCACTTAATTTCTGAAGAAAACTCTGTTGATTTAAGGTCTCATTGAGTTGTCTCTGAACATTATTTATTTCCTGTTGCAACATTTCGCGACCTGTTTCATATTTATCGCCCATAGAACTTTTGGTGTCGTTGCTTGAAGCACGCGTTTCATTAATTAGATTTTCAAAAACACTAATTTTCTGCGAAATCTTATTTTTAAGTATTTTAAGTATTTCTTCTTTGTTCATTTAATTGTCTTTAAATTAGAGGTATTTAAACATCCAGTTTTGGCTAAAGCCCATATTTTGACAAAATGAAAGCGGGCTAAAGCCCGCTCCTATTGACAATCTTAAACTTTAAGACTAATTTAAATATTATTTTTCGAAAACAGCAAAGTCGGATACTTTAAAATTAAAATCTTTTCCTGTTGCGAAATCACGTTTTGTTTTCTCAAAAACATTTTTAAATTCTCCTGATACCTTTTCATCCTGAATCGAAAAACTGACTGGTTCTTTAGAAAAATTTAAAACAACCAAAACTTCATTTTTACCATTTTTCCTTACGTAAGCCAAAATTTTATCGTTGGCTGTTGTATTAAGAAGATACGTAGAAACTGCAGAGTCGCCGCCTCGAAGCGCAGGATTTGAAGACTTTAAATTTAAAAGAGTTTTATAAAAGTCTGCCATTTCGTATTTCCCATTCCATTCGATCACATCTTTTTCAAAAAATTCAAGTCTTTTCATATTTGGGAGTTCCTGGCCAGAATATAAAAGCGGAATTCCGTTCCATGTCGCGGAAAACACAGCAATTGGCTTTGTAATATCACCATATTTTTCAAACTCGGTTCCGTTCCATGAGTTTTCATCATGATTGGTCGTAAACCAGGCGCGCATAGAAGAATCTCCTATTGCAGAATATTTTTTTAGTAATTCTGTGAGCTCAGATAGTGGTTCGTTATTTTTATAATAATCAGCAGATTTGTGCATCCATTTCCATGAATAACTTGCATCAAAAACCTTCCCATAATCCGGATTTTCGAGCTCATCATATTCACCTATAAAAAATAATGGCTTTAGTTTTTCAACTTCAGGTCTGGCTTCTTCCCAAAAGTCTACTTCTACCCAAGATGCAAGATCGCATCTGAAACCGTCGATATTGGTTTCTTTTACCCAAAATTTCATGGCGTCGATCATCGCCTTTCTCATCTCCTTATTCTTGTAATCTAATTCGATGATATCATCCATCCCTGAAGCCTTGTGAAAACTACCGTCCGGATCTTTTAAATAAAATTCCGGATTCGTTTTTGTCCATACATGATCCCAACCCGTATGATTGGCAACCCAGTCTATAATTACATTAAAACCTAAACGATGCGCTTCGTTTACCATCTGCTTAAACTCATCCATCGTTCCGAATTCCGGATTGATGGAAGTGTAATCTGCGGCCGCGTACTGACTTCCTAAACTTCCTTTTTTGTTCTTTTGGGCAATTGGCGTAACAGGCATGAACCATAATGTCTTGACACCCATGTTTTTCAGGCGTGGCATTTCCTTTTCAAATGCTTTAAAACTGCCTTCCTTAGTATATTGCCTTAGATTGACTTCATAAATATTAGTCGTATGCTTCCATTCCGTAGGTAAATCCATATTATTTCTGATGTTTTGTGTGGTACAAGACAAAAGTCCCAGACCAACAGTTGCGAGTAAAATTGCTTTTCTCATTCATTTAATTTTAACAAAAATAATGAATTGCAACTAAAAAGCGAATGGTGAAAGCTAAATTTCAGAACAAGTTTCAGTTTTTACTATGCAGGTCTTATCAACCAAAATTTATACAATTTTGAATATCATCAAATCAATCCGTTATAAAGTAAAAAACCACTCCGAAGAGTGGTTTAATTTGAATTTTTATTTTATTGATAAATGACAACATCATCCTTTTTGATTTGATAACCGGTTTTTTTGAATGGCGTCAGAACATAACTTTCTTTAATATTCTTTCCGCTTTTCCAGATTTTGCTTTTTCCTTTTCTCGTAAGAATAATGCTTTTTGCTGCTTCATGCGGAATAAAAACCTCAGCACGTGTCATATTTTTGCTAAAGATAACCGCAGTCATTGAATTATAGCTTTTGTCTGAACTTACATCGTTTAGTTTGATCTTCTGCTCAAAAACCCGCACACAGGTATTTTTAATCTGTGAATAAGTGTAACCTGCAGAGCCGATGCAACCGTGTACATCTTTATCTCCGCCAACGTTTTGTGCAAAAGCCAGCGAACCGAGGAACATTGCACTACATAAAATTGCTTTTTTCATACTTGAAATCATTAATGTTTTTTTAATGCGCAAATGTAAATTAAAAATATGATATCAATCAAATTATTTTTTTTGCATAAAAAAAGCCACTCTTGCGAATGACTTTCAGAATATTATTTTGTCCAGGTAATTTTTGAATGTTTCACCTCTTCGGAGTTTGTTCCGATCATCACGTCAAATTCTCCGGCTTCCCAATCGTATTTCAGATCTCCATTGTAGAATTTCAGATGTTCAGGAGTGATATCAAAAGTGATTTTTTTAGATTCACCTTTTTTCAGCATCACTTTTTGAAATCCTTTCAATTCTTTTACCGGTCTTGTTATACTTCCTACCATATCTCTGATGTAAAGCTGTATTACCTCTGCACCGTCATAATTTCCGGAATTTGTAACTGTTACAGAAGCCTGAACCGTTTGATTTCCTTTCGGATTGGCATTGGAAACCGTCACATCAGAATAATTGAATTTTGTATAGCTTAAACCGTAACCAAACGGATACAATGGCGTATTACATTCATCCATATAATTCGAACGGAATCTCTGGTACTCACATTTATCAACTAATTTCTGGTCTAATGGACGACCTGTATTTTTAGCATTATAATAAATAGGAACTTGTCCAAGACTTCTCGGGAAGGTCATCGGCAATTTTCCTGAAGGATTTACTTTTCCAAACAAAACATCTGCGATGGCATTTCCAGCCTCTGAACCTGCGAACCATGTGTTTAAAATGGCGTCTGGCGTATCTTTCATATTTGTCAACGCTAGCGGTCGACCTGTGAAAAGAACCACTGCAATTGGTTTTCCTGTCTTTTTTAATTCGTTCAATAAATCAATCTGAGATTGCGGAATGGTAATTTCAGTTCTTGAAGAAGACTCTCCGCTCATTTCTGCAGATTCTCCAATTGCCAAAACAATGACATCTGCTTTATTGGCAACGTCAACGGCTTCTTTTAGTAAAACTTCTTTTGAACGATTGTCTCTATCTGTAACTTTACCGTGTGCCGCGTAAATTTCTTCAAGTTTAGCATCATAATCAATATTGGCACCTTTGGCAGATAAAAATTTAACTTCCTTTCCGTAATTAGCCTGAAGACCCTGCATAAGATTTACTGCATTGGCATGTTTTGAAGCAACGCTCCAAGTTCCGGGCATATTCATCGAGTTGTTTACCAATGGACCAATAACAGCAACCGTTCCCGATTTTTTGAGAGGTAAAACCTGATTTTCGTTTTTCATTAAAACCATAGACTGAGCTGCTGCACTTCTTGCAATGTTACGGTTTTCCATGCTGTACACTTCTTTCGCTGCCAGTTTTACATCTCCATGCTTATAAGGATTGTCGAATAAGCCTAAATCATATTTAGCTTCCAAAATTCTTTTGGCAGCCATATCGATTTCCGCCTGAGTGACTTTTCCTTCAGCCAGAGATTTTTTTAATGTAGTTAAAAAGCCTTCGCCAACCATATCCATATCAACACCTGCTTTTAAAGCTAAAGCTGAAACCTGTTGAAGATCTCCCATTCCGTGGTCAACCATTTCGTTGATTCCGGTGTAATCTGTTACCACAAAACCTTTAAATTTCCATTGGTTTCTCAACACTTCAGTCTGCAACCATCTGTTTCCGGTAGCCGGAACTCCATCAACTTCATTAAAAGAAGCCATCACAGAAGCAACTCCTGCATCGACCGCCGCTTTATAAGGTGGGAAATATTCGTTGAACATTCTCACGTGGCTCATATCAACGGTATTATAATCTCTACCAGCTTCACCAGCACCGTACAATGCAAAGTGTTTTACGCATGCTAAAATGTTGGTTCCGTTGGCCAAGTCTTTTCCCTGGTAGCCATAGACCATATTTTTAGAAATTTCACTTCCTAAGTATGGATCTTCTCCCGAACCTTCAGAAACCCTTCCCCATCTTGGTTCGCGGGAAATATCTACCATTGGCGAGAACGTCCAGTTGATTCCGTCTGCTGCGGCTTCTCTTGCGGCAACTCTTGCAGATTGCTGAATTAAATTCATATCCCATGACGCTGCCAATCCTAATGGAATCGGGAACGTTGTTTCATACCCGTGAATCACATCCATCCCGAAAATCAAAGGAATTTTCAGACGGCTGTTTTCTACTGCTACTTTCTGAACGGCTTTGATTTTCTCAGCTCCTTTTATATTAAAAAGTCCACCGACTAATCCCTGCTCAACTTTTTTTCCGATGTCTGAACTTTTAGCCAAACCCGTTGTAAAATCACCTGAACTTGGTAAATTCAGCTGTCCGATTTTTTCGTCTAAGGTCATTTTAGCCAGAAGCGCATCAACAAACGCTTTTTTCTTCGCCTGATACTGTGCCGTTTGATAAGACTGAACTGGCTTCGTGACCATTTCCTGTGCCGAAAACATTGGCGCAAGTGCCATTGTGGCGATTACAATTAACTTTTTCATAGATCTATCTTCTTTAATTATATTTTTCTTTCTGTTTTAATTTTGTTAAACGCTAAGGCGCTAATTTGTCTGACAAATTTCGTTTTTTTAAGGCGCAAGGTTTTCACTTATTTTAAATTTTTAGTCATTCCACAAACGACAAATTACTATTTTAGACATATACTTCTCGGGTATATTCCAGTATATTTTCAAAAACAATCTTGTTTATAACTTCTTTCTTAATTATTCCATTCTCATTATTTCTTCTCCAGAAATCATAAATAATTTCTATTTCTTCAGAGATTAAAAAATATTCAAATTGCGCTTTTTTAAATTCCTGTAATTCTAAATAATTAAAAGTTCTCTTTTGTTTAAAGTTTCCTTTTATAATTTCTAAATATTCAAATATTCCATCTTCGGGTTCTCTATCAAATTCGCCTCTGAAATCGTCAATTCTTATTAATCCCGAATACCATTCAAATTTATTTTCAGGAAATATTTCATCTCGTAATGCCTTCAAATTAAAATCTATGTCTGCCAACACATCAAATTTGTTAATATATAACTCATTATTTTTAACTTCAAATTCAGCAATATAGCCCCTCCAAAGTGCTGTACACGAAACAGTGAATTCCGGTCGCTTTTCCGGAAATTCCCGAAAATACTCTTCAATCAACTCCCTATTTAAATAGAATCCCTGATTTTCATAAATTAATTTATCCTGTATTTGTTGGGTCATTTATGGAACAATTTGAATGAATAATTTCTTTTAAGCTATTTCTCTTTTCTTTTATTCAACATCCATTCGTACAAAGCTGGGTTGGAATAGGTCGAATCCCAAGAATTGTGATTGTCGTTAGGGAAAATCGTCAGTTCTGCAGTTGGATTTACAGGATGAAGTGCCTGATAAAAATTAAAAGCATTTTCCGGCAAAACAACATCGTCCATCCCGCCGTGGAAAATCTTCATGTTGAGATTTTTATACTGATGGATGTTGGCATACATTACTCTGTCGGTCGGTGCACAAACTGAAACGACCGCGGCAAACATTTCGGGATGCTCCATTGCTAATTTCAAAGTTCCCCAACCGCCCATTGAAAGACCGGTAAGATAAATTCTGGAGTCGTCAATTTTATATTTTGCCTGAATTTCTTTAATCAGATGATAGACCGTCACCGTATCCCACCATTCATTTTCTGGGCATTGCGGTGCTAAAATTGCGACAGGTTCCTTAATTAAATTTTTATAAGTAAACGGACTGTGCGCTTTTACTTTTTCAAGATCGTTTCCTCTTTCGCCAGAGCCGTGAAGGAAAACGATCAACGGAACTTTTCCTTTTGCATTTTTCGGATAGTCGAGAATGTAGGATATTTTTTCTGTTCGTTTCACTTCTTTACTGAAAGTCGTCTTAACTTCCTGAGCGTTTAAGCTCAAAGAAAACGGAAGAAAAAAAAGTGGTAAATATTTTAATTTAAAATTCATAGTTCTTTAGGTTTTGGCTAAAGCCATTTGATTTTATTTTATAAACAGATGAAAGTCGTTTCCTGTGGATAAAAATTTCTATTTTGCAGAACTCTAATTAGCCCCGATAGAAGCTGCATCCTTTTTTGTTGCAGACGCAGCAAAGCGGAGACTGTGACAAAAAAGATACAGCGGATAGCGGGAAATAGCTTCAAAAAAAATCTGCTATTCGACATCACTTCCAATTTCTGAAAATTATTTGATATTGTACTTTTCAGATTTGAAACTTAATTTTTTTAATCCTTGTTGGATTTCCGGCGCGTTCATGAATAGTTTCCAGAGAAATCCTGTTCTGTAATTTTCGATCATCGGAGCGATTGTTCCCTGATCGATTGCAAGATATCTCGGGGTAGTCCAGTTATTATAATGGATTGATGTTGCATCGTAAGGTCCCGCAGAGCCGATGAATTCGGGTTTTTGAGTGTAAATAAATCTCAGGAAATCCATGGATTCTTTTGGCGAATACGGAAAACTGCTCAAAGCTGCGGTCGGCGTGATCACGCCACGATCATTTTGCGGAAAGTGAGCATCATATCCTACACTTCCGTCTTTGTTTCTAGAGTAACCTGCCGTTAATCCCCAATAATTTGGTCCGTAGCCATTCCAACCTTTTGGATTTTCGACACAGTATTTATAATCAATTAATACCTGATTTTTATTTAAATCAAAATAATTTTTAATTAATTTATCTGACAAATTGCTAGGATCTAAACCGATGTAAGAATATTGTGACCAGAATAAAGGCCCACCGTATTCTTCTGCTCCATTGTGTTTTACATACATGGGAATTCCGTATTTTTCTTTATCCGAAAGGTAGTTTCCGTTTCTCGTCCAGCCTTTGTAATAGGTTTCTGCATCGATGGAATAGGTTGGTGACGATGCTGCTAAAATATAAGTGATTAAACATTCGTTGTAACCCTGAAGCGGAAAATTCATTTCCCACTGATAGTCGGGAGACCAATGCCAATACAGAACTTTTTCTCCTCCTTTTGTGTACCAGTTCCATTGAATTCCTTTCCACAGTTCGTCACATTTTTTGGCGAGTTCTTTTTCTTTGGCGTTTCCATTTTTGAAATATTCACGAACCTGAATAATTCCTGTCGTTAAAAATGCTGTTTCTACTAAATCTCCTCCATTATCTTTTTTACCAAAGGGAACTGTTTTCCCCGTCTCACCGTTGATCCAGTGTGACCATGCGCCTTTATGACGGTCTGATTTCGCCAGGAAATCCATCGCTACAGTCAGTCGCTTTACCGCTTCTTTTCTCGGGATGAAACCTCTTTCTACTCCGACCAATATTGTTGCTAAACCAAATCCTGATCCTCCCGTGGTGACCACGTGTTTATCATTATCCGGATAGACATTGTCTTCGTGATAGCGTTCTCTTCCTAAATTTGAAATGGGTTCTGCGTAATCCCAAAAGTATTTTAAGGCATCTTTCTGGACTTTGTCGAGAAGTTGCTCATCGGAAATATTGTTTGTTGACGTTTTGTTTTCAGTGAAGGTCTTGCTTTTACATGATATAAGTAATAACAAATAAGCAATTAGGAGTGATATATTTTTTTTCATGAAAATCTATCATTAAATAAGTTATAAAAAAGAGGAGAGTAAATCTCTCCTCTTTTAAATTTCACTAAGTATTATTAGTAATTAGGATTTTGTGCAGAACGCCCTTTAGCTTCCGTTATAAACGTTTGAGGCAATGGGAAGACTTCATGCTTTCCAACTACAAAAGTTTTACCATTAGCAGCTAAAGCACTTTGAGCCTGTCCTGTTCTAACGAGATCAAACCACCTGTCATGTTCAAATGCGAGTTCTAATCTTCTTTCTTTCCATATTGCAGTTCTTACATCCGATTGTGTAGAAGCGCTGGTATTAGAAATATTTGCTCTTTGTCTTACCTGATTAAGTAATGGAATAGCGGATGATGTTTGACCGAGTTCATTCAAAGCTTCTGCCTTAATTAATAATACTTCCGCAAATCTGAGATAACGAATGTTAGTATCAGTAGAACTTTGCGTTGTATATGCTGATGAATAAGCTTTATAGTTATAATAGTCATTATCAGCATCGGAACCTACAACTCTACCATCATAAAGCGTCATACCTTTACGGATAATTGTCGCATCTCGTCTTTCTGTATCTCCTTCTGCGGTAAATGCATCATACAAATTCTGAGTAGGAGTATTAAATCCCCAGCCCCAACCACCAGTACCTCTAGCACCTTGCACCTGCGTATATTGCTGAATTCCTTTACCAGTTTCTATACCTGAACCCTGAATTTCGAATATCGATTCCGAATTATTTTCTCCAGAAAGTTTGTAGATATCAATAAAATCTGGGGTAAGTGAATATCCAGTAACAAGATTAGCCTGATCTACTGCCAACTGCCATTTTTTCTGGTATAAATATACTTTAGCCAAAAGAGCATGTGCAGCGCCTTTTGTAGCACGACCAACATCTTTGCCACTATATGCTGACTTATTTGGTAAGGCAGCCGCAGCATCTAACAGATCTTTTTCGATGAAAGCATAAACTTCCGCTTTACTTTTTCTGGTTAACTGCATTGTTATATCATCAGGATTCCCTGTACTTGGAACGTGATCTACTAATGGAACATCACCAAAAGATCTTACTAGAGTAAAATACATAAAAGCACGAAGAAACTTTGCTTCTCCAGCTAGTCTTGCTCTCAAACTTTCATCTGCATTTGTAAGTTGAGGAAGGTATTGTAAAGCTTGATTACATCTGTTGATGCCTTCATAATTTGAAGCAAACAAGCTTTCGAAAGAAGGCGTAGAAGGAGTGAAAGTTAACGCATCCAGAATATCCTTGTCTGAACCCACATCTCCCGGTGTGCTTCCTTTATCTGCATCATCTGACGTAATAGATGTTACTCCTATCCATGAGAATGTACTCATATCCCAATCTAAGAATTTTGCATAAATAGAATTTACGAAACTGGTTGCACCTTCATTATTATTATATAACGATAAATCTGCTGCACTAACCTGTTCCGTAGGGGAAACATCTATAAAATCATTGCTACAGCTTTGATTTATAAATCCTGTAAGAACAAGTGCTGATATAATTATGTATGTTTTTTTCATTTTTTTAAAAATTAACGTTTAAACCAAATACAAAAGTTCTAAGTGTTGGATAAGAATCCAATTCGACGCCAGTAAGTTTATACGGATTTCCGTCAGCATTTAATTCAGAGTTAAATCCTGAATATTTTGTGAAGATAACGGGGTTAATAGCACTTACATAAAACCTCACAGATTTCACATAGTCTACTACATTTCTTATTGTATAACCTACTGAGATATTATTTATTCTAAAATAATCTCCATCTTCTAAGAAAAATGTAGAAGCGATTGGAATAGTGGTGTACGGCCTAGGATTAGAAGCATTAGTATTGGTTGGAGTCCAAAAGTCGTTCGCTACAGAAGATTCAATATTTTCTCCGGAAATTCTTTGAGCTTTTTTACCATTGTAAACGCTGAAGCCAAAAGCTCCGTAACCACTAAGATTAAAATCCCAGTTCTTGTATGCCATAGAAATGTTTACTCCTAAAGTAGATTTTGGAATATAAGAATCAAAATATTTTCTATCATCTGCATCTGCTGAACCTGTCACACCATCACCGTCATTATCTTTGTATTTTAAGTTTCCATTAGCATCGTAGCCATCAGCTTCCCAAAGATAAAAACTACCTAATGCATGACCAACTGTTGTCGCATTGAATAATTTCGTCCACTGTCCATTAGCCAAATCACCTCCAATTAAGGTAGAAATGTTAGAATCGTTTACGCGGGTCAATTTATTTTGGTTATAAGAATAATTTGCTCCTACAGAATACGTAAAATCTTCTCCTACTTTATCTGCCCAGTTAAGGGAGGCCTCAACACCTTTGTTGGTTACTGAGCCTACATGAGACGCAAATGCTATATTTTGACCAGAGGTCATATAATTTTTAACCTCTAAAATTAAATTTTTAGTCTCTCTGTTATAAACATCAAAAGCTCCAGTCAATCTGTTATTTAGAGCTCCAAAATCCAGACCTAAAGATGACTCTTCTGTAATCTCCCATCCTAGATTAGGATCAATACCTTTATTAATGGTCACACCATTACTTACAGGATTGGAACCAAATGCATAATTATATGAAGCCCCAGAAGATAATGGCGGGTAATTCAAAGGAACATTTTGATTTCCTAACCTTCCCCAACCACCTCTTAGTTTAAGCAAATCGAAGAAGCCATCTTTCATAAATGATTCTTCTGAAATCACCCACCCTGCACCGAACGATGGAAAAGTTCCCCACTTATTTCCTTCTGTAAACTGTGAAGAACCATCTCTTCTGACTGTAGCTGTTAAAAGATATTTATTGAGTAGCTTATATTGTGCTCTCGCAAAATACGAGTTTGTTGTATTTTTATTGTACTTTACTGAATTAAGAGATAATATATTATTTATGTATTCAGTTCCTGAAAGATTCCAATAATTAGAAACGGTACCCAAGTCTTTTCTTCTTACAATCAACTCATCAATTCCATCTTTAACAAAAGATTCTGTTCCTAACATTACATCAATATTATGACTACCAAAAGTTCTGTTATAGTTTAAGAAATTTGTAAGTGACCAGTTATAGTAATCTTGTTTAGTATTGGTCAAGGTATTCTGAGCATTTCCGTCGAATAAAGAAGGAACTCTAGTTGGGTCTGAAGCCAGCCAGATTGCTAGATCGTTTGAAAAATTATATGATTTGAAATTTGAGTACTCACCTGAAAATTGAGAGGTAAATTTCAATCCTTTCATAATTTCTATATCCAATTTAAGGCCTCCCTGCATTAGCATGGTTTTATTTTGCTCATTATTGAAATCTAGTTGACTCACAGGATTGCCGACATTATTAAAGCGTGATCCTGAATAAGAAATATCGCCACTACCATTTATTATAGGAACTCCATATTGTCCGGAAGGAAAAAATACAGGAACTAAAGGTGACTGTTTATAAGCAGTTGTAAAAGCACCAAGTGGTTTAGGACTAACTCTTGTAAAAGCAACACTTAAATTTTGTGATAATGTAATTCTTTTAGAAAGTTTAAATTCGTTATTTGTTCTGAAAGTACTTCTATTGTAGTCAGTTCCTCTTAGAATAGATTGTTCGTCATAATTATTTAAACTAAAAAAATATTTCACAGCTTCTGAAGAACCAGATACCGCAACATTGTGTTGGTTGTAGACACCCGTTCTGGTAATTTCTTTAAACCAATCTGTGTTATATGGTTGGTTTGTAGAGAAAGATCTACCAGGAGTAGTCAAATAACTGTTAGCGGTATTATTATAATTAACAAACTCTTGAGAATTTGCCATCTCTACTTTTTTCAAAGGATTTCTAATACCTATAAGACCATCATACTCTACATTTATCTTTCCTCTACCAGATTTTGTTGTAATGATTATCACACCATTAGCAGCCCTGTTACCATAGATCGCCAATGCAGAAGCATCTTTTAAAACATCATATGAAAGAATGTCATTAGAATTAATATTGTTGATATTATCCATAAACATACCATCAACAACATAAAGTGGAGTTCTGCCTCCCAAAACAGTTCCAAGTCCTCTAATCATTACCGTCGGCGTAGAACCTGGCAGATCTGAAGCCGTTATCTGAACTCCCGCCGCTTTACCTTGTATTGCCTGTGAAGCATTAAGAACTTTAGTCTTTGTAACTTCATCTGCAGAGATTGAACTGATAGAAGTCGTATTATCTACTTTCTTTCTGCTACCATACCCAATCATCACAACTTCCTCGATCTTCTGCTCTTTTGGGAGTGTATCTTGAGGAGTTGTCTGTCCGTTGACGTTCATACCGAAGTAAAGAACAGCAATCAGACCAGAATACTTTAAATTAGTTTGTTTCATATAGTTTAATTTTATCTTGTACAAATCAAATGAGCTACCGTCAATTATTAGATGTTATTTTCTCAAAAGAAGACGTTGCTCAAAAATATGAAAAATATCAAATGATGTTAATATTCGTTAAACATTTTAAAATTAGGACTTTATATTGTAAAATCTCTTAATATAATTGATATTTTAATAAATTTAGATTCTTAAAACTTTATTATAAATGAATATTTCACAATGAAGCAAAGACCATTTTATCGCTGAATTTAACCAAAACTTAACATTAACATCTCATATTTTCCAAAATACAGAATTAAATAAAATTTTAACATTATGAATCTACAAAGCTCATTTTCCAAACACATATTTTTAATCTCAAGTGCCAATTTTTGTTAAACATATATTTGTTTTTACCTTTGGTGCAGTATTTGACAATGTTAAAAAAATTGAAAATGAAAAAATATATTATAGCCATTGCATTAGTTTTCGGAACAGGAGCAGTAATAACTTCCACTCTGCAGTCTTGTTCTAGTATTGCTACTTCAGATTTAGGTTTAGCAGTGATCAAAAGAGTATTATTGGGCGGCATCAATAAAGGAATGAATATCTACGGTAATAAAGAAGCATTTTTGCAAAACAATCTTGTTGACAAGGCTTTACCGAAACAGCTACGAGATATTAACTCCACTTTAGAAAAAATTGCTCCTTCTTTGGTTGCCAAAGAGAGAGAGTATATTGCAGATGCGGCTGTATATACTGTCAATATCTCAAGACCGATTCTTGAAAGCGCAGTCAATAGCTTAAATGCTCAGGATGTTTCAAGAATTATTCAGGGCGAAAAAGGAACAGCTACATTAATTCTGAAAGAAAAAACATCTCAACAACTTGTTGCGGCAATCGCACCTAGAGTAGAGCAAGAGCTTAACAAATATGGTATCGTAAAAACGATCAATACAGCATTATCCGGCAGCAATCTTTTAGGAAGTTTGCTAGGTGGAAGCAAAAGCAATGTAAACGCAGGCGGATTAAGCATGCTGGCTTCTGAGCAAATTGTTGATGGATTATTCAATATTATTGAAGATCACGAAAAGCAAAACTCGGCATCTCTGCTGGGACCACTTGGAAAATAATTAAATTTTCATTATATTTATATAAATAAGAACAATAATGGACATATTACAAGGAAATCAGCATGCGAATCCTGAAGATTTTTATATTTCACTAAAGGAGAAACTGGAAGGTCATCACGACTTTCCTGAAGATTATCTTTTTAAATTTATAATTCCTACTGATGAGGCAAAACTTACCGAGATTTACAGAGTTTTTGATGGTATAAAGTTTACATTAGGGAACCGCGAAAGCAAAAATGGAAAATACACAGCATGCAATATTAATGCTTTTGTGCTTGATGCAGATCAGGTCGTTAAGATTTACAAAGAAGTAGCAAAAATAGAAGATGTTATCCTACTATAAACGTAGAAAGTCAGCAATTTAGCTGACTTTTTTTTATTTTGGAATACAATTAATGCTCTATAAAAAACTTTACATTTTCCACCGGCCTGCCGAGCATTGCTACGGAACCTTTAATCAGGATCGGCCTTTGTATTAAAGAAGGGTTTTCTGATAAAATCTGTAACCATTCTTCTTCCGAAAAATCTTTTCCGGCGTACTTATCCAGATAGAGTTTTTCTTCTTTTCGAATAATGTGAAAAACATCTTGGTTAAGCTTTTTTAAGACGGTTTTCAGCTCTAAAATACTCAATGGATCTTCCACAATGTTGATGATTTCAAACGGCACTCCATTCTCATCCAGATATTCTAATACCGCGTTTGATTTTGAACAATTTCCGTTATGAAGAACTTTTACCAACATTTTTATACTTTATTTAATTCCCTTGGTTTAAAACAAATTTAGCACCAAATTTTGTAATACTTTTTTTTCACTACAATAGTTTAAAACAAACCATTGAGTTCAGTCTCAATTTTTTCTAAAATAACACCAAAATCCTCAGGTTTCTCCACAAAATCAAGATCATCGACTTCAATGATGAGAAGTTTTCCTTCCGTATAATTGGTGATCCACTTCTCGTATTTTTGATTGAGCTTAGAAAGATATTCGATACTGATAGAAGCTTCATATTCCCTTCCTCTCTTATAAATTTTCTTTACCAGATTCGGAACATCAGATTTAAGATAAATAAGAAGATCCGGAGCCGAGACGAAAGTTTTCATAAGATCAAAAAGTGACGCATAATTAGTAAAATCACGATCCGAAAGAAGTTTCATATCATTAAGATTTTCGGCAAAAATATGCGCATCTTCATAAATTGTACGATCCTGAATAATATTTTTTCCGCTGTCTCTGATCTCTTTTACCTGTCGAAACCTGCTTCCCAGAAAGTAGATCTGGAGTGCAAAACTCCATTTGCTCATGTCTGCATAAAAATCTTCGAGGTAAGGATTATGATCTACATCTTCGAACTGCGCATCCCAACCGTAATGTTTTGCCAGCATCGTGGTCAAAGTCGTTTTTCCTGCTCCAATATTTCCGGTCACTGCAATATGCATATTCGTATGTATGTATTATATTTAAAATTATCCCGTCTAGAAACCCAAATCCTGAATTTCCTCCAAAAGTTTAATAACATCAGGTGTTTCAGATTTCTCTTTCATCAATTCTTCTACCGTTTTTTCGGTGTCGTTTTTACGACTCTCAATCACAGGATCAATTTTAGAATCTGTGCTGTTTTCGAAGTTGTAAAGATAAAGTTTGTTGCCCTTGATTTCAAAATAAGCAAGCGAGTTTTTTTCCACAATCTGTACATCGGGATCTTGAAAAATTTTGATCAGCTCTTTCTCAGGAATATATTTGAAAATTGAATTTTTAGATACCACCAAAATAAATTCGTTTTCTCTCCGCAGCCGTTTTGCGTTTTCAACCGGAGCTTCATAAAGTTTTTCAAATTTCAGATTATACACTCTGAATTGATTTTTCGTTAAAATATAAACCTTATTTTCAAAAACCAAAAGATCAATCAAATCATCAAAACTGGCATCAAAAGGATAAGAATTGATTGTAGTATCATTTCTAAAATTGTATTGCAGAAGCCGTTTTGTACTTTCATCAAGCAACCATACCTGTTGCAAATCTTCTGCGTACGCATGCTTAATATAAGTGAATTTTTGTTTAAAATCTAATTTCTGAATTTCATTTAAATTTTGATCAACAAATTTCATTTCCTGAGCATTTTCAGAAAAAAGCGCGATACTCAAAGGATTTTGCACGCCCTGGACTTTAAAAGGAACTGTAAACATGAGCTTACCAAGCTGCTTACCTAGAGAATCGTACTTGGTGAAACTGAAATCTTTATTTTTATACAGATAAATATTTCCGTAGTCATCAGCAAACAGATCTCTCACCTCTTTGATTTTCAACGTATCAAAAGGGAGAATTCTCTGTGCGGACAAAGAACAGAAAATAAAAATGAATAATAATTGTAAGATCTTCAAATTAATGATTGATAACTCTGTTTAAGATTTCTTTAGTATACTTTTGGCTTTCCTGATTTTGGTAATTTACAAATTTAATAAAGTTACCGTCTTTATCTAAAATCAAACTGACAGGATATGACATGATTTCCATTTTATCTAAAAGCTTTTTCTGATCAGTCAAATGAATAAAATTAAAAGCAGTTCTATTGAGAAAGTTTTTAACTTTATTTACATCATCAAAAGTTAACGCTACAAAATTTACTTTTCCAATATATTCGGACTGAAGCTTATTCAGATCAGGTATTTCTTCAATACAGGGACTGCAGTTTACGTACCAGCAATTGATAAAATAAGGTTTTGAATGATCAATCTTTTTATTACTTTTAATTTCTTTTAAAGCTGTAAAATCGACTTTATTTTTAAAAGTTTTTTCGAAAAAAACATCCTCATCAAAATATATTCTGGTACTGTTTTTCTTAGCATTGTGAACTTTCAATCTAGGTAAAAAAATCTCAATTCCGTTGTCAGTATAGCTAAACACTATTTCTTCACTTAGTGTATATTCACTAGAAATACTGTCTTTAAAATTTTGATATTTTGTTTCTTCAAACTGAGTACCATTGATCAAAAAAAACTTTTTCTGCGAAAACACTAAAGTCGCAATCATCAAAAAACCAAGGCACAATATATATTTCAACAAATTATTTTAAATGTAAATATAGATTAATAATTTAATAGTTTTACAAAATTTCAACTTCATAGATTTTTGCCCAATTCTTTCCAGTTATAACCATATTTTCACCTTTAAAGGCGATTCCGTTTAAAACATTTTCGGGATTATTTTGAGCATTGTCTTCGGTAATCCTTGTAAAATCAAATTTTCCTACCGTTTCTCCAGTTTCGGGATTGATTTTTAGAATAGTTGGCCGATGCCAAAGATTTGAATAAATAAAACCGTTATGAAATTCTAACTCATTGACCTGATTATATACTTCTCTGTTTCCACCGACAAAAATTGTTTTGATAACTTTTGAAGGATTATCGAGATCCAAATAAAAGAGCCTGTTTGTACCGTCGCTTGCAATAAGATTTTTCCCGTCGAAAGTGAGACCCCAACCTTCATTCATTTCATTAGGGAGAGGGAATTCAGCTATTTTTTTTAAAGTTTTTTTATCGTATACAAATCCTATTTTACTCTGATAAGTAAGCTGAAAAATTTTGTTTCCTGCAATCGCACAGCCTTCAGAAAAAATCCCTTCAGCTTGTTTTTCAGTAAGTAAAGGCTTTATTTCACCTAATTTATATTTGATCAATTGTGAAGAACCGTTCAGCCCATCGCTTTCATAAATGATACTGTCTTCCATCAGAAATCCCTCTACAAAATTATCTTGATTGTGAGGATATTCTGCTGAGATTTTATAAGAAAGATTTTGCTCGGGATCTTTTGTAAAAACATTAATGGTAGCATCCTGATTTAATACTTCACCACTTTTAGTTTTGATGATGAAAGTGACCTTATTTTCTCCAAAAGTAAAAAATTGATTATTGATATTCAGACTCTGAGTTTCTTTATCACCAAAGCTAATTGCAATACTTTCCGCGTGATCTTTCACGTCTTCCGGTAAAATTAATTGATCTCCGAAGTGATAACCTTTTTGCTCCATAAAATTGTTGTAATCTGCCAGAGAACTAAGAATTTCCTGATCATTTTTACAAGAAATCAATAACAAAAAAACCGAAGCAAAACCAATAATGAAGGATTTCTTCATTTAAATATATTTAAAATTGAAAAAATTACTTAATGACAATTTCATATATTTTTGACCAGTTTTTACCCGTGATCACCATGTTGTCACCTTTAAAAGCAATCCCGTTCAATACATCGTCACTTCCTTTTGTATTTTCTTTTGCAATATTGGTAAAGTCAAATTTCCCGACCACTTCCCCGTTTGCAGGATTTATTTTGAGTACAATTGGTTTTTGCCAAACATTGGCATAAATAAAGCCTTTGTAAAATTCGAGCTCATTCAACTGATCGTAAATTTCAGAATTTCCGGCGACAGAAATATATCTTACAACTTTCGAAGGATCGCTTGCATTGAGGAAATAAAGATTTTTTGTTCCGTCTGAAGCAATTAAATTTTTACCGTCATAAGTAAGTCCCCATCCTTCTCCCATCACATCCGGATAGGGAAATTCTGACAATAAACTTAAAGAATTTTTGTCGTAAACAAATCCTTTTTTATTCTGCCATGTTAACTGATAAATTTTGTCGCCAACGATTGCGCTTCCTTCAGAAAAAATGTCTTCAGCTTGTTTTGTAGAAGCAATTGGCGTGGTATCTCCAAGGTTATACTTCAAAATTTGAGAAGAGCCTTTTTGCCCGTCACTTTCATAGATTGTATTTCCTTCAATCTGAAAACCCTGAACGAAATTCGCAGGATTATGAGGATATTCTGCTACAACTTCATAATTGATATTCCTTACCGGAATTTTGGTAAAAACATTGATCGTAGCATCCTGATATAAAGTTTCGCCGCCTTTCGTTTTAATATTAAATGTAACGGCATTATCTCCCAGTGTAAAATATTTTGAATCTACAACAAGACTAGACGTTTCTTTGTCTCCGAAACTAATCGATATGCTTTCTGCATTTTCTAAAACATCTTTGGGAAGATCAAGTTTATCACCAAAATGATATCCTTTGATTTCCATAGAATTGTTGTAGTCGGCTAGAGAATTAAGTATTTTTTCGTCACTATTACAAGACACGAACAAAAGAAGTGCTGCAAAACCTGTTATTATTTTATTTTTCATTATTATTTTCTAAAATATTTCCCCAAAAATAGCAAAATTTATTCCTCCTTACTAATTTCGGATATAGGTTGCCCAAATTGCAGTATATAACCATTGTTGTCGTAAATTGAAAATTCTCTCATTCCCCAATCTGAAGTTTCGATTTTGGTACAGATTTTTGTGATCGTTTTCAGGTCTTGCCAAAGATCATCCACATCATTTACATTGAAATAAAAGGAGCCAGAAAAACTGATTTTATTAAATTTTTCGTTCTCACTTGGCTTCGAAATCATAATTTTCACACGATCTTTTTGTAAGAAAGCCCACTTTTTTTCAGAATTTGCGTCAATTAGCGAAAATTTTAGAATATGAATATAAAAACCAACGGTTTCCTCAAAATTCTGAGTCCAAAATACCGGAAATGAGGAATTAAATTCTGCCATTAGTTTTCCATGTAAAGTTTTAGGCTTTGTCCCACAATCTCATTCCATCCCTTAGTAAAACTTTCTTCTGAAAAGCCTTCTCCCAAATCTTTAAGATTTTCTGTCCCCTCGTGTGTTAATGAGACTTTAGTTCCGCCTTCATCATTTTCGAGTTCCCAGGTAACTATGGTTTTTTGATCTGAAAATAGAGGATAAAACCACGTATGTTTCAGCTTCTGATTTTCAATAATTTCCAGAATTTCGATTCGGTGCAGATATTTTTTTTCTTCCCCTGGTTCATAAAAGTCAAATGATTTTCCGACCACAGCTTCAAAATCAGCGATATTAAAATACCATGACGGTATTTCATTTTTATCTGTCAGGGCTTTCCAGACTTTTTCTATCGGTGCTTTGATCTTTTTTGTAATGACAATCGGCGTTTTCATGTTTAATTTTACTTTAAATAACCGTTAGCTGTGAGCAAATCCTGTAATTTTAGCTTCATCAAAATCTAGCTGCATCTCGATTGTTCTCATCACATGATCATCAAAAATTTTCTCACGCTTCATTCTGTGAAGTTCATTTCTTTGAGCCTGAATAAGTTGTCTGATGACATCTTTATTTTCGTTCATTGCAGTAACATAGTCGCCTGTAGATGCCATACATTGAGATTTATCCTGCATCATCAGCATTTCGTTTTCCAGTCTTCGTTTCTGATGTCGAACCATACTATTTGTTTCCGTTAATTCAGAAAAATCAGATTCCAACTTATTTAATGCGGTTTCTTTCAGCTTTTTCATCAAAATAACTTCCTGCTTTTCTTCCGGCAAATCGCTTCCGGCATCATTGACTTTTAAAAATTTTAAAATTGGAGCAAGCATTAATCCTTGTCCGACTAAAGTTATCAAAATAATCACAAAAGTCACAAACAAAATAATATTTCGATGCGGAAAAGCTTCTCCATTGGGTAAAAATGCAGGAATGGAAAGTGCTGCAGCCAATGAAACCACGCCTCGCATCGCTGCAAAACTGATTATAAAAGGTTCTCGCCAGTCAGGCTTCGGATTTTCGGCTCGTAACTTTTTAGATAAAAACCAAGGAAAATACATGATAGAATAGCTATAAAATAACCTCGTGAAAATAATAGCTCCACCAATAACGACACTGTAGAAAATACCCTCAGAAATAGTATAATCTTTCATTGCAGCCACCACAACAGGCAATTCTAAGCCAATCAGTATGAAAATTATGGTATTCATGACGAAGATCAGCACACTCCAGACATTACCTGATTGTATTCTGGAGGTATGACTCAAATAACAATGAGAGTTGTAAGACATAAGTAAACCGCCTGCAACTACTGCCAGAACGCCGGAAAAATGAAAATGCTCTGCACCCACATACATAATATAAGGCACGATGAGCGTAATTACCGTATCAATGTTTGAATTAGAAGGAATCATTCTCAAAAAGAAACCAAAAAGCAAACCTGCAGCAACACCGACTGCAATTCCGCCAACTGCCATGCTGAAAAAATCACCAATTGCATTTCTCCAGATAAACTGCCCGGAAATCACTGCGGCTAAAGCAAATTTAAATACAATTAAACTCGAAGCATCATTTATTAAACTTTCGCCCTCCAAAATACTTGTTATTTTTTTCGGAATTTTCATGTGCTTCAACACTGAGGTTGCGGCAACAGCATCCGGCGGAGAATTGACGCCACCCAACAGAAATCCCATTGCGACGGTAAGCCCCGGAATTATTGATGAAGAAAGGTAAGCAACGACAATCGAAGTCAGAAAAACCAACCCAAAAGCCATTGAGAAAATCTGCTTTCTCCACTTGTGAAAGTCCTGCCATGATGTAAACCATGCTGCCTCAAATAAAATCGGAGGTAGGAAAATAAGGAAAACCAGATCCGGCTCTATCTCAATATGTGGCATTCCCGGAACCAGACTGATGATCAATCCTGCAATTACGAGAAAGATCGGATAAGCTACTTTAAGCTTTTGCCCGATCATTACCAATATCATCACAGACAGCAAAACTGCAATAGATATAATGACGTAGGTGTGAATCATATTATTTTGTTTTTTAATGGTTTTCAGGTAACGATTGAAGCATTTTTTAGTTTTAATATTGTCAATGTGAAACATTTTGACTTTAATTAAACCTCTTTTCTAACTACCGCATCTTATATTTTAAAGTACAATATTATTTTTCGGGGTAATAGCAGCCGGAAGGTCAGTTTCATCCAGCATATCTCTCATGTCAATTTCTATTGTTCGGCTGATCTGAGTGATCGGAACATCATTCGGGCTTCCTTCAAACGGATTTACAGACGCTTCACCCACACTGTCTAAGGTGTGAAAACACCACGTGACCAATAAAGAAAACGGAATATTAAACCACAAAGTATAATCTGCCAATGCCGTTCCCTCTCCCATTTTATCAAACTCCCTGATTAATCCGAATGGAACGAAAACGATAAATATATGCAGAAGATAGGTTGTGATCGAAGAAAAATTTCTTGGGTAAGGAAAGTTTTTGATACGTTCTGCTTTCCCCTGATCATCGGTAAATTTCACCAATTGTTGATTGATCTGCGTCCACTGAAAATCATTAATTTCATTGTTAGCATAAGCTTCAGACAAATCTTTGCTCTGCAAAGCCATCAATTGTGTGGCGCGGTTTTTTTTACCTAAAACATATTGTAATTCGTCTTGCGAAAGATATTTTTCCAACTCAGCATCAACAGTAGAAAGTCTCTCGGGAATATCATATTTCTGTGCATATTCTTTAAACTGTGCCGTACTCATGTTTTCCCAATTTCGGGATTCACGAAGCTGAAAACGAAGTGCCGTCAACCAAGCATAATGACGTCTAAACATCAATTTTACTTTATCTGAATTTTTCTCTGATAAAGAATCTCTCAGAATATATCCGAAACTACGGCTGTCATTAATGATCGCCCCATAGATCTGTCTCGCCTCCCAAAGTCTGCTGTAACTCGCATTATTTTTGAAGCCGACAATGAAAGCAACTGCTGTACCCATGATCGCAATCGGCTGCCATGGAAATGAAACGAAAACAAATCCCAAATAATAAAGAACGGTAGGAATTGTTGACATAATTAATAAAATGTACAGACTTCTTCGCGTCCACATCATAAATTCTATCGGCCCGAATCTTTTTCCTGAATGCATTTTTTTAGTTTTTAGTCATTAGTTTTTTAATGTTGGATCAATTTCTCGTAAACGGAATATTGTTGTAAAATCCTATCTGTATTTGTCCGCGGTTTTTATTTTCCTGAATCTGATTCATGTAACCCGCTTCAATTCTCATATTTTTATTGATAACGAAACCTAAAGCACCAAACACTCTGTTTCTGTCGAAAACCGGACTGTCAAGATTTAGAAAAATCTCGTTGTAAGCTGAAAGATACAATGTTTTTGGAAGCATTTCTTTATTGGTAATCGGAATATTAAATCCTAAATAATAACGGAATCTCATCCGGAAATCATCCTGAAGAAAACGTTCTTCAAGTCGGTACCGGTGCTGAAGATTGAAACGTCCAAATTTTTGCTTTGTAATAAACTGCTGGAAAACACGGTGCTCTATATTTTCTCTTTTTTCACCGTTCAAATAGGGCTGACTGAGAATAAAACCGTAACCTACTAAAACATTATTGTTGTTTTCAGTAAGATCATAACCAATTCCGGTACGTATGAGAAGCTGCTCAAGATCTCCGATTCCATCAAAATTACGGTACTGAATTTCATTATGGAAATTAAGTTTTTTACTGATTTTATTGTTTCCAAAATACATATACCATGCACCAAGATCACTTTTCTGGGCATATGTTGGTAAAGAAAAACTGATCAATATTATAAAAATAAAGTGCCTGAAAATTCTCATAAACTATTTCTTTATTACTATTATCTATCGCAAGTAACAAAATTAATACTTTAAATCAATAATAGCAAATAAAAAATGTTAATGCAAATTTTCAGGCAATGATTCAGTGACCGTTTAAGCTGGAACTTTTTCTTCCAATATATCAATATCTTTCATGTCAAAATAAGTACAGGTCATTTCAGCTAAATCCATTCTCCAGCCTTTCACGCCATTTTCAGCGCAGTCTTTGCAAAAGGTCGGATAATCTGTACCGCCTTGTTGGTGAAGATGTAGTTTTAATTTAAATTCATCAAGATTCGAACTCTCTGAAATAGATAATGTTTCATACTTACTTCCCGTATTTGCAGAGTTCTTCTCAGAATCAAAATATTCTGTATTACCATCTTTTACGTACGCGATGTAATGAGAAACGCCGAGATTTTTTATTGCCTGAATGTACTTTGGGAAATCTGCACCACTTTTTACTTTCTGATGTTCTGATTTAATTTCTTCAATTGTGAATTTCATTTGTCTTTTTTTGTGAGGGTTTAAATAATTTTTCCTGAATTTTATTTAAATAATAAACGACAAACAAATCTGCCGGTTATTATTAATTGTATCCGTATATTTAATTATGGATGTTGCTGCATCTTAGAAGGATCGTCGTAATTGACCATCCAGTTGATGCCGAATTTATCGGTTAACATCCCGAAATAAGCGCCCCAAAATGTATCTGCAAGAGGCATTGTAACTTGCCCTCCGTGCGATAAACCATTAAATAATTTGTCTGCTTCATCTTTAGAATCTGCATTGATGGAGACTGAAAAATTGTTCCCGATTTTTAGGTTTGAGGCCCATTCTCCTCCGGTATCACTTCCCATCAAAACAGTTTCTTTTGAGATCGGAAGTGTGACGTGCATAATTTTGTCTTTGTCTTCCTGCGAAAGTTCTTTTCCTTCCTGCGGAGGCATTTCGCCAAAAGTTCCCATGTAAGGAAATTCGCCGCCAAAGACTGATTTGTAAAATTCGAATGCCTCTCTGCACTCGCCGTTGAATGTTAAATAAACATTTACTGTTGCCATAATTTTAATTTAAATTTTTGTGTTTATCGTTAAAAAAATCACTAATAATTCAGGCTAATCATCTGTGTTGATCAATCAGAATCATATTTCCGTCGGGATCTTTCAAAAAAATATGTTCCGGTCCTGAAGTTTTCTCATCGGCTTCCTTTTCGAGTGTAATTTGATTTTCCTTTAAATGACTCTGAATTGTCCGTACATCATCAAAGGTGTCCAGATTTTGAGCATTTTCGTCCCATCCGGGATTGAAAGTGAGCATATTTCCGTCAAACATTGCCTGAAAAAGTCCGATTAAAGTGGTTCCGTTTTTCATGATAAGATAATTGTTATCTAAACTTCCACCCATTTCACTGAAACCTAATTTTTCGTAAAAATCTTTAGATTTCAATAAATCTTTAACACTTAAACTAATGGAAAATGCGCCTAGTTTCATCTTTATTTTTTTTAAGTTAGATAGTTTTTTTTAAACCAATAATATTAAATAAGATTAATCGCTTTTAATCATAAATTTTACAAAAAGCCAGCGAAGATTCTTTTTTAATTATTTGTAAATCATTAATGATAATCGAATATTTCTGATTTTTTAACGTCTTATTGATTAAGTAATTTAGTTTTAAAATCTAAAGTATTGTCATAGCTTTTCCAGTTACCAAACAGCTCAATATAAGGGTTTTCTATTTTTTCGGTCTTTTTATTCCAATTAAATGTATAAATAAATTTGCCTGAAAATACGCCGGAATGTTTACCTTTATTTTCTTCAGCTAATTCATAATCGCCATATACCACACTTCTTTTTTTTCCGTCTTTATATTTGGTAATGATTAATTTACCTTCGTATTTAGATTTGTTTTTATCTATAATCGTATATCCTGAGACAAAATATTCCTGATCATTTTTCCTGTTCTGTTCAGAAATTTCAATTTGAAGTTTTATCGTCTGATTTTCGTTGCCAATTGTACCGATGTATGGCTTTGAATTATTCGTCCAGACATTGGCGATATTTGGCATTTGAGCCCATGCAAAATTGGAAATCAGAATTAGAAGAAGTAAAAGCTTTTTCATTATTTGTTTGTGTTTATTTAAATATTACATCGTAATTTTTACAAAAATTTGAGAGTCAAATGTAAGATTCTTTCCTTTTTATGAAAATAAATAGATTGATTGCTAACATTACCTTCAGCAGTTTTGTTATTCATCCTCATGACTAAGAAGATTGATTGAAGTCCGCTTTAAGTGAAATCAATACCATCGTTTTTCAATCCAAAAAACTATGGATTACAATTTTAAACTCCGAACTGAGACAAGTGATGGTTCAGATGTTTTGCAAACATATTGTTCCATTCATCAGATTTTAATTTCCCAAATGAAAAAGATTCTTTCTCATGAAAAGCTGATGCACCCAATTGCTGAGTTTTTTGAATAAAACCGATGAGTCTTTTCTTCTCATCGTCGAAATTTTTCCTGCCTGTGATGACAAACTGAGGTGCCGTAGGAGAATCTCGCGGATACGCTTTTTCACCAACCACTTTAGGTTTTACAAATCTCTTTAAAATAAATTTTGCGATCGCTCCCGGTTTTTTGTGCTTTTCAGGTTCGTAAATCATTTCGTAAGTGATACAGCAATGCGCCAACATTTGATCTACCGTCATTCTGCCCCACAAACCGTGTGTATCTTCTACTAAATTATTTATTCTATTGATGTAATTCTGAGCGTCTTTCGCATCAAATACGTTTTCCATAGCTTGTTAAATTGTATAGAAACAAATATAATATTATTTCGGATGATTTAAAAAATTGTTTTCAATCATAAATTGTGAAATATCCGATGATGAAAGTTTTCGGCGCAACAAAAAACTCCCCACAAAATCTGTGAGGAGCTGAATATTATAATTTTTGAGATTTTATTTCTGAACTGCTTTTTTCATTCCAACATCGGGACGTAAGACTCTGTAACGTACTTCAAAATCTTTGGGAACATAAAAAACCAGTGGCAATTTGCTGTTGTATCTCACAATTTCCGGTTGCAGAGAAACAAATTTCTTTTTCTTTTTCTGATCCGGACAACCCATCAGAGTTCCGCCTGTCTCACCGTTGGATTCCACTTCATAGTAATTGTAACCCCAACCTTGTAAATCCTGAACGTTAACTTTTCCCATCAAAAAATGTTTATTGCAATCTAGCATTTTTTCAATTCCTACAAAAAACTCGACTTTCAGATCAGATTCATTTTTCGCAATCGGCAATTGAATATAGACCTGTTTAAATCCTTCTTTAGCTTTTGGAAACATATCAATCTGAAGCTTTTCAAACTTTTCAATTTTCTTTTGCGCCGAAATATTCATGGCAACAAACAACATCAAAAATCCAGATAAAGCTTTTAAAAATTTCATATTTAAATTATTTTAAAATTACACATTCCGTAATGTCAAAAATTATTCCGCAATTATAATAGTAGTTCCCTTTGTATGAGCATTCATCTGCGGAGCATAATAATTTTGCATCGTCGTAATTCCGTTTGAGAATTTTCCAGAAGCATTCGTAACAAAATCATATTCAAATACATATTTTCCTTTAGGCATCGATTCAATATAGAAGTTGGTAGATGCGTCTTTGGTCGATTGATAATAGCCAAGATTATTTTTCCACTGGTATCCTGAAATCACGTCCAAAGGCTCAAATCCTGCCGCTCTCATGTCTTTTATATGAATAAATTCCATTGCTCTGTCGGTATTTAAAATCATTCTTACCGTTACTTTATCACCAACTTTTAATGGAGTTTCCGGTAATATCTTCTGTAATTCTTCACCGTTTACCGTTTTGACTTTTTTATACAGTTCCTTCGTAATTGAAATGTAATTTTCTGAAGATTTTATCTTATTTAAATCTTCATAATATTGCCAGAATAAACCTCCCTGAACAATTCCCGCGCCTAGTTTTGTAACGGTTACGGTTGCTAAATTTGTATCTAAAATATCAGTTTTCACCGTAGATTTTACATACCCTGTTGCCTGAGTTTGCGGTTTCAATTCTTTTCCGCCCCAAATGATGGTTGCTTTATCGCTTTGTGCTGAAGTCCAAGATTTTCCTGAATTTAAAATCGTGAAAATCACTTCTGCAGTTCCTCTGGAGCTTCCCCAAGAATTCACTTCTTTTTGCGTGATCAGCCAGATTTTCATGTCTTCAATGAATTTTTGGTCATTTGGCTTTAATTTATTGAAGACTTCCAAGGCGCCGGCATGATTCACCACTTTTGAGCTGAACCAACCCCAATCATCGAGATTCTGTTTCCAGTAAGTTCCCTGAGATTTTGAATCCACCGAAGTTTCTTTTAAATAGTTTAAAAATTTTTCTGAAACATCTTTTATACCATAATCATTCATTAATAAAGCTGTACGATGCAATCCAAAAAACGTAAAATCAGTAATCTTCGCAGTTGTCGCTTTTTGTTTAACCAAAGATTTTAAACTTGCTCCTTTTCCTTTCAGAGGATATTCTTTTTCCCAATAATTTCTGGTGTCGAGATAATCTAAACTCCAGTTATTCCAAACATTGTCTCTTTTTGCATCATAATATTTTTCAATCTCGCCATCAACATATCTTACCAAATTAGCAACTAATTCTTTCTGCTCAGAACTTTGATAGTCTTTAACATTATCTTTCAGCCAAGCATTGATTTTTCCTAAATTTTTAAGAATATAAAGTGAGGTAGAATATGAGCTCGGATATCCGGAATACCAGGAGAAGCCACCGTCTGGATTTTGAAGTTTTTTGAAATCGTCCCAATCCTGATTGATCGAATTCTTCATTGTATTGGCATCAAAAAGCAACGCTAATTTCTGCATTTGTTCTTCTTCATTTTTACTTTCCAAAACCCACGGAGTTTCTTCCAGCAACAATTGCTTCAGTTCCTGATTTTTTTCAAGATTTGAACCCAATAAACCTTTATTCTGATATTCTTCGAAAACAGTTTTCAGCTTAGGATTAGATTTAAAAATCTCAGAAGCCAATACATCTGCAAACCATTTATTAAAAATTACATCCGCAGAATTATTCTGATCATTTTTCAGACTCGGAAGCGCAAACATAATTTCCCAAATCGGGTTGGTCGTCAATTCTAACGTATTTGAAACATTCGAAATCGTTGTAGAATTAGCATTTTTAAGATTTTCGAGTTCAAAAGTTTTCGTTTCGCCTTCTTTTACAAAAATTGGCAAAGCATCTGTCACCAACATTCTGTTTGGAAGAATAGCAATTGCTTTTTGTTCTCCATCAGAATATTGACCGCCTTTGGCAATTACTTTTAAAATAATTGATGAAACGTTATTCGGAACTTTCACTTTCCACATCAAAGCAGAATTGCCATTTTCATTTAAATCAAAATTTTGAACGCTTGAAATTAAACCAAATTTTACTGAAATA
The DNA here is from genome assembly GCF_027945075.1 of Chryseobacterium sp. CY350. NCBI lineage: Bacteria > Pseudomonadati > Bacteroidota > Flavobacteriia > Flavobacteriales > Weeksellaceae > Chryseobacterium > Chryseobacterium wangxinyae. Next base: position 1,228,539 of record NZ_CP116034.1, read on the forward strand.
TCTTCATTCGTAAATGCATCAAGAATTTGCAACTGTGCAGTACCGCTTAGTTTTTTGCTTGTTAAATTTGATAATTTAGACTGCAAATTCAGCTCATCACCTTCTCTTAAAAATCTCGGATAATTCGGCGTTACCGAAAATTCTTTTTGCGTTACCACTTCTTTTTCCAATGTTGCTGCTCTTGCTTCTTTTGTATGAGCTAAAAACATTAATTTCCATTTTGTCAGAGCTTCCGGAGACGTGAATTCGAAATTGACATTTCCTTCTGCATCGGTTTTTAAATCTGGGTAGAAGAATGCTGTTTCGTTTAAGTTTTGACGGACTGGGATCTTATCTAATTCTTCTTTGGATGATTTTATATCAACCATACTATCTGCACTTTGCACAGTATTACTTGCTACAGTACTTCTTTTTGTAATTGTTTTATTATACCCTAAAACTACGACTTCTTCAATATTTTTGCCCCCAGCAGCCATTGGCGCAGGTGAGGCAATACTAGATTCTATCTCATTTGCTGTAACCATTTTTGGTTTTGGACAACCATTGTATTCTGAATAACCTGGAACGGTAGGACATGCATCATCTCTATCTAAGACACCATCACCATCGTTGTCTAGGTCTGAACCAATAATTCTCCCATCAAACCAATTAAATTGTGGAACAGATACAAATTTTCCATTATAATATTGCACTCTTCTCTGGTAATTTTTCTGAGATAAGTACTCTCTAATTTCATAAGAGCTAATAATTGAATACGGCATATACAATTTTTCCCAACCAAAAGTATTCACAGCAAACTGATCTAAAGACTTATCATACATATTGGCCAGAACTTCTGCGTTGATTTTTTCTTTGCCAGTTCCAACAACTTTCACTGTCCATTTTTCTTTAGAATTGGGTTCTAATTTATCTCTAAATGTCACCGTTTCTATTTTCAAAGGCTGTGCGGTATCTTTTATTTTTAAATCAACCGTTTCTGTCTGCACATCATTAAAAGCGACAACCTGAAACTGAACATTCAAATTGGTTACGCTTTTTTCTTTCGGAATATCAACCGTAAATTCTAAAATTCCATTTTTAAATTTTTGAACTTCAGAAATTGTTTTTCCTGAACCATCCTGCACAAAAACATTAACCAAAGCATCAGGAATTGCAGAATACACATAGATTTTTGCTTTCTCTCCTCTTGAAAATTCATCTTTAGGTTCTAAAACCGTTAAGAAAGTTTTCTGATTGGGTTTCAAAGATTTTTTATCCCAAACATTAAAATTCTGAGAAGATTTTATCGTGTCTTTTCCTTCAATATTGTACAATTCCAACATATAATCCCCAGCTTCTAATTTTCCTAAATCTAGGTTGGCTGATTGTTCTTTTTTGTCGCCAACTGGTTTCTGAGTTTTTTCAAAAACAATTGTAGACTTCCAGTTTTTCAATTCATCATTTTTATCATACAAATCGTGCGGGAATTTCTTGATAAATTCTTCTTTCGACAATTGAGGAAAATTTTGGATATCAGATTTAAAATTATTTCTGAAAATTCTCTCGGGAGACTCGAGCTTTTTTAATCTTACCTGATAAGCTTTTTTCAGATTTTGCTCGTTATAATTTTTAGTTTCAACCTTCAGCTTTACATTTTCGTCTGCGAAAATATTTTTAATATCATCAGCTTTGATGTAATGAGAAACTGAAGAAACTTTCAGATTGGTATTTGCAGTTTGTGTTTCACCGTTGATGTCGGTCGCAGAAGCACTGATTTGATAATTATCAATTTGAATACCTTCTAATTTTTCGTCTTTTTTAAGATCTAGTTTTATAATAAATTCTCCCTTTTCGTTCGTTTTTGCTTCACCTAAGATCGAATTTTCGTTATCATGGTTATTTGGATACCAAGGAAAGTATCTCCATCTTATATTCTGCTTTTTAATTTCGTAATTAACGTTGGTATTACTCAGGGCAACTCCTGAAAACATCATGGCTTTTCCTTTCAATTCGATGGTTTGTCCATATTTGTATTCATCTTTTACAGGATCAAATGTGACTTCAAATTTCGGACGTTTGTATTCTTCTACCTGAAAATATGCCACACCCAAATATTGCATATCATCATCACCTTTATTCACAGACAGAGTAAATTGTCCGTTCAATTTTCCTTTCGGTAAAATAAAACTTCCGTGATAAGAACCAAATTCATTTGTAGTAAAATCCTGTGAACTCACCTCTTCGTCGTTAGAATCTTTCAATGTAATTCTCTGTTTCAGATTAGAAATTACGTTTTCTTTTTGACCAACAGATTTAGTATTAATAGCTTTAAAATAAACCGTTTGTCCGGGTCTGTAAATCGCTCTGTCTAAAAATATCTGAGCTTTTTCCAGATTATTTACCTCGTAATTTACAGCTTCATTAGATTGATTTCCATAAACTTCCATTATCTGGAAATCATTACTTTTTTGCTGCTGAACTAAAAAAGTTCTGTAATATTCATTGTTTGTAGTGACAGGAAATTTAAAAACTCCCTTTTCATCTGTTTTTCCGTTAGCTTTATTTAAATTTTTATTCTGCACAAACTCATGGAAAGTCAAATTTTCATTATTGATTGGTTTTCCGTTTTCAGAATTCACCAATTTTAATACATTCAAAAGCTGGTTTCTGTCATTTCTAGACTGATAAATAATCTTGTGATTTGAAACTAAAAAGTAAAAATTCTGTCTCGATTCCATATCTTTCCCATCTACTCCTGCAACCGCGTATTCTGCAACATAAATTCCTGAAGGCAGCGGCTTTATTTCAAGCGAAGTTTTGTGAAGCTGATAATCTTTCGTATCAGCCAAATTAAAAGTTTCTGTTTTCAACAAACTCTTTTTAACCTTTGAAAAAGCATTGTTATACGGATTTTTAGCATATTGAATGAAAGATAAAAGATCATCTTTTACTACATAAATCTTCACAGAAAATTGTGAAACGTTTTTATATTCTGCAACCAAGTGAATAGGAAGATTCGGTTGAGTTTGCTCTTCGTATTTTATGGCTAAATAAGGATTAATGATCTGATTATCTTTATTTTTAATATTGTTAAGAAAAGAAGATTTCGGATATTCATTCTTGGCCTGATTTCCGATTGCTAAAGCCTCACTTTTTTTATTTTTTAAAATCAGTTCATTCATGACCTCTTCCATTACAAGAACTTTGTAATCGCCGTCAGTATTTGATTTCACTAAATTCTGAAGTTGCTCAAATTTATCTTTACATTGCGTAAACTGGCAGTTTTCAGATATTTTCTGATGCATGAAGTACAACTTAGAATTTCCTGAACTCTCACTAATTAACTCATCAAAAACACCATTGATTAGAGTTCTGTTTTCTATTAATTCATTTTTGGTAAACAATTCGTTATTAGATAAAAAATTCACTTTTCGAAGCGAATACCAATCAAGCAAGGTCGGGAAATAAGCTGCATCATTTGTATTTGAAAAAGCATCTTTATATTTTGCAAAAGAGATTTTTTTCATCTCAGCTTTTTGGCGATCCAGATCTTTAAAATTTTTACTCAAATAATTTTTAAAATCAAGTTTACTCCATGTTTCAATTTGCGAAATATCCTGAGAATTCATATTCGTTCTGCCATCAATTTCCCAAGAATGCTCATTATAATAATCGAACATAAAGCCAGATAACAATACTTTATAAACCAAAAGATCATCACCCTTCAAATTCTTTTCCGCATTTTGCAGCTTCGCAAAAAACTTTGAAACAGAATCATTTTTATCATCATCGGTTGTCTGATTTACAATACTGAATTCTAATTTGAGAGAGCGAATGAGCTGAAGTGCATTATTTTCTTTCATGGCTTGTTTTTGTATTTCCAGAATAACAGGAAGGTTGGATTTGAATGTCCCTTTCTTGCTGTTTTCTTCTATTTTCTTCCATTGCTGGTCGTAATAATTTTGCGAAAATGCCACCGAGAAATTAACGAGCATCAGTAGAAGGAATAAAAACTTAGGAAATTTTTTCATATTTAAATGTTTTTCTATTAACGGAGAATATTGAATCTTTATTTAAAATTGTTTACGCTGGCTTTGTTATAAAGAATCATAAATGTTATTTTTGATCAATGAATTTCTTAAAAGTACTGAAAAAATATGTCATAGACAGCCAACTTTACGTATCCTTAATGGGAACGCTTTTTTCGGTATTTTTCATGGAGGAGCAAAACACATTCCGTTTTCCAACTATATGTCTGATATTCATTACTTATTTCAGCGGTTACCTCTACACGAAATATCAAAATACGCGACATTTTTACAAAATTTTTATCTTAAATATATTTGCAGGACTTATTTCTGCAGTTTTAATTATTCTTAATCATAATGAAATACGTCTCCTGAAATGGTTTATTATTGTCGTTTTAGGCTTATTGTACAACAGCTTTTTTCTTGAAAATTACATCCGTAAAATTCCTTTTCTGAAGGTTTTTTATGTAGGATTGGTTTGGGCTTTGGTCAATTGCTGGCTGACTTTACCTCAATTTAACCTTCCTATTTTTTTGATCAGTTTTTTTTTCATCACAGCTTTGGTTCTGCCATTCGATATACGTGATATGAAAAGCGATACCGTCGAAACTTTTCCAAAATTGATCGGAATTCAAAACACGAAATATATTGCTTATATATTGGTTTTTGTTTCGTGCATTTTATCTGTTTTTTATCTGGATGTTCTGTTTTCTGTCGGCTATTTTTTAACCACAATTTTTACCTTTATTTTAATTTATTTTTCTGAAAATAAAAGAAGTGACTCCTATTATTCTTTTTGGGTAGAATCTTGCTCGGGTTTGCCCTTATTGTTTCTTTGGTTTCTCAATTATTTTGTGAAATGAAATTTTTATCTTTACTGAAAATTTGAAGTCATGGAAAATATTAATGATATTAAAATAAAGCTGATTCAAAAAGTTTGCGAGTTGGAAAATTATTATCTGTTATCTTCTTTTCTGAAAAATTTAGAAAATCAGTCAAAAGATATTGTGAGTGAGCAAGATCTGCTCTACAAAAGTGAAAAACCTTTGACGGATGAAGAGGTGGAAGAATATTTTAAAGAAGATGAAATCGTTTTACCTGATTATGTAATGAAAATGATTGAGCGAGGAATGAATGATATAAAAAACGGAAGAGTTTATACGGAAGAAGAGATAGATAAAATGGATGAAGAATGGTTAAAATAAAAATCGAATGGTCTCATTTTGCAAAACAACAGAGAGATGAAATTTTTATATATTGGAACAACAGAAACAAAAGCACAGTTTACTCAAAAAAACTAAAAAGTATAATTAAGGAGAAAACAAATCAATTAAAAACCACTTTCAGGCAAAAAAACTTCTGAAGAAAATATCCGAATTTTAGTTCTCAAGAATTATAGCTTGTTTTATACAATTACACCAGAAACTATTTACATCATTTCATTTTGGGAAAATCATCAAAATCCTGAAAAATTAAACACCATTTTAGGATTATGATCATTAAAAAACTCACCCTTTACAATTTTAAAAACCATTCTGAGAAAAAGTTTGAGTTTTCACCGCAGATCAATTGTTTCGTAGGAAACAACGGTGCCGGAAAAACCAACATTCTTGATGCTTTGCACTATCTCTCTGTAGGGAAAAGTTTTTTGGGAAATACCGACATCAATAACATCAAAACAGACGAAGATTTTTTCACAATCGATGCTGAAATTCAAAACGAAGACAGCGAAGACAGTATCAAAATTTCGCAGCCGAAAGAAGCCAAGAAAATCATTAAAAAAAATGATAAAAGCTATGATAGAATGGCAGATCACATCGGTTATTTGCCAAGCGTGATGATTTCTCCGTACGATTCGAATCTTATCTCAGATTCGGGAGAAAGTCGTAGGAAATTTCTTGATTCGATGATTTCTCAGACTGATTCCGGTTACCTTTTTGATCTCATTCAATACCAAAAAACGATTCAGCAGAGAAATGCTTTACTGAAATATTTCGCAAAAAACCGAGTTTGGGATAAAGATTCTCTGGAAATTTATGACGATCCTATTACAAAATCCGGAACCAAAATTTTTGTAAAAAGAAAGGAATTTGTTGAAAAACTGAATCCGATTGTTCAGAATTTTTACGAGATAATCTCTGGCGGAAAAGAAACAGTTTCTGTAATTTATGAATCTCATCTATTGGAAAGCTTCGATGTTGCTCAGCCAGAAAAGAAGTTTCGTGATCTTTTAACAGAAAGTTTAGAGCGCGACAGAATGCTTACCTACACTTCAAAAGGAATTCATAAAGATGATTTGCTTTTTGAGATGGATTCTGTTCTCATTAAAAAAATAGGTTCGCAAGGACAGCAGAAATCGTTTTTAATTTCATTAAAACTCGCTCAGATGAGTTTGGTGAAAGAACTTACCGGAAAAACTCCGATTCTTTTGCTTGATGATATTTTTGATAAATTGGATGATACTCGTGTTGCTCAGTTGATCAAATTGGTTAATCAGGAGAATTTCGGACAGATTTTTATTACAGATACTCACAGAGAACGTACGGAAAGTGTGGTGAAGAAAATAAATGAAGAAAGTATAATTTTTGAGATTTAAAAGTAATGAAACGGAATAAAAAACGCGAATTTCAATCTTCTGAACTTGTGAAATCTTTTGCGAGAATTTATGGTTTTGAAGATAAGCTGTTGGCTTTCGAAATTAAAGATTTTCTTGGAGAATATCTTGATGAAAGCTTATATAACGAAATCGAAAGCGTAAATATTGCTGATAAAATAATTACTATAAAAATCGATTCTCCTTTACTGAAAAATGATTTCCAGATGCGAAAAAGCTTCTATCTCAAGAAGTTTCAGGAGAAATTTGGAGAAGAAAAATTTACTGATCTTCAGATTTTGTAGGAATTGTCTTTTTTACCATATCCGAGGTTTTAAAGTCAAAACTTGAACGCAACGGAATAAAAAATTTCAGCGGATTTTTGATAAAATACCTGAAAATCTCTTTATAAATCTCACTAACCTCGCCAAAATTCAGTTTTCTGGATCTAAATGCCAAAAACATCGATAAGCTAAAACTTACCAAAAAGTTGAAAAATCCGATAATAAAAACGGTTAAAAGTGCAATCCAGAATGTGTAAGAATCTACGCTAAAATCTTTACCATACAATCCTAAAGCAAAATTTCCTGCGGCAAATGTAATGTGACGAATGTCTAGATCTAAACCAAAAAACAAACCTATCGGCGCCGTTGCACCCAGGAAAACACCAAACCAAAAATTTGAAATGATACCGGCCCAATTCTTCGCATAATAAACTGAAAGTCTGTTCGCAAATTTAGCTCCGAAAACCCTTTTAATTGATTGGTTTTTCGCAATTCTGTCCGGAATCTGAAAAAACACCGAGTTATTACCAATATTTCCTGAGATAATCCCGGAGATAAATAGATAAAATCCCGCAATACTTGCGTGGAGAATCGCCTTAGAGTTAAAGGGATCTAAATCTTTCAGTAATTTCTCAGATCTTTCAACCGCTAAATTTTGTGAGAAAAAAACATCCAAACCATAAATAATTGCTAATGCCACCGGAAAAGCCAGCAATACATTCCCAACAAAAGCTATAAACTGGCTCCTGAACAGTTTTGAGACAAGATCTGCAAATTCTGTATTATTTCTTTTCGTATTTCCCTGTTCAGAAAGTACCTTAGTCATTGTTGCAGCCGTCATTGCAGGCTGTTTTGTAGCAAGTGTAAATCCCATGAGATAGATCATCACAAATCCCATTGCATAATTTAACGAATATAAAAATGCATGGTAAAAATCACTTCCCGGCATGAAACCATACAACATTTTCAGCACACACAAAGCACCAACAATGATTCCTCCGCCGCTTGCTTTCATAAACATTTTCATGTACTGCTTGCGGTTTGAGGTAATGTAATGACTGCCCGTTTCCGCTGTATGATTAGTGATGAGATGGGAAATCATTCTCGTACTGTCGTTGAAAAGCTCAGAAATATTATTTTTATGAGATTTGTAACTTAATACATTAAACATCAACTGTTTAGACTTAATAATAACATCGGCGTTGCTATCTATAATCAGCAATTGAGCGATTTCAGAAATTCTTTGTGTCTGCTGACGTATTTTGATCAGCGACTGATTGATCTTCCCAGATATACCGTATTTTGAGGAATTCTTGAACGCAATATTCACAAAGTCAAGACATTGACTGATATAAATTTTTATTTGCTTGTATCTGCTGTCTTTGGAATGTAGTTGTATTTCCGGATTTACTTTAAACTCTTCTGCTAAAGCTTCAAGCTCATTCTGTAAAGCCAAAAAAGGATTATCGAAATTTCTGTACTCAGGCGCCATTCTTACGACCTCAACTTCGAGAGCCATCCCTGTAACACGCCAAGAAAGAATATTCATAGAAAAGATAAGCTCTCTTTTTACCTTTTTTTTCTGAATAAAATCTGAGATACCGAGAACATCAAAAAACTCATTCATCTCATTTTCCGGTAGATTATGCAGATATTCCAAATCTTTTTTGGGTCTGAAACTGATGTTATCTACCATATACCAAACCGTTTTTTCATGCTCTACGGGCGGTAATATTTTATTTAAAATCCGTTTTTTTAATTCAGGAAAAAAGGCGTTTTCTGATAAAATATTGGCCTCGGTAAGCGATAAATTGAAAGGCCGGTCTTCAAAAATGTTGTGAATATAGTATTTGAAATGGTCAGCAAGATTAGGATTTGCCTTAAAGCAATTGAGAACATCAGTAAAATCTGCTTTCTTAATGGCTTCCAGAAACTCAGCAAAAGGCTCCAGAGAAAGCGTTTCGTTCTTAAAAGAAAAGTATTTTTTAAGAACAGCTTCAAAATTTTTTGTACTTGTACTGAGAAATTTCATTGGTACAAAGATACTACTTCAAAGTTACATTTCTCATTTGTCGTACGATCCAATTATGTTTCTTTCTCAAGTAAGAAGAAGGATTTTTTGGATCGTATTTTTTAGGGTTGGGCAATACAGCTGCAATCCACGCTGCTTCTGAAGTATTTAGGTCTTTTGAAGATTTTCCAAAATAATATTGTGAAGCAGCTTCTATACCAAAAACTCCCTGCCCCATCTCAATAGAATTTAGATATCTCTCAAGAATAATGTCTTTACTCCAGACTTTTTCGATGATAAAAGTATACATTGCTTCAAGCCCCTTCCTAATCCAGCTTCTTCCCTGCCAAAGAAAAACATTTTTTGCGGTCTGTTGCGAAATCGTGCTTCCACCTCTCAGCTTTTTCCCTTTTTCATTGTTTTTCATCGCTTTTTCGATCGCAGTATAATCAAAACCATTGTGGTTAAAAAACTTTTGATCTTCGGAAGCTATTACCGCTTTTTTTACATTATTTCCCATTTCATCGTAAGAAATGTAATCGCGACTGAGTTTACCATACTCAAACAGTCCGCCAATTTGCGTAATCGTGATGGGCGGATTAAAAAATCTTCCCCAGATGATGAATACTACGTTCAAAATAAGAACGATGAAAATAAGTTGTTTTATTTTTTTCCACATAAACTAAAAACTTCTGCAAAAATAAAAAATTCCTGCGAGCTATTGTAATTCTTTCAGATAAGTGAGCTTATAATCCTGCAAAAGCTCCGGATGAAAGATTTTTATATAATCTTTAAGAATAAGATCTGATCGCACCACTCCGCTTTCAAAAAAATCATTGGCTTTTTGCCGCTCTTTCTCTGTAACGCCGTAGATTTTTCCATTTTTAAAAACTTCAAGTTTTCCATAATATGGGTTGATATTCAGCAATTCCTGTTTAGAACGATGATTTCCTGCGTTGATCCAGTATTTTGTCTCCATAGATTTCGAATAAACTTCTTCAAAACTCATCGTAACTGCCTTATCTTCCATGTTATCTTTTAGAATATAATCGGCGTTTGCATCTGCGATATAGTTAGCTGTAAAAGTTTTTCCGCCAGGAAGATACCACACGTCTCCATACATTTCGTTAGCTAAAACTTTTGGCCGCGACTGTGATTTTAGTGCTAATTGCTTTAATTCTTGATAATTTTTTTTAATCTCAGCATATTTTTTTTCCGCTATATCAACTTTTCCGAATAGTTTCCCGAAAAGCTTGATGTATGCAGTTTTCTCTAAAGGCTTTTGCTCAAGATATTCATCGAGAAAAATAACCTGTATTCCATTATTTTTTAGAAGTTGGTAAGTATTTTCAAAACTTGCTATATAATTTGTAAAAACAGCATCTGGCTTAAGTGAAATAATTTTCTCAACATCGTATTTTTGGTCGTTTCCTACAGTTTCAATTTTTCCGTTTTTAATCAATTTTTTAATTTTTTCAGAATAGATATATTCCGGACTTGCAACTCCCATTATTGAGTTTTCTGCTTCTATTTCAGACATGTATCCTAGCAAACTGGAATTGAGAAAAATAACTTTCTTAAAAGGAATTTGATTTGTAGTAAAAACATATTTAAATTTACCTGACTCAAAATGAAAGTTTCGCCCTTCTACTTTATAATTAAGCTTTGAAGACAAAGAAACAACATCATTTTGCGATTTTTTTTGTTCTTGTTTACAGCAGATTACCGCTAGAAATGCAATAATTATTAAAAATTTCAGTTTCATCTTTCAAAGAAACTAAAAAAGTCTTATATTTGCAAACCCTTAAACAAGGCCTCGTGGCGCAACTGAATAGCGCATCTGATTACGGCTCAGAAGGTTACAGGTTTGAATCCTGTCGAGGTCACAAGACCGACATTTGAAGTTTTTACTCTCTTATGTCGGTTTTTTTTATTTCCTAATCCATTGTTATACTGATAGATACATTGAGCAACGATGTTCATTTTGGTGTTTGAAAACTTTTCCCGTCAAATTCAACTTTTTGAGGAAATATCAAAACACCCTATCGTTCTTATTGTTAGCAGGTCACCCTGCTGGTAAAGGTTTACAAGATTTTCCATTGAATCAAAGGTGTTCTCTATTTTTGTTCTGATATCAAGTTCTTTGCTTTCCGAGACGATCTGCTGTATATCCAATTCTAGCTTTTCAATCTGTGATTTTGAAATTCTTTCAAAATCTTCAACCAAATATTTCGATATTTCTTCGGTTATGGGTACAACCAAAAAATGGCGCCAACTAAAGACAGTTGGCGCCATTTTGTTTTAAAATATTTTGATAATTAGGAAATTAAAAAATTTAGCAACGATATTAAGTAAGTGGTTTGCCTATTAAAAATTATAATTATACCCTAATGTACAAGTCATCTCATTGAGATTTGGATTTTCAATGGCCTGGTCTGTATTTCTGAACAATTGGATAAAGTTCAGATTAAAATTATGCTTTTTCCAAGGCATATAATTGGCACCCAATCTAAAATTCATCACGTTAATATTAGAAGTCGTACTTCCTGAATGATTATAAGATGCTCCAAAATTAGTTTTTAGCTTTTCATCCTTCAATAAAGATTTGGTCACATTTATACCTGGTCCCCAAATTGTAGAAGTTTGTGATGCGGCATAAGTGTGGGTGAAATTAAATGATGTGGCAATGTTCATTTTCCTTTCAGGAAAACCTAAATTGTAATTCACATTGGCATTATGAAATCGCGAAAGTCCTCCCCTTCTTACAATCCCATTTTCTCTATTGACCATATCATTCAATGAATAAGTAAAGTTGATATTCTGTACTTTTTCTTTGGTGCTGGAAAGGATATAATTCACATTAATATTGGTGTTCTGTGAAATCTGCTTATAATCTATCGAATCTTTAGGTTGTTGAATGAGCAAAGGATTATTATTAACAGTGTTGAACTGGTTTAACTGGTTGCTGGTAAACATCGTAAAGTTGGAATAACTTGCGGTAATCATTAGTTTATCCGAAGCTTTCAGATTGGCATTCACTGCACCCACCCAACGACTGGTCTGCTTTGCTTTTTTATTATCCAGATTATCTCTTTGTCTTCCGATGTTTGCAGAAAGAGCCAATCGATCTTTCAGCATTGTGAAAGAAGAATTAAGCGTGATGTTTTCCAGATCATTATTAAAATAATAGGCTCCTAATGTTCTGTATCCTGGATCAATTTTTTCATATCTAACGCCTACCATTCCTTTTTTAAGTTTGAGATTGACTCCTCCATTATAAGCAGAATAGTTTTCCATAGAAGAATTGGGCGAAAGAAATTTAGAAGCAATTCCTTTTTTTATAGCACCGTTTGGTGTAGCTCTCAAATCATTTATGACAGAAGTATTGGCGTATTCTCCAAATGCCTCAAGATTTTTATCTAATTTAAAACTTCCTGTCATTGAAAGCACCAAGTTTTCCTGTGGCAAAATTCCTTTTGCATCAGGTGCGGTCTTCAAAGAACCTACATCATCTTTTGCATAGAATCCAATCAGTCCTAATTTATACCTCTCTTTTTCCCATTTCAGATGAGCACCATACCCAATTCTTTTGTAGGCGGGAATTGTATTGGGATTTCCGTCATCTTCTACAGCTTTGTTGAGCCTTCCAGTCATTAAGGCAACTTTCAAAGGTATTTTGGGTGTCAGCTCCAAACCGGCTCCGGTAAATAGTAACCCATTAAATGTATATGGTGAAAAGGTCATATTAGCATCTCCAATATAGACTTTTACCCATTTATATTTTGGAGCAATACTAATCCGGTTAAATTTAAAGGGAACCTGATATCCTAATTGGCTGCCTTGATTTGTTAAACTATAAGAAATAGGCATTGACCATTTGTAGAGACCAAGATTAAGATTTCCATTGAGAAAATAAGTAAATGGAGCTCTTCCACTATACACATTTGAGCTGTAAAAAACAGAATTTGCTGAAATTCCTCCACTAATTTTAAAGGGATTTTTTTTCAATTCTTCCATCGTTTTTTTTCCTAAATTTTCCAAATTTACTTCTTGAGCTTTGTAGAACGTAAATGTTGAAATCAGCAGTGATAATGCTAAACTTTTGCTATAGATCTTCTTCATAAAAAGCATTATGGTTGTTTCTGAACTTTAATATCAACAAGTATATATGAGCCTGTTCCTGCCGATACAAAATCTGTGATTTTTATTGCTCCTTTTCTGCCATCCTCCGTTTTAAACAAAACCACTCTTGGAACAACCGTATTGTTAAATGGTGTTTTTCCTGTATTAGTTTCATTCACATTAATGGAATTAAAATCACTTCCTACATTAATAGCATTGAACCCTGAAATCGAAAGCTGTGCTCCCACCAATTCTTGCGAGTTGATGACTTTACTGTGGGTTGCATTTGGAATTGAAGAAAACGCCGTATTCTGTACTTCATCCGGAGATACAAATTGGTTGTAGTTAAATGAAGAGTTAAGCCCGAAAAATCCAAAATCTATTTTAGAACCATTTGCAGGAGTAACATCTCCTTGTTTAATAACTGTGCCTAAATAGGAAGAAAAGAAGCACCCAATCGTAGAGTGAGCAGTACTGATTCCCAATTTTACATTGCTAAAAGAAAGCAAATTGGTATTCGGCTGTATGGTAACCTGTTTTTGAAGTATTTTCGTTTCTTTATCGTTGGTAGCTTTCAAAATAATGGTATATGTTCCGGCAGCACTGAAATTAATATCAGGATTGGTTACCGTGGATAAAGAAGGCGTTGCTCCTACTATTTCCCATTCATATGTATATGCATTAGTAGACAAGTTATTTAGATGCAGCAATAGCGGTGCTTCGTAGTCATTGTCAATAGGATCTACACTCCAGTTAAAATCAACGGTCATTGCAGGTTGTATCGTTACCGTTTTTTGGGTAGAGTAGGTTTCCAGCCCATTTGAAATAGTCAACTTGATAATATGATCTCCAGGAGTTGTAAATACTACACTTGGATTTTGAACATTAGAAGTAGCAGGATTTCCCCCATCAAATTCCCATAAATATTGGGTCGCTCCCAATGATTTATCTACCATCTGCAAAGTGACCGGAGAAATATCACTTCCCTGCATCTGCCATTCAAAATCAACTTTCATAGAAGCATCTGCTTTCACCTCTATTATTTTTTCTTCTTCATTACCGTCTTTGTTGGAGGCTTTTAGTTTTATTTTATACACTCCCGCTGCTGCATATGTAATTGGCTGGGGATTTTTTTCTGTGGAACTCGTTACAGTTGAGCCATCAAATGACCATTCGTAAGTATCGGCTCCTGTAGATTTGTTAGTAATTTCTACTTTTACAGGTACGGAATAGTCATTGTTAACCACTTTTATAGTGAAATCGGCCTTTACCGGAATTCCTTCTTCAATTGCACATCCATTGAACGTGATAGCGAGAATCACTAAAAGAACTACAGAATATATTGTTTTTAAAATTTTATGAAAATTCATAGATTGCATTTTGTCTTTAATCATCAATTGTTTTTATTGTACAAGCATTCTTTTTACCAGTACTTCATTGCCTGTTTCCAGAATAAACAAGTAAGTTCCTGCAGGAAGAGAGGTATTATAAGGCACAGCAAAATAAGCAGCTTTCGGCTGTGTAACCGCAGGATAAGCTTCGTGGGAAACCATATCGATAATTTTTATTTTGATTGGTTTTTCCTCGCCTAATCCTACTAAAACTTTGAAAATTCCGTTATTTGGATTTGGCAGAAGTGTAAATTCTGTTATATTGGAGGCTTTTGTAGGATTAAGTGTAACTCCTGAAGTGTTTTCTTCAACAATAACTTTTTTATAGAAAGTCTTCACACATTCTCCCTGAATTCCCTTCAATCCTATTTCATAAGAACCCGGAACAGAGAATTTAAGTTCTAAAAGATTATTTGTTTTTTGTATAATCTGAATACTATTACCTGTTGGAATTATCCATTCCACTGCTTGCGGCTGTGTTGGAGAAGTATTTACCAATACCACACTGGCTTCTGAATAAGCGTGGGTAGCCAACATAAACTGAGGATTTAATACTTCAGATGAATTTTTAATTTTAACACTATCAGTAGCTGTGCAGCCTTTAGAATCAGTTATAATTACGGTATAAGTCCCTGCATTCGACAAAGTAATAGTTGCCAAAGTACCAATTGTATTTCCGTTTTGATCTTTCCATTGGTAGGTGGCAAGAGGATCATTTATTGCTACATTATAGACTTGCGTGTCTCCTGAACATAACGTTACATCTGCTCCTAAATCAGTCGTAAGCTGCGCAGGGTCAGTAAGTGTATATTGTTTTGATGAACTACATCCATTGGAATCGGTAACTGTCATCGTATAGGTTCCAGATGGAATTCCCATATTGTCTGCTGTAGTTGCTCCATTAGACCAACTGATGGAATATGGTGCTTTGCCTCCCGTGATACTGGTTTTAATTTCTCCGTTGCTTGCTCCAAAACAAATAGGATTTTGAACAGACTCATCAGTAATGATAATTTGGTCAGGCTGAATCACCTGTACATTGCCTTTTACTTTACAGCTTTTAGAATCGGTAACCAATACAAAGTAATTTCCGCCCGGTAGTCCTGTAACCGTAGGAGTGGTATGAGAGGTATTCCATTGATAAGAAAGTGTTCCCGTTCCTCCTGTAGCATTAACCGAAACCATACCTGTATTCTGATTATAGCAAGATATAGTATTAGCCGATAAGGTAATTGATAATTGTGGAGGAAATACGAAAGTATATTCTGCATTCGCCGTATTACCATTGATATCATTTACTAAAACTTTGAAAGTTCCTACAGAACGATTGGCTAAAACTGCTTGCGTTGCTCCAGGAATATTCTGAAAAGTTCCTCCGGTTAAAACCTGCCATTGATATTCATATGCCCCCACACCTCCGGTAACTACTACTTTCAGGTTGCCATCTTCGGCTTCATCAGGAACTCCATTGTTGTCTAAATCCAACTTATTGGGATAATCATTGGCGAGGTTACAAGAAATCTGTTTTTCAATTTCTATAGTGGCAACCAAAGGTTCCGGCTGTAGTACAATAAATTCTTGTGAAATAATTCCACAATTTCCTAATTGGGAGGTTGCGTTAGCGTAATTTTTATCTTTAACAGTTAAATAATATGTTCCGGCAGGAAGATTTGCAAGTTTGATGGTGTATGGATTATTTACTGCATCAGTGGTAATTCCTGTTGAAATAACAGTTCCGTTAGGCGCATCTTTTCTCCATTCGAAATTATAACTGCCGTCCGTATTAGGTGTTCCACCTGTTACTTTTACCGATATATACCCATTGCTCAATCCAAATCCTGTAGGCTGAACAATTTCAATATCAGCAGTTGGAAGAGCAATAGCTGCAGAAGGCTGGGTAATGGTTACCGTAATTTCTTTTTCTATACTGGAATTGGTAGGGTCTTTTGCGATACAAAGGTTAGAATCTCTTACTTTTATTTTATACACACCTGCACTCAGATTTTGAATGGCAGAAGTATTTCCACCGCTGAAATTTGTCCAATCGAGAAAAGGCTGTCCATCTTTGATGACTTTATAATGGTATTGGTTTTGCCCGCCACTTGCGGTAAGATTGATAATACCATCATTTCCTTCAAAACAATATACATTGGTTTGTGACGACATAGAGAAAATTACTGGAGTCGGTTTTGTAATCTCAAAGTTGATGGTATGGGTAGGACTGTCAGTGTAGGTTGCATTTCCATTATAAGTACCCAAAATATCTAATTTATACGTTCCGGGAGGAAGGTTTTGTAAAGTATATGAGGTACTGGTCTGTAAATTACTTGTAATATCCTGGTTAAGAACTGCAGCTCCTGTAACGGTATTGACCAACGAGATTTTTAATGTTTCACCCGCAATTAAAGTTCTGTCAAAATTAAGTGTTGCTGTGCCATCTGTGGTATCAAAACATTTCGTCGGAGTCACTGAACTGGTAGGAATATGAGGTGCAGACTGAATGAGCGTTAAAACTACCGGAGGAGAAACTGACTGATATGTTCCGCCTGATAAACAAGACACAACTCTAAAAAAAATATTTTGTCCTACATATTGTGTATAATTTGCTCCGAAAAGATCTTTTGCAGAAACGCTCAATTTATTTAAAACAGATAAAGAAGGATCAATATTTACCCTATTGATATTGTCTGTGCTATATTGATAGCTATATAGATTAGCTGCAAAGCCTTGTTTTGCGTATACATTTACCTTATCGTCACTAGGCAAAAAGGTATTTGCGGCTCCTGTCGCTGTCACAGATATCAAAGTATGAACAGGGGTAACTCTTGTTTTAAAAGTAATTGCAGACATTCTTGGAGAATTACTTGGGACAGAAAAACTCTGCAATGGGCACGTTGTCAAATTATTCGTAACATTATAGCTTGCATCCGTACCAGATCTGAAGTTTACAAAGCCCGAAACACGAATGGAAACAGGTCGCTTAGACCGAATTATCGGCGGATTCAAATTCCAATCCCACTCATCATGTTCTTCTTCTGAGATTCCTCTGTAATAGATTTCTTCTTGCGAGTTATCATCATAATTAATAGTAAGTGCAACATGTGAGCTTGTGTTATTTTTGACGGGATCTGTAAGTTCAAATCTTAAATTATATAATTCAAATTTATACTCCGCTTGTCCGCCCTGTCCCCAAAGTAAAGCAGCATTAATAATCAATAATAAAAATAAAATCTTTTTCATTTTGGTGTTTTTTTAATATTCTATGGTTATTTTTTCAGTTTTAGTGACCTGATTGTTTTTTAACATTGGTTTTAGCAGATAGCTGTAAGAATTTCCTGTTTGTACCGATTTGTCTTCCAAGAAGTTTTGTGATCCTGTTAATGTTCCCCAAAGCGTTGGTTTTTCTGTTCCTTTTTGGCGGTACACCAAAATTTCTCCAACATCTTTGTTATCTACTTTCCAGATCAGTTCTATTTGCTTTTTGTTTCTATTGGCAGAACCTGATAAATTGGTTAAAACAGATTGTGCTTCAAAACTGTTGCTCCTTAATGTAATTTCGGGCGATTTGTCAGATTTCAATTTGTTTTTGTCAATCGCCAGCAAATAATAAACATACCGTTTATCCGGCTCTACATTTTTATCTGTATAAATAAAATCGGACTGAATATCTTTCGTTTCATAAATCATTTTCCAACTTTTGTCAGTGCCATCTTTATCTTGTCTGTAGAGTTGATGCAATGCAACATCATCACTATAACTTCTTAGCCAGTGCAGGGTAATTTTACCGTCCTCTTCCAGCTTATATTCTGTAAAAACCGGAGATTGCGGCTTGACTTTGTCAGGCTTTTCCAATTCCAAAATGATAGATGGTTTAGACTGGTTTTTCCTTATATCTGTAGCAGTTAAATAATAATATACTTTGGAATTAAGGTTCTCTAAAACCACATTGTCTTTATACATATTTTTCGAAATGGCTTGAGGAGTAATTCTTACCATCTCATCTCCTTTTTGTATTCCCCTGAAAATATGATAACCTTCCAAATCCTTCTCGGTGTTGGCTTTCCATTGCAGATGTACAACTCCTAGAGAGTCTATTTTTCCTTTAAATTCTATAGGGATTTCCGGTGGTGTTGCATCATTGGGTTGTGCGAGAACTGAGAAAGATTCTCTTTTATCTTTGTTCTTTCCTATCGCCTGAATTTTATAATAATTAGAAGGAGCTAAACTTTTAGTCACTAATCCCCTACTGTTCACCGGAATCCTATTTTTAACAACTTTATAAGTATTTTCCAAATCTGTCTCTGAATGAAGCAACTCAAAAGAGACAATATCTTTTTCGGCTTCCTGTGGAAATTCCCAATTGATGGTTATGGTTTCATCTTCAGCAATATTAAAGTTTGAAATTCTCGGAGTTGTTTCAAGACTCTTCTTTCCTTCTCCTGAAACAGCATCGGAATAAGGTCCATAATCTTCAAAAATAGTTTTACCTCGTATTCTATAACTGAATTTTGAATTATTTTGAGCCAGCGAATCTACAAATGTCATTCCCTGTGCTTGTCTTCCGTCAGCATCATTCATATTCATAACCGGAAGGTCGCCCAATGACTTAAAAGCGCTTCCATTTTCAGATTTTTCTACATAATACGAGGTGTAAGTATCTCTCAATTGTAAATATTCCCAGGAAAGCGTAACGGTTTTATCTTTAAAAATTCCAATAAAATCCAATGGTTTGGGGAGTTCGGTATTCGCTGAAACAGAGGCCACAGCATCTCCTTTTTCTACCATTACCATAGTTCCGGATTGGGTGTTTTGGTTAATAGTGACTGTATAAAGGTAGCGTTCATTAGGTTTTACGTCCTTATCGGTATAAGCCCATCCTGCAAGTTTCGCTACTTCAAAATCTAAATCGGCAGCCATCAAAGCGTAGGCAAAACGTTGATCTGTTTCCTGTGATTTGTTAATGACACCCTCCAGCTTTCCTTGCTTCTCACCGATCTCCACTTCGAAAGTGTCGCCGAAAAGTGATTGGGCAACAATGGCCGCATTATCATTTTTTTCAACAACTTTTTCCCATTCTGTCTCGGAAGCGGGTTTGAAAATACCCAGATCTTTTTCTTCGGGTTTCTGAAGGAGTTTTCCATCCCTCATCAAGACATATCTTTTGAGCTGAAACCCTGTTTTGTTGGCTTTCTGCCAAGCCAAAGGTTCATCTACAGCCCATCGCAGGGAGATATGGTCTTTCTTACTGTCTGCTTTCAAACGGATATGTGGAATAATAGCTTTGTCTTGTTTTTCCTGCGAAAAGACAAAAATTGAGATGACTAGAAAGCAAAAACTAAATAGGTATTTTTCACTCATAAGATGTAAGGATATAATCTTCCTGCCAGAAATAGGCAGGAAGATGAATTGAATTAATTGGGATTATTTTTTACATTGGGAAGAATAATCGGCAAGAACCTGTACCAATCCTTCTTTGGTTTTGGTGTCATACTTAGAAAAATCCAAAGATGGACAACTTACATATTCATCAAAAGCTTTTTTGATTTTCTCAGGCTTTCTTTTTCCGAAACCACCTTTCTCACCCAGATAAACTGCTTTGGGCTGATTGGCTAATTTCAAATAATAATCTTCCGGATATCTTAAATCTTTAAGAACATAGCTTCCATTATTTTCGGAAAGAATTTCGCAAAATATACTTCCTCCCAATGAGCTTGTACCAGCAACACCCAGAAAACATCTTTCTCCTGCACAGAATTTCACGCCGTCTTTTGCTTTAAGAAATTCTGTTTTATCACTACTATGTAGTGTAGCTGTATCTCCGTAAGCTTTAGTATCGTTTACCCCTAATTTCACAGCGATAGATTCAAACATTATAGTGATTTTTCCATTTTTTTTAGTTCCGTCTTTATCTATAACATATCCGGGAATGTTGTATATGTTTTTGGAATTGGCTTTTGCTTGGCTTTCAGCATCATTATTCTGTTGGTTATTAGCTTCTGCATTTTCCTGATGGGCAATCTCGGTCGTCGATTTCATATCACCCAAAGTGTAACCATTGGCGTATAATTTTTTGACAACTCTTGGTGCAAGCTCATCGTATTCTAATCTTTCGGAAGTATAATTAGCCAATTTGATCGGGAAGGATTTTCCGTCAAATGTTTTTAGGACAAGTCCGCTTTGGATATTGGCTTTGTCATAACTGGAAAAATCAATCTGTGCAACAGGGATTTTGTTGATATCCAAAACCGTATAGGAAAGGAATTTTTGTATCCCATCAGTTCCTGTTACTTTGCGAACAATGTAGCCGATTTTCTGGTTGTTAGCACTGATGATCCCAACACTGCTAATCAAGATTTTGTTGTCGGCTGCCAAAGCATCTTCTGAACGATTTGTTTCTTTATCTTTCTCTATTCTAATATCTTCTGCTGCAGAAATACTGCGGTCTTCGGTTTGGAAAAAGCTGTTGATTTTGTTTTCATCAATTCCGGAAGCAGGCAGCAAAGGATCACTGCTTTTTGTAAGATTTTCTGTAATTGGTTTTTCAAATCCGAATGAGAAGCTGGTTTTGTCGATCAGCTCCAGTTCTCTTACCACGCCATTGCTTCCCGTCAATTGTAACCAGTTTTTGGAAACATTATTCTTTAAAGGGGTTTGACTGGTAATCGTAGCAGTGAATAATGCTTTTCCCGACAAATCGCTGATTGTATAATTGTTTTTCTCTTTATCGATTTTGGCAACGGATTTCCCGTCAATCTGGATTTCGCCTTTCTTTACTTTTACTTCCTGTGCGTAAACAAATGTGCTTACAGCTACCAATGCTATTGGTAAAAATTTTAATTTCATCTTTTTTGTGTTTTTAATTTTAATTATTTTTTCTTATATATTAAGCTTTACTTGTATTTCTTTCTTATTTGAAAACCCTTGAATAGTAAGTAAAGTGATATTAAAGCAAAGGTTAAGAAATACAGTAAATCGGGTAAAAGCGGCGGGCTATATGAATAATTATATTTAGTATTTGTTAAAATGACTAATCTTATTATAGTCGGAATCAAAAGACTAATCCCAATAAAATGAATATTCTACCTTTCCCTCTGAATTCTGAAAATATATTTTCTATATACTCACTCCCAATATTGTGTTTATCACTTACTTTTTTAACAATAAAATTTTTGCTTTGATTTCTCTCAATATAATATTCAATATCAGCAAAAATGTTGTTTTTAAAGTTATTTAGCTTTTCTATCTTTTTGTTGACTAGATTTAATTCGGAAGGTCTATTTTCAACAGATCGCTTTGAATTATCTACAAATTCTTCAAATTCAATTTTTCTTTTTTCAAGTTCTAATTTTAATATTGGAACGATTTCACTTCTTAATTTATATTTTTCATTCCATAAATTAAGAAGTTGCTCATCATTCATTTTAGAGTAGTTTTCAGAAATATATTTAAAGTCTTCCACAGTGATTCAATATCTTAAATGTTTATTTTGTTGATGTCGGATTAGGATCTATTTTTTTAATTTTTACCATAATGAATTAAATCTCCAATTTCTCCTGTTTCAGGATCTAAAACTCTAGTTTCCCATAACTCTCCGTCATAATCAATTGCTATAAAATTGACAATTTTTCCATTATCTAATCTATCCCAACCACAACCAGAAAAGCATAATGCTCCTTCGTATCTAGCTATATGAAGAGGAGGATTTTCATCATTTAAAAATTCTATTCTTTTTACAGCTAGTGGAGATTTTAGCGGAGGAATTTCTAGGATTTTGTGAATGCTTCCATCTAAATTGTAAATAACACTGTTATAAGGAGGCTTATATTTTCCAGTTAATCCTATATAAGTTGCCACAATATATTTGAAATCTGTACTAGGACGACCTATAATCCTTGTATTTTTATCATTCTTAGATATTTCCTGTTTATTAAATGTCCACATAATCCCTTCTTCCAATTTACTATTACGATATTCATTCACTAACCTAGGATCAGCTAATTCTTCTATTTTTATTAAAGTTCCCATTCTAATAGGGATTTTTATATCTCCTTTGAAAATTTTAAAATTTAATTCCATTGCTTTTTATTTTAAAATTAAACCTTCAACAGTCTTAGGTTTTAAATACTTCACCCAGCCATCTCGATATTTTTTAAAAAATCAAGTATTCCTTTTGTTTTCCCAATAGCATAACCTTGAGCAGATGCTATTTGAAAGGCATCAGTAATATTTAAAACCTCACAATAATCAATTGTATTATTTTGTTTAAGTTTTTTAATAATTTTTTATTTGCTCCTCAATCATAATGATTATTAATGAAGATTTTAATCAAAGATTATTTTTGTACCTATTTTCTTTTCGCTATCATTTTCGATAAAATTTATAATCTGTTTTTTAATGTCCTCTGATACATTTGTTACCCTTCCAAAAACAGCTAAATCCACATAAAAAGTAGGAGGCTGAAATATTAATTCTCCTGTAACTTTTATTGAAAGATTTACTGCATTATTGTTATAAAAAATAATGATTTTACCTATTGAAATTATTGAATATGTTATTTTCTCCATTTAATTTTATCTTGTAAATATTATGGTTAATTTAATTTTTCTAACAAATCTATTTTCAAAATTTAGCCTTTCTACTTTCTTTTTTCTTCTATATGTTTCATAATTTTATTTATCAAAAATTACCTCAATATTATTTATTTTTTTTTCAAAATCACTTCTATAATTATTTAATGTATCTCCGTTTACGTGACTAAATTTATTTATTTCATTAGATTTAGTGCCATCATCTTCCCAGCCACACAATCTACAAATATCATATTCACTGATACTATCTAGGGTAAGATATCCACAACAATTACATTTATAAAGTTTTTCATTTTTACCAATAATCTCTATATCAGAATTGAAAAGCAACTTTTCCATATTTATTTTTAAATAAGAGTTAGAAACTCCTTTCAACACTATTTCTTTAAAATAATTAATTAAAAATTTTGAAACCGCCTTATCATAAATTGTTTTATACTCTATATTTTCACCTTCATTTTTACCACTTCTATAAATATAGTCTGCGCTTAAGATTTGCTTTAAGTTGTCTTGATTCGAGTTTATAATTCTGTGAATTGCTAATTGAGTTTTTGCGTATTCTCTTCCTATTTTTTTCATTATTTATAAATTACGTCAGCTTTTGTTAATCCAGTTTCTTTTAACGCTACATCAATAGCATCTGTTAAAGGGTCTTTTGTTGTATATTCTGGTAATGCTTTATAAAATGATTTAACTTCTTTATCTTTAGCGTGACCAACCAACATTCGGCTTGTATTTGGGTCATACTTAATTACTTGATTACCAATTCTAACTTCTTTAAATTGTGAAGAAGATTCTTTGAGAAAGTTCTCCATTTGTGTATGATATTCATCCATTGTAATATCACCAAATTCTTTTCTATCTATTACGTGCTTATTCCAATGCTCACTCAGTTTCCCTTTTTTCCATATACTTTTCCCTTTTTTCCACGAAATATTATCAAAAAATTCAGCTATACTCTGTGCTGCTTTATTTGAAATTATTTCCCCAGTTTCTTCTAAACCATCTTTTAATCCATCTGCACCTTTTTTAAAGAAGCCAGCTCCCATAGCCATCGAAACAACTGTAACACCATCTTTACCCATTTCGTGGTAAGTAATATGTCCGGGACTATTAGAATAAGTATTCCATTTATCTTTTATAGCTCCTGTTGCAGCAGTTTTTATGCTTTTAAGATTAATATTTTTAACACTATTCCAAAGACCTTCTCTAACCTCTGCTTCTGTAGCTACATCATACCCAAGTTTTACTAATTGAGGATAATCTGTAATCTCTCCTATTACTCCATCACCAACTCCTGCAAAGGTTGGAGGGATATGGATATTTGCATAATTATAATTTTTATCCTTGTTCCAATAACTCTCTGGCATTACAGCATTTTCCCAAACACTTTCTCCAAGATCTCCAATAGTATTTAACCATCCTCTGCCATTCATTTTTCTTACCCAGAATTCACCACCATCTTCAGTTTGCTGTTTTTCTTCGGCAGATTCATTTCCGTCCAAACCACCAAGCTCATTCAGTTTTTCTTCAGAAAGTTGCTTCATCTGCTGTTCGATAGCTGTCTTCTGTTCAGCAACTTTACTATCTTTTGGAGCCCCAGTTAGCTCTACCTCTACTTCATATTTTCCTGTTTTTTCATTTTTGTAAACTTTTATCTTGAAGTCTTTTCCATCTTTTGTGCCGCCTACAGTATCTACTAGTGATCTTCCATCTCCTTTTATCTTATTTTTTCCTTTTGTTTTTGTAGGTATGCCAGAATCACTACAAGTACTCGCAGAAAAGTCAATAGATTCTACTATATCTGTTGGAATAAAGGAACTAAAATAATTAGTGTACACAAATTTATTTGCTGTAATAGGTATGAAATCAAAGCTTTTTATTTTGATAAAATTTACAAAATGTGGTTCAGAGGCTTTAGCTGTGTAATTTAAGAATACAATATCTTTTTTTGCTTTAGACTGATTTCCTATTTCGTATTTCTGATTTTGATATTGATTATTTACAACCAGATAATATCCTTCGAAAATATGACCTCCACTACTAAAAGAATATTTCGGCGCATAATATTTTTCATTTTCGGTAAACCCATATAATGCCCCATTTGGAAAATCTCCTTGTCCATTATTTTTAACATCTATATTGATACAAAATTGATGAATTTTTGCACCTTTTGGAAGCTGTAATATTTTCCCATCTAGAGTCACAAAATTAGATAATTCATCTAAAATAAATGTTGCTCCTTCAACACTTTCACCACTACTTTGCCCTTGGAATGTATACAGTTTAAACGCAGGGTTGTTTATTTGCTTCCAATCCAAATGAGACAATTCCTCTCCCGTGCTGTAATCCATCAATAAAGGAGTTGCACTTTGCGTAGTTCCGTAGGCTTTCCAAGGGTGTTCCAGTTTAAACACACCGTGTCCCAGTTCGTGCGCTCCTGTTTTATCTTGTGCGTTGATGTACACATAGCCAAACTGTCCGTTCAGACGCATATAGCCTTTTTGTCCGGTAGAAGATTTCTTATCGGTTACAAACAATACATACCTTGCATCTGTACCTTTATAAAGCGCATTGATCTGTTGCTGTTGAGGACTGTAGGTACTCATCAAATCAGCATCTTCGCTGTTGATTGTATCCCCATTCACAACGCTGTTAATGTCTAAAACAGATTCTTTCTTAACATTAAATTGAACTCCAATTTTTTTGTAAATCTGGTTCAACTCATCGCCTTGCGATTGCAATTTAGATTGCGAACTAGCATCCAATGGTACTAAACTTACATCAATCGTTTTCGGGCTTAGGTGTACCAATCTGAAACTGCTGATTACTTTCTGTTTTGAAGTGCTGTCTTTCGGCATTAATACCGCAATCACTTCCTCTTCAGCGTAATCAAATGCACCAATTAATTTTAACTGATAGTTTCTTTCTGTATCGGTTTTATTACTTTCTGTTGCTTCAATTGCTTTACCGATGCTTAATGTTTTGAAGATGATGGTCGCATCTTTCAAGGTAGGGTCGGTAATGCTTACTTTGGCATCAAAGAGTTCAGTTTTTTTATTGACTGTTGCTTTGAAAGGAACATAAACAGTATTATTCTCCGAATCTTTTACAGAAGGATATTTGTCTTTTGGCAGTTTGGTTTTCTCTGCTGTATCATAGGCAAATTGTCCATTGGCATTTTCCTTCCATTCTATTTTAATACCTTTTGCAGTATATTGGTTTATGGTAGCATTGCTTCCACTTCCTGTTACGCCATCGGTATTGGTAGAAGTAGATGCTCCACCTTGAGCAACTGTTCCTCCTTGTGTTACAGTTCCGTTTTCATCAACTGTCCAGATATTTCCGTCAGGGTCTGTAAAGGTGTAATCTTTTCCTCCCGGATATTCTGTTGTGCTTCCGGTTCCACCATTGCCATCGCTTCCTGTAATGGTAATTTTTCCCGGTGGTGGTGTTGCAGAATAAGTAATATTACCAATTGGGAAATTAACAAAAACGTCTTTCACGCCAGCATCACCAAATGTTTCCCCAATTCCTGCAGATGCATAATTTACCGCAGTTTCATTCGGATCGTACGTGGTTTCAATAATACCTTCAATTAATTTCTTGTCGGTATTAAGCATAATATTATTGAAGCTTACTTTCACCTTGTTATCGGCTAAATAAGGAACTACAATATAACCTATACCACTATAGATGCCATTACTTCCTTGCGCAGAAAGTACCGTAACAGGAAAATCTCCTGCGGTAAATACTTCGTTAACGCCCAACATTGTCTGTAAAGGATTCTTGTTGGCAATGTCGTACTTAGGATAAATTTTTGCAGGTAGATTTTGAGCAAAACTGAAAGTAATGCTTAGGAATAAAAATAATATGGAAATAAATTTTTTCAAAAATTTATTTTATTACAATTCTCTTTTTTTCTTTTAAAATGTAATCATTATTTTTTTCTTTCATTTGACTAAAAATATCAGTTAATTTTGAATTATCTATAATTTGATTATTTACCATTTGAAATATTTTTGTTTCTTTTGCTTTAGTTTCAGTATTTTCTAAATCATAGGAGAAAATATAATTTTCATTGTTCTCTAAATTAAATTTGTAATAATAATTTGGGATAATAATTTCCTTTTCTTTTTTAGAATTTTCCGCAAAACTGATTAAGGAATTTAAATTATTGTCAGTATAATTACTGTTTTCATTAGGAAAAAAATAACAATAAGATTGTTTGGAAAGAGGAACAATCCCTTTTACAATATCTAATTTAATATCATTTTTCTTATTTGCTTTTTCGTAAGATGATTTTTTATAATTCCCACTAAAAAGAATTTGAGAAAAAGAATTAATGAAATTATTGTAATTGAAATTATTTTGTACCCAAGAATTATTTATTGCATTAGATAATTCTTTTTCACCTTCTTGACTGTAATTTCCAAATACTTTGGATAAATCGTTTGTTGAGAAGAATGTAAAAATAAAATTTGCATCTTGTAGTAAAGTATTATCAGAAAATTGCCATCTCTCTTTATTTTTCTCCATAATTATAGATATTGATTTCGGCGTTTTATCTCCGAGCATATTCATTTTTAATATACAATAGTCAATATTATTGTAACGAATAAACAATTTGCATAATAATTCTAAAGAGTTGCCCTTCTGGTTTAATCTATCAAACTGTTCTTGACTCCAATTCATTTTTTTTCCATAGTTCAAAGAAAGCCAGTCGTTATTTTTAACAGAATATTGCGATTTCATCAAATCTTCTACATTTTCATTTTTGACATCTAGGATAGATGAATATTTTGTATCAATTTTATAATCTTGATATGTTGAAAATTCTAGTAACTGTATTGCATATCCTATATTATTCACCCCATTGCATATCCCATCCATTTTTTGGGAATATATACTAATGTTGAATATTGAAATACATAAAATGATTATTGTTTTTTTCATTTTTTTATTTTTTTATTTTTTTAAAAATTATTCGCATTACTATAATTAAAATCACCAAGCAAAGTATAAATGAAAGTAAATCTAAAAAATCATAATCAGATTGGATTTTTTCACCATTTACAGATAATATTTTTATACTTCTATCACTAACAAGCCTGCCTTTGATTTGGGCTTTAATAATGAAATCATATTTTAAATGATTTGATGACAACAAAGTATCTCTGCTTTTCGTTAAAATTTTGTACTGAAATTCAGAATATCCTCTTGTTTGAGAAGAAGAACTATATTCTGTTTTCCTATCAATAATAACTCCGTCTACATAATGTTTGTAATATCTCACATTACTATAAGTTATTGAAAATAAATATGCTGCAATGCTCAAAATTATAATGCTCAATAATGAGACATATATGGTATTAATAATTCTATTCAAGGTATATATCTTTATTTTTTAAATCAAAAATTAATTTTTTTGAACTTTCCCAACTTGTATCAAAAAGCAAATAATTAATTGGACCAAAGTTTTGTTTCCCTCCAAAAATCCAACCATCAAGGTATCCTTCAACAGTTAGATATGTATTTCCTAAAAAGAAATAGGAACTAACTTTGGAATAATTACTATTATATGGATATACAGTTTTTAAACCAGCAGCAATATTTAAATTCGCATCTAGAAAAACGTAATTGTCAAATTCTGGATTTGTTTCAAATCCACCGCTAAAAGTTAAGGACATTCCTCCTGAAATTTCTGGCTCAGATTTGACTGTTTGTGATTCATTTTTAGTTTTAAGTTTATACTTAAAATCAATATTTGACCCTAAACTTGCTTTTAAATATAAATCACCCAAAGAAAAAGAAGACCATCCAATACTTTTAGAACATTTCAATGAAGCGATATCGGCAGACTTTAGTTGTATTGTTGTTTCAAAAATATTGAATAATTCTCTAGAGTTTGGGTCTTCTTCATTAGAGGTTCCTAAATTAAAAACAGCTTTTTGAACCCCTTTCAAAGCATCAAAATTTTTCATTATATTAATTTCACAAGGAAGAATTTTCCCAAACTTTGCACTATAGGAATTGAATTCTTGGAGAAAAGTTATTATTCTACTCATTTTTTGAAAAAGGTCAACATTCGTTTCTATTCTATCTTCCCATTTAATATTTGCACTTTTTGTGGTTTTATCTGGCGTTCCAGCAGTAACAGAAACATTTAAACCTTTTTCCTTTACAGAATAATCATTGATAATTATTTTTCCTTTGCCTTCAGAATAAACATCACTATTTAGCTTCCAAATAATATTCTCTTGTTTTATTTCATTTTCCGCAATACTTACATCTGTAGTAAATTTAAAATCAGTTTTCTTAATATCAGTAACTCCTTTCTTATTTATATAATAAAGCGTTTCTCCATTTTTAGCAATTCTATTAGCATTTTCAGAGATAGAAAAATCCTTGATTTTAAATTTTTTCTCATTAAGTAAAATGTCTAAAAATACTTTAGGTTTACCATTAAGTTCATTCGCTGTTGCACCAATTTTTACTTTTTGTACAGGATAATCCAAATTCCAATCCTTTATCAGATTGATACCTGGAATGGTATTATTTACACTTGGTTGCTTTTGATTAGGCAAAGACCAAGCTATTTTAGTTTTGTTATCAATGTCCTTGCCTACAATTTCAAATGTACCTTTCAAATCTCTTTTGTATGGTATCGTAATAGAAGAAGCATCTTTATAAGATTTATTTTTATATTTTATTGCATAGCCTACTTCTGTATTATTGTTGGAACTGCCATTATTTTCTCCATCATTGCCATCATTATTATTTCCGTTATCATTATTCCCTGTATTTCCATTATTATTTCCGTCGTTATTGTCTCCATTATCATTGTTATTTCCATCATTGTTTCCATTATTGCCAGTATTATTACCATCTCCATTATTATTCCCATTGTCTCCGTTATTATTCCCCTCCCCATTGTTTCCAGTATTACCATTATTGTTATTGCCATTATTATCAGTATTGCCTCCATCATTCAGTCCGTTTCCGTTAGAAGCATAATGTACTGCACTTTCATTCGGGTCGTAAGACGTTTCGATAATCCCTTCAATCAATGTTTTATCGGTATTTATAGAGATATTTTCGAAATTTACAACAATCTTAGTGTTAGCTAAATAAGGGACAACAATATATCCATTGCCGGAATAAATCCCATTACTACCCTCGGAAGAAATTACCGTAACAGGAAAGTCTCCCGCAGTAAAAGTCTCACCAGGATTTAAAAATTCTTGGTAAAGATTTTTGTTGGCAATATCAATTGCAGGCATTATCCCGCATTGATAGTTATTATCTACATCATTGGCATTGGTCGTAAAATATTGTATTGCGCTGTAAGAGTACGCATTTCCCGAAGTATTCCCATCTGTATTACCACAAACAGAACCTACACGGTATTCGTATTCCGTAAGGTCTTCCAAACCTGTAAGAGTTGCCGGAGATTGGTAACTTTGCTGGGTCATCCATTCTGTATTGCTGTTCTTTTTACGGTATTGTACGTTGTACAAGCCTGCAGGCTGCCCACCGAGACTCCAACTGATCTCAACTCTTCCTCTGCCCACATTTTTTGCCATCAGAAGCGTAGGAACAGTACAGTTTTCTACATAATCAAAATAATAAATCTCAGAAAATCCATTGTTTTTATAAACACCATTATCTTCTGTCGGGTTGGCTCCCAAAACAGGATTTCCGCTTTTGGCTTGTACCTGCCAAGTATATCTTTTTCCGGGAATGAGTTGGGTTTTATCCAAGCCGTAATATAATGTGGGTGCATAAGTTTCTTCCTGCCAAAGTGGTGGTGAAGATAAAAACCCTGAAATTGGAGATTGTCCGGTATCCCACAATTCTTTTAGGGTGAAAATGTATTTTGTATTAGGAGCGATCTGTCTCGGCATCCACTGAAATACGATTCCGCTTCCTCCAGCATACGGAGACATTGCCTGTACTTTTTCTGCATTTTGGGGAAGATTAAGCATTGGTGGATCGTACTGTGTAAGGAACACCGTTGCACAGGTCTTGGACGAAAGATTGTTTTTGGTGTAATAATCATACGCCTGAAAACAGAACTGATACACGCCATCCGATAAAGGCTGGGCGTATTGCAAGGCATTGATTCCTCCTAAATTCTGTAATTCAAATAAAGCTCTTAAATCTACATTGGTAAGCGTAACATTACTTCCAGGATAGAGCATAAAAGGATTAAGTCCTAAGATAAAATCATTGCTCCGAGCAAAAGGAACGGCATTTAATCCTGCTTCCAGAGTGAACTTGATGCCGGTTTGGTGTTGCGGCTCCATCAAATCGGTCATCAAGACCTGCAATTGTAATTTGTTGTCCGTCGAAGTAGCGTAGTCACCTAAGCGCATACTATACGGTGGAATTACCACAGGAACTAGCTTTACAGGATATTGCTGTGATTTCACAGAAATAGACTGCAAGCTAAACAGCATAAGCATTGTCACTGCCCACATTTTAATTCCGAAATCTTTAAATTTCAGCCTGGTATATGAATTAAATTTTATTTTATCGTTGTAGGAATGGTTCATCATTCTAGTTTGTCTTGTTGTGTTTATTGGCTTTTAAATTCTGTTTTTATTACCTTGATGTTTAAGATCACTTAAACTCGTAGTCTATTTGTTTTTCAGAACCTGCTTTATCTCCAGGCAAAGTATATTTTGCTTTTACTTTATATATTATGGTTGGGATAACACCATAAGTAGAGAGAAGTAGGTTGTTAATTGCCTGCGGTCTTGCATTTACCGGCACACCTACATATTTTGAAGCAGATTTAGAAACCAATTCATACCAGTCTGATTTGTACAATCTGAGCAAATCGTATTTGTATGGGAAGGTTTGCTTCAGGAATGTATTTCCTTTGTCACTTCCTAAATATTGCATATAAGCTGTAAAAACAGGGAATGCTTTTACAGGAGGAATTCCTGCAAAATCTTCTTCATTTTCTGCTCTGTCCAATGTCAATTGGTCAATAGGATATGCATCATAGAACAAGCCTCTGAATTTATTGGCAAAAGAATCATCCATTAAAGCCGTAAGGTTGATAAGCGGTTTGTTATCTGTGTATTTAGTTCCTGTAATTTCCGTAACATCAAAATATTCATCGGCATTCATATTGTTCTGAAGTGTTACTACATCCGAACTTAGTTTTATCCATAAAGGATTAAAGTTCAGTGCAGACAACTTATCAGACATCGTATTATATTTACTTGTTCTGAAAACAAACGAAAGTCTGTCGATCTCACCATCTTTGGAAAGACTCTGTGCTACTTTTGTTTCTGTCTCAGTAGTTACAGACGAATCATCATCATTATTTCCTGTTGTTGTTGTGGTAACCTGTGTGGTATTTCCTCCCTGTGTCTGTCCTCTGTTTTTATTTTTTGCAATTAAAGCCAGTGTATAATCTTTCTGCTTGCCAAGATTTGGAACATTGAAGTTTACTATATTATCATTTCCGTCATAAAAGAAGTTACTTTCCGTTTGAGAATCTGCTGCGAAAACCGTTTTTGTACTCCAGTTAGGGTCGTCAAACAAGTAATCTTGTCCTCTTTTCAGTTTGATATATCCTTTGTTACTTTCCTGGATGTAATAATTTTCTTGTTCAGCAACTGGATAAGCATATTTAATATTAGACAAAGGAATTACATTTGGTGCTGTCCCCGTGGTAAAGCTGCGTTCTTCCACTTCAATCGCTTTTTGTCCGTCTACCATTACCACTTCATACATCCCGTTCTTTTTCTCCATAAAACTTACTTGCGCTAGTGCTTTTAATGTTTTATTTGGAGGAAGAATATCATCAGAAACAAAATTGGCAGCGTCTTTAGAGTTTGCATATTCTATGACTCCTTTTATCTCTTTTCCTTGATCGTCTACAATGGTCATTTTTTCCAATACGATCTTATAGGTGTGATCACCATCATCTTCAGGAATAACAATCGGTTCGTTTACTCTCATTGCAAATGTTGCTTGCGGAATCGCAAATACATCAACATTAGTATCATCTTTCTTAGGAGTAAGGTCGGTAATGATTTTCATTCCTCCTAAAACAGAAGCATTTTCTAATACACATTCTTCTCCAAATTCCATTTTGAATCTGAACCTTCCTTTGATCATTCCTCCTAGTAAATTATAATATCCACCCAGATACCCTCTTACCCAGTAAGGGTTAGGTCCTTTTGCCTGAAGTAATGATGCAACACCTGCCTTAATAATTGGAATTTTCTTTTTAATAAACCATAATTTTATTTTAATTCCAAGTTCTCCCTGAAGATAAACGTAAGCCTGTCCATTCGCATACCATCCGTTGATTCCAATTTGGTCTCCTCCTCGGTTGGAACATTTTGTTTCTCCGTAATCCTTCAACATATTATCGGTTCCTAAACCTGCCTGAAACCTTGCATAAAGGAACAAGGCTGTCATATCACCTGTATCAAATTTAAGGTGTGTTCCGAATGCAAAACCTTTTCCGTCTCCAAGAGCATTTAAGCTGCTCATATAGTCAATGTCGCTCACTTGAAGTCCCAAAATCTGGGCAACTTCTGGTGGCGGTGGCGGACTTCCCGGAATACGTGTTCCGACCATAAAATAACTTCCTGATTGTAAAGAGAAGCTTCCGAAACCTACTTTCAGACCAATCATATCCGTTGGTGTCCCGATATGCATATACCATTCACTTGGTGCAATATGTACGACCGCCCATCCTGCTCTTCCATTCGGTCCGATACCTGCAATAATTCCATTAGCAATATTCACAAAAACGTCTAAACTTGCGTGGAAAACACTGTTGTTGAAGTCATAATTCATCGCCAATTTGGCATAAATAGCACCCTTAACATCTTTGGTTACTGGATATTGTTCATCAACCACTTGGGTATCCAGAAAAGAATTAACGTGGGCATTGTCTTTCAGCTCGTTAAGAAAGTTATTGTTACCCGTCATTTCTTTGAACTTATCCTTAACTCCCACTAAAGGATCTCCGGGAATCAGTTTAGATAAATCAGCCATAACCAGTGCCTCTCCAATAAACCCAACATTGGCTAAACCACCGTTTGGATTGGTTGACATATTGAAACCAGCCATAATACTAATTGCATTTTTGCTGGCAACAGATCCATAAATACCCGCTCTCAGTGCCAAACCAACTGTATTATCCGGTTTCAATACCAAAGCTTTATCTTTATATGTAGGATTCAATGACATATCCCTGTCCGGAATCATCCTGTAAAATGCACCACCCGTAAATCCGGTAATGGTTAATGCTGATGCCTGAATTTTAAGTCCGTCGACAGAGCCTTCAAATCCCCAATATCGGAAAGTACTGAATCCATAGGCTGCATTTACATTGACTTCAATATTCAACTGCTTTAGCTTTGCATTTAAATGCGCCGTAAAACCATCTCCGTATAATGGATCATTACGCATAATCTGGAATTCTCCCGATACGATTGCGACCCCTATGTCTACATTTTTCAGACCTAATTTGGTTAGATCGAATCCGTCATACTTCCATCGCTGGCGATTGTTTTCATTGACAATCAAACCATTTATTTTCATTCCTCCTGACGCAGAGAATCGTTCTTCCTGTAATCCCACCGTTATTTCGAAGCCCAGATTAGCATAACCATTGTCTGCTTCGACGAAAATATTCTTTATACTTGCAGGGAAACCTACCAGTTTTTGTTCTCCCTGTACTCCAAAATATTGTGCTGTAATGTAAGGCGCTTTTGTCTGAAGTGTAAGTTCTCTAAATTGGATTCCTTTAAAATCAGCATCTTTTTTTGCGTTTGGGTCCGTATTATTATCATCGGATTTTCCATTAGCTCCAATTGCCAAGCTTCCGGTAAGGACTGCTTTTGGTAAGAATTCTCGGTTTTTCACTTTCAATTCCAAATATGAGCCAGGAGCAATCGTTGCTTTTGCACTCCAAATATCAAAATTAATAGTATCCAATGTTGCTACCGTAATCATATATTCTTCTTCGGTAATTACGCCTTGATAACCGAGGTGATTAGGTAAAGTATTATTCGGATTAGCACTGTCTTGTTTCTGAACAGGTAATTGAATTTGTCCTTTTAAGTTGGCTCCTATGATTTTGGAAGCGGCTAAGTCTACACCAATTTGGTCAAGAGAGTATCTCCAGGAATTTTGCTCACTCGTAATTCCTTTTTCTAAAGGAAACAAATTATTTGCAGAGAAACTGCCTGAAACTCCATAAGAGTCTATGAGAAGATTTTGTGCCTGAAATGAAACTCTGTTATCTATATGGTCTTCTGTTTTAAATTCCTGTGGAAGACCTACATATAATGACTCTACATAGAGACCTCGCCAGGTTTCTGTACCTCCTATCAAATATCCATGAGTGGCATAATATTGTGGGAACAGCACGCTGGAATCTGTTCTCAAATCACTTAAATCTAAAACTGCATTATTGACATAGAAAGAGAAAAAACCTTTGTCCTGATTTTTAATCTGTGATGTTATCGCAAAAGGGGTAATGCTTACATTGACTAAAATATCATTCCAATCACTTGCCTTTAAAGCAAAATCACTACGTACCCTATTGGTAAATCCATCACTTCCAATTTCAGGAAGCAAGGCTCCATTACTATCCAAAGGAACGAGAACGTTTCGGGAAATCTGAACATTTCCTTTTAAAGATAATTCTTTGATACCGTCACAATCTATTACGACATATGTTTTATCATTTATGCTTTGTCCATTGATTTTATTAATTACTCCTCCCTCAAGAGTAAGCATCCATTGATTTTGATTAAATGGAATATAAATATCGCCAAGCAATGAAAGCTTTGCATCGCCAATTATTTTTCCGCCATAGGAAAGCTTAACTTCTTCTGCTCCAAAATAAAGAGTCCTGTTACCGCCGTCTGCTCCGGCCTGTGGTGTAACCACCCTTGCATACACATTAATTAAAGCATACTCCGGGGTAAAGGTGGCTTTTGTTACAACGATACCGTACTCTACATTTGATACATTCTCTTTAAGTCCTATAGGGAATTCGGTAAGTTCGTTTGGATTAATTGTATTTGTGAAATTTCCATTTTTTTCTAACTCTCCAAATGCTCCGATTGCTTTTCCAATTTCTTTGTCAGTATCTGGATCATTTTTTAAAGCAAGAGAAAATAGGTCGGATGGGAAATTGGAAACAGAAATGTTTCCTGAATTATTATGAAACGTATTTCTATTTAACAGCAGTGAATCACCTATTTTGTAGCCGTTATTAGCTTTAACATTATTAAAAAAAAGGCAGAGTAAGGCAATAAATAGAGAATATATTTTGGTCATCAATTTGAGTTTTTGCAAATGTAGCAAAAAAAGAAAACAGTACTGACTGTCAACAAATTAACAATCAATACAATTAGTTATCAAACAATTTATTAAAAATTATCATATTGACAATACACTTAATATATTTTAAAAATAATTGATTATTAAAATCAAGTTCATGTTTTATGTAAGAAAAGTAAATAATCCACTAAAGTTAGAAATCTAAAACTTATTTTTATTTTTATAATTATAAACTATTATTATTTTCAGTTTGAATAAAAATTAAATCTCAACTTGCCTGCTTCAGTATTAATTAAATTGAGACGCAAATTTACATCTTGCTGATTTTTTTTGAATAAAGAAAATTTTAGCCAGTTTTATTATTGGAGTAACCCTTACATAACCGTCCTGGATTTTCGCAATTTGGAAATACAAAATCATAAATTTGAAATAGTTTAATGGATAAAGCAGCTTTTTACTCTCTCACATCGCACATTATCAACTTTATCGTAAAAATTTTCTAATATTTTAATAGATAAAATATTAAAAATTATCGCTGAAAAAGACCTTTATTATTTTTCCTTTAATCTAAATTATAACCACTAAATCATCTTTATAATGCTGTAAAGATAATTCCCGTCTTTGTCACAAGGCAGGATTGTTTAGTTAACATTTCCGAAATCCTTTCCAAATCTTCAACCAAATATTTCGATATTTCTTCGGTTACGGTACAAGATAGGAATAGCCAACTAAATATTTACTGTTCCAATACTGATTATTATTAATTTTTAAAATTAAATTGCATTACGTATAAACTAAAAGATATTATTTGATAAGACTGGGGTTTGTAATTCCTGTTTAATTTGACTTAATCGAACCAAATCATCGATAAAAGTGTTTGAAGATACGCTCGTTTTAGCACAACAGCCAAATGGCACAAACTAAAAAAAGTTGGTGCCATTTTTTGTGATTATAACTTTAAATTAAAATTTCAGCAAGTCCTCTCTTTCATAAAACTTTCAACTTCCACATTCTCAAGATTAGGATTAGCTCCCGAATAGCTGGCAACCAAAGCACCGACAGCACTAGCAAAATTAAGAGCTTCATCTGGATTTTGATCTGAAAGCAGTTTTGCAATCAGGCTGGCCAAGAAAGAATCTCCTGCTCCTACCGTATCTGCTACTTTCACGGGATAACCTTCATGTCTGTACATTTGATCATTCCAAAGCAAAATAGATCCGTGTTTTCCTAAAGTTACACAGATTGCAGGCGTGTTTGTTTTTTCTGACATAAACTTAATATTGGCTTCGAGATTTTCAGATTCAAATCCCATCCCGGCAGCAATTTCCAATATTTCTTCATCATTAAATTTGATAAAGTCTGCCCTGTCCATAAGATTTTCCAGAAGCTGAATATTGTAAAAGGGCTTTCTTAAATTCACATCAAAAACTTTAAACATTGTATCATTGGAATCTAATAGGGAGAAAAGCGTTTTTTGAGAAACCTCATTTCTGCAAGCGAGACTTCCATAGAAAAAGACATCGGCCTCTTTTACAACATCCATTATTTTCTCATCAACACTGATAAAATCCCACGCAGAAGGAAACCTGATCTCGTACGTTGCAGAGCCACGTTCATTTAAAGAAACCTGAACAATGCCTGTTTCATAATCCGGAGAAACAATAATTCCGGCAGTTTCAAGAGCATTTTCTTTAGTATAATCCAGAATTACCTTTCCATCTTCATCATTTCCTACTGCACTTATCATTGTCACAGGAAAGCCATACGAAGCTGTTCTGAGAGCAAGATTAAGAGGCGCTCCGCCAATTTTTTTCTCTTCTCCAAAAACATCGAAAAGGACTTCTCCAAAACTTATTACATTAATTTTCTTATTGATAAACATTAATTGGGATTTTTGATATTTATATTACTGAATGAACTCTCTGAAGAACTAAAAATACTCCATTTTTTATTAACAATATTATAAATTCTGTTGGTGAACGCTATTTTATCATTGATATAGACCACACAAACATCGTTGCTTATGGAAGCCGTTACAGTATATGATGTCCCTGAAACCGCACTTAAAGAATAAGAATTCATAAGATCCTCTGACCCGGCATTCATTACATAAGCTGCAATTCTTTTATTTGCAGGTTCAAGGGCAATCTTAACTCCACTTCCGGTGTCGGAATCCTGTGCCAGAATAATTCCTGCTTTTCCGGCAGATACATTCAATGTAAAGGTAATCTGATCGGCTTTCTGAAGTTTCGAAAAAGTGACCTGAGAATTGGCGGATAAATTAAAGCTACTTCCATTCTGAGAAGCATTTCCAGTGATCTTATCAACGGTCAGCGCGGCATTCTGAGCAAATACAGATTGTAATCCTGAAACCGGTTTCACACCAAGTGTTCCGTCCGAATTCTGAACCAGTTTGTGAGCAACAATATTTCCTGCCCAGTCTTTTCCACCGGTATTATTTTCAGGGGTTTTTCTTGCAGTCCATCCTACCAGATAACGGTTTGTATTATCCGAAACCGTTTTGGCAGCATACAGATAAGAACCGTCAAGACGGTCATTTTGAGGCGTAGTCCAAGGTCCGTTTGGTGAAGTCGAAATGCGGTAATGTGTTCCGGGATTGCTGCTCCAGTTTTCAGAAAAAACAAGATACCAATAATTGCCCATTTTGAAAAGATCAGGACATTCCAGCATAATATAATTTTCGGAAGAGCTGGTTGTATAAATCGGATTTTCTACAGTCCAGTTTCCGGTTGACGGATTGGTGGTGGTAAATTTCAGTACGACTGCTTTTTTATCAGAGGTCTGAGCAGAAACCAGCATCCAGTATTTCCCGTCTTCAGAATTAAAAAAAACGTGCGGGTCACGGAATTCATAATCATAATACCCTGCCGGAGCAGCGATTTTAAAATTCTTGACCTTCGTCCAGTTTTTCATATCCGTACTTGTTGCCAGGAGAACACTCTCCCGTGGATTACCTGAAAGAAACGATGCTACTTCATTATGACCGGTGTAATAGTAATAATAAGTATTTCCAACCTTTACAAGGCTTCCTGTTCCCACTCCAAAATCGGCTTCTGATGATGTTCCGTAAGAAATCTGTCTTCCCTGATAAGTAAAATCTGTAAAATTACCGGTCTCATAGCTGTGAATATCGTGAAATCCTTCTCCTGCAGGCTTTGTTTTTGCATCGTGAAGAAAGAATAGATGGAACTTTTCATTTTCATAATAAGGCATCACATCGCCTGCGTAACCTTCGGTGTAATAAGGATTATACCCTCCCATCCACTGGCTGGGTGGCTGCGGAAAAATATTGGTTTTGCTGAAGATATCTTCCGGATTAACCTCCGTATCCGAGTCGTGATTCTGACAGGAAAATGTTGCCAGCGAAAGTACGGCTGCGATATATATTTTTTTAATAGACATAGGTTCTGATATTAATGGGTTACAAGGTAATTGAGACTGTTCTCCGTCATTTTTTTGATATTATCCTGAAACGAATTGGACTGGCTCGGATTTCCGTTTACTGTTTCATTGTACCAGTCGTAGGCACCTGTACAGATGACCATACATTTTTTGTTGGCCGTTCCGCCGGGAAATTCAGCAATGGCGACACGTCCGTCCAAAGTATTATCCCAAGCCTCACTGGCAAGATTATTACCACCTGTCTGGCTTCTCCACCCGGCACCATTGACGTATCCACCCCAGTCAGGAAGGAACCACCACGCTGTATGATTCAAACGGAATGTACCTTTTTCAAGCATATTAGCTTTACCCGGTTCGTATGTCTGCAGACCATTGAAAACCGGATGATTCTCATATCCTTTGAAAGAGATTCCCCAATCACTTCCTGTATCTACAAATCCGTTTGGAAGAAAATCTCCAAAAACATTATTCGGTCCTTTTCCTGCAGGAACTATTCCCAATGCATCAACATATTGTGCAGCAAAGCTTGTTAGCAAAATATTTCCTCCGCCATTCAAATAGGTTTTGATTTTGGAAGTCACATTCGTATTCAGCGCATCGCCCGGTAGAGCGGTAGCCGAGTCAAAATGCCACCAGATCACATTGATTCCCGTAAGATTGACTGCACCACTTGCGACATCTGCCAGCGAAACATAGACTGCTCCTGAATATTTTCCGAAAAGCCAGTCAGAAGCTGCAATCTCATCCGGATTTGTCAATCCTGTTCTTGTAGCAGCCGTTCCAAGGAATGCAACGGACGGGCCGGAAACAGGTGTTGTTACTTTAGCAGTATATATTTCCGTAAGATTGCCATTAGAAACAGTAAACGCAACCGGATTGGTAAAGTTTAGAGTCGTTCCCGATGCGGGGCTGATGCTGACGCCATTTCCTGCTTCTATGATGGGCTGCAATGCAGTAAGATTTGTTCCTTCCGGCACTGTAAGAGAAATGGTTTTGCCAGAATTATTGATCGTAGCAGACAAGCCGTTGATCTTAAAGCTGATAATCGGATCCTGAGCTTTTACAGTGACCTGATAATCTTTATAAATATTGCCATTTTTAACTTTGAATTTAACCGGCTGTGAAAAATCAACCGTTGCTCCTGAGGCAGGCGAAACTGTTGCACCTTGCGGAAGTTCAATAGCCGGAGCCAATGTCTTTACGCTTGTACCGTAAGGAAGCGTTAGTGTAATTTTATCATTCTTATGGTCAATTTCTCCAGAAACACCATTTACTCTGAAAGAAGAAATATTGACCGAAACATCCGTAACAAGTCCATCTTCCACCTGGCTGTCGCAAGACCAGACAAAAGCCGCAGACATCAGCAGGATAATGATTATGTGAGTTTTTTTGAATATAGTTTTCATTTGTACCTTGTTTTAATATCCGTTATTTTGTTTGTACAGTCCCTGACTGAAATTGATCTGTGATAAAGGAATCGGACAGTATTCTTCAATTCCGTGGTCAAACCCCGCCTGTGAATAGAAAGATCTTTTAGTTTTCTCAACAGAATAATAGGTGTTCATCGTTCCTGCTGTAACGCCCCATCTTACGAGGTCAAAGAATCGGCTTCCTTCCATTGCAAACTCCATTCTTCTCTCCCATCGCAGTGCTTTTCTTGCAAAATCCTGATTCCACGTGCAGTTCACGCCCGGTTGATATTGGCTGATGAGATTGTTGGTGGTGTAGCTTCCTGTCAAAACCGTACTGCCAGCCGCACGCTGTCTCACCTGATTGATTAATGGCAATGCTTCGTTGATTTGTCCCAATTCTATCATTGCCTCGGCTTTCATTAGCAGAACATCGGAATATCTGATAATAATTCTGTTTTTCGAATTTCCGTAAAAAGGATCTACATTAACGGTACAGCCACATCCTACAGGCACATTTTCTTTTAATGAAGCATAATATCCATAAGTTCCGGGACTTCTGCTCCAGCTTTCCTGAAATATTTTGTTTTCTTCGTATTTCCAAGGCAGTCCTGGCAAGGCAACGGTGTGATACAATCTCGGATCTACTTTGTAACTGTTCAGTTGATTGTAATTAAGATCCGTATCGTTAAAAGTATCAAACATCGGTAATCCCTGCGGTGTCGTTTTGAAAGCGTTTACCAGATTCTGACTTGGCTTATGAAAATCGCAACACCCCAAACCTTGCGGCAGAGAAAGCATATCACCGTAATTCAGCCTTCCGAAAAGCGTTCCGTCATTGT
Source organism: Chryseobacterium sp. CY350 (assembly GCF_027945075.1). Classification (NCBI taxonomy): domain Bacteria; kingdom Pseudomonadati; phylum Bacteroidota; class Flavobacteriia; order Flavobacteriales; family Weeksellaceae; genus Chryseobacterium; species Chryseobacterium wangxinyae. Next base: position 1,270,541 of record NZ_CP116034.1, read on the forward strand.
CAGAATATTGAATGGAAAAAACCGCCTCCGAACCGTTTTCGTGTGTCCCAGGCATAAAATTATACCCGAAATCCGGCTCCAAAGTGTAATTTCCGATCACCTGATTGGCCGCGTCAATAGATTTTTGAAGCGTAACCGGATTTACCTGCGTTACCGTATAGTTATCATCCTGCTCATACGCCTGATACAGCCTTACTTTAGCAAGATAAGCATAAGCTGCACTTTTCTTTGGTCTTCCGACTTCTGACTGTGTTGCAGGCAGATTAGCCGCAGCGAATTCAAAATTAGAAGCAATCGCTTCCCATAACTGTTGGTCGTTCTTTGCCCTGTTGGAGATTTTCGGATAATCTTCAATCGGTGTGTTTTCATCTACATAAGGCACATATTTAAATAATGTTTTCAGTAAAAAGTAATAATGTCCTCTTACGAAACTCATTTCAGCGATCCGCCTTTGTTTGTTCGGATATTCTGAATCTGAAAGCTGCTTCAGTGCAGCAATCGCTTTGTTACATCTGGAAATCCCTACATAATTGAGATACCATAATCTGTCTAATTCACCAAAATCGGGACGGATATTGTTTGAAATTTCAAAAAAGTGAAAGGTCTGGATATCGTTGGTTCCGCTTCCTCCTTTGTATGCGTCATCAGAACGCACGTTTCCGTATGGCCAAAGACTGAAAGGGGTGTCATAATGGTCGTTTCCGAGAGATGCGTAGGCTGCAACTACAAAACCATCCACATTCTGAGGTGTTACCACATCGGCTTCCGACAGAACGCCTCTTGGCTCATTGTCCAGAAAATCGTTGCAGGAGGTAGTTCCCAGCAAAAAGGCAAAAGCTATTGTTAAAAGTATATTCTTTTTCATTTTTTTATTATTTATAAATTATAGGGAAAAATTAACTCCAAAATTGATCGTCAGCGGTAACGGATAACCGAATGCCGGTGTTTCAGGATCTATTCCTGTAAAGCTTTTTGATTTTATCGTCCAAAGATTCTGAACACTTGCATACATCCTGAAATTGACAATGTGATACTGCTCCATTAAAGATTTCGGGAACGTGTAGCCCAACTGTAAAACCCTCAGCTTCAGATAACTTCCGCTTTCTACATAATACGATGAGAATCTGGATTCTGCATTGCTGTCCACTGTCGTAAGCGCAGGAATATCCGAATTGGGATTCTGTGGCGACCACGCATTCAGAAGCCTTGTCCCTTTATTAGAACCTACATCATCCACACTCCAGAAATCGGTCTGGTATTTTTTTGAATTAATGACATCTACATCGCCGATGCCCTGCCAGAAGGTTGAAAGATCAAAGTTTTTGTATGAAAAGTTGAGGTTGACACCGTACATAAACCCCGGATTCGGATTGCCGATCCACGTTCTGTCTTTGTCGTCAATCATTCCATCACCATTTAGATCTGCATAACGGATTCTTCCTAAACCTTTACCTGACTGAGTTGCAGAATTATCCACCTCTGCCTGAGTCCTGAAAAGTCCATCAGCAACATAACCATACATTGAGTTGACGGGGCGTCCCAAGATATTATCCGTTGTTCCGTTTCCACCGTAGTTGTTGATAACGGATTGAGGAAGTTCGGTAATTTTGTTACGGTTCATCGAGATGTTTCCTGAAACCTCGTAGCGGAAACCACCTGCGGTTTCATTCTGATAAGACAATGCAACTTCAATCCCTTTGTTTTCCATAGATGCACCATTGATCCATCGATCTCCTCCTTCTCCGATCACACCAAGATAAGGTGGCAATACCAGAATGTCTTTTGTTGCTTTTTTATAGATATCAACACTACCCGTCAGTTTTTGATTTAAAAATCCGAAATCCAGTCCAAGATTGGTCTGCGTGGTGGTTTCCCATCTCAAGTCGTCATTTTTTGTCTGCGTTGCGATAAATCCTGATGGCAGTAATCCGCTTCCGACACCGGAAATATCGTAAGCCGTCCCGTAAGATGTTGCCCACGTTGGATTTCCTCCTGCATAGTTCGCTATATAAAGCGAGTAAACCGCCGAATTGCTGATTTCCTGATTCCCGGTTTGTCCCCAACCTGCTCTTAATCTCAAATCTGAGAAAAACGGAATCAGATTTTCTGCAAAATGTTCTTTATTGATTCTCCATCCTGCCGAGAATGCAGGAAAAGTTCCAAAACGGTTATTTTTACCGAATCTTGAAGAGCCGTCATAACGCATTGTTGCAGAGAAAAGATAACGGTTGTCATAATCGTAAGAGAATTTTCCGAAGTAGGACAATAGGCTGTAATACGTGGAACTTCCGCCGTTGAAAGCGTCCCCAGTTCCCGCATCGGGATACATATAATCCGGTGTTTCTATCAAAAATCCTTCTTTTCTCAGCCAGGTGTTTTTAAATGTATCCTTGTACATTTCCATTCCGCCCAAAACATCAAAATGGTGTTTTCCTGCTTTTGCAGTGTATTGTGCGGTATTTGACCACGTCCATTTTTCGGTGTCCGACTGGTCGATGTTCACTGCATTGGTTTTGTTTTGCAGATAACCCGAAACATAGCTTCTTTGCAGCATTCTTTTGTAATAATTGGAAAGATCTATTCCGAAGCTTGATTTTAAGGTCAAATTTTTCACAGGCTGCAATTCGGCATAGACATTTCCGAAGAATCTTTGGTATTGATAGCCGTTGTCTTTATTGTATTCCAAAAGTCTGACAGGATTTTGCCTGTCATTCATTCCGCCAACCGGTCCTCCCCAGCCGATTCCATCTACAGTATGAACCGGAATGATGGGCAAAGCACGTAAAGCAGGATCCAAAACGCCGGGATCCATCAGTTCATTGGTTTTATTAAAGGTGAAATTTTCACCGATTTTCAGTTTTCCGTCGAAAAAGTTATACGAGGTATTGACACGGGCAGACAATCTTTTGAAATTAGTCAATTTCACGATTCCTTCATTGTCATAATATCCCAGAGAGAAGTAGTAAGAACCCTTGTCTGAAGCACTCGAAGCAGAAACATCCAGTGAATTGGCAACACCAGTCTGCGAAACCTCATCGTACCAGTTGGTATTGGCCGACTTAATCGTTTTTCCGGCATCCAGATATTCGGGCACGAAACTATTGTATAAAGTTGGAATGCCATTCTGGACACCCCAATCGAAATTGTAGCTGAGATTATTCAAATTTGGGTTCAGTCCGTCATTAATATTGGCCTGCCAGAGAACCTGTCCGAACTGCTTTGCATTCAGAACCTCAGTTGTTCTGGCATACTGTGAATATGCCGTATAATAATTGAGGTCGATTCTCATCTTCCCTTTTTTTCCTTTTTTGGTAGTAATAATGATAACGCCATTCGCAGCCCTGGATCCGTAGATACTTGCAGAAGATGCATCTTTGAGAACCTGCATCGATTCGATATCACTTGGATTAAGCTCGTGCATCCCAGCTTTAGTGGGAACTCCATCTATTACATAAAGTGGATCTGTATTATTCAGAGTTCCAACTCCACGAATCAGTACTTTTGTGTTACTGCCTGAAGGAGATCCGTCGGCTGTGATATTAACGCCGGCTACTCTTCCCTGCAAAGATTTTATTGGATTGGGTTCGGTCTGCTTGTTCAGGTCTTTCATATCCACCACTGAAACCGCACCGGTAATATCTGCTTTTCGCTGCTTCGTATATCCGGTTACGATGACCTCATCTATACTTCTTATTTTCTCTGCAGCTAAAATGATGTTAAGAACCGTTTTTTCATCTACCACAACTTCACGGGTAGAATAATCCGGATAAGTGAAAATTAAAGTGTTTCCTTTTTGCAGGTCATTGATCTGAAATGCACCGCTGCTGTCTGTTGTGGTATTGGCTCCTGTTTCCGAAACGGTTACAATAACCCCGCTCAACGGTTTCTGATTTGAGGAAACTACCTTACCTTTAATGACTTCCTGCGCAAATACATACGAAAAAGGCAGAAGGCAAAAGGCGATGGCTATTTTGTATTTCTTCATAGTATAGTTTTTTATTTGATATTAATCTGATGAGCATTGAAGTTCACTGTACTTCCTTTGGTATCTGTGGATAAGCTTAGCTCCGAGAAGCTTTCATTAGGGAAGAATATTTCAGTCATTACTTTTTCGCCATTATTGAAGAAAATCTCGATGGAAGTTTTATCCAATACAATTTTGATTGTTGCATTTTGGTAGCTTTTTGATAATGGTGCTTTTGAAATTCTGTCTGCAAAATTGTTCTTAAAATCGGTTTTCCCGGATTTGGTACGGTCAATAAAAAGTTCCTGCTTATTATTATCAATTCCGAAAATTACCTTTTCTCCCAATGAATTTTTCAAAGCAAAATTGTATACTCCTTTGGTCATTTTTTTGAAATCAACATCAATTACCGCTTTGGAAAGATCTATTTCTCCTTTGCTGATGAGCTTTTTATCGGAAACAAGGTTAATTTCTTTTTTAACTGCCTTCCCTTTGTAATTTTTAAGCTGGGAAACAGGAATATTTTTCAGAATGTAACCTTCTTTTGATCTTTTCAAAATCACTTCACGAGGAATAGTAGAACTTCCTCTCCATTTTTCTGTAGGCACATTCGGTGAATAATCCCAATTTGACATCCATCCGATAATTACTCTTTTATTATCCGGAACATTATCAAAAGAAACACTCGCATAATTATCGCGTCCCCAATCCAACCAGACTACTTTTTCTTTTTCGAGCTGCTTTGTAAAAACATCATCCATTTTGAAGGTTTTTCCGTCAAAATCACCTACAAAATACTGTGCGGCAGAACCACCGTTCGGACCACCCGGATTAATGTTGACGATAAGCACCCATTTTTCTTCATTGGTTCCTTCTACCTTTATCGGGAAAAGATCCGGACATTCCCAAACCCCACCGTGTCCCCCGAAATCTTTACCAAATTCCGAAAGGAAGGTCCAGTCTTTCAGGTTTTTTGAGGCATAAAAATGCTGTCTGTCCTGTGCCGCCAATCCCATGACCCATTGTTTTCTTTTGGCATCCCAGAAAACTTTCGGATCCCTGAAATCTTTGATACCCGGATTTTTCAGTACAGGATTGTTACTGTATTTGGTCCAGGTTTTTCCATTATCCAAAGAATAAGCGATTGCCTGAGACTGTGCATCGATTGCTCCAGCCTGCTCTTTTTTCATATCGTGATAGGTGAAAATTGCGACCACGGGAATATTCTTTCCATCACCGAAACCTGATGTATTATCCTTATCCACAACTGCGCTTCCGGAAAAAATTGCGCCTTTCTCATCATAGGCAAGTGCAGGAGCTAATTCTTCCCATTTTATAAGATCTTTACTGATGGCGTGGCCCCAGTGCATCTTACTGAAATCCGGAACGCTTTGAAATGGCGTATATTGGAAAAATAAGTGATATGTTCCGTTGAGATAAAACATCCCGTTCGGATCATTCATCCATCCTTTTTGAGGAGTGAAATGATAGTTGGGTCTGTAAAGCTGCTCTTCGGACGTCTTTGAATCCGACTGTGCATTGAGCCCGGAATAAAACGTTGCAGCGATGATTAAAGTTGATATTATTTTCTTCATTATGATTATTTAATAAGAGATTTTTGAATTATTTAAAAACACTTTATTCTATTTGGAGAGGTGTTCTTTCTGATGATTACATTGATTTTTTAAATCTATTTCGTCAGTGTTTTGCTTAATTTTTCAAGTGAGATACCTTTTGTCTCCGGCATCATAAACATCACGAATAATAATTGGAATACCATGGCAACGGTAAAGACTAAAAACACGGTTCCTGCTCCAATCGTGGAAAATAATGTAGGAATTAACGATGGAATGATCGCTGCCAAGAGCCAGTGTGTGGAACTTCCGAAAGCCTGTCCGGATGCGCGAAGGTGATTAGGAAAAATCTCTGAAATGAACACCCAGATCACCGTTCCCTGACCGATAGCGTGTGAAGCAATAAAAAGGAACAGGAAAATAGGAATCGCCAATCCCGACCAATGAAAATAAAAAGCCATAGAAACCAATCCTAAAGAAATGATATAACCTACAGAACCCAAATACATCAATGTTCTCCTCCCGACTTTATCAATGAGGTTGACCCCTACCAAAGTGAAAACCATATTCACAACACCAATCCCGATACTGCTGAGAAGTGCTGTTTTCTCACCCAAACCTGCTTCACCAAAGATTCTTGGTGCATAATACAAGAATGCGTTGATTCCCGACATCTGATTAAAAAAGGCTACAAGAAAAGCCAGCATCAGCGGAAAACGGTATTTTTTCATAAAGATATTTTCCTTTGGCGATTCTGCGTGGTTATCCTCCATCTGTGTGATCAAGGAGTCAGAATCCTGATCAGGACTCAGAATTTTCATCACTTTTTTTGCTTCGTCTATTCTGGATTGCGAAACCAGCCATCTCGGACTTTCCGGAATGGTAAATACACATAATGTATAAATAGCCGCAGGAATTGCCTGCACACCAAGCATCCATCTCCAGTCGTTGTCACCGATACCGCTTAATAAATAATTTGATAAAAATGCAATCAGAATCCCCAGAACAATATTAAACTGATACAGGGAAACCATTCTGCCACGGTCTTTTGCAGGCGCAATCTCTGAAATATAAGCCGGTGCAGCAATTGTAGAAGCACCAACACCCAAACCACCCATAAACCTGAAAAATGCAAACAGATAAGGATCATTGGAAAGTGCAGTTCCTATCGCAGAAAACGCATATAAAACACCAATAATCAGGAGTGTTTTTTTACGTCCTAATTTATTGGTCGGGATTCCGCCAAAAATGGCGCCTATCACTGTACCCCATAATGCCATTCCCATTACGACAGCTCCGTGAAATGCATCTGAGCTGTTCCAGAGTGCCTGCAATTTTTTGTCTGCACCGGAAATTACTACAACATCAAACCCGAAAAGAAATCCTGCCAAAGCTGCCGTAATAGACCACATAAGAATTTTATTCATCTGTTAAAAATATTTATTTGTTTGTGGCTAATATATCCCTAGGCGGCAATCCAAAGGTCTAATTATGTAACTAAATATTTCGGCAAGGTTAATTATTTGTTAATTAATTACAACTAATTTAAAATCAATAACTTAAATTTAAATAATTTCATTAAAGTTTCATCAGGTTTCAAAAATGTAACATTGTTTTATAAAAATGTTACATGTGTTTTGGTGTTTTTATGGTTTAAGAACAATTAATGTTATGAAAATTTTAACCGAAAAACCGGTCAAGGCATATAGTTTTGGGTCAGAAACTTTTATGAATTATAAATCGTTCCAAAAGCTGTTTATTCGTTTACATGAAGGTACGTTGTTGAGAAAGTGTAATAAAAAAGCAGCAGTTTGATTTACTGCTGCTGAATATTGTAAAAATATTAGATGTCAAAATTGATTTTAAATATAAATTAAAGCTTCAGATTTTGTCACTATACTATTGTATTCAAATATATAATCATTTGATTTCGTAATTTTTATCACTCCTTACCTTCAAACTTTCTAAAAGCATTTGGGGATACGCCAAACTTATTCTTGAAAACAGTAGAGAAATAATTAGGGGAAGAAAAACCTGTTTTGTATGCAATCTCAGAAATCGTTAGTTCATGATTTTGCAGCATCGATTTGGCCTGTTCCAGACGGAAATTGTTGATATAATCGCTCACATTCACATCAAACATTGCTTTTATCTTTCTATACAGCTGGATTCTGGAAATATTAAGCAGGTCTGCAAGATTTTCTACTGAAAAATCTGCATTGTCGATATTAGTTTTGATAAGTTGATTGAGATTGTTCACAAACGTCTGTTCTATGCTTCCGAACGATTTACTGTCCACAATCCTGCCGATATTGTTTGTATAGTAATAACGTAGTTTTTCACGGTTGTAAAGCAACGCACGCAGCGACTGTATCAGAATCGTGTAACTGAAAGGTTTCGTAAGATAAAGATCAACCCCGGATTTTAAACCTTGCAGATAAGATTCTTTATTGTCCAAAGCTGTCAGAAGAATGACCGGGATATGCGAGGTGCGAAGATCGTTTTTTAGGATTTCACAGATTTCAAAACCATTTTTGTCCGGAAGATTGACATCACATACGATAATATCTGGAATTTCCCTCAAAGCCTTATCAATCGCATCCGTACCGTCAGAAACCATCACCTCAAACTCATTCTGCAGCTTCTTGCTTAAAAAGAAGGACAAATCTGAATTATCCTCTACCAAAAGAAGCGAATAACGTTCGCCCTGAGATTCATGATTTTGGATAATCGTCTCATTTTCCAATCCTGTAAAAAAATCATCTTTTGCCAGACTTTTAGCATCTGAGAGACTAGGTTCTTTTATCATTTGGTCTTCGTTGAAATGCTTGTTTCCCTTATAAAGACTGATGACAAACTCCGTTCCCTGAAAAGAGTTCACTTCTATTTTCCCAAGATGAAGCTCAATAAACTGTCTGCTAAGATGAAGTCCGATTCCTGAACTGTTTTTTCTGTTGTTGGAGCCTTTGAAATAAGCTTCAAAGACATTGCTGATCTCTTTTTCGGGAATTCCGATTCCGTTATCTCTGAAGCTGATGACCACCTGATTTCCTTTTTCCTGAACCGTGATTTCAATCTTTCCATTGTCCGGTGTAAATTTGAAAGCATTGGACAAAAGGTTGAAATAAACTTTATCCATCAGGTTTCTGTCGATGTAGAGCTCAAGGTTTTTATTCTGTGAATGGATTTCGAATTTGATATTTCTTTTCTTAGCTTCATTTTCAAAATCACGAAAAATTGCATAAGTAAAATCGTAAATATTCGTTTTTGAAACTCTTAGGTTAAAATTTTGATTTTCTATTTTTCTAAAATCCAGCAAGTTATCTACCAATCGTAATAATCTGTTGGAGTTTTTATTTATCAGCTCCAGCTCGTATGATGGTTTTGTACTTTTAGATTTGCCAGAATCCATCAAAGATTCCAATGAACTGAGAATAAGCGTAATGGGTGTTTTAAATTCGTGAGACAATCCGGTGAAAAAATTAACCCTCGCTTCATTACTGTCTTTCAACTCATTGGCAATGGTTTCAATCTGGTTTCTTTGAATAGTAATTCTGTCGTTGGTAAGCGTAAGCTGTTTATTTTTTATCTTGATCGCATAAATAAGGTAAATAGAATAAGCAACCAGGCAAAACATCAATATCAACAATACTACAGACCATCGGAACAATTCTTTTTGAGAAGAATAAAGCTCTATCTGTTTTTTAACCGCCTGTACCTGATTTTCTATAACACCCTGCTGTTCGATGATTTTATCAAACTGATTGCGCATAATTTCAGCATTCATTCGGTCAATGATCGTTGTGCTGAGCTTGATGCGTTTAGGAACGGCAACACCGTTATAAATTTTAATTGCAGTCTCAATGGCTTCTGCTCCACCACTCGGGTAAAGTAAAGTAGCGTTCAGCTTTCCGTCCAGAACCATTTGGATTCCACCGTCTTTTGTATTTAATCCATCAACACCGATAAATTTGATTTGATTTTCCAAGCCGGAATTCCTTGCAACCTGCCACGCATTGGTGGCAAGCTCATCATTAAAGGCAAAAACATACAGACTTTGATTCCCCAAGGAATCCAGCGTTTTCCCGAAAGCGTCCGCCGGAAGGCCTCTAAATGTTTTGATGAGATCTGTATTGGGATTATTTCTGATGATTTCCTGAAAGCCGAGACTTCTTTCTATGGTCGGGGAAGATTGGTCATCGCCTCTTATTTCGATTACTTTTTTATAATTTTTAGAATCTGAAAGAATATAATTTGCCGCTTCTTTACCAATTTCCACGTTATCTGCGCCAATGTAGGTCGTATATTTTTCTGAATTGATCTTCCTGTCGAGCAAAATAACTGGAATATTTTTGGCAGTCGCTTTTTCCACTACAGGAACCAAGGATTCGGGATCAATTGGTGAAATGATAATCACATCCACCTTGCGATCAATCATTTTTTGTATATCCTGAACCTGCTTATTAACAGAACTTTCTGCTTTCTGTATATTCAGCTCCACTTCGGAATGAAGCGATGCCTGTATCTCCATTGAATGGTTCATTGCCAATCTCCACGGATGATTTCCCAAGCCCTGCGAAAATCCGATAGTAATTTTGTCTGAAGTTTTCTGCGATTTTTTACAAGAAAAAAAAATAAGGAAAAACAGAAGGAATAACATTCTATAAGCCTTAAGAAAACTGAAAAATTTTAGTGCTAACATATTAACACAATATTAATGAAGATGTTGCAGAGAGACAATTTTTAATGATATTATTTTGCATTAAATCTGCTGTATTGATTATATGTAATAAAAGACAAATAAGACCAATTGAAGACTGGCTATACCAAGATTGCCTTTGTTTAATGATTAAAATTAAATTGTACTAAACTTAGTCTACAATAAAATTACCTGATAAAAATGAATCTTTTAATTCTTGTTTAATTTGGCTCAAACGAACCAAATCATCTATAAAAGTGTTTGAAGATACGCTCGTCTTGGTCACAAGACCGACATTTGAAGATTTAACTCTCTTATGTCGGTTTTTTTTATTTCCTAATCCATTGTTACACTAATAGATACATTGAGCAACGATGCTATTAATTTATGCTGCTCCAAACCTTTTAATTCTTTCGCCATCTCTTTGGGTATTATTCAGGGAATGCTATCTTGAATATATGTGAAACGCTCATTACCAACACCTACTGAAATGGTAATCAATAATTTCCACTTTCCATTAATCATATCCAATGCGTCACGCACCGGTTTAACGCTATCCAAGCAAGATAAGTAAGGACACCTTCAAAAAAATTTATGCAGGAATTGATTTTGATCTCGTAGTAAATTCAGCAACAATTGGCAATGGTGTAGTGACTGAGATTTATGATTAAATCTTGAGTTGAAGTTCTTATTTTGTTTAAATTTAAGTATCGCTACTAAAAATAAAATCCCCATAAATTGGGGATGAAATTATAGTCCTTAAAATTTTTAATGAAAAGCAGTCTTAATAAATACTGTGACACTTCGTTATAAATTTCTGCTATCTGTATACGCCTTATTATTCAACTTCAAAAATTGCCTGGATCTCTACAGTCGAATTTACGGGCAGAGAATAGGCTCCTAAAGTTCCTCTAGCGTGCTTTCCCTTTTCGCCGAAAACATCTACAGTAAGGTCGGAAGCAGCATTCATCAATGCCGCATGATCTGTAAAATTACCATCCGTATTGAAAATGCCGGTAAGCTGTACACATTTTTTTACTTTATTAAGATCTCCTCCCACAGCTTCTTTTAAAACAGATATAACGTTCAGCATCGTTTGCCTGGTTGCTTCCTTCGCTTGCTCGTTAGTTATATCTACCCCAACTTTCCCTGGATTTAGAATTTTTCCATCTTTCAATGCCACCTGGTTGATGAAAACCAAATTACCCGAACGCGAAAACGGACTGTAATTTCCCACCGGAGCCGGTGCTTTTGGAAGAATAATATGCCTCTCTTCTAATACTTTGTTGATGTCTTTCATTTCTTTCATCTTCAAATTCTTTTTTTCGAAAGTACCTTTTAGTCCCAACACAATTTTGGAAAAACTCTCGCCTTGCAATTCGGCCAGAAAACGCTCGCTTTTACTTGGACGTTCTGTGCTTTTTAGTGAGGCCAGGCTTGTTGTCCCCAAAACCGAGTTGCCTTGCGGAATCTCTTTATCAATTTTTTCATTCCCGCGGATTCCGCTTGGCATCAATACCATTCCATGCACTGCAAGGCTGTTCCAGAATGATTGCAGCGCCAGCTCTTTTCCTGCGCCACTTCCGGCAGACATAAAAACGGTTGCAGGCATTCCCTCCAGCGAATGACTCGTCCAAAGATCTACTGTTTTTGCCAAAAACGCACTCATTCCAGTACTTATATTTCCAAAATAAACGGGAGATCCGAATGCTATTCCGTCATAAGTTGGCAATTCTTCTACCGTTGCAACAGGGATATCCTTCAGCTTCGCATTTGCAGAAGGCATTACCTGCTTTATAACTGCCGAAACATTGCCTCCGCTTTCTATCCCTGTTTTGACTTCTTTCGCCAGTTCATAAGTACCGCCGCTATCCGAATAAATCAGGACAAGTACTCTTGCGTTATTATCTTGTGCCATTGCTTTTATTGTTGTTATTAATAAAAAAATCAACATCAAATATATTTTTGCTCGTCTCATAGAACATATAAAATTAACTAATACAAAGTTAGAAATGCTGTTTTAATTAACTTTGCCAAAAACAATATGCAGAACGACAATCTGAAATGCGGAATGACCGAGATTCAAAAAGGTATATTTACGGATGACGCATTACCTGCTCCGTACGTTTGGTACGAGAAAGATTGGCAGCACGATGAGTACATGCACAGCCACGAACACTACCAAATGACTTATGTTGCCGAAGGCTATCAGTATTTCCATATTGAACAGAAAATTTATCTCGTACCAAAGAATCACGTGATTTGGATCCCAAAAAACAAGGAGCACCGTACTACTTCGGAAGCGGACACAGTGGATCTAATGGTGGTATTATTCCGTTCTGTACCAACGCAGGATTTCTACAGAGATGTACACGTGTTCTCCGCACCTGCAGTCTTGAGAGAAATGTTGTTATACGCCTCCAAATGGAATAAACACCGCGAAAGAAATCCGGAGAAACTTACTTTTCTGAGAGCAATTTTGGTAAGTCTTCCTAATTTCTGCGACGAAAATGATCGCCTTCAAATTCCTGTTCCCAAAAATGTGCGGCTTATAAAAATTTGCAATTATATCAACCAGAATTGCAAGTATGGATTTGACATCGACGAAATGGCTGCTAAAGCACAGATGTCAGTAAGGACGTTACAACGATCATTTAAAAAAGAAACTGGAATAACGATCCAAAAATACCTGCAGCTTGTGCGGATTCTTAAAAGCGTTGAATTCCTGGATGCCCAAAAATACACGCTTAGTGAAATCGCATTTAAAGTGGGATACAAGAGTTTGCCTGCATTTACATCCTCTTTTTATTCGGTGATGAAAACAAAAATCAAACAGCGGATTTGAATGCAGCTGGAAAAACTAAATTTATGTCAGATTTACTTTGATGAAACACCTAATTTTAGATACAATTTAAAACAAAAAAAATCCCGCAAAAACGGGATTTTAATTTTCTTCTGATAATATCTTATCTATTTAATTTCTACAGGAACTGAGATTTTATCCCAATCCATTGTAAAACCTTTGCTGTCTACCTTGTACATTAAAGTTTCCTGCGTTGACGATAGCGGTTTTGTTCTGACATCAACGCGCAAAGCATCTTTCGATTCTTCGTATTTATAAGCGCCCCATTGTTTTGGTTCTTTATTAAAAACCGCAGTCCACGTTCCTGATTCTTTCGGAATTAAGAAAAAACTGTATTTACCTGCAGGAAGTTTTTTCCCCTGAACGGTAATATCCTTGCTTGTTTCGAAAGTAGTTGCATCATTCGCACCTGCACGCCAAACTTTATTGTAAGGAACTAATTCGCCCCAAACTTTACGCTCTTTTACAGACGGACTGCTATAGGCGATCGTGATGTTTGCATCTTTAATTTTTCCGGTTGCAGTCATTGCAGGACTCGCCGGCTTTTTGGCTTCCTGTCCGAATGCATTGACAGAAATTGTCATTGCGGCTACAACCATTGCAGCAGATTTAATTATTGCTCTCATAAATTTTATTATTATTCTTTTACGAAGATACTGCTTTCGGCTTATAAAAAATCAATCCAACTGCAGAAAATATTATGACTGCCGCAGCTCCAATCACATTGAGCCATAGGAAAGAAACAATATCAAAATTATAGATGGCAATGACTGTGATTTCTGATAAAATTGCCGAAATAAACACATTCGCTCCTCTAACTTTTTTAAAGTAAAAAGCAACAAGGAAAATACCCAGTATCGGGCCGTAGAAAAGAGAACCCAATACATTCACCGCTTCAATAAGCGAACCCATCTGAGTGGCAAACATCGCAACGCCGATGGAGAAAATCCCCCACGCTAAAGTATGAAGACGGCTGTATTTCAGTTCGGTTGCATCATCTGGAATTTCTTTTTTGAATATTAAATGAACATCTTTCAGTGAACAGGCCGCAAGAGAATTCAGTGCTGCAGAAATTGAACCCCAACTCGCCAGAAAAATCACGGCAAACAGTAAACCGATCATCCCGACAGGCAAAGTATTTTTTACGAAATACAGGAAAATATAATTGGTATCCGTTTTTTCTGCATTGTATTTTAAATTGTTGATGGCTTCTTCTACCCTGCTGTGAAGTGCTTTCACCTGAGTTTGTGTATTTTTAAAATCCTCAATTTTATTATTAAGTTGCGGAGACTGAGTTTCCTTTAACTTCAAAATTTCTTTCGATTCTGAATTGAATTTGGCTTGCAGATCCTGATGTTCTTTTTCAAAAACCGCGGCCTGTTCAGGTTTTGTTTCCTTTAAATGCTGATAAGAACGTTCATTAAAATAAACCGGCGCCGGCTTTAGCGAAAAGAAAGCAAAAAGCAAAGCACCAATTAAAAGAATAGCAAACTGCATCGGAATTTTAACCAAACCATTCAGCAGCAAGCCCATTTTTGCATTCGTATTGTCTTTCGCCGTAATATATCTCCCAACCTGACTCTGGTCGGTTCCGAAGTAAGAAAGTGCCAGGAAAAAACCGCCGATCAGCCCGCTCCAGATGTTGTATTTATCCTTCCAGTCGAATTCTGTGGTGATGACATTCAGCTTTCCAGATTTTCCTGCCAGATAAAGCGCATCTTTAAATCCGATTCCATTCGGCATATTCTGGATCAGCAGATAACCTGCAAAAGCCATTGTTCCGAGAATAATGAGAAACTGTAATTTTTGGGTGTGGGCAATTGCTTTTGCACCGCCAATGTAGGTGTAAATCAACAGAATCCCGCCCGTCAAAACATTAGTCAGATAAATATCCCAGTTTAAAACACTTGAAAGGATGATGCTCGGTGCGTAAATGCTTATTCCTGTCGATAAGCCTCTCGAA
Source organism: Chryseobacterium sp. CY350 (assembly GCF_027945075.1). NCBI lineage: Bacteria > Pseudomonadati > Bacteroidota > Flavobacteriia > Flavobacteriales > Weeksellaceae > Chryseobacterium > Chryseobacterium wangxinyae. The sequence continues at coordinate 1,285,604 of NZ_CP116034.1, forward strand.
AAAAGGAAAAGCAGTGAAGTGAGTACTCTTGTTTTTTTATCAAAACGGTTTTCCAGATATTCATAAGCCGTATAAACATTTAAACGCTGAAAAATTGGGATGAAGGTGATACAGATGACAATCATCGCCAAAGGCAGACCAAAATAATACTGCACGAAACGCATTCCGTCTGTATAAGCCTGACCCGGTGCCGAAATAAAAGTAATTGCGCTTGCCTGAGTCGCCATAATACCGATCAGCACAATGTACCAGGGCATTTTATTGTCTGCTTTCAGGTAAGATTCGTTGCTTTTCTGGCCACGGCCGATCCATACGCCATAAACGACAACGCCAACCAGCGTAAAAATAAGAGCAGTCCAGTCTATCGTACTCATCGCCAGAAATTAGTAAAAAGATAATAAAATACAATCTGCAGTATTAAAGCCACGGCTAGTAATACGTACCAGAGATTCCAGTTTTTAAGTTGATTGCTCATCAGTTTTTCTGTGCAGATAAAAAGTTTAAAAATAAACGCGCCGCGCCCACATTTCCTGCAGGCAACTGTCTGAAAAATGCCAACGGAGTATAAATAAAATTGCCTTTTCCATATTTCGTATACAAAGTTGAACCCTGCAGAGGTTCTTCGCCCGTATCGTGCATTTCAAAAAGCGGTTCGTATGCCGGATCCCATTTGTCCGGGAAGTAAGCGCCACGCTCCTGCACCCAACCATTAAAATCATCTGCAGTAATTTTGTTTGGAAAGTTGAGTAATTTATGATTTGGATTTAAAAACTTAACCTCAGCATTTTCTTCGGTAACCCGTTTATTGGCAATACTGAAGCTGTACATTCCCAACTGGTCAACAGTTGTATCCTGATTGGTGTTGTACTGCATCACCAGATTACCGCCGCCTTTCACGTAAGACCATAAAAAAGGCATCCAACGACCCAGTTTTTTCTCAGTATTATTTGCACGAACACCCAATACGATGGCATCATATTGTGATAACTTGTTTTGACTTCTGTTTCCTGCAGATTCATCTAAGTTGCCATAAAAATCTTCATCTTTCAGTACATCAACCTGAATACCCGCAATACGTAAAAACTCAGGAATAAAATCGCCCGCACCTTGTATGTAACCCACTTTTTTAACCTTCACCTGAATATCACCTTTCATCACGGGTACCATCGCAGGCGTAAAATATTGTAAGGAAGGAAGATGCGGATACTGAATTAATACCTGTTTTTTGTTATAACTGATCCCATCTGCAACAAAATTGGCTTCCAATTGTAACTGATTTGATTTTATGGCGGCCAATTTAGCTTTTGGAATGACATAATCGACCGTAAAATCTTTTCCATTAATGGATTTTAAATCACCGCCGCCTAATTGTTCTCCTTTATATAAAAGGTTTAATTTTCCATTACTGAACTTTTTGTTCGAATTAACCTTAAAATTTAAACTCAAACGTAAATCTTCATTTTCTTTGACTAAATAAAGCGGTTGTGTAAATTTCAGTTCCAATGCAGGAACAATGCGCAAGCCTTCAACTACATCACCACGCACCGGGTCTAATTTTTTGAAAGATAAAGGAAGTTTAACCTGAAATGTTTGCGAACCTATTTTTAAACCAACTAAAACATTCAGTGATGATTCTGCTTCGGGCAAACCGATTAAAGTATCATTCGGAACAGAGAAAGTGGCCGCATCTTTGGCTGGTTTAGCTAACCAGTAAGGTTCCGTGAATGCTGCATCAGCAGGAATCTGAATATCGTGCTGAATGGTAATTAAAGAATCTTTAGACAGTTTTCTGTTGACGTTTTCTGACTGATTCAGCCATTTTACATTTTCTAAAACAACAGGATTTTCAGCTCTTGAAATTAGATTTAATTTAAAAATATACTGGTCTCCGGCAACCGCTTCAGCCTGATTGGTCACGACCTCGCCCATAAAACCGGCACAGCTTAAAATAATATGATCAAGAGATTTGATTTTATCCTTTTTTAAATCTGAATCTTTCAGCGCCATCACTTTTTTTCTTAAAACCAATAAAGAGGGTAAGCTCAAGTCAGGTTGATTAAAATTGAAAGCGGAAATAATTTTGTCCAAAGATTGTTCAATATCAGCGTTTCCTTTTGCAGTCCAGTTTTTAACTACGCCATCAAAAAGTGTTGATTTTGCGGGCTCACCGGCAACGTGACTGAAATATTCAGTTTTGATTCCTGCGACAGACTGTGTTCCTGCGCCTTGACTTTTATGTAAGCTTCTGCTCAATCCTGCCAGTTCACCATATCCTAATCCCAGTTGTGCGTCGTATTGCCCAACGGTAATTTTCATTTGATTTTCGGCAGTCGTATTGACAGAACCAAAGCGGAAAGTATTCCACAACAAACGTTTAGGCTGCCATACATTCACATATTTCAATTGATTTGGGAACGCAGTTTTATCACCCGCTAACTTAAACGCTTTTTCCGCAAGTACAGCCGAAGCAGCATGTTGCCCGTGTCCCGCCGCCGCAGTAGGTGGAAAACGGCAAATAATCACATCAGGACGGAAATTGCGGATAACCCAAACGACATCGGCCGTAATGGTGTTTTCATCCCATTGTTTAAAAGTGTCGGTTGTATTTTTAGAAAAACCGAAATCAATCGCGCGGGTAAAAAACTGTTGGGCACCGTCTAATTTTCTTGCCTCCAAAAGTTCGTGTGTTCTGATCAAACCCAACGCTGCACCTTGTTCTATTCCTAATAAATTCTGTCCGCCATCACCTCTCGTTAAGGACAAATAGCCTGTTTCCACATTCTGGTCATTGATTAACCAGGAGAGTAATCCCGTATTTTCATCATCGGGATGAGCGGCGAGATATAAGACTTTCGGAATATTTTTGAGGGTTTTGAGATCGCGGTAAATTTCAGATGATTTTGAGGGCCGAACCTGCTGGGCCGAACAAAAAACCGTGAAAAAGCCGAGAATAAATATCGTAAGTACTTTTTTGAACATTTAGATTTGCTTTGCTGAGCAAATATAAGTAAATGGTTTTTCTTTAAGCTTAAAGAATAATAATCGGCTTTTCCATCTTTAAAAGGAAGTAAATTTTAATAAATTCAGACTAATTGTGGAACATACTTTTGTCTTTTTCGCAATTAAATTTGAACTCTTTCTTATAAATTAGAATTCTTGGTAAAGTTTCCGTTTTTGTTCTTTTTAAAATAAAAAAGGTTCCAATTTTCACATGGAACCTTTTCTTATTACTTAGGACTATCAATTTGCTGAAAATAAATAACCATAAGGTGATTTTCTATAAGATCATTTTAAATAATCATTTAGTTAAAAAATATTTAAATTTTTAATATAATAATATGCTGTAATACTAAATGATGCCATCTTTATGAAGAAATATATTCGCCTTCTTCTTCTTTATGCCAGAAGGAAACACGTTTGGATGTTACTTTTACCAAACAAATTCCGGGTGTGTCGATACCTTCGGGAAACCATTGTTCGAGTTCATCAATCCACTTTTCCTGTAAAACTTCTTTATCTTTTACGATAGTTGCTGTGCCATAGCAATCGATGAACAGCATATCATCAGTTTGATAAATCAGGCTAACTCTGTGATCATTTTTAATCTGTTGAACTTTATTACTGTCTTCATACGTGAAAAACCATGAGTCGCCATCATATTCAACTTTTCCGTTATTACTCATAGGTCTTGAGTGAGTAATTCCTTTCCCGTCAACTGTTGTCATCATACAGAAGTCGAGATCTTTCATTTTTTTTGCAATTGTTTGCAGTGATGCTTTTTTCATTGTAAATTTATTTGTAATTGTGGTGTTTGAGTATTTGTATTTAACTCAAATTCTTATAACCAAATGACGTACCGATTCCTGCGCACTGCATACATTTTGTTCTATGCTTTTACAATTAAAAAATTTAGAAATAAATAATTCAACAGAAGATGATTTTATAAATTCAAAAGATTTAATTCAAAAAATTATTAAGTTATCATTCTGAATTTACGCTGGTTCCATTTTCTTCTGAATACTTTACCATCTTCAAATCTATAAAAGAAGGTTTCTTTCTCTTTTTGATAAGGTTTTATGAGTGTAAAGCATTCTCCATCCGGAAGCTCAAGAATCTCATGAATTGTTTTTGCCGGAACGAAATGCGTGGTTCCTTCTTTTTCTGTGATGATCTGAAAACGTGTAAGATCCGTCATCGTGAATCTCATAAATTCTTTCTACATAACTCCCTTTCAAAATGTAAGTGGTAAAACTAAAAGGATGATCATGTACATGATCGTGTTGATCTTTCCTGCTAAAATGATGAATGACTGCATCAAAAGGTAAACCCAGCAAATGATGTTTCGTAAAAACGTCATTCATTTTCTCTCGCTTTATCTTTATTTTAATCATTTCTAAATTTATTGATGTTGAATTTTCTTTTAAATAAATTAAACTGCCAAAATTTGAAACTTAAAGCTCAAAATATCTCTCCAAACTATCCTGTTTGAAAATGATAATCAAAGCCTTCGTCATAAGGAAGACTTTGATTTCTTAACTACAAAACTTAAATTGATACCACTGCATCAATTATGTTTACATTATTTTTAAATTCTAAAAATGCATCAATGCTTTCTGCATCCGGAATTCTCTCCAGAGAATTTTTATCATAGATATCAAAAATCCCGCTGTGATGCCAGTGATCTAAATGATCCCAGTCTGGACGGTCGATAATCGGGTAATAACAGCACCCAAAAAGAGGAATACCAGAACTTAAGATAGATTTGCACTCTTGATTAATTTGCCTGATCCACTTCGCTCTGTCTTCAGCGGGATGACTGGTCTCTGCAATAATTATAGGTCTGCCATATCTTGAAAAAACATTTTCTACCAAAGAATGCAGCGACCTGAATAAATGGTGTGGCGGCTCATCAGCCCAAGGCAGAAACTCGTGAGTTTCGTTGATCCATTGGTTGTTGTAATAATAATTTGCACCGATAATATCCAGATATTCCGGCTTACCTCTGAGTTCCGGGCACATCGCTCCCGATAAAATATCGTGAACCTGAAACTGCTCAAAATGTTTCTCTTCTGCGGACAGCAAAGAAATATCATTACCGATATTATTTGAAACGATGTTGACCAAAGGCTCGGTGATAAGAATTCTAACCGATGGATCTACTTTCCGCATCATCTCAATTCCTTCAATATATGCTTTCATTAATGCATATTTTACTTCCCAACCCTGACCGACACAGTATGGTGAAGTTCCTCGTACATCTCCGCCCAGCCATGATATAAAACTGACTTCATTAATCGGAGTGACAATTAAAGTATCGTAAGGAACAATGCTTCTGTATTTTATTACAAATTCGCGACACAAATGACTGAATCTTCTTGCAAACATTGGGTGAAGCGGTGTAAGATCATCGGGAAAACCAAAATGACAGATATCCCACATCACCTGAATGTTTTTTAAATGAGAAACTTTTATGATACGGTCAACTTCAGACCAATCGTACTCGTAAGGCTTCGTTTCTACCGCGCTCCAGCGAATTCCTTCGCGCACAGTTTTTATTCCTAAATCGTCTAAAAGATCATAATCTTCTTCCAGAAAGCGGTCGTGTCCCGACAATTGGTACAAATCTACTCTTTCCCCAAATGCATTCTGATGGTCTGCACACTCAAAACCGCCCATCAGAAAACTTCTGAAAGGATTATTGTTAGATTTTAGATAATCATTACTGAACATAAGCTTCCCTGCTTTTTAACTTTTTAAACAAAGCCAGTGACTGCGCAACTACCTGATCCATATTGTAGTATTTGTAAGTTCCCAAACGACCTGTAAAAAAAACATCAGGATGATCTTCTGCCAGTTTTTTGTATTGATTGTAAATTTCCTGATTCTGTTTCCTTGGGATCGGATAATAAGGATCTCCCTCGGCAGTCGGATATTCATATACAATAGTGGTTTTATCGTTTTTTTGCCCCGTCAGAAATTTAAATTCAGTTATTCTCGTATATAAATTCGATGTTGGATAATTAACCGTTCCTGTCGGCTGATAATTTTCCTGATTCAGTGTTTCAAATTTAAAATCAATAGAACGATACGGTAATTTACCGAAACAATAATCAAAATATGAGTCGATCGGGCCTGTATAAATCAAAGTTTTAAAAGGAATTACATCCATAATATCCTTATAATCAGTCTGAAGCATAATGCTTATATTTTTGTGTGAAAGCATTTTCTTAAACATTTCTGTATAGCCAGTTTTCGGCATGGCCTGAAATGTGTCTGTAAAATAGCGATCATCTCTATTGGTTCTGGTAGGAACACGCGCAGTTACGGATGCATCAAGTTCTGAAGGATCAAGATCCCACTGTTTTTTTGTATATCCTTTAAAAAACTTTTCGTAGAGTTCTTTCCCTACCACATTCAGAACGACGTCTTCCGAAGTCAGAATCGGATTTCTTTTTTCAGCTTTTGAAGCCAGAAAATCTGTGATCTCATCTGATGTAAGATTCTTACCGTATAATTGATTGATCGTCGTAAGATTAATAGGAATCGGAACCAGCAATCCGTCAACACTTCCGAGAACCCGATGTTCATAAGGCCTCCACTCTGTAAATTGCCCTAAATATCTGAATACATCTTCTGAATTGGTGTGAAAAATATGAGGACCGTATTTATGAATGAGAATTCCGTCTTCGTTATAATAATCAAAAGCGTTTCCTGCGATATGATTTCGTTTATCGACAATTAATATCTTTTTTCCTTCATTCGCAAGGCGTTCTGCTAAAACTGCTCCGGCGAAACCGCAGCCTACTATTAAAAAATCATACATGGTTGATCTGCTTTTTATTATTTGTAATTTGTAATTTTTTCGACTCTACTGCATTGATGAGTGCATTCATTTTGCTATATGTATTATCCCAGGAATCATTTTTCAGAAAATGATCGACATTTCTGAGCCAACTGTCGTTTTCTGTATCTGCAAATATTTTTTCGGCAGCAGAGACAAATGAATCAGCATCTGAAACAATTTCCACTAAACCAGCATTACCGTACGGTTGTACTACATCCTTGATTGGTGTTGATATCACAGGTTTACCGGCAGCAAGATATTCGGGAGTTTTTGTAGGACTTATAAATTCAGTTGATTCATTTAAAGCAAATAAAATGAGGGCAATATCCCAATTTGAAATGTACGAAGGCAATTCTGCATAAGTTTTTGGTCCTAAATAATGAATATTGGAAGCTTTTGGTAAAACTTCGGGATCAATTTTTACGACTGGACCGATGATCACAAACTGCCAGTGAGGACGCTTTGCAGAAATCTCACGCAGAAGCTCAATATCAAACCTTTCGTCTACAACGCCAAAAAATCCTAATCTAGGAAAACCGATCGAAATCTGATCTTCAGGATCATGCTGAATATTTCTAGCCAGCCCAAAGTGAGCTTTATCAATACTGCTCGGCATTGCATGAATATTGTGGTGTCTGTTTTTTTTAGCCTGATAAAGAGAGTTACCGCCCGTGAAAACTACGTCAGCTTTTCTGAAAAGTTCATTCTCTAATTCTAAAAGCTGTGGCGGTGCAAATCTGAACGCAGAAAGCTCATCCATAGAATCATAAATAACAGTCTGAGGAGTAAGATGATCAGTAAACTGAAGTGCCATTGGTGTATAATACCAAACGGAATATCTTCTAATCTGATATTCTTGCAAAACCTGATCAATGAGATTTCTGACTCTCTCATTTGTGGTTTCATCAAAAGCAGTGACTGTAAGTTCTACTATAAAAATTCCGTCTTGAGTATTTACAGAAAATTGATTGAAGTCACCTATTTTTGGTTCTTCAAAATAAAACACCTGATATTCTCTGGAAAACCTTGTCAAAAGGTGTTGAGGTCGTTGGTACACAAAAGTCCACGACAGATGGCTGAAGCACAGTAAATATTTCATATAATAATGTTGATTTAGAAAAACAATTTAGGCAAATCATCTTCTGCAATCCTATGATTGTGATCATAGCCATTATAATATTATTGGTTAGTACAACGCCGTCAACATGATTAAATGATGAACTTTGTACTGTTGACATGAGGAATATATATCAAGCACTACTGTTTCGTAAAAGCTAGTATGCGATTACGTAGTGATTTTCTTGATACAAAAAGTAAGTTTAATTTCCGATTAAAGAGATGTTGGTTTTAGTAGAATTTTTAATATTGATTTTAACATCGTCAAATTTCGGAGCAGAAAATTTAGGTTTATAGTTATTTGAGAAGCCAAATCCTTCGGTTGGATATCCTATCATATTTTTGTCGCATCTCTCATTATTGTTTTCATCCTGATACACTGCAACTGCGTAATCTCCGACAGGCAAATTTTTGAAAGTATAACTGACTTTAGTACCTGTTGCTTTCACTTTTGCATTAGCAAACGCAGCATCTTCATTCAAAAATGCAGATTTTTTATCAAACAGACCAAAATAGACATATCCTTTGTCAGCCACCAACCGTGAAACCTCAACTGTAAAATGATTTTGCGCAATAAGAGTTGTATTGACTGATAATAGGAATAATATCCCGATGATTTTCTGTTCCATAATTTCTACTTTTTTCTGATTGATGAATGTAAACCAATACTATTTCAACGAACAATTTCTAAAGTATGCTACTGTCAAATAGTATTCCGCAAAAAATAATTCCATTTTCTCAAAACAGTTTTTTAGAAAAAAGAAGAAGATTAATTTAAAGCTAAAATAAAAGTATTACGATACGAAATACTACAATAAAGTAGTATCCATAATCATTTAGGTAATAAATTTGATTATCAATGTAGTTTTAATTCTTCCTTTCGTAATTAATTTATGCTTTTTATTTATTTTCATATATTTTTTATCAATAGTTTATTTTAAAAAAAATTGCAATATGTCACTATATTTGTAAGCTGTATTCACGCATTCAAATATTCAAACAAACGCACATATCATGGATCCTATCGAAATGGAAGATCAAATTCTTAAAATAGTCAAAAAAAAACATAATGACACTGGTGGAAATAATGGCAACTTTTTTGGAGACTTTGATCATATCCTCAAGATGGATATCTCCGAACGAAACAACTTTTTACAAAATATGGTTACCAGAAAGCTGATCGTCATCAGAGAAGGTCAGAATGCCAGAATGATTATGTTGCCTAAATAATGATATATTAACAGTTTTTTTAATTTTTAACACCAAATAAAAATGCTTATTGATAGTAAATTACTCCTTGAATACGGAGCTACGACTGAAAAATTTACTCCGTCCGAAATTATTTTCAATGAAGACAGTACCCCAAAATATTATTACCAGCTCGTTTCTGGAAGAGTAAAGCTAAATCACATTGATGAAAGTGGTAAGGAGTTTATTCAGACAATACTCACCTCCGGACAGAGCGTGTGCGAACTGATGCTTTTCATAGACGAATCATATCCCGTCAATGCAATAGCACTTACCAATGCTTCTGCTTTAAGAATAAAAAAAGAAAATTTCTTTAAGCTTTTAGATGATCATCATCAGATTTCTCTCGACATTAATAAATTTCTTGCAGAGAGATTATACCAGAAATTCCTGATGCTGCAGAACAATTCTTCTCTGGACCCCGAAGTGCGCATTATGGGAATACTTCGATACCTTAAAAGTTTTACTGAAAACAAAACGCCTCACACCTTCGAGGTTTTGCATACGAGACAGCAACTGGCCTCACTTACCGGACTCAGGGTAGAAACCGTTATTCGTACCATAAAAAAAATGGAAGAAAAAAACATTGTCAAAATCGAAAACAGGAAAATTCTTTTATAATCAGCATAGGTAAGATTATCCTATAAAGTTGATACATTTAATTACTTATTGTAGATTATCTATTAGACATAACGAGTTTATGATTTATAGTCGGAAAGTCAAAATAATTCTTCCAATTTCCAACATCCGGATAATATTTAAATTGAAAAGCAATAAAATGGGCTATTCATTAATTTAAATGAAGATTTTAATTATCTTTGCACACTTGAATAAAAAATTATAGTCGTTTTTTTGAGTCAGCAGCTTTACAAAATATCTTTTCAACAGATTTGATTTCTGAGATTTTGTAGCAATGTGACGAAGGTTAAATTTACCTTAATGTTGCCATTGCAAAAGACTGATTCAAAAATTTACATTAATTTTGTTCGAGAAAAAACGTTGTTGTGGTATAATATAATTAAATTAGCATACCATATCAAAATATTAAAATCAATCGCATGAGAAAAATAATTCTACTATTTGCCTGCATGTTCAGCATTTCTGCGTTCTCGCAGATCAAAGTTCTGAAGAATGAGACCTTGGTGGAAATCGGAAAGGATAATTCGGTCGGCCTATATAAAAAAGAAAACAGATTTACTTTCAACTATCAAGATATAAACACGAGTAATCTTAATACTTTCAGATCTTTTTCTTTTCTGGACGTGAACGGTGATGTTATGGATCTTTACAAACTTTTGACCGACGGCTTTATAGATGAGCCTGTAGGAAATGTTATGCTTGAGCTTCCTAACGACGTCATTGAACTTCATTATGAGAAAAACTACGGTCAACCTACCGTACAGTTTATCCATTTTATCAATAAAAACAGAAAATATGTAGGAAAGTCACAGTTTCTGAATAAAAAACAAATCGATAAGATATTCGGAATCGGAACTTCCAAAGCTGCACTGTACAATAAACAAAAACAAGCGGTACATCCTGTTTCTAACATGGCAAATACTCAAAACCGTTATGAGACGGCCACACCAGCGAAAAGTACAACACCTAAAAAGAAATCAAAAAAATAACAGTTATTTCTTTATAAATACATAACTCATTCTTCAAGAATGAGTTTTTTTTATTTTATTTTTGTAAAAAGATTAATAATTATGTCTCTTCACGTAGTCAATTTAACCAAAAACTTTGCCGAGCAAACTGCACTCAACAATATTAATATTTCGATTGATAAAAATGAAATCATAGGCCTTCTTGGTCCCAACGGAGCCGGAAAATCTACGCTGATGAAATCTATTGTTGGTGCATTAAAAATTGATGAAGGCGAAATTATTTTTAATGGAAAAAACATTTCGGAAAACGAAATAGAAAGCAAAAAGAATATTGGCTTTCTCCCGGAAAACAATCCGTTGTATCTGGAAATGTACGTGAAAGAATATCTGCAATTTGTTGCAAATATTCACAAAATTTCAGAATCAAGAGTTGATGAGGTGATCGAACTTGTAGGAATTACTCCGGAAAAATCAAAAAAAATAAGCCAACTTTCTAAAGGTTACAAACAGAGAGTAGGTTTGGCTCAGGCGATCATACACCAACCTGATTTACTAATTTTGGATGAACCCACAAACGGTTTAGATCCCAATCAAATCATCGAAATAAGAAATGTAGTGAAGGAAATCGGCAAAGAAAAAACAGTTTTACTTTCTACGCATATCATGCAGGAAGTTGAAGCACTTTGCTCAAGAGTGATTTTAATTCATAAAGGAAATATTTTGCAGGATTGTGCGATTGAAGAATTTAAAGGGAAATTTGACAGCCTGGAAGAAGCTTTCGCCAGTTATACTCAAGGAGAAATTATTTCGTAATTGGCTTTAAATTTGATAATGTTCACGTACAAACTTAAAATACATCAAAAATGATTAAGAAATTATTATTAGGAACTTTCTGCATTGCTCAGTTTTCATTTATTCTGGCAAATGATCTAAAACCAAGCCCCGGAAACGCAAATGGAATCGAATATTTACAAACCGTACCAAAAACGGTTATCATTAAAACTAAAAAGTTTAAAATAAGAATCGATAAGCAACCCAACGGAAATTACCTTTATCAATCTTGGGGCGCAAATACAAAAATTACTGCAAAACCAAGCATGATTATCTCTAACGGTGACATGATTCCTGATGGTTCGGGTGGTAATTATTATTTCGAATTTAATAATAATGGTACTATTTATCAGGTTTGGAGAAATTATCTCACCAATTCTTCTAAGAAAGCACCTTATACTTTGGTGGTGATTGACAGTAATGGTAAAGAAGTTGTAAGGCAAGATGCGCAAGTTGTAAAAAATTAAATCTAAATAGAAAATCAAAAAATAAATTCCTAATTTTCACAATTAGGAATTTTTCATTTTAAATAAAAACACGATGAATTTTAAAATTAAAGCCAATTTAATAGACATCATTGCAAGAGAAACTTTTCCTGCAGAAGTTATAATTTCAGATTCAAAAATCACTTCAATAAAGCGAATCAATGAAAAAGTAGAGACCTACATTCTACCCGGTTTTATCGATGCCCATGTTCATATTGAAAGCAGCATGCTTGTACCATCAGAATTCGCAAAAATTGCAGTAAAACACGGAACCGTAGGCACCATTTCTGATCCGCATGAGATTGCCAACGTCTTAGGAATTCCGGGTGTAGATTATATGATAGAAAATGCTAAGCAGGTTCCTTTTCATTTTTACTTTGGAGCGCCATCGTGTGTTCCGGCAACTCAGTTTGAAACTGCAGGAGCGGTAATTGATGCTAATGACATTGATCAATTGCTTAGCAGAAAAGAAATTGTTTATCTGGCAGAGATGATGAACTTTCCAGGTGTTATCTATAAGGATGAAGAGGTTTTGAAAAAAATTGCTTTTGCAAAAAAACATGGAAAACCAATCGACGGTCATGCTCCGGGATTAATGGGAGAAGGAATGAAAACCTATTTTGATGCCGGAATCACTACAGATCATGAATGTTTTGGTTACACAGAAGCTTTAGAAAAATTAAAACATGGTGTGAAAATTTTGATCAGAGAAGGTAGTGCCGCGAAAAATTTCGATACCTTAATTCCTTTATTAAAAGAATTTCCAGAGCAGATCATGTTTTGTTGCGATGACAAACATCCCGATAATCTAATTGAATCTCATATTAATGATCACGTAAAACGTGCCTTAAACCAAGGTCATGACTTATATGATGTTCTTCGTGTAGCTTCTTACAACGTCGTACAACATTACAATTTACCCATTGGTTTACTGCAGATTGGCGACAAAGCAGATTTTATTGAAATTGATAACCTTAATGATTTTAATATTTTAAAAACATACATCAGCGGAGAATTGGTGGCAGAAAATGGAGAGTCGTTTATTCAATCTGTAAAAGCTCCGATTGTCAATAATTTTAACTGTAATCTCAAAAAACCTTCTGATTTTGAAATTAAAAGTGAAGGTAAAAAATTACGTGTAATAGAAGCTTTAAATGGACAATTAATCACCCACGAAATTCTAACAGACACGTTGGTAATTAACGGTTTTGCAGATTCAAATATTGAGGAAGATATTCTTAAGATTGCTGTAGTCAACCGTTACTATGATGCTCCTGTTTCTATAGCTTTTATTAAAAATTTAGGTTTAAAAAGTGGAGCAATCGCCTCTTGTGTTGCGCACGACTGCCACAATATTGTGGTGGTGGGAACTAATGATGAAGACATTTGTAAAGCCGTCAACGCCATCATTAAAGCAAAAGGTGGTATCTCTTTAGCAAATGGTAATGAAGAAATCGCTTTGGAATTACCAATTGCAGGAATTATGACCGATCTACCGGCTGAAGATGTCGCAGAATTATACATCAAATTAGACCGAAGAGCTAAAGAGTTAGGAAGCAAACTGAGAGCGCCTTATATGAGTTTATCATTCATGGCACTTTTGGTAATACCCGAATTAAAATTGAGCGATAAAGGTTTATTTAATGGTAAAAGTTTTGAGTTTACAGATGTCTTTGTCAAGTAAAATTAGTTTTTCAATTCTTTCATAAAATTACTTTCCGAATAACTGTTTTTTGCGGCGTCATAACCGATGTTGTAAATTTGTTCGAGGCGTTCTTTTTTCCTTTCGAAATTCCCGAAAGGTGAGAGATCTTTTGAAGAAATGAGCCAATCACAATATTCAAATTTTACCTTTTCAACTCGGTACGAAAACAAATCGAAAGAACGTGAAACAATTGATTTGATGGTTTTCAGATCACTGATTTTGATGTCGTGTGGCGGCGAAACAAAAACTCCGATCAATTTATCACAGTCGTTTCTGATGATGTCAGCCGGAAAATTATTGAGAACTCCCCCATCGCAATACATTTCTTCACCCAAAATATAAGGCGTTGTTATCCCGGGAATTGAGCAGGAAGCAATCATTGCATCGATTACTTTAAAATCTTTATCAAATATTTTTTCTGTTCCGGAAACCAATTCTGTGGCAACTATTCTTACCTCTTTATCTAAATCACCAATTTTCATATCCTGAAAAATCGGTTTAAGATAATTGGCAAAAATAATAGAAGAAACCAGTCCGGGCTGATTAAACGTGAAGTGCTTCCAGTTAAAGAAATAGATCGACTGAAAAAAGTCTAAAATTTCTTCAGGTTTTTTTCCGATCGCGTAAAGACAGCCAACGATAGATCCCGCGCTGCAACATGACAGGATATCTACATCAATATTTTTTTCGCTGAGAAATTTTAAAACTCCGGCATGCGCAATCCCTTTGGTACCGCCACCAGATAAAACCAATCCTGTTTTTTCAAAATTCATTGAATAAATTTAATGAAAACTCTCTGTAAAAAAAGAAATAATGATATTAATATTATGCAACACTAATAATCTTTCGCCTCTTAAACGAAAAAACCACACATAGAATCTATGGTTTTTTCATTCTTCAGAATTTTAGTTCTAATTATTAATATATTTTTCAAAAATTCTTGAGAAATCTTTTTGATTATATCTGTCGAAACTATTGGTATTCCATGCGAATATATATTCGTTGATAGCTTTTAATTCCTGGCTTTTAGAAACATTTTCCTGTTTTCCGGATGCTACACTTGTAATTGCTTTCTGGATGCTGTCATTAGAAAAATTCAAAAGAGAATGATTGTGGTGAACTTCCTGCTGAATCGCCAAAAGTGCTTTATACAAATCTTTCAACTGATCGATCTGACCTTTCGCCACACTAATTAACAAAGGTACATTTCCCACGTTAAAGGAAATTTCAACATCCAAATCGATTGTTCCCGCAGTCTGCAAGGCAATATTTGAAAAAGGAAACTGATAATATTCGTATCTTTTAAGCACTCTTTTTCGGTCTAAAGCACTTGCTCCGTCAGTGTGAATAAGCGCTCTGTTTGTAAAACAGTACTCATCTCTTTTAGATTTAATTAAAAAGAAAATCTTCTCATTATCTTCAGATAAAATATAATCGTCAGAGTCTACTTTATCATAATCCTGAGATGGGATGATTTTACCTATATCTCCCAATCCTAAAGCTTCGGCAGCTAATTTTTTAAACATAATTTATTTTAATTTGTATTTATTACGTGAATAAAATTAAGAAAATAACTGAAATAAAATATAACGTAAGAAAAATTTTAATTATCACACATAATTTGAACACAGAGCACACAGAGTTTTTTTCCTATTTAACCGTTTTTAAGGCTCACAAAGGCGCTGACACTTCACCAAGATCACAAAGATTTTCCGATTAGTGTATTTTAATGAATATCAAAAAAAAAACATTTCGGTAAAAAAGAAAAACCACAGACGAATCTATGGTTTAAATATTAAAATAATAATTTTTTAATTAGATGTGAATCACTTCACCATAAGCAGCAGCAGCAGCTTCCATGATAGCTTCAGAAACCGTTGGATGCGGGTGAATAGATTTGATGATTTCGTGACCTGTAGTTTCCAGTTTTCTTGCAACAACCGCTTCAGCAACCATATCGGTAACACCTTCGCCAATCATGTGACAACCTAACCATTCGCCATATTTGGCATCAAAAATTACTTTAACGAATCCGTCTGTATTTCCGTTTGCCGTAGCTTTTCCACTTGCAGAAAGAGGGAATTTACCAACTTTAATTTCGTACCCTTTTTCTTTAGCCTGCTTCTCAGTAAGACCAACAGAAGCTACTTCAGGATGACAGTAAGTACATCCAGGAATATTGCCGTAATCAATTTTTTCAACATGCAATCCTTTGATTTTTTCTACACAAGTAATTCCTTCGGCAGAAGCAACGTGCGCTAAAGCCTGAGTCGGGATGATATCTCCAATCGCATAGTAACCAGGAACTGAAGTTTCGTACCATTCGTTAACCAAAACTCTTCCTTTATCTGTCTGAATGCCCACTTCCTCAAGACCAATGTTCTCAATATTTGCAGCGATCCCGACAGCAGATAATAATATATCAGCTTCAAGAGTAATATTTCCTTTTGCTGTTTTTACAGTTGCAACTACACCATTGCCGCTGGTATCTACGCTTTCAACAGATGCGTTGGTCATAATTTCGATCCCTGTTTTTTTCAAAGACTTCTCTAAGTGTTTTGAGATTTCTTCATCTTCTACAGGAACGATATTTGGTAAAAATTCAACAACAGTTACTTTCGTACCCATTGTGTTATAAAAATCGGCAAATTCTACTCCGATTGCTCCGGAACCTACAACGATCATAGATTTCGGCTGCTCAGGAAGAGATAAAGCCTGTCTGTATCCTATTACTTTTTTACCATCTTGTGGCAAGTTTGGTAATTCTCTAGAACGAGCTCCTGTAGCTAGGATAATGTTTGTTCCGGTATATTCAGTTACTTTTCCGTCTTTGTCGGTTACAGAAACTTTTTTACCTTTCTGCACTTTTGCAGTACCAAGAATTACGTCAATCTTATTCTTTTTCATTAAGAACTCAATTCCTTTGCTCATTTTAGAGGCAACTCCACGGCTTCTCTGGATAACATTTGGAAACTCAAAACTCGCTTCCACTTTATTTAAACCATAATCTTCAGCGTGATTGATGTAATGAAAAACCTGAGCAGACTTCAATAAAGCTTTTGTAGGAATACATCCCCAGTTAAGGCAGATTCCTCCTAAATTTTCTTTCTCGATAATTGCAGTTTTAAAACCCAACTGTGCCGCTCTGATTGCTGTAACATATCCACCAGGACCACTACCGATGACAATAATATCGTAATTCATTAGCTTAAAATTTTTATGCGAATTTACGGAAAAATATTGGATGTTTTGTCTTTCAACCGATGCATATGGCAATACTCCGTAAAAGTTTTAACGATTTAATTTTAAACACAAAAAGAGAACACTTTCGCATTCTCTTCGGTATTGTTGTTAATTCTTAATGAAATAAAATTTATTTATCTAGCAGCCCGCAAGAGTTTCTTCTCATTCTGATATCGGAGATTTAATGCTCTTAACTGCTCGTTTTTCATTTTCTTGGTTGCAACAGGATGGTTCATAATTAGTCTTTTTTCGTTCCTGTATCTTCTATCCAATTCACTGGTTTTACTGCTTGCCATCTGACTTTTTGACGGATGTGGCGGAGCAGGCGGTCTCGGCGGTCTTCTTTGTCCATAAGCATTGAAAGACAAACCAATGAGAAAAACTGCTGACATTAATAACTTTTTCATACTATTAAACTTTAATAATTAAAATCTTATGAATTCTAATTTGTTATATACGATCAACGTTGCATATTTCATACCACAAAATTTTTGCTAAATCATTGAGGATTAAATAAAACCTTCTGATTTTAATTTTTAGCGTATGCAACTCTCCAGACGATTCCGCTTACATCATCGGCAACAAGCAGCGAACCGTCAGCAATCTGCAAAACACCTACAGGTCTGCCGTAAACATCTCCTTTTTGTTCGTTTGCAATAAATCCGGTTAAAAATGGCTGATATGATCCTGAAGCTTTTCCGTTATTGAATGGGACAAAAGCCACCTGATAACCTGCGAGTGATGAGCGGTTCCAAGAGCCGTGCTGGCCGATAAAAGCTCCGTTTTTATATTTTTCAGGAAACTGATTACCGGTATAAAACGATAAGCCTAAAGAAGCAGTGTGCGATCCCAGAGGAACATCAGGCACTAATGTTTTTGCTACTAATTCAGGCTTCTCTCCTTTTCTTCTCGGATCTTCATTCTTTCCGAAATAAGCATACGGCCATCCGTAAAACTGACCCTGTTTTACGCTTGTCAGATAATCGGGAACAAGCTCGTCACCAAGCTCATCTCTTTCATTAACAACCGTATACAGTTCACCTGTAGCAGGATTCCAACTCATACCGACAGGATTTCTAAGACCTGCTGCATATATTTTTTCGCCACTTCCATCAAGATTTACTTCCAGAATATTGGCTCTTCTAACTTCATTCTCCATTCCGTTTTCTCCAACATTACTTCCGGAACCCACGGAAATATAAATTTTCGACTGCTCTTTATTGGCAATTAAATTTCTCGTCCAATGATTGTTGTAACCACCTGCCGGAAGATTTACGATTTTCTTTCCAGGCTGGGTAATCTTGGTGTCACCTTCTTTGTAAGGGTAAACCCAAAGTCCGTCGGTATTGGCAACATAAAATTTATCTTTAATAATCAACATTCCGTAAGGCTGATTTAATTGATCAAGGAACACAGAAGATGATTCCGGGATACCGTCTTTGTTCGCATCCCTGTATAAGATGATGCGGTTTGCAGATTTTCCGCCAACTTCAGCATCACTTTTCCCGCTGATATCATTTTTTATTTTCTCCGTTTTTGTGCGTTCAGAATTAGAAAGTACCACAAAAACATCTCCGTTAGCAGCCTGTATCATGTTTCTTGGGCTTTTAATATTTTCAGCAAAACGTGTAACAACAAATCCTTCGGGCGCTGTCGGAGTTTTTCCTGCAGGCCAGCCGATAACGTTGCTAAATTTGTTTTTGGAAGCCTTTTCATCAGGCGCAGGAAGTTTTAAGGTATCAGTTTTAGTAACGATTTCACTTTCCGAAGTTTTCTGCTTTTTATTGTCTTTACAACTGAAAAACAGCACTGCGACTGTCGGGAGAAGATATTTTTTCATAAATAAAATGTAAGGTTATAAAATATTGAGCAACAAAAATTACAAGAACCGTTCCCAAAAATGAAAACGGTTGCACATTTTTTAAATAGATCTTTATTTAATTTGTCTTTCATGCTAAGATTTACTTTTAGAGAAAATCAACTAAACAATTCAAATCACGTTTTTTTAAAATTTACTGTTAGGATAATTTCTATATTTATTTTTAAAAAATTAAACTTTTTCTGTCTTTTCACACAAGATATTTTTGGTTTTCACTGTAATTTCTGAACCTTCTGCGAGCATTACAGATATTGGTTTCTGTTGATTCAAATTTTTAAAAT
Organism: Chryseobacterium sp. CY350; assembly: GCF_027945075.1. NCBI lineage: Bacteria > Pseudomonadati > Bacteroidota > Flavobacteriia > Flavobacteriales > Weeksellaceae > Chryseobacterium > Chryseobacterium wangxinyae. The sequence continues at coordinate 1,304,843 of NZ_CP116034.1, forward strand.
CCGTGCCGTAAAGCTTCTCAAAATCTACATTCATCTGATAATCTTTTACTCTGTACCAGTCCCACTTTGGATGACAGACTTCATACTCTGATGTCTTTTCGGATCTTTTTGTGTAGCCGAAATAATGCTCTGTAATAAATTCAAACTCTGAATCATTCTCCATCGGAAGCGCAACATTATCCGCTGTAATTTCTACAGAATGCCAGTTTTTATCTTTCCAGGAATATCTGATCATAAAATCGTTTTCGTTCTGTTGAATTTTATTTTTCATGCGCATCGTCTGATAATTTTCTCTGTAAACTGAGTTTGCAACAAAACTTAAAGCAGGCTTAGGAACGATTTCTTTGATAAAAACAACTCCTCTTTTCCACACATTTCCTTCGTTTTTCTTTACATAAAATCGAAGATTCACTTCCTCAAAGTTTCTGTGATACGGAACAGGAATTCCTAACAATTTGGTATTTAAAAACATAAAACCCACCAGACTAACATAACATTTTCCGTCATAATAATCGAGCTCAGTTCCTTCAGGGAGATATTTTTTTAATATTTCAGGATTTATATCGTAATTAATGATTGCTAATTTGCGCCATTCGGCTGTAAGGAAATTCATAATTTTTGTTTTAATTTTTTTTAAATCAATGACTTTTGGCTGGTTATGTATTCTTCTTGCATTGTAATAATTCTGCTGTTTTTCTGATCAGATTATTTCTCTCCAAAAGAAAAGTCATCATGTAATTTTTCTAAAGGGAAATCAGGAACCACGGCAAACTAATGTTATTTAATTCGAGGTAATTCTTTTATTTGGTTTAATTATTTTTGAATTTCAATCAATTAAATTCAGCTTTTTAATATTATTTTTATCATCAAACCAACTGATGTAAAGAGATATAAAAATCAATATCGGAGAAAGAATGATCCACGTTATGCCGATTGCTCCCAAAATATCCATCAAAGTTTCAGCATTAAATTCTTCTGCTAATAGATAAATCACGTAAGTAATCACCACAAAAGTTGCAGCGTAAATATAAAAATTGCGGAAATCTGTTTGTAAATACTTTTTGTTGAAAAATTTAGTGATATTCAAACCATATTGAATGAAAGCCAAAATAAAAAAATCAACAATAAAGATCTTCGAAAATAAGCGATCTTCTGAGTAAATATACGTTGCGAAACTTAACAACAGAATAATAATGAGAATGATCTGAATAGTAAATTCATACTTAAAAAGAGTTTTCATGATCGTAAATTTTAAAAGGTTATTCTTTTTGTTTTTCTTCCGAAATAAAAAATGAGTACTAAATGAATGATTAAATTTTTCATAATTATAATATTTTCAGTAATTATTGAAAGTTAATTTGAAATAAAAAAGGATTTTTGAAGTCCTTTCTATTTTAATAAATTGGTGATCTTCCCGACCAGCCAATGATCGTCGCTCTTTATCGCGAGATCCATTATATTGTTAATTTTGCTGGTGACATTGCTGAAGTCGTCCATCAACTTGATAAATTCTTTTGCTTCGTCAGAATTGTTATCTTCAATATTTTTCAGTTCATCCAGAAATGCGACAACAGGTTCTATTTCTCTTTTTCTGCGCTCTTTGGTAATTTGTTTAAATAAAAACCATACATCTTTTTCAGCAGTGAAATATTCTTTCCTATCGCCTTTGATGAATTCTTTTTTCACAATTCCCCAATCCATTAGTGCGCGGAGATTCATATTGGCGTTTCCTCTGGAAATTTCCAATAATTCCATTACCTCATCTGTTGATAATGCCTTTCCGTTGGCCAGAAGTAAGGAGTGAACCTGAGCCATAGTGCGGTTGATTCCCCAACTTGTGGCAAAAGTTCCCCAAGTCTGAATATATTTTTCTTTGGCTTCTGAAAGTTTCATTTCTTATCTGATTTTCTATTACAAATATACTCATAGTTTTTGAATTTTCAATAATATTTGAAACTTTATTTTAAAAAAGAAATCTCCGGAGAAATTTCTTTTTAAATTTTACTTTTTAGAGGCTTTATATTTTTCTACAAGCTTAATGAATTCTGCACGATACCCTTCTTCATCTTTCCCCTTATTCTGTTTTGCCAGATTTAGAATTTCATTGAGGTTTTTCCTTTTAATCAGTTTAGAATCTCTTAAAACCAATCCAAACCAAGCTACGGAAGATGCAAATTTAAAATCGGAACTCACTTTAGCATCTGAAACAGCAGAATTTTTAACAACTTGAGAAATCTCTGCACTTTTTGATCCCGCAGGTTTTTTATAACGGAATTTTATAGTGGCCAGTTCTTCGCCGTACTTTTGTGCTGTTGAAGCTTTTGAATATTTCAATTTATTAGCCTTCGGTAGAAATTCGGAGCTGGAATCTGGAGAGATGATTTCATACAAAGCGGTTACAGTATGCCCACTTCCCAATTCTCCTGCATCAATTTTGTCATCTGAAAAGTCTTCATTTCTCAGTTTCCTGTTTTCGTATCCGATTAACCGATAAGATTTTACATATTTAGGATTGAATTCGATCTGAATCTTAACATCTTTTGCAATCGTATAAATATTTCCGGCAAACTCTTTTCCTAAAAATTTATTTGCTTCCTGAAGATTATCAATGTAAGCATATTTTCCGTTGCCTTTATCGGCTAAAGTTTCCATTTTATTGTCTTTGTAATTTCCCATTCCGTATCCCAGACAGGTAAGAAAAATGCCTGTTTTTCTTTTTTCCGTAATCAGTGTTTCCAGATCACCTTTTGATGAATCTCCTACATTAAAATCTCCGTCTGTTGCCAAAATTACACGGTTGTTTCCACCTTTCACAAAATTTTCCTGAGCGAGTTTGTATGCCAATTCTATTCCGGCTCCTCCAGCAGTGCTTCCACCTGCATATAATCTGTCTAAAGCTTCTGTAATTTTCCCTTTTTCCTTCGCCGAAGTTGGCGCTAAAACCATTCCTGCACTTCCTGCATAGACAACAATCGCGACTTTATCCTGAGGTCTTAACTGATCTAATAAAATTTTAAAAGATGATTTTAATACGGTAATTTATTCTCCGCAGACATGGAGCCGGAAACATCAATCAGGAAAACAATATTCGAAGTGGGAAGATTCTTTAAAGGAATATTTTTACCTTTTAAACCTATTTTCAATAATTTGTGATTCGGGTTCCAGGGTGAAACACTGTATTCTGTATTAATAGAAAACGGATCACTATTTTTTGGCTGAGGATAACTGTAGTTGAAATAATTGATCATCTCCTCTACTCTCACAGCATTTTTATAGACTTCATTACCATCGTTAATCATACTTCTGACATTCGAATAAGAAGCATTATCTACATCAATTGAAAAAGTTGACAGCGGCTGGTTTTTCGTTAATTCAAAAGGATTTTCAACTAAAGCCTCATATTCTTCATTGCTGTAATCTCTCTCTGTACGGATTATTTTTTTGTTTCTTTTTTTAGCTCCGACATGATTGTTATAAACTTTGCTTGTATAATAGGACATCTCATTATAAGAACTGGAAATTTCCATAGCAACCTGTGTTTTAGGCTTTGGACAACCATTATATTCCGGCATTCCGGGAACTGTAGGACACGCATCGTCTTTATCCAAAATACCGTCTCCATCTGTATCCGGCCAAGGACAGCCGTTGTTTTCGGCAGGTCCTGCAACGGTAGGACACGCGTCATCTTTATCAATCACGCCATCTCCGTCAGTTTCCGGCCACGGACAGCCGTTATTCTCAACTAATCCCGCAACGTCTTTGCACAAATCATCTTTGTCGGGAACACCATCATTGTCTAAATCTGGCCACGGACAACCTTTGTTTTCAACGAATCCGGCAATTTCAGGACATTTATCTCGGTTGTTCTTCAGACCATCTTGATCTTTATCCTTTTTGATGCTTAATTTTTGAGATTCCTTTGTAGAATCGGGAACATTTTTGGTTTTGCAACTTCCTAAGAAAGCCAACGCAAGCGCTATGATATATATTTTTTTCATACTCTTAACTAATGGAAATTTAATAATCCACTATTGTATAGATGCGAAAATTTGAAAAGGTTGCAGTGTAATGTTAAGCTCTAAGGATAATTTCTAAAATAAAAAACAATTTAAATATAAGAATTCATAATAATAACAAAGAAATCTCCGAAGACATTTCTTTGTTAGCATATATCTTTCTTTACTTCAACGAATATAAATTACATTTGCTTCCTTCACGTTTTTCGGTGTCCTTGTAAGAATTTTCAAATATATAAGATCACCGTTTTTATCAACTTTATCGAGACTAATAGCTTTGATTTGCATTAAATTAGATTCATCAAATTGCATCATATCTGCATTTTCATTGATTATTTCTCCGTCAATTGAAAAAATCAATCTGTTACTTTTCGGAATTTTATATTTTTCGATCAAATCATGCAGGGAAATTATTTTAACTGACCTCTTAGATTTAGTTGTTACAATCATTCTGTCTTTTGTTTTAGAACCATTTTCGTTGCGCCCTTTCTCAACAGAAAAAGATTCAATTTTGTCAGGATTTATCGTTTTGATTATCTCAAAAGTTGTTTCGTTCCCATTTAAAATAATGGCCGGTTTTTCCTTAAGGTGATCATTGGGATAGATAATTCTAGGCGTTTTGTCATCCATCGTATACGGTTGAAAAGCACTACTTTTTAATCCGTCAGACCTTTCATTTATTTTTCCATATTCGTCTTTCTGTGCAGCTATTGAAATGCTGAACATCATTAAAAATAAAATCAAACTTTTAAACACCATTTCAATCATTTTAAACTTGACAAATACGTTTCCACTAATCTTACAAACTCAGCTCTGTACCCTTCCTCATCTTTACCTTTTCCCTTTTTTGCAAGCTCTTCAATTTTATTGAGATCCTTGATCTTAATTAAATTTGAATCTCTCAAAACCAATCCAAACCAGGCAACAGATGTAGCAAATTTAAAATCGTCACTCGCAGAAGAAATTGATTCATGTGAGCTTTTTACGACCTGTACAATCTCAGAACTCGCGTCTCCATCAGGTTTTTTATAACGGAACTTCACCGTTGCCAATTCATCTCCGAAATTATCCTCACTTGTGTTTTTAGTATATTTTAAATTCGTTTCTTTTGGTAAAAATTCAGAATTTACATCATTCGGAATCACTTCATATAAAGCCGTAACAGTATGTCCGCTTCCCAATTCTCCTGCATCAATTTTATCGTTGGTAAAGTCTTCATTTCTCAACTTTCTGTTTTCGTAACCTATTAACCTATATGACTTTACGAATTTCATATTAAATTCAATCTGAATTTTAACATCTTTCGCAATGGCATACATACTTCCTGCAAACTCTTTTCCGAGAAATTTATTGGCTTCCTGCATATTGTCGATATAGGCGTAATTTCCGTTGCCTTTATCTGCTAAAGTTTCCATTCGGTTGTCTTTGAAATTTCCCATTCCAAAACCTAAACAGGTAAGAAAAACTCCCGATTTTCTTTTCTCTTCAATTAAAGTTCCCAGATCTCCGGTAGAAGACGTACCGACATTAAAATCTCCATCGGTTGCGATAATTACACGGTTATTTCCACCTTTGATGAAGTTTTCCTGAGCCAATTTGTAAGCTAATTCGATTCCGGCTCCGCCTGCTGTACTTCCACCCGCCTGTAGATTCTCAAGAGCATTCAGGATTTTATCTTTTTCCTTTGCGGATGTGGGTGGCAAAATCATTCCTGCACTTCCTGCGTAGACTACAATTCCAACTTTATCCTGCGGTCGCAATTGATCTAAAAGAACTTTGAAAGAGCTTTTTAATAATGGTAATTTATTCGCAGCATCCATCGAACCGGACACGTCAATCAAAAAGACAAAATTTGAACTTGGCAATTTATCCATCGGAATTTTTTTCCCCTGAAGTCCGATTTTCAACAGTTTATGTTTAGGATTCCACGGAGAAGCATTATATTCTGTATTGATTGAAAACGGCTGATTATTTTGAGGTTGTGGATAATTGTATTTAAAATAATTGATCATTTCCTCAATTCGCACTGCACTTTTATTCACAATTTCACCATTATTAATCATTCTTCGGATGTTGGAATATGCCGCATTATCAACATCAATCGAAAAAGTAGAAACCGACTGATTTTCGGTCAGTTCAAAAGGATTTTCTACCAATGCATCATATTCTTCAGTATTATTTTGTTGAATTTGCTTTGAAAGATTAATACTATCCTGAACTTTCTGAAGTTTTTTGAATGCTTTTTTCTCTTTTCGGGAAAGTTTTTTGGTTATAATAATGATAACACCATTCGAAGCTCTGCTTCCAAATATTGCTGTTGCAGAAGCATCTTTTAAAACCGAAATACTTTCAATTTTATTGGGGTTTAATGCTGCAAGAGAATTTTGATCTGAAACTACTCCATTTATAACATATAAAGGATTTTTACCACCGCTTAAGCTTTTGCTTCCTCTTATTAAAATACTTGCTGATCCCGGAGTAGCATCTACAGACGAAATCTGAAGACCCGAAACTTTTCCTGCTAAAGCCTGTTGAACGTTGTTACTCCGTTTAAATTCATTTCTGATATTTGATGTCTCCGAGTAATTATTAAAGCCGCTATTTCCAAAACCATTCACGGCAATCGTTGAAGACGCAATGATATTTCCTTTTGCTTTTTTTGAACGCCTGCCTTCCAAACTTTGTGAGCTTACCACAGAAACGGCACTTGATGTATAGGATTGCTTTTTCACAGGTCGTAGTCCTACTAAAACTACCTCATCAATACTTTGAACTTTATCTTTATCCAAAATACCGTCTCCATTTGTTTCTTCATAAGTTATTGTTTCTTTTGGAATATCTGCATTATGTGGTGCTAAATCATTGTGATAAATTGGAGAAATTTCAGGTTTAGGAATAATTGTTTCGTAGGCTAAAACTTCAGGTTTTTGAATTACTTTTTGAGATTGAATTCCCTCCTCAATATTAGATTTCACAATACTGTCAATTACCTGAACATTAGGATTTACTTTAGGTAAAATAGTATTTTGAGAAATTTGAGGCTTAGAAATATCAACAATATCCTTTTTATTAATAAAATAAAATGCTCCCAAACCAATAACCAAACTCGCTGCAATTCCGTACGGAAACCAGATTGGGACGATTCTCTTTTTGTCTTCTTTTTTATCTAATTTCTCTTCTACTCTCGCCCAAACTTTATCAAAACCCGGAAAAGTCGCAGGTTCTTCTACAGATTGAGAAGCGTCATTGAATTTTTTATCTATATCGTGATTGTTTTCCATTGTGTAAAAGTTTAAATGTTGTGATTAACCAATAATTCCTGAAGTTTTTTTCTGGCGAAATTGAGCTGCGACTTTGAAGTTCCTTCGCTGATAGAAAGCATTGTCGCAATTTCTTTGTGCGGATAACCCTCAATTGCAAACAGATTGAAAATAGCTCTGCAACCTTCCGGAAGAAAATTGAGAAGCTTCAGAATATCTTTTTCGAAAGAAATACTGTCTGTGGGAGAACCTGTGGATTCTACAAATTCGTCTTCCAAAGAAATTTCGAGTGTTTTCATGCTTCTTAATTTCTGCAAACATTCGTTGACGGCAATTTTTCTTGCCCAGGCTTCAAAAATTTCGTGGTTTTGCAACTGATTAAGCTTTGTGAAAATTTTATAAAAAGTATCGGCCAATACTTCTTCTATATCTTCATCGTTTTTCAGATAGCGTTTGCAAACTGAATACAGCTTGCCCGCCATTTTTTCGTAAACTTTCCGCTGTGCATTGCGATTGTTCCGTTGGCATTCTAACAGTAATTCTTTTTCCATAGTCAGGCTTTATACTCTTATAGATGCAGAAAATTTCAAAATGGTTGGAAACATTCTAAACTTTTTCTAAAAATAAGGAAATACTGAAATGATTAGATACAAAACTTTTACTTAATCTTGATTGCAAATGATTAAATAAACATTGAACTATTTGTAAAATCTCAAACCGGAAAAGAATACTATATGGTGAAAAATTCTTGGGGTGTAACCAACGATTTTGATGGATATTTGTATGTGACAAAACCGTATGTTGAGTATAAATCAACTGCAATTCTGGTTCATAAAAATGCAATTCCAAAGAACATCAGAAAATAATTGAAACCAAGCAAAAGTATTGGTTTGTAGGAAATCATTATTGTCATTCACTTGACAATTTTAGATATTTTTAAACTTGTTAATAGGCCGCTTTGAGATTTTCTTGAGGCGGTTTTTAAAATCAAAGCTGTCAGAATTTGACAGCTTTGATTTGTTTTCTATCCCTTAATTTCATCATCATCTTTTATTGTATATGTCTCCAACAACAACTGTTTATCTTTCGCTTCAAGAAGGTTAAATCTTTCACGAACAATTGATGTATTCTCTCTCAGTTTATCAGCTAATTCTTTCGTATTTTCTTCTGAATTATCTCCATCTAAATCTTTATCATCTTGCGTCCCATAGGTTAGTAATTTAATTTCATTACCCTTAATAATATGCTCTGCAATAACCTTACTAACTTCATCAATTTTTTTATCTACACCTTCTTTACTGATTCCCTTATCGTTTTTAACATTTTCTTTATGTTGCTCACTAATAGTATCTCTTAATGTTTCATAGATATTTAAAAGCATTAATTTTTCTCTTTCTTTTTCTGTTGATATTAACTTTCTATTTCCCATATAAGAAGCTATTATTTCTTTAGCCATTTTAGATTTATACAACAAATAAGCACCATAAACAGCTAAACCTTTCATAACAACTTTGGTTAAATCTAAAGACACATCAAAATCTATATTACAAACAACATCAATAGACCCATTTTGAATTTCAATTAAATCAATCTCTTCAGGAGAATCTGACTTAAGCAATGTATAATACAGAAGCAAAGCTCTATTCCACTTATTAAGACTTTTTGTAAATTCTTTAAGAGTTCCTGTAGACTTTAAATCTTTAAAAATAATAGAAACCAATGCATTTCCTTCAGATGCAAATTGGTCTGAATCTGTTGCAGAATATTTATTTAATAAGTTCTTTAAACTCTTAACCTCATTTTCATTTTCGGTAATAGACTCTAATAAAGTATTTAATATAGTATACAGCTTAGAATAATATTCACTTGCATCAATTGAACTATTGTCATCAAGCTTGTCAAGCTCAGAAATTGTTTCTTGTTCTGTAAAAGGAAGAGTATCTTTTAATAAATAAAATAAATCGTTATTTAAAGAATTATTTTCAAAATTTTGAAAAGAACTCTTTATTCGCAGAGATATGTCTTTCATGTAGACTAGATTTTGATTCTGCGATTGCTGAATAGACTGAAAATAATCTGTAATATCTCTCTTAAAACCAGAAACGATCACTAAAGATTCGAAAAGATGTACTTTACTTAATAAGGATTCAATGTTCATTGTTTTTTTATATAGTTATGTAAAATCAAATTTACAAATTTCTAATAATAAACAAGTTACGGTATACCGTAACTATACATAAAAAAACCGCTCCCAAAACGAAAGCGGTTTCAATTTTATAAAAAATCTCAATTAAAATATCGCGGGATATTTCTCAGGATTTGTTTCATTAAATAAAGCATAAATTCTTTCAACCATATCATCTGAAGATGGCTTAGAGAAATAATCGCCATCACTTGCGTAGGCAGGTCTGTGATCGTTTGCAGCAATCGTCAACGGATCTGAATCTAAATATCTGAAAGCCTTTTGCTTTTCTAAAATCTGCTGAAGAATAAACGCTGAAGTTCCACCTTCCACATCTTCGTCGATTACAACCAATCTGTTTGTTCTTTTCACAGATTCAGCAATTTCATGCGTTAAATCAAAAGGAATTAATGACTGAACATCAATAACTTCCGCAGAAATCCCTAATTTCTCTAATTCTTCTGCTGCTTCCATCACAATTCTCCAAGTCGAACCGTACGTTACCAAAGTAACATCTTTTCCTTTTTTTGTCACTTCGATTTTCCCTACAGGAACAGTGAACTCACCTAAGTTATCGGGTTGTTTTTCTTTTAATCGGTATCCGTTCAGACATTCAACAATCACAGCAGGATCGTCGCTTTGAAGCATCGTATTGTAAAATCCGGCAGCTTTCGTTAAGTTTCTTGGTACCAAAACCAAAATACCTTTAGAAAGATTCAGAATTCCCGCCATTGGGGAACCAGAATGCCAAACTCCTTCCAATCTGTGACCTCTTGTTCTGATGATTACAGGAGCTTTCTGACCGCCTTTAGTTCTGTACTGAACTGTCGCCAAATCATCACTCATTCCCTGTAAACAATACAGAATATAATCTAAATACTGAATTTCAGCAATTGGTCTTAAACCTCTCATCGCCATCCCAATTCCTTGTCCAAGAATGGTCGCTTCACGAATTCCGGTATCGGCAACACGAATGTCACCGTATTTTTCCTGCATTCCTTCTAATCCTTGATTAACGTCACCGATATTTCCGGCGTCTTCACCAAAAACCAAAGTTTGAGGATATTTTTCAAATATTTTATCGAAATTATTCCTCACCACTACTCTTCCGTCAACATCTTCAGAAGTTTCAGAATAGATAGGTTTGATTTCTTTAATATTTTCAGCCTTCCATTGAGACTGAGAGTATAAATGAGACGAGTAATTGTCTTTTTCAACTTCAAAAACTTCGTTGTATTTATTCATTAACGCAGTTCTTTCCGCTGAGCTTGTACCTCTTGTGGCCAGTAAAGATTTTCTGATCAAATGGAAAACGTCTTTCTTCGCTTTAGAAACCAATTTGTTGTATTGATTGATATACGTTTCGATTTCAGAATTTTGACCTTTAAGATTTTCAACTAAAGGTAAAACTGAAAAAGCCAGCTCTGTAAGTGTTTTCTGATAATTTTCCCAAGCCGTCTTTTGTCCGTTCTTTACTTTCTTCTTAGCTTCCTCATCAATTGCCTCCAACTCTTCTACAGTTGCGATGATTTCATCTTTTCCTTCAATTTCGATGGAATAATTTAAAATCCATTCTCTGAATTTAATTAATCCGTCAAAATCTGCTTCCCAAGACAAACGGTCTTCATTTTTATATCTTTCGTGAGAGCCCGAAGTTGAGTGACCTTGCGGCTGCGTTACTTCAATTACATGAACCACCACAGGAACAGATTCTGTTCTGGCAAAATGCTCGGCTCTTGCATACGCATCCAATAAAGCAGGATAATCCCAAGCTTTCACCTGAATAATCTCACAACCTTGATCTTCACCTTCCTTTCTTTGGAAACCGCTCAACATTTCAGCAATATCAGCTTTTGCTCTCTGTTTCATGGTAGGAACCGAAATTCCGTAACCATCATCCCAAATTGAAACAATCATAGGAACCTGCAATGCACACGCTGCATTCAAAGTTTCCCAAAAATGACCTTCAGCAGTTGATGCATCACCAATTGTACCGAAAGCTATTTCATTTCCTTTGTCAGAGAATTTTTCAGCGCCTTCAAAATGCACGGTTTTATATACTTTAGAAGCCTGTGCTAAACCTAATAATCTTGGCATTTGTCCGGCAGTCGGTGAAATATCTGATGAAATATTTTTTTGCGCCATCAAATCTTTCCAACTTCCGTCTTCATTCAAACTTCTTGTTGCAAAGTGACCGTTCATCTGTCTACCTGCAGAAGCTGGTTCTCTCTCGACGCTTGTATCTGCATACAACTGCGCAAAGAAACTCTCAACAGACAGAGCGTCTATTGCCAATGCAAAAGTTTGGTCTCTATAGTATCCCGAACGGAAATCTCCATTCTTGAAAACCTTTGCCATTGCCAGCTGCGGAAGCTCTTTTCCGTCACCAAAAATTCCAAACTTCGCTTTCCCTGTAAGCACTTCTCTTCTACCAAGATACGACATTTCACGAGAGATTCTCCCTAATTTATAGTCTTCAAGTATTTGATTTTTAAAGTCTTGAAAAGAAATTTGTTGAGTTTCAATATAGGTTGTCTGCATAGCCAAATATTAAATATTGTTTATTTATGAAGTATTTTGCTAATATACACTTTTTATATTAATTTTAATTTTAAAGAATATTTTTTAAAAATTTGATAATGAAAAAAAATGTATTTACTTTGAATAAAACTCTGTAATATGGAAAAAAAGTCAACTCACATCCTGAATGCATCGACCAATCTTTTAGGCTTTTCAATGATCATTATCACCTCATTAAAGATAACTAAAACGAGCCATCATACATTTCTAGACGAGTTTGCAGGTATTGCGTGTGTATTTTTTGCGTGTAGCAGTTTATTTTCTTTTATGTCGATAAGATCTAAAAAAGAAAGTGCAGGAAATAGATATGAGAGTATTGCGGATTATTTATTTTTAATCGCCTTATTTTGTATTATTCTGTCTGTGACTATTATAACAACGACAATAATGGATTAAAATTACAGTTTTTTTGTTTAGTTTTAATTTCTAGATAATTTACTATCAAATAAATTATTAAAATTTTCTTTCGATCACATAATCCAGCATCATGTGTAGAGATCTTCTCACTTCAGAATCAGGAAATTCATCAAGAATATCTTTAGCTTTCTGCTGAAAATCTTTCATCACCTGAATTGCGTAATCCAAACCGCCTGAACTTTTCACAAAAGCAATCAGTTCTTTCACACGTTTTTGATCGTTGTTGTAGCGCTTGATCGTATTGAAATAATATTTTCTATCAGTTTCGCCAGCAATTTTTAAAGTATGAATTAAAGGTAAAGTCATTTTCTGCTCTTTAATATCAATTCCAACCGGTTTTCCGATCACATTTGAACTTAAATAATCGAATAAATCATCTTTAATCTGAAAAGCCATTCCGGTATACGTTCCGAACTGCATCATTTTCTTGGCTAAATTTTCATCAGCATCGTTGGATAAAGCTCCGATTTCACAACACGCTGCAATCAAAGTAGCTGTCTTCTGACGGATGATTTCATAATAAACATCTTCAGTAATATCCAATTTTCTGGCTTTTTCCAATTGAAGAAGTTCACCTTCAGACATTTCTCTGATGGTTCTTGAAATCACAGATAGTAAATCGTAATCTTTATGGTCTGTAGAAAGTAAAACTGCTTTTGATAGTAAGAAATCACCAACTAAAACGGCTATTTTATTTTTCCATAAAGCATTAATAGAGAAAAAATTACGTCTCTTAAAACTCTCATCCACAACATCATCATGAACCAAAGTTGCAGTGTGAATCAGCTCAATCATTGAAGCCCCGCGATAAGTTTTTTCGTTGACGTTCCCAATCAGTTTTGCACATAGAAATACAAACATCGGACGCATCTGCTTCCCCTTTGTGGTAACAATAAAACGGGTAACTTTATCGAGTAAAGCGACTTTGCTCTGCATAGATTCATAAAACTTCTGCTCGAAAAGTTTCATTTCCTCATTGATCGGTCGTTTGATTTCTTCTACAATATTGGCCACTATCTGAGAATGATGGGTGAGTATTTATTAATTATCACAAAGATAATTTTTTTAAACCAATTTTAATAAAAATTCAAAGTCTTTAAAATTATTCGATACAATTCAACCATTAAGAAAATGAAAAAGATAAGAATTATTATGGATCAATAAATTCAACTAAGCGTAATGCTTAATGATTCAACTTTTTTGAATTTTATGTATTTAGATTATTTTTGGCCTTAAAACTTCTTGATCTAAATGGTTTAAAATTTAAATTTATCATTAGGAACAAAATAGAGAAACGGTTTAGTTTTCTTGATCGGCGAGTAAAATTTTTCCCCCGAAATATAAATTCCTTTTTCATCAATAGCAATTCCTTCGATTTGCCCAATCGTCAATGCACTTCCTAAATAAAAGTGTTTTGGATTTTCTCTGAAAAATATTCCCGGTTCCGTTTCATTAAAAATATCTAAAAAGACTTCTGTTTTCTTGGTATATCCAACAACATAAAGCCTCTTGTCATAATAAGAAGCATCAGTAACCACATAGCCGGTTTTGTAAGATTCTACTTTTTGTGCTGCCTGATTTTCAAAATTTTCAGGATCAAGTGTGTAATGAGTTGTAGATTTTGAAGCCCATTCTTTGGTGAAAATGTGAATTTTTCCGTTCAAATAAATCATCGACTCCAAATCGTAATCTGTTGAAATATTTTTTGAAGTAAAATCGTTTTGTTCTGGATAATAAAAAGAAATGGTTTTCATTAAATCGTTATGCAATCGATCATTTCGAAAAGGAATTTTATAAATTTTTAAATCTTTTCTGGTTCCTGCATTGTTGCCAAAATCTCCAATGTAGAAGTTTTCTCCATTATTTGTTAAAGCTTCCCAGTCTTTATTTTCAGCATTTGTTTTTAAAACTTTGACAATTTTTCCTGAGTTTTTATCAATTTCATACAATTCTGGAGAATTTCCGCTGTCGTTGAAGGTGTAGAGTTTGCCGTCAAAGAAATTAAGTCCCGAAGTTTCTTGAATTGAATCATTTAAAACTGAAACTCTGAATTTTTTAAGCTTAAAAATTTCCGCCTGTTGAGAAAATGCAGTTTGGAATGTAAAAATTACGATTAATAGAAAAACCTTCTTCATAGCACAAAATTACGGATTTTGGTATGAATGGATTGTTAAGAATTTGAGTATGATTTTTAGTTGAACCACTTCGTGGTTCTGCGGATATTCTTCATAATTTCACATGGGTTTCACCCACGGCTATTGATGTTGAACCACTTCGTGGTTCTGAAATTATTTAATAAAAGAAAAAGTTATGAAAAAAAATTATTCAGCGTTTTTGTTGGCTAATTGTCCACAAGCCGCATCTATATCACCACCACGACTTTTTCTAACCATTACTGTAATTCCTGCTTTTTCAAGTTCACGAACATATTTTTCTTCGGCAGCAACGCTTCTATGGTCAAATTTTCCTTCACCAATCGGGTTATATTGAATTAAATTAACTTTAGAAGGAACCTGTCGGCAATATTTAATTAAAGCTCTGATGTCTTCATCTTTGTCATTAATACCTTTCCAGACACAATACTCAAACGTAATTACAGAGCCCGTTTTTTTGTACCAATGTTGAAGCGCCTCCATAATATCCGTTAAAGGAAATTTATCAGAAAACGGCATAATCTCATTACGGGTTTTTTCAACCGCAGAATGTAGTGATAGGGCAAGCTTTACTTTTAACTCGTCATCAGCCAGCATGTTAATCATCTTCGGAATTCCTGATGTAGAAACAGTAATTCTTCTAGGTGACATTCCCAAACCTTCCGGCTGAGTGATTTTACGGATGGCTTCAACGACGTTTTTATAATTCATCATTGGCTCACCCATTCCCATAAAAACAATGTTGGTCAACGGACGGTTGTAATATTCTTTACTCTGTCTGTCTATCAAAGCAACCTGATCTACGATTTCGGCGACCTCAAGATTTCTCATTCTTTTGAGTTTGGCTGTGGCACAAAACTCGCAATTTAACGAACACCCTACTTGCGAAGAAACACAAGCTGTAGTTCTGGTTTCCGTAGGAATAAGAACAGATTCCACCATGAGTCCGTCATGAAGTTTCACTCCGTTTTTTATCGTTCCGTCTGTAGATTTCTGAAATTGATCTACCGCTGCCGGATTCATGAGGAAATCACGGACAAGATGCTCTCTCAGATCTTTTGAAAGATTCGTCATTTCTTCAAAAGAATGAAGATTTTTACTCCAGATCCAGTCATAGACCTGCTTGGCACGAAAAGGTTTTTCACCAATAGTACCAAAGTAATCTTTGAGTTGGTCTAGCGATAATGTACGGATATCTTTCAAAGTATTGTTTATTACAGATATTAAATTATAAATTTTAGATCAAAAACCTTTAAAAAATCAGGATTCAATCTAAAATTTATAATCTATAATTTAAATTAATTACAAAATTAACATTGCGTCACCGTAAGAATAGAATTTATATTTTTCTCTTACCGCTTCTTCGTAAGCCTGCATCAAGAAATCTTTTCCTGCAAATGCCGCAATCATCATCATTAGAGTAGATTTTGGCGTATGGAAATTCGTAATCATTGTATTCGCAACTCCGAAATCGTGAGGCGGATAAATAAATTTATTAGTCCAGCCATTGAATGCAGAAATTTTTCTATTTGAAGAAACTGAAGTTTCAATTGCTCTCATCGTGGTAGTTCCTACTGCACAAACTCTACGGTTTTCCTGAACCGCTTTGTTGATGATCTCAGCATTTTTCTCGTCGATGATAATTTCCTCAGATTCCATTTTATGCTTAGATAGATCTTCCACTTCGATCGGGTTGAAAGTTCCCAAACCAACGTGAAGCGTCACTTCAGCAAAATCAATTCCTTTGATCTCCAATCTCTTCATTAAATGTCTTGAGAAATGCAGACCAGCTGTTGGTGCCGCTACAGCTCCTTCTACTTTAGCATAAATAGTCTGATATCTTTCAGCATCTTCAGGTTCTACTTCTCTTTTGATATATTTTGGAAGTGGAGTTTCTCCTAATTCTTTCAATTTAGTTCTGAATTCTTCGTAAGAACCATCAAATAAAAATCTCAAAGTTCTACCTCTTGAAGTTGTGTTATCAATTACCTCCGCAACCAAAGACTCATCTTCTGTGAAGAATAATTTGTTTCCAATTCTGATTTTTCTTGCCGGATCTACCAAAACATCCCAAACGCGGGTTTCTTTATCAAGCTCTCTTAAAAGGAAAACTTCAATTTTAGCTCCGGTTTTTTCTTTATTTCCATACAGACGAGCAGGAAAAACTTTTGTATTATTGAAAATGAAAAGATCTTTTTCATCAAAGTAATCTACAACGTCTTTGAATGTTTTATGCTCAATGGTTTGAGTTTTTCTGTCAAGAACCATTAATCTTGCTTCATCTCTGTGTTCTGATGGATGTTCTGCCAATAATTCTTCAGGGAGATCAAAATTAAAATCGGATGTCTTCATTTTTTAAATTACGGTTTAAAAATTATGTAAAAATTACGGATGTAATTTTCGGACTGCAAATATACAACATTCGATACCCCTTTGTCAAGTCTTTATTTTACAATCGTTACTGACAGGGAATTTGAAGCATCATATTTTTTTATTTAATGAAATTACATTAGAAAAAAAGAGTATTTTAGTGAAATTAAATTTACACTTATGAGCAAATATTCTTTAGAAGAATTCGTAAAAGAAACCAAAGAAAATCCTCTAGAAAGAGATTATTTTGAGTTGGAAAAGCCTGCACTTTTAGAAATCAACCTCAATAATCAGGCAGTCTGGACAAAAACAGGAAGCATGGTAGGATACATTGGAAATATCAATTTTGAAAGACAAGGTATGCTTTCTGGCGGATTGGGAAATCTTTTGAAAAAAGCTCTCAGCGGAGAAGGTGCAAAACTAATGAAAGCTGAAGGAACCGGAAAACTTTATGTAGCCGATTCAGGGAAAAAGGTTAGAATTCTTTATTTAAATAACGAGACACTATTCGTGAACGGAAATGATGTTTTGGCACACGAGCAAAGCATTAAAAGCGATATCACGATGTTGAAAAGCATTGCCGGAATGATGTCTGGCGGATTGTTTCAGGTAAAACTTTCGGGAACGGGACACATTGCAATTACGACTCATGGCGAACCTTTAACATTATTGGTAACTCCAGGCGCGCCTGTTTTCACAGATCCCAATGCAACTGTTGCTTGGTCTGGAAATTTAAGTCCGGAACTGAAAACCAATGTTTCTTTCAAAAGTTTGATTGGAAGAGGAAGCGGTGAAGAATTTCAAATGAAATTTTCCGGGAATGGTTGGGTTTTGATACAGCCGTATGAGGAGGTTTATGTGGTGTCGAAATAAATGTTAGAAAAAGCGACTATATTAAGTCGCTTTTTTCTATTCTTCAAAATCAGTTGAATAATCAATTTTTTTATATTTTAATTTTTGAGGTATTACAATAATTAAACTAGTCTTTTGAATCTTTTGAATTTTATCTTCAAAAAGATGACCCGAAGAATGATAATTCTTTTGCACGCTAGTTACAATGTACATAAATTTAGGGTCTAAATCTTTTTTTATTTTTTCACTTACCTCTTCATCTCTACAGTTCTCAGTAGAAAAATACACTTTATTAA
Organism: Chryseobacterium sp. CY350; assembly: GCF_027945075.1. Lineage (NCBI taxonomy): Bacteria > Pseudomonadati > Bacteroidota > Flavobacteriia > Flavobacteriales > Weeksellaceae > Chryseobacterium > Chryseobacterium wangxinyae. The sequence goes on from NZ_CP116034.1 coordinate 1,322,969, forward strand.
ATTCATTCTTTTCAATCTTTAGTCTTGTTGACATCTTCTTTTTATTTAATTTAGAATTTTTAAAAAGTATCACGTCATAGAGCAATGAATCTATTTTCTCGACTTTAAAAACATCTTTATTTTTACATTTCCTTTTTCTTTTTTTGGGAAATTGATTAGAAAATTTATAAGTTAGAGTCAATTTATCTTTATATTGATCTACTTTGAAAACATGTCTCTTGCGATTTTCTTCCTCATATATAATACCAATAATTTTATCATTTTGAGTTCTTAAAGATAAACTTTTATTCGTAAACGGATCATAGAATGACTCATTAATCCACTCCCTTTTCTGAGGTTTAATGTCAGTATGTTTCTCTGTTATAAAATAATCAAAGTGGTATTCTTGTGAAAAAGTGATACTCGAAACAAAACAAAGGAACAATAAAAAAATTTTCTTCATTACAGATTATTTGTGAACCACAAATATATCTTTTTTATTAAAAATATTTTAGTTTTATTTGAATCTAACATCTTCTAACATTCTCAAAACTTTCTTTAAAAGTTTTGATTTGAAGAGGAAGCGCTAAAGAATTTCAAATGAAATTCTAGGGTAATTGATGATATTGGTACAGTCGTATGAGGAAGTCTATGTGATAACGAAGCCACTTACATAATATATTATAAATAACATCCAACAACATAGGCTGACATTTTTTTAGTCTTCAAAATCTGACCAATGGGTAGGTTCTTTTAAAATCTTTGGAACAACCAGTGTTAAATTAATTTTCTGAACATTTTCTATATAAGTAGAAAATGATTTACCATTACTATATTTATAATCAATTTTTCTTGTAATAAATTTAAAATTAGAATCTAGTAGTTTTTTCAATTCAGCTTCTATACTGTTTGATATTACATGATCTACTTTAAACTCAATATCTTCAAATTCAGCTTTTTCCAAATTTACAATGGCATTAATTTTCCATTTCTTTGATTTTGAATTTTTGAAAACAACGATATTATATTTCAATGAGTCAATTTTCTTAATCTGAAAAACCTGTTTGCTCACGTATGGTGTTTTAGGCTGATAATCTTGATTAATTTTACTTGAATGTTTATAAATAAAATTAAACTGATTATTTAGTTTCCTAACATTAAAAACATGCTTTAATTTGTTATTGTCAACATAAAGTATGCCCGTAATTTTATTATTTTTATTCCACAAATAAATTGTTGTTCCTGTTTCTGAATTCACAATTTTCTCCGTAACCGACACATTTTCAATCGGTTTCACATCTGTTGACTTTTCTTTTACAAAATAGTCAAAATGATATTCCTGTGATAATGTGAGTGTTGATGTAAAACATAATAATATCAAAAAAAAGTTTCTCATTGTAAAAATATTTATCGGAAAAATGTAATCAAAGGTATCTTTAAGATTATCAACTTGTTGAAGACTGTAGAGTTTTTATATTTAATTTATCTGGTATTATCAATTTCAATTCGACTTTTTTAGTAGTATTGGTAGTGGAAACTACATTGTTTTTTCTATAAGTAACAGCATATTTTGCTATTCTATAACAGCATCCATCTTTATTTACTTCCTTTTCTAACATTGTTGATATAGCAAACCTTTCTGGCGAATCAATAAAAATGTCTAAAAAATTAAACTCAGATTTCTCTAAAATAATATCTACACTGATTCTACTTTTTTTTGATCTGTTTTTACTAAATAAATTGACTTTATAGTTTAAATCGTCAACTTTATATAATTCTATATTATCATGATTTGCATATTTACTATCCAAATTACTTGTTTTTATTGGTGAATCACTTGGATATGAGTCACTGTAAACGGCAGTATATTTACCATCTTTTTCATATATATAAAAATAGTGTAAGAGTTTTTCATCCATATCATTTAGCGATCCTATAAATTTCTTGTTATGTCTACTTACAGAGAGAAACTGGTTTGTCTGAGAATTTAAAAATGTAAAACTTTTATACTTTTCTCTTGAAACACTTGTCTTTTCTATCAAATAATCAAAAGAGATTTCCTGTGAGAAGCTAAATATTGATATAAAAAAGAATAGTATAGAAAGATTTTCTTTCATATTATGAATATTTGATTTGGAATTGCAACTTTCTAATTAGATTTCGGGCTAGCTAAAAACTTCAAATTTATTTTTTCACATTTTGAAAGATCATCGTGCATAATTACTCTATTTTTATAATTAGTCACAACATCAACAATTCTATATTTTGGGGAGTCTAACTTCGATAAAAGTGCCTCATAAATTTTGGAATGGATGTTAGGAGTAAGATCCATAAATTGAATTTTTGGCATTGAATATTCGCTCTTCTCAGTAAGTACTTTTAGTTCAATATTAGGTTTTTTAACGTTTTGGGATGAAAACGTTCTTATCAAGAATAAATTCTCCTCAAGTTTCTCGACGTCGACTCTTTCTATTTTTTGTTCATCGGGATATATTTTAATAGGAACCATCTGTATATAATTTAAAGTAGAGAACTTGCTATCATGGCTAATTGAGTAAGAGAACATCATATTTAATTTATAATCATCAAGCAAAAAACTTCTTGTTGATTGTTGTGAAAAGAAGTAATCATAAGCCATTACATTTTCATTTTCTGAATTGAAATAAATGATATTGGTTCTTTTATTTCCTTTATAAGATCCTTTGAGTTGCGTCTCATTGTCATAGCACTTGTAATCGAAGTGATATTCCTGCGAGAAACAGAATATAGAGAAATAACAAAATAAAGCTAGAAGATTTTTTTTCATTCTTGAGAAACATTTGCGAACCACAAATATATCTTTTTCAAATGAAATAATAAACTTTAAATATATTTTAAAATCTTTTTCCAATCTTCAAATTTTCTCTCAAAAGAAATTGTGTGAAGTGGACTTGTAGAAGGCAACAAATAGATAGGAATTCTAAAATTTTTGCCTAATAATTTCTGCAAATCTTTGTAAGATTTTCCACCGTTACAGAAAATTGCTTTGATATTTGGGTATTGTTCTAATAAATTACCAATCTGATTCGCTTCTTCATTTTTTATTTCTGAATCTAAACTTCCTTTTCTCTCGCAAGAGTCAATGACATCCCAAAGTGCAATGTGGTTTTTTTTTAAAACAGCAATTCTTTCGGAATAATCTTCTTTAAATTCTTCATTAAATAATTCAAAAATAATCTTCCAGAATTTATTCTGTGGATGTGCGTAATATTGCTGTTTTTCCAACGATTTCACACCAGGAATTGAGCCTAAAATTAAGATCTTAGAACCTGAATCGATAATTGGTGGAAATGATGAGATACGATTTTGCATAATTTAAAGATAAATTTTGGCTGAAGCCTAAGATCTTGAAAACAAAAAGCGGGCTAAAGCCCGCTCTTATTACGTTTTTTAAAGAATTAAAATCAGGTATATTTTTAATTATTCATCTTAAAACCACCCCGTCAAAAATTCTTCGAATTTTCGCCACCCCTCCAAAGGAGGGGAATTTTCTTGTGGCTATTACTATAATGTTTCTTTCAGCCAGTCAAAAAATTCTCTCTGCCAAACCAAACCGTTTTGCGGATGTAGCACCCAGTGATTTTCGTTTGGAAAATAAACCAATTTAGATTTCAAACCTCTTAATTTCGCAGCTTGGAAAGCTTCCTGACCTTGCTCATAAGGAACACGGAAGTCAATTCCACCTTGAACAATCATGATGGGTTTATTCCATTTGTCAACAAAATTGCTCGGATTAAAATCTGTGTATGCTTTCGGCAGTGGTTTTTCCCACGGCGAACCCAAATCCCAATTCGCAAACCAAAGTTCTTCAGTTGTCAAATACCAAGATTTCATATCAAATAGTCCGTCGTGAGCGATGAAAGTTTTGAATCTGTTGTTGTGAACTCCAGCCAGCATAAATACGCTGTAACCGCCATAACTTGCTCCAACTGCCGCAACTCTATCACCGTCAACATACGGTAAAGTTTTTGCAAAATCTGTTGCTGCCAAATAATCTTTAATCGGTTGTCCGCCCCAATCTTTTGAAATTTCTTCATTCCATTTTGTTCCCCAACCCGGCATTCCGCGACGGTTTGGTGCAACAACAATGTATCCGTTTGCTGCCATCAAAGCAAAATTCCATCTTGTGCTAAAAAATTGGGTTAATGCAGATTGGGGACCACCTTGACAGTAAACTAAAGTCGGATATTTTTTATTCGGATCAAAATTGGGTGGATAATGAAACCACACTCCCATTTCTTTTCCATCTGTAGTTTTTACCATTTTCAGTTCAGATTTACCCAGAGCTAATTTAGAATACATTTCTTTATTAGTTTCGGTAATTGGCATTAATTCTCCGTTTTTAAGATTTACAGAAAAAATTTCTGATGCGTGATTGATATCTGTTTTAGATACCAAAAGCGAAGATTTGTTGTCAGCAAAAATCTCGTTAATGTCAAAATCACCTTTTGTAATCTGCTGAACTTTAGAATCTTTAGGATTTAAAGAAAACAATTGTTTTGTACCTCTAAAAGCTGCTGTAAAGTAAATTGCTTTAGAATCTCCGCTCCAGAAGACATCACCGGAAACGCTTTCGTCCCAACCTTTCGTTAAGTTTGAAGTTTTTCCTGATTTCCAATCCATCAATTTGATGTCATTTTTATCGGCTTCAAATCCGTCTCTTTCCATACTTTGCCAAGCGAGAGATTTTCCGTCGGGACTGAATTTTGGGTTTACATCATAACCTTTATTGGTTTCAGTTAAATTTTTTGTTGTTCCAGAAGACAGATCATAAGCAAAAATATCAGTATTGGTGCTTGTAGAATATTCTTTTCCACTTTTTGGTTTGGTAACATATAAAAGTTGTGCAGAATCTGGACTCCAGATAAAATCTTCAGTTCCACCAAAAGGTCTTTGTGGAGAATCCCACGTTTTTCCTTCCAGCAGATCTTTTGCAGAATCTACATTTGCAGAAATATCAACAACAAAAACATGATTATATTTCCCCTCGTTAAAATAATCCCAATGTCTGTGATTCAAATCTGTATAAACTTGAGCAGTGGTTTTCGGAGTATCCGCATATTTATCTTTCCCCATTAGTTTTTCAACTAATACCTGCTTACTGAAAGCTATTTTCTTTCCATCAGGAGAAACCACGATGTTATCAACCTCCCCGATCGTGTAAAATTCTGTCCAGGTTTTTCCGCTGTCTTTTGAAAGGAAGATTTTATCGCCTTCCTGAGCATACAATCCGTTTTTATCCCACTGAACCAAAGATTTTATACCCAAATCAATTTTAGAAGACTGATTATTGAGAACATTCAGGAAGTAATTTTCGTTTTTTGGTTTTTCAGTCTTTAAATCAACTTGTCCCACTTTATAAATCAGTGAAGAATGATCGGGTGAAACGGCCTGAACTCCGACTTTTTTTAAAGTCCATAAGATTTCTGGCGTCATCAGTTGTTGTGCATTCATTAAAAAAGGAGCTGCCAAAGCGAGCAGACTATATTTTAGTTTCATAAATTTTTATTTTAAACATATAAATTGAAATAAAATTCACTCTACACATTTCTATTAATCCAAGGTTGCCAAAGTTAATATTTTAAATAAAAATGAACTAAAAAATTAACAGTTTAGTTTTGAGTTTGAAACTATAAATTCTATTTTTTTTCGCAAACGACACAAAAAAAAATCACCAGCTGCAAACTGGTGATTGATATTTAAATAATTTTTCAGATTTAATCTTTATCTGCAAACATTGAATTTGCTAAAGACGTGATGATTGAAAGCAATATACTGAAAATAAATGCTGACCAAAAGCCATTCACTTCCATAGAATCTACAAAATAATCGGCTACCAGAACAATAATTGCATTGATAACAAGAGCGAAAAAACCTAATGTGATAATGGTCAGCGGAAGTCCGAAAAGACTCAAAATAGGTTTCAAAATTAAATTTAAAAGTCCCAAAACAATGGCAAAGATTACAGCTCCTGTAAATCCGTCGAAATGTACGCCCGGAAGGATTTTTGTCAATAAAAAAGCGACAATAGCCGTGATGAAAAGTCGGATAAGTAAGTTCATGATTTATATTTTTAATGAGTTTCTTTTAACAAAATTTGTTCCACTATCATTTCTATTTAATCTTCATCATAGTGACCAAAGAAGTGGCAACATGACTTTCAGATGTGCGGTCGCTGCTGACTGTATAAATCTCAGTTCTTATGACGCTGATTTTACTTCCACCCTTCACAACATACGCTTTTGACACTAATGCATCACCAATTGCAGGTCTTAAATAATTCACTTTCAGCTCTACGGTAACAACATAACAGTCTTGATCATAATGGCTTACGGCCGCATATCCTGAAGAAACATCGACCAAGGAAGCAATCATCGCACCATTGAACATTCCTGCAGTTCTGGTCATCATTTCCATTTTTGGAATTTTTATGGAGACAAAATCGGTTTCTACTTCCAAAAGTTCGGCGTTGTAGAATTTCAACGTTTCAGAGCGGTTGAAACTGTCGGTCATGAGTTTTCTTTTTTCGGGAGTCATAGAATTTGATTTGGAAATTTTAGATCACTTTTCTGTTAGCGAATTTAATCAAAATCCTAATGCAATACTACGTTTGCAAAATTTTGGAAAGTCAAAGTCAAAAGCAATAGCATTGCATCTTCCATAATTAATGATTTCTTTTCTAAAGAGATTTATCTAATTTTTTTATATCGTTGTGATATGATTTTTTTATATTTGGAAGTTAATCAGCAATTTATAGTTTGGATTGACGCATTGCGTAAAGACAGACGTTGGCTTCCATTTTAAAACCGATACCATATAACAACTGACAGACTAAAAAAATAAAAAACAGAAATGAAGATAATAGAAACAAACAAAACTATTATGAACCGCTTTGTAACGTTCATAAATACAGCAAGTGAAAATCTTGCAGAAGAACTTATTAGTCCAAAAGCAATATTTCATGTTCCAGGACAAACTGATCCGATGAAAGGTCCAGAAGGTTATCTTACAATTATAAATATGATGAGAAGTGGATTCCCCGACATTCAATGGACACTTGAAGACATAGTTGTAGAGAGCGACAAAATAGCTGCTCGTTTTACAATGCGTGGAACACATCAAGGGAATTTTTTTGGCGTTCCTCCAACAGGAAAATCGATTAGTGTTCAAGCAATAAATTTTTATTACTTATCAGAAGGACAAATTATTGGAGAACACGGACAACCCGACTTTCTTGGATTATTGCAACAAATTGGAGCAGTACCTACAAATTAAAAACAACGTTCCAACAAAAAAACGGCAGCCAACAAGGGTTTTCAAAAAGCGCTGCTGAAGTGCTTCGTTTGAGCATTTGTGCAAGGTTCAATAGTAGTAATTCTATTGAACTTTTGTGCTAAAAATTCCCCCTTCGGCAAGCCAAAAACGTTATATCTTTCTTACCTTAATTACAGACAATGAACAAAAACAACCATTTTTAAGGCTATTAAAAGAGGTTTAGTTTTACGTATAAATCCCCTACCTTTGCAAAATGGAATTAGAATCTATTTATAAAAAACTGCAGATTCAGGATATGAATCAGATGCAGAAATCTACATACAAAACTACGGAAAACAATACCGATGTTGTTTTACTTTCTCCTACAGGATCAGGAAAAACATTGGCTTTTCTGTTTCCGGTTCTTAGAAATTTGAAGAAAGAATCTACAGGAATTCAGGCATTAATTTTAGTTCCGGCGAGAGAATTAGCTTTACAGATTGAGCAGGTTTTCAAATCGATGGGAACAGATTTTAAAGTGACTGTTTGCTATGGCGGTCATGATAAAAAAATTGAGATGAACAATCTTAAAGAAGCTCCTGCTGTATTGATCGGAACTCCTGGAAGAGTTGCTTATCATATGAGAAATAAAAATCTTGATGTGAAAACGATCAAAAATCTGGTTTTAGATGAATTTGATAAGGCTTTAGAATTCGGTTTCCACGATGATATGGAATACATTATCGAGAATATGTACAATCTGTATCAGAGAATTCTCACTTCCGCAACATCAATGAACGAAATTCCTAAGTTTACTGGATTAAAAAACGAAAAACTCGTTGATTTCTTAAAACTGGAACACAAACCCGATATTCAGTTAAGAAAAGTAATGACGGTTTCTGAGGAAAAATTGGATACTTTATTTCATCTGATCTGCAAAATAGGAAACAAAAGAACGTTGATTTTCTGTAATCACAGAGAAACCGTTGACCGTATTGCGGATTTACTTTTAGACAAAGGTATCGCCCGAGAAACCTTCCACGGCGGTATGGAACAGGACGAAAGAGAACGTGCTTTGCTGAAATTCAGAAATGACACAGCGAGAGTTTTAATTACAACTGATTTGGCTGCTCGAGGTTTGGATGTTCCTGAAGTTGAATCAATTGTGCATTATCAATTGCCGACTACTGAAGATGCATTTATCCACAGAAATGGGCGAACTGCAAGAATGAATGCAAAAGGTTCTGCCTATATCGTGATGACCGAAGATGAAAAATTTCCGTTCATCAAAAAAGATACGCCTGAAGAATCTGTAAAGGAGTTTTCTAAAGTTCCTGCAAACCCACCGTTTCAGACGATTTACATCAGTGCGGGGAAAAAAGACAAGGTCAATAAAGTTGATATCGTTGGATATTTATTAAAAAAAGGAGAATTGCAGAAAGAAGATCTTGGGCTGATTGAAGTGAAAGATACAACATCTTACGTGGCTGTTTCAAGAACCAAAGTGCGAGAATTACTGAAAAAACTGAGTACTGAAAAACTGAAAGGTAAAAAAGTAAAGATGGAAGTTGCATATTAGTTTTAAAGTAAAGGTTGAGTTTTAGCGAAATTTCTTTCAATCTAAACCTCAACCTTTGCTTCAATCTATTTTAATCCACTTGTTTTTGTTGGTAAAGTATAGACTGATTTTGATGCGGTGATAAATAAGATGTTATTTTTTTCTCCACCAAAAGTAACATTTCCCGTCCAGTCTTCCGGAATTTTAACATGATGAACTTTTTCACCTTTTGAATTAAAGACCGTAACTCCGTCGCCTGTTAAATATAGATTTCCTTCTTTATCAAGCGTCATTCCGTCTGAACCCATCTCACAGAATAGCTTCTTTTCAGAAAGCTTACCATCACCCAGGATATCGTAGACATAAGTTTTTCCGCCGTCAATATCTGAAACATATAATTTTTTCTGCTGAATGCTTCCAATGATTCCATTTGGCTGAGTAAAAGTTTCGATTTTAGAAACAACTCCTTCTTTATTTCGATAATATAAATTTTTCTCGGGAATTTCGACTTTAAAATTCTCCCAATAATCTCTTTCGTACAAAGGATCTGTAAAATAGATACCGCCATTACCGTCTAGCCAAAGGTCATTAGGACCGTTTAATCTCTTCCCTTCAAAACCTCTGGACAAAACCTCAACAGACTTATCTTTCCCGATTTTCCAGATTTCCCCTTCATTATCTGAACAAGTAATTAGATTATCATTTTCATCAAAATACGTTCCGTTTGCACGACCTGTTTTGTCTAAAAACAAAGAGATTTCATCCGTTTTCCAATCCCACACAAAGATCTTGTCATTTGGCTGATCTGTGAAGTAAACGTTTCCTGATTTATCGGTCGCAGGACCTTCCGTAAATTTGAATTGATCTGAAAGTAATTTCGGCTCGGTGTTTTCAAACATAGCATTATAATTTTGTGATTTGCAACTTAGAAATGCCAAAACCAAACCAAGAAGACTTAAATTCAATATCCTTTTCATTATTTTTTATTTAAAGCTTACAATTTACGATTTGCGAAGTAGTTTAAAAAATATTTATCTTTGAATTTTCAGGATCAGCTACAATGAAGACAAATTTACCCGACAAACTGTATTATTCGATAGGAGAAGTTGCTAAAGCATTCGACGTAAACGCTTCATTGATAAGATATTGGGAACAAGAATTCCCTATCATCAAACCCAAAAAAAACAAAAAAGGTAACCGCTATTTTACTCCTGAAGACATCAAAAACCTGAAGATCATTTATCATTTGGTTAAGGAAAAAGGCTATACTTTAGACGGAGCGCGCGTTGCTCTGACTACAAATTCAAAAATTTCTGAAACAATTTCTCTCATCGACCGTTTAGAATTCGTGAAAGCAGAACTTCTTAAACTGAAAGATTCTTTGGTTGAAAAAGATTCTGAATAAAGATAATCACGCATGGCAAAAATCAAAAGAAAATATCTTATAATCATAAGTGGTATTTCGCTGCTTGCATTAATTATAGGAATTATTTTTAATGCAAATACAATTGTAATGAGTGGCTTGATTGGGATATTTGTCAGTTCTCTGGTGCAGTTGTTCATTCACAACAAAAGAACCGAATAAGTTTAATTTTTCCGGTAAAATCATTTTATAATTAAAATTTATTTTTAATTTTACGAAATGATGAAAAAAAATTACTACCAAAGAATAGCAGTTCTAGGATTGCTTTTGCTTTTTCTTCTAGTTTATCAGAAATACTCAACTAAAAATACTGAAAAGTTTCCGCAAGTAAATTTCGTTTCTGAGAGTCTCCCTTCAGATATTCTAAATGAATTTGATCCCAATGATCTCGACGAAAACCAATGGCAAAAGCTAGGATTCTCTGAAAAACAAACAGCAACAATCTTAAAATACAAACAAATTGTAGGCGGAAAATTTCTTTCGAAAGAACAGTTTAAAAAATGTTACGCTATTTCTGATGAAAAATTCTCTCAATTGCAGGAATTTATACTGCTTCCGGAAAATAATAAAGAAGCGAAATCAGATTCCTATCATTTTAAAAAAAAATCTATCTCGGTTTCAGGAAAATTTAATCCAGATCAGTTCTCTCAAAATGACTGGGAAAATATGGGTTTTTCAGAAAAACAAGCTGCGGCGATTTTAAAATATAAAAATTATCTGGGCGGAAGTTTTGTCAGTAAAGAAAAATTTAAAGAATGCTTTATCATCAATGATGAAAATTATCAAAAGCTTGCACCTTATTTACTTCTCCCGGCAAAAACTCCTGCAAATTTTAATGCTTATGAAGGAAAATCTAATTCATTTAAGACTAAAACTCGGCAAACCACTTTTGACCCTAATACTTTAGACGCCGAAGGTTGGATGGCTTTAGGATTTACTGAAAAACAGGCGAATGTGATCGTTAATTATCGGGACAGAAATCTGAAAGGCAGTTTTAAAACGTTAGAAGACATTCAGAATTGCTTTGTAATTTCTCCTGAAAAATTTGCCGAGTTGAAACCTTTTATAAGGCTAAATGCTGTAACAATGAAAAGTTCTGTCGATAAAAAGACTGATACAAAACAGGAAAAGACAGATTTCTCAAAAATTGACATGAATACCATCACTTTCAGACAGCTTCTGGAGTTTGGTCTAGATGAAAAAAGCGCAGGATCAATGATCGGATTCAGAAAAAAGCTGGGTGGGTTTATGACGAAAGATCAAATTCTTGAAACCTATAATATCGATAAAGAACTTGTGCAGAAGTTACTCAGTATTGCACCTCTTGACAATTCAAAAGTGGAAAGATATTCTTTAATAGATGCTCCCGAAGAATGGCTTAGAAATCATCCTTATTTTAAATATTCTGCGGATAAAATTATCTTTTACCGAGTGAGCAATCCTGACGATAAAAAGATCTGGAAACTCTTAAAAACAAAACCTGAATATGAACTGAAAATGAGATTGTATGTGAAGTAAGTCACTGATAATCTTTAGAATTTTCAACCATTAAGGATTATTTAGATTTTTAGGATAGTAAGTTTGAGCTTCGCTTTAAGCACAACGCTTAAAAAAATCTTTAGAATTTTCTTAAATTCCTTACCAACTAAACAATCTTAATGGTTAAAAAATTTCAATAATTTTTAGCTTAGAGTTATCAAAAATTCCGGAGAAAGCGAAACAATTCCTTCGCTTAAACTTTCCGGATGCATGGTAAAACCTTTTAATTTTGAAGTTTTTCCTTTTAAAACTAAGTCCATTAATTGTTTATCTGAAAGTTTTTTTCCGAAAATATCAAATGAAACTTTGAAGCCGCAGTTTTTAAAATCCGAACATCCAACTGCGGTTTTCCCTTTCATCAGCTGATGTTCTTTACATTTCGGGCATTTTGTTTCTTCCCACGATTGCAATTCTTTTTTTACGGCTGGTTCACGTTTTTTCTTTTCTTTAACTTCTTCTTTTTCCTCATGTAAAGTGAAAACTTTTGCCTTTCCGTCGACGACTTTTTTAGTCAGTTCCCTAATCATCTGAATCAACTCATCTTTAAAATGATTGGCTTCATATTCACCACTTTCAATTTTACGAAGTTTCAGTTCCCACTCCCCTGTCAGTTCCGGACTTTTTAAAAGTTCGTCTTCAATTGTGTCGATCAGCTGAATTCCCGTGGAAGTTGCGACTAAATTTTTCTTTTTCCGTTCAATATATTTTCTTTTGAAAAGCGTTTCTATAATGTTTGCGCGCGTTGAAGGTCTTCCGATGCCATTGTTCTTCAACATTTCCCGAAGCTCTTCATCATCAACCTGTTTTCCGGCAGTTTCCATCGCCCGGAGTAAAGTTGCTTCCGTATATGCTTTTGGCGGCGAAGTTTTTCCCTGATGAATCATCGGTTCGTGAGGTCCGGTTTCTCCCACTTTAAATTCCGGAATCGTCTGCTCTTCGTCCTTATCTTTTTCTTTATCAGTCGGTTCTTCTTTGGCATCTTTAGCATAAACGGCTCTCCAGCCTGGTTCCAGAATCTGTCTTCCGCTTGTTTTAAAAGGAATCGTTCCCACCTGCGCTTCCACCACCGTGTTTGAAATTTTACATTCAGGATAAAAAACGGCGATAAAACGTTTGGCAATCAGATCATAAATCAGTTTTTCTTCTCTGCTTAAATTCTGTGTCGGCGGAACTTCAGTCGGAATAATTGCATGGTGATCGGTCACTTTCGCATCATCAAAAACCGCTTTCGATTTCGGAATTGGCTGTTCAAGCAAAGGCGAAATTAAATCTTTATAAATGACCATGCTTTGAAGAATTCCACCAATTTTCGGATATAAACTTTCTGATAAATAGGTCGTATCAACACGCGGATAAGTGACGTGTTTTTTCTCGTATAGACTCTGAATGTATTTTAAGGTGCTGTCTGCCGAATATCCGTACTTTTTATTGGCTTCCACCTGAAGTCCGGTAAGATCAAACAATCTCGGATTTTTTTCTTTTCCTTCTTTAATTTCAAATGAAAGAATTTCAAAAGGATTGATTTTTAAATATTCCAAACCTTTTTCGGCTCGGTTAAGGGTTTTTAAACGGTCGATAGCTGCATTAAAGATGACGTCACGGTATTTGGTTTTAAGTTCCCAATATTCTTCGGTAGAAAACGCGTCAATTTCTTTCTGACGCTGCACGAGCATTGCCAAAGTCGGAGTCTGCACCCTTCCGATAGACAAAACCGCTTTATTGCCGCCAAATTTTTTGGTGAAAAGTCGGGTTGCATTAATTCCTAATAACCAGTCTCCAATTGCTCTTGCGTTCCCCGCGAGATAGAGATTTTTATAATCTTCAGCAGGTTTTAATTTTTCAAAACCTTCTTTGATCGCTTCTTCGGTAAGAGAGGAAATCCACAAACGCTGCACCGGTTTATCGCATTTTGCTTTCTGCAAAACCCAACGCTGAATAAGTTCTCCTTCCTGTCCCGCATCCCCGCAATTGATGACTTCATCACATTCTGCAACCAGCTTTTCGATAACTTTAAACTGATTTTCAACGCCTTTGTTTGGAATTAATTTAATCCCGAAATTTTTAGGAATGATCGGCAGCAAAAACAGATTCCATGATTTGTATTGCGGACCGTAATCGTGGGGTTCTTTGAGGGTACAGAGATGTCCGAATGTCCATGTTACGCAATAGCCGTTTCCTTCCATATAGCCTTGTTTTGGCATAGTTGCGCCCAATACTTTGGCAATATCTCTGGCAACGCTGGGTTTTTCGGCAATACAAAGTTTCATGAATAATCGGGTTATAGAAAGGGGTGCAAAAATCGGGATTTTTTTTGGATTATCAGTTTAGGATTGCTTAAAAAATTTCGTAAAAGATAATCGTTTTCCGTTAGCCAAAGTTCTTTCCAAAGTAGCAACATCATTTTCCAAAGCAGGAAGATCACTTCCCGAAGCAGGAAAATTGTTTTCCGACGCAGCAAGATCGTTTTCTGAAGTAATGAGCTCATTTTCCAAAGCAGTAAGATCTCTTCCCGAGATAGGAAGATTGTTTTCCGAAACAGCAAGATCGGTTTCAGAAATGGTAAGCTCATTTTCCACAGCAGTAAGATCTCTTCCCGAAATAGGAAAATTGTTTTCCGAGGTAGAAAGATCATTTTCCACGGTAACAAGATCATTTTCCGCAATAGTAAGATCGTTTTCCGACGCAGCAAGATAACGGGTTTGTCGGGAATTTTATTTTTAATCCACTCAATTCCTTTCATACCTAAATTGACGTCTCCTTCCAAAACAACAACATCCGAATGATCAAAAAATAGATCGGTAAAGCCAAATTCCCGGTGCAAATCGCTGATGATCTGAATTTTCATTTTTTAAAAATAATTTAATTCAAATAAAAACGGAAATCATTTATTTCAAAAATAAACACCTTAAAAATCAAATGCTTAAATATGAATCAATAAAAAGTCTACCAAAAAAGTAGACTTATAAAAATTTATGTTCTATATTTGCATCCGTAATCAGGTTAAGAAATGAAAATGACAGCAAAATGCAGATATAACTTTATGAAGATGAACATCATGCGTATGATGATGCATTGCTGCGCGCGCGTATATATGAATTTTAGTGGATGACCTTAATTTTATGATGACATATTTTTGAAAGGCTTTACCACGTTGTAAAGCCTTTTTTATTTTAATAACAATTCAGGAAAATGATAGAAATTAAAAATATATCCAAAACATTTCGTCAGAAAAAACAATCTTTTAAAGCTTTGGATGATGTGAGTCTAACGATCGAAAAGGGCGATATCGTAGGAATCATCGGATTTTCGGGAGCCGGAAAAAGTACGCTGATCAGAACGGTGAATCTTTTGGAGAGGCCAGATTCCGGAGAAATTATCATCAACGGGACAGATTTCACGCAGTTAAATTCAAAACAACTGGCGAAAGAACGTAAAAAGATCGGGATGATTTTCCAACATTTTAATTTGCTATCGTCAAGAACGGTGTTCGAAAATATAGCGCTGCCGTTGGAACTAGATCAACTTAAAAAAGATCAGATCCGGGAAAAAGTAAACGAACTTTTAAAAATTGTAGGACTTCAAGACAAAGCCAATGAGTATCCTAAAAGTCTGTCGGGCGGACAAAAACAGAGGGTCGCGATTGCGAGAGCTTTAGCCAATGATCCGTATTTACTGCTTTGTGACGAGGCAACAAGTGCACTCGATCCGGCAACGACAAAGTCTATTTTAGAACTTCTAAAAGACATCAACCGCCGCTTGGGAATCACCATTTTATTGATTACTCACGAAATGGATGTTATAAAAGCAATCTGCAACCACGTTTCTGTTATCGATAAAGGAAAACTGGTCGTGAAAGGAACATTAAAGGAAATTATCTCAAACAGAGATCACCCGATCATCAAACAATTTATAAACTCAGGAAACATGACAATCCCTCAGGAATTTACAAAAACACTTCAAAAAGAACCACAGGAAGGATTATTCCCGTTAGTTGAAGTGGAACTCAACGAAGATATCAGTGTCGAAAAACTGCTTTCGAAAATATATGACGAATACAAAATCCCTTATCAACTCCTGAAAGCAGATGTTGAATATTTGGGAAGTGCAAATATCGGAACGCTATTGCTTCATTTAAAAGGAAAATATGAAGACAACCAAAAGGCGATCTATTATTTTAACCAGAATAAAATTCAAAATACACTGAGAGGATATGCTTAATGAAACCGTGATTTCTCTTTTGTCTAAAGGACTTTGGGAAACGATATTTATGACTTTTGCATCAGGCTTTTTTGGATTTGCTTTAGGATTACCGGTCGGAATTCTTTTATTTTTAACAAAAAATGGTCAGCTTCTGGAAAATGTAATTTACAACAGAATCTTGTCTGTTTTAGTCAATATTTTCAGATCAATTCCCTTTATCATCTTGATTGTCTGGATGATTCCTTTCACAAGATCTTTGGTAGGAACTTCGATTGGAGTGAATGCCGCTTTGGTTCCTCTAAGTATCGGTGCTGCTCCCTTTATCGCAAGGTTGGTTGAAAACAGTCTGCTGGAAATTCCACAGGGACTGATTGAAACAGCAAGAGCTTTGGGCGCGAGTCCGTTTCAGATCATTAAAAAAGTTTTGCTTCCTGAAGCTTTGCCTTCGCTCATTAACAATGCAAGTATTACGCTGATTACACTTGTCGGTTATTCTGCAATGGGAGGCGCAGTTGGTGCAGGTGGATTGGGACAGATCGGCTATCAATACGGATATATTGGTTACGATGCATTGATTATGAATTTGGTTCTTGGTCTTCTTGTGGCTTTGGTTTTTATCATTCAGTTTGCGGGAGATCGATTGGCGAAAAGGTTTGATCATCGATAAGCCTAAATAGTTTTACACTTAAATAGTCTAACAGTTAAAATAATTTATAATGAAAAAAATAAAAATTCTAAATTTTGTCGCAGCAGGTTTGCTGCTATTCACTGCATGTAATTCGCCTAAAAAAGAAGATCCGAATTATATTAAAGTAGGAATCACATCAGGTCCCGAACAGGAAATTGCCGAAACTGCCAAAAAAGTGGCCAAAGAAAAATACAATCTTGAAGTTGAGCTGATTTCATTCAACGATTATGTCATTCCGAATGAAGCCCTGAATAACGGCGATATTGATGCGAATGCGTTTCAGCACGTTCCTTATTTAAACGAACAATCCAAACAACGTGGTTATAAATTAGCTGTAATCGGAAATACTTTTGTCTATCCGATTATTGCGTATTCAAAAAAGATCAAAACCATTTCCCAACTTCAGAACGGAAGCACAATTGTCATTCCGAATGATCCCACGAACGGCGGAAGATCTTTACTCCTACTTCAGAAAAACGGACTTTTAAAACTGAAAGACGGTGTTGGCTTATTGCCAAAAGTCACAGATATCACAGAAAATCCGAAAAAGCTGAAAATCCTTGAAATTGAAGCTCCGCAGTTGCCAAGAGTTTTGGATGATAAAGAAGTGGTGATTGCGATCATCAACAATAATTTTGCCGCACAAGCTGGTCTTGATGCCAATGAATTTGGAATTTTTAAGGAAGATAAAGATTCGCCTTATATGAATGTGGTGGTTTCCAGAGAAGATAATAAAAATGATGCTAAAATAAAAAAATTTCTAAAAGCGTATCAGTCTGAAGAGGTCGCGGAGAAAGCAAAAATGATTTTCAAAGGCGGTGCTGTGAAGGGATTTTAAGAATGTTATCTGAATATTGATTTTATTCAGCACCAAATTTTAATTCAAAGTCCGCAAGTTTTTTTAATTTTTACAATTTATGAATAATCAAAAAGTGTTGTGGAAATTTAAGATAAACGTTCTTGTCACTTCAAAAAAATTCCATCTTTACGGTGGAATTTTCATGTGAAAAAATAAAAATACATAATTTTTTAAAGTAATCACTGCTGTTTTAAATATCATCAACTTTTTAAAGCATCTCATTTAATCACATTTAACCATATAATAACCAAATTACATTTTCTCAATTTGAGATAATAAAAAATTTTAGTACTTTTGTTTTTAATCAATAAAAAGGTTTTTATGCTAAAGAAAACTGCCATTGTAGGTTTATTCACTTTAATATCTGCTTCTTCTATGGCTCAAAATACAACACTTCCAATTTACCTTGACGAATCAAAACCTGTAGAACAGCGGGTTCAGGATGCGCTTTCGAGAATGACTTTGGAGGAAAAAGTGGCAATGCTTCATGCACAGTCAAAATTCAGTTCACCGGGAGTTCCAAGATTGGGAATTCCAGAATTCTGGACTACCGACGGACCTCACGGAGTGAGACCTGAAGTAATGTGGGACGAATGGAACCAAGCTGGATGGACGAACGATTCAATTATTGCTTATCCCGCTCTTACAGCATTATCTGCAACCTGGAACAAGAAAATGTCGTGGAATTACGGTAAAGCTTTAGGCGAAGAAGCACGCTACAGAAAGAAAGACATTCTTCTGGGACCGGGAGTTAACATCTACAGAACTCCACTTAACGGAAGAAATTTTGAATACATGGGTGAAGATCCTTATTTAACTTCAAAAATGGTGGTACCTTACATCAAAGGTGTACAATCCAACGGTGTGGCGACTTCTGTGAAACATTATGCGCTCAATAATCAGGAAATGTTCCGTCATACGAGCAATGTGAATGTTGACGACAGAACTTTGTACGAAATTTATCTTCCGCCTTTTAAAGCGGCCGTAACTGAAGGAGATTCGTGGACGATCATGGGTGCTTATGATATGTATAAAGGTGAATACGCCAGTCAGAATCAATATCTTCTGAATGATATTTTAAAAGGCGAATGGAAATATAAAGGTGTTGTCGTTTCCGACTGGGGCGCAGTAAATAACACCGAACAGGCAATTCACAACGGTTTGGATCTTGAATTCGGAAGCTGGACTAACGGACTTTCTGCCGGAACCAAAAATGCATACGACAATTATTATTTGGCTCAACCTTATTTAAATTTAATTAAAGAAGGAAAAGTGGGAACAAAAGAACTGGATGATAAGGTGACAAGACTTCTGAATCTGGCTTACAAAACCACGATGAATACCAAAAAACCTTTCGGAAACGTGGCTTCTGAAGAACATAAAGCCGTTGCCAAAGAAATTGGTGAAGAAGGAATTGTTTTGCTAAAAAATCAGGGAAATGTACTTCCGATAGATTTAAATAAAGCAAAAAAAATTGCTGTCATCGGTGAAAATGCCATCAAAATCATGACTGTTGGTGGAGGTTCATCATCATTAAAAGTAAAATATGAAACTTTACCTTTAGATGGAATTAAAAATAGATTCGGGAAACAGGCAGATGTACAGTATGCGAGAGGTTATGTAGGTGATATCGGCGGTGAATACAATGGTGTAAAATCTGGCCAGGATCTGAAAGACGACCGTTCTGCCAATGAATTATTAAATGAAGCTGTTGATTTAGCTAAAAAATCTGATTATGTAATTTTCGTTGGTGGTTTGAATAAATCTGACTTCCAGGACAGTGAAGGAAACGACAGAAAAAGCTACGGATTACCTTACAATCAAGACAATGTGATTGCTGCTTTAGCAAAAGCCAATAAGAATTTTGCCGTGGTTTTAGTTTCAGGAAATGCAGTTGCCATGCCGTGGATTAAAGATGTTCCTACCGTTTTACAATCTTGGTATCTCGGTTCGGAAGCAGGAAATTCTATTGCTTCTGTTTTGGCAGGCGATGCCAATCCTTCAGGAAAGTTACCTTTTTCTTTCCCTGTTAAACTTGAAGATAATTCGGCTCATCAATTGGGAGAGTATCCCGGAAATAAAGAAGAACTGGCTGCAGGAAAAGGGAAAGACCAGAAAAACCCGATCAACATTACTTACAATGAAGGAATTTTTGTGGGTTACCGTTGGCACGACACAAAAAAAATTAAACCTTTATTCAGTTTCGGACACGGCTTGAGCTACACTACTTTTGAGTTCGGAAAAGCTAAAAGTGACAAAACAACGATTGGCCAGGATGATAAGATTACATTTACAGTTAACGTTAAAAATACTGGTAAAAAAGCAGGAGCTGAAGTGGTACAGTTGTACATCAGCGATCTGAAATCATCCGTTCCGAGACCGACAAAAGAACTTAAAGGTTTTGAAAAAGTATTTTTAAATCCCGGAGAAGAAAAAGAAGTCAGCATTACGGTTGATAAAACCGCGCTGAGTTTCTTTAATGCCGATAAACACGAATGGGTTGCAGAACCCGGAGATTTTGAAGCTTTGATCGGAAATTCTTCTGATGCCATAAAAACGAAAGTAAAATTTAAATTAAAATAAAAAGCAAAATAATCCACAAAAAATCCCGGTAATTTTCAGTACCGGGATTTTATTTTATAACGCTTAATCTACGAACTTACATTGTTTAAAAGCTCGATATCATCGGAACTTAGACTTAATTTTGGTGCTTCAAACAACGTTTTCAACTGAGACTCGCTCGTCGCACTCACAATTGGAGCTGTAACCAGCGGATTTGCCAACAGCCACGCCAAAGCCACAGAAGCCTGCGTCGTAGCGTGTTTTTTACTAATTTGGTCTAAAGCTTTTAAGACTTCAATTCCTTTTTCATTCAGATATTTTCTTACACCTTCTCCTCGTGTGCTTTTCGCGAGATCTTCCTCAGTTCTGTATTTTCCTGTCAGAAATCCTGCTGCCAAAGACCAATATGTGAAGACACTAAGATCATATTCTTTCACTAAATCAGCGTATTCTGTTTCAAATTTTTCTCTTTCCAATAAATTATAATGCGGCTGCAGAGCTACATATTTCGGAAGGTTATTTTTTTCAGCAACTTCAAAAGACTCTTTTAATCTTTCGGGAGATACATTCGATGCAGCAATATAACGAACTTTCCCTGCTTTAATCACCTCATCGTAAGCCTCTAAAGTCTCTTTAACAGGAGTTTTCTTATCATCAAAATGAGTGTAATATAAATCTATATGATCGGTTTGAAGCCTTGCTAATGACTCATCCACAGATTTCAAAATGTGTTTTTTACTGATGTCAAAACCATGTTCCTTCGTCTCAGATCCTACTTTTGTGGCAATCACGAGATCATTTCTGTTTCCTCGCTGTTTCATCCATTTACCAATGATTTCTTCAGATTGTCCGCCTTGGCCATTCACCCACCATGAGTACGTATCGGCAGTATCAACAAAGTTAAAACCGGCTCCCGAGAACTGATCCAAAATATCAAAAGACTGCTTTTCATCAAGTGTCCATCCAAATACATTTCCTCCAAAATTGATAGGAGCTACTAACAAATCGGTATTTTTAATCTTTCTTAATTCCATAAATATTTTGTTTTGAGATTCTAATTTACGAAGTCTTTGTGCTAAAATATAGTTAAGAGATTATTAAATAACAGTTATGATGATAGAAACGATATATTTAAATTGTTTGCTAACCAGATTTTATTTATTAAACTGTTTAAGAATCTGTTGGTACTAGTTTTGTAACTGTTGGAATAGAAAATCAGCGCATCGTATTTTTCATTTTTAAATTGAAAATTAAAAGCTGATCAACAATTTCTCCAATACACTTTATAAAATGAAAATACTACTTACCGGAGCCACAGGATATATCGGAAAGAGACTTCTTATCCAGCTTCTGGGAAGTGGCCATGAAGTTATCTGTTCTGTTCGCGATAAAAAGCGATTTGATCGTTCGCTTTATCTAAATTACGAAAACCAATTAAGTGTAATTGAGCACGATTACAACGATGCCTCAACGCTTTCGGCAATTGATAAAGATATTGAAATTGCATTTTACCTGATACATTCAATGTCGGCAAATGCAGATTTTAGCAAAGCCGAAAAAATATCTGCCAAAAATTTTGCAGAAACTGTAGAAAAAACTGATTGCAAACAGGTGATTTATCTTACCGGAATCGTCAATGATTCTCAATTATCAAAACATCTGCAGTCGCGCAAAGATGTAGAAGATGAATTAAAATCAGAATCTTACGCATTGACGGTATTACGGGCCGGAATTATCATCGGTTCGGGATCTGCGTCGTTTGAGATTATTCGCGATCTTGTAGAAAAACTTCCTGTCATGGTTGCTCCAAAATGGCTTAAAACTCTTTGTCAGCCGATAGCAATTAGAAATGTGATCGAGTTTTTGATCGGCGTTATGGGAAAAACCTTTACTTACAACAAACATTTTGATATAGCAGGCCCGGATGTTCTTTCATACAAACAAATGCTATTGATCTTTGCAAAAGAAAGAAAATTGAAGCGCACAATTATATCGGTACCCGTATTGAGTCCAAAAATATCCTCTTACTGGCTGTATTTTATTACTTCAACATCTTATGTTTTGGCGAAAAATCTTGTTGACAGTATGAAGGTAAATGTGGTGGCTGAAGAAAATGATCTTGCAGAAAAACTAAACATTAAACTGCTCTCATACGATGAAAGTCTTAAGCTGAGTTTCGATAAAATAGAACAAAATGATGTACTCTCAACCTGGTACGATTCATTTGGTAATTACCGATATTCTAAAAACGTGTGGAATTTTCTTGAAGTGCCGTCTATGGGAGTTTTTAAAGATAAAAAATGCAGAGAAATAAAAGACGAAGAGAAAACTCTCGATAAAATATTCGGGATTGGCGGAAAAAACGGGTGGTATCATGCCAATTATTTATGGAGTCTGAGAGGAAGTATTGATAAGCTTTTCGGAGGCGTAGGTCTCAAAAGAGGCAGAAAAAATTCGAAACAGATCAATGCGGGAGACAGCGTAGATTTCTGGAGAGTTCTTTATGCGAGCAGGGATGAAAAAAGACTTCTCCTTTTTGCTGAAATGAAACTTCCGGGCGAAGCCTGGCTTGATTTTAAAATCATTGACGGAAAGCTGATTCAGGAAGCTACATTCCGGCCGGTTGGTATTTTTGGCCGACTTTACTGGTATACCGTCTTGCCTTTTCATGGATATATTTTCAGCGGAATGATCAAAAAACTAACTGAAAATGATTTATAAATGAATTTTGGTGAGAGATTTAATATTCCGATCTTTTTTAATTAAGTTAAATTTGGCATAAAAGTTGAAACTTTATTCATAACTATTAAAAAAATTCTGTTCTTGGAATTTAAAATATTCCTGGCTTCGGTCGGGAATATTTTTTTTGCAAAAAATCATTTATCACAACAAAGACATGCTGGATTTAAGTTGATTACCTGAGTTTACTGCATAAAAAATCCCCGAACTCCTCCGGGGATAAAAACTAATAACCATGAAAACTCAATTAAACATGAGTACTATATTGTATTGAAAAATTGTGCCAAAATATAGGGATTACAGGGTTTTAACACTATTTAATACTTTTAAAATCAACCTTAAAATAAATATCTCTGAGCTTTAAATACTTATGTTTTTTCTAGTTTTAAAATCACAAAATAAATTGTAAAAGTTGTTAATATTTGATGACTTATCAGACCTATTTTTCAACTGTTTATGTCAGAATCTTCTTGACTTAGGTTGACAACTCCAGAATCCATCTTCTGTTACATAATAGATTTCAGTATCAAAATTATAAACTTTTTCGTGATGAGGCAAGGTTTCAATGCTGATAATTATTGTATAATCTCTAACATTTAAATGTAAAATACTAATATCTCCGATGGTTTCAGAAATAAACCTCAATATCAAAATTATCAACTTTTCGTAATGAGGCAAGATTTTAATACTGGTAATTGTAATTGAAAATCAATATTTTGTCTAAAACAATATATCCTCATATAAATAACAATACTTCAAAAATATAAGTATTAATATTGTCTTTATTTACGTGAGAAATTACTCTTTGTCAAGAACATCTTCTAATGATTCTACTTTAATATTTATTAGTTTCATATTTGGTAAAACTTCAATCAAATGTTTTTCATAAATACTTTTAATGATATCTATAGACTCATTAACATCTGCAAACATTTGATTATTAATCATATTTGAATTTATGATTTCTACAAGTATCTTATTATTTTTTTCTTTGTAAAACTGAACAGTCTTTTCATTAATAATTATACCTAGTGAATTATTTGAATGTTTCATAACATCTAAAAACATCTGACGACATTGTTCAAAATCCGGTTTTAGATTCTTCAATGTCAAACTATTAAAATTATCATTAAAAAATAAAGAAATCATGATGCAGAATATTCGGTAATTAAACTGATTAACTCAGGAAATTTCATAATATAAGCCAAATCGTAAGGTGTTTTTCCAGCGATATTTACCGATTTTAAATCTGCATTATTTTCTAAAAGAAGCTTTACAAATCCATAATCTCCTCTCGCGTTAAAAATAGCTGTCCATAAAGGAGAATTACCATATTTATCTTTAATTTCAATATCTGCATCTTTTTGAAGAAGTACTCTCGCTAAAGTTAAATCATTTTTATATACAGCAATATAATGAAAAGCAACCATTCCTTGATTATCTTGGTTGTTGATATCAACACCTTTTTCGATTAAATAATGTGCAATCTCATCTTGTTTATTTTTAAGTGCTTCTTGTAAAAGAGACATATTATTAACGTTCAAAACATTGATGTTGGTCTCATTAATTTTTTCTTTTACAGCTTTAAAATCACCGTCTGTTATGATATTAAAAAAGTTTTCCATTAAGTTTTAATTTGTATATTTATTACTTCGATTACTTGAGGGGCTCTCCGGCCAATAATTACTTGAATCTCTATATTCTTTTAAAAATTGTTCATATGTAATATCTCCTCTTTCATATCTATCACATAAATCTTTATATGAATGTCCTGGCTTGTGCCCCATATCCCATTGACCTATTCTTGGCTGTGTTTTATCCCAAATCAAAATCTCTCCTGTATTTGGATCAATTACATTTCCATCAGCATCTCTAATAGCATTATTCCAAACATCATCAACTTGCGTTCCTCCATAACTCGGTCGATTATCTCTTAAATTTGAACGAGAAGTATTTGGATCATTTGCAAAACTTCCATCATCATTTCTCAACCTACCGCTGCTGTCTCTAAAAGTTCCAGGAGGATCACCTCCTAAATCATCTGCCGCACTACCATACCCATTATGCACCAAGATCCCATCCTCAGTCACATAATAATTCTCGTTATCCTCAATATCAAAATTATAAACTTTTTCGTAATGAGGCAAGGTTTCAATGCTGATAATTGTAGTGTAATCTCCACCTTTTAGATGTAATAAATCTCCTGCTCTTAGGCTTCCAGCTTCAATCCATTCATCATTACAGTAAAATCTGTGCTCTGGAGTGACACGAACAAATTCTCCGGTTGGTAACTCTAATGAAAGCATTTGCTGGGTAAATCTTTCGTGTTTTACCAGAATAGGTTTGTATTCCTGCTTCTTAGTTTCTTCATTGTAGGTGAGTACAAAATCTCCTTCGTACAGATCTTCAATATTGGCTAATCCGTTTTGGGTATGAACTTTCGTGCCGGCAGGGAAACAAACCAAGGTTGCACCTTTAGCTGCAAAAATACCTAATATAAGACTTACACCACTTTCCTGTAATTTTTCAACAGCACTTTTATCGCTGCTCCAAATGTTGTACTGCTCATAGTATGCTCCGCCAATTCCCAGTCCACGCATGGTTTTACAGAAGAGTGAAGCGTTTTTAAAACCTTTAAAAGTAAACTGTTCAATTAATTCTTTTCGTGCCGTATTTACAAACTGTTTACCAAATTCACGCCCGAATGTAACAGCAGTTTGTCGCGCTCCTGTAACCCCTGCTGCTGTAGTCGCACCTGCTGCACCGCCTACCATTCCTACCGCGCCACGACCAGCAAGAAATCCAAAGGCAAAATTGGCTACGTGACCCAGATTGGTGAGTGCAGCACTTCCCCAAGCTTCCCAAGCTGTTTCTTTCGGAGTGATTGTTCCGCCTTCAGCGTTGCAAATCATAACTGAAGATAAGGTAAGCGCATTATTGCCTTCTATCTCAAATTTTTCTGCTGTATTTTCCCATTTTCTACTTGGTGCTGCTGCTTTACATTTTAGTGCTCCTATAGCCACCGCTGCTAAAATAGCTGCTGCAATAATGGCCGCAACCAGCCATCCCGGACCGGGAATCATTGCGCAAATTCCTACAGCAATTCCGGCAACGGCTCCGGCAATAAACGCGGTTTTGCCAAGACAAATGAAATTATTTCCTTTCAAGGTATCAAGCTCTGTTGCCGCTTTATCCCCACTGAAGGTTACAAAATCCTGGCTTGTGACTTTCATCTTCTTGGGAGACATCCCTTTGTCACAGACAACGTAATGCTTTTCGGTAAGATATTGTTCGTCTGCCATACCATTAGAATTCTAAATGAGTATCCATATAACAATGATAATAGAAAAACTCGCCAAGCTGCTCTGTGATTGTGAAATCAGACTTCAGCAAGATTCTGTCATCATATAAGTACTTTCCTTTTACTTTGTAATCGGGATGCATGTAGTTGTCTTTTGCAAAATCCCGTAACCTTCGGATCATTTTTTCATCTCTGATCATCATTCCTTCAACATTCCATTCGCTTAACTGCTGTTCATTCAGTTTTTCATTAACCGAAATATTTACAGGAATAACAACGCCGGCCCCAAACCTGTCCATATCTTCTCTTTTCTGGTAGCTTTTACTTCCTTCAGCAAGCGGTTCTTTCCCGAAAATATAAAAGAACTGATACAAAAAATGGATATATCTTATGCTTTTGATTTCCATCTCTTCATTGGTGAGTTCATATTCTTTTGCTCTGATAATTTCGTACGCTTCAATAGGATGAGCATTGGTGAGCCAGTCTTTCACCTCTTTCCATTTATCACGAATCATTTCACCGTTATAGATCTTTGCAATTTCACCCTTTTTATTGACACCAACCTCAAGCGTACTGTAAATGCTGCAGACCTTATTGGTCATTTCAGTGATCTGCACGATTAACGGATCTTCGTACATTTCAAGATTATATTCGTTTTCAGTAATTTCAAAAATGTGATAATCTTCATCGGGATCTTTTCCTTTGTAAGTGACTGAAGTTTTAATATTAATTTTATAGTTACTGTCTAAACTGTGAACTTTAGTTTTACCAATAATATCTGTGTTATATAAATATTCTTTTCCTACTTCCATCAGATTACTTATTTATATTGACTTTGTCACCACTAATCTGCACTTCAGTACTTCCGGTAACTTTTACATTTTTCCCTCCAACAGTTGTTTCATTGGTTGCAGATAAATTAATGGACTGTGTGGCATCGACTTTAATTTCTTTCCCATTGATCGTTATCATACCTGTTTTATCAATAACGATGGTACTTGCACCTACAACAATTTTGAACTCAGTAGTTGCAGTGAAAGATACATTTCCGGATTTATCCATTTGAAAAACTGAATTCCCTCCAACGTCTATCATGTTGGTATTTCCTGCCTTAATGGTATTGTTGTTGGTAACGTTAACAGCATTATTGTTTCCAACCGTTACTGTTTTATCATTATTGGTATTGGTTGTAGCGTTTCCGGCACCGTCAAATTTCATATTGGCACCGCCCTGATCAGTTAGAAATACCGAGCCTGCACCATCATCGAGTTCAAGTTTATTTCCACTTCGGCTGCTTAAACTTTTAATATTATTCCCTGTACCACCGCCACCTCCAACTCCGCCATGGAACATCCCGCCCATCACGAATGGTCTGTCGGGATGTTGATGTGCAAAATTGACAACCACCTGATCGCCAACTTCGGGAATTGCCATAAAGCCTCGGTTTTTGCTTACCTTATCGCTTCCTCCTGCATCCGGAGTCATCACTCTGATAAATTCTGAAGTATCTGAACCGCTTTGCCAGTCAAACTGAACCTGCACACGACCCTGGTTTTGAGGATCTGTGTTGGATATTACTTTAGCAAATTGTGCATCAGCTTTTGGCACTTCAAATTCCGGCCGCGGAATATAGCCGCAATCTGCTGCAATTGCCTCAAAGTTTCCTGTGTAATAACCTCTGGCATCCACAACATGACTTACTTCTGTTATCATAAGCTTTGTAAAATACGAGGTCTGACTGCTCTCAGTCTGCCTCATTTCTATATCTGCAGCACAACCAGGATACAGAAACGGAACCGTAGTTGTGCCTGAAGTAACAAAAACCTGAGAAGCATTGCTTCCCGCCGTTCCTTTTTGAGATGCATCAACGTCCATAAAAGATGATGCTTTTATGGGAGCCACTCTCAGTGATGGTGTAGTAAAAGTTTTTTCTGAAATTTCGTATGCTCTTTTGGCAATATCAGAAGTATGCGCGATTTTTGAACTTCCTGTGGTCAGTTTTTCATTTTTACTGCTGTTGTAGCCGTAGAATGTCGGATTGACGTGTTGTGCTTTCATTTTGATTTTTACATCACTTACACTGCTTCCGTATGTCAGTTTTACCGGTTGTTCAGATGGAGGCAGTTTCCCAAAATGAAGAACTTCGCCGTCATAAAAAAACTGCTCACCATATGCTTCAGCTATTCTTGCCAAATAATTGTAATGAGTCTCTTCATACTGCGAACTGTAAGATACATTACCGTGTTTTGCATCAACTCTGAAATCAAATTTATTTCCGCCCAAACCTTCCTTTATCACCCGATCGGCAATACTGTTTAAGCTGATTTCCTGTGATCCGCCGAAACTTTGAATGTGCGGAGCTGCATCTAAAAGTACAGTCGGACTAAAACCTGTAAGAACAATATTTCCCAGATTCCCTTTTTCCTGGCTAAAACCGACTTCTGTAATTACACCTACAAAATTTCTTTCGGGGCCATCTGCGACATCTTTATATTTAAAAATAACAGTCAGCCTTTTCCCTAAAAAATTCTGTGCTTCCTCCAGATTATGATTTTCTGCACTGCCGAGGCTGTCGTGAGCAAGCATCAAACTGAATTGATGATGTCGTACTGCACTTTGTTTCAGCTCAAAATGTTTGAAATGCTTGATCAGCTTTCCTTCTATCACAACGTCTAGCCTTACAACTCTGTTGATTCCCAAAATTTGACTAGAGGGAATTGCATTGGCATTGTGAATCTTCGATGTGGGTTGTTGTGACCAGACTTTGCCTTCAGAAGTCATAGCATTATTGGTGTGAATATCCTGATTCATGAACATCGCAGAAGCACCTTGTGCCGAGCCCGCGACTGAATTTATCTGAGAAGCCTTATCAGAAACTTTTTTGATATTGCTGTTGGCATTTTGCAGCTTTTTTTCTGCTTTGCTTTTTGCACTGTTCAAAGCTGAGTCCTCAAGATCCTGAAAATCATCTGCAGCTTTTATATTCTTCGGAGATTCCGGTTTTGATGGTTTATTATCCTGAAACATGGTGTATTATTTTTGATTATACATCTGTGTTTACTCTCACAAGAGATATCGATCTACAGTACAAAACATCTGCACGTAACATCCTGATAAGTTTTAAACAAATACATTTTAAAACATTATCATACTCAAAGACAGAATAGCTTACTTGTTCTAAGTATGCTATTCTGTAAAAACTCGATTATAAAATTAATCAGATTTATACTCCCGGCCACAGACCTTTGTACTCAGAATTTCCGTAGTTGATTGTTTCTGCGCTTACAACAAAGCTGATCAGCATAGAATTTTCATCAACCGCGTCGAAATCGACTTCGTGTTGAATAACATATCCGTTTTCCCAATTTAGAGTAATTAATGTACCTTCTTCGTGAGATTTGTTGAAAGTAATTTCACCAGATGTTGGTTTATACTTACCATTCAGTAAAGATTCAAGGATTTCAGATTTCTCTGTTGCCTCAATTGTAAGTTTGATCAGTGCATTTGAAGGATCTGATGCTACACGCCCAGAAACGTCTGTAGATCTAGATACGCTGTAATTCAGCTTTAATAACTTTTGCCCTTCACTACCGTTGAATTTTAAGATTCCTCTTGAATTTGCTGCCATAATGTAAATTTTAAACTGTTAATATTTTTGTTTAGTGATTGATTTGTATTTCAAAGATAGGCAGCGAATTGATATTTAATTTAAAAAAAATAGGTTATTTGAAATTTTGTAGTAGAACTACGATTTGATGTCGTAATTCTACGACTTTTAATTTTAAATCAGCGGTAATTTAAAGAAAATACGTATGTTAAATCACTGATAAATAGTGATTAACGCAGTAAATGACAATTATTAAACTAATTGTTACGAATAATGTCTAATATGAATGCAAAAAACCGAAAAATGATTTACTAATTAATCAGGAATTAGTAAATCAATTTCCGGTATATGAGGAATTTAATTAGATAAAATATTATTTCTGGTAATGGAAATTAACCAGTAGTTTCGATAACTCTGTCAATGTCAGAATTTGAAAGTAAGCCTCTTATTTTTATGATAAGATCATCCATATCAAAAGGCTTAGGAACAAAATCTGTGGCGCCCGCACCATTTGCGATGCTACTTCCATCCACACTTGCAGAAAGCACTATTACAGGTAAATTTTCAAATTCTTCTGTTGTGCGTAACGTTTTTAAAACCTGATCGCCCGATAAAACCGGCATCCAAAGATCCAGAAGCAGAAGATCTGGCATATATATTTTCATTTCTTTGATAAGATTTGTGCTGTTGATCTCGGTAATTACCTCAAATCCTTCAGACTCAAGCAACATCTGCAATACATCCAGAATTCCCTGATCATCATCACAGACCATTATTTTATTATTTTCCATTTTCATCTTTCATTATCGGTAATGTAAAGCTAAAGGTTGATCCTTTGCCTATCTCGCTCTCTACCCAAAGAGAACCTTTGTGGTTGGCAATAATTTCGTGAGAAATATAAAGACCAATACCTAAACCCGGGAATTTTTTTTGAATATCTCTAGCTCTGAAAAATCTTTCGAAGATTTTCTTTTTGTCCTGCGGACTGATTCCCATGCCGTAATCTGTGACCGAAACTTTTACAAAATTCCCCACTCTACTTACATGTACGTCAACCTGGTCGTTGCCTGGTGAATATTTAATCGCATTGGATATCAGATTATTAATCACCTGTGAAACCTGCAACTCATCTCCTAAGATCATTGCATCAGAATTTCCTGACAATATAACCTTATAGTCGGGTGTTGCCAAAGAAAGACTTTCAACAGTATCTTTTATCGTTTTATCAATGTTAAAAGGTTCATTATGAAGTTCGATATTTCCTGACTGAATCTTTGAAGTATCCAGCAGTTCTGTAATCAGATTATTGAGTCTGTCTACATAACTTCCCACCTTATCTAAAGTCGAAAGATATTTCTCTGAGGCACCATTGGGCGGCATTCTCTGAAGAAGTTGCACCAAACCTTTTATGGTTGTTAAAGGAGTTTTCAGTTCGTGACTTGCGATAGACAAGAAATCGTCTTTTCGACGGTCGATTTCCGTTTTATCGGTAATATCTTCTATCGCGATGAGAATTCTATCTTTGTACTGACCCTCAAATTCTACTCTGTATGCGTTGAGCAACATGATTTTTTTTCCTATATGCGGAAAATCATGTTCAACTTCAAAATCTATCACAGGATTATTGGTAGGAAGAATCTTAATTAAAAGTTCTTTTAACGCTTCGATATCCCATTGATGATTTCCCAGTTCGAATAGAAGCGTACCAACTGTATCTTCCGAAGAAACTTTAAATGTATTTAAAAAATGAGTATTGGCACTGATAACTGTAAATTTAGCATCAAGAACCAATAAACTTTCTCTTACAGTATGAATAATACTTGAAAGAAAAGCTTGATTGTCAACAAGCTCCTGAGTTCTCATCTGAATTTTTCTTTCCACAGATGCTTTTTCTTCTCTCAGTTCGTATTCAGCTTTTTTACGGTCGGTTATATCATTCTGAACTCCTATAAAGTGAGTAACTTCCCCGTCATCATTATAAACAGGAGAAACGTATAATTCGTTCCAGAAGAGTTTACCGTTTTTTTTGTAATTTCTTATCTCCACGCGACATTCTTCACCTTTTTCAATACATTCTTTTAAAATGTCTCTTTCCGGTTGTGCGCGATCCTGTGCCTGCAAAAACCGGCAGTTATGACCAATAATTTCATTGTGGTGGTATCCTGTGATGGTCTCAAACGCTTTATTACAATAGATAATAGGATTATCAGGCTGAGTATTGTCAGTAATGATAATACCTGAATTTGCGGAATTGAGCGCCTTAAGATAAATTTCTAGATTATTTTTTAAGTTGCCTTCTGACCTTTGTAAGGCCTCACGTGATGTTTCCAATTCTAAGCGGTTTAATTAACACAATTCTGCAATAATAGTAAGAAAAATAAATACTAATCAACTATTTTTATGACAGATATTGTTACTCACCAAATATTATGCCCAGAGTTAACAGAAAATGATAAATTTTACAATATTATTTACCGAATAGTATTATCAAGCATCTTTTCTTCAATTTTTTTTAATTATAAAAGCAGGAAGTTAATCTTTTTGCTTTTATGGGAGTCGTATTCACGGTTTTAAGTGCAGTAAGGTAAATTCAGCTTTTTAATGATTGATCAGTTTTATAATTTAAAACTTTCTTGCGACAATTATATTTTGTGAAATTTTAAATTATTTCACCGATGTAAACTGTATATTTGCGAAAAATT
This sequence comes from Chryseobacterium sp. CY350, assembly GCF_027945075.1. Classification (NCBI taxonomy): domain Bacteria; kingdom Pseudomonadati; phylum Bacteroidota; class Flavobacteriia; order Flavobacteriales; family Weeksellaceae; genus Chryseobacterium; species Chryseobacterium wangxinyae. Next base: position 1,355,419 of record NZ_CP116034.1, read on the forward strand.
ATTTTAAAAAATATTGAACGATATCAATATGCAGAACTTTGATTTCCACAGACTGATACCGATGACCAGTTTTGTGATCGACTACTATTCCCATGAAGGATATGCCGATTTGCAGACTTTGCAACTAATGAAAAACTACGCAAGTTTTCTGAAACAGCCATTATCATTAAAAATGTTTGTTCCCACTGATCATGAAAATGAACTTTTGAAAGAGCCTGAAGACTACCTTCTTTGGAAAGAGTCATCACCAAAATTTAGAAAAGAAAAATTTTCTGATCAACAGACGGAGCAGATAAAGCTGTATGAAAAGGCTAGAAAAAAACTACTTTTCGAAGGCTTTAAAATTGCATACAATGGGTATTCTGTAGTAAGAATCGTAGCAACCTACAACGATTCTATAGAGTTGTCTTTTAAAAAAGATAATCTAAGTTCTCAAATCCCTGCTGATGTTGAGTCACTTACAAATTTCGACATCATTTATCTCAGTGCGGCCTCTCTAAAATTAATAGGAATACGGAAATAACTACATTCTCAAATTTCCGTTTATCTAATTGAGTTTCCTGAATGTTTTCTTGAAGAGTTTATCCCATGAAAATTGTGATAGGTGTGATAAAGATCCTGGAAATAAAGGTCAGATTCTATTTCTGCAAAATCTGTAGGATTAAAATAAGAATATTCTGCTTTAGCTGATGTTGCAACATAATTATCTTTACGCGTTTTTTTAGCCTTTTTACATGCGCAATATTTTCTGTCTTTTATTCTGTGAACCTGTAAATCTAAAATTCGCACTTCTATTCCTTGAAAATCAGATTTTGCTTCAAAAGTCTTTTGATCGAATGTAAACCAAGGCTCACCATGGTAAAAAAACTGGTCTACGATCTCTGGATGATCATGATCTTTTTTGTCAACAGGAGTTGATGAGCAATATCCTTTACAACTTGTACAAAAAGCTACTTTAATAGAAATCGACTTCATAATTTTGATTTTGGATTTGTACTTCTATATATCAGAAGTTGTGCCACAAAAGCCATCAGCATTGATAAAAAGAGGAAAAATTAGATTTAATATGTTTGAAATACAAATGCTGAAATTCCGCTGTTCTCTTTTAGTTTTTAAATCAAATATATCGCTGAATTATTTCTCTTACTTAGTTTTTTATATTCTGTTTTAGAAATTATATTTGATGGAATAATCTTTGTCGGAATTTCAGTGAATTTAAATTTAAGCATATGAAAATTGCTACTTACAACGTAAATGGCGTCAATGGTCGTCTTCCTGTTCTTTTAAAATGGCTTAAAGAAGCAGAACCAGATATTGTCTGTTTACAGGAATTAAAATGTCCACAAGAAAAATTCCCAATTGAAGAAATAAATAACGCAGGATATAACGCAATCTGGAAAGGACAGAAAAGTTGGAACGGAGTTGCAATTTTAGCAAAAGGCCACGAAATAACTGAGGTTCAAAATACGCTCCCTGGTGATTCTGATGATGAGCAAAGTCGTTATATTGAGGCGATTATAAACAAGATCGTGATTTGTTGCCTTTATCTCCCCAACGGAAATCCATATCCCGGACCCAAATTCGATTATAAACTCTCATGGATCAAACGTTTCAAGAGAAGAACCAATCAATTAATAAAAATGGAACTTCCCGCGATTCTGATTGGCGATTTTAATATCATTCCGACCGAAAAAGATGTTCATAAACCTGAAAAATGGGAAGATGATGCGCTTTATAGAAAAGAAGTGAGAAATGCTTTTAAAGATTTAGAAAAAAAAGGATGGATTGATTCTCTGAGAAAAATTTACCCTAACGAAACGATCTATACTTTCTGGGATTATCTTTACAGAGCGTACGACAGAAATGCAGGTATAAGACTTGATCATATTTTGCTGAGTCCTTATCTTGCCGATTCATTAATTACTGCGGGAGTTGACAAGCATGTCCGAGGATGGGAAAAAAGCAGTGATCACGCTCCGACGTGGATCAATATAAAAACTGATTTATAATAACAAAAAAAGTCATACTTGCGTATGACTTTCTTATTTGAAATATCTTGAATACTTATTTAGCTTCGAAGTAAACTCTTCTGTTTGCTCTGTTTTTCCATTCAGGACATTTTGTAGCAGGATCACATTCAGGATATTTAAGGTCTTTTTTACCTTTACCCATTGCATCCAATTTCGTAGATTCTACACCGTTTTTGATCAAATAATCTTTAACGCTGTTTGCTCTTCTGTCTGATAATTTTTGGTTATATTCTTCAGAACCTCTTGTGTCTGTAGCACCAATTACTGTATAAGAACCGTTTGAAGAGTTGATATAATTTACAGCATTGTTAAGAACTGGTGTGTTTGAAGGTAAAATTCTGTCAGAATTTAAATCAAATTCAATTCCATCAAGTTTTGTTTCAGCTTCTGTTACTGTACCAGAATTAGTAGTTGTAGTAGGACAACCATTGTTTTCTACAGGACCAGGAACTGTAACACATTTGTCATAAAGATCGATCACTCCATCCATATCAACATCTAAAGCTACACCAGAACCATCAACTCTTGCACCTGCAGGAGTATCAAGCTGTCTGTCCCAGTCATCACATACACCATCATTATCTGCATCTCCGCTTTTACAAACTTCAACATCCATATTTTTAGCAGCTAACTCATCAAGTTTGTAGTAAATTTCCTGCAAAGGATCGTGCCACATTAGATGAGACTCATGCTTACCTAATTTTACAGAAAGACCAAGAGTTGCATTGAAGAAATTGTCAGAAACCTGATCTTCTCTCATGTTGATCGCACTGTAAGGAGCACCACCACCATCAAATTGATCGTCTGTAGTTACCACATACATTACTCTACCTTCAAGATCTAGTCTGTTGTTAATTTTATATTTTAATCCCGCTCCGGCTTGTCCGAAGAAATCTAAAGTTTTAAAAGGTTTGATCTCAGTCATCAATCGCTGTCCCGATTCATCTTTAAGAAATGCTCTGTAAGCGATAGTACCAATACCTGCATAACCGTGTAAAGCCCATCTGTAAGGAGATTTATTATCAACACGTCTCATCAAGTTAGAGAAATTAATATCTCCCAAGATTGAGATTGCGTCATATTGAGTTCTCGCACCTTGCTGTCCGTTGATCGATGCATTTACCGGAGCAGCATCTTTTGTATTAAACCATCCTTGTCTGGTTTCTCCACGATCGTACTGAAGGTTCAGACCGAAAGCATGAGTAATCGCTTTATCAACACTTACGTAAGCTGAGTAACCGATAAGATTTTTACCGTTTCCGTTTTTAATGGAAGTTAAATCTGCAGATTGCAACAACGGAACTCCAGCACCAAATGATACTGACCAGTCATTAAATCTCTTAGAAGATTGTGTGAACTTACTTACATTTGCAGAGCCTGAGCTGAAAGTATTCGGATACTCTCCGCTTGTTACCACTTGTAAACTGTCTTGAGCAAATGCCGTAGCTGGCAATGACAATGCTAATGAGAAAATTGCTAAACTTAATTTCATATTAAATTTTTTAAGATTAATTATTCGATTTTTTTAATAGTAAATCATTATATAAGGATTTACCTCTCTGTTCCTTTTTAGAACTGCAGTGTAGTACAAAAGCCTGCTGCAGTAATTTATCGTACGTGCCATTTGGTAGACAATTACTATACCAAAAAGGAATTAATCTGAAAATTTGAGAGAAAAATCTTAGTAAAAATTATGAAAAATTATGAAATAGCATCATAAATTATCAAAAAAATGGAGCATAACTCACTCAAAATAAGAGGCTTCATAGCAGTTGAAAATACTTAAAAATATATTTAGAAAAAATAATCATTTATTATTAAATAAAATTAATATAGAATCACTTTAAATAGGAAATCGCTATTCTATAATATGCATAACTTTCATTTTAGCATAATTGTAGGCATTTTTTGCTTCTTGGTATTCGATTTTGAGTGAAATTTCGAACCCATTATTCATAAAAAAAGTTACATATCCTTCATTATTAAATGCCAAAAAACAAATTTGTTGAGAATCGAGAATTATTGGGGCACCTAAAGTTTTTGCGCCTTCTGCGGAATTTGCACGTCGCATAGATTGCACTGATGACGGGTAAATGATGATGAGACCCTCGACGGTCGTTTCGAGTTTAGCTTTCATAATTAATAAATTTGGTGGAATCGAAGATCTCTCTGTAGATATTCTGAAATCGAATACAAATATAATGTTTTCAATATTTGTGCATCATAATTTAATGATGAAAATTTGCAGTGAAATATAAATATATGTTTTTAAATGTTCATCCCCATTAGTATAGTTAATGATGTCAAACGTTATTTTGAGTCATAATAATTTCTTCATTAAACCGTGATAATTTCGTATGTTCGCAACTGAAATAAATTTAAATTTTATGAAAAGAAAATTGACTTTTTTACTATTATCATGTATGGTATTTTCTGCAACTTCTTGTGCCAGTATTTTTACCGGAACGAAAGACAAAATATCATTCACCTCGCAACCTGAAGGTGCAAAAGTTCTGCACAAGGGAATAGAAAAATGCACTACACCTTGTACAGCTGAAATCAAAAGATCGTTGGCAAAACAGGTTGTGGTATTTGAAAAGGAAGGTTTTGAAAGTAAAGAAATGAAACTTACCAAGACGTTCAACCCGGTATCACTTCTCAACATTCTTCTTGGAGGTGCGATAGGAATCGGGATCGATGCTGCTACAGGTTCTCTAACGAAATACTCACCAAAAGCATATACTGTAGAATTACAGCCAAAATAATTTAGTAAAAATGATCGCAACAGAATATAAAAGTCTGTGCGATCGTTTATCTTTTAAAAATAAGTCTTTTGAGAAAAAGTAATGCCAGAAAAACGATGGCACCAATTATAGCGTAGGTAACTAAAATAAGGTAATCAATATTTCTGAATAGTTCCTGCGTATTTGGATCTATTGATGAAACTTCAGAATTGGAAATCATCAAATTAAAAAAGTAGAATATGATCCCCATCAAAAGACCAAGAATTACTACTATATAATTGGAGCGACTTTGCATATTTTATTCATTTAAAATTTTTGGAGGGAAGTACACATTACTTTCATCTCTTGCGAGTAAAAGAACCTGCATCTCTTTACCATCTCCGAACGCCAGTTTTTTGATTTTATTGGTAATCTCTTTCCATGTGCTATTGGAGGTAATGTCATCATAATTATCATCGTCAGAGGCTTTCTCGGCCAACTCTGGTGTAGCATAAATGTCATCTTTCGGAATGTAAGCGAAACAACCGTAAGACCCTCCAAGATGATCGTATCCTTTCATCTCGTATGTGCCACCAATATGAATCATCACATCTGTAGCAAAATTTTCATTAGCTCGGGGCGAATCGATACTTGTACCGTCTAATCGCTTTTGGGTTCTTAAAGGCTTCGCTGGAATTCTTCTGCTTCCGAATCTTGTAAAAATAAAGGCATCCATATCAGATCTTATGTACCTTGCAGATACGTTCGGGTAGCTTGGAAGCCATTGCAAACCGTACAGATTTCTAGAATAATTATCCGGAATGAAGGCTCTGTTGAGAAGTTCATATTTACCGGCTGTATTTTTCCCGACACTGTACCAAGCATCTCTCGTGACATCAAATTCTCCTTTATTTTCCTTCTTTACCTCTTCATCTTTTGTGTTCTTTTCAATATAATAAATATTCACTTTGTAAGTTGGGACCACCACAGCCGGATCAGAAAAACTGTAATCTAAACCTTTAACACCCTGTATACTATAACCCGTAATAGTATCAGTGATCTCTAATCTTATAATTTTCTTTAAAATCGGCTCTATTACCGGAGGATCGTCATTTTTACCATATGACACTCCATTTTGCAAACCTTTTTGAACAAATTGATTTTCCAGAGACGAATTTTCAATATTCGCACCTGCAAAATTTTTGGCTGAACCTCCGGTGATTTCTATATAATCGCCGCCTATGAAAGATTCTTTGCTCATAATACTTAGTGGTTTTTTGAAATTTCTGCAGAATTATTTTTTATCTCCGCTTGAGAATGTTGTTCAAAAACGCCCTGACTCTGGTTAGAAATTTTTCCGTTTGCCACACGCAGCCTGTCTTTTTCTGTATGAGATTCTTTATTACCCTGAATGAATTCCGTCATTTTTCCGGTAACATTGGTAATAAAGTCGGTTCCCACAGAAAGCATATTAAGCATTCCCACACCTGTGTTTTTATTAATTCCCGCTGTTTCAGAAATATTCATTCCTGCTGTTGTATTGATATTTTCAGCGATATTAATATTCATATTTTTCGCAGTAATGTTGATTGTTTCAGGTGCAGTAATATTAATATTGCTTCCTCTTGTATCAAGATGAATTTCGTTTCCTGACTTATCGGTAATAATAATACTTTCATCTTCTGTAAAAACAACTCTGTGGCCACTTCTGGTTTGTATCGATTTTACACGGTTATTCATTCCGCCACCAAGACCAATTCCTCCATGGAACATTCCGCCCATCACGAAAGGCCGATCCGGATGATTATGAACAAAATTTACCATTACCTGATCACCAACTTCAGGAATCGCGACATAACCTCTATTTTGTGTAATCTGATCTGTTCCTCCTGCATCCGGACTCATCATTCTAATAAAATGTGTGGTGTCGTTTGTCTGCCAGTCGAATCTTACCTGAACCCTTCCCTGCCCTTCAGGATCACTATTTGAAATTACTGTAGCGATCTGCGGTTCTGCTTTAGGAACCGAGAATTCTGGTTTGGGTAAAAACCCGGTATCTGATGCAATTCCGTGAAATGTTCCCGAATAATGCCCGATAGTGTCAATCTCATGAGTAGTCTCCGTTACCATAATTCGGGTGAAATACGAAGTCTCATTGCTATCTGGTTTGCGCATTTCAATATCAACTGCACATCCAGGATGTAAGAAGGGAACCGTCGTAGAACCCGAAATATTAAAAACGTTGACAGCCTCGCTTCCGGAAGTGCTTTTCTGACTATATTCTACATCAAGATGAGTGGTTGCCTTAATAGGAGCTACTCTTAAAGATGGTGTTTTATAAATAGTTTCATTATGTTGATAAGCTGTTTTTGCGAGATCGCCAACATGCTGAATCGGAGTATTTCCTGAAGTAAGCTTTTCGTTTTTGCTGCTGTTATAACCGTAGAATTGCGGTTTTGTATGTACGGCTTTCAATTCAACTTTAATATCACTAGCACTGCTACCGTAGGTAAGTTTAATGGGTTTATTCTGTGGAGGCAACTTTCCAAAATGCAAAACTTCACCATCATAATAAAACTGTTCGCCATAGGCTTCTGCCATTCTAGCTAAATAATTATAATGCGTCTCATCATACTGGCTGCTGTAGATAATCTGCGAATAATCATTAGTATCAATTCTTACGTCAAAACGGCTGTTGTCTAATCCTTGTTTAATTACCTCTTCTGCAATAATTCCCATATTAACAGCCTGATTTCCGCCAAAACTTTGAATATGAGGAGCACCATCCAGCAGTATAGTCGGGCTGTATCCTGAAAGAATAATATTACCGAGACTCATTTTTTCCTGACTGAAACCTACACCAGTAATCACACCAACAAAAGTTCGTTCCGGACTTTTATCAATGTCTTTATATGCAATAACGGCAGTAAGACGTTTTCCCAAAAACTTATTGGCTTCTTCTAAAGTATGCGTCTGGCGGTCACCAAAGGTATCATGCGCCAGAGTTAATGTAAACTCGTGATGGCGCTGTGCACTTTGTTTAAGTTTGAAATGTTTATAATATCGGATAACTTTACCTTCAATAACCAAAGATAATTTTACCAAGCGGTTAATCCCGTTGTGTTGGCTGTCTGAAATTCCTGCCGCATTCTGAGAAGGGCGAAAAGCAGAGCCTCTTGATGTTTCTGAGGTACTTGACATATTTTGTGATTGTGTGGTGGTTTAAAGTTATAAAAATTTTATGTACTTCAACAGGTTTTCTATATTAAATTTTTACAATTTAATTATGAAACACCTGAATGTCTTGTTTTTACGACAACTTGAATCTGCTTTTTTCTATAATTAAATATAAACAGATAAGCTGTTTTTTGAAA